>CAYVNR010000005.1:88321-180630 GCA_964453045.1 uncultured Flavobacteriaceae bacterium
GAAGTTGAGTTTGTACAACTATACGATGCGGTATTCACCGCTTTGAATTTAGAAGGAGTTACCATTAAAATAAACAATCGTAAAATCTTATCTGGTATCGCCGAAGTGATTGGGGCACAAGATAAACTCATCGATTTCACCGTAGCCTTAGACAAATTAGATAAAATAGGGGAGGAGAAAGTCAAAGACGAAATGCGAAGCAAAGGTATTTCTGAAGCTGGTATAACTAAACTTCAGCCGTTGTTTTCATTGGAAGGAGACTTTGGCAATCAGGTAGAAAGTTTAAAATCTATCTTAGGAGCTTCAGAGATTGGTAAAACAGGAATTGATGAATTGGAATTCATCAATTCTGCCATTTCAAACTTAAAATTGAAAACCGCAAAATTACAGTTAGATGTAACCTTAGCTAGAGGTCTTAACTATTATACAGGTGCTATTTTTGAGGTTTCTGCACCAGAAGGCGTAAAAATGGGCTCTATTGGCGGTGGAGGTCGTTATGATGACCTTACGAGCATTTTTGGAAAACCAGATACGAGTGGAGTAGGGATCAGTTTTGGTTTGGATCGGATTTATCTAGTTTTGGAAGAATTAAATCTTTTTCCGGAAACCATTACAGATGCAACAAAAGTTCTGTTTATCAATTTTGGGGACCAAGAAGCACTTGCATGTTTAGAAGCTGTGACACAATTAAGACAGCATGGTATTAAAGCTGAACTATATCCCGATTCGGCTAAAATGAAAAAGCAAATGACATATGCCAACCGTCGTAATATTCCTTATGTGGTTTTAGTGGGTGAGGAGGAATTACAGTCTAAACTGTTTACCTTAAAGACCATGGAAACTGGAGCACAAGAAAAGCTTAAGCTCCCGGATTTGTTACAAGCGTTACGATAAACTTTTATAAATAAAAAAACCCTGATTAAATCAGGGTTTTTTCCGTGGTTAAGATTTAAGATTTGGGGCAAAATTATTTTACCAGAACTTTCTTAGTAGATACTGAACCGCTTACAGCATACAACTTAATGATATAAGTTCCAGCACTTAAATTCTTAACTTCGTATTCAGAGTAACCGCTCTCTGAAATATTTTCAATGGTATAAACAGATTGTCCTAACATATTAAATAGTTCAATCGATTTTATATCCACTAGGTTAGGGTTTATCAATACAATTTTTTCTTTATCGTTAGAGTATAACACATCTAAACTTTCACTGACTTCTTCGTCCACGCCGAGTAGTTGAGCTTCGGTAGCAAATGTAATTTCAAAGCGATCTAAGTATTCACCTGTATTTAAGAAGATTTCGTACTCACTTGCTCTTAAATCATGATAAATATCCAACTCAATATCGTGTACATATATGTTGATTTCATCAGGAACATTTTCTAATCCATCAATGTTTATACTGGTAATACCATCAATACTTGTTTTTACACCTAGAGGATATACGGTACTCATTTCAACTTCATTACTAGCTTGTATAACATATTTGTTGTCATTAATCATCCAGAACATATCGTCGGTCTGATTATCGTAGAGTAATGCATCAAACGCCCGATCGTAATCAAGAGTTGTACTCTCATCTATGGTTAATAAAAGTTGTCTGTGCAGTTGTAAATCATTGCCAGCATTAAAACCAATTCTAAATTTCATTCTATCATCTATTTCTTCTGTATCGGTATTGGTTTCAGATGTTGAGACATTTTCACCTCTTAAAAATACCGAAGCTGAACTGCCTTCCTTTTGAAAAACACGCTGGTCATTTTCAAAAGTTATAGTTCCTGAGCTTGTACCAGATACAAAGAACCCTTGGCTTACTGGAATATACTGACCTGGTGTTTTTGTACCCACACCAACTTGAGCCACATCTGGGTCTGGAGCTGGTGCTGGAACGCCACCTGATAGATTGTATAATGCATATCCACCTTGGTATTCTTGTAATATATGGGAGCCACCTCCCCAATGTTCCCAAAAATAGAGTGTACCCGAAGTTGCTGTATTATCCGCAATAAATTCATTGGCATCAATTGCAGAAGCATAAGGATTACCAACCAAATAATCATTACCAGCATTAATGGTCAAGGTAATATCTCCATTGTTAGGTTTTCCTAAGAACACGTAATTTTGATCGGTTAAAATAGATCCAGATCCTGGGCCTTTCATTGTAAAACCTTCACCAGCATCAATATTACCAGTACGTCTTACGTGTTGCCATGCTGAATAATCGTCACTTGTTAGGTTTGCAAATTTCCAAATCCAATAATCCGCTATTCTTATAGGGTTGGTATCTGCACCGTCGTATCCTGAATTCGAGAAGTCGACAGGATCTGTACCATCTAGCATAATATCTTGTACGGTGTAGCGATAGTCAGTTTTACCAGTATCAACTATACCAACTGGTGAGGACCAATAATTATAGGTAAACGTATCTGCAGTACCTTGTTGGTCTTTTTCTAATAAGCCCGTTGGGGTAACATCAAGATCACTGTTAAATGGTTGAATTAATTGTGACTCTCCTTCTAAATCAATTTTTCCGTTTAACCCCATATAATGTGATACGGTAAGACCGTTTCCGGTATTGGAAACATTATCTCCATTTATGGTCAATTCATTGGCATCTACAAAAAGTCCTAAAATGGTTCTGTTATCTGCATTAGCAGATGGCAGGGAAGCATTACTTAAACTAATATCGTGCGATGTTACAACGATGTTCCAGTCTAAAGTGACATCAGTATCTACAATTGATGCAGAACCTGGTACATATTGTACGCTACCATTGCTCCAAGTACTGCTTGTATCCCAGCTTCCATCTTGACTTGAGTTAAATGGTAATGGTGCTGTTTGTGTCTCTATTGAAGCATTTGTGGTATTGTATAGTCTTCCATTTGTTGATGAGTATGAAGATTCATCAAACAAGCAATTACCTTTTACATGCGAAAATTTGTAGTAACCTATTAGAGAATTCCAGGGAATCGTAATTAAATCATTTTTAGTAGGGATAACGCCTCTAGCTTCAAAATATGATCCTCTTATATTTGTACCGTCAGACTCAATTTCTTGGTTCATGCCAAAGCGGAGTTGCGTTACAGATAATGCTACATTAAACACACGTAGTTCATCAATATCACCATTGTAAAAATCAGAAATTGTTGTAGAACCTGCAGCTCCAATAATAGCTTTATGGGTCGTGGCAAGAGGTGCTGGTAAGTTAGCGTCATTATCAAAAACACCGTCGATGTAAAGTGATATAGTGCCACCTTCATAAACAGCAGCTACATGATGCCATCTACCCGTAGGAATCGTAGTGTTGGATACTACGGTTCTTTTGGTTCCATTGTACCAATACATTTCTAAGTTACCTGAGCTACTTATTCTAAAATCGTAACCTTCACTATCGGCACTGTTACGTTTAGCAAGGATACTTTTGTCATTTGAGCCTGCATCTCTTTTTATCCAGGCCGAAATGGTAAAATCACCGGTTAAATCTAGATTATCTTCCAAGTCTACATACTTGGTAGATCCATTAAAATCGAAATGATAATCATCTAGCAATTCTTGTGTTTTAGCTAGTGTAAAGTATTCATTGTCTTTTAAATTAACACCGCTAAACGTTATTACTTCTGTAAAAGAATCATAAGTTCCGGCATAGTTTTTATAATTTGTAAAAGATGTATTATCTGCAATGATGAGCTCTAAATCATCTGGGCCTGATAAGCTATACTGACTTAAATCAAACTCTAACATTACTGTCCCAACATCATTAGTACCTTCTCTAGATTTCCAAACTCTATTTATGGTTTGGGTAACCCGTTCTGGAACTGTTGAGGACTGAAGTGTAACTGTAGCACCGTTGTTTCCTATCATTAAATAATCGTGGTCGTTTTCAATGTTTCCGGACTCATCGGTAAGGGTGATAATAGATTCATCTTTTGATATTTGTTCTATATGTACGCTTTTGGATTTTAATTGAAGGAGAGCAGAATTATCATCCCTAGCTATACCAAAAACATTATAGCCAAAACCAGCATTATCACTGCCATCCCATATAACCGAGTCATCAGATAAGATATAATCGTTACTGGATCCAGAATAACCAAATGGTGTCTCGTCCGGATCATCCTCTTCTCGGTAGTATTCATCATTATAACCAAGGGTAATCCCGTATTTTATGGCCATGTATGATTCTACTTTTTGTCTTTCGGTTGTGGTAAGAACACGGTCGTAAACTATAATCTCAGCAATATTACCTGTTAATACATTACCTGTTCCCGTATTATTTGAGCTTCTTCTGGCTCCTATAAGCACATCTACATTGTTGATCTCGCTATCTCCAAAACCGTCATCCCCATTTGACTTTGTCGTCAAAGGATCTAAAAAACCATTTACATATCTTTGAATTCTACTTGTATTAGGGTTGTCTGTAAGGCTGGCACCATCAATATCTATGACTGCAGATGAGATTTTAGCAGCATTTCTCGCATGGATTGTACCGTAGTTTATTCCTGGTTCGTTACCTCTTGCCAAGGTATAGTGTACAACCCTATCTGTATCACCTAACCATAATTGGTAATTACGATTGTCGTTATCAGCTCTAGATAGCATTGTCCCTGCGCCGCTACCATCGGTTAAAAATGCTGCAAAGATAGACATGCTTGAGCGTTTTGAAGCTGTAGGTGCGGCAGGTGATGGTACTATATCCAAGCCAGTTCCGTCAACTTCTGCTGTTGGAATTCTAAAATATCTATTTTCACTTCTGGTAAAGCTTAAGGCTGGATTAAAATTGATAACGTCTGTTGTATATATAGGCGCATTGGCATCACCTTGTTCTACGGTAAAGTCATTTGGAGAATAATCAGTCCAATCTGCAACCTCTGCACCATTGGTTGTTGTGCTGGTACCAGCATTGGCTTTAACCCATAATTGCAAATCGGTATTACCTATGTTTCCAGGATTTGCTGATGGAGGTGGTGGAGTAACACCATTACCGGAAATATCAAAATTATAGGGGTCTTCATCGCTATCGTCATTGGCTATGGAAATCGTTGCCGTCCTCAAACCATCAGCACCCGGGTCGAATGTGATTTCAAAAGTTGTAGACCCAGAGGAAGCGATGGAAGGGCTTGGTATAGCCGTTACACTAAAATCTGCAGCATGTGTACCAGAAATTACAACATAAGGAGAACCACCTGTTAGCGATAAAGCGGTTGTCCCGATATTCTGTATTGTGAAGGTGTTTACTTGTGTGCCACCTGAAGTGGTAACACTACCAAAGTCGGTATTATCAGCAACATCTGGTGTGGCATCACCGTCTACAATAGTGGTGGCATTACCTTGTACATTTATCTCTGGGCCAGACAGAGGGGCGAGAATGTTTATAGTATAATCTTCAACTTCACCATAATCAAACGATTCACATTGTGTAGGTATGCCGTTATACTTCATGGATACTCGCATTCTTGTATTGCCAGGGGTTGCACCTATCGGTATTGCAAAACTACCCGAAACAGAAGTTGCTGTAGATGCAGCTTGTGAGAATACCAATTCACCTGCGTCGTCAAAATCAAAATCTTGATTAAAATCTACCCATATAGCATAACCTTCATCATACACAGTACCGGTCCAAGTAGGTGTTATTGTAAATGAGTAGTTGGAGGATATGTTTACATCGGCTGAGATTGCCGTAAAATCTGAATACCCTGTACTTGTCGTTCCTACACCAGATGTATTATCTATTGCCGGAGCATTAAATTGGAATCGGCCAATATATTCATCACTGGTACTATTTCCATTGGACGAACAATAACTGGGCGAATCCCCTGTTCCCTGTATGTCAAAGTTATAAGGATCTTCATCACTATCGTTGTTGTCAATAGACACTGATGCGGTTCTTAAACCATCCGCACTTGGATTAAATGTAATTTGAAAAGTGGTTGATCCACTAGGGGAAATCGTTGAAGATGGTATTGTGGTAACTGAAAAATCTGCAGCATGAGTACCGGAAATACTCACATAAGGTGAAATTCCTGTTAAGCTTAAATCCACGGCACCTATGTTTTGTATGGTAAACGTATTGACTTGTGTTCCACCTGAAGTCAGTATTGTCCCAAAATCTGTATCATCGGTTACAGATGGTGTAGCATCTCCATCTGCAATGGTATTGCTATTGCCTTGTACATTTATTTCCGGATCTGTAGGTGTTGATAATGCCGACAAATCTATGATCTGAATTTCATGTTGCATTGTATTTCCACTACGGTGAGACCAATGCGATGCAGACGTTGCAGAATTGAAATAGTAATTTCTCCAGCCTCTACCATAAGCCGTGCCACCTCCTGTACTTATGGAAGAACCAACGATTAATGCTTCACTGGTATTAGATAAGCCAGCAGAACTTATATCTATTATTGTTTCTCCCTCTGTAGAAGATGTATTTGAAGAAAACCGTGTAACATTTAAGTCAGAATTAGCTAAGACATGTACAAATTGCCTATTGGTACCATTGGATAAATGACCAGTCTGAAATGTCCAATCTACGGTTTGATTATTAGAGCCAGGATCCATCAACGGCCAGTTATCTTCAATCGCTTGGTTGGTACCTCCAACGTCATCACCTCTATGATGGCTAAAAATTATGGCTTCACCCCAAGCACTTACATTTGTGGCTGTACCCGAGCCATCTGAATTATTTCTTAATGTAATAGTTCCTGTATCTGCGTCTGTATCACCAGAATCACCATGTAGAACAGTCCAATTACTCCCTGTAAACTCTACAACTGTAATATATACAGTTACGTTATTGGCACTAGTGCCTTTTTCTACCCGTAATGTCGTAGTATCTTCCAAATAAGCAATGGCAGTACCTGAATCCGCTCCGTCAGTGGTGTCATTAGATAAAATACCCGTTATAAAAGGTATGCAATCTGCAGCATTACTAATACCGGACAAAGTTTCCGTTACGCTATTTGTAGCTCCATTTAGATTTACAATATACCTGCCTCTAACAATCATTTCATTATTTCCACCTGACGGACCGATATACTCCCATATTGAGCTGGTAAATCTTGTGTTGGAAGCTACAGATCCAGATTGTCTGTAGTAACTTAGAGTTCCTGTTCCGGTTAAAACTCTTGCACCAGAGAGGTCATCTACATCTAAATTTCCGGTTACTCCATCGGTACCAGCTGTCACTTTTCGGTTATTGTTTGCCAATACAAATGCATTGTTAAGTGATGAAACAGCTGTAAAACTTGTGTTTGTTCCCCCAGAATTTCCTATGTCATTTTGAAGGTGTTGTACGTTAAAGTCTTGCGCAAATAAGGGTATTGATAACATAAAGATTAATGCAAAGCATGCATAACCTTTTACGGTTAGGGTAAAAGTTTTCATAAGCGGTTAAGTTTAGTTTTGGGACTAAATTTATATCACAAACATAAAATGTTATTCTTTGAAATGCAAAAATAATCGTTGAAATGCATTTTTCATTTATAAGGTATTGAAAAACAGTTAAATAAAAATTCGTATTTAGCAGCAGTTAAAATCTTACTTTTAATGGTATTTATTGCTTAATGGCTTCTTTTACTAGATTGCCAATAGTCGTGTTGTTTGGATATGTTTCCCCAAATGTATTGGCATATGCTTCTATTGGTCTTGTCCAAGAGTTGTCTTCAGTATCTTTGTATTTAATATCTAAACTTGGGTTTGCCCTATTTGAAGATCGCAAAATCGTAGGTGGTAATAATGCTTCGGTGAGCTTATCTAGATCTTTAGGTATCTTGGGCAATAAAGGTGTCATTAATACATCTCCCAAGACTTTCTTTTCAAAGTTATTGATGGTTTGGTTATGTATAATAACAGATTCATAATATGGTGCTTCAAACATAATGTCATATGTACCAGCGTTGATAGGTCTATAAAAATCACCATGAAGTGCATCACTCACTGTATGTGATCCATGAGCATCATGTCCCACAATGGTAACTTTAGCTTCTATTGGGGTGCCGTCATTACTGTCTTTTACTACTCCTGTAAAACCATATGTCCCTTGAGTAAGATAATCCAGCAATGCATCTCTGTTATAGTACCAATAATCGACAAGTGAACTTTCGGGCAATATTTTCTCATCAGAAAGCTCTATGGTTACCTCTTTGCATTGGTGATAATAATTCATGTAATCTTGATGACTACCATATATGCGATACCATTCCGCACCATGGGTAACACCTTTACTGGGATAGACATCACTATCCTTATCATCTGTCATATATGATAATTTGTTTGTATAAGATGGAATAGAGCTATTACCTGAGTTAGCATCAGCTTGACATTCCGTTGCATAGGCCACAGATACATTTTCAAACCAATCTCCGTCAGGGTGTGTATATTCACTAACGTATGTATTGTCAAAGGGATAATTTACAAGTTCTGATCCACCGTGAAAGCTCGCAGAAATCACAAAGTGATTTTTCTCAGCAAGTTCCATAAAGTGTAATGTTTCGACTTGATACGGGTTTCCATCTGCATGTTTACCTTTTCTGCTGTCTGGGTAGTTCCTGTTGAGGTCTACATTATTAGCATTACCTCTTCTAGCATTGGTTACTGAAGTGTTATCGGGACTATCGTGATATGTACCATCTGGATTTGCATTTGGGTTAATCCATAGCTCTGCGTTTTCAACCAAATTCTTAACTCTAGCATGGTCGGTATGACCTGTATCGCTATATACTTTGAGTATGTAATTAATAAGGCTTAACATCATAGGATAACCAGCAATTTCATCCCCGTGAATAGATGATGTTAACATAAGTTTTGGCTCTTGCTCTTCTATTGTTACATTATCCGATATTTTTACAAATAGTAGTTCTTTATCTCCTTCGCCTGTCGACCCGATACTAAATGTATCTACTAAACCTGGATAGTTATCTTCAAAATCTTGCATTTGCAGAGCATACTCAGCGTAAGTAGGATATGAGCTTACAGGAAATGATAGTGTGGACTGAACCTCTCTATTGGCTAAAGGTCTTACATCATATATTTTTGCTTCTCTAACCTCATTTTCATCCTGAGGTACTTGAAAAGCAATATTCTTAGATTCAAACTCTCTAAACTGTGCTTTATTTGCCCAAGCTATAACAGTTTTGGTATTTGGATTATAATTGATTAAAGAAAGGTTTTTGGCATAAATAGGCACATCCTCATGATTTTCAACCTGAAATGTAAATGTTAACTCTCCTTTGCTGGATAAGTAGTTTTCAGCTCTTTCTTTATCTGAGTTTTGAGCGGTTAAGTGTGTTACTCCAAATAGAATTAGAGCAATAGTTAGGGATATTTTTTTCATTAGATTTGGGATTCAATGAAATTTATTGCGAGGCTAATATATAAATTTATTTGATAAAATATCTACGAAATGCAAAAAAAATCGATAAAATGTAAATTATTGTAAACTTAATTTGTATAGGTTTTTGGGTCTTAAGGTTTGTCAATGAAATGTATCAGCTTTACCTACTTTTAATGTGACAAGATTGTTATCTGACCTGATTTTTTGGTTAATACCCAAACACAAATCATTTCAATTGAGCATTCGATTTTTAAAATCTGTAAAGTTTTCAATAGCTTCACCCTTGACTAACCAAGACGTACCGAAGGCAAAAACAGCTATGGTTTCAAATATATAAACATAGTACTCATTGATAATAAAGTTGATATCGAATTTTTCAAGGATAAGCCCGGTAATAAGAAGTGCTACTGAAATAAATACCACATTGCCGCAGTGTTTGTAAATTTTATTGTGTAAAGCTTTTTTTCCCCTGGTGAATTTATATTTAGATATCCAGCCCATACATAAGATAAAGATACCGGCACTTACCAGATGAATAGTACTTAGCGTCGTGTTATTATGTCCAAAAAGTGGGTAATTTTCACTCGCGCATAGATTATCTATGGCAACACTTGCACTGCCATAACAAATAGTTGGTATAAAAACGACTATTAAAGCAGCAAAACCACCGATATTTGTTAAGAAATCATCACTTACTTGTTCGGTTTCTGTGTCTTTAACATAGCCTTTATAGGAAATTAAAAAAAGACCAAACGCCGAAAGAATGATAATAAAAAGCAATGAAGAAAGTGTGGCGTAATAGTAATGGCTTATTGAAGACAAAAATTCCCACTTAACGATTGGGAGAATGATGGGTAATGATAGCCCTAAAGTACCAATGAGTTTACGTATTCTATAATCCGAAGGTTGTAATTCTTGTGATGGCATAGACTATATTGTGATTTAAGATTATAGTCTAAAGTTAAGGAAAATTTTGACCTAAAGCATTGATTTGTTGAATGTTTTAGCGATTCTTAGATTTAAACTTAATATCTCTGAATTATGAAAATATAGAATATTAAGTCTCGTTTTTTCTCAAAAATTTTGGTTAGCCTACCATATTTGATTCCATAAATTTTAAATGAAAACTTAATTTTTATATATTGATAAACAGATAAAACATGAATAAGCTTTAAAACACTTTAAAATTAATACAAACAATAAGTACATTTAAAAATGAAAAACAAGAAAGTCTTCAACATTACAATTATTGCATTGGGTCTAATGATTTCTTTTGCTATTCAAGGTTGTAAAAATGTTGATAAGGAATACCACGAACAATTAGTTAAAATGCATGCGGAAATGGATTCAATTCATCAGACTATGGAAACCGCACATGCTAAATTTGAAAAAGAACACGAGAGATTGAAAAGACAGCATGAAGCTACAGATAGTATAATTGACGAAGCCAACCATAAGGCTTATGAAATGGAACATTCAAAAATGATGAAAAAACATGCAGCCCTACTCGAAACGCATGAGAAACTGATGAATGAGCATGAAAAAATTGAACAAAGTCACTTGGATGGAGACAAGGATATTGAGGAAATTAAATCAGAGCACGAAAAACTAAAATCTGATCACCAAAAGATGGAAAAAGAACATAAAATGATGATGGAGGAGCACGAAAAAATGAAATTAGAGCATCTTGCCATGCAGAGAGAACATGAAGAAACAAAGGATAAAAGTGAAAACTAGATTCCGTTAGAAATTAAAAATAGAAAGGGTTGATTTTACTTAAGAAATCGACCCTTTTTTATTTTGCTTTAACATGTAGAATATTTAAATGTATTAGAATGAGGTTTCTACTTTCTCACACCAACAAAACTCATGGTACGTCCAGACATAGATCCTGAAATTATTTCTATTGTACCGTTTAGCCTGTCACCATTTAAGGTGGCGGTATTTCTCATTTTCATCTTACCACGAGGTGTATCTCTTTCATTTTCCCAAACATAATCGTTGTCTTTTTTCATAATTGGAAAATTTCCTTTGTCGGTGAACACTTTCAACTGACCATTTACTTTTTTTATCTCTATACCATTAGTTTGTTTGCCACGAGGTGAGTCAACACTAATGGTCCATTTTCCTATTATGCCTGAATTGGATGCTATATTCTTTTGCTTTTCAATTTCATCTTCGATAGCATTTGAAGTTTTTACAACTGTGTCTTCTGCGTTTGTAGATACTTCTTCAGTAGTTCCTTTAATGTTTTTTTGTTCTGATTCAATAATTGGCGAAGTGCCGCCACAACTTATAAGTATTAAGGCAATTGATAGCTGACTAAATAGTTTCATGATTAATGTTTTTATTTGTTACCATAAAGTTATTGCTCCAATAGGTTATAAAAAAAAGTAATCTACGTATATCGTTCGGTTGTAGATGAATCATTAAATTTTAACGACGAACACAATCACTTAATTATTATAATTCATAGAGGCGATACTTTTTTCATTACCATAAGTTTTTGCCTGATTTGTGTTTTGTTAATATTCCAAAGCCTATTTTAATTATACTTCCTTTGTTGAAACCAGATATTAGAAAGTGTAAGATTTAAATTTAGAGAGCTGAAATTTTCGTTTACCAAGAAACTATTTGTAGAGCCTCTATTACCAACATTGTAAGAGAAGTTTAAATTTGAGCCAGAATTTCTTCCTATTGGTAAGCCAAAACCAAAAGAGGCACTATAACTATCTACACGGTTGTTGTCGATTTCTAAATAACCAGTATTATAGTTTATACCAGCTCTAAAGTTAATACGTTTCCAATATTTTAGGCTATTTGGATTTACCGTAAATTCTGCACCAATTGCAAAAATACTTTGGTCAACATATTTTCCAACACCATCTTCTTGGTTTGTGCCTGACCAAAAACTTGAGTTATACTCGGCTGAGAGGAGAAGATTTTTAAACGTTGTACTAAAGCCTATTCCAAATCTTAGAGGTAGCTTAAAGTCATCAATATTCTTATCCATACTTTCCTCTAAAATGGTAATACCATCAAATGAGAATTTTTGTGAGTTTGTGTCTTGCTTTCCGCCAAGTGAAGTTGGCAAATCTAGACTTAGACCAATATTGTAGCGTTCTTTCAGTTTGTATTGCAAACCCAAACCCATAGTGACACCATTGTAGTAACTAATATCATTGGTTGATATGCGGCTGTTCTCAGCTATAACAGATTCTGTTTCATCAACCGATCCAAAGAAATACGAAAACTTTATTCCAACATTTAAATTAGATGATAATTTTCTTCCGTAATCAAGTCTTACTTCACTCAAACCACCAGAGCCGTCTATATTAGTCGTAAATTGTTCATTGCTACCTTCAATATTGCTCTCAATACCAATAAGTGCATAACCTACGCTAGTTGCTGGTCGTAGTGATAAGCCCACACCGTACTTTCCGTTACCATTAAAGCCCAATGAAATATTAGAAAAATTTGAGGCAAAACGCATCTCATTACGGCCACCACTGGAAATGCTTTGTATTTCTGTGAACATACCTATATCAAATACAAATCGTTCTTTTTCAATTGAGGCAAAAGAAGCTGGATTGTATAGATTAATTTGATTATCACTTTCTAAAGCCAAACCCAGTCGTCCCATTCCACTATTCCTACCGGTATTACTATTGCTTTCCACACCAATCCCAAATAATGAATAAGGAGAACCAGTTAAATTATTGGTTTGAGACCAGATACTAAATGATGAGAGTATTAATACAAATTGAGTAAAGCGTGTTCTATTCTTCATTTAAAATAGCATAGGTTAAGATTAGTTTAGCCTTAAAATCATCATTAAAGGCATCATTAAACTTAAGGCTGTTAACTGTAGAATTAAATTCTGGTGGTAATAAAATGAGTGCATCCTCAGTTTCTGGTTGTTCTAAAAATTTATTATCAACAAACTCTAAAACGGGTACTGAATAAATGATATCACCAAACTCCTCATTTTCTCTCACCAATGAAGCAGATACCAAACCAACGCTATTTGCAATTTGAAATGTTAAGTCATTATTTTGATTTACCACATAAAGATCTAAAAAGTCAGAGATTGGTTTTATATCTGAGTAAGAATCATTGTTGGGTTTTATTTCTAAAGTAGCATTAAGTATAGTACCAGTTCCAGGTATTTCGTTAAGTTTTTTGATGGAAGGAAATTCAATTCGAGTAACATAACCAATACCAGCTTGTAGATATGAAAAATTACTACTTTCTGTAGATGGTAGTATATTTTCTTGGTCATCTATCAGTTGTAGCGGTAAGTTGCTAGCATCACTTTGTATATTGTTAAAATAAGTGTTTGTACTGAATTGATTTATAATTAACTCTAATTCTTCTTCATCATCTTCTAATTCATTTGGAACAGTATAATAAAGCTTAACATAGCTTTCTGCTATATTAAAACCTACAATAGATCCATTGTCTACATCACTTGGTTGTATAGTTATTCCTTTAAGTATTTGTACCAAAGATTCAACATCATCTATCTCATTATCCTGAATCCCTTGGAATATATCCTGTCCAAACTGAAAAGGTAACGAAACGTATAAAGAATCTCTACTGGGTTCTGGTATAAAGCTAAAAGAAGCAAGTGCTGTTGGCTCATAATCGAACTCAGATGTATTATAGAGGTTTCCATCTTCACTATCTATACGGTCCAATAGTTTGTGGACGTTAATAGTTATGGTCTGAGTGGTATCGTTAAAGAAATAGTTATCATAGTTTAAAACTAACCCTACACTGTCTAAAGTAGCTTCGTCATCTATAAAAAAAATGTCCGATGTTAATTCAAAATAAGCTGATGCCTTAACATTACCAAAATCCTCATCTTCATATCTACCAAATAAGAGGCGCTGAGAGTTTGATGTTATGATTGAATCAAACTTCATTGTAGATAAGCTAACTTCTAATGTGTCAATGGAAATAACTCTAATATTCGTGTTTGTAAAATCTTCACCAACTGTTAAAGTTGGTATCTCATCTGAATCAGCGCAGCCAACGATTACGCTGAGACATAATATGATTTTAACAACTTGCTTTGTGACCTTTAGCTTCATAAACTCGATTTTTAACAAAAAAAGCCATTAAAATAGAGCGAAAGAAGATTATTATACGAGCCTTTATTTCATATATACGAAAACTACTTAATCATCTATTAAAGTAAAATGTCTGATTGATATATGTAATAACCTAATTAATCTATAAAAACGGATTGTTGGTATAGTTTGTTTAAAAGTCATAAAAGCAAGCTTTAAGTTCGTATTGATGAATAAAAATGCAGTACTATTTTTTAGTTTTTTCACTATGCTATCTACAGCACAAAACACACCATTATTGAGCAATGGTCTAGAGTTGGGTAGGTTTGAGTACAGCCTTCTGCCAAGTTTAGGTGATACACAGCTGGAAAAAACAGCAGTGTCATTAGGCATGGGTAAAAAAATCAATAAGTCGCTTTTAGCTGTTAGGTTAAATTATACTAAATACGATATTTATTTTAAAGATGCTCTGTTTGGTAATGTATTAAATGATTTTGAAAATATACATGCTATAAGACTTAACCTTATTTACAAAAGACCACTGAGAAATAACTGGTTTCTTAATGCTTTAATTTCACCTATGCTGTCATCTACATTTGAGGGTGACATATCTACGGACGACTTTTTTTACAATACGTTTTTGAGTACAAGTAAGGTGTGGACAAAAAATGATCTGAAATCTAACCTCACAGTAGGTGTTGGTTTTGGTACTTTATTTGGTCGTCCACGTTTATTTCCTCTAGTGTCATATAGTAGGCAAGTAAGCCTAAATACAAAATATAGCATAGGATTACCTGTAACCGGTCTCTTTCATGATATTGATAAGAAAAGCGCAATCAATTTTACATTAAGTCCCGAAGGATTTTTTGCAAATAATTCAGCTAGTATTTTAAATGCGCAGGGTGAAGAAATTACAAATTCAAGAATGCAGTTTAATGGATTAAAAATTGCATTAGGTTACCAATTAAAATTTGAAGAGAACTGGATAACACACTTTAAATTGGGATATATGCCAATTAGTAATATGGAGGTCATCGACATAGAAGATGACACCTTATATGATATCGATACCAATGAAACAATTTTTCTAAACATAGCCGTAAGCTTTAATTTAAATAAAAAACGAAATGAAAAAACAAAAAATTAATAGCAAAATTTTAATAATGGTTTGTCTGTTTACTGCCTCTTTTTATAGCTGTGGGGACGATGACGATGACGACGACTTAATTGGTAATTGGGCAGAGACCTCAGTTTTTAATGAAGAACCTAGGAGTAGTGCAACCGCATTTACCATAGGCAATAAAGGCTATATGGGAACAGGCTTTGATGGTGACGATTATTTTAACGATTTCTGGACTTATGATTTTGCGACAAATTCATGGCAACAACTTGCTGATTTTCCAGGTCAAGAAAGGAGTTCTGCAGTAGCTTTCACAATAGGTGATACCGGATATATAGGTACTGGTTTTAATGGAGATACAAATCAAGAACTATCAGATTTTTATAAATACGATGTTAGTGCAAATACATGGCAGCAAATTTCGGATTTCGGTGGGACCGCACGCTACGGTAGTGTAGGTTTTGGCTCAGATTCTTATGGATATGTAGGCACCGGTTTTGACGGTGATGGTGATAAAAAAGATTTTTGGAAATATGACCCAACATCGGATACATGGGAGGAATTGTTTGGATTTGGAGGATCAAAACGTAGAGACGGAGTAACATTTACCATAGGGTCAGATGTGTTTTTAGCAACTGGTGTAAGCAATGGTATATACGAAGATGATTTTTGGGTATTTGATATGAATACTGAAACATGGTCTGTTTTAACTGATATTGATGATGATGACAGCGATGATGTTATCAGAGCCAACGCTGTTGCATTTTCATTAAATGGACTAGGTTATATTGCATGCGGTGAAGTTGGCGGAGCATTGGGTACAGTTTACGAATACAATCCAAATAGTGATGAATGGGTAGAAAGAACATCATTTGAGAGAGTCGCAAGAAGAGATGCCGTAGCTTTTAGTAATGGCCAAAGAGCTTTTGTAGCTCTAGGACGTAATGGAACATTGTATCTCGATGATAATATGGAATTTTTTCCAACTGCCTCACAAGATGATGATGATAACTAAGAATAATTTGAGTTTTTATTGTTGATAGTTAGTTTGGCTTATTAAGTTTTTAAAATTGATAAGATTAATAGCCAAATGTTGAGTCAGGTGAGATATGATAATCCATTTTATATTTATCCTGACTCTTTTAATTTTAAGTAGAAAGTAATTGATTACAGTTAATAATGAAAGAAGTATATAAATACGTGTCGATTTTTTCAATAATTGTCATAGTTATAGCTTTGATTTTTCCTGCGATCACCAATATGGGTGGTGAAAAAGAAAAAAATGAATATTATTTAAAAGTCCTTAAAAAAGATACTTGCTGGATTTATGAAATAGCTAAAAATGATAAGGTCTTGATACGGCAAGAATACATACCAGCCATTAGAGGAAAACAGGTTTTTAAATCAAAGAAAGATGCGGAAATTATAGGGAAGTTAGTTTTAAATAAGCTCTATAGAAATCAAATCCCAAGGCTAACAATTGATGAAGTAACGGCTAATAATATTACCTTTAATAATTTATAACAGTGTAAACTTTATGTTATTTTGAAAAATGTACCACATTTAAAAGAATTGTTTATTCACATATCGGTATGGTTATGCTTTTCTTTAATACCAATAACCACATCATTTTTCGAATTAGACAGAGTGCCATCAAATGTATATTCGAAAATATTGATGATGCCTATACTGTTCTATTCCAACTATTTCATTTTTGTTCCTAAACTATTATTAAGGCGGAAGGTTCTACTTTATATAGTTACATCGGTTTTATTTTTAGTAGTTTTTAATTACTTAGCCATTAAAATTGTACCCAACGCTTCTCTCGATACGTTGCAAGAAGAAATGCTAAAGCGACGTGGGGATATTCCATTCTTAAGAGGGATGAAATATATGATGCCCTTAATATTTTCCCTTTCTATTTTTTTATTGGGAGGTATTTTCTCTTTGGTCATAGATTTTTATAAAAGAGATCGTTTATCTAAGCAATTAGAAAGCAATAAAAAAGAAATTGAGTTACAGTTTTTAAGAACCCAATTAAATCCGCATTTTCTGTTCAACTCATTAAATAGCATATATTCATTGGTTAGAAGTAAGTCCGATGATGCCGAAGAAGCAGTAATAACTTTATCTGAATTGATGCGTTATATGCTCTACGAAGTTGGGGAAGCAAAAGTACCTTTAGAAAAAGAGATTAACTATATTAAGCACTATATATCACTTCAGCGACTAAGGCTAAAAAACTCTGAAGACGTAAAATTGAATATACATGGGGAGACAAAAGATCTAAAAATACATCCCTTGCTATTAATTTCGTTTATAGAAAATGCATTTAAATATGGTACAGATTACCAAGGTAATACCCACGTTAATATACTAATAGAAATAAATGAAAATTTATTGAGCTTTAAAGCAGAAAACATTATTGGTTTTTATAAAAAGGATGAAACTAACTCTGGTGTCGGATTAAAAAATATTGAGAATCAACTTAACCACCTATACAATGGTAGCCATAAATTAATTACTAAAACAGAAAATGGATATTATAAAGTGGACTTGTCTTTAAAATTAGAACAAAATGAAATGCATAATAATTGATGATGAACCTTTAGCCATTAATGTTGTGGAGTCCTATTGCAATGCTTTGGGGTCATTAACTGTGGTTAAAACCTTTACCAATGCTTTAGAAGCTTTAGATTTTTTGAATAGTAACACTATAGATTTAGTGTTTTCAGACATAGAAATGCCACAAATTTCTGGTATAGATTTTATTAAATCCATTGAGAATAATAGACCGTTTTTTATTTTTACTACAGCTTATCCTCAATATGCCTTAGAAGGTTTTGATTTAAATGCTACTGACTATTTGGTAAAACCAATTCCTTTTCCAAGATTCATCAAAGCAATAAACCGGGTTAAGGAATTATTGAGTTTAAATCAAAAACAAAAGTACATCGAAGCTAACTTATCTTCAGCGGGTTATGAAAATCAACTACAGGATGATTTTATTTTTATAAAGTCTGAATATGAAAACTTAAAATTAAACGTATCCGAAATACTATTTATCCAAGGTTTAAAAGATTATTTAAAAATATTTATGGCTAATTCTAGGCCAGTACTAACCTTAATGAATTTTAGACAAATTTTACTTAAGCTACCGAATAAATACTTTATAAGGGTACACAGGTCTTATGTTGTTAATGTGAGTAAAATAGATTCTATTCAGAAAAATAAAATCGTATTGAATAATGAGCGGATCCCTATAGGTGAAGTATATAAAAACGAAGTTTATAGTAGATTTAACATTAAATAAACTTCAGAATTCTCTTTCGCAAACATTTTCGACTATAATTGAAATGGTTGTTCCTAAAAAAACAAGAATTTATCTTAGGGTTTCCTTTTTTTTTAAGCGTAGCGAGCTCAAGATTTGAACTCGATATCTCCAGTCATGAAAATAAAGAAACCTCTTTAGTTATACCTTAATAATATTAACATAATTTTCACACTTATTTTGTTTAGCTTTGAATTGTGGGTCAAAATACATCTCATAGAGTAAAAAGTATTTCGTTACTTTTAATCTTTATCCTTTTAAAGATAGGAGTAGCGCACTCCCTTTCGCATGCTTTCTCACATGATGATTTTGATGATTGTGAGCAATGTGTCTTAATTGTTGACTCAAACAAAACCAAAACCTTTAATGGTCATTTATATCCCTACTCAAGTGATGTAATTAAGATAAATGTATTGCCAAAGCCTTTTGCTTTGCTTTACAAAAACCCTCTATTTAGAGAACATGACTATGTGTTCTTTTTTAACAAACCACCACCTTTTCTATAATCTAGATGACTTTGTTTTTTGTTCTTAATAAAAGATGGCTCAATTTAGAGATTATCTATTTTATTAAGTCTATACTTATTTTGTATTTATTTTAATTTATCTACAAGTAATTTTCAAGAGTTTATTAAAACTTTGATAGGTCATCATCACATTCCATTACTCACATATAGAAACATATATATTGTACAAAGTAGTACCAATATATGCATATTATCAATTAATAGAATTTTAGTATGATACGAATACAAAATGCTGTTAAATCCTTTAAAGGGAATACGGCAATTCAAAACCTAAACTTAGAGGTTAAAGAAGGTGAAATTTTAGGTCTTTTAGGTGCAAATGGTGCTGGAAAATCCACCACAATTAATATGTTGTTAGGCTTCCTTGAACCAAATTCTGGGACTGTAAGCATTAATGAAATCGACACTTCTAAAAACCCACAAGAAGTTCGTAAACTGGTAGGCTACATTCCCGAAAATGTAAACCTATATCCGTATTTATCGGGCACAGAGAATTTAGATTATTTCTGTCGTTTGGCTGGTTTAAACTATTCAAAAGCCGAATTAAAGGATTTCTTAATTGTCTGCGGACTTCAAGAAGAAGCACATCCTAAAAAAGTGTCTTCCTACTCTAAAGGAATGCGGCAAAAAGTAGGTATAGCCATTGCCTACGCAAAAAAGGCAAAGGTCTATTTACTAGACGAACCAGCAAGTGGATTAGATCCACTAGCAAGTAATGAGCTCTCGGAATTATTGAAAAAATTAGCCTCAGAAGGAGCAACAATTCTTATGGCCTCACACGATATTTTCCGAGTGAGAGAAGTCTGTCATCGAATAGGAATTCTTAAAAATGGGATACTCGTTAAGGAACTTCAAAGTGATGATGTTAGTGCTAATGAGTTGGAGAAACTGTATTTAGAGTATATGGTAAACTAAGAAAGCTATGAAAAAAATTATAATAAACGAATGGAAGTTTTATAGCAGAACCCGATGGCTTTTAGGAACAAGCATTGGGTTTATCGCAGTGCTGCTGTTGTCTATATTTTTAGGAAATTACCAAACACAGATACAGACTGAACGCTATAAAACTGCTCAAAGTGAACTGAGAAAGCAATGGGAAAGCATTGAAGCGATGAATCCTCACAGTGCAGCTCATTACGGCACATATGTCTTTAAGCCTTCCAATCTGTTAAGTAGTTTAGATGAAGGGGTAAATGGCATTACTGGCAATGTATTGCGAGTAGAAGGCCATGTGCAAAATGAAATTGTACATTCCGAAGCCTCGCAAATGCAAGCAGTTTCTAAATTCGGAAAACTTAATAGTTCATTACTGTTGCAATACATCGTTCCAGTATTACTGATTTTTCTAGCATTTAGCAGTATTAGCAATGAAAAGCAAAGTGGCAGATTAAAACTCTTGGTGTTACAAGGTGCAAAACCCCTTAAACTGATTTTGGCCAAGACGATTTCGGTTTGGTTATATGGTGTTGCATTGTTGGTACTTACCATATTGGCTTACGCATTATTCAATTTGCAAAACTTAAATGCTGAAATTTTAAATCGAACAATCTTGTTCTTTTTATCATATTGCCTATATTACTTCATTGTTACGGGTTTAACGATTTACCTTTCTGCTCGATGGCAAAATGCTACGCTAGCACTTACTTCAATGGTAGGTGTTTGGATAATCTGGACTATTTTCTTGCCTAATATTTTAATGAGTTCGGTTGAAAAATGGCACGAATTGCCTAGTCGAAATGAATTTTCAACTGCCATGAAAGAAGACCGTTCCAAGGGATTGGATGGGCACAATCCTGCTGATGAACGTGGCAAAGAATTAAAAGAAAAAGTATTGAAAGAATATGGTGTAGATAGTTTGTCTCAATTACCCATCAATTTTGATGGTATTCGTATGCAGGAAGATGAAGAATATGGTAACATCGTCTGGGACAAACATTTTGGTAATTTGAGACAGGTACTGAAAAGACAAAAACAAAGCTATCAATTAGGTGGCGTAATTAACCCTTTTATTTCCCTGCAAAATGTGAGCATGGGTTTCTCGGGTAATGACAATTTACATCATCAAGAGTTTTTGGTACAAGTAGAAAATTTCCGTAGAGTCTTTATTAAAACGCTTAATGATAAACATACTTTTGGTGGTTCTAAAACTGGCGATTGGGGTTGGAAAGCTGACAATTCCTTTTTTAAATCGGTACCAGATTTTAAGTACCAACCCATTGTACTTTCTTCGGTATTTTCAATCTATATTACTGATTTATTAGTGTTGGGTGCTTGGGCAATTTTTGTGATTTTACTTATGATTTTCGGAATTAAAAAAATGCAAATCCTATGAAGAGTTTAAATATATTTTTATATGAGTGGAAGCATTTTTTAAGAAGCCCGTTCAAAATAATAGCGCTTCTACTTTTTGTAATGGCTTCTATTTATGGTTTACACAATGGAAATCATTTGTACAAAAAACAAATGACTGAAATTGAAAAAATACAACAGAAAAAGCTTGATGAAAAAGCAGAAACCTTAGCATATTATGAAAAAGGTGAAAAAGGCCCTAAAGATAGACCTTGGGTAGATTTAACAACACCTTTTTGGGCAACTTGGTATGTGCCTTCTTATCAATTTAAAAGTCCTTCGCCTGCCATTGTTTATAGTATAGGGCAAGCAGAGCAATACGGATTTTATAAAAAAATTACATTTTTTGCAAGCCCCTATGATGCTGATATGGCTGAAGAAATTGCTAATCCAGAGCGCTTGCAAACAGGGACTTTAGATTTTACATTCGTCTTACTTTTTCTAATGCCACTCTTGCTTTTAATTTTACTATATAATCTTAAAAGCACCGAAGCCGAACAAGGATTTTTACCATTAATTGAAGTGCAAACCGCTTCAAAAAACAAATGGTTGCTGTCTCGTATGGTTTTTTATGTAATGCTATCTGCCTTTATCATTATAGCCTTATTACTCTATGGTGCCATACTTACTAATGTTTTTGAAACCGCAAGTAACGCTTTTCTAAAAATACTGATCTACGCATTATTGTATCTTGTATTTTGGTCGATTATTTACTTTTTAATATTAAAAAATGGTAAACGTATTTTAGGGAATACCTTAAAAATGATAGGGATTTGGTTACTGATTGCATTTATCATTCCTGCGACCGTATATCAGGTAGTAAGTATTGAAAAACCTGCCAATTTGATGACTGATTTAATCGATGCAGATAGAGACAAAAAACAAGAACTCTATGACCTACCAGACAGTATTTTTCAAAAAAAGGTAAATGCATTCTATCCTCAAATTGTTGAGAGTAAGGTGTACAAGGATAGCACTAAACGCACAATGGCAATGAATCGGTCTGCTTCAGCTTTGGTAAACCAGTTAAAGAAGGAAAGTATTAAACTCATTGAAGCGGATAACAAGGAAAAAAATGCTATAATAAAAAGGACGTTTTGGTTTAATCCTATGAGCTTTTTCCAAAATAAATTCAATAGTATTTCACAGACACACTTTAGAGATTATGAAGCGTATCGTCAAAACATTCAGAATTCGGTTGATAAAAGTATTGATGTTATGGTTTTAGATCTGTGGAATGACGTAAAAGTTGATAAAGCAAAATATATAGAATATAATAAAATATTATCTGAAAATGAACAATCTAAATAAGTTACCAGTAACCGTTCTTAGCGGTTTTTTAGGTGCAGGTAAAACCACATTACTCAACCATATTCTTCATAACAAAGAAGGCTTAAAGGTTGCGGTTATAGTAAACGATATGAGCGAAGTAAACGTGGATGCTCAATTGGTAAAAAGCGAAAACACACTATCACGTACCGAAGAAAAGTTGGTAGAAATGAGCAATGGCTGTATCTGCTGTACGCTTCGTGAGGATTTAATGGTAGAAGTTGAGCGATTGGCCAAAGAAAATCGTTTCGATTATTTACTTATTGAAAGCACCGGAATTAGTGAACCTGTTCCTGTTGCCCAGACATTCTCTTTTGTTGATGAAGAAAATGGTATCGACCTATCGCGCTTCAGTTATGTAGATACAATGGTTACCGTTGTGGACGCGTTTAACTTCTTTAAGGATTTTGGGAGTCCAGAAACCCTTATGGATAGAGAGCTTACAGATATAGAAAATGATTATCGCACCATTGTAGACTTGCTAACCGATCAAATCGAGTTTGCAAATGTCATCATTTTGAATAAAACAGATTTAGTATCAAAAGAACATTTAGACGTACTTCAAAAAATTATTTCCAAGCTAAACCCTTCAGCTCGTATACTCAAATCGAGTTTCAGTAAGGTACAGCCAAAGGAAATATTGAACACGGGGCTATTTGATTTTGAAGAAGCTGAGCAAAGTGCAGGTTGGATTGAGGAATTGAAGAAAGACGAGCATACACCAGAAACCGAAGAGTATGGCATCAGTTCTTTCGTATATCGCACTAAGAAACCGTTTGACCCAGTACGTTTTTGGAATTACTTGCAACACCAATTTCCTAGTAATATTATAAGAAGTAAAGGATTGTTTTGGTTAGCATCGAGACCAGAACAAGCATTGATTTGGGGACAGGCAGGTGGTTCGTTAAAAGCAGACAGTGCAGGTGTTTGGTGGAGCAGTATGCCTTTTGAAAAGCGAATAGAGCAAATGGCCTTTGTAGAAAACCAAGCACATATCGAAAGTGACTGGGATATTACATTTGGTGACCGAAAAAATGAAATCGTCTTTATAGCACAAGATATGGATGAAGCTTTAATTAGATCCCATTTAGATTCTTGTCTCGCTACTGATGAAGAGCTGAAAACCCTAAAGTGGGAAAAAGGTTATGAGGATGATTGGCCTGTGGTACGCGCTTATGCATTATAATAAACAAAAATATTTTAAACTAATCTTAAATACATAAAATGAAAAAACTAAACCGAATTCTAATTGCCTTTTTAATTGCATTGCCAACTTCAATATTCGCTAATGAAGGCATGTGGTTTTTAATGCATATCGAACGTCTTAACCATCGCGATATGCAGAAAATGGGCTTACAGTTAACACCTGAAGAAATTTACAGCATCAATAACCAAAGTCTAAAAGATGCTATTGTACAGTTTAATGGTGGTTGCACAGCAAGTATTATTTCTAGCAGTGGATTGGTGCTGACCAATCATCACTGCGGTTACAATGCCATTGCTGAATTATCTACCGCAGAACAAAACCATTTAAAAAATGGTTTCTGGGCCAAGTCATTAGATCAGGAATTAAAACCCCAAAGTCTGTACGTCAGATTTTTTGTCCGTATGGATGATGTGAGTGAGCGTATTCTATCTAAAGTTACTAACGCTATGACAGAAAAAGAACGTGAAGCTGCTATCAATGAAGAGATTGCGAAAATTCAAGATGAAAATAGTGAAGGTGGAAAATATACAGTTTCAGTGAGACCTTTTTATCAAGGAAACGAATATTACTATTTTGTTTATCAAGATTATACTGATGTAAGATTGGTAGGTACACCATCAGAAAGTATCGGAAAATATGGTGGAGATACCGATAATTGGGAGTGGCCACGTCATACTGGAGATTTTTCGTTATTCAGGGTTTATGCTGATGAAAATGGACAACCTGCTGAATATTCAGAAAGTAACGTTCCATTGAAAGCAGATTATCATCTACCCGTAAATATTAATGGTGTTGAGGAAGACGACTTCGCTATGATTTTAGGTTATCCAGGCCGAACAAACCGTTGGATGCCTGCCGAAGGTATTGAGCAAAATGTCAAGTATGCCTATCCGGCCTGGGTTGAAGGTTCTAAACTAAGTATGGACGTAATGAAAAAGTATATGGATAAAGATGAGTCTATAAATCTCATGTACGCTTCAAAGTATGCAGGTATAGCCAATTATTGGAAAAACCGACAAGGTATGATTGATGCCCTAACCAAACATAAAACAGCAGAAACCAAACGGAAGATGGAAAAGGAGTTTGATAAATGGGCCAATAAGTCAAAGAACAAAAGTACCTATGGTAACGTCATAAATACGATTAATAACTATTATAGTCTTACCAATGAAAAAGCACAGCACGATAATTATTTAGTATCATTATTACGCTCAAGTAAGTTCTCAGTACTTCCCTATAGAATTGGGCGAGGACTTGAAAACTACGCTGATGCCAATGAAGCAAAACGGAAAGAATTGTTACCGCGTCTTACCGGATTAATAAATAGTTTATACAAAGATTATCATTTACCTCTTGAAAAAGAGATACTTGCGAAACAGCTCAAACTATATGCTTCAAAATCTAATTATCCTTTACCAGAGCTCATTACCGAAGTTGCACCACAAAATGATTTTGATGCTTATGTTGAAGCCATTTTCAACCTAAGTATGTTTGCTTCAAAAGAACGTGTTGAGGCATTTTTAAGTTATCCGGAAAAGGACTTCTTGGCCAACGACCCACTTTATAAATTATCATCTGCATTACTCGCAAAGTATAGAGAAGAACCAGAAGAGTTACAGCAACCACTAAATGATTACCAAAAATCGTTCAGATTATTAGTTGAAGGATTGCGTGAATCAGGAATAAGCAGAATAGAATATCCCGATGCCAACTCTACACTTCGATTATCCTATGGTAAAGTTAGAGCCTTGCCAAAAGACACAAGAAATGATGCAAGTGTAAATAACTATACCACTTTTAAGGGTGTGATTAACAAATACAAACCAAATGATGATGAGTTCGATTTACCTAAAGATATGCTTGAATTTTTTGAAAAGAAAAACTACGGAAGATATGCTAATAAAAAAGGGGAATTAGCAGTAAACTTCTTAACGGACAATGATATTACTGGCGGAAACTCTGGGTCGCCAGTACTCAACGGAAAAGGAGAATTAATAGGTCTAGCTTTTGATGGAAACATTGAAGCAATGGCAGGCGATGTTATATTTGATGAGGACCTACAGCGTACTATAAATGTTGATATTAGATACGTACTTTGGCTAATTGACAACTATTCTAATGCCAAAAATATTGTGGATGAATTAACGATTATAGCAAATTAAAAAATAAGTCAAAGAAAAGGCATAGAGCATAAGCTAAAACTAAATACACTTTATTTTATGTTTTATGCCTTGTCTTAATCATATAGAAAGTCATTTTTTAAATTAATCACGATATGAACTATAGCAGAAGAGAATTCATTTCCTTTTTAGGCAAGGCCAGTTTAGGAGCAGTCCTAGTGCCGCCATTTTTAATGGCCTGTGGAAATACGAGTAAACCCATAACTATAGAAGGGTTATCTAAGGGACGACTCGATACCTTAAAAAAGCTTGCTATAGAAGGCTTGGAGGCTTCGGATATAGACGATTTGTTATTAACAAAAGGACTGGATTACCATACCATAGTAAAATGGGGAGATAAAATTAGTGATGCTGATACCTTTGGATTTAATAATGATTTCACCTGCTTCATTCCACTAGAAGAAAGCAATCCCAAAGATGGTTTATTATGGGTTAACCATGAATATATAAATCCACTTTATGTTTCGGGCTGCAACTCTCTGGATACAGATGAAAAACGAACAAAAGACCAAGTCGATAAAGAAATGTACAATGTTGGTGGAAGCATTGTAAGAATTCAAGAAGAAAATGGGCAATGGAAAGTTGTAAAAAATGACCCATACAATAGACGAATTACCGCAAAAACACCGATGTCATTAAACTGGGATGATCCAATTAAAGGAAAAACAACAGTTATAGGGACATTGGCTAATTGTTCTGGAGGGATTACACCATGGAACACTTTCCTCACCTGTGAAGAAAACTACGATGGTTTTTATGGCGAAACCAAATATGATGAAAACAATATAGCCACTAGGATTCCGAGCCATTATAATGGTTGGGAAAACTTTTATGATTATCCACCAGAACATTACGGTTGGGTTGTAGAGGTCAACCCAAAAGATGGAACAGCGCAAAAACATATTGCTCTTGGACGATTTGCCCACGAGTGCTGTACTTTGTATGAACTTGAAGACAAACGTATTGTTGCTTATACTGGCGATGACAGTAACAATGAACACCTTTATAAATTTGTTTCTTCTAAGCCTGGTTCCTTAAAAGAAGGAATGCTATATGTTGCAGATACGGACAACGGCAAGTGGCATGCTTTAGATTGGAAAAACCAACCGATACTGAAATCTAAATTCAAAGACCAAACTGAAGTATTAATCAGGGCTCGAGAAGCTGCAAAATTATTGGGTGCTACAGAATTGAATAGACCTGAGGATATTGAGATTGATCCTATTACTGGACATATATTCGTTTCATTGACCAATAATAAAAGTAAAAACGATTTCCATGGTTCCATTTTAAAAATTGAAGAAACCAATGGTGCATTCGATGCTTTAACCTTTGAAGCATCAACTTACATAGCTGGTGGGGAAGCCAACGGATTTTCATGTCCTGATAATTTAGCTTTTGACCAATCTGGAAACCTCTGGATAACCTCAGATATGTCTGGAAGTTGGATGAATAAGGAAGACAAACCCTACATGCCTTTTAAAAATAATAGTTTGTTCGTAATTCCCAGATATGGAAAGGATGCAGGTAAAGTAATAAGAATTGCTTCTGCACCAAGAGATGCAGAATTAACTGGCCCTTGGTTTTCTCCAGATGGCAAAACCTTGTTTTTAAGTGTTCAGCATCCTGGTGAGCAAACCAAGGACATAAAAAACCCAACAAGTAAATGGCCTTTTGATGGGGACAATATTCCTAAACCTTCTGTTGTTGCCATTACCGGAGACTTAATTGAGAAAATGAATAAGTTGAATCAAATTGAAGGTTAACTTGAATTTGTTGACAAAATGCGTGTTGAATGTAAAAAAAATGATTAAAAAAATGAATTATGGACAATTTTAAACGAAGAGCGTTTATCAAATTAAGCGCACTAGGTTTTGCCAGTATTGCTTTACAGCTTAATTCTATATCAACATATGCACAGCAAGCTAATGGATATTTAGGGCAATGGGATACCAAAACCAAACTCAATTGGGATGCCTTTTTGGAACGTTTAACACAATTGGCAACATCACAACACGAGATACCGTGGAATCAAAAACAATACACCCAACAAGTCAAGCAGTTATTGTTGCAATGTAACTTTCCAGAGTTTGAAAAGGTTAAAAAAGAAATAGAAACCTATGAAGATAAAAGACCAAACTGGTTCGAATCTGTCAATTTGTATCATGAAGTAGATTTCCAAGTATCATTGTTTCAATTTGAAAAAGGGGAGTACATTCCACATCACGACCATCCTGATATGACTGGAGTCTTAAATGTAGTTTCTGGTAATCTATTGGCTAAAAATTACAATATAGAGGAGCAGTTGTCTTCAAGCAGAGAAGTCATAAAAGGTGAACGAAGCTTGGTTATGAAAAAATGTATTCTACGGGAAGTTGAAAATGAGATATTAAAAACAGGTGATGTGGGCATACTTACAGCAGACGAAGGCAATATTCATTCCATTATGCCCAATGAATTTACTCAAATGGTAGATGTATTTACACCAGCATATTCGCAACAAACAAAAGCACATTGGTATAAAGTCCAAGAAGATGAGTTATACCAAGGACAGCAAAACTTATACGAAGCTGAATATGCGATAAATTAGTAAATAATGAAACTACTATTTAGCACTTTGATATTCATTTTGTTTTCAACTGCAATTGAAGCGCAGCAAAAGGAAACGGATAACTTTCCACCACCAGAAACACCTGTAGAAATAAAAGCTAAAAAAACCAACGATAGGATTGTGATAGATGGAAAGCTTAACGAACCTGACTGGCAAAACGCAAATGTGATCACTGACTTTTTCAAAGTAGAACCAATACAAGGGGAAACTATCAAAAATCCTACTGAAGTACGTATTCTTTTTGATGACAAGAACCTTTATATTGGTGTTTTTGCAAAAGATTCGCTAGGCAAAAAAGGGGTTAGGATACAGGATTTACGGCGAGATTTTAATACTACTGAGAATGACGTATTTGGTGTGCAGATAGATGCACAAAACACCAAACAATATGCAGTTTCATTTCAAACGACACCTCATGGTAATCAGTTAGATTTACAAAGTTTTAATGATAGAATTACAGACAGGAATTGGAATGCGCTTTGGAATGTAAGAACCAACAGAACCGATGAGGGTTATTATGCAGAATTCGCCATTCCTTTCAAATCGATTCGTTATGACAAACCACAAGAAGGCAAACCCATATCTTGGGGGATAACATTCTACAGATTGGCAAGACGAGATTTTGAAAAAACCGTATTTCCTGCTATACCACAATCGTTTTCACAAAATCGAATGGTATATTCGGCCAAACTGACAGGTCTTGAGCTTCCGCCACCATCAGCGAATATTCGATTAGAACCCTATGCGTTGTATCAGTATGACGATACAAAATCTGGGGATGACATCACAAATAAAATAAGTGAGCCTAAAGTTGGTGGTGACGTCAAGTGGGTCGTTAACCCAAAAACGGTTGTAGATGTAACAATTAACACCGACTTTGCCCAAGCTGATGTAGATAGAGCAGTCAACAACTTGGAACGTTTCAATATTTTCTTTCCTGAAAGACGGCAGTTTTTTCTCGAAAATTCGGGGATATGGGCTGGTAGTGGCAATTTTCAAATCAAACCATTTTTTAGTCGTACTATCGGATTGGATAATTCGTTTAATGCACAACCTGCACCTTTAGATTTGGGAGCTAGATATACAAGTAGGGATGAGAAAAGAACCATTGGAGCTTTAGCTGTAAGGCAGAGGGATACGGATGAAGCTAGTGGAAGTACTTTTGGTGTCGCCAGATATACACAGAACTACGGTAAGGAAAATAATGTTGGGGCTATGGTAACTCATCGCCTAGATGATAGTTTTGATGAGCTTAGTATCGATAGTAAAAACAACACTACGATTACAGTTGATGGTTTTATAAGACCAAAGAATGAGGTTTCAATTTCATATATGTTATCCACTTCAATCGATAGTGAGGTGAATGGTTTGGGCTATGCAGGACGTATTTTTACAGGTAAGCGCACAAACGACTATTACTTTGGTTACGTTAACTCATTTGTCAGTGACAATTATGCGCCAGATATGGGGTTTGTCTTTCAGAAAGATGTGATGTATCATAGCCCTGGTGGTTATGCGATTCTAAGACCTAAATCGCTTCCTTTTATAAGACGGTGGGATCCAGGGGCTTTTTTTAACTATTACCACGATTTAAAAGACTTTGGGAATTTTCAGCAGGCAAGTATTTATATTTTTCCGATATTTATGTGGTTTAAGGATAATAGTTTTTTTGAAACTTCTCTAACACCAACTTGGCAAAATATCAATTTCAACTTTTCGCCATTGGGAATTGATATTGAAGAAGGCAACTACCGTTACACTAGATTCTTTGTGAGATATAATACCGACCAATCCAAAAAGCTTTCGGCTTCTACCAGTTATGACTTTGGAAATTTTTATAATGGCACCAGAACGACTTTAAATACAAGCTTACGATACGCACCATTACCAAATATTTCTTTTACAGCCAACTATGAGCACAATAATATTAATGCTCTTGGTGCATTAAATGAAGACTTAGAAACTGATTTGTATTCGGCTAACTTAAGACTTGCTTTAAATCCAAGATTGCAATTCAACAGTTTTTATCAGTTCAATAGTTTTGATGAACAAGGGAGATGGAATCTACGATTGAGCTGGGAGTATATGCCATTATCATTTATCTATTTGGTATTTAATGATATTCAAACCGACCAATTTGATCCAATGACACAGACCAGGCAGTTTATTAGCAAGATAACCTTCTTAAAACAATTTTAAGTTGATGTTGTACTCTAATAAAGAATCTAAGAATTTGTTTTTAAGGTTTTCCTCTATTTGTAGTTATAGCTAGAATTGGTTACGGAAAAATTAGGCATCAAGAAAAAACTATCAATGCACATTGCATGTTATACATTTAGAAATGTTTCTGGTGACAAAATTCCTAGTCAAATGTCGCAGAAACTATACCGACATTTATCGATTACTGCGACTATAAATTATCAGCAAAATTTTATGTATAAAGAGACTGATTAAGCTTTAGATTCTGTGATTAACTTTTAATACTATTATAAGCACAGTCACAGAAAATTCTGAAGTTATTTGCATTGATAAGAAAATTGTTTCCAACTTTGTTCAGCATATATTCTAAAAAGGCTTCAAATGAAAATTTTTGGTAGTCTATATCATTAAATGATTGAATAAGCCAATAAAATATTTGTTTGGTAACAAAGCCTTTTTTAGATATAGCAACTGAGTAGGTTCCAAAGCAAGGTGCTAAAGATGAAATTAGCCCAGAGACAAAATAGTAACTCTGATAAACTTTTCCATAATCTTCAGCTAGTTGGGGTACATAGATTGTGGAAATTGAACTTAAATTTTGGCGAATGCTCGGATCTTCAAGAGAAGCAAAAAAGGAATTTTTAGGGGGTAAATATGTATGAGTTGAATATTCAGATGGGCAATTATAGCAATCCTCTATATCTATATTTAATATAGAGCTTGTTTTTTTATTAAGAATAACATCCCAATTACCTGGGTAAAATTCATTATAACTTCCATAGAATATCGGATCATCTGTTGAAAAATCTGAATCGGCTAAATTAAAAATTAGCGGTTCATAAAAATTATAATCAAAAACAACTCTATATAAGCCTTTTTTCCATCGAACATTTGATTGATCTTGAGCTTTTAAAGTAGTCAGCAATAACCGAGAGCTTTGAGATACTTGTAAGAAAGAATCACTTTCGCTGTAGGTGTCAAGTTTTGGTATATTTTGGATGTAATTAAGAGATAGTTTAATCCGGTTAATTCCATTTAACCAGTTGTAAAAAAAATCAGTTTCATTAAGAGAAATAAAACTAGGGTCATCCATTGCCTTTTTTCTAAAGTAAGAATAATAATTTCGAAATCTTGATTCAGAAAAATATTTTGACAATATTGCGTATGCTTCTGATTTTTGGTTATTGAGAGCATAATATCTAGCTAAGTTGTAATTAAGATGGGGAATGTATCTATTTTCATAATATTGGTATTTGATTATCTTCTCGATAGCCTCTTCATACCTCAAATTTATAGCATATATTTCTGCTATTGATGCATCAAAATATATGTCAAAGTCATTATCTTTAAGGCTATTGCTAAATAAGTTATAAGTCGATATATGTGAATCATCAATATTAGTAGCTTTTTTAAATATTACTTGAGCCCTAATGTATGCTTCCTTATCAATTAATTCAGCTACTTTGGATAGATATAGATTGTAAATTTGAGCTCCCATTTCTTTGTTACTGTTATCATCATTCAAAGCTTTTTCACATAAATCAATTTGATTACTTAAATCAGTTTCGTTGACCGCCAAAGCAAAAAATATTTGTGCTCTTAACTTATAATAATTTCTCCTGTCAGAATATCTGCCTTCTTCTATTGATGAATTTATGAGTTCTAGGGCTTGGTTTAAGTTACTTTGTTTAAATTCAATTTTAGCCAACTCATTATTTATTGTAGCACGATAATATTTGAGTTCTTTTCTTGTGAAATAGGCGATAGCGTCATTAATATTTTTTAAAGCCTTTTTAAAATACCCTTTTCTAAATTCAGATTTAGCTCTGTATTCATATATATTACTTTTCATTTGTAGAGCTTCTTTTTTATATCTATTCATATGAATAGTATTGGAATTTAATACTATATCAACATCTTTAAGTGCAAGGACATCTTTGCCTTTGGATAAGTTATATTTTGCTACGAATAATCGAACTCTAGGTTCAAGGTTTTTTATTTCCTCATTAATGTGTATTAAAAATTCATCATTTTGTTCGATAAGCAGATTATAATTGCTGATTACTCTTTGGGGAAGATTATCCGTTAAGTCAATTTTAATATTTTCCAATAATATTTTTGCCCTAAGTTTTAAAGCAATTTCTAAACTTGGGAAATCATCCAAAGATTTATTAATGCTGATAAGTGATTTTTTAAAATGATTATTGGAATATTCTTTCAAAGCTATTGAATAGTAACTAAAACCACGGTCTTTAATGGCTTTCTCATTCCCTTGGTTTATTGACTCATCAAATAATGAAATTGCATTTATGTATTCTTTTTTTTCATAAGCCAATTTGCCAAGTCCATAATAAGCATTTGAATTGTTCTTATTTTTTTCAAGTGCTTTTCTGAATAACTCATTCGCCTTTGGATATTCCTCTTTTTCAAGTTTTTTAAAACCTCTTTCAGTTAATTTAGCGGAGGAACCACAATTAAATAGTAGGAGACATATTGATATTATTACTAGGCGGAAAAGACGTTTTGAATTTTCTGCCAAGGTATTTTCGGAACCAAAATATTTATGCAGTGTGTTTATTGCTTGTTGAAAAAAGTGATTTCTAGATAGAACAGATAGAAAAATATCATTGATTACTCTCATTACTTAATAGTTTTAAAAAATAAAAAGGTGATAATGACACACCTAATGTGTGGCAATAAACTATTAATTAACTGTAGGGTATTCTAAGATAAATTTAGAATTTTTATTTGGATTTAGTGCGTATTATAACATATTTATTTTTGTATGATTTTTCTATAACAGAAAAATTCAAAACTAATATTAGCGAAATATCACTCCGCTACACTAGAAAAGTAAAGGCATCAAATCGTCCCACAAAGTATCTTGTTCTAAAGATGCCGAGAAATTTTTTTAGAGAAAATTGGAACGATTTAACCATTAATTTGTTTGAAGGGGTTAAAATACTTCTATTAGATCGAAATAATAGCTGTATTGCTTTTTAGGTTTAAAAATGATTGTTTCTGCAGCTGACTTACAATCCTTAAAAAATGAAAGAGCTGTTAATCCAATTGATTAACAACTCTTACTTTCCAAACTAAAACTTTTTTAAGTTATTTTTAGAATGGTATTTAAACTAGTTAACAACAACCTCCTCTTGACAATTTGAATTTGCTTTTGAGAGAAGTCTTGATGGTTTCCCACCTTTAAATAAATGAATATCTTCATTACATGGAAAGGAATTCGAAGCACCTGGTAAAACTGTACCTAAGGATTTACCTCCAGCTGTACCAATAGTTATAGCGTTACCTGTTTTGTTGTTAATGTTTAGTGACGTTTTAGCTGCTTCTGCTTTCTTGCCATCAAAAAAGGCATTACGCTTCATGATTTCCTTATATTCGTCAGAATTCTTGTAATCTTCGTTGAATTTTTGGATTTCAGCATTTTCTTCATCGTTATCTTTCTTTAAGGCTGCAATTTCAGCCTTTATTTTTGAAGAGTATGGGTTTGCCTTTTGTAATGCTTTCATATCAGAAAGATACTTCTTTATTTTAGCTCTATGGTTAACATCATTTTGAGCTAAAACATGTGCATTGCCACCCATCGCTGTTGATAATTTTGAACCTAACTTCTTTAAAAAGCCTCTTTTCTTTTTCCCTTCTTTCTTTTCTGCTCTAATTAGTGGTACATAAAGTGCTTGAATTTTAAAATCTGTACAGTCTGAGTTACAATACCAAATACTGTATAAGACCTTATCAATCATTATGTAGTTTTCGGCTTGATTGCTACCTTCATTTCTAATATATCTCGCAGGATGTGTATAATGATCTAAATTATCAGATAAAGGACGCCACGATTTTACATTATTTCTTTTCATGTCTAAACGTGTTATCTTTAAACCTGCATTTTTATCGAATCTATTTTTTTCGATTTCAATAGTAACTTCAGCTATACTCTCTAATGAACCAGTTCCATCAGAGTTTTCAGAAAAATTTGCATAAAGAAACTTTTGTTCTCCATCTGCATAGGGTTTAATTGCTGTGAATAAATCATTTTGCGCACTACCGCTTATTGAAGCAAAAAATAGAAGGTATAAGTTTAATAATAGTCTTTGAGTTTTCATTTGCTTTTGTTTTTATGAATTTCATCAAAACTAGAGCAAACTAATACAGCTTTAGGGTTTCAACTTCTGTAGTATGGTTTTCAGTTTTTAAAGCTGACTCACTATTCCCAGAAACTCATCACGCTTCTCTTTGGAGATAGAGACAGTTTCTCCGTTATCCATTAAGATATAACCACCATCTTTTTTTATATATGATTTAATGTACTTGAGATTAATGAGAAATGAACGATGTGGTCTATAAAACTGAGATTGGTTTTGAAGCAATTCAAAAAAATGCTTTAAGGGTTTGCTTATCAATAATTCGCCTTCGGACTTTGTGGATATTTTAGTGTACATACCATCTGCCTTAAACATAATAAGTTCATTGTATTCTAAAAAGGTAATTCCTTCGGAAACAGGTAAAGCTATTTTATTAAAATTGTTATTTGCAAGTACACTTTTTAATTCTTCAAGCTTCAAATTGGTTTGAGATTTTCCTATAAACTTTAAAGCTTTATCAACCGCCTGTTTTAATTCATTAGATTTTATAGGTTTCAATAAATAGTCAATGGCAGATAATTGAAATGCTTGTATAGCATATTCACTGTAGGCTGTAGTGAAGATAATTTCGAAATTAAAAATCTCTTTCTCTATAAAATCTAATATTTCTAAACCAGAATGTTCTGGCATTTCAATATCAAGGAAGACAATATTTGGTGTTTCAGATTTAATTAAATCAATACCATCCATTAAATTTTCTGCTTCAATTATAGTATTAATTTTTGTGCAATTTTCCTCAATTAAAATCTTTAGCACATTACGCGCTTTTTTCTCATCGTCAATGATTAATGCTGTCATGCTTTTTGAATTGGAATATTAACAGTAACTCTTGTACCACAAGCAATATCTTCGTTATATAAATCTTCAATTTCAACTCCAATTTTGGATTTTGATTTATAGTTAAGTAACTCTAGGCGACTTGCTGTAGCTTCTAGGGCAAAGGACTTGTGAAAGCGCATTTGTTTATGATTGATTTCGTTTGCTTTATGTCTTCCCACACCATTATCCAGAATGCTACACTTTATATAGTTGTTATTTAGGTACTTAAAATCAATAATTAATTTGCAGTCTTTCTTTTTGTGCAAAAGTCCATGTTTTATAGCATTTTCCACATAAGGTTGTACAAGCATGGAAGGAATTCTGATATGGTTCTTATCCAGTTTGGGGTCAATACGAATCTCTGTAACCAAATCATCTTCAAAGCGAAGTTGTTCCAATTCGAGATAAAGCTTCAGACTTTCTACTTCCTCACTCAATGTTATGGCCGCTTCATCGCTAAACTTGAGATAACGCCTAACTAAATCAGAGAATTTGCCTAAATAATCGCTGGCTAAATTTCGCTCATTGATCAATATATATTCTTGAATTGAATTTAAAGCGTTAAACACAAAATGTGGATTCATTTGAGATTTTAAGGCTTTAAGTTCAGATGCTCTATATTGTTTTTCTAATGCCAAGCGCTTTTGCGTTTCCCTTAATTCCGTGGCAATAATTTCATTTTTCTTTTTTGTTTTTTGCTGTTTCGAATAGGTGATAAATGTAAGTAGGGTAAGTGCTAAGACCAACATGCTTCCAATAAAATAGACTTGATTTTCTCGAGCTTCTGCTTTTGCTAAATTTGCCTCTTGTTGTGCTATTTCTCTTTGGGAAATAGCCTTTTCAGTTTCATATTTAGTTTTTAAATCTTCTACCGTTTTCATCTGTTCTTCAGAAAAAAGACTGTCCTTAATTTTATGATATTCTTTTAAATATTCCGAAGACTTTTTATAATCCTTAATCTGGTTATAATAGTCACTCTGATTAGAAAATACATAACGCATTTGCCTAAAGTTAGTACCTTGTTCTCTATAAATCTTTAAAGCTTGTTCATTATAGTCGATGGCTGTTTTAAAATCTTTTAAACCAGCATACGCTTCGGCCATGTTTAAATAGGTGTGAGCTACATTGGTTTCTTGATTAGAACTTTTAAAGTAATCTAAGGCTACGTTTAATGAATTTATAGCTTCGCTAAAACGTTTAGAGTTGGTGTAGACGCGACCAAGTGAGCCTTCTGCTATGGCAATGCCTACAATATAACCCTCTCTTTGGGCAATGTTTTTAGCTTGTTGATAATGAAATTCCGCTTTGTCGTAATGTTCTAATTGCTCATGGGCACTTCCCAAATAGAAATATGTTGCTGGCAATTGTGGATGATTGGGGTTTTCTGATTTTAATAGCTTAAGACTAAGATTGTAATTCTCTATAGCTTTTTCTGGTTCGTTAAGCAAGTCATATACGCGTCCAAGGTTGTTAATTGTCCTTATTTGACCATGATTAATACCTAAACTATCTTGAATATGTTTTGATCGCAGCGAATATTTAAGGGCCTTGCTATAATTGCCTGTTTGGTAAAAAAAACTGCCATAATTGTTAAGGGCATCAATTAAGCCTTCATTATAATTAATGGATTTGCTCAACGCTATCGCTTCTTTAAGAACGCTGTCATTTTTCGATATGTTCTTAGCTGTATATTGTGCTGAGAGTAGATTTAAGAGGTCTACCTTTTTAGTTTGCTCTAGCTTTGGATTATTGATTTCCGAAAGCAAACTATCTAAATCCACAATTTGGGATGAACCTTTTACCATTCCAAAAAGTGCAAAAAAGAAAGTGGCAATTAACGATTTATTCATAATCCAAAAATAGTACAATGAATTTTTATTCAATTGTTCAACTTCTGAATTTTCATTTACAATTGCTAAAGCTCTAACGCTAAGACAAAAACTGTTTTAGAAACTCAAAACTGCATTTCAGAAGACCAACCCTAGAGTCATTAGTAATTAGTTTGAATTTTGTGGCTTAATTTAAAATTTAACCTAATTATGAAAACAAAATTACTTTTATGCTTAATGATTTTCTCGGTTTTAATACATGCCCAAACACAGGTAGGTCAAAATATTAACGGTGATTCCGCTGACACCTTTGGAGGCTCCTCAGTAAGTCTCAACGATGACGGAACAGTGATGGCGGTAGGTTACCAAGGCCACGATTCTCCTGGGTTAACAGATAACGGTCTCGCAAGAGTCTATGAACTTGTAAATAATATATGGACTCAAAAAGGGCAGGGCATTGCAGGTATTCAAGGAGGCGACAATTTTGGAGAAGTAGTTAGCATCAGTGATTCTGGTAACATTCTTGCTGTAAGCGCTCCCTCAAGAGGTACAGGAAATGTAGGACAAGTGCGTGTTTATCAGTATGACATTATGTTGGATGAGTGGGTGCAGATAGGGCAAAACATATCTGGCTCTAATACTAATGATTTTTTAGGCAGAACTATGCAACTCTCTGGTGACGGAAATAGACTCGTGTTAGGAGCACCTGGCATAGATGCTGGCAGTAATAACAGGGGTGGGATTACTATTTTTGAATACAATTCATCCACAAATACTTGGGATAACCTACTTGGTCCTGCAACATTTATATTAGGTCTTAATAATGAACAGTTTGGTGGCGGTTCCGTTAGTATTAATGCCAATGGTACTATTATAGCTGCAAGTTCGATTATATCCGTAGGTGGCAATACTGGTAATACGGGTTATGTAAGAACATTTAGAGAAAATCCTGATGGTACATGGAATTCTTTAGGACAGGTCATAGAGGGTGCAAACCAAGACTCCGAAATTGGTAAGTCTCTTAGTCTTGATGCTTTAGGTAATACATTAGCCATTGGAGAACCTGCAACCCTAATAACCGCTGTAAATGAAAACAGAGGAAGAGTAAGAATATACGAGTATAATTCTGTCTCTAATGTATGGGATCAAGTTGGTCCAAGCATTATAGGTGATAACGATTTAGACCGCTTTGGCACTTCTGTGAGCTTAAGTTCTGATGGTAACAAATTAATCATTGGCGCAGATGAAAATGATGCCAATGGTACGGAGTCTGGCCATGTAAAATTATTTCAATTTTCTGGTGGCGTTTGGTCTCAAATTGGACAAAATATAGAGGGAAGCGCTTCTAACGACTTTTTTGGAAGAGCTACAAGTATTTCGGGTAATGGAAATTTAATAGCTGTTGGCGCCATAGGTAATGATGACGCAGCAATTAGAGCTGGTCAAGTTAGGGCCTTTGAATTGAACTCTTTATCAATAGATGATATCAATTTAGACATTGATTTATCTTTTTATCCTAATCCAGTAACACGATTTTTAACCATAACATCTAAAACAATTTTTACCGATGTGACCATATATAATATGAGTGGACAAAAGGTATTAAGTCAGAGTTTTAGTATAACTCTAGATTTGGGAAAATTAAAAGGTGGTATTTATCTTGTAGAATTAACAACTACAGATAAAAATAAAATAACAAAGAAATTGCTTAAATTATAGTTTAGTTCCGAAGCACTTTATTTTAAGAAGGTCCAGTAGATTATTGATTCACTGGACTTTCTTAATTCTTAAAATATAAGATACGGCAGATCCTTACGTATTATGACAAGTTACAAATACTAAATATAGATGATCCTTTTGAATGTTGATCTTTTCAAATATGATAGTGGCATAAATAATACTGAAGTTTAATCAACGATGGGTTACTTATTCTGAAACATAACACATGGAGAAGTGTAATTTAGGTAGTCGTTAATTTTCAATTAGTATATTCTTAAGTTTATTTGTTAGAGCCAAAGAATTACTTATAGTTTTAGTCTTCGTTTCAGCATTAAACCTATTTCTTCTCAGCAATACTAAAAAATTAATTCAAGGAGAGACATAAATATATATTTTTCAATTCACTCAAAAAATAAATTGTATTTCATATTCTCGATAAACTTGACAGAATGTTAAGATTTAGAAGACATTATGAAATTATTTAAAGAAAGGAGTAAACTCTTAAATTGTTGTACCTAGGTTGTACCCAAATAAAAAACCCAAGAACTTGACTCTCGGGTTTTCCTTTATTTACTAAGTAGCGAGATCGAGATTTGAACTCGAGACCTCCGGGTTATGAATCCGACGCTCTAACCAACTGAGCTACCTCGCCATTATTGCGGCTGCAAATATAAAAACAAATTCTACGACAACAAACATAACAATCCAAAAAAAATAATTTTAGTTTAAAGTTTTGAATTGTACCATAATTGTATATATTGAGCCTATAATACTATGCTTATATGGACGATAAAGAAAAATACGAAATGGAGTTTGTCATTCAGGCATCTCCTTCACTTATATACCAATATATATCAACTCCTTCTGGCTTATCGGAGTGGTTTGCGGACAACGTTAATTCTCGAGGAGAGTTGTTTACTTTTATATGGGATGGCTCAGAAGAACAAGCTAAATTATTAACCAAGAAAAGTGGTGAACGTGTTAAGTTTCGTTGGTTAAGTGACGATGAAGATGGGGCGACTTATTATTTTGAAATTAGAATTCAAGTCGATGAAATTACAAAAGACGTATCATTAATGATTACAGACTTCGCCGAAGATGATGAGATAGACGAAGGAAAAATGCTTTGGGAAAATCAAATCGGTAGCCTTAAACAAGTTTTGGGCTCAAGGTAACACGTAACTAACTCAACTATTATATATTTGTCTCGATTTAATTGAAACCTAAATCGGGACATTTTTTTATGGTAAACTTTAACGGAAGCTTAGTCAGTAATACAGAGTCTAAATTGACCTCAGAAAATAGAGGTTATAAGTACGGAGATGCACTTTTTGAAACTTTAAAAGTAGTCAATGGTAAAATCTTTTTTTGGGAAGACCATTACTTTAGGCTCATGGCGTCCATGCGCATTTTGCGTATGGATATTCCTATGAATTTTACTATGGAATTTCTTGAAGCTGAAATTCTTAAAACCGTAGAAGCTAATAACTTAATTGATAGTTCAGCTAGAGTACGATTGAATATCGATAGAGGTGAAGGTGGGAAATATTTACCAAGTGAAGATGCAGAGATTAATTTTAATATTGTTACCGAACTTCATGATAATCCATTTTACACCATCGCCGCAGATACAACGTATATAGTAGATTTATATAAAGACTATTTTGTAGCACCAGGATTGCTTTCTGGTTTAAAGTCCAACAATAAAGCAATACAAGTAATCGGCAGTATTTATGCCAAAGAAAACGACTTTGATAACTGTCTAATTCTTAATACAAATAAAAGTGTTATAGAAGCTCTAAACGGAAATCTATTTTTAGTTAAAGGCGATAAGATTAAAACACCACCTTTAGAAGATGGATGTTTAAAAGGTGTAATGCGAAAACAAGTTTTAGAAATTTTATCTAAAGACGTTAATTTATTTGTGGAAGAAGCATCGATTAGTCCGTTTGAACTTCAAAAGGCAGATGAGTTGTTTATTACCAATGTTATTAAAGGTATTGTTCCAATTACCCAGTATCGTAAAAAAAGCTATGGGAACGAGTTTGCCCAAAAAGTTGTGACTAAATTGAATGCAAAGCTAAGGTTGACTTCTTAATTATAACTCGGGTTTTCAGGCGCATTGGACCATATACTGTAGTCACCACCAAGTTCTATCATTTTTTCTCGCCAAAAAGAATTGCAGGATTTCGCAATGATGTTATTATCATAAATATTTTCTGAAACTAGCCAAGCATTGGATTCCAGTTCATCATCTAACTGTTGTTCTGCCCAACCAGAATAGCCTAAAAAGAATCGTATGTCATCTTTTGTAATCTTATTTTCATTGATGAGATCTAATACCACATTAAAATCACCTCCCCAAAAAATACCATTAGATATTTCTACACTGTTTGGGATTAATTCGGGCGATTTGTGTATAAAATAAAGATTGTCTTGTTCTACCGGACCACCATTATAAACTGTGAACTCTGATTCGGTACCTTCGATCAAGTCTTTAAGGTTGTACTCTAAAGGTTTATTTAGTATAAACCCTACCGATCCCAATGCATTATGATCTGCCAGAAGAATCACTGCACGATTAAATGAGATGTCTCCGATAATGGATGGTTCTGCAATTAATAAATTGCCTTTTTCGGGTTTGGTCATCTTTGTCGTTTACTTTATGACAACTAAATCTAGGTTATTTTTGTTAATTAAACAACTTAAAGACCTTAAAATTAAAGCAAAAAAAGCCTGCTCAATGAGCAGGCTCTGTATTTTTAAGAAAAAAATGTCTTAGTTTACAGCGTTGCTTAAGTCAGAACCTGCCTTAAATTTCACTACATTTTTAGCTTTAATCTTGATAGTCTTACCAGTTTGTGGGTTTCTTCCGTCTCTTGCAGCTCTTCTAGAAACTGACCAAGAACCAAAACCTACTAAAGAAACTCTGTTTCCTTTTTGTAAAGCTCCCTCGATGTCAATTAACATAGAATCTAATGCTTTTTTTGCAGCTGCCTTTGTAATTCCAGCATTCTCTGCCATACCATTGATTAAATCTGTTTTGTTCATAAATTTTAAATTTAAATTGTTAAAAATTTGGTTTTTAATAATGAATCTTAAAAATCCGTACACAAAATTATTAGGAATATTAAGCTACGCAAGTAATAGCAAGGGAAATAAGCGATTTTGTTAATAAGTTACAGCATTTGTTAATAAAGGAATGCGTTTTATCGGATTTTTTATGATGTCAATGGTAATAGGGCTTTACAGAAGTTTTGCGGATTCTGAAAATTCAAAACCATTTAGTAGTGGTTTAATATTCATTTTTCGCTTTCCCGGCAACTGCATTTCTTTTACTTTTATATAACCTCCTGCGCAAGAAACTTTTAATCCGTCTTTGGTAGTAAAAATTAATCCTGCATCATATTCATGACTGGCAATTTCCTTTTTTACACCATATAATTTAATAGCAAGTTGTTCGTCTTCATTGTTGTCTAAGTAGCACCATGCAGTCGGAAAGGGATTCAAACCACGTATCTTATTATAAATGGTGTCTAAACTTTGTGTCCAATCAATTTTACAATTGTCGCGATTGAGTTTGTATGCGGTTTTTAAATCTTCAGATTTTGGTTGAATAGTGGTTGTTACTTCATCCGTTTCAATTAGTTGAACGGTTTTAATTACCAGGTCACTTCCTATTGTCATTAATTTGTCATGGAGTTCACCAACGGTCATGTCACCAGCGATTTCGGTTTCATCTTTCAAAATAATAGCACCAGTATCAATTTTTTCATCTATAAAAAATGTAGTCACCCCTGTTTTAGTTTCACCATTAATAATCGCCCAATGAATTGGCGCTGCACCTCTGTATTGTGGCAATAATGATGCGTGAAGGTTAAATGTACCATATTCTGGCATCTGCCAAACAACTTTTGGTAACATTCTAAAGGCTACAATAATTTGTAAATTTGCGTTAAGTGATTTTAAGTCTTCTATAAAAGATTCAGCTTTTAAATTTTTGGGTTGCATAATGTGTAGGTTATGCTCCAAGGCAAATTCCTTAACTGCAGATGCTCTTAATTTTTGCCCACGACCAGCCTTACGATCTGGAGCTGTGATGACCCCAACAACATTGTAGTCATTATCTAAAAGCGCTTTTAAGGTCGCTACAGCAAAATCTGGAGTGCCCATAAAAACAATTCGTAAGTCGCGTTTTTTTGTCATACAAGTGTATAAGTATTAGCTTGGGTTAGTTTTATTTTATTGATTTCAATCAGTTCAGAAAGGCTTTGTAAAAGTACTTTTTCACTGCAACGAAGTCTATTTAATAATTGCCGCGAAGATAAATCTTCTGCACTTAAAGCTTTTAGTATTTCATTATAAATATCATTTTTCGAAGTACTATTTGTGTTAGAAGTTTTCTCTAAACATACTGAGCATTGTCCGCAAACCGCTTTTGTTTTTTCACCGAAATAGGCTAGGAGTTGCTGATGCTTACAAACAGAGTTATTATTTATGTAATTAAGGACGGCTTCAACCTGCAGATGCTTTAATTTGTGCTGTTGCTCAATAATTTTTGCAATCGGGTTTATAGTAATATCATCTTCTCGAGGTTTCAAAAATGTAATTTCAGAATCGGTATTTGCTATTGTTAGGCTTATAATATCATCATTTTCTAGTTTTTGTAATTGAGCTATAACTTGCTTTTCCGAAAAATTTGTTTTCTGAATCACTAAGTTGAGATTCACTTTAGTGTCATAATCAAAAATACCACCATAGGTTCTCAACAATACCTTTACTACGGTATTTAACTCTAAATGATTTTCCAAATATTGAAATAGGACAGTGTTAGAGGTTAAAAACTGAATCTTTGTTCTAAAATTGAAATGCTGTGTTAAAGTGATAATTGAGTTTCTGTCTAACAACAATAAAGCATTGTATGTAATACTTGGATTTAATTTATATATGGTACAAAACGATTTAAAATCAAACTGATACGTAGTATTTTCACCCTCACCATAAGCAACTTGAAAATAGCTGCACAGCTTTGAGTATACCTTTTTTACAAAACTAACCGATGGCAGTGTGCTTAAAAACTGACTGCGTAAATGATCTTCATCAATATGTTGTTTTAATATAATAGCGTGCGCCAATTGTCCATCGCGGCCAGCACGACCAGCTTCTTGATAATAACTTTCTAAACTCTCTGGTAAATTGAAATGAATTACGGTTTTCACGTTAGCTTTATCAATTCCCATTCCAAAAGCGGTCGTCGCTACTATAATTTCCTTTTGGCTATTAAGCCATTGCTTTAGACGCTCCTGTTTTTCTTTATTGGTAATGCCTCCATGATAATATGTGGAAGAAAACCCTTTGGCCTCTAAATAATTATGAATATCTGTTGTTGCTCTTCGGTTTCTTACATAAATTATAGATGATCCTTTGTGTGTTTTTAACAGGTGTTCGAGTTGAAACAATTTGTCATCTGTATGGATCACATGATAAGCAATATTTGATCTAGAAAAGGATGCTTTATAAACCTTGGGGTTAACAAAATCGAGATTTTCTGTAATATCATTAATTACATTGTGCTTCGCTGTTGCCGTGAGCGCTATGCAGTTAACATGAGGGTGAATTTGCCTTAAAATTGAAATGTTTTTATATGCTGGTCTAAAATCATTTCCCCATTGACTGATGCAATGTGCCTCGTCTACAGCGATAAGATTCACTTTCATTTGCTGAATGCGTTCTTGTACTATTGGTTGTTGTAAACGTTCTGGTGATAGATATAGAAATTTATAGTTGCCGTAAATACAGTTGTCTAATTGGGTGTCTAAATCTTTATAGGATATGCCAGATGTTAAAGCTATGGCTTTAATGCCTTTTTGTTTTAAGGTATTCACTTGATCTTTCATTAAAGCGATTAGAGGGGAGACTACAATGCAAATTCCATCCTTTATCAATGCAGGAATTTGAAAACATATCGATTTACCACCTCCTGTTGGCAATAACGCAAAAGTATCTTCATTGTCTAAAACTGAAGCGATAATGTCTTCTTGTAAAGGTCTAAACGACGTGTAATGCCAGTAACGTTCTAAAACTTCTATTGGATGCATTACCCTAAATTTAAGTAATCCAAAACAAAATCTGTTCGTGCTTCTATAGTTCCAAAAGGAACATCAATGAGTTGATAATCAAAACGCATATAGGTTTTTAAAAGATGATGGTGAATTTCTATGGCCTGTTCAAAATTTTCATAGCGTTCGCTGTCACTGGTGAAAATCTCTTGCCAAGGAGCCAAAACAAAGATAAGATCGTATTTATGATTTTCACAGGCCTCAATAAAATGTTTGGGGTAATCATCACCAACATAATCCATATATGCAATGACATCTGGCAAACCTCTATCTAAAAAAACTACATTTTCATCCTCTTTTTCAGCATTCAAAAATTGTTGTATTCTTCCTTCTAAAAGCTTTTTACTAAACAAAAGCGGCTCAGTTAAAAAAAGCTGATCGATTCCTTCTTTTCTGGCTTGAAGTGTCACCTCTCTAGAAACTTCATCATAGCACAAAAAACCACGGGCTTTCAAGTGGTTTATAACCGATGTTTTTCCTGTTCCAGGACCACCAGCAATGACAACTTTTAATGGATTCAAATTGGCAATATTTTTGCAGTAAAATTAAATATAAAAAATGTAAAGTTAAATGTATCTTTGCATCTGAAAATTTTTGACATGGATAGTTCTAAGAAAAGCGACGAATTTTACGAGAAACTTAAATCACAATTATACGATACCACGCTCTGGCCGTCTGAGTATTTATATAAGTTTATTGTGGTTTCTAAAGGATCGGGAATTCAGGACATAGAAAACCTTTTTAATGACTTGGGAGCTGTAATTAATACCAATACATCCAAAAATGGTAAATATACAAGCGTGTCCATAAATGTTAGAATGAAAAACCCAGATGCTGTTATTGCTAAGTATAAAGAAGTGGCAGAAAATGTGGAAGGAGTAATTTCCTTATAAAATTTCTTTTTGGCTGCTTAAATTTTTGTACTTTGCAGCAAAACCTAGAGACTTCAGGTTCTTTATATTTATTTACTACACAAATTTTAATTTTGATTGACAATTTAGAATACAACACAGAACGCGAGCATTTAATAATACCGGAGTATGGACGTCATCTTCAAAAGATGATTAATTATGCAAAAACACGCGAAACCAAAGAAGAACGTAATAAAGTTGCTAAAGCCATAATTTCAGTTATGGGAAATCTACAGCCACATTTACGTGATGTGCCTGACTTTCAACATAAGTTATGGGATCAACTTTTTATAATGTCGGACTTTGAATTGGATGCAGATTCACCTTTTGAGAAGCCCTCAGAAGAAGAGTTAAAGTCTAGACCAGAACCTTTAAAATATCCACAAAATCATCCCAAGTATCGTTTTTATGGTAACAATATTAAAACGATGATTGATGTGGCCGTAAGTTGGGAAGATAGTGAACTGAAGGAAGCTTTAGTTTATACCATTGCCAACCACATGAAAAAGTGCTTCCTTAATTGGAATAAAGATACTGTTGAAGATGCAGTAATTTTTGATCATCTTTACGAACTTTCTGGAGGAAAATTGAACCTTAAGGACAGTGACGAAGATTTAAGCGATTCTTCTAGTCTGATGCGCTCTAACAAATCTAAGTACAGTAATAAGAATCATTCAAAAAAGTCTAAGAAGAAATATTCCAATAATAGAAAACGTTACTAAAACGTATGGGAACATTTAAAATCGAAGGAGGTCATAAGCTCAAAGGAAAAATTCAACCTCAAGGAGCAAAAAACGAAGCTTTACAAATTCTATGTGCAGTACTTTTATCTGCCGAGGAAATTAAAATAGACAACATACCAGACATTATTGATGTTAATAAACTTATAGCTTTGCTAAAAAAGCTTGGGGTAAAAATCAATAAATTAGGTAAAGGCTCTTACACGTTTAAAGCAGATGAGGTTAATCTAAAATATTTAGAATCAGCTGAATTTAAGGAAGATGGAAAAGGTTTAAGAGGTTCTATTATGATTGTTGGACCGTTACTTGGGCGTTTTGGCAAGGGTTACATTCCAAAACCCGGTGGCGATAAGATTGGCCGTCGTCGCTTAGATACCCATTTCGAAGGTTTTATTAATCTCGGTGCTAAATTCCGCTACAATAGAGATGACTTGTTTTATGGAGTGGAGGCTAATAAATTAAAAGGAACTTACATGCTTTTAGATGAGGCGTCCGTAACGGGAACTGCTAACATCGTTATGGCTGCAGTATTAGCGGAAGGCACAACTACAATATATAATGCGGCATGTGAACCTTACTTGCAACAATTATGCAAGATGCTAAACCGAATGGGTGCAAAAATATCTGGCGTTGGTTCTAATTTATTGACCATTGAAGGGGTAGACGAGCTTGGTGGAACTGAGCATAGAATGTTGCCAGATATGATTGAGATTGGTAGTTGGATTGGTCTAGCTGCTATGACTAAAAGTGAATTGACCATTACTAACGTAAGTTGGGATGATTTGGGTGTGATACCTAGCGTGTTTAGAAAAATTGGAATCAATATAGAGCGCCAAGGAGACGATATTCATATTCCTGCACATATTAATGGCTACGAAGTACAAAGTTACATAGATGGTTCTATATTAACTATTGCTGATGCACCTTGGCCAGGGTTTACTCCAGATTTATTAAGTATCATCCTAACGGTTTTAACTCAAGCTAGGGGAAGTGCGGTAGTTCATCAAAAAATGTTTGAAAGTCGTTTGTTCTTTGTTGATAAACTTATTGATATGGGAGCGAAAATCATACTCTGTGACCCACATAGAGCCACGGTTATAGGACACGATTTTAAGTCGACCTTAAAAGCTACTACAATGACATCTCCAGATATTAGGGCAGGTGTGTCTTTGTTGATTGCTGCCTTATCAGCTAAAGGGATATCAACCATTCATAATATTGAACAGATTGATAGAGGCTATGAAAATATAGATGAACGCTTAAGAGCTATCGGCGCTAAGATTGAGCGTTTGGAAGGAAATTAGTTTTCAGTATAATTCGGCGCACATTTGATGCCATTTTTTAGCAACATCCCAAGTACTCATATTGTTTTGATTTTTAATTAGTGAACTGAATATCACTTATAGCGTCATGACATTGTCTTAAAAAAAATGTTAGAAATTAATATTAAGAAACTAACTTAATTTGGTTAGGGTTTAAATATTAGTTAAGAAAAGAAAAAGCCCTGAGGCTAATCAGAGCTTTTAAAATTGTTTATTGAAATGGTTATTTCGGTTTAAGACTTGGCAAGTCTTAATTTTATTAACGTTATATCTTTTTAATTATTGTGTATGCTGTTAATAAAATAAAATTATTTCATTTTAAATGTTAATTTAATGCAGATTTGTAAGTCTTCAAACAGCGTTCTCTAGCAGCTTTGTGCTCTACCATAGGTTGAGGATAGGTTAACTCTTGATAATCGGGAACCCACTTTTTGATGTATTCATGGTCTTTATCGAACTTTTGAATTTGTGAAGTTGGATTAAAGATTCTAAAATATGGAGCGGCATCTACTCCAGAACCCGCTACCCATTGCCAGTTACCAACATTGCTGGCCATTTCATAATCGTGCAGTTTTTCTGCAAAATAGGCTTCACCCCAACGCCAATCAATCAAGAGATGTTTGCAAAGGAAGCTTCCAACGAGCATTCGGACTCTATTGTGCATAAAACCAGTTTCATTCAATTCTCGCATACCAGCATCAACTAAAGGGTAGCCCGTTTTGCCTTCGCACCATAACTTAAATTCATCTTCGTTGTTACGCCATTCAATCCTATCGTATTTAGATTTGAAGGCTTTATCTTTGGTGTGAGGAAAATGCCATAAAATTTGCATAAAAAACTCGCGCCAAATTAATTCTTGCCAAAAGATTTCGTTTTTTTCTGCAATTGCCTTTTTCATCATTTTACGAACGCTAACGGTTCCAAAGCGCAGATGCGGGCCTAAACGGGATGTTGCATCTTTTGCCGGGAAATTTCGAGTTGCTTCATATTGCTGAATCAAAGTTGGAGTCACTTCATAAGCAGCAATCTCTTGTGAAGATTTTTCGAACCCTATATCGGACAAGCTTAGATTAGGCAATCTCGAATGCTCTATCACATTGTCCAAATAACTGTTTGTGTAAAAAATTTCTAAATCTATGGTCTTGAATTTTTCTTTCCAAGTACGCATGTATGGTGTGTATACAACGTAAGGGTCGCCATCTTTTTTTACGACTTCATCTTTTTCAAAAATAACCTGATCTTTATAGGTTTTGAATGTGATGTCCTTGGCTTCTAAAAAGGATTTAATTTCTTTGTCACGTTCCCTGGCATAAGGTTCATAATCATGATTAGTGTAAACGGTTTCTATATCGTAATCCTCAACTATTTGTTTGTATATATCAATCGGTTTTCCATGGAGTATAGCGATACTGCTTCCGTGTTCGTCCTGAAGTGTTTGTCGCATAGTCTGAAGTGTTTCATGAATAAATGTTACACGTGCATCATCTTTGGGAAGCTTGTCTAAAATTTCTGAATCAAAAATAAATATTGGTAAAACAGTATGGTCTCCTTTCAAGGCTTCATAAAAACCTTTGTTGTCGTCTAGTCTTAGGTCTCTTCTGAACCAGAATATGTTGACTTTTTTACTCATACTTTCCGAATAATTCTTCTAATTTTTTAGTTCTATAGTTAAAGATTTCTTCCAATTTTGGTTTTACCAAAAACGGATGAACCATCTGACCTAGAATTCCCATAGGAACTTTATAATCTATAATGTCTTCCATTTCTATGCCACCTTCAATTTCTTTAATGAAGTGTTTGTGGTGCCACAGCGCATAGGGACCAAAACGTTGTTCGTCAACAAAATAGTATTTGTCCTTAACATGGGTTATTTCTGTAACCCATTTCGTTTTTATGCCTAGAACTGGTGTTACAATATACTGAATAATTTGACCTGGAAACATGGGCCTATCTGCACCAGAAAGAATATTGAAGCCCATATAATCTGGTGTTATGGTCTTTAAGTTTTTTGGACTGGATAAGAACTCCCAAGCTTCGTCTATACTTATTGGTAGATTTTGTTTTTTATGTAGGGTATAAATTTTCATAGCTAATTATTTAATAAAATGTAGGCATTTAAAGACGTGGCAATGCAAAGCCAAATAAGGTATGGGAGCAATAGGTATTTTGCCCACTTTAATCTGTCGTGTCTAAAGGTGATGAAGAAATAAAGTATGGCTAGTGTCAATAAGATTAAAACAATTAATCCCATATTAACCATTTTTTGGTTAAAGAAAAACCAGTTCCAGCTCATATTTAACAACCATGCAAATAAAAAGACGAACCAAAGTGTTACTTTTGATCGCTCTATAAATAGCTCAGCTAAATAGTAAGAAAAGCATAACATTATTGCTGTCCATGCAAAACCAAATACCCATCCAGGTGGTGTCCAAGGAGCTTTATTGAGGCTGTTATACCATTCACCGGTAACTGCATCTCCCATAAACCAATTCCCAATAGCTAGGCCACCAAAATTGATGATTAAAAAAATAATGAAATAATACCCTTTTTTCAAAACAGATCTATGCTTTAATAGCTTCTATACGTTCTAGAATTTTCTGTGCCTCGGCATATTTTTTGTCACTTTCTGCTCGGTTTGTAGTAGACAATTTGTGCCAATCTGCCATGAGTTTTTCGTACTGTTTTTGAAGCTTGTCTAATTCTGAGGTTTTTTTAAATAATCCGAACATGACCTTTATTTTAAGTGTTTCGTAATCCTTGAATTCATAGGTTTAGTAATAGAGTAGAAGACGTCTAAAAATTCTCCATCTTTATCTACTAAATACTTTTGAAAATTCCATTTTACTGTAGAATTCTGTTTCCCATTTATAGCTTTGGTCGTTAACCATCTATATATAGCATGCTGATTAGAACCCTTGACATCAATTTTTTCAGTAATTAAAAAGGATACACCATAATTAACTTCGCAGAATTCCTTAATTTCATTAGAGTTGCCAGGTTCTTGCTTTCCAAATTGGTTGCAGGGTACACCAATTACAACCAATTTATCTTTATAAGTTTCATGGAGTTTCTGTAAATCTTTGTATTGCGGTGTAAATCCACATTTTGACGCCACGTTGACAAATAAGATGTACTTACCTTTAAATTCTGATAGGTCTATTGGTTTACCCTGAAGACTATTGATATTAATATCGTAAATAGACTCAGATGCTTTTTGAACAACATTCTTATCTGTCGTTGTTAAAGTACTAACAAATGCTTTTAATGGATTCATGGTCTATATTTTGAAACTTACAATCCCACAGTCCATTTCAAAAATTTGTCCTGATAATGATGCTGCTTTTTCAGACAGTAAAAATGTTGCCATATCGGCGACTTCTTCTGGTTGCAAGTATTTTTTTAAAGGATGGCGTTCGTTCATGTTCTCTATCATGCGTTCATTGCGCAGTAGCTTTGATGCCAAATCAGTATTTGTTACGGTTGGTGCAATGGCATTAACTCTAACGGTTGGTGCTAATTCAGCACCAAGAGATTTCGTTATACCCTCTACGGCAGATTTTGATGCAGCCACACTTGCGTGAAACGGCATTCCTAATTTTGCCGCTACAGTACTAAATAGGAGTATGGCTGGTTTGTTGCCGTTCTTTAAAATAGGAAGATACTTCTGTACTGATTTTACAGCCCCAAGCACATTGATTTCAAAATCACTTTTAAAATCATCAATACTCAGTCTGTTTATAGGTTTAAGATTGATGCTACCAGGACAATATACCAAGCCGTCTGCAGATTCAATCTCTGGCAGTTCATCGTTCAACACATTGCAATTATAATGTGTTAAATTTTCGTGAGATTGCTCGGGAGATGTTCTGCTAATGTTTATAACTTTATGTGAGGAAAGCAAAGATGAGACGATTGCATTGCCTATACCTTTGCTTCCTCCGACTACTATAATAGTGTTCATATTCTATTTATGCTGCAGTTAATGGACGTCCTTTTAATCGTTTTTCAATTTTTTGTTTGATAACGGTCAAACGTTTCATTAAGTCCATTAATTTGGCATCTTTCTTTTTCTTGTAAATTTCGTTTACCCCAAGGATAATTTCCTTAGCTTCTCTTGCGGCTAAGATTCTGTCACTTGTTGTTTTGAATGAGAACTTTCTGTTTTCGAATTCATCTGCTCTTTGTAATATATCCATAGCTTAATTATTTATATAGTTTTGTAATTCTGCGATTTTTTCAGAAGTGTTAAACTCACCTCCATAATATGTTGTTACCGTTGCTGAAGTATCGTCTTTTACACCTCTAGAAGAAACGCATAAATGCTTTGCGTCTATAATAACTGCAACATCTTCAGTTTCTAAAACTGTTTTGAGTTCGTTTGCGATCTGGTTTGTTAAGCGTTCTTGTACTTGTGGGCGCTTTGCATAATATTGTACAATACGGTTTAACTTAGAAAGCCCAATAACTTTACCTGATGATTTGTAGGCAATGTGAGCTTTACCGATAATTGGGACAAAATGATGCTCGCAATTAGAGTAAAATGTAATATTCTTTTCTACCAGCATTTGGTTGTACTGGTACTTATTGTTAAAAAGTGCAATCTTTGGTTTGTTATCTGGGTCTAATCCTGAAAATATTTCTTCAACATACATTTTTGCAACACGATCTGGTGTGCCTTTTAACGAGTCGTCAGTAAGATCTAAGCCCAGAACATCCATTATTTCAGAAAATAGTATTGAAATTCTTCGCTTTTTTTCGTCATTAGACATATCAAAAGCGTTAGGCTTCATAGGTGTATCTAGACTTGTAAATAAATGGTCGTCTCCAATATCTTCAACAGTAAAACCGTTAAGCGGATGTTCATTTTGTTTGGAAATTGTTTTTGTGCTCATTGAATCTTTTTAATGTGCTGTCTTTAAGTACTCCAAGCTTAAATCAAAGCACGTGTTAACGTTTTGAAATAGAGTTGTTTGTTATTGTTCTTTGACGCGAACACTTAAATCTGCCTTTGTCAAACGTTCTTTTTTTACTCGATAATCGAGATTTATTTATGCCAATATTTTCTACAAAATCAAGATTTGTTTCTTCTAAATAGCGTGTTTGCTTGCACCTTAGTTTCTTGTGTTTTGTAGCTCTTCCTTGCACACGTTCTCTCCACATTCTAAAGCTGCTTGGCTTCATTTCTCTTCTCATTAAATCTATGACCTCTTGCTCTTTTAAACCAAATTGGAATGTAATTGCTTCAAACGGTGTTCTGTCTTCCCATGCCATTTCTATGATACGATCAATGTCTCTTAAATCTAAATTCATACACTCTGTGGCATTGCAAATTGCATATCGTATTTAACTTTTTCATCGAGTAATTTATCGAAGAATTTTTTGTTTTCTTTGAAGGTTTTACTGTTTCTAAAGTGAATAAATCGTCCTTGTGCATGTAAGCTCGAACCGTTTACTTTATATATTACCAATTGATAATAAGGTATGATCCACGTAAAATTCTTTAATCCTTGATTAATCATTACCATGATACCTTTTGGACGTAATTCTATATTAGCATAATTTATGTCTGACACTTTGTTCATCATATTCTGCATATTAGGACTTACTTCGTCAATAATCATGCGCTTAGAACCTATACCTTTCATTTTCAATTTCTGTACCAAACTGTAGGGACTGCCTATTAGGTCAGCTATAATTTGTTTGTGCTCAGGGTTGTTATGCGTGGTATTTAATATCATTACATCGTAAATATACGAAATGTTTAATCTTTTATTTAAAAAGTTAAACAAAAATTAACACAGAATTAAGAATGCAAGAAAAGTTAAGTTTGGTTTTACTGTGAGTAGTTGTAAGTTCGAGTGATTTCAAGTTTTATGAAACTTGAAATTGTATCGAGAACCTATTTTCGCAAACATTTAGATACAATTCTTTACACTTCAGAGTCACTCGATGTGACTATCTTTTTATTCATTTCTAAGCATTCGATTTCTATCACTTATAGTATGTCGTTTAAGGATCCTTAAACTTTCACGAACTACTTCAGGGTCTTTTTTCATATTCCAGAGGATTTTACTTGCACGTTTACGATTCTCCTTAATATCAACAATGGGTTGAGGATAGTCTTCACCAAGTTTAAAATTATAAAATGTCTTTTCCATTTCAGTCATAAGATAAGGCTCGTGTATAAAAGGAGTATCTAAATTTGCTAACTCCGGAACCCACTTTTTTATAAATGTGGCATCAGGATCGTGTTTAAGGCTATTGGTTGTAGGGTTATAAATTCTCAAATTATTGATTCCGGTTTCTCCAGCTTGCATTTGCAATTGAGGAAAATGTATGCCGGGCTCAAAATCTAAAAACTGTTGCGATAGGTGGGTGGTAGCCGCTTGCCAAGGTTGCCATAGAATATGCGTAAAGAAAGAAGCAAGCATAGCGCGCATTCTAAAATTAATGTAGCCCGTTTCGTTTAAACAGCGCATACTGGCATCAACTAAAGGAAAACCTGTTTTGCCTTCTTTCCATGCGTTTTGATAGTCGTCAGAAATACTTTTTTTAAGCTTATGATAACCTTTATTTACACTGGCATTCTCCATGGTATGTTCCATTTCAAACTTTTGAATGAAATGCGCTTGCCATCGCAATCTGGACAAAAATGCACCTATATGTCGTTTGTCTTTGGTCTTTTCTTTTATTGCTTTTCCTTTTTGAAAAACTTGACGTATAGATAGGTTTCCCCAAGCAATATAAGGTGAAAGCCTACTACAACTTGTGCGTGATGCCTCTGGTTTTGATATGTTGAACATATAGTCATTATGGCGACTCTCAAAAAATGAATTGGCATACTTCCAAGCTGTAGAGCTTCCACCTTTTTGAAATTTTGTTTCAGAAGGGGTATCTAAATTGGTTACTGTAAATAGTTTTTCTAAAGTTTCGATTTCATCTTTATGCAATAGTTGATCGGTTTTGGGTTGAAAAACTTCAAGCTTTTGATTCATATAGTCTTCCCAATTTTCAAACCAATTCTCTCTGTTTATTAATCCACGCTCAACACCATTATTTTTACTTTCTTTCCATTTAATAAGATTATTTCGGCAATAGCGTGCAAATTCCTTATCTCGATTATAGGTCACTAACAATCCGGTTTCGACATGGGAATAAATGGCATCAACCTTGTAAAATTCCTGAATGAGGTTAAATGCACTTTGAATATCACAAGTTACAGATAGCACTCTTGCATTGTGCGATTCTAATTGCTGGTTGATATCAACCAATGATTCCTTAATGAAATTAAAGTGCCTTTCACTGTAATGTTCATCATTTAATAATAATGGCTCAAAAACATAGAGTAATAGTGTACGCTTCCCTGTTTTTAGAGCATTGGCTATGGCTTCGTTGTCTTCGAGCCTTAAATCTCGTTTTAGCCACACTACGTTAATATGTTCTCTATCTTGCATTTAAAGTTGTTCTAAAAATTGTTCTGCGTTATTAAAATGATTTTCTAAAGTCTCTTTATTCATTCGGTCTAGATTCCCTAAAAGCATACCCAATCTTGGGTTACCTGAGAAAAAGTCACGATGTTTATCCATAAATGTCCAAAATAAACCATCCCATGTGTCTTGCCAATCTCCTTTAGGATAGTTACTCATTTTCATAATATAATTGCTGCTACTGATATATGGCTTTGTGGACATTAAACCACCATCTGCATACAAACTCATGCCATAGACATTGGGTACCATAACCCAATCATAGGCATCGATAAATAATTCCATAAACCACTTATAGACCTCATCTGGATTAAACTCGCACAGTACCATAAAGTTGCCAAGTATCATTAAGCGTTCTATATGATGTGCGTAGCCTGTTTTCAAGACTTTTTTAATAACGTCATCAACGGGTTTAATACCTGTAGTACCGTCATAAAAGGATTTTGGGATTTTTCTATTAAAATTCCAGAAATTCTTGGTGCGTTCTTCAGTACCTTTTGCTTCGTAAACCCCACGGATAAATTCTCGCCAACCAAGTATCTGACGCACAAATCCCTCTATCGAATTTATAGGGATATTATTTGATTTTCCGTAATCAATTGCCTTTTCAATGACATGAGACGGGTTTAACAAACCAATATTAATTAACGGTGATAATAAGCTGTGGTTAAGAAAATGTTCTTCTTTAACAATAGCATCTTCATACGGCCCAAACTCATGAAAGCGTTGCTCAAAGAATTTTTGTAACCATCGTTCTGCTGAATTATGATCTATCGGATAATTAATGAAATCATTTAGTTCTCCATAGTGGTGACTAAAATTCTTATTGACGTAAGCTTCAGCTTCTTTATGATAATTTGATTTGTCTGGAAACTCAATATGTGGAGGTGTCTTGTCCTTAGGATACTTTTTCCGATTTTCGGAGTCGTATGTGAGTTTACCGCCTTCTGGCTCTCCAGAAACCATTAAAATATCTCGGTCTTTTCGCTGTTGTTTGTAAAATGACGTTTGAAAAAATTTCTTCTTTGTGGGTTTAAAGAATGAACTTAATTCGTCTTTAGTATTTATAAAGAGAGGACTTTCGAGCCATTCTATCTCAATCTCATTAGAAACTGAATTAATATGTTTTTGTAGCCAATTATCCGTGGGGTCTATAACATGAAGTTTTTCAGCGCCACTATCAATAAGATTTGGAATGAGTTGTCTTACATCACATAATTCTGATGTGGCTTCAATATAGTTAGCGGTTTTATCTTTGTTTTTTAAATAATCAGCATAAGACTTCATAGATGCTCTGTGAAAAGCGATTTTTTGTTTATGGAATTTATAGTGCTTAAAGAATAGAAATTCCTCAACAAGATAGATCTCGGCATCAATATTGAGAATTGGTGAATCCTTGAAGAGTTGATGTGGAAATAATAATATGACTTCTTTCTTTTTCATTTTTAAGTTTTATATCCTGCAAGGTCTTTAAGTCCTTGTAGGTATTCAATTAAGACCTGTAAGGTTCTGGAAATCTTACAGGTCTAGAATAGACTTGGTTGCAACCAAAGATTTCTGAATTTCCCATTGGTATCATAGCGTTCGGCTTGTAATTGTACATTAAACTTTCTATTCCTTGGATCGTTGCCAACACCTGCAACGTACATCCAATTGCCGTAATTACTATGCACATCATAGTCTAGCAATAACGATTCAAAATACGAAGCACCAATACGCCAATCGAGTTCTAATTCTTTTGCGAAATATGAAGCTACATTTTGGCGACCTCTGTTGCTCATCCACCCTGTTTCTTTTAGTTCAACCATATTGGCATTGACAAAGTCAGAGGGAGTTCTACCATTTATCCATCGTTCTATTTGGGTTTGATTTGTTGACCATTCATAATCCTTTTGAAGGATGCCTTCTAGCTTAAAAATTTGATTACCATGTTTCATGGACACATACTTAAAATAATCGCGCCAGATCAGTTCAAAAATGAGCCAATAGGTCGATTGGTTTTTAAAATGTTCTTTTTCAAATTTTTTGACATTCCAGTAAATGGTTCTAGCGGAAATACTGCCATTTGCCAGCCAAGGTGAGAGCTTAGAACTGTAATCTACACCAACCAAACCGTTTCTTGTTTTTTTATAAAACCCTAATTTTTTAGTGTTGAAGAAATAATCATTAAGCCTTTTTAAACCTTTGGTTTCACCACCTTTAAAAGGAAACGCAGAATATGGGTGCATTTTAAATTCCTCAAAACCTAAATCCAAAAGTGTCGGTATGGTGGTTTTATTATTAATTTTATTGTCTTCAGGTTGTTTCGCTACAATAACTTCTTCTTGGACATCGATATACTTTTCGAGTTTTTTTCTAAATACCGTAAATACTTGAGGTGTTTTTGAAATCTCAAAGTTAATATCGTCAGGCTGATATAAAAACTGATTGTAAAAGCTGTGCCAATTAATTCCATTTGTTTTGGACTTAACTTTTTTTTCGATATCAACTTCTTCTTGCGTCCATTCTTTTTGAATGTATATATCAGTTATTTGATAATCTTTACAGAGTTTTGGTATAACATTCTCGGGTGAATCTTGAAACACCAATAAACCAATATTCAGTCTATTGAGCTGTTGTTTTAAGTCTTGGATGGTTTCAATTAAGAATTTAGCCCTGAATTTTCCTGTCTTTTTGAACCCAAACATATCGGCTTTAAATTGTCTTGGGTCAAAACAGTAAACACCAATGACTTTATCGCCATTTTTACAAGCTTCATTTAAAACAGCATTATCAATGGTCCTCAAATCATTTCTAAACCAGATTAAGTTTGTTTTTTCTGTCTTCTGCATTTTTCGCTACAATATTTTATATTTTCCCAATCTTTTTCCCATTTCTTCCGCCAACTAAAAGGACGCTCGCAAACGGGACAAACTTTTTTGGGCAGATGTTGTTTTTTTATTCCTTTTGGCATTTTTTGTTCTCATCCTGCAAGGTCTTAGGTACCTTGTTGATTTTTTTAGACCTACAAGGTTTTGAAAACCTTGCAGGTCAGCATATCATTTTGGTTCCACAAGCGCATTAATCATTCCTTTAAAAACAAAGGCATGAAATGGTAGTACCATATACCAATACAAACGTCCCCAAACACCTTTTGGCCTAAATACAGCACGCTGATACAACTTATCTTTAACTATTTTAAATTCTAACCAAGCTTCACCGGGCAGTTTCATTTCAGCAAATAATAAGAGGCGTTTTTCCTTTTTGTCTGCAAACAAAACACGCCAAAAATCTAATGGATCACCGGGTTCTAAATAAGTGTCGTGCGTTCGTCCTCTTCGTAAGCCAACGCCACCAAAAAGCTTATCTACGTAACCTCTTATTTTCCACAGGCCATTAAAACTGTACCAACCATTGCGGCCACCAATTCCCCAAATTTGATTTAATGTAAATTCTTCATCTTCTATGTTTCTAGATCTTACATCTTTAAAGCAACCGTATTGTGGTAACTCAATGTGTTTTGATAATTGATCTTTAAAAACACCACTGCTAACGGCATCTTTCCAACTGGAAACCACGGAATTTTGTTGAATACGTTGAAATGCCAAATCCACAGCTTTCTTATAGGTCATGGGATTTATGTCAATATGCTCGTTAATATCACTGTCCTTACCAATCACTTCTACTTTCATGCTATCGACCAAAGCTTGCGCCAATTGAAACGATGTTGAAGTTACAAAGTACAACCAGTAAGACGATAGTTTAGGTGTTAGTACTGGTAGTGTATAGATGTAGCGTTTAAGGCCACGTACTTCTGCAAATTGTAATAACATTTCTTTATAGGTCAATATTTCTGGCCCGAAAATATCATAGGATGCATTGTAAAGTGCTTCTTTACCCAATGCGCCAGACAGATAGGTCAGTACATCTCTTATGCCCAAAGGTTGTGTCTTGGTGTTTAGCCATTTTGGGGTAATCATAAAAGGTAACTTTTCTACAATATCCCTAATGATTTCAAAGGATGCACTTCCGCTACCGACAATAATCCCGGCTCTAAATGTTGTTAAGGCGTAGAGGTCTGATTTCAGAGTTTCTTCAACTTGTAATCGTGATTTTAAATGCTTAGATAAAGAGTCGTCATTTACTATTCCACTGAGATAAATAACCTGTTTGCAGTTTGTTGCTTCAACTAAGTTTTTAAAATTCTTAGCGCATTGCCTTTCCAAAGATTCAAAATCATCTGTATTGGTTGCCATAGAATGTATGAGGTAATACGCCGCATCAATATCTTTTGGTATTTTATCGGGCTCTGGGCTTAAGAAATCTATTTTAATAAAAGAGCATAAAGGATGTTCTTCTATTTCATCTGGGATACGGTTCATATCACGGACGCAACAAACAAGCTCGTGCTCAGCTTCGAGAAGCTGAAGTGCAAGTCGTTTGGCAATGTAACCTGTTGTGCCTGTTATGAGTATTCTCATTTATAATTATTCCTATGTCGTCAATTCGAGTGCTCTGACTTTAGGAAAAATGTATCGAGAATATTTTTAGTTAAAGGGTTCTTGATACATTTTTTGTTCATTTACATTTCACAAAAAAATACTCGAACTGACATAAAGTCAAGTTTTTACAAATTCAGCCCTTGGCCGCTGGTACTCTAACCGTTTCTTTAGCTCTGGTATAGCATAACCATCTAAACCATTAATAGTAGCTATTTTTCCTTTTGATAAGTTGATAAAACCATCTTTTTCCAATAAAACATCAGGGACATAAAGTTTTTCGATTTTACCAATCAATAAGATGGTATTATTAGCCTTTATTGGATATTCTTCTAGATAACTCATGGCAAGTTGAACAGGACATCCTTTAACAAATGGTGCCAAGAAATTATCTTTGTATTCTTCTTCTAAAGTAGTTACATCAAATTCTGAAATGGACGCATCATACTTCGCTGAAGTATGATGAGCATCTTCTAGGATACCTTCATGAATATGATTAAGTGTATATTTTCCAGTAGCTTTAATGTTATCGTAGGTGTTTCTAATAACCGTTGTTGGTCTTAAGAAAAAACCGAGTAAACCTGGATTGGAACCTAAATGTGTTAATGAACTAAACACAGCTACATTGCTATTCCCAACCTCATCTTTTGTGCCAATTAGATTAGCAGATTTATAACCAGAACAACTATTGATTAAGTTGATGCGGTACAAATGATGCATTTGGTTAATATCTTCTAAGCTAAATTCAGCCATTTTACAGATTTAAAAAATTGTTGATTTTAACGTTCTGAGCTTTTAAGTCGAACATTAAATTATAAAGACCAAAAAAGGTGCGATTGATATAGATGAAATGTTTAGATCCTCTATTGCCATTCATGTTGCGCAATTCTGTACTTTTTGAATATTTTTGACCCATTTCTGCAACTTGGTTAAAAAAATCAGGATTAGAAAAATCAAATTCTTCATTCTGAAAAGGCTGAGTAAAGAGGCTTAGCAATTCATGAAACATGGATGAAAAGAATTTTATTTCCTCTTCTGAATCATCTTTTCGAAGTATTTCTAATTGATACATTTTTTCGGTAAATGCCTCATGGTTATCAATACATTTTTTGTCGGCCAGCTCAAAATAGGGTTTGTAAAAATCTTCAGGAATAGATTTCATGCATCCGAAATCGAGAGCGATTAAATTCCCTTCTTCAGAAATTAAGAAATTTCCGGGATGTGGATCTGCATGCACCTTTTTTAATCTGTGGATTTGGTACATATAGAAGTCCCACAAAGCTTGTCCTAATCTATTTGATATGTCTTGATTGGTATTTTGTGCTACAAATTCAGAAAGATGTTTACCTTTCATATAATCCATAGTTATAATGCGTTCAGACGAATAATCTTCATAATAATTTGGGAACTTTATATTTGGAATGTGCTTACAGGCTTCAACAACAGCTTTACTTTGTTCAATTTCTAGTAGGTAATTGGTTTCTTCAACCAGTTTGTTTTCAACTTCTTTGAAATATTTATCCGAATCTTTTCCTTTAATATTAAACATTTTTATAGCTATTGGTTTTACCAAGGCTAAATCGGAAGCGATACTCTCCGCAACTCCAGGGTATTGGATTTTCACAGCAAATTTTTTCCCATCCTTTTCTGCAATATGGACTTGTCCAATGCTTGCAGCATTGACCGAAGTTGCGTTGAAAGTATCAAATAGTTCATCGGGGTGTTTCCCAAAATACTTTTTAAATGTTTTTATAACTAACGGAGGTGATAATGGCGGAACTGAAAATTGTGAAAGGGAAAACTTCTCAACATAGGCTTGTGGCAAAATGCTTTTCTCCATACTTAGCATTTGAGCCACCTTTAGTGCACTACCTTTTAATTTTTTAAGGCTATCATAAATGTCCTCTGCATTATTTTGATTGAGGCGTTCTTTGGCCTCTTCTTTTGGGTTCACCATTTTGTCTCCGTAATACTTTAAATAGTTAACTCCAACTTTTGCACCAGTAGAGACAAGTTTAGAGGCGCGAGAAATTTTTGTAATTGGTATACTGTCTATGGTCTTCATTTAATTCATGTGCATTTTTTCCTTGTACAAAAACTTACCTAGGTCTACCAAGCTTTTATAAGGTGTTGTGTCAATAAGATCAAAACTGGCTCTTACAGATTTTTCGATAAATACATCTGTTTTTTCAAAAGAAGGGGAGGTGTCTTCCATCCAAAATTTTATGGTTACTAATAACTGTAGCCAAGCAGATTCTTTTAGACTCCTATTCTGAATTTTAGTCAATTGATCTTGCTTTAAATCAATTGTTTTGATATTGAGATGCTCAATGTAGTTTGTAAAGCGTTTTTTGAGATGAACTAAAGTCTTTAATGATTTTAAAGAACTCTTATTATCACCAAGCGCATGTACAACATAACTTCTGTTAGCAGTTAATATCTCAAAAAAAGTATAATAAAAGCTAAGTAGTTTGTTACGTGCATCAAAAGTTAGATAATCTTCACTTTTTTCTAATACTGCATGGGCATTATCAAAAAAGATTTTGAAAATTGATTGTTCTAATGAATCAAAGGATGAGAAGAACTCGTAAAACTTCTGTTCTTCCATGTTGTTGTCTTTTGCAAAGGCGTATACTGACTTTGGTTGCTCATTGTGGATTAATACATAATCCATGTAAGCACTGATAATATCCTCTTGAGAAATCGATTTTTTCTTTGCCATTATGATTTGTTTATAATGTAAAGATATAAATTGTTTAACTATTTTGTAATTAAGTTAAACAAAATTTAACAAGAAAATGTGAGTTAGTCTAGCTGAATATTAACAATCTTTATCGCAACAATTATCATCTTTTACCAATTTACAGCTCACAACTGCTAACAAAGCACCAATGAATGGCGCTGTAAGATATAGCCACAAATGTTGAATGTTACCAGAAATAATAGCCGGAGCAAGAGATCTAGCGGGATTCATAGAAGCTTTGGTCATTGGGCCTGCAAACATAGCTTCTAAAAGTATAACTGCACCTACTGCAATGGCAGCCATAGTACCAATTTCTTTACTGCCAGTAGATACGTTTATAATGACTACCATTAAGAAAAAAGTTAACAATAATTCTAGAATAAAAGCCTTGTAAGGCTGAAAACCTTCGGCGGGATAGGTATGTCCGAAACTTTCGTTTTCTGGAAATAGAACCCACAAAATACCAATGGCCAAAAAGGCACCAATGGTTTGAAATAAAAGATATCTAGGAACGTTTTTCCATTCAAATTTTTTTGCGAAAGCAAAAGCTACAGTAACAGCAGGGTTAAAGTGTGCACCAGAAATTTCGCCAAAAGCATAAATCATGGTCATAACAATAAGTCCCCAGGTTATAGCAACACCAACATGTGTTATGCTTCCGCCTGTGATTTCATCTACAGTCATAGCTCCACAACCGCAGAATACCATGGCAAACGTTCCGATGAGTTCGGCAATTGCTTTTTTACCCACGTATTTTTCCATTTGTTTTATTGTGTTTGTAAATCTTCGATTTCATTTTATTCCGAATTTATGTTCTGAATTACATAATTGAGAATCAATTAAACAAAACAGATTTGATGTTTATTTATGTTTAATATTTGAAAAGACATATTTAAGTTCCGTAGCAATTTGAAGGCTTCGTTCTTTATACTTTTCTTTTTGTTGCGGTGTGTCGTCAAAAGCTTTTGGGTCTTCAAAAGTTATCGGAATGCGTTTTTCTGCACCAGGAACAAAAGGACAAGCTTCATTTGCAGAATCGCAAGTCATAATTGCCGCAAATTCAGATTTTGGGTTGAAATCGTCATCAAGTTTTTTTGAAAACCCTATTATGGGATGTGCATTATCGGCATATTTAATACTGTAAATAGGATTGTCGTTTTCTGAAATGATTTTTATTTGAAAACCCGAATTTTTCAATGTTTCAGAAGCCATTGGGAAAAGTGCTGTTGCTTCAGTTCCACCAGAATAGCAATACACGTTTTTAATATCAAAGTATTGCGCCATGGTTTGCGCCCAAACTTGTGATAAATGGCTTCTTCTTGAATTGTGGGTACAAATAAAGTTGATACGAATTTCTTTAGCGTTATCAACTTTTGTTTGAATGAACTCGGTTAGCGGTTGCAAAACTGACTTGCGTTCTTCCGAAATAGTTTGAATATTCAATTCCTTAATTGATTTTTCTATTTCCGAAAATAGGATTGTTTTTGTAGTTGTCATTTTTATGGGCTTTAGCAACAATTTCCATCTGGTGAACAACAAGGTTCGTCACTCAAATCAGATAGTCTTATTTTTTGTTTTTCTACTGGGATACCACATTTATCTTTTGCCAGACAATCGGTTTGTTTAGTGGTTAGCAAGAAGTTTTTTCCATCAAAATCAACTCCGAATTTTTGAATGGTATTGCCTTGGTATTCCACTTCTATCTCTCTATTTTCAAGTTCTAATATCTTTTCAGACAACTCAATGATGTTCAATAACTTTTCTGGGTGTAACCTGTGGTCATAATCATTTGCCTCCCAAAGCTGAAAGTTAACCACTTCTTCATGCCTAACAGTTCCGCCACAATCAATGAAGTCTTTCGTAATTCTTCCAACTTCTGTAACGTGAAAATGATTAGGAACCAATGTTCCGTTTGGTAACTTAAAGGCTATGGTTTCTAGCTGATTTAATTTCGATTTTAATTCTAATAGTTTCATTAATAAATGTTTAGCAACAATTAATATTTTCGTTTAGGTCTTGGTTTAAAAATTCATTGACAATGGTCTTCATCTTGGACCAATTGTCTTTATTGATACAGTAACAAATACTGGTGCCTTCAATATTGCCTTTTATGAGACCAATATTTTTAAGTTCTTTAAGGTGCTGAGAAATCGTTGGTTGGGCTAGACCTATTTCTTCAACTAAATCACCACAAATACAAGAATTTATTTTGAATAAATATTGCAATATAGCAACTCTGGCAGGATGCCCGAATGCTTTTGCGATACTTGCTATTTGATTTTGGTCCTCAGTAAAGATCTCACTTTTTGTTAACCCCATGTTATTGTATATTATTATATTGCAATATTACGATTAATAAATTAGAAATGACATAATTTTAATTAAAAAATTACATGTTCTTAATTCCATTTTAAGGAATTGTTAACACACAAGGCATAGGTTTGGTCGTATATTTATGGCACTAAATAATAAACACTTAACACTAGACAAAATGAAGAAATTAGTACTTTTTGCATTTGCGTTAGCTTTAATGCTTTCCGTAAATGCACAGGTTGAAACACCTCAACCAAGCCCTATGACTAAAATAGAGCAGAAGGTTGGTTTAACTGACGTTACCCTAGAATATTCTCGCCCGAGTATGAAAGGAAGAAAAATATTTGGCGATTTAGTTCCGTATGGTAAAATGTGGAGAGCTGGCGCAAACAAAAACACAATGATTACTTTTAGTGATGATGTAACTATTGATGGTAACAACTTAAAAGCGGGTTCTTATGCGATTTTTATTTCTCCAAACGAAAACAATTGGGATGTGATTTTTTATTCGGACACCAATAACTGGGGAACTCCAAGAGAGTGGGACGACTCTAAAGTAGCTGCTAAAGTTTCTGCAAAAACATACAAGATGCCAATGGACGTAGAAACTTGGACCATAGGTTTTGACGATTTGACAAATAGTTCTGCTAATATTGGGTTTATTTGGGAAAACGTCTATGCTGCCGTAACCTTTAAAGTACCAACAGAAGAAAAGGCAACGGCATCGATTAATAAGGTGATGAATGGGCCTTCAGCTGGTGATTATTACTCAGCTGCTGTCTATAAACTCAGCGAAGGTAAAGATTTGGATAAGGCTATGCATTGGATTGATAAAGCGGTGGATATGACAAAAGACCAACCACGTTTTTGGTATTTAAGACAACAATCTTTAATCCATGCTGCTAATGGTGATAAAAAAGGCGCGATAGCTGCAGCTAAGAAATCTCTTGAAGGCGCTAAGAAGGCTGAGAATGCAGATTATGTAAAGATGAATAAGGAATCTCTAAAAGAATGGGGAGCGATGTAATTTCGGATTTTTAGATACACTTCGCTTTTTAAGCATTAAAATATTTATTAAACGCAATTCTACTTCCAAGAGAGTTGCGTTTTTTTATCTCCTAGTTATTATTATCGCGAGCAAAGCGTGACAATTTTTTTTGATTACAAAACACTATAGATTGGGCGAGATGGTTGGTAGTATTTCACTTTACCTTTTCGATGGTTTTAATATTTGCAAGATATGAGCGATTACAATAACTAGAGCACACCCGAATAAATTGAGCCATAGATAAGGCATCCAATCTAGCCACCAACCAACAATTACTATAGTTTGCGTAATTAATGCACCCGTAAAAACAGCATTGCCTTTAATGTATTTAAAAAAGAATGCTAAAAGGAAAATACCTAGCACATTTCCATAAAATATAGAACCAATGATATTAACGAGTTGAATTAAATTTTCAGCAAGATTAGCAAAACATGCAATTATTATGGCAACAATTCCCCAGCCAAACGTAAACCATTTGGTCATTTTTACCATATGTTCTTCTCCTTTATCTTCCTTTTGATTCCTTCCATATAAATCAATAGAAGTGATAGTGGCTAAGGCATTTATCTCTGAAGCCGTTGAGGACATGGCAGCTGATAAAATAACGGCTAATAATAATCCAATAAGTCCAGTCGGTAAATGGTTTAATATAAATCGAATAAACATGTAATCCCTATCATTGGTCTGTGTATCTTTAGCAGCATCATTGTAGAGTGAAGTCAGCTCAGCAGATTTTTCTATATAGGCTTCGCTCTCAGGATTAGATTTTAATCCTTCAACTTCTTTTTGAAGTTTTGAATAACGTGTTCCATATTCTGTATCAACAGCTTTTTTTATTAAGAATTTAGATTCTAATCGATAGGTTTTTTCGATACTGTCTAATGTGAATAATTCTGATTTTAAACTAGGATTATCGTTTTTAGAGTAGGCCAAACTTAGTTCTTTTTTCTTGGTAAAGAGTTTGGCTTGTTTATCTTGAAGTGTTCTGTATTCATCAGCATATTCTGAAGCTAAAACAGTTTGCGTTGAAGCATCTATAAAGTTAAGTGGAGATGGATTAAACTGGTAGAAGACAAATACCATAACACCAACCAAAAGAATAAAAAATTGCATTGGTACTTTCAGTAAGCCGTTGAATAGTAATCCCATTTGCATTTCTTTCATGGATTTACCCGATAGATAACGTTGCACCTGGCTCTGGTCTGTGCCGAAATAAGAGAGCATTAAAAAGGTTCCGCCGATAAGTCCAGTCCAAACCGTATACCTGTTTTCTAAATCAAATGAAAAATCTAAAACTTGCATTTTGCCTGTAGCACCAGCAATATCAATGGCATCAGTAAAAGAAACTTCATTGGGGATTAAATTAATGATAATAACCAAAGCTGCCACCATACCGGCAAAGATGACGAACATCTGTTGTTTCTGTGTTACTGTAACTGCTTTTGTACCACCCGAAACGGTATAGATAATAACCAAAACACCAATGACAATGTTGAGTGTAACGATGTTCCAACCCAATACAACCGATAGGATAATAGCAGGGGCAAAAATGGTGATTCCTGCTGCCAATCCACGTTGAATTAAGAATAGGATAGCGGTAAGGCTTCTGGTTTTAAGGTCGAATCTATTTTCGAGAAACTCGTAAGCTGTATAAACTTTAAGGCGATGATATAGTGGAATAAAAACTAAGCAGATAATTACCATGGCAATTGGTAGTCCAAAATAAAATTGAACAAAGCCCATACCGTCTGAAAATGCCTGACCTGTAGTAGAAAGAAATGTAATTGCACTTGCCTGTGTTGCCATTACGGACAACCCTATAGTCCACCATTTAGATGTATTTCCTCCTCTTACATAATCTTGAACATTTTTACTGCCTCTAGTTCTCCATGTACCATAACCAACAATAGTAGCTAAGGTGACAATTAAAACCGTCCAGTCAATCCAATCTAAAGTTTGTTGCATAAAGTTAAGCGAATGAAGCTGTTATAAAGTAAAATAGTACAATGTATAAGGCATTAGCGATTAATACAATGGTGTACATTTTATCCCATTTTTGTTTCGGTTGTGGTTGATTGTTCATTAGTTTAGTTGTTGGTCGTCTTTTATTCGTAATTTATTTTATTAAGTTTAATTTTTCAATTTAGTGGCATCTTCTTTTCCTGCAGAAAGTAGATTTACAAAAAGACGGTAGGCTCCAGAAACACCTGCGGGAAATTCTCTAAAAAAACTCAAACCTGTGTAGATGTAATTGCCTTTACCATATTTGGTTACTAATAAACTTCCATTCTTTGGTGTTTCGCCATTGTCATTCATAGATAGTAATGCTGTGTAGTCTTGAGACCATTCATGGGGAAAATATAAACCACGCTCCTGAACCCAACCTTCAAAATCCTTTTGAGTGATTTTATTCGGGAAATTGAGTAAAGGATGGTCAGGTTCTAAAAATCTAACCTCAGCATTTTCATTTGTGACTCTGTCGTAAGATATCTTAAGATCGTGAGGTGCTTGCAGGTCTTTTCCACCTCTTCTAATGGATTTGTTGTATTGTACTATAAGATTGCCTCCTTGTTCAACAAAACTTAACAAGTCTTTTTGTTTGAACTTTAGCTCAGGGTTGACCTTATAGGCTCTAATGCCGAGGACTATGGCATCAAAATTCACTAAGTTTTCTAGTGAAATCTGTTCAGGTTTAATAATTGTAACGTTATATCCTATTTGGCGCAGACTCTCTGGAACGGCATCTCCGGCACCTTCAATGTAACCAATATTGTTTCCATGCTTCTTAATGTCTAGCCTTACGACCTTACTTTCACTTGGTATTAACACGGTTTGATATGGAATATGATTGTAATCAATTTCAACAAGTTCATCCGTATAAAATTCCCCATTAACATTTACCATTGGGGTGATTAAACCTTCACTCTGACCTTTTGGCGGAATAACAGTAAATACTACTTTTTGGATGTCCCCTTTATTAACAATTTCTATTTTTTGCTTTTCTGGGTAGACACTCCAATCGTTTGGGTAAGCCATTTGTACATAACCTTCTACAGCATCTCTGCCTGCTTTTACAATAACTTCAATTTCTTTTTGTTGGTCATTTTCAAAAATGAAAACCTTATCACTAATGCTGGCAGACACCGCAGGAATAATTTCAAATGGTCTGTAGAGTTCGCCTTTGTCTGGTTCTGAGTAACGATATACCACAGGTTTGGTAATTGTAATAGGAGTTCCTTCAATATTTAAATTGAAATCTACAAAAACCGCTCTTGGGGTTTCAGGCAAACCAATTAGTTCTTGCTGCTCAACATGATACATGCCTAAAGTACTTTTTTTATTTAACCAATAAGGAGTTGTATAAATTATATCTTTGGGAATGGTTATGCCTTCTTCAAAACTTAAGCGTTGGTTTTCTGGCATTTTCATAGTTTTGGGAATCCCATTTTCTAGAGTGGATAGCTTGTATGATTCTAAACTGATTTTTGCGCTACTTCGGTTTAGGGCTTCCATTTGAAGACTCACAGTAGAATTTGGTGATGCATGGGGAGTATTGGCAGAAACTTCAAGATATAATCCTGTACAGGCTTCAATAATTGCTTTTAATTCTTTTGTTTTTATTGTTTTCCAATGGTTATCTTTCACATTTTGAAGCAGTTTGTAAGCTTCTAACAGTTGAGGTAGGTGAGTGGCTGGATTCACAAAGTTGAAATTCTTTTCAACTGCATTTAAAATATGACCAATGTCTTGTCCGCCTTCGATACGATTCCATGATGTATCTATACCAGAAAATACATTGTTACTATCTTTTAGCGGTTCTCCTTTTAGGAATTCGATATATTCATCTTGAGTGCCACGAGTTGTTAAACGACCAAATCCTTGACATAAATGTTGACTACTTGCCAGTGCTGCAACTTCGTTGTTAGACATGCCTTTAGTTGGGTAATACACACCAATATCAAATTTGAGCATATTGCTTTTATCAATTTTATCGAATGCTTCTCGACTTCCGTAGCGCCACCAAGACGTATTGTAAAATAGACGTTTCGGCTGCCAGGTCTCGGTCAATTTTAATTGCGAAGCATACTTTGAAGGATCATTTGCCAAATCAAAAGCTTCCATGCTCAACATTGCTGAACCTGTATGATGGCCATGTGTCCTACCGGCTCTTCTATGATCAAAACGGTTGATGATAATATCGGGTTTAAATTCTCTAATTGCCCAAACTACGTCCGAAAGAACTTCGTCTTTGTTCCATATCTCTAAAGTTTCATCAGGATGTTTTGAGTAACCAAAATCATTTGCTCTTGTAAAGCGTTGTTCGCCACCATCAACACGCCTGGCTGCTAACAATTCTTGTGTTCTGATGACTCCAAGTAGTTCTCTTATTTCTGGTCCGATGAGGTTTTGTCCGCCATCACCACGTGTCAATGATAAATAGGCTGTACGCGCTTTAACTTCATTAGACATGTATGAAATTAAACGTGTGTTCTCATCATCTGGATGTGCAGCAATATAGAGTACTGAGCCTAAAACATTGAGTTTTTGAACAGCCTCGTATATTTCGGAAGAATTTAGCTTTTTTGGTTGTTGTGCATGTAAAGAAACTATCGTGCCTAAAAGTAGTAACAGGCAAAGTTTTATCTGGCGCATTGTATGTATTAGTTAGTTGCTTTCCAAATATATAAAAGTCGTTGTTTTTGACCTTGGTTTTAGGTTTTGTTTAACGTTGAAATTAGGGTTAACTATTTTTCTTTTTTGTCAGTTTGTTATATTCTTTTAGATTTTTTAGATAATCTAATTTGAATTCTAAATCTATATGTTTTTGAATTTTGTGGTACCATAGATGAAAACCAATATAAAGTATGAATACAGATAAGATAATTGAAAATAATAATATTTTGTTTAAAAGTTCAAATTCAAATTTTCGTGATTCTATTTCATTTTTGAGTAAATAAAACTTAGGGCTGAATTCATCAATTTTTCGAAGCAAATATTCTTCTTCGTTATTCACCATATCAAAAAATTTACCATTGAAGCTTAGACTGTCTTTCATAAGCTTAATTCTCAGGTTTTTCGTAGATTCAGCTTCCAATATAAGTGAATTCAAATGTTCAATTTTGGCAATATTTTCATTTTGATAATTACTATAGTCAAAGTTGTTTTTGATATAAAAATATGTAGAAGATATATAAAGTATTAAGCCGAAAAGAGCAATAAATTTATATAAATTGTCAGTCGGCAGATTAGGTATATTCATAAATTTATATTTAACTTATTTTATCACAACCACTTCTTCCGCTTAAAATAAAACAATAGTCCAATAAATAGTATAAACATCACTCCCAGAAGCACAAAATAACCATAGCGATATTCTAATTCTGGGATGTATTTAAAATTCATACCATAGATACCTGCAAGAAAAGTAAGCGGAATAAAAATGGACGACATTATAGTGAGGACTTTCATGACTTCGTTCATCTTGTTGCTAATGGTCGTCATATACATGTCCATTAAACTCCATATCATTTCGCGATATATATCTATATTTTCAGAGACTTGAATCAAATGGTCGTAAATATCTCTGTAATAGGTTATGGTACGTTTGTATATTAAGGGATGTTCGCCCTTTTCAACACGGGTAATGATCTCCCTGAGTGGGAATATGGCACGGCGTACTTTTAGAATTTCTCGCTTAAGCTGTTGTACCTCTATATTAACATCTTCGCGTGCATTGCCGGTAAATAATTCGGTTTCCAAATCCTCAATTTTATTACCTAAGACTTCAATGATGCTAAAATAATTATCGACGATAGCATCGATTAAGGCATACATGAGGTAGTCTGATTTTAGGCCTCTAATCCTTCCATTGGCAAAGCGCAATCGGTCTCTTATTGGTCCAAACACATCTCCTTCAGATTCTTGAAATGTAAGCACATAGTTTTTTCCCAAGACCATACTTACTTGTTCTATGACGATATTTTCCTGCTTATCGTAATAGAGCATCTTTAGAACCAAAAACAGATAATCTTCGTATTCATCAATTTTTGGACGCTGAGTAGTATTTACAATATCTTCTAGCACTAAAGGATGCAGATCGTATTGTTGACCAATATTTGCAATTTTATCTGTATGCTTAAGCCCATCGACATTGATCCAAGTTACGGATTCTGAGTCCTTATAACTCGCTGCCTCTTCAATATTGAGAAGAATGGATTCCTCTACAGTGGTTTTGGTATAGTCAAAGCATTCAACGTGAAAATCTTTGTTGGACTTTTTTCCTGTGTAGATAAGGGTGCCAGGAACTTGACCTATGTGTTTTTTGGATTCCTCAGTACGTTTCTTTCTTGTTCTTCTTTTTATCATAATTCAGTCATACTGTTGTCACTCAAAGCATCTTTTTGTATTAAAGTTACTGCTTTTTGGAGAATTAAATTATTTGGGTAGGTGACCAAATCTCCATTGTCTTCTCTTAAAATTAATTGAAAAGCTCTAATATCTTCTATAATAACTTCTAGGGGATAATCCTTATCGTGGATTTTTATTTTATCGCCTACTTTATACGGAAATGAAAAAAACATAATGATGCCTGAGGTGACATTGCTTAATATAGACCAAATGGCAAACAATGCAATACCTATTACAGCAAACACTGAAGAAAATACCAATGTAATATCTTGTGTTTCAAAACCTAGAATAAAAGCTTCTATTAAAATTGCTATAAGGATTAAGGTTACCGTGGCGTAACGTCCTATAAGATTTGCTCTGGCTTCCGTAGTGCCACTTTTTCTACCAATTTTTTTTACTGTGACTACAATTATACTTCTAATAATGAGAAGTAATATAAGTAGTACAGCTGTATAAATGATTTCGTTTTGGTGAGCCTTGAAGAATTCGGACATAGTATAGCTAATTTGTCTTTTAACAAATATAGTTTAAAATAAAACGCCAGCCTATGTGATTTTTACAACTTAAAATCACATAGGCTAACAAAGGGATACTCTTTTATTTATTGTAGTTTAAGAGTGCTTCTTAAATCTTCGTCGCTATTGTTATTTTTATTCCAATAGGCAGATTTTATGGACTTTAATTTGGTAGCCTTGGTTGTTAATGTCTTAGCAGATAAGCCATAACCACTTTTAAATGTTTCTTCCCAACCTAAAATTTCATATGGAAAATTGGTAGTGAAATTAATTTTTAAGGTTCTATTTAAATCGGGATAGGTAAGTGTGTAACTTCCATTTTGTAAAGTGGCAAAAGCACTATAAGCTTTTATGCTTCTGTGGCTTAATCTTGTGTATTCTATAGATGGAATACTATTTATGTCTCCAATAGGTAAACTTCTCGGGTCGATGCGGAGTCTGGTCCATAATTCATTTTCTGTCCAGGTTTTTTCAATATTGAAACTTTGATCTGCTTCGTTTTGAAAGTAAGAATGTGACATGACTTCAAAATCATCACGGTTATTTAGTTGCGTGTAAACGTGACCACACCATTCTTGCACTGATGATGAAATCTTTATCGCATGTTTATTATTTGAAACAGGATAGAATGTGCTTTGCATTATGGAATATGGGTAAATACCTGTATTAAAGTTTTTGGTAGCGTTAAGTTTTAAAACAGGGATATTTATTTCGCTGTAATTATCGGCTTTTACTTGTACTTCGGGTAGAAAATCTTCAGTCACAAATACCAATACTGCTGTTCCGTCTCGCATTTCTCCGTAGCGTGCTTGTTCTAATTTGTATGAAGTAATTTCGGCTTCTCCTCCATACCAATAGTCTCTAAATTCTTTTGAAAGCTCTGTTTTTGGCGGAGTAGGTTTTTCTTTAGTTTCGGATATGGCTAAGTTCTCCGGGGATTCAGTTTTATTTTCTTTACAAGAACTCAGTATTAAAACTATTAAAATGAACGATAGGTATTTTGTGAACTTCATAATTTCAAGATTTTTAGATTCTGAAACAACACTTCGACTGTACTCATTGCGGCATCTCAGAACTACGCATTGTAAAGAAGTACAAAGTTACAATTCTAATCACCTTCAACAATAGTATTTAACGTTTCGTAAAGCAAATGCGTTGGTAACCCTACAACGTTATTATAAGAACCTTCAATATTAGTAATGGCAATAGCTCCAATCCACTCTTGTATACCATAAGCACCAGCTTTATCTAATGGTTTATAAGTATTGACATAGTACCAAATTTCATCATCAGTTAAAGCTTTAAAGGTAACTTTGGTTGTGGTATTCACTAATGTTTGTTCGGAATTCTGTGTAAAACAAATCGATGTCATTACTTCATGTGTTTTGTCACTCAAGGATTTAATCATTCTATATGCATCTGCTTTATTTTTCGGTTTTTCAATAGCTTTATCTTTCAGCCAAACAATGGTGTCGCTGGTTATTAAGATGTCTTTTGGTTTGAGGTTGTCCTCAAAGGCTTCAGCTTTTAACTTTGCTAAATAGTCTGTAATCTCGGTTCTCTTCAGCTGATTTGGATAGATTTCATCCACGGGTTTAAGTCGCACTTCGAAATCTATATTCATGGATTTTAAAAAGGCATGGCGACGTGGTGAAGCCGAGGCTAAAATAATGTTATAATCTTTAAGTTTTTCGTTCAGCATTTATTTTAAGACATAATTATAAAGCAACATAGAAAACATGCCTGTTAACATTACCATTTTTAATATTGAACTCATATGCTTGTAGTGCGATTTGTGTTCTGCACTAAATAGTTTTATGGTAACATAAATAAGTGGTGCAATGACGAATACCAAGAAATATCCAACCAAGATTTGCTGCTTAAACAGATTAGTGATTACGTAATAAATTACCGAAAATAAGGGCACAAACGATAATATAAAAACAATTTTGCTAGTGCGTTCTCTACCTAGAACAATGGGGAGGGTTTGCATGCCAACTTTATGATCTCCATCAATATCTTCAATGTCTTTCACCAGTTCTCTTATAAAATTAATCATAAAAGCGAAAATGGCATAGTCTAATATAATTCTAAAAAAGAAAATTTGAACCACTCTGTTACTATCGGTAATTACAGGTAGTAATTCAAAAATTCCAACTAAAAGAATACTCAAGGCAACTATAAGTGAAACGATAATGTTCCCAACCAAAAGTATCTGTTTTAGATACGATGAATATATATAAAGTAATGCTGAGGCTATAAAAAAGATAGCGAAATAACCCGATTTACCTATACCGTTAGATAAATAAAAACCTATACCTACACCAATAATATTAAGAGCTATAAATAGTTGTAATGCTACTTTTTCCGTAATGTGTGTATTAACAATGACTTTATTTGGCTTATTAATTTTGTCTGCTTCAACATCATAAATATCATTGATAACATAACCGCCAGCAGCGATGCAAACTGTGGCCAAAACCAATAAAAAAAATGCTAAAGGACTTAGCGTAGTGATGACTCCATAACTTTCAAAAAAGGGAAGGAGTAGTGCATATTTAATTAAGATTTGCACAAGTGCAATCATAACTAAGTTTTTCCAACGGATTAAATTAAGGAAATGAATCATATTTGAGATTAGCGGGAAATAATTTTATTAATTAGGTAATAAGCTGTGTAGGCAACGATCGCAAAAACAACAATGCTTACTATAGTTGTTCTAATACATAGTTTTTGCTCTTGTTTTCGTATTTTATCTTTAATTTTTTGTTTGTCTTCTTTGGTTAGGTCTTTGTGCAAAAACTCCATCTGATAATGCAGGTGCGCTTCGAGATCTAGTTTCTCTTTATATACAGAAAACGGTTTGCTGGTTTTTTGGTTAAATGTAGATTGGCTATTGCCAAAACCGATATAACCAAAACCTGTGCTGTGTCTTCTGCTTCTGCGCCCCATATTAATCAATCATATTTTGCATTAAAGTTACCATTCCATTTACCTTGTACTTTAAGTACTTGCTCGATTACGTCTCTTACAGCACCCTTTCCACCATTTTTGTGTGAAACATATTTAGAAATCGCTTTGATTTCTGAAACCGCATCTTGTGGGCAACAGGGCAAACCTACTAATTTCATTACAGGGTAATCGGGTATATCATCACCCATGTACAGCGTTTGTTGTTTGGAAATATTGTGCTTGTTCATATAGTCGTTGAGCTGTTCAATTTTATTATGGGCGCCCAAATATATATCTTTAATACCCAAGCCTGCCAGGCGCTTTCTTACACCTTCGTTAGAGCCACCAGAAATTATACATACATTAAAACCTGCATCCACAGCGGTTTTAAGCGCAAAACCATCTTTTATGTTCATGGTACGTAGCATTTCGCCCTTTGTGGTTACGGTAATGGTACCATCGGTAAGTACACCGTCAACATCAAAAATTAAAGTGGTGATGTCTGCTAGATATTCTTTATAGCTTTTAGAGTTATCCATAATTTTTAGTCTTCGGTTTTGAAGTTGATTAATTGGTTAAATATATCAAAATAATGCTTGTCGGTTCTTAATTCAATCATCAATTCGTTATTATTATTGGATATTTGATATATTTCTTTTGAAAGAAACAAAGGTTTTAAAATACTCGCTATTTCGGTTATTTTATGAGTGTTTGTTTCAGATACCAAGACATAATTTTCAAAAGTGTAAAAACTAGATATACTTCTATTGAAAATTTTTAAAAAAGTATCTTTTGGTTTTTTTCTTCTTATTAGAAAGTCTAAATTTTTTAAACCTTTTGTTTTCCACAAAACTGAAGTGAACAAACTTTGGGATTCAGTAGATAGCAATAAATTGCCTGAAGAAAAGCTTGATTTTTTATATTCTAAAACCCATTGATTGGGCTCAGTTATTTTTCCATGTATTAAATATGACCAAGCATTATATTTACCTTTGGAAATTCCAGCGTTTAATTTTATGAATTCTTCAAATTCTAAGCAAAATGATTTATTGAAATCATAGTATGGTGAACGCTTTTCATCTGGAGAAGCATTTGATTGAATCATTGATGATTATGAGTTTTCTGTATAGAAGCCGTTAAAAGCTCATAAATGGCTTTATGCTCTTCGGATTCTATTTGTTTTAAATGACGCTTTATCGTTTTTTTGTCATTGCGTTTTGCTGGTCCCGTTTGTGCCATGTACGGAGATAGGTTTTGAACTTTTTTGGCGGTCTCTAAAATTAACGGCTTTAAAATGTCGAAATTTATACGTTTTGCATCACTGATTTCGTGGGCAATACGATAGAGTTGATTGGTGAAGTTATTCACAAATACAGCCGATAAATGTAGCGTCTGCCTTTGCTCAGTATCAATTTTATAAGACTTGCAACCCAGGGTTTCAGCCAAATCTTTCATAAATTGAAGATTGGATTTTTCAGTAACTTCTACACATATGGGAACATCGCTGAAATTTAATTTGGCATCCTTAGAAAATGTCTGTAACGGATAAAATACGGCACGTTGATTTTTCTTGTCTAAATCATGAATGGATACGCTTCCAGAAGTATGTGCCACCAATCGATTTTCAAAGGGTAAATCTTTAGATAATTTTGAAATACTGTCATCGCTTACTGCCATGATATAGATATCAGCTTCTTTTAATTCGTTGAGATTGTCAATGGTTTCAACGTCATTAGAATAGGAGGAAATCACGCTATAAGAACGGTTGTACCATTGCTTAACAGAAATATCTTCTGCTTTAGAGAATGCTTTGTATAAATGTGTGGCGACGTTTCCGGCACCGAGTAACACAACTGATATCATAGTGTAAAAATACTAAGATTATCTGTTTTGGGTAAACACTTAGATAATTAAAAACAATAACTTTGTGTTGATGAAAAAAAATGATATAAAAACTAGAGAAGATGTTTTTAAATTAGTTTCTAATTTTTATAAAAAAGTTAGAAAAGATACAGTATTGGGCCCTTTTTTTAATAACACTGTAAAAGATTGGGATGCACATCTTCAGCATCTCACTACGTTTTGGGAATCGAGTCTATTTTTAAAGACCAAATACTATGGTAATCCCATAGAAGCACATGTAAAAGTTGATGCTGCTCATAATAACAGCATAACTGAATTACACTTAGGTCTGTGGTTAAATCTTTGGTTTGAGACCATAGATGAACTTTTTGAAGGCGATTATGCTGAGAATGCCAAGCGACGTGCTCGTAAAATGGGGACTTTTTTATACCTAAAGATTTTTGAGGCTAGAATACAAGATTAAGATTAATAATAAACAATAGAGAATAATTATGAAACTCCTAAAAGAATTTAAAGAATTTGCAGTAAAAGGTAATATGATGGATATGGCTATCGGTATTATTATTGGTGCGGCTTTTAACAAAGTTATAGATGTTTTGGCTAAGCAAGTACTGCTTCCACCACTATCACTATTGTCCGATGATGTTCACTTTCAGGATAAAAAATTAGTGCTAAGAGATGCCGTTACGGATGCCTCTGGTACCATAACAACAAGCGAGGTTGCGATTGCTTATGGTGCACTGTTTGAAGTCTTTTTAGATTTTATAATTATTGGTTTTACAGTTTTTATTGTTGTAAAGGCTATGAATCGATTACGTAACAAAGCACAGGATGCCAAAGATGAAACAGTTGCGACACCAAAGGATATAGAACTTCTATCAGATTTAAAACATCTTATGGAAGAACAGAATCAACTTTTAAAATCCAAGATTTCAAATTAATTGAAAGATTCTTAATGGAATTTTAACGCTTTTTCACGGTTTAAAAACGAAGTATAAATCATCAAAAAGCCATATCTTTGCACGAGCCTAAAAAAGCCTATCGAGCTATGCAAAAGAAAATCGCGAATTTCCTGTTCTCAACCAAACTTACAGCTGTTTTATTCATTGTTTTTGCCGTCGCTATGGCAGTAGGAACTATTTTAGACAGAAACATGGAGACCTCTCCAACTCCCTACACAAGACAATTAATTTACAATGCCTGGTGGTTTGAAGCAATTATGGTCTTTTTCGTTATTAATTTTGTGGGCAATATCTTTAGATTTAGGCTTCATAAAAAAGAAAAGTGGGCAACTTTAATACTTCATTTGGCTTTTATTTTTATTCTTTTAGGTGCTTTTGTAACACGATATATAGGTTACGAGGGCATGATGAACATTAGGGAGGGTGAAACCGAAAGTCAGTTTCGTTCTCAAAAGACTTATATCAGTGGGCGTATTCTTGGCAATTATAAAATCAACGGTCAATTACAACAGCGCAACATTATGGAAGTTGTTGATTTTTCCCCTCGACTCGATAATGATTTTGATGAAACCTTTGATTATGGCGATACGGAAGTAAATCTTAAGCTAAGAAAATTCATAAAAGGAGCAGAGAAGGATATCGTACCAGATGAAAATGGTTCAAGTTATCTCAAGATTGTCGAAGCCAGTGATGGACGACCCCATAACCATTTTTTAGAAGAAGGCCAGATATCCAACTTACATAATGTACTTATTTCTTTAAATAAAGAACAAGAAGGTGCTATTAATATTACTAATACAGAAGATGGTTTATTTATTAAATCCCCTTATGAAGGTGAATATATGACCATGGCAACAGGCGCAACAGGTAAGTTTGTTAAGGATAGTATACAGCCTTTAGCTTTAAGATCTCGATATATTATAGGGGACATGCAATTGGTATTTCCAAAACCAGTTGTTAAAGGTGTTTTTGATATTGTCAAAAAGCCAACGATATTAAAAGGAGATGAAAGTGGTATTGTCTTAGATGTGACTGCCAATGGCGAAACCAAAAGCGTTAATTTACTAGGTGGCCCAGGAACTTATCCCAGAATTGAAGAAATTAAAGTTGGTGGTCTAGAGATTGCCTTGCGCTATGGTTCTAGACTAGAACAGTTGCCCTTCAAAGTAAAGCTTAATGATTTTATTGCTGAAAAGTATCCCGGAACAGAAAAAGCCTATTCGTCTTACGAAAGTAAAGTGACGGTTTTAGACCAGGATCAAGGGGATTTCGATTATCACATCTACATGAACAATATACTAGATCACAGAGGTTATCGTTTTTTTCAAGCGAGTTTCGATCCCGATGAAAAAGGAACTGTACTTTCTGTAAACCATGATCGTTGGGGAACATATATAACCTATACGGGTTACATGCTCTTGTATTTTGGTTTAATGGCTATTCTGTTTGCCAAAAACACTCGATTTGATGATATAAGAAAGCGATTGAATAAATTGAAAAAGAAGAAGGCAAAGCTAATGACTATGATAGTTTTGCTGCTTAGTTTTTCAGGTTTTGCACAACAACATTCTAATAGTGATGGTCATAACCATACAAATAGCTCAAAACCAAAAAAGGAGCAGATAGACTCTATTCTTAGAGCCAATATCACTCCTGCAGAACACGCAGATAAGTTTGCCAAAATGGTCATTCAAGATTATAGTGGTCGAATGATGCCAATGCATACCTATTCTTCTGAGATGTTGAGAAAACTCAGTAAAAAGGATATATACGAGGATTTTAATGCCACCCAAGTATTTTTATCCATTCAAGAAAGCCCATTGTTGTGGTATAATGTGCCCATCATTTATTTAAAACCAAGAAAAGCAGATTCCATACGCACAATTATTGGCGTTGATTATGGAGAAAAATATGCCAGTCTTGTTGATTTTTTCACACCAGATGGACGATATAAACTTGGTTCCTACTTAGAAGAAGCCTACAAGGCGCAAGTACCTAATGGGTTTCAGAAAGAAGTTAAAGAAGCTGATTCTCGTGTCAATTTGTTATATAATGCCATAGAAGGGCGTTCAATTAAAATATTTCCTGTTCCAGAAGATGAAAATAACACTTGGATTTCATCATTAGAATTTAGAGAAAGTTATCGCGATAAAATCAAGGATTCACTTTACGGTAATTTTATCAATAATGGTTTTAGTGCCTATTTGGTCACCTTAAACAATGCAAAGCAAACTGGCGATTTTTCTAAAGCTGAAGAACTTTTGCAAGGTATAAAAAAGACGCAACAAAAGTTTGGTGGTGAAATTATGCTTTCGGACGAAAAGATAGAATCAGAAATTCTATATAACAAGTACGACATATTCAAAAAACTTTTTAGTTGGTATATGTACGCAGCGACTATTCTGTTTATATTGATTATTGTTCAGATTTTTGACTATAGAAGTCGTTGGTTAAAGGTTGCTATCAATAGTTTAATCGGAGTTATAGTACTATTATTTGCTATGCATCTTGGCAGTCTCATCTGGAGATGGTATTTGTCTGGACATGCACCTTGGAGTGATGCCTATGAATCTATGATATATGTAGCCTGGTCGGTCATGTTATTCGGACTTCTATTGGGCAGAAAGAGTAACTTAACAGTTGCTGCATCGGCTTTTGTTTGTTCCATGATTTTAATGGTAGCACATTGGAACTGGATGGATCCAGCAATTGCAAACTTGCAACCTGTGCTTCAAGGGTATTGGTTAATGATTCATGTTTCGGTGATTGTAGCTAGTTATGGGCCTTTTGCCATAGGGATGATTTTGGGTGTCGTAGCTTTATTGCTTATGATTCTTACAAACAAAGAGAATAAAGCTCGTATGGACATTAACATTAAAGAGTTGACCATTATTAACGAGATGGCACTAACTGTTGGCTTGGTAATGCTAACTATTGGTAATTTTTTAGGCGGTATGTGGGCAAACGAAAGTTGGGGACGTTATTGGGGCTGGGATCCAAAAGAAACTTGGGCGCTGATTAGTATTATGATTTATGCTTTTGTCATTCATATGCGATTGGTTCCAGGACTCAGAGGCCGTTGGTTTTATAATTTAATGTCCATTATTGCTTTTGGAAGTATTTTGATGACCTACTTTGGTGTTAATTTCTACCTGTCTGGATTGCATGCTTATGCCAGCGGTGATCAAATTTTAAGTTTTCAATTTATAGCTATTACCATAGCAATCATTGCAATTTTAGCTTTCTTAGCTTACAGAAAGTATAAGATTCATTATAAATAGGCGCAATTTTCAAAATCATATTATAAGCAAAGGGAATTTTTCATAACTTGAGGTTTTAAACTAACCCTCTCAATGAATTACTTCAAAAAATTAGGAACTGCAAACTTGTTAATGTTAATATTATGTGCAGTTATAGTTCTTGTTGCTGAATATTTATTTCTAACCGGAGATCAGATGCATGGTTTATTTGTTGGCCTATGGGCGCCAACATTATTGGGCGTCATGATTTACTTAAAACTTGTAGACCATGGTGGCAAATGATATTGTATTGTGGTTCTCTGTTATAGTGATTGTATTGGTAGCACTATGGGCCATTCTCTTGATTCGGGCATATAATAGAGCAAGTCGAAACGATTAATTTCATTAATTACTTTTATTTTTTTGAAAATAATGTGCATATTTGTGCCATTATGATTGCTTAATACACTCTTCGGAAAAAAATTATCACAAGATCTTGTGATGTCAGTTGTTAGACAAACTTGTTTGTTTAGCTATATCATATTATACATTTTTTAAGTTATGCAATCCAATAAAATTTCAGTAAAACAATTTTTTAAATATTTAAAAATCGCAGTTTCAGGTAAGGAACAAGATTTTACTTCAGGCAGTATTCGTCGAGCAGTTTTTATGTTATCCATCCCGATGATTTTAGAAATGCTCATGGAATCGATATTTGCCATAGTAGATATTTTCTACGTATCTCAAGTTAGTGTTAATGCCGTGGCAACCATAGGTCTTACAGAGTCTGTAATAACTTTGGTGTATGCAGTAGCAATAGGTTTAAGTATGGCTGCAACAGCTATTGTAGCAAGACGAATAGGTGAGAAAGACAGGCAAGGAGCGTCACAAGCAGCAGTACAGGTTATTGGCTTAGGTGTTTTTGTAGCAGCAATTATTAGTGTTATAGGTATTCTTTACCCACAGGAAATCCTTCAACTTATGGGAGGTGAAGAAGACTTAATTGCTGAAGGTTATGGTTATACACAAGTATTGTTAGGTGGTAATGTCACCATCATGTTATTGTTTTTAATCAATGCAGTTTTTAGGGGAGCTGGCGATGCATCTATAGCTATGTGGGCTTTAGTACTTTCCAATGGATTAAATATCATCTTGGATCCCATGTTTATTTTTGGTTTTGGACCAATACCGGCTTTTGGAGTAGAAGGTGCAGCCATTGCCACAACTATTGGTAGGGGAACAGCGGTTATTTTTCAACTCATGGTGTTGTTTTTTGGCTGGAGTAAAATAAAGGTAGGATTTAAGGATTTGGTATTACGCGTAGCGGTAATGCTCAATCTTATTAAAGTATCGCTTGGGGGCATTGGTCAATTTTTAATTGGGACATCTTCTTGGGTGTTTTTAATGCGTATTATGAGCGAATTTGGAAGTGAAGTCCTTGCGGGTTACACAATAGCAATTCGTGTAATGATGTTTACACTAATGCCAGCATGGGGAATGAGTAATGCTGCAGCTACTTTAGTAGGACAGAATTTGGGTGCTAAAAAGCCACAACGTGCTGAAGACTCGGTATGGAAAACCGGAAAATACAGTGCCATATTTATGGGCTTGGTCTCAATTATCTATCTCATATTTGCTCCTGAGATCATTTCATGGTTTACACAAGAAACTGCGGTGATTAAAAATGGTGCTTTATGCCTAAGGATTATTGCTGCAGGTTATGTGTTTTATGGCTATGGAATGGTTATTATCAATGCATTTAATGGAGCCGGAGATACCAAAACACCAACTTGGATTAACTTTATTTGCTTTTGGTTGATACAGCTGCCATTTGCTTATTTAATGGCTTTAACTTTCGATTATGGGCCAATAGGAGTTTTTGTAGCTATTACTTTAGCTGAAGTTTTAATCACGGTAATAGGAATACTTTGGTTTAAGAAAGGACATTGGAAATCGGTAAACGTTTAACTATAATGGAATTGCATTTCATCCGATTTATTTGTTTAAATGTTAATATTATGTGTATTTCATCGTAAAAATAAGCTTTTTGTAGATTTTTATAAGATTTTAGGTTAGATTTCGAGCTGATAGTTCACTAAACCGCCCAAATCTTATGAGAACTTTTATCAAATTTCAGTATGCATTAGTTTTATTGATATGCTTTAACCTTTCTTATGCACAAGGCATACAAACCGTTAGAATAGATTTTCAAAACCCCGAAGGTTTTACCAGACATTTAGCCTTAGGTTTTGTTGAAGATAATTCTGCTACAGATGGTGTAGACTACGGTTATGATGCACCGTATATTAACGACTTGCAAGATGACTTAAATTGGATGATAGAGAATAATCGTTTTGTTATTCAAGGGGTAGGAGCATTCAATGTACAGAAATATTATCCTTTGGGAATGTTTCTTTCCAACGCTGGCGAAGTTACAATTTCATTAAATGCATTAGAAAATTTTGAAAATCAAGTGGATGTTTATTTGTATGATTTAGAATTGAATTCGTACTCACAGCTTAACAATACGGACTTTACCCAAAGTATGTTAACGGGCGATTACATTAACAGGTTCTTCATTACATTTTCTAATAATGTGCATTCAGAGATCAGTAACAATTACTTGTTGTCCATAAATGATGAAAAGAAAAATGACATCAATGTTTGGTATTCTCGTCAACAGAATCTAATACGCGTTTCAGATTTATCACATAATGGCAATGGAAGATTAACGCTTTACAATATCGTTGGAAAAAAAGTTAAAGAAGAAGACATCTCTAATACTAAAAATCATATCAGTACTTCAGGGATTTCGGAAGGTGTTTATTTGGTTAGAATAGAAACTCCAACTTTTGTGTATTCAACTAAAGTTTGTATTACGAATTAATAAACCTAAGCGCATTTTTAGTAATTTTAGAAATCAAAATTATTAAAGATGCCAAAATCACATTTAGGACTCAATACTACATGCGCACATGTTGGTGAAATAAAGGACAAACAATTTAAAGGTGCCGTATCTCCAATATACTTAAGCTCATCGTATGAATTTTTAGATGTAGATGTAAAACGCTATCCACGTTATTTTAATACGCCAAATCAAGAATATCTGTCCAAAAAGATTGCCGCTTTAGAACATACGGAAGCTGCAATGATTTTTGGTTCTGGCATGGCTGCGATTAGTCATATGTTTTTTGCCTTTTTACAAAAGGGCGATCATTTGGTGGTGCAAAATACATTGTATGGGGGAACAGTTAACTTTATAAAAGAGGAGTTTCCTAAATATGGTATTGAGTATACCTTTACAAATGGTCATAAATTAAAAGATTTTGAAGCGGTAATTCAAAAGAACACACGTTTAATTCATATTGAATCTCCTTCAAATCCTCTGTTGACCATTACAGACATCAAAGCCATTGCTAAATTGGGCAAATCCAAGAATATTTTAACTTCAATTGACAATACATTTGCATCACCAGTTAATCAAAATCCTATAGATTTAGGTATTGATATGGTGATGCATTCCGCCACCAAATATTTTGGAGGTCACAGTGATATTTGTGCTGGAGCAGTGGCAGGTTCTAAAGAACATATAGAACGCATATGGAATGTTAGTAAAAATCTAGGAGGAAGCCTTAGCGATATGACGGTATGGATGTTAGAGCGCAGTATGAAAACTCTAGGCCTTCGAGTAAAAGCGCAGGCTAAAAATGCCATGAAACTCGCTAAATGGCTCAATAAGCATCCTAAGATTTCAAGAGTTTACTATCCGGGATTAAAATCACATCCTGAGTATAAACTGGCAAAATCTCAGATGAAGGGTTTTGGTGCCATGTTGTCTTTTGAATTGACAGATGACTTGGATTCGCAACAATTTCAAAATGAATTAAAACTAATTAAGTCCTCTATGAGCTTAGCTGGGATTGAGAGTACTGTGCTCTCGCCACATTTAACCTCTCATGCATTGCTAAGCCCAGAAGAACGCAATAAGGTTGGTATAAGTGATCAGTTAATTCGTTTTTCGGTTGGAATAGAAGAGGTTAAAGATTTAAAGCGCGATATTAACCAGGCTATAGCTGCGTTAAAGTAGTTTTTGGTTTTCTGGAATCCGTTTGAAAACTGATACCAACCTGTATTCTATTAAGATTGTTTTTTCTAATATGTTGCTTTAGATAGCCGATTTGGATCTGCGAATTTTTTAGGATATTGATTCCTACGCCAAAATAGAATCTGTTTTCATGAAAAACCTGATCTTGAAAATTTATAAAGGGTTCATCAGAAAGTACCAAAAATAGGGTTTTGTTAAGATTGTATTTAAGACTGAGTTTATACCTAAATCGGTTCTGAAGCTCGTTTCTATCCCTAAACTCTAAAAAACGCTGTTCCAAACGTCCACGATGAGCAAATTGAATAGTATTAACGCGATGTTTATAGACATACTGTTCAAAGATTCTATGTTCTAAAACATGAGGGATATTATCAAATTCAAAAACGGTGTCAATATCTAAGTAGGCATAGCCTAAACCTAGATTGGATTTTGAATTGAAATGATAATTGCCCCTCAATGATACAAATGCTAAATTATAGTTTGAAGATGCTTCATAAAATCGCAATTCTCCATAAGGTGTTATGCTTAGCTTTTCACTTAAACGATGATGGCTTCCGTAAGTATACCAAGAGCCTAAGAAATCTTCAGAAGGATTTTGAGCCCACATTGTTTGAAGAGTGAGAAGAAAGAACAAGATTGAAAGTCTTTTCACTTTAAAAAATATTTAAATTAAAAAAGAGCCCATTTCTGGGCTCTTTTCAGTCATGGAACTATTAAACATGGTCACCTAAATGATGATGCTCATCAATTAAAGGACCGCCTTCTATAATTTGATCAGAAGCTTCACTTGCAAATTTTTCAAAATTCAAGTGGAACGAATGCGCTAATTGAATAGCCTTGCTGATATAGCCTCCTTTTTGCAACCAAGTATTCATTGGGTCTAATATTTCTGTTGGAACATTAGGAATATATTTTGGCATGTTTAATCCAAATATTGGATGTTGTTCATAATCTACATTGTCTAAATCGCCGTTAAGAATGGCCGTAATCATTGCTCTGGTATATTTTAATTTTATACGAGAACCCACACCGTAAGGGCCGCCACTCCAACCTGTGTTTAGTAACCAGACATTAACACCAGCTTCTTGCATTTTTCTACTCAACATTTCGGCATAAACTGTTGGGTGCAATGGCATAAATGGTTCGCCAAAACATGCGGAGAATGAAGGAACAGGCTCGGTAATACCAGCTTCAGTACCAGCAACTTTAGCTGTGTATCCAGATATAAAGTGATAAGCAGCCTGACCAGGAGTTAACTTAGATACTGGAGGCAGCACCCCAAAAGCATCACAGGTTAAAAAGAAAATATTCTTAGGATTGTCTGCATAAGACGGTTGTTGAATGTTATCAATATGATAAATAGGATAGCTAACACGTGTGTTTTGAGTAATACCGCTATCCATATAGTCTACTTCTCCATTATCTTTGAAGATTACGTTTTCTAAGATAGCGCCTGGCTTAATTGCTCGGTAAATGTCTGGTTCTTTTTCTTCAGTCAGGTCAATAACTTTTGCGTAGCAACCACCTTCAAAATTGAAAATTCTATTTTCTGCTGTCCAGCCGTGCTCATCATCACCTATCAATTTTCTGTTAGGATCGGCAGATAATGTTGTTTTACCAGTACCAGATAGACCAAAGAAAATAGCAGTATCACCATCTTCACCAACGTTTGCAGAACAGTGCATAGGTAAAACGTTTTTGTCAACAGGTAAAATCATATTTAAAGCAGAGAAAATCCCTTTTTTCATCTCACCTGTATAGGCAGAACCACCAACAAGTGCTATTTTTTTTGTGAAATTTAGTATTGAGAAATTACCTTGTCTCAAGCCGCAACTTTCAGGATTTTTTGCTACGTATCCTGGAGCACAAAGTACTAACCATTCTTCTTGAAAGTTTTCTAATTCTGATGGCTCTGGTCTCAAGAACATATTATAAATAAACATGTTGGACCATGGATATTCAGTAATGGTTCTAACATTCATTTTATAAGCAGGATCAGCACATACGTACCCATCTCTTACATAAATTTCTTTCCCGCTTAAATAGTTTTCTATTTCAGATTGTAAGACATCAAAATTTTCGGGAGAAATACCTTTATTTGTTTTTCCCCACCAAACACGATCTTTTGTGTAATCGTCTTTTACCAAGAAGCGGTCTTGAGGAGAACGCCCTGTAAATTTACCTGTATTTATGGCTAAAGTGCCGTTAACAGTCTCTTTTCCCATTCCTTTTTCTACGGTAATGGCTTGTAATTCTTCTGGAGATAAGTTCCAATGTGCATTGGTATCTTTCAATCCGTACTTTGTGAGGTCTCTAGTTTTCATAATCGATGCTTTTAATAATGTTTCCATGAGTTTAAAAAATTTAAAATGGCCAAATCAATGGCACTACTAACAATGTTGTTATTAAGAAGAGCAGAAGCAATGGTGCACCAACTCTGACATAATCAATAAATTTGTAACCACCAGCTGTCATCACCATAGCGTTTGTGGTTGTGCCAACAGGTGTTAAAAAAGCTGTTGAAGCACTTATGGCTACGGCAATCATAAAAGGCGCTGCAGATAGGCTTAATGTATTTGCAGCAATAATTACTATTGGTGCCATTAGAACTGCTGTGGCTGAATTGTTAATCACCTGACTAAATGTTGTAGTTAAAAGAAAAACACCGCCTAGAAGTACAATAGGATGTAAGCTTCCTAATGAATTTACAAGGCCATTTGCTATAAGTTCTGCAGTCCCTGTTTTTTGAAGCGCTATTCCCATAGGTATCATTGCGGCAATCATGACTACGCTGATCCAGCTAATTCCTTTGTAAGCTTTGGTTATTGGTACACAGCCAGTTATTAAAATAATACCAGCAGCTATTAATGCGGCGATAGCACCCGGAACAATTTTAAAAACCAATAAAGCAATCATTAATACTAAAGCTATAAGAGCAATGTAAGATTTATAAGTAAGGTTGGTTACGGTTTTTGCCATACCTTCAGGGCTTCCGCAAATCACTAAATTTTCATGATGTTCCTTAAGCTGTTCTATGTCTTTCCAAATACCTCTAATAAGGAAGGCATCACCTGCTTTTACTTTTATTTCTCTTTCCGTAAGAGGCTTGTTATTACGAGATGCTGCCATTAATTGCACACCAAAACGTTTAAAGAAGTTTCCGAGTCTAATGTTTCTTCCTACCAATACCGATTTTGGGGTCACTAAGACTTCTGCCATGCCAACCTCTTGATTGACAAGATTATTTCTCAATTCATCTGCAATAGGCTCTAATGGTAAAAGACCTAACCTAAATTTAATCATTAAAGCGTTAATAGCTTTTGTATCTCCCTTAACTGTAATTATGTCGTGATAAAGGAACTCTGTGGAATTAGTTGGAAACTCAATGTATGGTTCGTTTCCTTTTAAACGATTGGGATGCCTTCTTTTAATTCTTAGAATTGATACATTGTGATTGGTTTCAAAATTCCAATCTTTAATTTTGGTATTCAATAATGGTGAAACTGAACGTACTCTAAGCCTATAATAATCACCATCAACTTTATAAGCTTCAATCCATTTGTGGAATGTAGTACTTATATCAACAGGTTTGTTGTTGGTTTTATTTTTCGGTAACAATCGGTATCCGATAAATCTAAAATAGAGTAGTGCTATTAGTAAGAGCGGTAGGCCTATCAATGCAAACTCAAAAAATGAAAACCCTTCTAAACCACTCTCTAACATAGTATTGTTTACAATAATGTTTGGTGGCGTACCAGTTAAGGTTAATAATCCTCCTGTATTAGATCCAAAAGCTACTGGCATTAAAAGTTTAGATGGTAAAGTTCCTATGCTCCAAGCAGAAGATATGGTCACGGGCATTAACGTGGCAACAGTACCAGTATTGCTAACAACTCCAGATAATAATCCTGAACCCAACGTAGTAATAAGTAATAGCTTTGTGGTACTTTTACCTGCCATTTTAATAAACTTCTGTCCAGCTAAAGCTGTCCAACCTGTTTGGGATAATCCTTCTCCTATAATAAATAAAGCGGCAATCATAATAACTGTCGGGTTACTAAAGCCGCTTAATGTTTCTGGTAAATCTAGTATGCCAAATATGTAAAGACTCAGCATAGATAAGAGGGCAATAATATCTGGTGTAAACTTGCCCCAAATAAAAAGGACTATGGTAATGATTAAGATGGCCAGCATTAAGCTCATAATATGCTTTATAATTACAGTGTAAAGTTACTGTCAATACAAGGCAATTATTATGACGAATGTCATGCTTTATAGGAATTACGAATTATTCAATTATTATGATTTGTTTTCTATGAAATAAGAAAATAATTTAAACGAAACCGTTTGCGAAATAAAAAGAAATCTATAAACTGCCTTCTTTTTAATATTTTTGGCATTACAGAAAAGTAATAGTTTTATGAAATTAGACATTTTGGCTATTGGAGCACATCCAGATGATGTAGAATTAGGATGCGGGGCAACCATTGCAAAGGAAGTTGCCAATGGCAAAAAAGTTGGTGTTATAGATTTAACACGTGGTGAATTAGGAACGCGTGGTACGGCAGAGACACGTGATGAAGAAGCATTTAATGCCGCCAAAATTTTAGGTGTACACTCGAGAGTGAATATGCGATTCGCAGACGGTTTTTTTAAAAACGACAAAGCGCATCAAATAGAATTGATTAAGATGATTCGTTATTATAAACCAGAAATTGTGATTTGTAATGCAATAGAAGACAGACATATAGACCACGGTAAAGGTAGCCAATTGGTTAGTGATGCTTGTTTTTTGAGTGGATTGCGAAAAATAGAAACTATACATAAGGATGAAACTACAATTCAAGAAGCCTGGAGACCAAAGGCAGTTTATCATTATATACAATGGAAAGATTTAGAGCCAGAAATTGTCGTTGATGTTTCTGGTTTTATGGATAAGAAAATGGCATCTGTTTTAGCTTATAAAACCCAGTTTTTTGATCCTAATAGTGATGAACCCGAGACACCTATTTCTAGTAAGAACTTTACGGATAGTATAGCGTACAGAGCTCGTAATTTAGGAAGATTAGTTGGAGTAGAGCATGGTGAAGGTTTTACTGTAGAGCGTTATCCTGCTGTAAATAGTTTATTTGATTTAAAATAAAGTAAAGAAAACGTTTTGCAGAAAATTGTAAATAAATTACATTTGCAATCCTAATTAACATGGTGGTTGTAGCTCAGTTGGTTAGAGCGCTGGTTTGTGGTACCAGATGTCGTGGGTTCGAGTCCCATCTTCCACCCAGAATATAAGCTTCTTAGAAATAAGGGGCTTTTTTTAT
>CAYVNR010000006.1:0-54755 GCA_964453045.1 uncultured Flavobacteriaceae bacterium
ACGTATAAAAAACAAAAAGCACTCAATGCCGAACTGTACGGGAGAGTGCTTTTTTTCACCTCTATTTATAATGGATTAATTCGCCTCCATTAAAGCAAAGAATTTATCAATATTTGGCATTAATATAATACGTGTTCTTCTGTTTTTAGAACGATTTTCGCTTGTGTTGTTTTCAACTAAAGGCTGGTAACTACTACGACCAGAAGCAATCAGTTTAGTTGGGTCTACATTGTACTTGTTCTGTAATTTTCTAACCACAGATGTTGCTCTTAATACACTTAAATCCCAATTGTCCTTAATTTTTTCGGTGTTAATACTTCTGGAATCTGTATGGCCTTCTACCATAACATCTATACTTTCTTCAGAATTGATAACATCTGCCAATTTTTGAAGTATGTTATTGGCCTTGCTGCTTATTCTATAGCTACCAGTATTAAATAACATCTTGTCTGAAATTGAAATCATTACCACAGTCTCATTAATGTTTACGGCAATATCTTCATCTTCGTTTAAGTCTGAAGTATCCATGGTTTTTTCAAGATTATACTGAACCGCTAAGTTCATAGAATCTTTTAAAGTTTTGGCTTCAGCCAATTTAGCAGGATCTACGTTTTCTAGAGTCGCTAGCATTTTGCGCTTGCTCTCATTAGAGATTACTGTACCATCTGCATTAACATCTAATTTAATGTCGTTTTCAATTTTAAGACCTTCAACATCTTCGTTTAATGAGCTAATCTTATCATTGTATCTATCAACACGTGCTTGAATTTTAGCAAATTTGTTTTCCAAGTCTTCTTTTTCTACTTGGGTTTTGGTTAGTTGACTTTTAATCTCACCATTCTCTTGTTCTAGGGCTAAGTATTTCTTTTTTGAAACACAAGAACTCAAAAGAATTGCTGTTACTAAAAGAATTGAAATTTTTTTCATGTTTAAATTTTTAGGTTAATTTATTCAATACACTTACATATACGACAAAATTACTTGCTTGGATGTTTAACTACTGCTCTATTTAAAATTTTGTTTAACTCAAAAAAAATGCCTTAGAGATTTCTAAGGCATTTATTCATTTCAATATTTTATATAAAATGACAGGCATATTGACCCAATTAATGGTCAAAATCAATATAGTTTTTTAATGACATTTGTAACAATTCCCCAAATTAAAAAATCATTATCGTCTGTTATTTTTATAATCGGATAATCTGGATTTTCTGGCTGAAGCCACACCTCACCATCAGAAACCCTTAAGCGTTTTACGGTAAACTCACCATCTAAAAAGCACACCGCAATTTTATTGTTTTCTGGCTCCAGACTTCTATCAATAACTAATAAATCATTATCATCTAACCCTGCACCAATCATAGATTGTCCGCTTACTCGTGCATAAAACGTGGCTTCTTTGTTTTTAACCAGCTCATCGTCTAGAGATAAGCGTTGTTCTTTAAAATCATCTGCTGGAGACGGAAACCCTGCTGAAATTCCAGTATCAAAAAAATTTACCCCAGCATCTTCAATGGATTCTGGAATGAAAAAAGTTAAGTTATTCGATTTATGTGCTATCATATTTATTCACCGCAAAAACGGTAATCTTTTTAAGTTTAACTTCAATTTATGGGATTTCTGCGTAAGCAGAAATTTCATTTATTTTACAACAATAATATCGTTAATATTTGTGGTGTACCTGGGAGAAAGTCGTTCTTGTCGCATTTTCCAGGTACGTTCTAAGTCTTGGTTTCCTAATTTAATTTTATCACTTTTATATCTTTTGTTTATAGCATCGATGGCAGACATCAAGGGTTTATGTTTGGGGTCTTCTTTACTAAACATATCCAACTGATAATTATCTGTAGGTACTAAACCCGTAACGATAACTCCTGCCCTTTTATACTTAATTCCTGCTTTGTAAATAGACTTTACAGCACTAACAGCTGCTCTACTAATTAGCAGTGACGAATCCGTAGGATATGGAAAACTCACTATTTTACTTGCTCGATGTTGTTCTTGATCTTTTTTATGTCTATTACTACTCAATGTTACTATAACCATGTGACAGCTAGAGCCTTGTTTCCGTAATTTCTCGGCACAACTTGTTGCAAAAGTAGAGACACGCTCTTTTATATAATTAATATCATCATACGTATAATCGAAACTTCGGGTTGTGGCGATGGCTCGCTTTTGGGTTCTCTCATCTAGTTTAATCTTAGAAACGCCTTCTAAATCTTTTTTGAGTTTCCATTCTGTAATTGAAAATGTTTTTCTGACCCATTCATCCGATAATTGCGTAAAATCATAGGCTGTTTTACAACCCTTAGCTTTTAATCGTTTTTGCAAACCATGACCAATACCCCAAACGCTTTCGAGCTTTATCCATTTTAAAGCCTTAATTCTACTTTCTTCAGAATCTATAACATATGATCCTTTTGTTTCTTCCGGAAACTTCCTTGCAATCTTATTGGCAACTTTACTCAGTGCTTTTGTCGGTGCTATACCCACACAGGTTGGAATACCCGTCCATTTGAGAATACGCTTTCTAATTTGATGTCCATAATCTTCAAAATCGCAATCATTAAATCCCTTAAACTGAAGAAAAGCTTCATCTATACTGTATACCTCAACATCTGGTGTAAATTGTTCTAAAATTGTCATTACACGGTTACTCATATCGCCATATAATGGGTAGTTTGATGATAGCACTTTAATATTGTTAACTTTACAAAACCCTTCCCACTTAAAGATTGGCGCACCAAAAGGTAATTGCAAAGCTTTAGCTTCATCACTCATGGAAATAACACAACCATCATTATTACTGAGAATGGCAACTGGTTGTACGTTTAAGTTAGGATTAAAAGCACGTTCACAAGACGCATAAAAATTATTACAATCTACTAAGGCATACATAAATGTAAAGATACAAAAAGACCTTTCAGGTTTTAATTATCTTTACAACATGTCAAACACTTTTATTACTATAGCACGATATCAATATTCATCTGAAGCCCAAATTATAAAAGGGAGATTAGAAGCAGAAGGTATAGAGGTATTTCTTAGAGATAATATTACTATCGACACAGATCCTTTGGTCAGTAATGCCATTGGAGGCGTAAAACTTAAGGTATTATCCAAAGATGAAAAAGCTGCCAGAGCTATTTTAAATTCCATTCAGTCTTATTCTAAGGACGATAATGGTAATGCCATAAAATGTCCTAACTGTCATGAGGAACGTGTAGGCTTATATTCTACAATAACAGATTTTAAATCCTTTTTCTCATTTATAATTGGCGTTATATCGGGCACATTACCGTTTAGTACACGCTATCAATACAAGTGTGAAGCTTGCGATACTGTAATCGTCACTAAAGATTAGCAACTTTATCATAAGCACTTCTCAGTTTTATAACGACCGATTTTATTTCCTCTTCATTTAAATGCGCAAAACCAAAGCGAATGGCACAGGTATTTTTATTTTGATAAAGAATGGTTTTTGGGAGGAATACATCTATTTTTTCGGCTTCTTCTGCAAGTTTTACTAACGAAATTGTTCTGCAGAACTCCAACCAAATAGCCAAGCCGCCTGAAGGTTTTTTGTAAGTTACGATATCTTTAAAATAATACTTTAAATGCTCACAAAGGCAATCACAACGTTGTTTGTAGACCAAGTTATTTTTTTTGACCAATCTGTAAATTTCACCTTCAGAAATCAACTCAGACAACATTTGCTGTTGTATTAAATCTCCTTGTTCATCGAGTAACGTTAAGTAGTTATTGGCTTCAGAAATTAGATTCTCTGGTGCTACCACAAAACCAGATTGAAAACTTGTAAACAAGGACTGGCCCATTTTTCCTAAGTAAATAACCATACCATCTGCATCTGCAGTTGCCATTGGTAACATGGCCGAACCTTCAAACTGAAAATCGTAATCATAGTCATCTTCAATAATGGCGAAGCCATAGGTTTTTGCTAGCTGTAGAAGCTGTAATCGCCTTTCGGCACTTAAAGTTTTTGTCGTTGGATAGTGTCTATGTGCACATACATAAACACACCGAATACTATTTTTAATAAAATGCTTTTTTATGTATTCAACATCTAGACCATTATCGTCTACAGGAACAGTTTTTATGGTAGCACCCGCTTCTTGAAAAATAGTATTTGAAGCATAATGACTTAACTGTCCTACCAAAACTACATCATTTTGCTTTATCAATAATTGGGATACAACGTAAAGGCTCATTTCTGTACTTCGCGTACTCATTAAATTACTTGGAGTGATATGAAATCCGCGTGTAGCATTTAAATAATTACAAAGCTGAGTTTTAAATTTGAAAGGTGTTGAAATAGATGATCGGTTCCATTTATGTATTAATGGTCTTCGTTTCATGGCTGCACTATACCATTTCGAAAACTGATGCGCAGAATGCAACCGCAAATCTGGCCTACCATCGTTTATAATATGTTTTGCCGTTGTTTCTTGTGTTGTAGATGCTAAATGAAATGATGTTTGAAAAGGAAAACCAGCTTCTTTTGGATATGTATAAGCCTGATTCATGGGTTTACCTGTGGCTTTTATTTTTGCCGTAGTTTGTTCTGGCTCCAAGACAAAAGTACCCTTATTGGCCATAATGTCTACCCATCCTTGTGATGCCAGTTCGTCATAAATAGCTACAGCCGTATTTCTGTGAATATTTAATAAGTGGCTTAAAGTACGTGTACCCGGTAGTTTATTGCCTTTGGATATATAACCTCGCTGAATGGCATTTATAATTTGTTGGGCCACTTGTATGTACACAGGTTGCACTAAGGATTTATCGAATGTAATGAGTTGTTTCAATACATTATTAACCGGACTATTCATTGTTTTAAAAGTGGACTATTGTAATCGTCCGGAAAGTTACGATTTTTGCAACTTCAAATTTTATTCTATCATGAGAAAAATATACATCCTTTGTACTATTATATTAATCATTGGTTTTCAACTTAATGCACAAGACATCCCTCAACAAAAGTTAGACTCTGTTACGCTAACAGGTGCGAGAATTGATTTGCCATTTAGAGAAAACTCCCGAACAATTAATATTATTACCTCAACTGATATTAAGAACAGTGCTGCTGTAAATGTTGCTGATCTATTACAACAAGTTGCTGGTGTAGACATAAGACGTCGTGGTACTGGTGGTAGCCAAGCGGACCTTTATATTAGAGGTGGAGGTTTTGACCAAACACTTTTACTTATCGACGGTATTAAAATGGATGATGCACAAACTGGTCATCATACTATGAATGCCGCTTTACCCATTGAAGTTATTGAACGTATAGAAATTATTAAAGGTCCTGCTGCTCGCGTATTTGGGCAAAATGCATTTACAGGTGCTATAAATATTGTGACTAAAAAGAACCTAAACAATTCGGTTTCGGCCAATTTAGAAACCGGATCTTTTGGTCAGTTAAATGGAAATGCTACCGCTGGTACAGAATTAGAAAACTCTTCGCATATAGTACATGTTGGTAGGGTCACTTCAGATGGTTACAGAAATAATTCAGACTATGATAATTCAAATTACTTTCTAAAAAGTGTTTTCAATAAAAACGCACAACCCATTGAAATGATTGCCACATTTTTTGAGCGCAAGTTTGGTGCAGAAAATTTTTACACTACAAATCCAACATTTAATGAGTACGAAGAAACCCAAAATAGTTTAATTGCGTTCACGACGACGTTTAGAAAAAATAATCTTAAAATTCAACCCAGAGTCTATTGGAAGCGTAATCAAGATATGTTCTTATTAAGACGCTTTGAACCTAATTTTTTCAGAAATTTTCATATTTCGGATAAAATCGGTGCGGAAGCAAACGCCTCTTACACTTCAAAGCTTGGTATTACTGGTTTTGGCATAGATCTATCTAAAATATACCTAAGAAGTAATAATCTAGGGAACCGAAATCGTTTTATGACCAATATTTTTCTAGAGCATCGGTTCTCACTCTTAGATAACAAACTAGATATTACGCCTGGCGTGGCATTGACTTATTTTTCAGATTTTAAATTTCATGCTTTCCCTGGTATAGATATTGGCTTTGATATTACCAACGATTTAAAGGCCTATGGAAATGTAGGTTACACTTATAGAATACCAACGTACACAGATTTGTATTATAGTGACCCTCGCACTAATGGAAACCCAGATTTAGAACCAGAAGAAGCTTTTGCGCAAGAAATTGGCATTAAGTACATCACCCCAAAGTTTAGAGCTACACTAGCCGTATTTAACAGAGATGCTAAAAATCTTATTGACTATATTAGGCCAAATGTGGTTGAAGAAATCTTTACGGCAACCAATATTACCGAGGTAAATACCAAAGGATTGGAATTTGATGCAGCCTATAATTTAAAATTAAAAGGGTTTACTCAGACCTTAACATTTGGTTATGCCTACTTAGATGATAATATTTTGGAACAAAATGAAGAATTATCACGTTATTCTTTAAACACCTTAAAGCATCAATATACGACACGTCTTAGCACACAATTGTTTAAAGATATACGCCAGAATATTGTATACAAATACGCCGAACGTACTACAGGACAAACTTATAATGTTTGGGACGCTTCCCTAGTTTACAGATTAAAACAAATGGAATTTACGATTACAGCAAGCAATATTTTTGATGCAGATTATATTGAAACGGGCTTTACTCCGATGCCTCCAAGTAATGTGCTATTTGGACTTCGCTATAACTTCAAATAAAAATATTTTTAAGATTTTGTAACAAAAATCTCTCAATTGCTACTGATATATTGAAAGTAAGTCTTAAATCAAAACTTATTTGATTTCCAGAGTATAGAGACGACCGTACTTTTCAATAACCATCAAATTACAATTGACATTCCTAAGTTGAACATTAACCGTTCAAAAAAAGATTTCAAAAAACCACGACTTAAAACGTCTTTCTTGGTGGTGATGCTGTGTCCGATTTACTTTCAGAAATAAGATGAAAAATTCTTTCAATGGTCGTATATTTATTAACGCATTATAAATCTATAAATTATGACAGAATGGTTTTCAAACTTGGAGTTTTTAGCTAAGATATATTGGGCTGTTGCCATTATTGGCTCTCTTATTTTTACTATAGTAATGATTATGGCTTTTGCTGGTGGAGATGCTGATGATATTGGTGATGTCGATGGTGACTTTGATGGCGATGTAGGTGCCGGATTTCAATTTATCAGTTTTAAAAATCTAATAGGCTTTTTTACCATTTTTGGCTGGAGCGGTATTGCTTGTATTGATGCAGGCTTATCTAAACCAATGACTATTATTATTTCTGTAGTTTGTGGATTATTAATGATGCTAATAATGGCCACTTTATTTTACTTTATCAGTAAACTTGCTGATAGTGGTACTTTAAAATACAAAAATGCGCTAGATGCCGTTGGCGAAGTGTATTTGACCATTGGGGCAGATCGCTCAAGAATGGGAAAAGTTTCTGTTAATGTACAGGGAACTGTAAGAGAACTCGATGCACTTACGGATGCTGCAAACGACTTAAAGTCCGGAACTATTATAAAAGTTGTCGATGTTACCTCAAACGGAATTCTAATTGTAGACCATACACGTAAACCCATTGAGCCTACGCAATCTCAAAATAAAGAACTCGGTGAAGGAGGAAAGCATTTATTAAGTAACGAATAATTAAAAACTAACTAAAAAAACTGAACATTAACCATTAAAAAATCATTGTCCTATGAACTTACTCATTCAAGAAAACATTAATATGGAAGGCTTTGGCGGACCTATGCTGCTCATTTTTGTAGCCCTATTCATTATTCTAACCTTAGTTATTCTAATAAAACGCTACAAACGCTGTCCGTCAGATCGAATTTTAGTAGTCTATGGTAAAGTTGGCGGAGGCAAATCTGCCAAATGTATCCATGGTGGTGCGGCATTCATTATGCCAGTTATACAAGATTATGAATACTTAGATTTAACACCTATTTCCATTGAAGTTAACCTCGTTAATGCCTTGTCTAAACAAAATATTCGTGTTAATGTGCCTTCGCGCTTTACCATTGGTGTGTCTACGGAACCAGGTGTAATGCAAAATGCAGCTGAGCGTTTACTGGGTTTAGGTTTACAAGATATTCAAGAATTGGCCAAGGAGATTATTTTCGGACAATTACGTTTGGTTGTGGCCTCTATGGATATTGAAGAAATCAACTCAGATAGAGATAAGTTTTTAACTAACATATCGAAATCTGTAGAATCTGAATTAAAGAAAGTTGGTTTAAAGCTAATCAACGTAAATATTACGGATATTGTAGATGAATCTGGTTATATCGAAGCACTTGGTAAAGAAGCTGCTGCACATGCTATTAATGCGGCACGTAAATCCGTGGCTGAGAAAAACAGAGATGGTTCTATTGGTGAAGCTAATGCAGTACAAGACGAAAAGACTCAGGTCGCTGCTGCAAATGCTAAAGCAATTGAAGGAGAAAATACAGCTAAGATTGCTGTTGCAAATTCAGATTCCTTACGTCGTCAGCGCGAGGCAGAAGCTGAGCGTGTAGCTATTGCTTCAGAAAAAGTACAGTCTGCAAAAGCCTTAGAAGAATCTTACGCTGCAGAGCAACAAGCAGAAGCGGCAAGAGCAGAGCGCGAGCGTTCGTCTCAGATGGCAGATGTTATTGTACCTGCTGAAATTGACAAAAAGAAAGCAGAAATAGATGCAGAAGCAGAAGCCGAGCGTATTAGAAGACGTGCTAAAGGTGAAGCAGATGCTATATTATTTAAAGCCCAAGCCGAAGCAAAAGGACTTTATGAAGTCTTAACCAAACAAGCTGCTGGTCTCGATGAAATCGTAAAAGCTGCTGGCAATAATTCTAAAGATGCTGTGTTATTATTGATTGCAGATAAATTACCTGAACTGGTTAAAACCCAAGCAGAAGCTATCAAAAACATTAAGATCGATAAGGTAACCGTTTGGGAAAATGGAGGGAATAAAGACGGAAAGTCTTCGACCTCCAATTTTATCTCAGGCATGTATAAGGCTGTACCACCTTTACAAGAAATGTTCAACATGGCTGGTATGGATTTGCCTGAGTATTTAAAAGGTAAAGACAAAAAGGAAATTGAAGCAGATGATGCTGAGATTGACAAGTCGAATGACAACTAGATTTTAAATGACCTACAAGATTTTTGACATCTTGTAGGTCTTTTATTTCTCCAAAATTTAAGTAGCAATTAATAACTCTTTTAGCAAACAAGCATTTTGAACAAAATTATTTACAAAAGACCTGTCCCAATCATGAAATTCTTTTTCGGTGCTTGCTTTTTTATTATTGGACTGCTCACCTTTTGGCCCTTATGCGGCATATCATTAATTTTTATATATGCTGATGGTATAGAAATAGACCTTGAGCTCAAAAAATACAGAACTATTGTTTCTTTATTTGGATTACATTTTGGTAAATGGAAAAACTTACCAGAAATAGATTATGTATCCGTTTTTAAAACTTCTGAAACGACTACAGTTAGAGCTTTGAGCGCAGAGGCCAATGTTAAAAACGATATTATAAAGATAAACCTGTTCTATAATACCAATCAAAAGATTGAGGCTTATAACACTCAAAATAAAGAAGATGCTTTTGCAAAAGCAAAACAAATCGCCACAATTCTAAATATTGATATTTTAGATGCCACAGAACGAGAATCTAAATGGCTGTAAAGCTTTAATCTTAAATTCAAGATAAACAATAAGTCAGTTTTGGTAACGTTTTATTAACTTTGGCCACTAAAGTTTTAACCGTTGAAATTAAATCTTCAAGACATACCTCGTGTTGAAACCATCACTAAAGAGGATTTTATAAAGCATTATTTTAAACCGCAAAAACCTGTGGTGATAGAGCGTTTTATAGAAGATTGGCCTGCATATTCCAAATGGAGTTTAGATTATATGAAAGAGGTGGCCGGTGATAAAACTGTTCCACTTTACGATGATAGACCTGTAGACTATAAAGATGGGTTTAACGAAGCGCATGCCACGATGAAGATGGATGCATATATTGATCTATTAAAACGAGAACCTACTAAATTCAGAATTTTCCTTTGGAACATCTTAAAAGAAGTCCCTCAGCTACAAAAAGATTTTAGCTATCCAGATTTTGGACTTAGGCTAATGAAAGGTTTACCGATGCTGTTCTTTGGTGGTAAGGACTCTTATACGTTTATGCACTATGATATTGATTTAGCTAATATTTTTCATTTTCATTTTGAAGGCAAAAAACAATGTATCCTATTCGACCAAAAGCAGAATAAGTATCTGTATAAAGTTCCGCACTCTTTAATAACACGAGAAGATATAGATTTTCATAATCCAGATTTTGAAAAATGGCCTGCGCTTAAGCATGCCAAAGGTTGGGTATGTAATTTAAACCATGGTGAAGTATTATACATGCCAGAAGGCTATTGGCACTATATGCGCTACATAACCCCAGGGTTTTCAATGAGCTTAAGAGCCATTGCCAGAAACCCGAAAAACCTTGGCAAAGCTTTGTACAATGTTTTTTTAATGCGGAATTACGATAACCTAATGAGACGCATAAGAGGACAAAGGTGGATAGACTGGAAAAATGAAAAAGCGATTACAAACACAAACCGTTTCGTTTAATTTTCTTACAAGAAATAAAATTCAATTTGTATATTTGCCCACATTTTTAAAATTTATGATATGAAAAAAATTGTATTTGTAATAGCAGTATTGGCATTTGGTTTTGGTTACTCGCAGGTTTTTGAAGGTAAAGGAGATCAGAAATTTCAGATCGGTGCCAACTTTCAAGATGAAGCCACAGGTATTAATGTAACCTATGATTATGGTATAGGTGATAATATGTCTGTTGGTATATCCTCATCATACGCTCTAGGCATCGATGACCGCTTAGATGCAGATTTTGGTGATCGTTTTGATTTAAAAGCGAGATTTAACGCCAACTTAGGGAGTGTAATAAATATTGACGACAATCTCGATTTCTATCCTGGTCTTAGCTTAAGCTTAAAGAATTTTGGAGGGCACGTCGGTGCTCGTTACTTCTTTTCTGATGGGTTTGGTATATACACAGAAGCGGCATTTCCGTTAGCAAAATATAGTGATGACAAATCCGATGTTGGTTATTATATTTATAACCAATTTACATTAAATATAGGTGCTAGTTTTAATTTATAAAACTATTGCTTTGAGTGCAGTCGAAATGCATTTGATTGCAAATGCATTTCGACTGTCTCTTTTTTATAAATATTCATTAAGCTTTTGATACACCAGATGAGACTCCCAACCTCTGTAAAGTAAGTAATCAGCAACTTTCCTTTTTTTCTTTAGTTGTTTTTTTTCTTTGACCTCATCTATACGTTTTTTTGTTAGTTCATCTAAGGTCTTGTTGTAGTCATCCAAGTCTATTTCTTTGAGTGCGGCATCTATACTATACCTAGAGACTTCCCTAAGCTTCAACTCTCTAGTTAATCTATTCTTTCCCCATTTCTTAATTCTAAATTTCCCTCTAACAAAGGCTTTTGCAAAGCGTTCTTCGTTGAGATAATTTTGCTGAATTAAATGCACAATAATTTTATCAACAGCCTCAGGAATCATTTTCATGTCCTTGAGTTTTAACCTTACTTCCTTATGGCAACGCTCTTGATACGCGCAATAATTTTCAAGCTTTTTCTGCGCTTCATCGACTGTATATGTTTTTTGTAGGCTCACAGGGCTAAAAATATAACATTTTGTTAATAATTCATTACCTTACAAAGTACTGATTTGCAATGATTTTGACATATCTTTGTAAACGCTATTAGTTAACTTATTCATATGAGAAAGAAGTATTCCCTAACCTTCGTTGTATCATTATGTTTCATAATGTCTGTTTATGGACAAATCATCACTTTTGATTTTGATGGTCTAGCAGGAAATGAAGCAACAGCCATATCAAATTTTAATGATGCTAACCTTAGCGTGTCTACAATAAGTAGAGGTGCAGGTTTAAACCCTGGATTAAATGGTAATCGATTTAATGCAACAGGTTGGGCCGCAACTAATATTGCAAATGCAGTAGCTGGCGATGATTATATGGAGTTTACTATTACTCCAAATGCTACCTATGAATTTGATGTTACCACAATTGATGTTAATTTTCAAAGATCTGGTACTGGTCCAAGAGGCATAGCTTTAAGAAGCTCTTTAGATGGCTATGCAGCTAATATTGATACTGAAAAAGTTATAGTAGACAGTGGTGCTGTACAGACTTTTACTTTTACAGTTAACCAAACTGGCAATGCCACTGCTGTGACTTACAGAGTGTATGGTTGGGCTGAAGCAGGAGGTGGTACTGGAGGTTTTGAAGGAACTGGTGATGACATAATAGTTAACGGTTCTGTAAATCTCGCCTGTACTCCAACACACAGTCTTACAAGTTTTGCACCAACTGAAGGCCCAATAGGCACTGTAGTAACTATTGTCGGTGATGATTTTTCAAATTCAACTTCAGTAGATTTTAATGGCACAACGTCTACAAATGTTATTTATCTAGATACAGATGCCGATGGCATTATAGATACTTTATTGGCAGAAGTACCAACAGGAACAACAACAGGTGATATTGTTATAACCGAAGCGGGTTGTACTTTAACTTCGGCATCACCATTTACGGTTATTGATACTTCTGGCGGTTGTTCTGGTAACCTATCGGACTTAATAATGACCGAAATTTATGATAACAATGGTTTGGCATTAGGTTACATTGAAATTTATAATGGTACCGGTGCTAACATAAATTTAGCTGATTATTATATCAGACGATATGGAGACAATGCTGATTTTATAGCAAACAATTTTACTGATTATAGTTTTGGTGTAGCAACAATCAATGACGGTGAAACTTTATTTGGTAGACTATCCACAAGTGCCAACGTTGCAGGGATCACGCCAGATTTCCAATATGGAAACTCATCAGGAATTAACGAGGAAGATATTTTTGAATTGCGTAATAGTTCTGGAGTTATCGATGTTTACATCGTTACCGCAGCTGCTGCAGGTTACTATGCCCAAAGAAACACAAATACGGCTGGCCCTAACGCTACAAGCAATCCTGGAGATTGGACAGAAAATCCACAAAGCAATAATGGAACACCTGATTCATCTACTGCGCCAGAAACGATGGACTTAGGTACATTTAATTACTCAGGCAGCACAGCAACATATCCATCAGCCACAGACCCATCAGATGTTATTGGCAGCTGTTTAACTTCTGCTTCTTTTACATCTAATGGAACAGCATCGGCTGGCGGGGCAATAACTTATCAATGGTACTTTAATGATGGTACAAACACCGCTTGGTCAATCGTAAATGCCATTAATCTACCGTTAACGACTGTAACAGGTACAACTAATTCCACATTGACTTTAAGTGGTGGCCTGTACAACTATGATAATTATCAATTTTATTGTGAGGTTACTGAAGATGGCACATGTGGTACAATATCCAATGCTGCACAATTAAGAATTGGTACTGCCACTTGGGACGGCACCAACTGGATATGGAATAATGGTACAGCCATAAACACACCACCATCATTAGCTTCTAATGTGGTATTGAATGATGATTTCAATACTTCCATTGGCGGTTTACAACAAAGTTTTAGTGCTTGTAATTTAACAGTCAGTGACAACGTTTCACTGTTTATTGATAACGATGATTATGTAGAAGTACAAAATGATTTAGTCGTTAATAACACCACAGCAGGTGGTATTAATATTGAACCTAGAGGTGCTTTTGTACAGATTAATGATAATGGATTGGTAAGTGCCGATGATCCTGAAGATCTTACGGTAAATAAACTTACTGCTCCTGCAAATAACTGGTACGAATACACCTATTGGAGTTCCCCAGTTGCCAACGAAACTATTGGTGATGCGCTTTTACCTTCCAATGCAAATCGACGCTACTGGTTTAATGCTCAGAACTACTTGGATGAATACGCTGAAGTAGGCAATAACAATGCTACAGGCCCAGGTAATGAAGGGCAAGATGATATAGATGACGACGGTAATGATTGGCAACAAATCACTAATGTATCAACAATCAATAATTCTTCGTTTTTAGAACCTGGAATTGGCTATGCTGCAACTCATGATCCTGCAGCGTTTAATTGTACACCTGGCCCAGGTTGTCCAGATCCTAGACCTGGTGTTAGATATACATTTTCTGGATTATTCAATAATGGTATTGTTGAACCTAGCATATATAGAAATGATTTGGAGAGAAATGATAATAACTGGAACCTTATCGGAAATCCATATCCATCAGCTATAGATGTAGATGAATTCTTTGCTGTAAATTTCTACAGTACTACTAACCCTAACGGATCTGCATCAGGGACTATTGAAGGTGTCGTTTACATGTGGTCTCACAATTCACCACCAGATGCAACAAATAATGGTAATGAGGATTTAAACTTTTTAGCCTCTGATTATGTCGTTATAAATGGTTTAGGAACCGTCACCCCAACAGAAGAACAAGGTACTGGCGAAACGCTACCCAACCGTTTTATCCCTTCTGGGCAAGCATTTTTTGTTGCCATGTCTGATGATGGCGGACCTGCATACAATATGCCTAGTCCCGCTACAGAAACTGACATAGTTGTTTTTAACAACGCGATGAGAGTTACGGGTAACAATAATCAATTTTTTAGAAATGCGTCGCAACCCAACTTGGATAATAAATTATGGGTAAACCTAACTTCAGACAACGGTATTTTTAGTCAAATATTGGTAGGTTATACTGATGGTGCTACTGATGATTTTGATGGAGCTTATTATGATGCTTACAGAAATCTTTCAAACGAAGTGTATTCTGGTATATATTCTTTAATTAATAACCACGAGAAACAGTTTGCCATACAAGGTAAAAATGCAAATAGTTTAACTTTAGATGAAGTTATTCCTTTAGGATTTTATACAGCGATAGAAGAACCCACCATTTACACCTTATCTATATCGCAAAGAGAAGGTAGCTTTATGAATTCTAATACTATTTATCTTATTGATAGGTTAGATAATAGTATTCACGAACTGAGCACATCCGATTACTCCTTTATATCAGAAACAGGTGAATTCAACAATCGCTTTGAAATTGTTTTTACACCCGAAGCACTTTCTATAAACGATAATATTATTGATTCTTCTGAGCTTACAATTACAGAACTAACTGATGGCAATGTTAAGTTTAAAGTCGGTTCTCAATTTACAATTAATCAAATAGAAATATTAGATTTATTGGGAAGACAAGTTTATTTATTACAAGGCAATAACTCTACAGAGGTATTTAATTTATCTCGACTTAGTAGTACAGCATATATTGCTAAAGTCACTCTATCTAACGGACAAATAATTAATAAAAAAGCCATTAAACAGTAGTTTATTATAGTTTTTACAAACTATACTTTAATGCTAATATTAAATTTCTACCAGGTGCAGAAATACCAGAAGAATAAGGTCTGTAGCGTTGATCTGTAATATTCTCTAAACTTGCAGTTATCGAAAATTTATTGTTCCAATTGTATTGCGTCCTAAAATTTATAGTATGCCAAGACGGGGCATAAGGATTACCGTTTTTGTCCTTTGCATATAAATAATCCTTGGACAGTTCTGATGGTGCTAATTGATTAAATGACAATTCATTATTGTAGACTAAAAAAGCATCGAAAAGTAGTTTCTCATTTTTCCAGATAAAATGTGTTCTTCCAAAATTTGGAGCCACATGTCTTACGGGAACTTCTACTCCATTATTATCCTCAGTACCACCAATGATGTTATATTGTGAACGCAATTTTAAACGTTCAGAAAAATTAACCTCAACCCCAGCTTCAAAACCGTAAATCCATGCTTTGGATGCATTTTGTATGGCTTGCACTGTACTTAATTCACCATCATACATAATTTCTGTTTCACCATTAAGTTCAAAATCTCTTCGGATTAAGGCATTGTCCAAGAAGGTGTAATATGTCGCTAAATCGATAATTACCTTTCCATCAAAATTCAGTTTTAAACCTAGCTCACCACCATAGGCATACTCAGCTTTAAGATTTTGGTTCGGTACAACTACCGAGCCTGGTTCAGAATCGAATACCTTACCTATATCATCTATATTTGGTGCCCTAAAGGCTGTTGAGGCATTTAATTTCCATTGAATGGTTTTACTTGGCGACCAAGTAATACCAGCAGTACCTGTTAAGGCTCCTGTATTAACCTCGGCATCATCAAAAGGTAAGTTTAAGAATGCATTATTTTCGGTAAAACTTGCATTTGCTATAACCTGATTATATCTTAAACCCGATTGAAAAACAAATTTAGGATTCGGTTTATATTTTAAGCTGGCATAGCCAGCCATGGATTGCCATGTAGATCCATTTGGATAGCGTGTTACGTTTGCTACTGCGGTATTGGTTTCAATATTTTCTTCTTTTGCCTTAGAGCCAACCGTATTATATAAATACTCCACACCGTAAAAAATTGATGTCTTTGTGCTTATCTTCTTTTCTAAATCTAAATTAAATGAAATAGCATCTACATTTTCTTCTCTTACTTCTTTTAATGGTGATTGTAATTCTCTAACCCTTCTGCTTTCAACAAAATTTTGATAAGCAGCTGTGGCTTGTATCTTATCATAAAAATTAGAATTACTACTTGTTTTTGTTACTTGTATATTTCCCATAAACCATTGTTGTGGCCCATATTCCCATTCTGCGGAACGCAGTGTTTCACCTCTGGGTCTTATCAATCTGTCATATCTTGGATAATCTGAGGTAGTTGTGTAGTACAAACCTAAATCAAAATTTAAGTTATCTGAAGGCTCGTAATGCACCTTTTGCATTAAATTGATTTGGCTGTATGCCGTTGGTTTCTGAACCTCGGGCTCAGAATTAGCAATAATAACATCTTCGCCATTTTGCCTAATTACATATTCTGTTCTAAGATAGTCTCTTGGGCCGTTACTACCCATTCTTAAATCATCAAAGTCCGTATAGCTTACATTAGTTAAAAATGCCCATTTTTTATAGCCCAAATTGAAATCAAAATGCCCTGTTTTTTCATTATTAGCACTTGCGTATCTCATTAGTGCATTACCACTAAAAAACATGTCATCCTTATAAGACAATTGTGGCTTTTTGGTGTAAAAACTCATTACGCCGCCAATAGCATCGCTACCATAGACTACTGAGCCAGCACCTAATGTCACCTCTGTATTTTTAATGGATAATGGGTCTATGGATATAACATTCTGAAGATTCCCACCTCTAAAAATAGCATTGTTCATACGTACTCCATCTACCGTTATAAGCAATCTATTAGTAGAGAAACCTCTAATCATTGGGCTTCCTCCTCCTAACTGACTTTTCTGAATGTATATATTACCTGTATTTTCTAGTAGATCTGCGCTGGTCTGCGGATTGGTCAATGCGATTTGTTCAGCATTTAGACTTACAATAGTCTGGGGTATATCGCGTTTATTTTGTTCAAATTTAGATGCTGAGATTACAATTTGGTTTAAGCTTTCAACTTTAAAAGTTAAATAAATAATATAGTTTTTTTCAGCTATTTCGAGTTTTCTAAATTGTGCTTTTTCATATAAAAGGTTCTGAAAATATATGATTTCGCGATCATTAAAAGTGTTTAATTGCGCCTTTCCATCTATATCTGTAATTACATATTTAGTCTTCTTTAAATTGTAGAGCGCTACACCAGGAATGGGCTCATCCGTACCCGCTTCTAATACTGTAATAGTCTGCGAAAACGCTACATGTATAAAAAGAAACAATACTCCACTAAAAATGATATTACATTTCACTTTTAAGCACATACACCTTCATTAAATCTCTGCATAAATTTTGCCTAATGAAATACATCATTTAGCACTTGTAATGATTTAGGTTTTTTAAAACCCCCCAAATGTAATTCAAAATAATACAATAACATATTTAAAAACTCTTGTCTTTGTTTTGCATTAATTTTTACAGTATGTAAGTCATCAAAATTTATGCCCAACAAGCGTTTTAACAGTGTTAAATTTTCTCCCGAAACTGAATAAACCCCATTTGGTAATGCTTCAAAAGTTCCGGATTCTAAATTAAAATAAGGATAATCTTTGTTGATATTTTCTGGTTGAAACCCTAAATAGCGTGTTAATTTCAACAGAAAAAGTAAGTGGAAATTTGCATATTGCTCCTCATTATCAAGATACTGTAATGCTGTTCCTATATAGTCGAATAAACCCGTATTTTTCTCCTCTTCTTTTAATACATTCGATAAAATTTCGGATAAAAATAAAACAATAGCACTCTTATAAATATTAGTGTGAAGGCTTTTGTAAATATAGTTTGGCTTTACTTCTCTTATAGAATGAAGTGATTGATTTGGTCTATAGCTTTCCTCTATTTGAAGTTGGGACAGCGCTTGAAAATATACCGTTTTAGTTTGACCCTTTTTAGACTTTAAAACACCTCTTAATATATAACTCACCACACCACGCTGTTGTGTGTAGCACTTTACAATAAGATCGTAATCTTTGTATTTTATTGTTGAAAGAACAATGCCATTATTTTTTGTAAGCATGTTTACCTAACTATAAGCACCTTGAGAACCTTGGTCTCAAACGAGTCTAAATCTGAAATCATCACTAAATACACACCTGTTCTTACTACAGAGTTGGCGAGGTTTCTGCCATTCCAAACAGCAGTACCTCCATCAATTGCAAAATTATAATTGGCACTAGAGGATCTTAGGTTAACATTAGATTGCGCCTCAGCGACTAAATTACCTTCAATATCAGTAATCTTAATGTTTACATTTTCAGTAAGACCACTAACTTTAATACCTTTATTAATATCATTAAGGTCATTAAAACCAAGCAGATCATATTCTGGGCGTACTGGGTTTGGATATACGAATGCGTTTTCCAAAGTTTCTTCTGGCTTAGAACCTCCTGCCCTAAAGGACAGCAATCCCTTTATGGTTGCTATATACACTATACCATTATTAGGGTCAACAGAGATGTCATTAATTCGATTAGACGGCAAAGGCGAATTATCGGTTGTAAAGTGATATATGGTTCTTTGCCCGTCGGGTGAAAAATAAAACACCCCAGAATCCACTGTGCCGACCCATTTATTATTAGAGCCATCTGTCTCAATATCAGTTATGGATTGGCCCTCTAACAATTCTTGAGGGATACCATCCTCTAAAACTATAATTGAGCTTAATGTTGGATTTGGGTCATCGTAAAAACCAGAGGTGTTAAATAGCACACGCAAGCCAGAAAAAGTGCCTATCCAAAGTTGATTTCTATTATCTACTTCTAAAGATATTACTCTGGGAAAAGGGAGGTTTTGCTCCTCTGATTCTATGTTTCTTAACGGATTATCAGGGATATTTTCATTATAGGCATACAATCCGCTAGAGTAACCACCAATCCATTTTGTACCATTATTATCTATATCTATATCAAAGAAACCAAACTCATCTGTAAGAGCATTTTCTATAATAGCCGAAAAGTCATAACCTTCCCAATTACCAGTATTAGGGTCATAAGATTTTAATGGGTTGGGTGCACGCGAAGTTAGTGACCATAGCACACCGTTATCGTCAAAAGTAGAAGCAGAAACTCTTATACTAATTGCATTTGGATTGTTTGGTATTACTAAAGATTCTAACCCACTATTGTTTTGATTATATAAAATTGTAGGGGTTAGATCATTAATTTCTAAAATCCCATCTTGAAATGAACTTATAAAAACTTGGCTTGGATTAAATGGATTGGTTGAGATTTCAGAAAGATTTCGTGCGCCCAAAACACTATCAAAAGGTATGTTTTCCCAAATTTCATCCCTAAAGTAGCTTAAACCCCTATTTCTAACTGGAGAAGGATTTAGAGATTGGGAATAATCCCCAAAACTTGCCCAGACCGTTTCACTTTCTGCGTTTATCCTAAAGGTTTCGTTAAATAAAGGCCCATTTGGCTTTATTTCTGTGTAAAATGTATTATCGTTAATTGAGCTTCTTAACACCCCAAAGTCTCTTGAACCTAGATAAACAAAATCTCCTAATTGAGTTGCAGAAGTAAAACTAGTATCAAATTCTTCATTAGGCTGAAAGCTATTAATCAATTGAATGTTAGTATCATAAACATAAACTGTGTTTGTTGTTGATACCACTAAATTAGAGTTTGAAACCTCTGTGTCTACAGGCAGTATAGGGAATGTAAACAAAGTATTTAATAACGCACCATCTATTTCATAAAGCACCCTATTGGACCTTACAGAATACAACTTATTGTTTACGGTATTCATCGTGTAATAATTACCAGTAATTACCGTCTGCCATTGCGAAAAGTCTATTAGGTTGGGATCGTTTATATTTCCTTTTTTAATACCATTATTATTTAAACAAGCTGCATAAATTTCATCATTTAAAATAGAAACCTGGTTTACGGTAATTTGTGAGCCTCCGTTACCTAAAAAATAGGTATCCCCAAACTCTAAACGTTCTAAATCATATACAGAAATACCAAAATCTGTGGAAATGTATACCAAGCCTTCATGTTCGTAAAAATGATTAATACGTTTATTTACAGGTGTAATGTTTTCTTTTTCCAGAATATCAACAACCGAAAGGACATCTTCATCAGTTTCAGAATAGACTTCTATCAATCCCGTTTCGTAACCAATGAGTAAATATTGATAAAAATTACTATATAATATAGTAGTTATTTGCTCACCCGACAAACCTTGAACGGTAGTAATAGTATTTAGTTCTTGTGTTAAAGTATCGTACTCAAAAATAGCATTTTGTGCGGCTGCATAAATCTTGTTGTCACCTTTAACAACATCAACAATATCGCTATAAGAATAATGTGATTGCCATAGTGCCGAAAAGTCTTGCGCATAAACATTAACGGACAAACACAAAATTAGGATTTTAAGAATAGCTCTTTGCATTATAAAATTCGTTTGCTCAAATATATTTAATAGTAACGATAATATATAGGTAATCATATACTAAGTCATAAAAAAAGCTTTCATCTACAATGAAAGCTTTTTAAACATTTACACTTTATGTATTATACCACTCCTTGTGCCAACATTGCATCTGCTACTTTTACAAAACCAGCAATGTTTGCTCCTCTGATGTAATCTACAGATCCATCATCGTTTTTTCCATATTCTACACATGAGTCGTGGATATCCTCCATTATAGCTTTCAACTTCTCATCCACTTCTTCTCTGGTCCAACTGAGACGTAATGAATTCTGACTCATTTCTAGACCAGATGTTGCTACACCACCTGCATTAGAAGCTTTTCCTGGCGCAAATAAAATTTTTGCTTTTTGAAACTCGTGAATAGCCTCTGGTGTTGAAGGCATATTAGCTCCTTCAGAGACACAAATACAGCCATTATCCACTAATTGTTTTGCCTCATCACCATTTAATTCATTTTGTGTTGCACATGGTAATGCAATATCACATTTCACAGACCATGGTCGTTCTCCTTTAACAAACTTAGCATTAGGATACTTATCTACATATTCACTAATACGACCTCGCTTAACATTTTTAAGGTCCATAACAAATTCTAGCTTCTCGGCGTCAATACCATCTTCATCTATAATGTATCCTCCAGAGTCAGAAAGTGTCAATACTGTTGCTCCAAGCTCAATAGCCTTTTCTGCTGCAAACTGCGCAACATTACCCGAACCAGAAATAACAACCTTTTTCCCATTAAAAGAATCATTTTTAGTTTTTAACATGTTCTCTGCAAAGTATACGTTACCATATCCTGTTGCTTCCGGTCTAATTAAAGATCCGCCCCAAGATTGGCCTTTTCCAGTAAGTACACCTGTAAACGTATTTTTCAATTTTTTATACTTCCCAAACATAAAGCCTATTTCTCTTGCACCAACACCAATATCACCTGCTGGTACATCTGTATTATGGCCAATATGCCTAAAAAGTTCGGTCATAAAGGCATGGCAAAAACGCATAATCTCGTTGTCTGACTTTCCTTTAGGGTCAAAATCAGAACCTCCTTTACCACCGCCCATAGGCAATGTAGTTAAGCTGTTTTTAAAAACTTGCTCAAACGCCAAAAATTTAAGAATGCTAGCATTTACGGTAGGGTGAAAACGTAATCCTCCTTTATAAGGACCTATTGCAGAATTCATTTGTATTCTATACCCTCTGTTAACCTGTATCTCACCAGCATCATCTACCCAACTAACTCTAAAAGAAATCAGTCGTTCTGGTTCTACCATTCTCAATAGAATGTTTTTCCCATTGTAAATATCGTGCTTTGCTATATAAGGAATAACTGTCTCCGCTACTTCCTGGACTGCTTGTAAAAACTCTGGTTCGTGCCCGTTACGTTCCTTTACAAGATCTAAAAATGCTTCAATTTTATCTTTCATATAAAAAATTGTTAAAAAATTGTGATTTAATGGTTGCAAAGATACGTTATCTGTAAAAATAAGCCTTAATTTTTTTTATATTCTCAATAATTTTTTCAATATTTCAGAATTACAAAAAAATCCTCTATTCTTATAAGAAATGTGCATTTTGTCTGTTTTACTTTGTAGTTCGTCGAGTTTTTATATATTTGTTCGATAACTATTTCAATTATATTTGAAGTTATATGGCATTACCTATTAAAAAGCTGTTCCTTTTGTTAGCTATTTTGCTTTCAATGCAAAGCGTCTCAGCACAATTCGGCTTTTCTCACGAAATCGGTGCATTTGTTGGTGCAGTTGCATTTCAGTCTGATTTTGGAGTAAGAAAAGATTTTGAAACCAATGCAGGGAATACCGGTGTTGCATTAGGTATTGTGCATTATATAAACTTTGCATATCGTGCAGATTGTAATTGTTACTCTACCGATACTTATTTTAATGATCACTTTAAATTAAGAAGTGAAATATCATGGAATAAAACCACCTTAAACCACTTTGGAGAATGGGTAGATGATTCTAGAACCAGTGAAAATGCTGAACGATTAAGACGTCATTCTGGTGAATCCCAAAATTGGGATATTGGTATGCAACTAGAATATTTCCCTAGAAGTATTAGAGCTTTTTCCGCTGGTGCTTATTCTTTTGCCCCTTTTGCTGCTCTGGGTGCGCATTATGTTGCTTTCAATCCTTCAGTTGAGACCACTTATGGCAATGGCAATATATTAGATAATAATAATTTTTATAGTGGCTGGAGTGATGTCGCTGGGGGTGATCCTTTTGTAAGCGATGAATCCGGTTCTACCTGGTCTGTTGTTGCAAGTATTGGTACACGCTATAAACTTACCATACTTTCCGATTTATTTGTTGAGTTAAGATGGCAATATTATTTTGATGATTTTGTAGATGGTCTAAATCACAAATTACCTTCAAATAAAAATAATGATTGGAATTTATGGCTCAACTTCGGTTATATCTACTACTTAGATTAATGATGTTTACAATTTGGTACAATCTCTTCTAATTTTATTTAGCAGCATTAAAGTTACATCTTCATAAATCGGTTTGTCAATTCTTTCACTTTTTAAATTTCAAATTTATTGGGCGAATGATAGTAGGATAACTATCAAAAATTGTACTATGTAATTTATACTATTAAAAATAAAAATATGTAGTTTTGCTTAATTTTCAATCAAAACATGAAATACAAAAGAATACTGCTAAAATTATCAGGGGAAGCTTTAATGGGAAACAGACAATACGGCATTGACCCAGTGCGTTTGGCAGAGTACGCAAAAGATATTAAAGAGATTACGGATTTAGGCGTTCAGGTTGCTATCGTCATAGGTGGCGGCAACATCTTTAGAGGCGTTGCAGGTGCTATGAATGGCATGGATCGTGTTCAAGGAGATCATATGGGAATGTTGGCAACCGTTATAAACGGATTAGCTTTACAAAATGCACTTGAAGATGCTGACGTTAAAACACGTTTGCAAACTGCAATTAAAATCAACGAAGTCGCTGAACCTTTTATAAGACGTAAAGCCATGAGTCATTTAAATAAAGGGCGTGTAGTGATTTTTGGTGGTGGAACGGGTAATCCTTATTTTACAACTGATTCTGCTGCAGTTTTGCGTGCCATAGAAATTGAAGCTGATGTGATTTTAAAAGGAACGCGTGTAGATGGCATCTATACAGCAGATCCAGAAAAAGACAGCACAGCGGTAAAGTTTGATCATATTACATTTGATGATGTTTTACGTAAAGGCTTAAAGGTTATGGATACAACGGCTTTTACTCTAAGTCAAGAAAACAAACTACCAATTATAGTATTTGATATGAATAAAAAAGGAAACTTGCTTAAGGTGGTTTCTGGAGAAAATATAGGTACAGAGGTTAATCTTTAAGACTTGGTACAACCTTTGATGATCCTCAATTAAAGTTTTAAAAATTATGGACGAAATTAAATTTATAATAGACACTGCAAAAGAAGCCATGGATGCTGCCATAAAGCATCTTGAAAAACAACTGGTCAATATTAGGGCCGGTAAGGCAAGTCCGGCAATGCTAGGAAGTGTTATGGTTGATTATTATGGATCCCAAACTCCACTAAACCAAGTAGCCAATGTAAATACACCAGATGGTAGAACCATATCCGTTCAACCTTGGGAAAAAAGTATGCTGCAGGAAATTGAGCGCGGTATTATGCTCGCTAATTTAGGTTTTAACCCTATGAACAACGGAGAAATGATTATCATTAATGTTCCACCACTAACTGAAGAGCGTCGTAAAAATTTAGCAAAGCAAGCTAAAGCTGAAGCTGAAGATGCAAAAATTGGTGTACGTAATGCACGTAAAGATGCCATGAACGACATTAAAAAATCCGATGTTTCTGAAGATTTGCAAAAAAATGCAGAGATCGATGTACAAGAACTCACCGATTCTTACGTTAAAAAAATAGACGGCATCTTAGACAATAAAGAAACAGAGATTATGACCGTCTAGTGTTAAAAAGTATAAAGTACTAAGAGGCTGCCCGAAAAGTGTTTAATTTTGTTATTTAGAGGAAAGCGAAGAATTGTATTTTGATTGATAATCCTAACGTTATCTTTTCAAAAATTCTCCATGTCGTCCCTAATGGCACTTTTCCGTCAGCCTTTTTTAAAACTTAGCACATATATGCCAAAGCATTTATTTGTTGTTTTCATTATGTTATTTGCAACAAGTGGCTTTGCACAAAATCCCATTACAAAAGAAAAAGATTCTATTAAAAAAGTACAAGACTCTATTAAAAAAACAGAGTTCTTGAAGCAGTTGGGTAATGGGTTTTTACCTTTTAATTATTTTGATGCCGATTTACGATATCTAATAAAATTTAATCAATATGAAGGTCTTAGAACTGGTCTAGGTGGAGTAACCAACAAGCTATTTTCTGACCGTTATAGACTCAACGGCTATGTAGTTTATGGATTTACCGACAAGCGTATAAAATTTAGTGCTGGGGGAGGTTTTAGGGTCAACAAAGCACACAACACTTGGGTTAACCTAACTTACACAGACGATTTACAAGAAACAGGAAGCTCTACTTTTTTAACCGATAAGCGCTTTTTCACCTTTTTTGAACCTCGTCTTTTAAATATCGATTTGTTTCATCGCCACATAACAAAATCCGTTTCTTTAGAACATCGCTTCTCAGACAATTTGTTATCAGAAACGCAGATAGCCATTAGTAACATCAATCCAACCTATTTTTATAATTTTATTTTAGATGATAAGAGTTATAGTAGTTTCGATATTAGCACAGCAAAAATAAGCCTGCAATGGAGTCCGTTTAACCAATTTGAGATTTCCGAAGATAATATAAAAACGACCCAGGAAGGTTTTCCAAAGTTTACCTTGCAATTAACACAAAGCTTTAAATCTGTTTTGAATGGGGATTTTAATTTTTCAAAGTTAGATTTTAGAACCATTCAACAATTCAATCATAAAAATAATGCCATAACCAATATCACCTTAGCCGCAGGTATAGCTGGTGGTGATGCACCGTTAACGCATTTGTACCATGCCTACCCCAATAATATTACCAAAGAAACCATTCTTCAACGGTTCTCTGTAGCAGGTCTCAATAGCTTTGAAACCATGTATTTTAATGAATTTTTTAGTGATAAGTTTTCAACACTACAGTTAAAACACTATTTGAGACCTTTTAATATTTCTGAACGGTTTAAACCCCAATTAGTACTCATCTCAAGATATGCCATTGGGGATATGAATAGCATAGACCGACATCAAGGTATAGGCTTTAACACACTGGATAAACTCTACTCGGAATCTGGTTTTGAAATCAATAAATTGCTCTTAGGTTTTGGATTAAGTTTTGCTTACCGTTATGGTGCTTACCACTTGCCAGAATTAGAAGATAATATTGCTTTTAAGTTTACCTTTAATATATCATTATAACCACTATTATATTCCTGTTAATTCTTTAGCAATTCCTTGGGTTTTTTCTACCTTTGCGCCTTGTTTCTCGCTGAGAGAGATTTGAATTTTAATTAATACCTCAAGAGATTAGCTTTGGGGTTATTGCTATATAATGCTTAAACTATTTACCACAGGATTTTGGGAGGCTATTGCAAGGGTTATTCTTCGCAATAAAATCTTTATACTTATTGCCATAATTTCGGCAACTGTGTTTTTTAGTATGCAATGGAAACATATGCGCTTTACCTACACCGAAGCTAATATGTTACCTGACGACCACGAAGTCAATGTGGTTTACAATGATTTTCTCAATGTCTTTGGTGAAGAAGGCAACCTCATTGTACTTGGCGTAAAAGATTCTACTCTATTCTCGGTAAAACAGCTCAATGCATGGAATAAACTTGCAGAATCTTTTAAAGCTTATGATGAAGTTGAAACAGTTTTATCAATAAAAGATCTTCAGAAATTGGTGAAAAACACCAAAAAAGAGCAATTCGACTTAGAGCCTTTTATAAAAGATTCTATTTCTAGCATTAAACAGATCAACACACTACAAAATGAGTTGTTTAAAAAATACCCTTTTTACGATAACTTTCTTTTTAATGCAGAAACAAAAACCATTCGTACTGCAATTTATTTAAAGAAAGATATTGTTAACACTTCTGTTCGTAAAGACTTTATAATTGAAGATTTAGAAACAAAAATTAACACTTTCGAAACTGAAACCGGATTAGATGTTAGAGTTTCTGGCATGCCATATATTAGAACCTTAAACTCTCAAAATATTGTAGATGAGATTGGGCTCTTTATCGGTGCAGCATTATTGGTGACCTCATTGATTTTCTTTTTGTTTTTTAGATCCTTTAGAGCCACCTTCATTTCGTTAATTGTAGTATGCGTTGGCGTTATGTGGACTTTTGGAATTTTAGGTCTATTGGGTTACGAAATCACGGTGCTCACGGCACTGATTCCGCCTTTGATAATCGTCATTGGTATACCTAATTGTATTTTTCTAATCAATAAATACCAGCACGAGGTAATATCACATGGCAATAAAGTAAAATCACTACAACGTGTTATTACCAAAGTAGGCAATGCTACTTTGATGACTAATGTTACCACAGCTTCAGGTTTTGCAACGTTTATCTTAACCGAGAGTAAATTATTAAAAGAATTTGGTATTGTAGCCTCATTAAGCATTTTGGCGATTTTCATCTTATGCCTACTTATTATTCCTATAATGTATACGTTTTTACCATATCCAAAAAAACGTCATTTAGAACACCTCAATAAACGCTGGATTGGCGGTTTTGTCGACTGGATGGAGCGTATGGTAAAACACAAGAAAATTACTATTTACGTCACTGCGCTGATACTTATTATTGGCAGTATGATTGGCATGAACCAGATTAAAATCTCAGGAAGTTTAATTGAAGACATGCCAAAAGACAAGCAGTTTTTTAAGGATATTCGTTTTTTTGAAGATGAATTTAATGGTATTATGCCATTAGAAATCATGGTAGACACCAAGCGTAAAAAAGGAGTGATGAAATTAGCAACCTTAAAACGCATTAATGAGCTAGAAACCCTTATAGAAGAAACACCAGAATTGTCTAAGCCTATTTCCGTGGTAAGTTTGGTGAAATACAGTAAACAAGCTTATTATAACGGTAATCCTAAATACTATCAGTTACCGACAAGTCAAGAAAACAGTTTTATTTTATCTTATGCCAAAAACTCATCCTCTAGTATAGATTTACTCAAAAACTTTGTAGACAGTACAGGTCAGTATGCACGTATTACTACGTTTATGAAAGATATAGGCACGGCTAAAATGGAGCGTATTCAAGAGAATCTTCAGCATAAAATTGATAAGGTTTTCCCTAAAGAACGTTACCAAGTTACCATGACGGGTAAAGCTTTGGTATTTCAAAAAGGAACAAAATACCTGGTAAGAAACCTTGTTATTTCGTTAACACTTGCCATTTTTCTTATTTCGCTATTTATGGCGTATTTGTTCCGTTCCTTCAGAATGATTATTGTATCGCTTATTCCCAACCTATTGCCTCTACTGGTCACCGCAGGTTTAATGGGTTATGTTGGTGTGCCAATAAAGCCATCAACCATATTGGTATTTAGTATAGCTTTTGGTATTTCGGTTGATGATACCATTCATTTTTTAGCAAAATACAGGCAAGAATTGCAGGCCAACCATTGGAAAATTAGAAAATCGGTTTACGCTGCACTTAGAGAAACCGGTGTCAGTATGTTTTATACATCCATAGTATTGTTCTTTGGGTTCTCGGTATTTACTATATCAAGTTTTGGTGGTACTGTAGCTTTAGGAGCATTGGTATCTATAACATTATTATTTGCTATGCTTTCTAACTTGCTTTTATTGCCGTCGTTACTCTTGTCGTTAGAACGAAATATCGCAAATAAAGAAGTATTGCGTAAACCAGCAATCGATATTATTCCATCGGAAGATGATGATGCCGAAATCGACTCAGAAAACGAAGAATAAAAAATTTATCTTAGCATTTCAAAATAATTAAAAAATGACAACAAAATCCGTAGCAGAATTATTATCTGAAGACGTAAAACTACAAGATGTTACCGTAAAAGGATGGGTAAGAACGTTTAGAGCAAATCGTTTTATAGCATTAAATGATGGCTCAACCATAAATAATATTCAGTGTGTTGTAGATTTTGAAAATTTTGAAGAAGCCCTTTTAAAGCGTATCACTACTGGTGCAGCTATAGAAGTTATGGGAGAATTGGTTGAAAGTCAAGGTAAAGGACAATCCGTTGAGATACAGGTGAAATCCATAGTGGTTCATGGAGATTCAGACCCTGAAGCTTATCCAATTCAACCTAAAAAACATACATTCGAGTTCTTAAGAGAAAACGCTCACTTACGTACCAGAACAAATACGTTTAGCGCGGTGATGCGTTTACGCTCGTCGCTGTCTTTCGCTATTCATAAGTACTTTAATGACAATGGATTCTATTATATGCATACACCAATTATTACGGGTAGCGATGCAGAAGGTGCTGGAGAGATGTTTAGAGTGAGTACTTTAGACGCAAAGAATCCTCCACTAGAAAATTCAAATGTGAATATATGGGGAGAAAAATTATATACAATAATTGAACGTGAAATTAAGATAATTGAAGATGAAGTTGGTGGAAATGACATTAAATCACTCAACAGATTAATAAAAAAGCATCTCGAAAACTATACTCTTAAGAAAATTATTTTAGCTAATCCTTCAGAAATTATTCGCATTCTTGAATCTGATAAGAAAGGGGAATTAAAACAGCTCAACTATATTTTTAAGCTTTTTTATACAAAATTGAAATCTACGCTCTTTGATATCAAAATATATCCAAATGGAAGAAAAAGAGCATATTTAAAAAAATGGTTAAATGATGAATTGATTCGGGATGGAGTTATAAAGCCAAACAAAGACGGTAGTCCTTTTTGGCTGTCTCACACTTTTCCTTTGAGAAAATATGGTTATTTATTTAGCTTATCTGTCTATAATATAAAAAAAGTTGCTCAGTATTCTAAATTGTCAGAAGAAAGTTCATTAGATTTTTCAGAAGACTTCTTTGGCAAAGAAACCAACTTAACTGTTTCTGGGCAGTTAGAAGCTGAAACCTATGCCATGTCTTTGGGAAAGGTTTATACATTTGGCCCAACATTTAGAGCAGAAAATTCTAATACATCACGGCATTTAGCAGAATTCTGGATGATTGAACCGGAAGTCGCTTTTATGGACTTAGCTGGCAACATGGATTTAGCAGAGGATTTTATGAAGTCCGTGTTAAGTTATGTTTTAGAGCACAATAGAGAAGATCTGGAGTTTTTGGACAACCGTTTGCAACAGGAAGAAAAAAAATTGCCACAAGCGCAGCGTAGTCCTATGAATTTAATTGATAAAATTAAGTTTGTGGTCGATAACAATTTTAAGCGCGTAAGCTATACGGAAGCTATTGAGATTCTTAGAAACAGTAAACCTAATAAGAAAAAGAAATTCAACTATATTATTGAAGAATGGGGTGCAGACTTACAATCTGAGCACGAGCGCTTTTTGGTCGAAAAACATTTTAAATGCCCTGTAATATTATTTGATTATCCGGCAAATATTAAAGCCTTTTACATGCGCTTAAATGAAGATGGGAAAACCGTTAGAGCCATGGATATTCTATTCCCTGGTATTGGTGAAATGGTTGGTGGCTCGCAACGTGAGGAACGTTTGGATGTATTGAAAGAAAAAATGGCAGCCTTAGACATACCCGAAGAAGAATTATGGTGGTATTTAGATTTGCGCAAATACGGCACTGCTGTGCATTCAGGATTTGGATTAGGTTTTGAACGTTTGGTAATGTTTGCCACCGGAATGGGAAACATTAGAGATGTAATCCCCTATCCACGTACACCTCAAAACGCTGAGTTTTAAACTAAATATTAAACCTGTAAGGTTTTAGAAACCTAACAGGTTTTTTTAGTATTTTTATATATACATTATTTAATAAATGGCCCTAAAACAATATTTACAATTTAAGCTATCTCAAAAGCTATCACCTCAGCAGATTCAACTGATGAAGCTGATTCAGTTACCTACACAGGCTTTTGAGCAGCGGTTAAAACAAGAACTTGAGGAAAACCCAGCTTTAGATACTGGCAAGGAGGAAACTAATGAAGATAACTTTGACGAGTTCGATAATACGAGTGACGATATAAATGATAATGATACCATTGATACTGACGATATTAATATTGATGAGTATCTAAGTGATGATGAAATACCAGAATATAGAACTCAAACCAATAATTACAGTGCTGACGATGACGAAAAAAGCGTGCCTTATGCAGCTGGAACATCATTTACCCAACATTTAATCAATCAATTAAATACATTTAGATTATCTGACCAGGAAGAGGAAATCGCATATTTTCTTGTAGGAAGTGTTGATGAAAGTGGTTATATACGTCGTTCTCTATCTGATATCACAGATGATTTGGCGTTTACACAGAATGTGTATACTACAGAAGAAGAGGTGGAAAAAGTGCTTCAAATTGTACATCAACTAGATCCTGCTGGAGTTGCAGCCAGAAATCTTCAAGAATGTTTGAGTATTCAATTGCATAGAAAAGAGCAAAATCCAGATGTAGAATTAGCAATTGCCATAATAGATAAAGCTTTTGAACAGTTTACCAAAAAGCATTACAAAAAGTTGATGCAAAAATTCAACATTAATGAAGAGCAGCTTAAAGATGCCATTGAGGAAATAGAACGTTTAAATCCAAAACCAGGTGGCTCTTATGCTGGAAATAATAAAATTGTTGAGCACATCGTACCAGACTTTGCCATAAAAATTGTTGATGGAGAACTTGAGTTGACGCTTAATGGTAGAAACGCACCAGAGCTTCATGTATCGAGAGAGTACAACAATATGCTTAAAGGTTATAAAGACAGTAAAGAAAGGTCTAAAGCCCAAAAAGATGCGGTTATGTTCATTAAGCAAAAACTTGATGCCGCAAAATGGTTTATTGAGGCTGTGAGACAACGCCAACAGACTCTTTTCGTGACGATGAGTTCTATTATGAACTATCAGAAAGACTATTTTTTAACTGGTGATGAACGTAAGTTACGACCTATGATTTTAAAGGATATTGCTGACGAAATTGAAATGGATGTCTCAACGATTTCACGTGTTGCCAATAGTAAATATGTAGATACACCATATGGCACCAAATTAATAAAGGAATTTTTCTCTGAATCTATGACTAACGACCAAGGCGAGGAAGTGTCAACGAGGGAGATTAAGAAAATTCTTGAGACTGTAATAGAGGAAGAAAACAAAAAGAAACCGCTTACTGACGAAGCACTTTCTAAAATCTTAAAAGAAAAGGGTTATCCTATTGCCAGACGAACAGTTGCAAAATACAGAGAACAACTAGATATTCCTGTAGCACGTTTAAGAAAAGAATTATAAGCCTATAAAATTTGGATGAAAAATTTTATTCTAAAAAGTATATCGTTTGTTTTTCATCCTTTGATAATGCCTCTTCTTGGTGTACTGTTCTACTTTTCCAAGACTCCTCGTTTTATACCAGAACCCATAAGAAATGCCAAAATATTTTCAATTATAATCCTTACAATCATTTTACCTATTCTTTTGTTTTTTTTATTAAAAACTATAAATAAGGTACAAACCATTTATTTGAAAAGCACCAAAGAAAGATTGATTCCATTGCTTGTTAACTGTATTATTATTAGTCTCATTCTTTTACGGGTCTTAACTCCAAATGAGATTGTTGAACTATATTATTTCTTCTTAGGCATTTTGTGCTCTACATTAGCCTGCTTTATAATGGCAGTTTTTAAAGTAAAGGCAAGTATACATATGATAGCTGCTTCTGGCTTCTTTATGTTTGCAGTTGCTATTGGCATACACTACCAAATAAACATAAATGGTACTATTGCTTTAATGATGATAATTCTTGGTGCTATTGCCACATCACGTTTGCACTTAAAAGCGCACACTAATCAAGAATTAATCATTGGGGTATTTGTTGGGTTGTTCCCTCAACTTATTTTTTTAAACTATTGGTTATAGAATGTAGAACATTAATCCTAGCTTAAAGGATTTCATATCAATCGCCTCACCATCTAGTTGAGCATTATCATCAAAGATTGGATTTAGTCCATAATACACATGGAAATTCCAAGTGCCATAGCCAACACTTAATGTTAGACCATATTGAATCTTATTAAAATCGTCTATATTAGATAGTTTTTCGTCACCGACATTACTTTTAAACTTAGAGGAATTATAAAATAGATAGCCAACTTTAAATCCTGAATAGATGCGCCAAAAGCTGTAATCTGTGGCAGTAGATGTTCGCCACCTGAATTCAAAAGGTACTTCTATCAAATAGGTCGTAAACTTGTTTTTTGATACATTGATTTCGCTCTCGTCGATCGTACTATAAGTAAATTCATTGTCAATTTCTAGAATTGATATGTTTTGGTTGTAAGAGTTTGTAGATAGACCTATTCCCAAGCCTAGTGAGACGTTCCTTCGGTCATTAATTGGCATATCTCTTATAAAACCAAAATGAAATCCAGATGAAAACCCACTCTGACTAACACCGTTAGGCTTGTTGGCTAGTAAATTGTAGGTCGCTGAAATATAAAACTGGTCTTCTCTATAGTTTTTATATAACTCGGATTTGTCGGTGTTTTCACCATCTTGGGCCAACCCAAAAAAAGTTACGCAAACCATTACAAGCAATATGTGATACTTCATAAGATAAATCTACAAAATCTTTATTTCAACTTTGTTGATATGCAATAAAAAAACGCCCTGATTACTCAAGACGTTTTTTATAAAATTAAGATTTTGATTATTCTTCGGCTCTTGCGTTTGCGATATACATAACCTTAAGCGTATTAGCTTTACGTAACTCTTGCTTAATATCCGAAACTAAGCCGGCATGTGTATTTTTATCTACCTTAAGTCCGATAACAATTTTACTTTTCAGTTCTTCAACCATATCTGCCTGCGCTTGGAGTACAGAAGATCTTACATCTTCAACACCAATAAATGCATCATTAAACTGAATTCTAGGTTCATCACCTAAATGCTTATATTGTGTACTAGGCTTTCCAGCATAGATGTAGGTCGTTCTGTCTTTTTTAAGCTTCTCAACCTGATCCGCACTAGGTAAATTATTTTCAATCATCAATGTGCTATCTCTCATAACGGTTGCCACCATGAAAAAGAAAAGCAACATAAATACAATATCAGGTAAGGATGCCGTCGAAATTGCCGGTAAGTCTCCTTGTTTTCCTTTTTTAAACTTTGACATAATTGTTACTTTTAATTTTTATCTGGTTCTGCTTCAGACAATTTCATCGGGTACAATTTCTTAATGTTTTCGATACGCTCATTAAGCACTTCGTCCTTACTAAATTGATTCTTTTCTTTCTCTTCTAACATAGCCGTAAACACCTTGTCAGCATTAGGATAATACTGCTTGTATAACCTTGTTGCTTCTCTTTCTCTCAAAAAGTTATAGGCTGCAACTAATTCGTTCTGAACATCCATATATTGCTCATAAGACGTTTCTCTATCGTGTTTCATAGAAATAATAGCCTTATCTGGATGATCCGATGAATCGTCTAGACGCTTTCCTTGGCAGTAATCGCAACTTTTACCTGCGGCATTTGTACCACCACCATTATCAAGAAAATCTATAGCTGCTTGTCTTAAATCCTTTAATTCCATTTGCTCATCTTCTACTAGCAATTGGTTATTTCGGTTTATAAGTACAGTAAATAAATTTTTCTTCTTTATAATCGGTGGCTCAACCTGAGAATCGTCAATAGGTGGCAAACTCCTTAATAATCCCTTGTCTTTTTCTATAGTTGTTGTTACCAAGAAAAAGATAAGTAATAAGAAGGCAATGTCAGCCATTGAACCTGCATTTACTTCTGGTGCCGATCGTTTTGCCATACTATGTTATTTATTAATTATTTTTTTAACTCCTGAGAATATCATTGCTAATGCTGCTATGACAATCAAAATATAAAATGCTGTTAAACCAGCACCTACCATTTGAGATTGTGAGCTCGTTGCAACTCCTTCTTGTAATTTATAGGTTATTGGGTCTCCACCAGCAGTTACATAAGATATAATTAAAACTGCAACAAAGGCACCTACTCCTATTAACGTGTTTTTAAGACCTGAAGTATTTGTAAATAGATTTTTCAAAACAAAAAATACTACAAACAATAAAGTTAGCCCTAAAATAATATATGCCGCCCAAGCCATTGGGTCAACAAGTCCTGCTTCTTCACCAGATTTGATAGCATCATCTCCAGCCGCAACAATTCTGACCAAAAAGACAATACCAGCAAGCCCGATTAAAGCAGCTATAATTTTTAATATTTTGTGCATAATTTATGTTTTATTTTTTGTGTCTTACTAATAAGTCCATTAAGGTGATTGACGCATCTTCCATGTCATTTACAATACTATCAATCTTAGCAATGATGTAGTTGTAAAAAATCTGAAGTATAATTGCTACAATAAGACCAAATACCGTGGTTAAAAGTGCTACTTTAATACCACCTGCCACTAAAGACGGCTGCATATCACCAGCTGCTTCAATTTTATCAAAGGCTTGAATCATACCAATTACCGTACCCATGAAACCAAGCATTGGTGCCAAAGCGATAAATAACGATATCCAAGATACATTTTTCTCTAACTGTCCCATTTGTACCCCACCATAAGCGACAACTGCTTTTTCCGCAGCATCTAAATCTTCGTCTGCACGGTCTAAACCTTGATAGAAAATTGACGCAACAGGTCCTTTGGTGTTTCTGCAAACTTCCTTAGCTGCTTCGATTCCGCCAGAATTTAAGGCATCTTCAACGTTTTGGGTTAATTTTTTAGTGTTTGTTGTAGAAAGGTTTAAAAAGATAATTCTCTCAATAGCAATTGCCAATCCAAGAATTAAACATAATAACACAATTCCCATAAACCCTGGGCCACCTTCAATAAAACGCTTTTTTAATTCTTGATGGAAACTCAAATCTTCTGCAGGTTCTTCAGCGTCTTGAGTTACACTTGTTACAGTTGCTGTTGTAGTAGCTAATGTCGTTGCATTGGCGCTAACAGTTCCGATAGCCATTAAACATGTAATGGCAAGGATAGAAAATAATCTTTTCATTGTTCTTAATCTTAATTTTATTAGTTAAAGTGTTAAAGATAAAAAAATAATGTAACAATTTCCTAAAAATCTATGCAGAGAGGAAGGGATTCGAACCCTCGATACCCTTTTGGAGTATACACACTTTCCAGGCGTGCGCCTTCGACCACTCGGCCACCTCTCTGTAAATCCTAGTAAAAATTACAGTACGCCAAATAACAAAAAAAACTTTAAACACTGAAATTTATACTGTTATTTTTAGGTCATTTCGCCTCTTAACGGTGTTTCATAAACAGTTTTGAAATCTTTTGCTTCGAGATTTTCACCCAACAGGTACATGAGTTTGGCCACTGCGGCTTCGGTGGTAATATCTTTTCCAGAAATTACTCCTATATGCTTTAATTGTGAGCTGGTTTCATACTGTCCCATCGCAACACTACCACCAGCACATTGCGTGACATTAATAATGTGTAGGCCGTTATGAATGGCTTCCTCTAACAAATCGATAAACCAAGGCTCAGTAGTGGCATTACCAGATCCATAGGTTTCAATTATCAACCCTTTTATAAGCTGGCTTCTAAGTACAGCTTTTACTATGGGTTTAGATATGCCAGGAAACAGCTTTAAAATTCCAATATTGGTATCCATTGCCGTACGCACTATAAGTTCTTTTTCTAAATTGGGTTGAAGCAAATATTCTGTATTGATTTTTAGATGCACACCAGACTCCGCCAAATGGGGGTAGTTTAGCGATTCAAAAGCTTCAAAATGTTCTGCGTTTATCTTTGTGGTTCTATTACCTCTATAAAGCTTGTATTCAAAATAAAGACATACCTCTTTAATTACAGGTTTTCCCAAATTCTGTAAAGATGCCATTTGAATAGATGTAATAAGGTTTTCTTTAGCATCTGTACGTAAATCTCCTATTGGGAGTTGAGATCCTGTGAAAATAACAGGTTTTGATAAGTTTTCTAACATAAAACTTAATGCTGATGCCGAATAGCTCATAGTATCACTACCATGAAGCACTACAAACCCATCAAAGGCAGTGTAATTAGATGCAATGATTTCAGCTATATTGCCCCAATACTCTGGGTTCATATTAGAGGAATCTATTGGTGTACTAAAAGACTTAGTTTCAATATCACAATCTAAAAGGCGTAGCTCTGGGATTTTATCCAACAGATTATCGAAATCAAATGCCTTAAGAGCACCGCTATCGGCATCTTTTATCATTCCGATGGTACCACCCGTGTATATTAAAAGTATATTAGGTTTTTGCATAAGTTAAATACCAAATACGCGTTTAGAATTTTCTGTAGTAATGCGAGCAATATCCGCTTCACTCATTTGGTAAAGTTCGGATAATTTTTCCAATACCTTATATATATAGGAGCTTTCATTTCGTTTTCCTCTGTAGGGTTTTGGTGCCAAATAAGGGGAATCTGTTTCTAGAACAATATGTTCTAAGTCGATTTGATTTATGAATTGATCTATTTTTCCATTTTTAAAAGTGACCACTCCGCCAATACCTAATTTCATATTATAAGATATGGCTCTGTGTGCTTGCTCTATGCTTCCCGTAAAACAATGGAAAATTCCGAATAAGTCATCGGATTTTTCAGTTTCCAGGACTTCAAAAATTTCATCAAAAGCATCTCTACAATGAATTACTATCGGAAGTTTATACTTCTTAGCAAGATTAATTTGATGTTTAAAGGCTTCTATCTGTATATCTAAAGTTGTTTTGTCCCAGTATAGATCAATTCCTATTTCACCAACGGCATAAAATTTTCGTTTGCTAAGTTGCTCCTCAACATGTTTTAGCTCTTCTTTAAAATTATCTTTTACATGTGTAGGGTGTAATCCCATCATTAAATAGATATATTCTGGGAAGTCTTTTTCTAACTGCAACATAGCTTCGGTATAAGTAGAATCTATTGCAGGAATAAAAAACCGTTTAACATTTGCATCTATAGCTCTCTTTATCATTTCTATTCTATCGGTATCGAAAGCTTCGCTATATAAATGTGTGTGCGTATCTGTTATAATCATTCCGCAAAAATAATCGTTTAGAGTATTATATTTGCACAAAATATTAAAATGGAGACACTACAGAACTTTCTTATTGCCAAAGGCTATTCTAAAATTAAATTAAAGCTGACGAAAACCAACCATTTTGAAATTAAGGCTTCAATTAACGGTATAAAAGGGCGTTTTATATTAGACACTGGAGCATCTAGCAGTTGCGTAGGTTTTGAAGCCATTGAACGATTTAAGCTTAAAGTGAAAGATTCTGAAATTAAAGCTGTTGGAGCTGGTGCATCAGATATGTTAACGCAGATTTCAAAATCCAACGACTTAAAAATTGGTAGATGGAAAAAGCAAAAAGTTGCATTGATTCTGTTTAATTTATCTCATGTTAACAACGGACTTATAAACCATAATGCTGATCCTGTAGACGGTATTATCGGTGCTGATATTTTAAAAAAAGGAAAAGCCATTATAGACTACGAAAAAAAATACCTTTATTTAAGATTGAAAGAGATTTCATAACCTAAAGATTCTTAGTATATTTAAATCTAAGTTGAATAATAGCAAAATGAGCCCAACCATCATAATTGCAGACGACCATCCTTTGGTTCTAAAAGGTCTTGAAGAATTTTTATTTGAAAAAAAGTACAACGTCTTAGCCAGTGCAAAAAACGGAAAAGAAGCATTAGCTTTAATCAAAGCCCATGTACCGGATATTGCCATTCTGGATATTAAAATGCCGTTCTACACTGGATTACAAATTGCAGAAAAATGCAAACAAGCTAATCTTTCTACCAAAATTATTCTCATCACCTTTGAAAAAGACGAAAAAATATACAATGAAGCCAAAGCATTAGAGATTTATGGCTATGTATTAAAAGAATTTGCCCTAGACGAAATAGAAAATTGCATCTCTTCAGTTATTAAGGATACACCATATTTTAGTCCCGAACTTTTGGCTTATATAGAAGTAGATAAAACTCCAGAAAAATTAAATCTTATAACAAAAACAGAGCTGAAAATCTTAAAATTGATTACCGAAAATAAGACGGCAAGAGAAATTGCTGAGCAATTATTTATCTCACCAAGAACGGTTGAAAAACACAAAAGCAACATTATCAGAAAATTAGAAATTGAAAAGACCCCAAATAGTCTTCTTATATGGGCAAAAGAGAACCAAAGACATTTATCTTAAAAATACGTAAGGTTACGTATATTATGATATAATTATATTTCTGAAATTTACATTGTTATTAATTAAGGGTTAATAACGAGCTATTAATTAGTTCTTAGGGGATTATTTGAGCCTTGAACATTTGTTCGAGGCTCTTTTTTTTGAATTATTCTAAAAAAAGTCAAAAAATACGTAGTTCTACGTATAGTATCACCTTAAAATTATTTGCAACTTTACATCAGCTATTAATCAACGCCTCAAGTTAAGTCTTGAAAGCTCTGGATAAGCTTATGATTCAGAGCTTTTTTAAAAAAACTATTATGCAAGCAATGAAAGACAATACTGCAAAAAGGGATAGAATCTTTATGATATTACTTGTCATAAGCTCTATTATAGTTATTTCAGCCAATATCGCTGTTAATTTTTTTAGTTAATTTTAGTTAGTGACTCTTTATTAGTTAGGAGTAAAAAAAGCGCAATTTGACAACAAATTGCGCTTTTTGATTATTATAACTTTTAAGATTTTACATCTCTAAAGCTTTCTTTGGATTATTGTCCATTAATAACTCTACAGGATTTTCTAACGCTTCCTTAACTGCCACTAAAAAGCCAACAGATTCTTTTCCGTCGATGATTCTATGGTCGTAAGATAAGGCAACAAACATTATTGGGCGAATTTCAACCTTACCATCAATTGCTACAGGGCGCTCAACAATGTTGTGCATTCCTAAAATTCCACTTTGCGGTGGATTTATAATTGGTGTGGATAGCATACTACCAAAAACACCCCCATTTGAAATGGTAAATGTCCCACCTGTCATTTCATCAACTGTAATTTGACCATCACGTGCTCTAATTGCTAAACGCTTTACTTCAGATTCTACTCCCCTAAATGATAGGTTCTCGGCGTTTCTAATTACTGGCACCATTAATCCTTTTGGTCCAGATACTGCTATACTTATGTCACAAAAATCGTAAGACAACATTTCTTTACCATCGATCATTGAGTTTACCGCAGGATACATTTTTAATGCTCTTACTACAGCCAAAGTGAAAAAGCTCATAAAACCAAGGCTTACACCATGCTTAGCTTTAAAGTCTTCTTTGTATTGTTTGCGTAGATCAAAAATTGGAGACATATCCACCTCGTTAAAAGTGGTCAGCATAGCTGTGGTATTCTTAGCTTCAACTAAACGCTCTGCTACTTTACGACGTAACATAGACATTTTACTACGTGAAGTACCTCTGTTTCCTCCTGTTGGTGTACCCATTGAAGGAGTGGCATTAACAGCATCATCTTTTGTTATGCGACCATCTCTACCTGTACCAGAAACAGATTTTGCGTCTATGCCTTTTTCATCCAATATCTTTTTTGCTGCTGGACTTGGTGTGCCAGAAGCATATGTTTCTTTAGCAGGGTTTGGAGCTTTTTCGTCCGTATTCTCGGTCTGTTCTTGCTCTTTCTTTAAGTTTTCTTCGACATTATCATCATTTCCTCCTTCGTCACCACCTTTGTATGTGGTTGTAGCATCAGCTTCAGGTTTTGCGCTGGTATCTATTAAGCAAACAACTGCACCTACTTCTACGGCATCACCTTCTTCTGCCTTTAATGTAATTGTTCCACTAGCTTCAGCTGGCAATTCGAGCGTTGCTTTGTCACTATCAACTTCTGCAATAGCTTGGTCTTTTTCCACATAGTCTCCATCTTGCACTAACCATTCTGCTATCTCTACTTCAGTAATTGACTCGCCTGGTGAAGGCACTTTCATTTCTAAAATCATGGGCTTTACTTTATTTAAGCTCTAAATTTGAGTTGTATTAATTTAATCTCTGGTTATTTTTGCTTTTATCAAAAACGTAATCTATAACTTGTTGATGTCTAATTTTTGAACGCACAGAACTACCCGCTGCTGGCGCTCCATAAGGTCTTCTACTTGCAGCTCTCCATTGTCTGGCTTCATCCAAATGCATCAGTATATGGCTATAAGCTCCCATATTTCTAGGTTCTTCTTGTGCCCAAACAACATCATCTGCCTTCTTATACTTTTTAAGAACATCTCTAATATCTTTAACAGGAAGCGGAAACAGTTGTTCTACTCTTACCAATGCAATATCATCTCTCTCTTGCTTATCGCGTTCTTCCAATAAGTCGTAATAGAATTTTCCTGTTACAAAAACCAAAGTTTTCACTTTATCTGCTTTTGCACTTTCATCATCTATTAACATTTGAAAACTTCCGTTTGCAAATTCATCTACTGTTGAAACTACTTTTGGATGACGTAACAAACTCTTCGGCGTAAACACAATTAATGGCTTTCTGTAATTGGCCTTCATTTGTTTACGTAATAAATGAAACATATTCGCAGGTGTTGTACAGTCTGCCACAAACATATTATCCTTAGCACACAATTGTAGATAGCGTTCCATACGCCCAGATGAATGCTCTGCTCCTTGTCCTTCATAACCATGTGGCAGCAACATCACTAAACCATTGGAGGTTTTCCATTTATCTTCGCCAGATGATATATATTGATCTATCATTATTTGGGCACCATTACTAAAGTCCCCAAATTGTGCTTCCCAAATCGTTAATGTGTTTGGGCTTGCCATAGCATAGCCATAATCAAACCCTACAACGCCATATTCTGACAATAGTGAATTGAAAATATTGAACTGCCCTTGGTTCTCCGAAACGTTTTTTAGCAGTATTATTTCTTCTTCACTGTCTTCAACCTTAACTACTGCATGCCTGTGCGAAAACGTACCTCGCTCCACATCTTGTCCCGAAATTCTAACATTAAAGCCCTCGGTTAAAAGTGAACCATATGCCAAATGTTCTGCCATTGCCCAATCTAATCGGTCTTCATCAAACATGGTTTGGCGCGACTCAATCAATCTTTGAATTTTACGAATGAATTTTTTCTCGGTGGGAAGATTAGAAATGACTTTAGTAATGTCTTTAAGTACACTTTTTGAGACCGTAGTATCAACTGGTTCCATCATAGCAACTTCTGTGACCCTAGATAGTCCTTTCCATTCTTCCTGCATAAAAGCAGTGATTTCTGTTTTATCCTCCTTTCGAGAATCCTCTAATTTTTCTTCTAGTTTTTCCTTGTACTTAGCTTCTATATGCTTTACATAACCTTCATTTATGACACCTTCATCTAACAAACGTTGCGCATAAATATCTCTTGGGTTTTTATGTTTAGCAATAGCCTTATATAAAAGAGGCTGTGTAAACTTAGGCTCATCCCCTTCATTATGCCCATACTTTCTGTAGCCTAACAAATCTATAAAGACATCGCGTTTAAATTCCATTCTAAAATCTAATGCAAAAAGTGCAGCATGTACCACGGCTTCTGCATCGTCTGCATTGACATGAAGTACAGGAGATAAAGTTACTTTAGCAACATCCGTACAATATGTACTGGAGCGACCATCTAAATAATTTGTGGTAAAACCAATCTGGTTATTAACAACAATGTGTATTGTACCATTGGTTTTGTAACCGTCTAGCTTGGCCATTTGTACCACTTCGTAGACTAAGCCCTGGCCAGCAATAGCTGCATCTCCATGTACCACGATTGGAAGTACTTCGGAGGCATCCGCTATTTCATCCTTATCTTGCTTTGCCCTTGCTATACCTTGTACTACTGCGCCAACTGTCTCTAAATGTGATGGGTTTGGTGCAATGTTTAAATTAATCTTTTTATTGTTGTAGGTTTCGCGATTACTTGTCCATCCTAAATGGTATTTTACATCCCCATCAAATACTTTCTCTTCATAATCCTTACCATCAAATTCACTAAAAATATCTTTTGCGGATTTCCCAAAGATGTTAGTTAAAGTACTTAATCGTCCACGATGCGCCATACCCATAACAAACTCTTTTACACCTTGGTCTGCTGCTTTTTCAATTATGGCATCAACAGCCGGGATTAAAGATTCGTTGCCCTCTAGAGAGAATCGTTTTTGACCAACATATTTAGTATGCAAAAAAGACTCAAAAGCTACCGCCTGATTTAACTTTTTTAGGATATACTTCTTTTCATCTACAGAAAAATTGGCATGGTTATCATTTATGTTTAGCTTATTTTGAATCCACTGAATCTCATTGGGATTTCTAATGTACATATACTCTACACCTATAGAATCGCAATAAATACTTTCCAAATGATCTATAATCACTTGAAGTGTTGCCGACTGTAAACCAATAATTTCACCAGCCGAAAAAATGGTGTCTAGATCATTTTTTGAAAGACCGAAGTTTTCAATCTCAAGTGTTGGTGCATACTTTCGTCTGGCCCTTACAGGATTTGTTTTTGTAAACAAATGGCCTCTGTTTCTATAGCCATCAATAAGCTTCACAACCTGAAACTCTTTTTGAAGCTGCTCTGGTATCTGGGCAGAGACACCTTCTACAATTTCACCATCCATTCCATAGTTTTCGGAGCCAAAATCGTAGCCTTGGAAAAAGGCACGCCAACTAGGCTCTATAGCATCAGGATTTTTTAAGTATTGGTCGTACAAATCAGCAAAGTATGCTGTATGTGCTGCGTTGAGAAAGGAATATTTATCCATTATTTTTTATGAGACGTTGTCGTTTCAACAAAATTTCTTCAAAAATACAACTTTTAACAAAAATAGATGTGGTTTTATTATATTTATAACAATTAGAAATTAACCTATTTAATTATGATAAAATTCTATACAAAGCTCAGCAACAAGATATTGATATGCGCATTATTGATACTAACATTCGGCTATACATCGACTGCCCAAGATCGCCTAAATAGTAACAACAGCTTTTGGGAAAATGTACAATTTGGAGGAGGTTTGGGATTAAACTTTGGAGACGGCTTTTTTAGTGGGGCATTGGCACCTGCAGCGTTATATAGACACAATACTTATGTTTCAACTGGAGTGGGCTTAAATTTTCAATATAGTTCGCAGCGCGATGTTTTTAAGTCAACAGTTGTGGGTGGAAGTATTATTGGGCTTTTTAACCCCTACAGAGAATTACAAATCTCTACAGAATTTGAACAATTGTATGTCGACAGAGATTTTGACCAACAGTTTGTAGATAATGTTGATGACAGTTATTGGTATCCTGCATTGTTTTTAGGAGCGGGTTATCGCAGTGGTAATATCACTTTTGGCATTAGATACGATGTGCTGTACGATGAAGATAAAAGCATACAAAACCAAGCCTGGATGCCTTTTGTAAGGTTTTGGTTTTGATAGAAGTACCCTAGCTTCTTCTATACTAAACTCTGCTTTTTCCATAGATTGAAGTAATGACCTTTCGTATCTAAAAGTTCTTTATGCTTTCCTTGCTCAATAATTTTTCCATCTTGCATAACCAAGATCATATCGGCATTAGCTATTGTGCTTAAACGATGTGCTATAACAATAACGGTTCGCCCTTGCGCTTTAAAATCTTCAATGACTTTTTTTACAATGACTTCGGAGTTGGTATCTAAAGCAGAAGTTGCCTCGTCCATTAATAAAATTTCGGGGTTTTTGTAAAGTGCCCTTGCTATGGCAATACGCTGTTTTTGGCCACCAGATAGCATAGCTCCATTTTCACCAACTTGAGTTTCAAAACCATAAGGCAGTTTTTCTACAAACTCCGTTATGCCCAGAGTATTTGAGAGCTGAACTATGCGCTGCATATTGGGAAAACTGTCGCCTAGTGCAATATTTTCTATAATAGTGCCAGAAAATAAATTCAATTGCTGAGGTATAACACCTATTAAACGTCGTAAACTTTTATGATTGATGTGCTTTAAATCAAAGTTGCCAATGGCAATTTTACCATCTTTTAGCGGATACAGATTTTGAAGTAATGCAATTAAGGTAGTTTTACCACTACCGCTTTCGCCGACGATAGCCGTGGTTTGATCTTGTTTAATTGTAGCATTAAAGTTGCTGAACACCTCTTGCCTGGAGCCATAACGAAACGATACATTATCAAAAACAATATCTCCAAGGTCTTCTTTTTGAAGTATCATTTTGTTTTCTGTAGCTTCTCGCTCTAAATCCATAATCTCGAACAAACGGTCAGCAGCAATCAGTGCGTTTTGTATCGTCTTGTTCATTCCTACTAAAGACGCTACTGGCGACGTAAAATAACCAATCAACGCGTAGAACGAGAACAGTTCCCCAGTGGTGATCTCACCATCCAATACATAGCCAGATCCTAACCATAACAAAATTACTGTAAATATAGAGGCCAAAAAACTTGTTGATGTACCAGAAAAAATACCATTAAGCCCAGATTTATAAGTGGTAAACAACAATTTTACAAACCGATTTTCGGTTTTAGTATTAGAAAATTCTTCGATTCCAAATTCCTTAACAGTGCGAACATGTGTGATACTTTCTACCAATTGTGTTTGTAATTCGGCAGCATCTTCCATAAGCTTACGTTCCACTTTTTTGTTAAAGTAATTCATTAATGCATAAATTCCCAAATAAAACGGAATGACCAAAAGTATCACTAAAGCCAATTTCCAATAATATGTAAACATTAGGCTAAATGAAAATACAACAATAAAGATATTGACCAACATGTCTATAGCAACATTATTGATAAAAGCTCTGATTTTTACAGCATCGCTAATACGGGAAGTAATCTCACCTATTTGCATGGTGTCAAAAAATCGTTGTGGCAAACGCAATAAATGTTTGTAATAGCCAAGTATAAGCTTAGCATCTATAAGTTGCCCGGTCTTTAATACAAAAATGCTCTTTTTACTACCAATATAAGCTTGCAATAAAACAATAACAACCATACCCACACTAAGTAAATTCAGTAGTTTCCTGTTGCCGCCTACCAAAACATAGTCTGTTATTTTCTGCACATAAATGGACATCGCCAATCCCAATATAGTAAATATAGCTGCGCCAAATAACGCTTGAATAAGTATTGTTTTATGCGGCTGTACTAAATTCCAAAACCGTTTTAAGGCTGAAGTTTTTTCATTGTAGGCTCTAAAATCATCTGCTTTGGCAAATAGAATAAGTACCCCGGTCCATTCTTCTTTAAAATCTGCAATGCTTTTGGTGACCATTTTGCCTTTACCTGGATCCATGTAAATGACTTTGGTTTTTGTCACCTTATAGAGTACAACGTAATGATGCAACTGCTTATTAAGCACAATGTGTGCAATAGCAGGTAACGGTATTTTTGATAAAGCATCAATATCTCCTTTTACGCCTTTGGCGGTAAAGCCCATTTTTTCCGCAGCCTCAATAATACCCAATACGTTGGTACCACGCTTGTCTGTATTTGCATATTGCCTAATACGTGCTATGGGCAAATTAACCTTGTAATGGTTGCCTATCGATGCCAAGCAGGCTGCACCACAGTCTTTAATGTCGTGTTGTTTTATTTTTATACTTGCCATGTTTATTTTCTGCTAAAACAGAAATCTCATTGCTAATAGTTACTATAAATTAATTTTCGATTGCACTTCGACTACACTTCGACTTCACTCAGCGACCAAGATCGTTGCAACCTCCCAATTATTACTCTAAACTAACCAACTTAGGATTTAACCAATCATCAACTTTATCAAAGAGTAAGTCATATAAGCTCCTTTCTGTAATAAAATAGCGCGTTGTTAAGGTCATTCCCTTCTTAACATCTGCCGTATAACCATTTTTAAGCTGTAATTGTTTTGTATAGAGACTACACCGTACTTTAAAAAATGCCGCTTGCTCTTGTATTGTAATATTCTTATCGATGTCTATAATCTCTCCCTCTAACATGCCCCATTGGTTATAGTTAAAGGCATCTAACTGAAATTTTACTTTTTGCCCTTTTTTTAGTAAGCCAATATCGTTTGGCAATACAGTATTTTCTACAATAAGGTTGCCATTGGGCGAAATAGTAGCAATCGGCTGTAATGTGTTTGTAAATGACCCCTTTTGCAGTGCAATAACATTTTCTAAAGTTCCAGAGATTGGCGCTGTAACTATATAATTATTGGCATCAGCCAGCAGTTGGTTGTTTCTAGCATTTAAGTCCTGTAATTGTGTTTCTATATCGCGCTTTTGTGCTTGCCATTTTGCTTTTTGCTGCTTTATAAAGCTGTGCAAGGCATCTTTTGCCAATTGCAAATTATAAAGATGTGTTTCGTAATCTGCTTTGGCAATGACCTGCTTATCGTAGAGTCTTTTGTTACGGTTATAGCTTTGCTGTTGCTGTTTTATACGTGTTTGTAGCTCTTGCTTTTGGTAGCGGTAACGGTTGTAATCATCAATTACTGTTGGGTCTGCGAAGCCGTTTGTGCTCCCCACCAATAATTGAGCAATGTCGTTAAGTTGGCTGTTTAATATGTGCCTCAAAGAATCGTTGCTTTGTTGTTGAGCTTTAATATTGTCTTGTACTATAGTAAGCAAGGTATCTCCTTTGGTAATGTTTTGATTGTTTTTAAGATTAGCGTATGTAACCTTACCATTTATTACGGCATAAACTGGCACGTTGTCTTGTACCGAACGGAGCATACCACGGCTCTGGCTGCTAATATCCAGTTTTATTAAGGGCAAGCATGCCAAAAACCCAATAAGCACCAAAACCGTTACTAAATAAATAGAGATACTTTTAGTTTTGTTTTTAGCTTGTAGATTTTCTAGGTTATTTAGTGGGTCTGGGCTATAATTCTTCATTAGGAATGTAGAGGAGATATTAATTTCACCGATAATCTCTAACTACTTTTAAAACCATCAATAAAGCCATCAACAAAACCAGAATAGAAAAGTAAAAAGCATGTGAGAATTATCATTAATATGATAAGAACTAAATTTTTATTTTTTTTCATAATTTTCCAATAGTGATATTGCACCTTAGATTAAGGTACTGAGTTATAAAAGATTCTTTAATGTCATAGGGAGGTTAAATAAAAAATGAAAAAAAATTGCCCATACTATACCATTTTTTAACCTCAAATAACTACATACTAAAGCAAGCACAAATTGTGGTAAAACTAAGATAGGTAAGATGTAGAGAAAATCACTTTGTAAGTTTTTTATATAAATATCTGTGTGACCAAAAGCAAAAAATAAAGCAAAAGTATATACATATACCATGTAATGTTTCTTGAAAAACTGGATTACTTTATCATTAATTATTTTTCCACCAAAAACCATAATAACTAAAATCAACGAAATCTTAATCCAAGTAAAGTAATCATCAATAGTTAATCTGAAAATGCTACCTCCTAGATGTACAAAACTTAGAATCGCCAAAGATATAATTATACAATTCTTTTTTAATGATAGATGATACCTGTAGGCAAACTCTTCAATTAAAGGGGCTAAAAAAAGAGCCAAAAATGCGCCGAAATATTTATTCTTTCCAAAAATTTGATTTGATTTAAGATTACTCAGTTGCTCTAAAAAATTGTATTCATAATATTTTAAAACTAAAATATTTATGACTGCAATCATAAACACATATACAAGAAGAAATATGGCAAGAAAAATTAAAGCACTTATAAAATCTGCTATTTTTGTCTTTAGCCCAATATTTCTATCCTCATAACTATTAAATGATATTATGAAAAATTTTTTTAACATTATTCTTAATATATAAGGAGAACATACCAGCAGCATGTTCTCCAAATATTATTAATTAATTTTTAAAAATTAGTCAAACCAGTTGAAAGGGTTCAATGTATCCAAAACAGCACCCATCATTTGAACAGTATTCCCAATAGCATGACCTATATGCCATCCTACACCATAACCATGTTGAACATTTGGGTCATCACTTACTGTTGGGTGACATTCACTACCCCCATTGATATGGATTACTTCATCATATTTTAAGTCTCTCATAATATTTATTTTTTTAAATTTCGCTTTACAATTAGTCATTCAATCCGTCAGTGATTCCATCTCCCATTCCAGCTAAAACCCCTAACGTCCATTGACCAGCGTCAACGATTGAGTTACCAACATCACTAAGTGTGTTTTCAATAAACTGCCAATTAAACCAAGCACCACCGTCAATACCAACTAACTCCTTGGCATTCATCTCCTGAACACCTAAATTTTCTAAATTCATACTTTTTAAATTTTAAGCCTGCACTTGTGTGTACAAGCAAGTTACACAATAATTTAACTCAAAATAGTCTTCGCGAAAAAACTTTGAAAAGTAAAATTGTAAGAAAAATATTTAAAAAACAAGCAGTTTAACGATATAAATATTACTTTTAGTAATTATTTTATAATTTTTAGTTATGGAGCGTGTATTAAAAAACATCAAAAGAATACGTCAACAAAAGGGCTATAGCCACGAATATGTGGCACATAAGCTAAGTATTAGCCAAGCCGCCTACAGTAAATTAGAAAAGAATGAAACCAAGCTCACTGTTGAGCGCCTATATAAATTAGTCGATATTTTGGAAATCCCAATTGCCGAGTTATTGGGCATTAAAATAGATAACATGAACAGCCAAAATTTAGATAGCAACCCACCAAAGGATAAAAACTTGGAAAGCCTCTACTTGGAGAACCAGGCAAAGACCGAAAAGATAATAGAACTGTATGAAGCACGTCTACGTGATAAGGACAGACTTATTGCAAGATTAGAGAATTCTAAAACAAACGGCAACAACTGAACAAAAGCCTACAGGACAATATAGTCATATAACTTTAAGTTATCTGTAAAATTAAAGTTTAACGTTGTTAATGCTTAGCCCTATACCAAACCTTTTGCCACTCGCGCTGTAAAATTAAAAAAGTGACGTCCTCAGAGAGTTTAACGCTATCTTCGCCATCTAACGTACGGATTTTCAATTCTGAAACATCGACTTGATACAGTAAATTGAGATAATCTGAAAATTTATGCTGTATAAGATAAAATATCGTTTCTTGCAATACCAACTTTAAGCTCGTTGGCAGTGTTTCTTCATCGAACTCTAAATCTATATTGGCCAATAACAAATCTTTGTTTAACTGAATAATTAGCTTTTCATATAGATTGAGCGCATTTGCATCTGCAATTAAATCTTCAAAATTAGTCGGTAAACTCATTAAACACGACGATTCATTAATTGCTCACCAAACAACCGCAACAATTGTTTTTTATCTTCGGATACATTTAAGCTTTTAAGTACGTCAAAAGCCTTATTTGTATAATCTTCCACGGCCTTTTGGGTTGCTTTTGATGCACCAGAATCGTTAAAAAGTGTTTTTACGGCATCTACTTTTTGGGTATCGGTAATTGAACTGTTTGACATTACTTCCAACAAACTAGATATGTCCTCTTCAGACCCCAACTCTATGGTTTTAAGATATAGATATGTTTTTTTGTTCTCTAAAATATCTCCGCCGACTTGTTTGCCAAAAGTCTCAGGATTTCCGAATGCATCTAAATAGTCATCCTGTAGCTGAAATGCTATACCCAGATAACGGCCAAAATCATATATTAAGTTTTGATCGTTTTCGGAAGCCTTGGCAACAATAGCACCCATTTTCATGGCAGCACCAACCAAAACAGCGGTTTTATACTCAATCATTTTGAGGTATTCTGGTATGGTAACATCATTTCGGGTCTCAAAGTCAATATCGTACTGCTGACCCTCACAGACTTCCAAGGCCGTTTTACTGAACAGTTTTGCCAAAGCCTGAAACATATTTGGTTCATATTTCTCAAATAATTGATAGGCCAAAATCAACATGGCATCTCCCGAGAGTATCCCTGTGTTTAAATTCCATTTTTCGTGTACGGTTTCCTTGCCCCTTCGTAAAGGTGCATCGTCCATAATATCGTCGTGTACCAAGGAAAAATTATGAAACACCTCTACGGAAAGCGCAGCATCCATGGCCGCCTTGGTTTCGCCTCCAAAAATGTCAGAAGTCATTAAAGTGAGAACTGGGCGAAGCCTTTTTCCACCGAGCTTAAGAATATAATTGATTGGTCTATAAAGATTACCAGGATCTTTTTCAACGGCGAAATCCTCTAAATACGCTAAAAAAGATTTCTGATACGCTTCAATGTTTTGCATAACACAAAAATAAGGCTTTAGTGATATTTGATGCCAACATTACCAATGTTAAATAATTATTAAAACTTCGGAAACTTTTATTGTTTTTAAAGTTTCCGTGTTTACATTTGCAGACTAAATAAAAGAGTTATTCCGTTTAGGCGGAACAAAAAAGATGAGAGAAAATATAATCCATAAATCTTCGGAACTATTCCTAACACTAGGTTTTAAAAGTGTTACAATGGATGATATTGCTAATGAAATGGGCATTTCTAAAAAGACAATCTATGTACATTTTAGCAATAAGACCAAATTAGTTGAGGCCGTGACTTTTCACTTGTTTGATTCGATTTGTGATGGTATAGATGAGATTTGTGATAGTGCACCTAACCCTATCGAAGAATTGTACTCTATAAAAATGTATGTAATGCAGCATTTAAAAAACGAAAAAACATCACCGCAATACCAATTGAAAAAGTATTATCCTCAGATTCATGCGCAATTAAAATTTAAGCAGTTTGAAAAAATGCACAGTTCTGTTCAAGACAGTTTGCAGCAAGGAGTAGATACAGGCGTCTTTAGGGATACTATTGATGTTGACTTCATCTCTAGAATGTACTTTACGGGTATGACAGGTATTAAGGACAACATGTTTTTCCCACCAGAACAATATCAAATGGAATATTTAATGGAGAGCTATTTAGAATACCATTTGCGTGCCATTGTAACCGAAAAAGGATTTAAAATATTAAACCAATTCATAACAAAAAATCAATCATAACAACAGAATGAAAAACCTATCAATTTTCATTTTTCTAATGTGTTTTAGTTTTGGCTTCGCTCAAGACATACCTGCCAGCTTTACATTGCAAGAAGCTATTGATTACGCTTTAGAAAATAACCGAAAGTCTAAAAATGCCGCCCGCGACATCGAGGTAGCAAAAAAACAAAAATGGGAGACCACGGCAACAGGTTTACCACAAATTGACGCCAATATTAACTATCAGAATTTCTTAAAGCAACAAGTTTCTGTTGTTCCTGCTGAGTTTTTTGGTGGAGAGCCCGGTGAGTTTGCCGAAGTAATTTTTGGAACAAAACATAACGTCAATGCCACTGCAACCTTAAACCAATTGATTTTTGATGGTTCCTATCTAGTGGGCTTGCAATCTGCAAAAGTCTTTTTGGAAATTTCAAAAAATGCCAAGGAAAAAACAGATTTAGAAGTTCGAAAAGCTGTAATCAATGCCTATGGCAATGTTCTGCTGTCGGAAGAAAGTGTAACCATATTCGAGAAAAATATTGCGGTTTTGGAAAAAAACCTCAACGAAACCACCAAGATTTATGAAAACGGACTAGAAGAGGAAGAGAGTGTAGAGCAACTGCAAATAACGCTTTCCAATGTGCAAAGCAGTTTAAATAATGCTGAACGTTTAAGGGGAATTGCTTACCAGATGTTTAACATAACTCTTGGTATAGATTATGAAGCCGATGTTACATTAACAGAAGATTTGGAGCAGCTCACAGAGAAAAATATCTCTTTAGAAGCTTTAGAACTTGAGAATGATGTAGCTAACAACATTGATTATAAAATAGCAAAAAATGATAAAACCTCTAAAGAACTTTTGCTAAAGCTAGAAAAAAGCAAAGCATTACCAAGACTAAGTGCCTTCATTAATGGGGGATATTTAGGCTTTAGCAATGAGTTTACATTTCTAGACAGAGATCAGAGTTGGGCAGGCTTCTCGGCATTTGGTTTCAACTTAGATATTCCAATTTTCAGCTCTGGCGGAAGAGGTGCGGCAACACAACGTGCAAAAATAAATCTTGAAAAATCAAAAGACGATCTAACAGAAACGGAGCAAATGCTCAAACTTCAAATTGAAACCGCAAAAAGTAATTACAGATTTGCCACTGAAGATTACAGCAACAAAAAACAAAACCTGGCACTTGCTGAACGTATAGAATCTAAAAACCAAACCAAATTCTTTGAAGGTATCGGTTCTAGTTTTGAATTAAGACAGGCACAAACTCAACTATACACGGCACAGCAAGAATTGTTACAAGCCATGTTAGATGTTATAAACAATAAAGCAGAACTAGAAACCATTACCAACAATACATCCAACTTTTAAAATTATCATCATGAAAAAAATATATAGTTTAATCATTTTAACATCACTTTTAGCTGCTTGTTCTGGTGAAAAAGGAAAGTCTGTAGAAGAACTTATCGCGTCAAATGATGCCGCAGCCATTCAAAAAAAGAAAGATGAACTGGTTGATGAGCAGCAAGCTTTGGCCGTTCAAATTAAAGAATTGGATGAAAAACTTCAAAGCATAAACCCAGATAGAAATGTACCGCTCATCACTACTTTTAATGCAAAAGTTGAAGAGTTTAAGCATTATTTAGAATTACAAGGAAGTGTTGAAACCAAACAGAATATTGTAGTGACACCAGAAGTAGGTGGTATTATTACACGCGTACATGTAAAGGAAGGGCAAAGAGTAAGCAAAGGACAATTATTAGCTTCTATTGATGATGGTGGACTGAGCCAACAAAAAGCACAACTAGAAGTACAAGCCGATCTGGCAAAAACAACTTTTGAGCGTCAAAAACGCCTTTGGGATCAAAAAATAGGTAGTGAGATTCAGTATCTTCAAACAAAGTCCCAGTACGAAGGCCTACAAAAAAGCATCGCTCAAATCAATGAGCAGTTGGCTAAAAATAATGTTAGAGCACCATTTTCTGGTGTTATAGACGATGTTATCACAGAGCAAGGTAATGTTGCGGCACCAGGGCAAACACAATTAATGCGTTTGGTAAACCTAAAGGACATGTACATAAAAACGGATGTCCCAGAAAGCTACATTACAAGTATAACCAACGGTAAAAAGGTGGAAGTGATGTTCCCTGTTTTAGGCAAGACATTAACTTCAGAAGTAAGACAGACAGGTAACTTTATCAACCCTGCCAACAGAACATTCGATGTAGAAATAGCCGTACCCAATAAAGACGGATCCATTAAACCAAACCTAACGGCTCGACTAAAAATCAATGATTATACCAACAAAAAGGCAATTCTAATTCCTCAGAGTATTATCTCAGAAAATGCTGAGGGTGAGCAATATATTTATGTGCTTGCTGATAAAAATGAAGACAAAGCAAAGGCAAAACAAGTTATTATACAAACCGGCAAAACACAAGGGGACGAAATCGAGGTATTATCTGGCTTAGAAGAAAACGCAGAGGTTATACAAGAAGGAGCACGCAGTGTTAAAGATGGGCAAACGGTTAAGGTTATTAG
>CAYVNR010000006.1:54855-160486 GCA_964453045.1 uncultured Flavobacteriaceae bacterium
TTATACAAGAAGGAGCACGCAGTGTTAAAGATGGGCAAACGGTTAAGGTTATTAGTTAGTAATCTTCAAACTTTAGCGAAAGAAGATTAGATAAATATAATGAGATGCCATAAGCTAAATATCAGCTGCGATAAATAGGTTATATCTCAATTAAAATATAAAGATAAAGTAATGTTTAAGCGCTGCTAAATGTCTAAACATTAAACTTATAAAATTAGCAATCAATGACTAACAAAAAGAAACAAAAGAAAAAAGTTGATAAGGAATTTGGCTTATCATCTTGGGCAATTAACAATAAAACCACAATGTATGTGGCAATTGTCTTAATACTATTTTTGGGTGGTTCTGCCTATTTTAGTATGCCACGAGAAAGCTTTCCAGAAATTAGGGAGACCAAAATCTATATTAGCTCCCTTTTCCCAGGAAATACTGCCGAAGATATTGAAAAGCTAATTACTGACCCTTTAGAAGACAAACTTAAAAACGTCAGCAATGTTGTTGAAATCACTTCTACATCACAAGAAGACTATTCTATGGTGATTGTAGAGTTTGACGAAGACATTTCTGTTGATGCTGCAAAGCAAAAAGTTAAAGACGAAATTGATTCTGAAACCTCAAGCGAAGACTGGCCAACATTTAATGGCGCCAAAGTAGAGCCTAATGTTTTTGAATTGAGTCTCTCTGAAGAAATGCCAATTCTTAATATTAATATCTCAGGAGATTATACTGTAGAACGGTTAAAAGAATTTGGTGAATACCTCGAAGACGAAATTGAAGATTTGCCCGAAATAAAGCAAGTTGATATTAGAGGAGCCCAAGAAAAAGAAGTAGAGGTTGCTGTAGATGTCTATAAAATGATGGCCTCTAAAGTAAGTTTTGATGATATTACTGGAGCAATTGGTAATGGTAATATGACCATGTCAGCTGGTAACCTCATTACAAGTGGACAAAGAAGAACCATACGAATTATAGGCGAGATCGACAGACCTGAAAATTTAGAAAACTTCGTTGTAAAGTCTGAAAACAACAACCCAATTTATTTAAAGGATATTGCCACCATTTCTTTTAGACCAAAGGATAAGACGACTTACGCACGTGAGTATCTTCCTGAAAGCAGTAAAAGTGATGCCGTGGTAATGCTTGATGTTAAAAAGCGTTCGGGTAAAAATATGGTCGCTGCGGCAGAAAAGATTGAAAAAATTGTAGCAGACGCAAAAGCTAATGTATTGCCTACAAACTTAAGGGTAACTACTACTAACGATCAATCTTCTAAAACCATAGGTCAGGTGGATGACTTAGTAAACAATATCATCTTTGGTATTATCTTGGTAGTAACGGTTTTAATGTTCTTTTTAGGATTTAAAAATGCATTGTTTGTAGGGTTTGCAATCCCAATGTCTATGTTTATGTCCTTAATGATTTTAAATGCATTAGGCTATACTATGAACACCATGATCCTTTTTGGCCTAATTATGGGTCTGGGAATGCTGGTTGATAACGGTATTGTAGTTGTTGAAAACGTCTATCGCCTTATGGAGCAAGAGGGCATGTCTCGTATTGAGGCTGCCAAGAAAGGTATTGGCGAAATCGCCTTCCCCATCATCATTTCTACGGCTACAACGGTGGCTGCATTTATTCCTCTAGGCTTATGGCCTGGGTTGATGGGACAGTTTATGGTATATTTTCCTATAACACTTTCTGTCGTGTTAGGGTCATCCTTATTAGTGGCCATTTTCTTTAATTCGGTTTTGGTGTCTCAATTTATGACCACCGAGGATAAAGACATGCCTCTAAAAAACATTATTGCCATATCAGCAATTTTAGGAGGTATTGGTTTAATCATTATGATATTTGGTGGGGCCTACCGAGGTTTGGGAACCTTAATGATCGTAACAGCTATATTACTTTGGGTATACCGTTTAATACTTAGAAAGGCTGCAAATAGATTCCAGACAAAAACCTTGGTACGCTTAGAGAACTTCTATGAACGCACACTTTCGAGTTCGCTCAAAGGTTGGAAACCTCAATTGATTGCCTTTGGAAGTCTTATTCTTTTCTTTTTGGCTTTTGGAAGTTTTGGAGCCTCTGTTGCAAGCCAACGTACAAAAATTGAATTTTTCCCAGATAACAAACCTAATCAGATCATCGTCTATATAGAATATCCTGAAGGAACAGATATTGCCAAGACAAATAAGATCACCAAGGAAATTGAAGCCAAGGTTTATGATATTCTTTATGACGATGAGTATATTGCCGAGGGTGAAAATTTCTTGGTTGAAAGTGCTGTATCACAAGTCGGTGAAGGTGCAGGAAATCCCCAAACTGATGGTGGCTCTGCTGCTGAAATGCCGCACAAAGGGAAAATTACAGCTTCTATGCGTGAGTATAAATTCCGTAAAGGAAAAGACAGTGAGGAACTGCGTAAAAAAGTACAAGAAGCCTTAGCGGGCATCTATCCAGGCGTCTTAATATCCGTTGAAAAAGATGCCAATGGACCGCCAGCTGGACCTCCCGTAAATATTGAATTAGAAGGTAATGACTACGACGAACTCATTGCTGTTGCAGAGCGTATGCGCGAGTTTATCAATTCAAAAAACATCTCAGCGATTGATGAGCTTAAAATCGATGTGAACAAGGATAAGCCTGGTATGCAAGTTCTTGTGGATAGAGAAAAAGCGGGTGAGCTTGGAGTAAGCACAGGACAAGTTGGTCAGCAATTACGTAATTCATTATTTGGTGCAAAAGCTGGGATATATAAAGAAGATGGTGACGATTACGATATCTATGTACGCTTTAACGAAGACTTAAGGTACAACACAAGTGCGCTTTTTAATCAGAATATTGTGTTTAGAGATATGGCTTCTGGCCAGATAAAGGAAATACCTGTGTCTACAGTTGCCAAGCAAAATAACAATTCAGGATTTAGTGCCATTAAGCACAAAGATACCAAACGTGTTGTGACGGTTTACTCTGCTTTAGCTCCCGGTTATACAGATGCTGGTGCCGTTGTAAGTCAGATTCAAAATGAAATGAAAAATTTTAATGACTTACCTTCTACTGTAAAAATAGATTATACAGGCCAGATTGAAGAACAAGAAAAGGAAATGGCATTCTTAATGGGCGCTTTCTTTACAGGTTTAGGTTTAATCTTTTTCATATTGATTTTCCAGTTCAACTCAGTTTCGAAGCCAGCCATTATAATGATTGCAATTTTCTTGAGTTTAATTGGTGTATTTGGTGGTATTGTCATTACTGGTGATTCCTTTGTTATTTTAATGACCATGATGGGTATCATATCGCTAGCCGGTATTGTGGTTAACAATGGTGTGGTATTACTTGATTATGCCCAGCTATTGATCGATAGGAGAAAAAATCAGTTAGATTTAGATATATCTGAATACCTACCTAAAGACGAGTTATTGAAACAGATTATTAAAGCTGGTAAGGCACGTTTAAGACCTGTATTGCTCACAGCTATAACGACCATACTTGGCCTGATTCCTTTGGCTATTGGTCTTAATATTAATTTCTTTACGCTTTTTAGCGAGTTCGATCCCAACATCTATTTTGGTGGAGACAACGTAATTTTTTGGGGACCACTGGCTTGGACTGTTATCTATGGTCTATTTATAGCAACATTCTTAACCTTAATTGTAGTACCCGTTTTATTCTATTTATCAACTTCATTAAAAATGTGGCTGAAATCTAAATTTGGTGGCTCAGATATCATTCCAGAAGACATTGTGCCCGAAAGATTAGTACCACAAGAAGTATTGAATATGGATAAGTGATACAAATTAAAACCAAACAAGAACATAAACCTTAAGCTTACAAGGTTTGATTAATAGCGGAAGGCCTCAACAATTGTTGGGGCTTTTTATTTAATTATCCTATAAGTTGATTAAATTTGCACGATTAAAATTTCAATATGTATAGAAGTCATAATTGTGGGGAGTTAAGGGCCGCACACAACAATACAGAAGTTACACTTGCAGGTTGGGTACAAGGTATTAGAGATAAAGGGTTTATGGTATATGTAGATGTACGCGACCGCTATGGTATTACACAGCTCTATTTTGATGAAGATCAAACTTCAAAAGACTTGATGGAGCAAGCCCAAAGACTGGGTCGAGAATTCGTGATTCAGGTTAAGGGTAAAGTACAGGAACGCGCTTCTAAAAATCCTAATATCCCGACAGGTGACATTGAGGTTTTAGTATCAGAATTAACGGTTCTCAATAGTTCTATTGTTCCTCCTTTTACCATAGAAGACCAAACCGATGGCGGTGATGATTTACGTATGAAGTATCGCTATTTGGATATTCGTCGCAATCCTGTAAAAGAAAATCTAATCTTTAGACATAAAGTAGCCCAGGCCGTTAGAAATTATTTATCTAACGATGGTTTTATAGAAGTTGAAACACCTTACTTAATCAAATCCACACCAGAAGGTGCTCGCGACTTTGTTGTGCCTTCCCGTATGAACGAAGGTCAATTTTACGCACTTCCACAGTCACCACAAACTTTTAAACAGTTACTTATGGTTGGTGGCATGGACAAATACTTTCAAATCGTAAAGTGTTTTAGGGATGAAGATTTACGTGCAGACAGACAGCCTGAGTTCACGCAAATAGATTGCGAAATGGCGTTTGTAGAACAAGAAGATATCTTAAACACATTTGAAGGTCTAACACGTCATTTATTAAAAGAAATCAATGGTATTGACGTAGAGAAATTTCCGCGACTACTTTACGATGACGCAATGCGTTTATACGGAAATGACAAACCAGACATTCGTTTTGGGATGGAGTTCGGTGAATTAAATACCGTAGCACAACACAAAGATTTTAATGTATTTAATTCAGCAGAATTAGTTGTTGGTATCGCAGTACCAGGTGGAAATTCTTATACCAGAAAAGACATTGACAAACTCATCGATTGGGTAAAACGCCCACAAGTTGGAGCTTTGGGTATGGTTTATTGCCGCTGTAATGACGATGGCTCTTATAAATCTTCTGTTGACAAATTCTACAATCAAGACGATTTAGCAAAATGGGCAGAAGTAACAGGGGCAAAAGCAGGCGATTTAATCTGTGTACTTTCTGGAGACACCAACAAAGTAAGAGCACAGCTGAGTGCGTTACGTATGGAGTTGGCTGAGCGTTTAGGTTTACGCAACCCAGATGAATTTGCACCACTTTGGGTAATGGATTTCCCCTTATTGGAATGGGATGAAGAGACGGAGCGCTACCATGCCATGCATCACCCATTTACATCGCCAAAACCTGGACAACTAGAACTATTAGACACCAAACCAGGTGAAGTAAAAGCCAACGCCTACGATTTGGTTTTAAACGGAAACGAAATTGGTGGAGGTTCTATTCGTATTCACGATAAGGAGACACAAGCCATTATGTTGAAACACTTAGGTTTTTCAGATGAAGAAGCCAGAGCACAATTTGGATTCTTAATGGATGCCTTTGAATATGGTGCTCCACCACATGGAGGTATTGCTTTTGGATTAGATAGATTAGTTGCCATTTTAGGAGGACAGGAAACCATTAGAGATTTTATTGCTTTTCCTAAAAACAACTCAGGAAGAGATGTAATGATTGATGCGCCAGCACCAATTGACGACGAACAACTTGAAGAATTAAATTTAAAGTTGAATTTAAAGTCTTAACTTTAGACCTATTAGGTTTTTAAAACCTAGCAGATCTGTGTTATGCCGACAAAACCCAATTTTTTTAAGCGTTTGCTCATTTGGAGATATAAGCATATCTCTGAAAAAAACTTTGTGTTTTTATTAAGTTTGGTCATTGGGTTACTGGCTGGTTTAATATCCGTGTTTATTAAGAATATTACTTTTGCCATTGAGGCCATTTTTGAAAAAGGCATTATCCTATCAGAAAACAGTATTTATTTTATTTTACCGATTATAGGATTGTTTTTGGTCTATCTGTTTGTAAAATACGTTTCAAAGCAACCTAGCGAGCATGCCATTCCTTCAATTCTATATGCATTATCTAAACGTGATGGTGTTATAAGTAAACGCAATATTTATTTACCGCTAATTACTGCACCATTGACCGTTGGCTTTGGTGGTTCTGTAGGATTGTTAGGTCCTGCAATTGCATCTGCTTCAGCTTTGAGTTCTAACTTTAGTAGGGTATTGCACATAGATCGTAAAACCAGAAGTTTATTGATTGCTTGTGCAGCGGCAGGAGCTATCGCTTCAATTTTTAAATCACCCATTGCAGCTATCATCTTCGCCATTGAAGTCTTTAGTCTAGATCTCACATTTGCATCGTTATTGCCTTTATTAATAGCGTCTGTTTCATCTGTAATAACCTCTTACTTTTTCTTGGGTGACAGTGTACTTTTCGATTTTAATGTTACAGACAAATTTGCCATTAAAGACACGTTGTTCTATATCCTTTTGGGTATCGGAACTGGTGTGGCATCAATTTATTTTTCAAAAATATATTTTGGAATTACCTCATTTTTTAATCGATTTAAATCGTCGAGGCATAAGCTTATCATTGGTGGTTTAGCTATAGGTATCATGCTCTTTTTTATTCCACCGCTCTATGGCGAAGGTTTTGGTTTTATCAATAATCTAATGCTTGGCAATGATATTGAAGCTTTAGGAAAAACACCATTTGACAAGTATTTGGGCAACATCTGGGTCGTTATAGCATTATTGTTTGGCATTACAGTTTTTAAAGCCATAGCCATGACCACTACTTTTGCCGCAGGTGGAACTGGAGGAATCATCATCCCCACATTAGTCATGGGAAGTGCTTTAGGAAATGTCGTTGCAAAAGTGATTAATAATTGTGGTTTGGGCTTTTCGGTTTCAGAAGCTAACTTTACACTGATCGGAATGGCTGGTCTTATTGCTGGCGTACTTCATGCGCCTTTGACCGCAATTTTCTTAATTGCTGAAATTACAGGTGGTTATGAATTGTTTGTGCCCTTAATGATTACAGCTTCGATGTCTTTCATTATTAACAAAAACGGATTGGACCATACCATTTATACCAAAGAGCTCATTGAAAAAGGTGCGCTTTTAACCCAGAATAAAGATAAAAGTGTATTGACATTAATGAAACTAGATACTGTTATAGAGCAAAATTTTGTAGAGTTGCACCCCGAAATGACCTTAGGAGAAATGCTTAAAAATGGAGTTTCAAAATCCAATAGAAATCTGTTTCCTGTTACTGATGATAAGCAAAATTTTATAGGTATCATTTTGCTAGACAATATTCGTTCTGTAATGTTTGATCAAAGTTTATACAATTCAACAACTGTTGAAACCTTTATGCAAAAACCGCCAGAAGTGATTTACTACGAAAGTGACTCTATGGAAAGAGTAATGAAGAAATTTCATCATTCAAAAGCTTGGAATTTACCTGTTATAAGAGACCAGAAATATTATGGCTTTGTATCAAAATCAAAACTCTTAACGGCTTATCGTCGCGAATTGATTAATTTTACGTCTTAAATTGGCATTACCTGTGAGGTGGCTCACAATTAACACATACACCTTGAAACCCATACATATCATAACACTTATAGCGTTTATTACCTCTTTAGGAAGTATTATTTGTGGTTTAATTTTAGATGTTGAATATGCCAAAAAACTTGTTGGTTTTGGTGTTTTAGGTTTATTTTTAATTGTTTTTCCCCTATTTTCTTACTACAGATGGAAAGATAAAGACGTAAAAGATTACATGATTACTAAAGAAAATCTGGATAAAATGAGAGAGAATCAAAAGCAAAATAAGATATAAGGTACTCTCTAAGTTTCTAAAAAAAGGGAGTCAGCCCTTTGTTAACAGTACTTCTCATTCAACACCATAGATGAATTTTAACTTATTAATTTTCAATAATTTAAAATAAAACGATTTATTAACATTAGCGTTAATATATATTATATCTTTGCACTTTAATTTTTATTTATTTTATAATGACTGGAACAGTTAAATTTTTCAATGATTCAAAAGGATTTGGATTCATTACCAACGAAGAAACAGGAAAAGACATCTTCGTACACGTATCAAACCTTAATGGCGTAGAATTACGCGAAGGTGACAATGTAGAGTACACAGAAGAAGAAGGAAGAAAAGGAATGGTAGCTGCAAATGTGCAGGTACTATAAGTATATATCTTACAAAGTTTCAACGCTCAACCTTTGGTTGGGCGTTTTTTATTTCCATAAAAACGGAAAACCATTTCACTCAAATACTATTGGTAACTTACGTTTTGGGATTTTAGCAATATAATATGGCTGCGTCATTGCAGTTGTAGCCATACCCTCGGGAGATTTTCGCAGCACCTCAACCACTGTATTTTTAGAATTGGTTTTAACATCTATATCTAAAGTGTGGCCGCCAGTTGTTTTCACAGTATCAAAAACAGCAATAACATCATACTTTGAAAAATCTATCTTAGTTTCGGCGAAGCTGTTAGAAACATTATTCACGGAATTTAATTTTTCTAGTAACGTTTTCCATTGTTGCGGGTTGGAAATAACTAAATTCTGTTTTTCCACACCTTCGGCACCAGATCCATATAGATTGCCCTTACCTATTAAAACCACATCTTCTTTCATCATTTTCGCTTGATTTTCTGTTGACTTACAGTTTAATGCAAATAAGAATACTAATACTGCAAAAAGTTTGTTCATCTATTATAATTTTAATTCAAATTACGCCTTTCAATAAAAAAGCGTTTCATTAGTGCAGAAGCTTCTTCTGCTAAAACTCCACTCACCACTTCTGTTTTAGGATGTAATTTAGTCCCTAAAGTTTTAAACCCACGCTGCTCATCTGAAGCCGCATAGACAATTTTGGCAATTTGGCTCCAATACAAAGCACCAGCGCACATTTGGCAAGGTTCTAAAGTTACATAAAGCGTACAGTTTGTTAGATATTTACCACCCAAAAAATTAGCTGCCGATGTAATGGCTTGCATTTCTGCATGTGCGGTAACATCATTTAAAAGCTCCGTAAGGTTATGTGTTCTTGCAATGATTCTGTCTTTAACTACAATAATAGCACCTACAGGAATTTCACCTTTTTCAAAAGCCAGCTCAGCTTCCTGAAGTGCTTTTCGCATAAAATAGATATCATCAAATGGGTTAATCATTGTTGTAAAAATACGATTCTATTTGAATAAAAAATACAATTGCAAAATGGTACATTTGTATTTGAATGAAAAAAATTCTAAAACATATTAACCTACCCAATGAGCTTCGTCAACTTAAGCCAGAAGATTTACCCCATCTTGCTAAAGAACTGCGGGAGTTCATCATTAATATTGTCGCTACAAAAGAAGGGCATTTAGGTGCCAGTCTCGGTGTTGTAGAACTGACTATTGCCTTGCATTATGTGTTTAATACACCCAAAGATTTATTGATTTGGGATGTTGGTCACCAAGCTTACGGACATAAAATATTAACTGGTCGTAAAGCCATTTTTGAAACCAATAGACAACTCAATGGTATTAGTGGTTTTCCTAAACGTAGCGAAAGCGACTATGACACTTTTGGTGTTGGACATTCATCTACTTCAATTTCAGCGGCTTTAGGCATGGCTATTGCCTCGCAGTTAAAGGGCGAAGACAAACATCATGTCGCCATAATCGGTGATGCTTCGATTGCCAGTGGAATGGCGTTTGAAGGTTTAAACCATGCTGGAGTTACAGATACCAACTTATTGGTGATTTTAAATGATAATGCCATTGGTATCGACCCAAGTGTTGGTGCTTTAAAACAATATCTAACCAATGTAAAAAAGGGCACCGAAAAACAAGATAATATTTTTGAAGCCTTAAATTTTGATTACTCCGGGCCTATTGATGGCCACGATTTGCCGTTGTTAATTTCAGAATTAGAACGTTTAAAATCGGTTAAGGGGCCAAAGTTTCTGCACGTCATTACCACAAAGGGCAAAGGTTTAAAGCAAGCTGAAGAAAATCAAATTAAGTACCATGCTCCGGGAAAATTTGATGCTAAAACCGGTGAACTTCATGCCAAATCTGGTTCTAGCCAACAAGCACCAAAGTATCAAGATGTTTTTGGAGAAACTATTGTTGAGCTTGCTCTTAAGAACAAAAAGATTATTGGCATTACACCAGCGATGCCAACTGGTAGTTCTTTAAAATATATGATGGAAGAAATTCCCGAACGCGCTTTTGATGTTGGCATAGCCGAGCAACATGCTGTTACACTGGCAGCTGGAATGGCTACACAAGGTATGATTCCGTTTTGTAATATCTATTCTACATTTTTACAGCGTGCTTATGATCAAGTCATACATGATGTGGCTTTGCAAAATCTTCCTGTTATTTTCTGTTTGGACAGAGCTGGTTTGGTAGGTGAAGATGGAGCAACTCATCATGGAGTGTTTGACTTAGCATACTTAAACTGTATTCCTAATATGGTGATTTTTGCACCAAGGGATGCCATTGCACTTCGTAATATTATGTATACCGTTCAACAGGGTATTGATTTTCCTATTGCCATTCGTTATCCTAGAGGAAGGGGGCATCTTTTAGATTGGAAACTACCTTTTGAGAGTATTGAAATTGGAAAAGGCATCTGTTTAAAAAAAGGGAGCAGGCTCGCCATACTTTCATTAGGAACAATGGCAAAAACTGTTGAAGATGTAATTGCTTCTATAGAACCTAAAGATGTTATAGGGCATTACGATATGCAATTTGTAAAACCTTTGGATAAAGATTTGCTACATCAAATTTTTAAACGTTACAAGGCTATAGTAACCATTGAGGACGGCACAATTATTGGGGGCTTTGGCAGTTCTATTATTGCTTTTGCAAACGCCAACAACTACATTCATAAAGTCCATACCTTGGGCATTGAGGATCAGTTTATAGAGCATGGTGCCACAGACCAATTAAAGCAACTTCAAAAATTGGATATAAAATCTGTAAAAAAGAAAGTTGAAAACTTAATCTTCAGTCTCAACAATAGCTAAATCAGCTTTATTTTCAATTTGCTCGACTTGAGCAGTATCTTCAACAGAAGGTTGCTTTTGAGTGTTAGAAATATCGTCTAGCATTAATAGGCAAGTCAATACAACCATAAAAATGACTAAGCCTCCAAGTATATTATTTCTCATAAGTAGGGTATTTTGGTTGAGGGCTGATTATAAAGTAAATAAAAACAATTATTCGTTAAAAAACAAAATTATTCGATGAAATACATTCTTAAAAAATATTGCCTTTTAGTTTTTGGTGCAACAACATAGCATTGGTATCTGATAATTTGGAAATATAAAGACAGACCGCCAGTAGATTTTGATAAAGTGAATCATTGGTAAACTTTAATGTTTTTGGCAGCGCGTTAAACAATAGCTTATCGTAACTAGACATATTTCCCTTCGTATAATTATAAGCCATTTTACCATAGGTGTTCAACAACTGATTTAAAATCTCATAACCAGAAATTTCTTTATCAATAACATCTTTTGAGCGATATACATTCTTTACGCTTAAATCTATAATGTCCTTAATCTGTGCTTTATATTGACTAACATCTAACAAAGCGGTTTCAAATCTACCTGCTAAAATGGCTTCTTCATGCTTCATAAAAAGCGAGGCAGATTCATCTATCAAAGTTCCGATGGCCAATGCTCGTAAATAACTAATACGATCTTCAGTAGTTCTTAATGCGTTATAGTTTTCGGTCTTAATTCTAGGTCTCACTAAATTGGTAAGATATTCCAAGGCATATTCTTCTTGGATAAGCCCTAAGTTAATTCCATCTTCAAAATCGATAATTGTATAGCATATATCATCGGCAGCTTCAACCAAAAATGCCAAAGGATGCCTGTGAAAACTTAAATAATCATCACTTCGTTTGGTTAGACCTAGTTCTAAAGCAACATTAGAAAACATGTCTTTTTCACTTTGAAAGAAACCATATTTCTTGTCCACAATATGTTGTGTTGGCTTTTTAGGAAGCGACTCTTTAGGATATTTCATAAAAGCACCTAAAGTAGCATAACTTAAACGCAGCCCACCTTCTCTACCCTCACGACTTTCAGTAAGAATTTTAAAGCCATTGGCATTGCCTTCAAAATCACATAAATCTTGATATTCTTTATCAGATAAATAACTTTTGAACTTTGCTCCTTTTCCATCTTTAAAATAAGCTCCTATAGATTTCTCACCAGAATGCCCAAAAGGTGGATTGCCAATGTCGTGTGCTAAAGCAGCTGCAGCTACTATGGCACCAAAATCATTCATTTTGTAGCCATGAATACTTTCTAAATGTGGATGTTTTTCTAATAAAAGTCGCCCAACCTTTCTTCCTAAAGATCTACCGACTACACTTACTTCTAGGCTATGGGTTAGGCGCGTATGTACAAAATCGGTTTTGGATAATGGCACAACTTGGGTTTTATCTTGAAGCCCTCTAAATTCTGATGAAAATATAATTCGGTCATAATCTACCTCAAAACCCAAACGGCTTTCGTCTTGTTCTTTTCTCAACCTTTTATTGGTGTCCCCATAACGTTTTAGGGATAATAGCTGTTCCCAGTTCATGATCTAAGATTTAAACTCGCAAGATAGATAAATTGCTATAGAATTGGTTGTAAAAAGATTATGTAGATTATCAAAATTCCAATGTTAACAAATTGTTTCCTTACCATAAATTCAGTTAATACTAAACTAACAGTAAGCTAACATTTTCGTTACAAATCTTTAATTTTTGTATAACCTGAAACAAATGATATCGCTGTTTCTTTGCATCAGCAATTTTAAAAAACTGATGAGAAATTTACAATTCATACTCATATTATTGACTACGGCGATAACCTTTGCTCAAAACACAGGTTCTATCGTTGGTAAGCTTACAGATAAGGAATATAACAACGAACCTTTACCATTCGCAAATATCCTTATTAAGGGTACCACAACAGGTACAACAAGTGATATAGATGGTTTATACCAATTCGCTGAATTAGCACCAGGCACTTACACCTTAGTATTTAGTTTTGTAGGTTACGAAACACAAGAAATTAAAGCTGAAGTTGTTGCTGGTAAGGTTACAACAGTCAATGTACCTATGGGAGCTAGTGCAGCTAGTTTAGATGAAGTAGTTATTACAACTACCACTCGTAAAGAAAGTGAAGCAGCATTACTATTAGACCAAAAGAAAGCTGTGGAAATAAAGCAAAGTATTGGTGCTGTTGAGTTATCTAGAAAAGGTATTGGTGATGCGGCAGCAGCCGTATCTAAAATCTCGGGTATATCTAAACAAGAAAGTTCAAGTGAAGTTTATGTTAGAGGCCTAGGTGACAGATACCAAAACACAACCATGAATGGACTATCATTACCTTCTACTGATGTAAATAAAAAGAATATCGATTTAGACTTGTTTTCAACAGATATTATTGAGAATATCTCAGTAAGTAAGGCTTATACCCCTAGTTTTTACGGAGATTTCGCAGCAGGTAATGTGAATATCAACTCAAAAGAATATAATGGTAGTGGTTTTTTTAACATATCATTAGGTAGTGGTGTGAACACTAATGCTGCTGGAGAAACATTTGTTAGAAATGATGGAGCAAGTTTCTTTGGATATTATAACCGCTATAACAACAATCCATTTGCTGTAGTATTGTCACACCCTGTCGATCCTCAGCAAGGTGAATCACCAATTAACCTCAATGGCTCTATATCTGGAGGCTATTCTTTTAACTTTGAAAACGATATGCGATTGAGTGTGTTTGCTACTTTAGGGTTTTCTAATGGTTTTGAATACAGAGAAGGCATTGCAAGAGATTTTACCAATGTACTAAAGGTAGATTATCCAAATGTAGAGGAGTACAATTATAGTACCAATACAACGGGTATGCTGAATTTAGATTTTAAAATAGATGATCGAAATTCATTAAAGTATAGCTCATTATTTATAAATAGTTCTAGTGACGAAGTAGGCTATTATGGTACTCAAGGTCGTGGGTTTAATCGTGACGATATTGCAAGTGTAGATCCAAATGGACTTGGGTTCTTTACCATTAACGGTAGATTTAACCAAGATATGGTTTTTGTAAACCAATTATTAGGAACACATAGATCGTCTGATGAAGATGGCATAGAAGTAACCTGGGGCTTTGGTTACAACAAAGTTTTATCTGATGAACCAGACAGAAAGCGTTTTTCTTTCGAAAATTATCAGTTTGCTTTAGACAATGACCAAACTACAAATCCTATATTCTACGATAATATTCCATTTGATAACCAACGATTTTTTCAAACTATTGAGGACAACGAGTATAGTAGCTTCTTAAATTTTGAAAAGGAGGTTTCAGAAAACTTTACGTTCAATATTGGCTACAATGGTCGTAGAAAAAAGAGAATATTTAACAGTGTTAGATATGGTTACCAAATTATAGACAAAGAGAATAATCCTGTATTAGATGTTAATGATCTTAATTCAATATTCAATGTTAATAATATAAGCACCGAAGAAGGTCAAGGTCTTTTTAGTACTATTGTACTTAATCCTATTAGTAACGAAATAGGCAATACCAATGTTCCTGGTTTACCAGAAAATACTTATAATGGTTTATTAACCGTTAATGCAGGTTATGCTAATGCTGAAATTAATTTAGGTGAAAAATGGTTATTGGTTCCTGGTGTTCGCTTAGAGTATTTTGAGCAGGAAATTGAATACGATGTAATTAACATTCCACCTAACGATCCAAGATTTAGATCGGTATCAGAGACATTGATACTACCAAGCTTTAATGTTAAATATGCATTAAATGAAGATTCTAACTTAAGATTCTCCTTCAGTAAAACTGCATCTATACCAGAATTTAAAGAGGTTGCACCATTTGTTTATGAAGATGTGACCATACGTTATGGTGGTAATCCAGATTTATTAGGCGGTCCTGATGGTAATGGCCCAACCTACTCAGAAATATATAATTTCGATTTAAAATATGAGTGGTTTGTATCTTCTGACGAAATTTTATCTCTTGCAGCATTTGCAAAACGTATCGAAGACCCTGTAAACCGAGTAGTTGCAGCAGATGCCACAGGTACACAACGTTATTTTAGAACTGGTGAAAATGCCGATGTATTTGGATTAGAACTAGAGCTTCGCAAAAATTTACTGCAACGTGATGAAGAAAATGCTCTTCTAAGTTTTGGTTTCAACGGATCTTACCTATTCACCGAACAGGATCTAAAGGACGTATCGGGAACATTCACAACAGCTTTTGATCGTAGCACCGAAGAGCTAGAAGGAGCTTCAAAATGGGTATTTAATGCTGATTTAACTTATAGACCCAAATTTGGAAACTATGAACCGAGATTGACACTTGTGAGCTCATATTTCTCAGACAGAATATACTCTATAGGTTCTGGACAATTAGGTAACATTGTAGAGAAAAGTGTTACAGCTTTAAATTTTGTATGGAATAGCCCAATATCAGAAAAATTAGACCTCACGGTTTCTGCTTCAAACTTATTGAATCCTAATATATCATTCGTAAGAGAAGATACTGGTAGTGGTGATATTACTATTTCAGAATTCAAAGCAGGTGTAAACATGGGACTCTCTTTAAAATATAAATTTTAATAAAAACAATAACTCAATATTTAAATTCTAAAAAAAATGAAACGTAATTTATTAATTCTACTTTCTTTTGCATTGACATTCATGGGATGTGAGAGAGATGATACTTCAGATATTGTGATTAACATTACAAACAATCCTAGTACTTCTGATGGTGTAATTGAACTTAGTGGTGTATTTACCGAAGACTTAACTTTAAGCAATAGTGAAGAATACTTAATCACAGGTCCATTATTAATGGCTGAAAACACAACGCTTACAGTTCCTGCCGGAGCAGAAATAAAAGTTGCGCCAGTTGGTGTCAATGCATATATCGCTATTTTGCCTGGTGCTCAGATTAATGCTGCCGGAACTTCTTCAAATCCAATAGTGTTTACATCTAACGCTGGTACTCCAAGTTCTGGTGATTGGGGAGGTATTGTAATATGCGGAAAAGCGCCAATTAATTCTACAGCTGATGGATCAGAGGATACTGCAACAACAGAGGTTGGTGGTTTATCTTATGGCGGAAACACACCAAACGACAACTCTGGTCGTCTAGAGTACGTACGTTTAGAATATGTTGGTGGTGCTATTGATGGTAATGCCGAGCTTAATGGATTGTCACTTTATGCTGTTGGTAGCGAAACAATAATCGATTATGTACAAATCTTCAAAGGATCTGATGATGGTTTCGAATTCTTTGGTGGTACTGTAAATGCAAGTCATTTAGTAGTTACAGATGCAGAAGATGATTCTATTGACTGGACAGAAGGCTATACAGGTACTTTAACAGATGTATATGTTATACAAAACGAAGGTATTGGCCATGACAGTGGGTTTGAAATGGACGGATTTAATACTGATTTCTCTAACGAAGGCGGTTATTTTTCTGCACCAACCGTTACTAATGTTACTGTTATAGGTGATAACGATTCTGGCCGTGCATTTAGACTGCGTGCTGGTTCTAGAGGAATATTCTCTAATGTTATGGTGAGTAATTTTGGACGTGGTTTTGTAATACAAGATGACGAACCTGGTCAAGCAACTAGCGAAGGCGTTTTAGACGGTGACACTTCTGTTACTGATATATCATTTACTGGTGTAGATACTCCAGTAGTTCTTACTGATTTAGAAAACGCACTTACCGAAGCAGATGTGATTTTTGGAGATTCAGCAAATGCAACTGGAACTGATTTTGCAACTTGGGGTGCAAACTGGACAGCTAACTAATAACTTAATTGAGTTTTAGCTAAAAACACACAAATATTATAAACAAAAAAGCATCCTAATGATTAGGATGCTTTTTTATTGAAAACCATTTTCAATTTATTCATTCGAAGCAACAGTGGCTTTACTGTTTGTCCACTCATTTACATTAGCAATGGCATTGTTAGAGTAATCAACCTCTTTTAAAGTATTACCACTCCAATAGAACCATTTCCCTACTTTTTTGCCATTATCGTATTTTGCTGAGACCATTTTATTGCCCTCTTGGCAAAAACTTAACCATTCACCGTGTAACTTACCATCAACTGTATAATAGCCTGTTTGACTAACCTCACCATTATCGTGGTAATAAGTCACTTCAATTAAATCTTTCTCTTTATTTAATTTTAATGTTCTTTCTTCTTGAGCATATGTAAAACCTACGCTTATCATTACAAGTAAAACAAGTATCTTTTTCATGTCTATCTGGGTTTTAATTAATAATTACTTTACAAACATAACATTATTTTTACATTTAAACAACAATTACGTAACATTAAATTAACATTAGAAATATAACATATTCAATTTCAGACATTTATAATGTTATCTAAATTTACATAAGACATCTATTTTTAAGGAGAATATTCTATAAGAATAAAAAAACAACCTTTAAATTTGTAATACAGAATAGGATATTGCACTATTAAATGCCTTGTCCTGATTAAATAGGATGAATTAAATTAAATCAAATAATGCAATTACGTTTTCTTTTAATAGTCTCAATAATATTCGCTTTTACACAGTTGGCATTTTGTCAAACTAAAAATGAAAAAGAAGAGCGAGTAAAGTTTTCCGATTTTCCAGAAATGGCTCAAAAGCTCGTTGAAGGTCTACCAAAAAAGTGTAAGCGCATTAAATTTTATAAAGAAACTGATGGGGAAAAGCAAAGCTTTGAGGCCAAGTTTAAATACAAAAAGCAGCGCTATAGCCTAGAATTTTCTACAAAAGGAAACATTGAAGATATAGAGGTTGTTATTAAACTTAAGGATATTAACACATCCCCCAGAGAAAAAATAAACAACTATTTTAAAAACACATTTACTAAACATAAAATTATAAAGATTCAAAAACAGTTTGTGTATTCATCTAAGATAAATGCCTCTAATTTTATAGATAATGTGCTGTCACAAAACTCCAAAATACCTACCAACTTTGAAATTATTGCAGAAGTAACAACCGAAAAGAAACGTAACATTAGAGAGTTTACTTTCAATAACGTAGGTATGTTTTTAAGTTTTAGAGTTTTGAACCCAACATCTTATGAGCATGTTCTATACTAAAATTCTTTTAGCCTTTATAGGCTGCTTTATGGGTTTGCATCTCTTTTCTCAAAATAATTTTGAAGGCTTGGGTGAAACTGGTTTAGCTTTAAACCATAAAGTTAATAGTGTTTATAAAGTTAACTTTGCCGTGCGTTCTCGTTATTATCTATATCAAGATGAAAATCTTAATTTTGAAAACAGGCAAATAGATGCTGTTCATTTTTCAACTTTAAATTTAAATTACAACAACAGTTTAAGTTTAGGTGTTCAATATCGCATTAGAGAATCTATAGATGGTGGTAGTAATGAGCTGCGTTTAACCCAACAATACAACTACACCAAAAAAAACCTGGCATTGCGTTTTGGGCATCGTATACGTTTTGAACAGCGCATCTTAGAGACTTTAACCATTTTGCGATCGCGATATCGCTTTGCTTTAGATTTTCCTCTAAATGGTGAAAAGTTAGATGTTGGTGAAAGTTACTTGATAACCTCAATGGAAGCATTACTCAGCAAGAACAAAAAAATAAAACCAGAATTAGACCATAGAACTACGGCACAGATGGGTTGGCTTTTTTCGGAAAAGCTAAAGTTTCAATTTGGTTTGGAATACCGCTTCGAAGCCTTTAATGTTAAAACCGAAGAAAAGCTGTTTATACTCACGTCTCTTATTCTTAAAGTTTAAAATTTTTGAAGCCAATAAAATTTGTTGCCCAACACAGTTGCAAGCCTATTAAAAATAACGTTTAGATAACGTAACTTTAAAAATAAATAAAGTATTTTGCGTTCAATTTTAGCTAACCAAATACATGGAAAATCTTTATATCTATATGCTTGCCGCTTTAACTTTTTTAGCTATTGCGGATCTTGTTGTTGGTGTAAGTAACGATGCTGTTAATTTTTTAAACTCTGCAATTGGTTCTAAAGCAGTTTCCTTTAAAACCATAATGATTGTTGCCAGTATTGGTGTAGCTGTTGGTGCAATGACATCGAGCGGTATGATGGAAGTAGCGCGTAAGGGCATATTTAATCCTGGTGAATTTATGTTTGATGAAATTATGGTGATTTTTATGGCCGTAATGCTTACCGACATACTCCTTCTCGACTTTTTTAACACGCTTGGTTTACCAACATCCACAACTGTTTCCATAGTTTTTGAGCTATTAGGAGCTTCAGTTGCTGTGGCAATAATTAAAATATATGCTGACAATTCTCAATCCATAGGAGATTTGGCCAACTACATCAATAACGAAAAGGCCATAGAGATTATACTTGGTATACTTCTATCTGTTGTTGTAGCTTTTACTGTGGGAGCCATTATTCAATACATATCACGTTTGCTTTTATCATTTAAATTTGAAGAAAAGCCTATTTGGTATAGTGCCATTTTTAGTGGTTTTGCGATTACCTCAATTATGTATTTCATTATTGTAAAAGGTCTAAAGAATGCCACATTTATGCACCAATCCATACTGGACTTTTTAAATGACCATCCCGTGTATTTCATTGAGGGAAGCTTTGTCTTATTTACTTTAATGTCCTTTGTTGCTGTTAAGTTTTTTAATGCTAAAATTTATACCTTAATTATCATTGTCGGTACTTTTGCATTGGCTGTCGCCTTTGCCGGTAATGACTTAGTCAATTTTATTGGTGTGCCAATTGCTGCATATAATTCTTATGAAGCTTGGTCCGCTACCGGTACCAATCCTTCAGACTATGTAATGACGGCACTTGGCGAGCCTGTACAGACCGAACCTTATTTGCTTCTTATCGCTGGACTAATTATGGTACTGACGCTGTGGTTTTCAAGTAAAGCAAGATCGGTGGTTAAAACCTCTGTTGACTTATCTAGACAAGACGAAGTAAAAGAGCGTTTTGAACCCAACTTTTTATCTAGAAATATCGTAAGATTAACTATAGGGCTCAATCAAAGTATCAATAAGGTGCTTCCTGAGTCATTCAAAAACTGGTCCAATGCACAATTTATAGAGCCTAAGGTTATTGTTAGGGCTCAAGACAAGCCTGCTTTCGATTTGGTAAGGGCAGCTGTAAATTTAATGGTGGCCAGTGTTTTGATTTCTATAGCTACGTCAATGAAATTACCATTATCAACCACTTATGTTACGTTTATGGTGGCTATGGGAACATCACTTGCTGACAGAGCCTGGGGAACTGAAAGTGCAGTATATAGAGTTGCTGGTGTACTTAATGTTATAGGAGGTTGGTTTTTTACTGCATTTAGTGCATTCGTTGCCGCAGCGATAATGGCATATGTTTTATACCATGGAAAAGGTTATGCTCTTGCAGGTCTTTTGCTACTGGCAACTGCTTTACTAATACGAAGTTATCTATCGCACCGAAAGAGCAGTAAGATAATGCGAGAAGAAGATCATCTCGAAAAAGCTGAAAGTAGTTCTACCCAAGGTGTAATACACGAGAGTGCTTCTAATATCGCCAATGTGGTAAAAAGAGGTAATAGAATCTATACCTCAGCTATAAATGGACTGGCTGTACAAGACTTAAAACTTCTTAAAAAGAATCGCAGACAAATTGCAAAGCTTTCTGACGAAGTAGATGAACTTAAAGACAATATTTTCTACTTTATACGTAATTTGGAAGAGCCAAGTGTTGCTGCCAGTAATTTTTACATTAATATTTTAGGGCACTTGCAGGATATGACACAATCGCTAGAGTATATCTCTAAAGCAAGTCATAAGCACATTAATAATAACCACAAAAAATTAAAATTCAGCCAGGTTAAAGAGCTTAAGAATTTAGACGAAAATCTAGAAAAACTGTTTACAACAACTCAGACAGCGTTTGAGTCACGTTCATTTGAAATGATTGGCGAAATTTTAGCAGAAAAGCAAAAGATTTTTGATTTGGTTAGAGAGAAAATTCAAAAACAGGTAGAGCGCACGCGGAGCGAAGAATCTAGCCCAAAAAACACAACGCTTTACTTTAGCTTGTTACTTGAAACGAAAGATCTCTTAACGGCTAAAATGAATCTATTGGAAGAATATTATCATTCTCATGATAGTTCGGTTGATCCTGCCCAACCCAACTCAGAACAAGAAGAATAGTTTTTTCAAAAAAAGGTTATCAAGAATAAAAGGTATACAATTCGTTTAGTGTTCGCTTGTATATTATAATTAACTGGTTTGAGGGCGCAATATCACTTTACACTACCCAATGGCTTGTTTTAAATCTGCTATTAAATCATCCTTATCTTCAATACCGACACTCAACCTAATTAAAGCATCTACAACTCCTGTTTTCTCTCGTTCTTCCTTTGGAATACTCGCATGTGTCATACTCGCTGGGTGACCGGCCAAAGACTCTACTCCACCAAGAGATTCTGCAAGTGTAAAAATTTTGAGGTTTTCTACAATCTTAATAGCCTCTTTGTAATCATTACCTTTGGTCGTAAAAGATACCATGCCACCAAAATCGCTCATTTGAGATTTTGCAATATCGTGTTTAGGATGGCTTTCAAAACCTGGCCAGTATACATTTTCAATTTTAGGATGATTGGCCAAATACTCAGCAACGACTTTTCCATTTTCGCAATGGCGCTGCATACGAATGTGTAAAGTTTTTATACCTCTCAACACCAAAAATGCATCCTGTGGCCCACAGATGGCTCCGCTTGCATTTTGAATAAAATAAAGTTGCTCTGCCAAATCCCTGTTCTTAACCACCAACGCACCCATAACCACATCGCTATGGCCACCCAAATATTTTGTGGCCGAATGCATTACGATATCTGCTCCCAAATCTAATGGACGCTGTAAATAAGGTGTTGCAAACGTGTTGTCAACTGCTAAAAGCACATTGTGCTTTTTTGCAATTCTTGAAACCGATACAATATCTATAATGTTCATCATAGGGTTGGTTGGTGTCTCTGCCCAAATCAGTTTAGTATCTGGTGTTATATACGATTCGATTTTATCCGAATTTTCCATACCGATAAAATGAAACTTTATCCCAAAGTCTTCATAAATCTTTGTAAAAAGCCTGTAGGTTCCACCGTACAAATCGTTAGTGGAAACAACCTCATCTCCTGGTTGCAACAACTTTAAAACGGCATCTATTGCAGCTAAACCCGAACCAAAAGCCATACCATAATTTCCGTTTTCTATGCTGGCGAAAGCATTTTCTAAAGCATGCCTTGTGGGATTGTGAGTTCTGGAATACTCATAGCCTTTATGACCTCCCGGTGTGGATTGCGCATAGGTGGTGGTTTGGTAAATCGGAGGCATTACCGAACCGTAGGCAGGGTCATGTTGCTGTCCGCCATGTATTGTTTTTGTGTTAAATTTCATATCTAGTAAGGTTATTAAATAGTTCAAAAATTAACTTCATGGGAAAGCAACAAATTTAATTTATAATTCGTTGTATTCAATTCTATATAATACCTTTATAGTATGTTTAACTAAAATCTTGAACCCTTGAAACGACTACTGTCTTTTTTTGTTTTATTATGCATTTTGAATTCCTGCGAATCAGAATTTAAACCTGTAACTTTTAAAACTACCTCAATTGATAATGCTTACGAAGCTGATATATCTGTAACTTTTGATAAAGCTACAGGAAATGATGAGCTTAGCAAAACCATCAATTTTAAAATTGAGGAAGCTATAATTTCTACGTTAAGTGATCCTACGAAAAAAACAAGTCTAGAGTCCATTTTAAAAGATTTTAACTCAGAGTACATCAACTTTAAAAATGATTTTCCTGATGCTTCAGAACCAAGGTGGGAGCTTTATATTGAAACCGAAAAAACCTATCAATCTCAAGATATTATTACAGTTGCCATAAATACTTATGAATTTAAGGGAGGAGCTCATGGTAATGATAAGATAAAGTTCTTAAATCTTAATGCTAAAACAGGAGATATCCTAACTAAAGAGGATTTTATTAAAGACATAAGCGCATTTAAAACTTTAGCTAAAACACATTTTGAAAAATCTTTGAACAAAGAACAGAAAGAACTTGAGATGGAAGATTTTTTCTTCGGAAAACCGTTTCAACTACCAAAGACTATGGGTTTTAGTGATGATGGTTTGGTGCTACTTTATAATGTATACGAAATCGCATCGTACAGCCAAGGCTATACAGAATTTGTTATTCCGTTTGACGAAGTCTCGTCTTTACTTAAATTTAATTAATCTGATTTTCTAGTCAATCGTTTTATAATTGGCTCTACGGTTAAGCCTTGCCCAACTATAGATACAATGACCACGATATAGGTGATGACCAAAAACAGTTCTCTGTGCATGTCTTGGGTAAGACTTAAAGCCAAAGCAATTGAAATACCTCCTCGCAAACCTCCCCATGTCATAATTAAGTTGGTCTTTGGTACAAAGTCCAAGCGTTTGGAGAAGAATTTTATAGGCAACCATAACGACATATAACGACACATTAGTATAATGGGAATCGCCAATAAACCTGCATAAATATACTTCCCATCTAAAGTAAGCACTAGCATTTCCATTCCAATCATTATAAACAGAATAGTGTTTAACAACACATCTATAAGCTCCCAAAATTTGTCAACATAAGCTTCTGTTGTTTCAGACATTGCAGAATTTCTTACTGTATCGTTACCAACTATTAAACCAGCTGTAACCATCGCCAATGGTGCCGATAAATGAAACTTATGTGCTAGCATGGTTCCGCCCATTACCGTAGAAATGGTTAATATCACCTCAACTTCATAATTGTCTATGGATTTCATTAAGCGATATGTAATCCAACCTAAAAACAAACCTAAAGCCACACCTCCTATGACCTCTTGTCCAAATAATGTTGCTATATCAGAAAATGCTATAGCGGCTTCGGGCTTTGCTGCAATCGCAAAAATGGTTAAGAATACAACAACACCAACACCATCATTAAAAAGCGACTCGCCAACAATCTTGGTTTCTAGTTTTTTTGGTGCACCAGCCTTTTTTAAAATACCTAAAACAGCAATTGGATCAGTGGGTGAGATTAAAGCCCCAAATAACAGACAATTTATAAACGTAACTTCTATTCCTATCCAGTGCAAAACATAAAACATAATGATTCCGACTAGAAACGTTGATACCAAAACACCCAACGTTGCAAAAGCTAATATGGGACCTCTCTGTACTTTTAACTGATTGAAATTAGTATGCAAAGCACCAGCAAACAGTAAAAAACTCAGCATTATATCTAGTAGAACAGTTTTAAAATCAATACTATTTATAAATGCTTTTTCTCTTAACAACATGGTATCATCAAATTGTGCAATACCAACTAAAACCACAGTAAAAACAATAGTTATCAGCATTAAACCAATTGTAATGGGCAATTTTAAAAAACGGACATTTATATATCCAAAAACAGCTGATAAAACAATTAAAATTGTTGCGATTGAGTAGTACTCCATGTCATTATATTTTTCTTAAATGTAACTATTTTTCAATTCAAATAAGGTTACTTTGCAATGTCTAAATTAATTAGAATATCAAGATGAAAAAAATATACTTTTTAAGCACTTGCAATACGTGCATGAGAATTATTGACGAAATTAGTTTGCCAGATGATTTTGAGTTTCAGGATATAAAGACAGAAGCTATTACCGAAGCACAGCTAAGCGAAATGAGAAAGCTTACCGATAGTTATGAAAGCTTATTTAGTAAACGTGCCAGACTCTACAAGGAACTCGACTTAAAAAACAAATCACTTTCTGAAGACGACTACAAAAACTACATTTTAGAACATTATACATTTTTAAAGCGCCCTGTAATACTTTTTAATAATCAGATTTTTATTGGCAACTCAAAAAAAACGGTAGAAACAGCAAAACAAGCTATACATGAATAGTAGAGCCTTTGCCATTTTTGCATTATTCGCGGTTCAGTTGTTATATGGACTCAACTACACTTTTGCCAAGGTGGTAATGAACGAAAACTACGTTAAGCCCTTCGCTTTTGTAGTTTTAAGAGTTGGTGGTGCCGCGGTTCTGTTTTGGCTTATTAGTTTGTTTTTGCCTAAAGAAAAAATTAAACGCAGAGATTACATAAGGCTATTTGCTGCTGCGGTCTTTGGGGTCGTGATAAACATGTTGCTATTCTTAAAAGGTCTAGAGTTAACAACACCTATACATGCCTCAGCAATTGTAACGATTACTCCTGTTATTATACTTATTCTGTCCGCAATAATTTTAAAAGAAAAAGTTACAGCATTGAAGGTTATTGGTATTGTCTTAGCACTTTGTGGTGCTTTGGTACTTACTATCTATGGTAAATCTACCCGAATTGCAGATAACGTAGTTTTAGGTAATATTTTTATATTTATTAATGCGATTTCTTACAGCATCTATATTATTCTTATAAAGCAGCTTACAGCAAAATACCACCCTTTTGTATTCATAAAATGGCTATTTTTATTTGGCTTTTTTATGGTATTGCCATTTGGTTATAATCAATTTTTAGAAGTGAAATGGGAAACTTTTACTCCGTACGTATCTTTTTCTGTAGGCTTTGTAATTGTCGGAGCTACTTTTGCAACCTATCTCTTAAATCCGTATGCGTTAAGTAAACTAAAAGCTTCAACCGTTGGGGTATTTATTTATCTGCAACCTGTAATTGCTGGTTTATTTGCTATTATTATGGGGGTTGATGCTGTTGATGTTATTAAAATTATTGCCATGGTATTGATATTTTCTGGCGTTTACCTTGTATCCATTAAACCTAAAAGAAAGGCTCGTTGATTTGTCGTTAACTTCAGAAATATTTAAAACTGTGGAGCATATTCCCAAAACCTATTGGGAAGGTTTGGATTGCACATCTAACATATACTATTCCCCAGAGTTTTTAAGTGCGTTTGAAATTGCAAATACCGACATAGAATTCAATTATGTTTTCATTCTAAAGAATGGTAAAGCTATTGCTTTTGCAAATACGCAATTGGTTACTATTGGTATTGAAACAATCACCAAGAACATTAAAATGTTTGATAAGATAAGACGTGCGGTGAATAATATGTTCTGTAAAAATCAAATTCGTGTATTGTTTTGTGGCAATGTGTTTTTAAGTGGAGAATATGGTACGTTTCTGAAAGATGGGGAACCAAAAGTTGAAACTTTTAAAGTGATTGCTAAAACCGTTAGAAATCTCTATAAATGTAAGCGGCTCAATGCAATTTTTGTTAAGGATTTTGAAGACGAATCGCTATATATTACAGACCATTTAAAGTCTTTTGGCTATGCATCCATGCATGTAGAACCAAATATGTTTATCTATCTAAAACCTGAATGGCAATCGTTTGATGATTATAAAAAGGCTTTGAAATCTAAGTATAGAGTAAAAGCTAACAGAGCGGATGCAAAAAGTGAAGCTTTAGAAGCCAAGCTGTTTTCTCAAAATGACATTAAAACCTATAGAAATCAGCTTCAAGAGTTGTACCAAAACACTATTGACAATGCCGACTTTAATGCCCAAATTTTAAACCTAGACACTTACATTCATCTCAAAGACACATTTAAAGACAAGTTCATTGTAAAAGGTTACTTCCTAGAAGGCAAGCTCGTTGGTTTTCTTTCTGCTATGCAAAACAGAGCACATTTGGATGCGCATTTTATAGGTATTGATTACTCAAAAAACAAAGACTATTCCATCTATCCAAGAATATTAAACGATTATGTAAGACTTGGTATCGAAACTCAATCTGACCAAATAAATCTAGGAAGAACTGCTTCAGAAATTAAAAGTACACTTGGTGCACAACCCGAAACTCTGACATGTTATTGCCGGCATAAGCGCTATCTACCCAATCAAATCCTAAAGCCTTTTATTGAGAATGTACAGATAAAATCGTTTAAGCAGCATCAGCCATTTAAATAGAGTTTAAATTTTCATCGGTTTTGGTCTTACCCCATATTTCCTTGTATCTGCTTTGGTCAACACCCTAAAGTTTTTAGATTTTGGAAATTTTTGTGCTAAATTCAGGAGCTCTTTTGGTAAACCGGTTAATTTTCTAGATTTTAAATCTATCCATGCGCCTTGCATTTCGCAATAAGCCAGGTTATCACCTTTATCGTTGTAAAAATTATGCTCAAACATAAAAAGCATACCGTCATCACTTAGGCCAGAAACTTCAATGGTGACAGTAATTGGCGCACCTATAAACGACTCCTTAAAATAATACATATGTTCGTAAAACACCACAGGGCCAACATTGTACTTTTGTATTTCTGGCATTGAAAATCCTCTATTACTAAAGAAAGACATTCTAGCATGACTCATAAAATTAGTATATGCAGAATTTGCTAAATGACCATTAGCATCAACATCACTCCAACGAATTTCAAATTGTTTTTTGTACATAATTTTATTTCAGATACAAATGCAAAGTTATAAAAGTCTCTTATGTTGCTTTAATACTTTTCAAAGTATTTAAATAGAGCGTTAACCATACATTTTTGTACCTTTGCGCAACTTTAATCGCATCGTATTAATGATACAATCTATGACTGGCTATGGGAAATCTGTACTTCAGCTTCCTACCAAAAAAATATCTATAGAATTAAAATCACTGAACAGCAAGAACTTAGATGTTAATGCCCGGATGCCTTCCATGTATCGTGCTAAAGAGCTAGATATCAGAAAACTTATCTCCAAACATCTCATTAGAGGAAAAGTCGACTTCTCGCTATACGTAGAGATTACAGGTGAAGATACGAGTTCTAAAATCAACAAAACCGTAGTTAACCAATATATAAAACAGCTTAAGGATGTTGTAGATGGTGATGCTACCGAATTGCTAAAAATGGCCATTCGATTACCAGATGCCGTAACTACAGAACGTGACGATATAGACGAGGAAGAATGGACACAAATTGCCAATGGCATTAATGAAGCCGTCTCTAAAATTGTAGCTTACAGAAAAGATGAAGGGGCTATTTTAAAACAAGATTTTATCGATAGAATTTCTACTTTGAGACAATTACTTGAAAAGGTTATTACAATGGATCCCGACCGTATTAATGGTGTAAGGGCGCGATTAGAAAAGGGCATTTCTGACATTAAAGAAAAGGTAGACGAAAATCGCTTTGAACAAGAATTAGTTTACTATATCGAGAAGTTTGACATTACTGAAGAAAAAGTAAGGTTGGACAATCACTTAGATTATTTTATAAAGACTTTAAATTCTAACGATTCTAACGGAAAAAAACTCGGTTTTATTTCACAAGAAATAGGTCGTGAAATCAACACCATAGGTTCTAAATCTAACCACGCACCAATGCAGAAACTTGTGGTGCAAATGAAAGATGAGCTCGAAAAAATTAAGGAACAACTATTAAACGTTCTATAGAACGCTTAAATCAAAATATTCAAAGCACTAAATTCTAAAAAGGAAATTACTGGAATTTGGGGTTTTAAATTTGAAATTTTAAACATGAAACAAGGTAAGCTTATCGTATTTTCAGCACCATCAGGTTCGGGAAAGACAACTATTGTACGCCATTTATTAAGACAAGAAGAACTTAATTTAGAGTTTTCAATTTCTGCTACATCTCGAGAAAAACGCGGTAATGAAGTACATGGTAAAGATTATTATTATCTATCACTCAAAGAATTTAAAAACAAGATAAAGAATGATGAATTCTTAGAATGGGAAGAAGTCTACAGGGATAATTTCTACGGTACATTAAAAACCGAAATAGAGCGTATCTGGGCAAAAGGAAAGCACGTAATTTTTGATATTGATGTGTCCGGAGGCTTACGTATTAAACGAAAATTCCCTGAACAGACCTTAGCTATTTTTGTAAAGCCACCCGACTTAAATGAACTGGTAAGGCGTCTCAAAGACCGAGGAGAGGAAAGTGAAGAAAAAATAAGTATGCGTGTGGCAAAAGCACCAGCAGAATTGGCAACAGCTCCACTTTTTGATGAAATCGTTGTAAATGAAAGTTTGGAAACCGCATTAAAAAATGCTTATGATCTGGTTTCTGGGTTTGTAAATGAGTAATTATGAAAATAGGCCTCTACTTCGGAACATTTAACCCCATACATGTTGGGCATTTAACTATTGCCAACCATTTGGCTGAACATAGCGATTTAGATCAGGTTTGGTTTGTAGTTACCCCACAGAGTCCTTTTAAAAAGAAAAGCACATTGTTAGATGACCACCAACGGTTAGAGATGGTGTATCGTGCCACAAAAGATTATATTAAACTGAGACCCAGTGATATAGAATTTGGGTTAAAACAGCCCAACTATACCATAGATACACTCACATATCTTTTTGAAAAATTCCCAGAACACGAATTTGCATTGATTATGGGAGAGGATAATTTAAAGAGCTTTCATAAGTGGAAAAATTATGAACTTATTTTAGAAAATCATAGTATTTATGTCTATCCAAGATTATCGAAAGGCGAGGTAGAAACCCAATTTAATAATCATCCAAAAATTTTTAACATTTCTGCGCCAATAATGGAGCTATCTTCTACGTTTATAAGAAAAGAGATTAAAGCTGGCAGAAATGTGAGGCCTATGTTATCCGATAATGTGTGGCATTATATAGACGAAATGAATTTTTATAGATAATTTTAAAGTTATTGCTTACAAGTTTTTTTCTTTTTAAATAGAATATATATTTTTATAATCACCGTACTAAATTAAAAAAGAATGATTTTTACCATAGTTTTTTTAACAGCTATCATCACATTAATTACATCAAAAATCAGGACTATTGTGCTTAGAAATAATTTAGATGCAAAAAACGAAAAGCGTATCTTAATTACTGGTGTTTTAGTGGTGCTTTTTTTAATTACAAGTGCAACCTTACCTTATCCAGAATCATTGTATTGGTTCTTGGGACTAGGAGTTGTCTTTACAAGCATTATCCTATCCTATAGTGTTGTTAAAATTGAGCTGAAGCGATTTCTTGCCCTGAAAACTAAAGATAAAGTTGTTAACGTATTATTCTACAGCCTTTTAATCGTAGTTACAAATATCTATCTCTAGAAATGGTAAAACGCATTTTCTAAATGCTCTATATCATAGCCGTTTTTTACTTTCACAATCGCAATAATATCGAATCTCACTTCAATATTTAGACTGTTTTCTACAATATAAGCATCAACAGCTTTCACTAGGTTTTTTATTTGTTTTGGTTTTACAAAATCTTGTGGGTTTCCAAAATCTATAGTAGAACGGGTTTTCACCTCAACAATAGCAAGAATATCATTTTTTTTGGCAATGATATCAACTTCAGCTTTCTCAAATCTATAATTGCGCTCAACAATATCATAATTATTTTTAATCAAAAAATCTACAGCTAGTGCTTCCCCTTTTTTTCCTAGTTCATTGTGTTGTGCCATCGCACTAAAATAGAAAAATAGTATTACTTTTAAGTCACAAACAAATATCATAGCTCATCAACTCAGTATTTGACTTTCCTTTTAGCTTCGGACAGAAAAGTTCTTTGCTTTTAATATTCTTTTTTCACGGGATGGTCTTCTCATTTTTACTTCTGAGAAAAGGGCTTATTTATAATAATAGAGCAAGTAAATGGTTAAGCTTGTTGCTGTTTTTATATGCCATGTATATCGTACCTTACATGTTAGGCTATGCAAACTGGTATTCTAAAAAATTGACTAGAGAGATTCTGTTTTTTGTGCCTTTTATGCAGGTTTTGTTGATAGGACCGGTTGTATATTTTTACACCAAAAGCTTATTGAACGCAGATTTTAAGCTTTCAAAAAAAGATTATATTCATTATATACCTGCTATATTATATGCCATTTATAGTCTGATTGTCTTTGTCACGGATAAAATCATCTTAAATGAATATTACTTCTACGCAGATGGCAGGGACAAAGATTTGGCAAATTGGTACCAAGCAACTGGCCTGGTTTCAATGAGCTTCTATTTGGTTTTGAGCCTTCGCTTATATTCTAACTATAAAAAACTACTTTTTGATAAAGTAAGTTATGCAGAAACTTTATTGTTTAAATGGATTCGTAACTTTATGATTGCTTTTTTAAGTATACTCATACTGAGAGCACTCTTTTTTATTACTAATCCCAACTGGGGAGAATTCGGAAGCCAGTTTTGGCATTACATCGCATTTTCTTTTATCTTTTATTATATAGCTATTACAGGTTACAGCAACATTATTAAACAGACCGCTCTATTCAACGAAAAACTAAAAACCATCAATATCTTTGATGATGAGGATTTGGTTTCAAAAAATACCATTAAACCTAGCCATACAGATAAAGACCTCACACTCTGGAAAGACAAACTTTCTAGACTCATGACTGAAAAACATATTTTTGAAAATCCTCGCTTGACACTTTCTGATGTGGCAAAAGAATTGGGCACAACTACAAAGACCATTTCTTCAGTGGTAAATTCTGAATTTAACATGAATTTTAATGACTTTATTAATCATTATAGGATTGAAGCTGTAAAAGATAAGTTAGACAAAGGCGAACACAATAAATCTACACTTTTGGGTATTGCTTTAGATTGCGGGTTCAACAGCAAAGCAACTTTTAACAGAGCTTTTAAGAAAAGCACATCACTTTCACCCAAGGATTATCTAGAAAGAATCATATAGAAATAGGTCTCAAATCAAGATTTGAAGCGTTTGGCTTTACTATTACCCAGACTTTTACATCAAAATAAATGAACACGAAACGTCAGTAACTAACTTACAATTGTATTGAAAGGTGTTAACTGGGATGCTTCATAAGACCAAAGATTACAAAAGATGAAAACAATAGTTACACTGAGCTTTCTGCTCATCTCAACTTTAATACATTCACAGAGGCAAATAAAAATGGTTGATTCTGTAGTCAACTCAAAACTATCAGATAATGATCCAGGAATATTTGTTGGTATCATAAAAGAAGGCAAAATCATTTATGAAGGTTATAAAGGCTTAGCTAATTTGCAGCATAAAGTAAGTATCAATGCTGATTCTCGCTCAAATATAGCATCAACAGCGAAGCAATTTACAGCATTGATAACGTTGAGTTTAGCCATGGATGGGAGACTTAGCTTAGAAGATGATATTAGAAAGTACATACCCAACTTATATCCTAAAGTAACCGACAAAATTAAAATAAGACACTTAATAAACCATACTAGTGGCATTAGGGATTATGCAGATTTAATGAGCATTCAAAGAAATCCTTGGTGGAAACGCATAGCCATGGATAATGATGATGTTATTGAAAAATTACTTGTAAAACAGGAAGATTTGGCTTTTAAGCCTGGGACAAGATACATGTACAGCAATTCTGGTTATATTTTATTGACTAAGATTATTGAAGTGGTGTCAGGAGAGAAATTCCATAACTACTCAGAAGAATTCTTCAAAAACTTAGGAATGAACAACACTTCATTTCTAAAAAATTATATGTACGTTATTCCTAATCAAGTATTGCCTTACTCAGACTGGGGAGATGGGGTCTGGCAACAATATCCCATGTTAACCAATCTGTATGGTGATGGCTTCTTATTTACCACATTAAAAGACCAGTTAATCTTTGAGGTAGCCATACAAAATGCAAAAGACAACAACAATAGATTATTGATAGAAAGTCAAAAACCAATACCTAACAGTGAGATAACAAGTTATGGTTTTGGGTTAGATCTAAAAAATAGGTTGAATTTTAAATCAGTTCATCATTCTGGTAGCACGGGATCTTACCATGCTCAAACCATTAGATTTCCAGAGGAAAAGTTGACTGTTTTTGTTATGAGCAACAATAGTAGGCTATGGAGTGGCACCATTGCAGATGAAATCGCTTTATTGTTCCTTCCCAAAAGAGAGACAAATATTGTATATGACGAACGATTGAACACTATTTTGAATGATTTGGACAAAACACAACTGATAGGACAATATTTGTCGTCTAACGATAATATTATCTGCATTGGTGAAAAGAATGGAACATTAACATGGAGAAGCGGAAACAACAATCCAATTGAGCTCGAAAAGGAACAACAGAATCTGTACACTACAACGTATGATTCAAAAACAAAAGTAGCATTTTATAAAAATGAACTTATCGTATTCCATCCTTCGGGTAAAGCAGATGTATATAAGAAAATACCTGTAGAAAAACCTACCATTGCAGATTTTGAAAGCTATGTTGGTCAATATTACAGCAGGGAATTAGATGTCGGCTTTTCTATAAATTATGAAAATGAAAGACTAACTTTTAGGTTGAATGGTTGGGATAAAGCTCAAAATTTAGAAGTGTTAAACAGAGATAGACTAATGGTTTTTGATTACATTTTAAAAATAGACCGCAACCCATTTAATAGAGTTACTGGGATTCTTCTAACAACAAATCGTGTGCTCAATAATAAATTTATAAAAAAATAAACTTAAAGTTTGAGCAACCACATTAGTGATAAAAAACCACAAAAGCTTTTATTAGAGAACCTTGTAATTACTTTTTAAAATTAATTAAAGTCTTATCGCTCTCAACCTTTAGCTCAACGGTCATCCCTAAAGTCATGGCCAAATTTTTCTTTTCGTGACCTGCAGGCATGCCAAATGCGATTGGAAAATCGTAATCCGCTAAAGCATCTAAAATCAATTGCTCTACAGAAGTTCCCCAAAGCGTTGTATTTTTCCTTAACCGAGACATATCGCCGACAATAAGTCCGTTTAAATTGTCAAAATAGCCAGCGCGTTTCATACTTTGCAACATACGGTCTATATGATATTTGTATTCCCCTATTTCCTCGATAAACAAAATCTTTCCAGACGTATCTATACTCTCTTTAGAGCCCAACATAGTATGTAACATCGTAAGGTTTCCACCAACTAATTCACCAGAAGCCTCACCTGTTCTATTGTATTGGGTAGGCTCTAAATCGAAGTTGGTCGGGTTACCAAACAACGCCATTTTAAATGTTTCAATCGTATACTCAATCTCGCTCAAATCTTTAGTAAGACTTACACACATTAATGCATGTATAGACATAAAGCCATTGTTGTGCAACTGATTATGCAATGCCGTTATATCGCTATAACCTACAATCCACTTTGGGTTTTTCCTAAACTTGGTATAATCTAACTTATCTAAAATACGTACGGTTCCGTAACCGCCTCTGGCACACCATATAGCACTTATTTTTGGATCATCCATAGCTTTTTGTAAATCCTCACAGCGTTCATCATCAGTACCGGCAAAATGATTGGCTTTACTAAATACATGCTTACCTATAACTACATGCAATCCCCAGCTTTTTAATAAACCTACGGCTTGTTGTACCTCCCGTTCTCGATTTTTTAATATTCCTGATGGTGCTACAATAGCAACTGTATCGCCTGCTTTTAGATATGGGGGTCTTATTAATTCTGATGTCATCTCTATGGAATTATCAGTTTCATTTTGAGCATATATCGCTTCGTTAAAAACCAAAACAATGGCAAAAAAAGATACTATGATAACTTGTCTCAAAATCATAAAAACTGCTTTTTGTAAATGTACATTTTTTTTCTTACTCGCCTTTATATTATGTACTTTTGTGCCTTTCAACATATTGAAATTATGGCAAAAAGATATACCATTACAGCAGCACTACCCTACACTAACGGACCAATACATATTGGCCATTTGGCAGGTGTGTATGTTCCTGCTGATATATATTCAAGATACTTAAGACTAACTGGTAATGATGTTGCCTTTATTTGCGGTAGTGATGAGCATGGTGTGCCAATTACAATCAAAGCAAAAAAAGAAGGGGTAACACCTCAAGATATTGTAGATAAATACCATGCCATAATTAAAGCATCGTTTGAAGATTTTGGTATTTCCTTTGATAATTACTCGCGCACCTCAGCGAAAATCCATCATAGTACGGCTTCAGATTTTTTTAAAACCTTATATGAAAAAAACGAATTTGTAGAGGAAACTTCTGAGCAACTTTACGATGCCGAAGCCAACCAGTTTTTAGCAGATAGATTTGTTGTGGGGACTTGCCCTAAATGTGGTTATGAGGAAGCTTACGGGGATCAGTGCGAAAACTGTGGAAGTAGTCTCAATGCTACAGATTTAATTAACCCAAAATCTGCCATTACAGGAAACAAGCCATCACTTAAAGAAACCAAACATTGGTTTTTACCTTTAAATAAATATGAAACTTTTTTAACAGATTGGATACTAAAAGGACACAAAAAAGATTGGAAACCCAATGTATATGGGCAAGTAAAATCTTGGGTGGATGATGGGCTACGACCTAGAGCAGTAACGCGTGATTTAGATTGGGGAATTCCAGTGCCTGTAGAAGGTGGAGAGGGCAAAGTGCTCTACGTATGGTTTGATGCACCAATAGGTTATATTTCAGCAACCAAAGAATGGGCAGAACGCGAAGGCAAAAACTGGGAGGATTATTGGAAAGATGACAACACAACTTTGGTTCACTTTATTGGTAAGGACAATATTGTTTTTCACTGCATTATTTTTCCTTGTATGCTAAAAGCTGAAGGCTCTTATATCTTACCAGAAAACGTACCAGCTAACGAGTTTTTGAATCTTGAAGGCAATAAACTATCAACCTCTAAAAACTGGGCAGTTTGGCTACCAGATTATTTAGAGGACTTTCCTAATCAGCAAGACGTGCTGCGTTATGCTTTAACTGCCAACGCCCCAGAAACCAAGGACAATGATTTTACCTGGAAAGATTTTCAAGCAAGAAACAATAATGAATTGGTTGCCATATTTGGAAATTTTATAAATCGTGTTGTGGTACTAACCAATAAGTATTATGATGGTATTGTTCCAGAACCGTCGACATACAAACAGATTGATGAAGATACTTTAGCTGCACTAAGAGCATATCCAGATGTGATTGCAAGTTCTATTGAGCGTTACCGTTTTAGAGAAGGAAGCCAAGAATTGATGAATTTAGCACGTTTAGGTAACAAATACTTAGCAGACGAAGAGCCTTGGAAAACTATTAAAACTGACGAAGAGCGTACAAAAACCGTAATGTTTATTGCATTGCAAATAGCATCTGCCCTAGCCGTTCTGTGCGAACCTTTTTTGCCGTTTACGTCAAAAAAGTTAAAACAAATTCTATGTCATGCTGAACTTGACTCAGAATTAGAATGGGGCAATGTTTCAAACGAAGCAATTTTACTGCCGGTTAACCATTCAATCCGAAAGGGAAAACCTGAGCTATTATTCTCTAAAATTGAAGATATAGAAATACAGAAGCAGCTCGATAAACTCGAGGCCAGTAAAAAAGCCAATGCGGCTGCGAAAAAAACTGTAGAACCTCAAAAAGAAGAAATTACCTTTGATGATTTTACAAAACTAGACCTTAGGGTAGGTACTATTTTAGAGGCTGAAAAAATGCCAAAAACCAAAAAACTATTAGTTTTAAAAGTAGATACGGGGATTGACACACGCACCATCGTATCGGGTATAGCTGAGAGTTTTACACCAGAAGAGGTGGTCGGTAAGCGTGTTACCGTTTTAGTAAATCTGGCACCAAGGGCATTGCGTGGTGTAGAAAGTCAAGGTATGATTTTAATGACCGAAGATGAGAACGGTAATTTGGTGTTTGTCAATCCTGATAGTTCCGCTATGCTAGGCAATAATGACATTAAGGTATCTAATGGGTTAAAGATTAGTTAATTGCCCATAATGAGTATAGTTTTTGTGTTATCTTTATTAGATAAACCTCACGAATTATGAAAACTATCTTTACAATATTTGTATGTGTTTTTGCTTTATCCAGTACCGTGATAAACTCACAGACCAGTGCCAAGTTTGATGATGTAGCTGTCACCTTCGAAAACTACTCCTCACCTTACAGAGAAGTCGTGTATACACATGTCAATAAATCCATCTATATTAAAGGTGAAATGCTGGGGTTCAATAGTTATGTACTAGAAAAGGATACTCAACGTTTATCCAAATCTTCCAAGAACCTATATTGCGTCATTACGGATAGTAACGACAATATCATTAAAAGTAAATTAGTTAAAGTGACCAATGGATTTGCAAATAATGTATTTGATATTGATAGTTCTTTCTCCTCAGGTTATTACACATTTAAGACCTACACTAACTGGATGCGGAATTTTGATGAGAAAAATGCTTACATCCAGAGTTTTAGGGTTATAGATCCTGAAAAAGAAACACGAGACGAAATTCGAAGAATTGATAACGAACTTGATGTTCAGTTTTTACCCGAAGGAGGGCATTTTATAGATCAAGTTAAGACAAATGTTGGTGTTATAATAAAAAATAAATTAGGCTTTGGAGTGCCAAATGTTAACGGTATCGTATACGATAAAAACGACAATGTAATTACGCATTTTAAGACCAACGCCATGGGCATAGGTAGACTAGAGCTTAAACCAGATATGACCAACAATTTTAAGGCAAAGCTAAATTATGCCAATAGGGATTTTACGTTTAATTTAGGCCCTATTAAACCCCAAGGCGTTTCAATAACCGTAAACAACTTTAGAAATAAGGAAGTTTTTTTAATGCTGTCCACCAATGACAAAACATTAAATTTCATTAAAAATAAAACCTACAAACTATCCATACATAATGGCAAATCCCTAAAAGTAATGGATGTTAATTTCGAGGACAACGATGTATTAGTGCAGTTCGATCCTAAAAACCTCTACAGAGGTATAAACATTTTTACACTTTTTGATGAGCAAAACCAACCTATTTTAGAGCGTATGGTTTTTAATTACCAGGGTATGGAATTATCTAAACTGGGTACTCCAAGTATTGGCAAGATTAAAGATTCTGTTCATATCAGTATGAGAATTGACAAACAGATAAAAGATTTAGAAAATGTGAACGTTAGCATTTCTGCATTGCCAAAAGGTACAAAATCCTATAATGGACACCACAATATAATATCGCAAACGTATCTTCAACCTTATGTTAACGGCTATATAGAAAATGCCTCCTATTATTTTAGTGACACAAATGAGAAAAAAGCCTTCGAATTAGACAATTTACTTATAACCCAAGGCTGGAGCAGCTACGATTGGAATATCATTACCAACAATGAAATGAAAACCAATCACGTATTTGAAGATGGTATAGTAGTACAAGTAAACAATAACAATCCCAAAGATTCTGATTTCTTAATACACTCAATGGGTGAAGATGATGGTTTTGTCGCTAGTGTTGACAAAGACAATAACAGCTTTATACAGCAAGGGTTTTTCCCAACTGAGACCGAAAATTTAACCATCTCTGCCTTAGGCAACAATGGTAAGCTTAAGGTGCCTAATATTTATGTGCAATATGCACCTTCCAAGATACCTAATTTCAGAAATAATTATGAAGTTTTAAATCCAAAAGAACCAACAATAACAGAATTTACCCTAAACACATACCTAACGTTAGACAAGCCCAATTTATCCAAAAATGTACTCGATGAAGTGGTCATTAAAGCCAAAACTGATAGAGAAAGGAAGATAGAAGGATTTACTAACAGCGCCTTTTATAACGTAACAGATGTTTTTGACGAAAATAGCCCTTACAGGAATCTGACACTAGCCAATTACCTCCTCAGCAGAGGGTTTAGAGCTTACGAACAATTAGGTCAGCTTGTTGTCCAAATTCCACAATCTACATCTTTCGGTGCCAGTAATTTGGGTGTAGTTTTCTATGTGGATGATGTTCGCTATACTGAAACAGATCATCTCATTAATTTTGATATGAGAACCGTAGACTACATAGCCATAAATCGTTATGGAATGGGCAATGGTTTATTGGATGGAATTTCTCCCGTAATTAGAATTTACACAAAAATAGGGGATCAACCGACTAAACCCATAAAGCGTTACAAAGCCCATAAGTTTCCATTAAGTTTCTCTAAATCTAAAAAGTTCTACACCCCAAAATATAGCAGTTACAATAGTGATTTTTATTATAGCTTCGGCGTAATAGATTGGTTGCCCAACTGTAAAATTGATGAAAACGGATACCTAACATTCAAATTAAGTGATTTAACCAGTGATGTGACCCTATTTATAGAAGGAGTTGCTGGTGATGGGCGTTTTTTGTCAACTACAAAGACTCTAAATCTTGGGGATTTTAATTAAATGCTGAAAATAGCAAACCATTCAATTTATAAACACCCATTACCAAAAGGACATCGTTTTCCAATGGAAAAATATGAGTTATTGCCACAGCAACTCCTCTACGAAGGTACCTGCAATAGCAATAATTTTTTTGAACCCACCAAACCAAATGATAAACATATTTTGGCGGTTCATGAGCCAGAGTATTATTACGACTTGGTCAACATCACTTTAAACCAGCGAGCTGCGCGAAAACTGGGTTTCCCCTTAAGCGAAAGCCTAGTTGAACGTGAAGTGTTTATTGCAGATGGCACAATAAAAGCTAGTGAATTTGCTTTAAAACACGGTATCGCCATGAATGTAGCGGGAGGTACGCACCATGCCTACACCAATCGTGGCGAAGCGTTTTGTCTATTAAATGACCAAGCCATTGGCACACGCTATCTTCAATACAGAAAGCTTGCGGAAAAAGTTCTAATCGTAGACTTAGATGTGCATCAAGGCAACGGAACGGCTGAAATTTTTCAAAATGACCGTTCCGTTTTTACATTTTCCATGCATGGTAAAGGCAATTATCCTTTTAAAAAAGAACAAAGCGATTTAGACATCGCATTAGAAAATAACACTGACGATGACACTTACCTCACTATTTTAAAAGACACCTTACCAAAACTCATTAATCAATACCAACCAGATTTTATATATTACCTCTGCGGTGTTGATGTTATAGCAACTGATAAGTTAGGAAAATTGGGGCTTTCCGTGCAAGGCTGCAAAGAAAGAGACCGTTTTGTTTTACAACAGTGTAGAATGAATAATATTCCCGTTATGTGTAGTATGGGCGGAGGTTATTCCCCAGACATAAAAACTATAGTTGATGCGCATGCCAATACATTTAGATTGGCTCAAGAGATTTTCTTTTAAATGTATCACAGTCAAATTTTCCTTAAAACTTTGTATCCAGACCAATGGCTTTCCAAGTTTCAAGCTCATTTAATAGATCTTCTGCATGACCTTTAACAGCCTCGATAGAGTCTTCCCCCAATTGTAAACGTAAAGGTGTATGCTCTGCATTTATAGCTATATCAATAGCTTCTGCAGCTTTAGCAGGATTACCTTCTTGAGAACCATCCATGCCTTTGGCAAAATCTCTTGTGCCACCAACAATAGCATCATAAGCTTCGATTTTTGGCATATGTTTTAACGCTGTTCCTGCAAATTCAGTTCGGAAAGCACCCGGCTCCACAATCATGGTTTTAATTCCAAAAGGTGCAATTTCTTGCGCTAGTGCTTCTGATGCACCTTCTAATGCAAACTTACTCGCCGAATACGCGCTAAAGCCCCCAAAGCTCATATTTCCTCCCATACTGCTCATGTTTACAATTGCACCTTTACCTTTTTTGCGCATGTGTGGCAAAGCTTCTTGTGTAACATTTATGGCACCGAAAAAATTGGTCTCCATTTGGTTACGGAATTCCTTTTGTGGTGTCTCTTCCAATGCCCCTACGATACCGTAACCAGCATTGTTAATCAGTGTATCTATATGACCTAATTCTGAAATGGTTTTTTCTATGGCCAACTTTACTTCGTCTCGATTGGTGACATCCATTTTTATAGGCAGAATCTGTTCTGGAAATTCATTTGCCAGTGCTTTCAATTTTGCCTGACGCCTCGCCGTGGCCACAACATAATAACCTTTGCTTACAGCATATTCAGTCAATGCTTTTCCAAATCCCGAGGATGCGCCTGTAATAAACCATACCGTTTTGTTGTTTTGTGTTTTCATCTTTTTAGTATTTATTGAGATTACGCCTTTAGGCAGATATTCTAGTTAATCTTAAATTTTATTTTATTTTAAATGCTTTTTGAAGAAATTAATCGCTTCTGCACTGGCTTCAGCAACTTTGTCTTCTTGATCGTAAAAATCAAAATGATTGCCTTCTAACCAAACCAATTCTTTTTCACCTTGCAATTGTTGATATACTTTTTTTGCATTATCTGGTAGTGCACTGTTATCTGAATGTATAATCATGGTAGGTGTAGTAATGCTTTCTGCCTTTGCAATCGGATCGAAACTTAACCAAGGCTCCCAACTCATTAATGAAAATTCATTTTTCCATTCGGCTATTCCACCACCACGCTTATTATCCATGTAATATTCCATTGGCCCAAAATGTGATGCTGTTTTATCTGTATTGCTGTAGGCTAAAACAACAGTGTTCTCACCCGTTTCTGCATAATGCTTTTTTGCCTCTTGCCCACTTTTTATTAAGTGGTCTATATTTTCTTGACTTCCATATAACAATGGTAATGTCTCTTCATCCGGAAACCAACCTGCAACAGTTGCTGTAGCTTTGAGACGCTTGTCTTCTGATGCCAAATTCATCATATTTCCTGCTGAAGCGCATATCCCAAATCCGCCAACGTTGCTTACGTAAGGTAGAGTCAATAAATAGCTTACAGCACTTTTCAAATCTCTGAGTTTGTTTTCTGGATCTTCATATTGTCTGGGTTGACCTTCACTTTCTCCAAAATGGCTGTAATCAAAAGCTAAAGCGATAATATTGTTTTCTGCTAATTTTTTTGCATAACCACTGGCCATTTGCTCTTTTACTGAAGTTAACGACCCGCCAACGATAACCGCTGGATAAGTTTGTGACTCCTCCAAGTTTTTGGGTAAGTACAAGTTGCCTGCAAGGTTTAACCCTCCTGAATTAAATGTTATGGTTTTCATAGTTGCTGTTTTTAAGTTAATATTCTGCGATTGCATTACTATAAATGCGAAAAGTAATGCGATACTCATTAGTGTTTTTAAAGTTTTCATACCTATTTTGTTTTTGTCTGATACAAAAGTATACACACATTAAGGCCGCCGAACTACAGAATTCAAAGCAAGGCCTACAGAATTCAAAGACCGTTTAAAATTTTAGTTATAAAACATTTTGACTGCACTCAGTACAGCGTCAAAATTTTAACGATTTCTAAACTGGTTAGGTGTTAATTCTGTTTGCTTTTTGAAAAAATTAGTGAAGTGATTTGGGTAGTTGTAATGTAACTGGAAAGCGATTTCTTTTACTGAAGCTGACGTATTTTTTAGTTTTGATTTTGCCAAAAAAAGCATATGCTTATAGATTAACTCTGAAGCAGAATAATCCGTGATACGTTTTACAACGGCATTTAAATGGTTAGGATGAATGGCCAGTTTACTGGCATAATACTGAACTTTATGGGGTTCGGCATTATCAAAAAACGTATCTGGATAAAAACTGATCTCTATTAAATTTTTAAAGCGACTTACTAAGGCAACGTCATTGTCGCGTTGTTGAAAAGTCTGTTCGGTCTTGGTAATGTTCTGCTGAAATAAACGCGCTACTTTGTGCAGTAAAATCTGTGTATGGTGGTAAACCACTTGTTGGGCATCCGAATGATTTGCCCTGTGTTCTGTAATAATAGATTCAAACGTCTTTACAAAGGTTTCCACATCCTGTTTATCCAATTCCAATGGAATTGTATTATCAATAAGTAGAAATGGAAAATCTATACTAATCTTTTTGTTTTTATTTTCACTACGGTAAAACTCTTCAGAAAAAATGATGTAAAACCCCTCCCAATCTGGTGCAATATCCCACTGTAAAATTTGATATGGCGAATTAAAAAATACGGTTGCCTTTAAGTTTTGGGTAGAAAAATTACCTGTTTTTGCATAACCACTGCCATCAAGTTTTAATGCAATGGCATAGAACTCGTGCTTAAAAGTTGGCATGTTGTGCCTAACCGTTTTCATATTATCTTGAAACGAACGTACATCAAAATGTTGCCATTTAGGTTCGGATATTCCAATACCCAGACAATAGTCTTTTAATGTAGTAAAGTGTTGCATCCCTTTTAAATAGAGGATTATGCCGAATTGCGACTTGCGTTAATATTACCAAACATAGCACGTGTTACCATTTTTGAAAATATTTCGAGCTGTGCTTCATCTTTAATTTCTGCTTTTTCAAGCTCTTGTATTTTTCTCAATGCATATTGCTGAATTGTCAACAATGGCAATACAATAGATTCTCTTACCTCTATAGATGCTTTTCCTACAGGTTCGTTCTCCATTAAGGTCTCAAAACCAGCGAGTTTTAAAATGAGGCGTTTGGAAGTTTTGTACTCTTCAAAAATAAGGTTCCAAAAATCCCCGTACTCTTCATCCTCGGACATGTACTTTGTAAGGTCAAAGAACGACTTGGTTAAGGACATCATACTGTTACTGATCAGTGCATTAAAAAACTTTGATTCATTATACAGCTTTTGAACCTTTTCAAACTCACCGTTATCTTCGTAAACTTTAAGTGCTGTACCTACACCAAAAAAACCAGGTACGTTTTGTTTCAGCTGCGTCCAACTGCCCACAAAAGGAATTGCTCTTAAATCTGAAAACACCAACTCTGTAGATTTTCCTCTTTTGGATGGACGACTACCAATATTAGTTTTTGCATAATACTTAAGCGTACTCATATTTTGAAGATAGCTCAGAAACTTAGGATGCTTTTTAAAATCTACATAAGCTTGATAACTCAAATCTGCCAAATGATTCATAACCACCTTGTTTTCAGCAGACATTTCTTTGTTCTTGTCATTTAAGCGGTTAGAAATCCCAGAACTTATAAGTTGTTCCATATTATATTGTGAAGAATCCAACGTTCCAAAATTAGAGCTTATCGTTTGTCCTTGAATGGTCAGTTGAATTTCTTTGTCTTCAATAGTTGGACCCAAAGAGGAATAAAACTGATGGGTTTTTCCTCCTCCTCGTGCTGGTGGCCCACCACGTCCATCAAAAAATATGACGTCAATATCATATTGTCTTGATAATGTTGTTAAAGCCTCTTTTGCTTTAAAAATCGCCCAATTAGCCATAAGGTAACCGCCATCTTTTGTACCGTCACTGAAGCCTAACATAATGGTTTGTCTATTACCTCGTGCTTTAAGATGGTCTCTATAATTTGGGTTGGTGTATAAGTCCTCCATCACTTGAGGTGCATTCTCCAAGTCTGGAACTGTTTCAAACAAAGGCACAACATCGGCTGTAAGACTATCATGAAATGCTACAACCTTAAGCATAGCAAACAACTGTAGTACGTTTAATGTCGTTTGGTTATTGCTTATAATGTAGCGGTTACAAGCAATTTCACCATTTTCGTCTTGTATGGATTTCATCACCTTTATGGTGTTTACAATATCTTTAGCCAATTCATCTTTAAGTTCAATATCACCTATCGGCCCTTTAACTTCGGATAAATGCTGAAGTTGTGCCTCTAAGCTTAAATCAAAGAAATTTTTTGGAAATAGGTCGCTACCATTTACGATCAGTTCCCCTATCAAAGCTCTAAACATAGCATCGTGTACACGACTGTCTTGTCTTATATCTAAACTCGCAAAATGATAGCCAAATAAAGTCGTTTTATTAATTAAGCTCGTTACCTTATCCACGTAAAGCGATTGGTGCTGTGAAACAAGAAGCGTCCTAATAGTTTTTAATTCTTGAATAAATTCTTCTAATGGTAATTGGTTGTCCGCTTTTAATAAAATGTTATGCAATCTATGGTTTACATCTATAATGCGTTCTCTAATCCCTTTAAAGGTTAAGCGTCTACGAAGATACTTAACATCTTTAATGTACTTTTTTACAATAGATTCCTTGAGCTTTTTTGCTACACTACTTGTAATTTCTGGTGTTACAAAAGGATTACCATCACGGTCACCACCAGGCCAAAATCCTATATTGAGTATTGGGTTTTCTATTTCGCGATCGTCAAAAATATTTTGCTGTGCGTAGTCGTAAATATTTCCAAACGAATGATAGAACACATTCTTTAGATACCACACCAAGTTTATTGCTTCGTCATAAGGTGTAGGCTTTCTGTCCTTAAAAAATGGTGTCTTCCCCAACTGGGCAAGTAAGCTGTTGATCTCCTGTAGATTATCGACTTTTACCGCTTTAGCTAAATCTGTAATTATACCAAGTACAGCACCAGGATAAAACTGTGTTGGGTGTGCAGTGAGTACAATTCTAACTTTAAAATGCTCGAGATATTCTTGAAGCAACTCCTTTTTGTTCTCCGCCTGGGCATTCTCCTTTAAGCTTCTTAAAGAGCCTATTCCGTCCATATTGTTGACCGTAGAAAAGGAAGCATCTTCAACAGCATCGAATAAAACTACTTGGCGTTCTATATACTGAATAAAACGAAATAACAAGTTAACTTGACTTTGGGGCGAGCGCCTTGCTTGGTATTTTTTAAAGAATGTATCTACAATTTCAGTAGGATTATCACCCGCTTGGAACCCATGTTTACAGGTTTCAAAAAATAGTGGCAACAGTGCTACGGTCTTGGATATAGTATCGAAAGGTAGGTTCATAAAAATCCCATTATAGATTTGGTATTTTTGAAGAACTTCAGTGTTGAATCGTTTTAATTTAGGCTTTACAGACATTTCATAAAATTTAAACTTAAAAATACTAAAGCTAACTTAGATTAAATATGAATTAATGGTTAAATTTTAATACCATGTTAAAGCGTCCTAAAAATGAAATAATTACTTATTATCTTTGATAAAAATTTAGACATATTATGTTATCAAAAACAATTGAAGCAGCATTAAACAAACAAATACGAATAGAAGCTGAATCTTCTCAGGTCTATTTAGCAATGGCCGTTTGGGCAGAAGTAAAAGGCCTAGAAGGTATTTCTAACTTTATGTACGACCAATCTGATGAGGAGCGCGAACATATGTTAAAGTTGGTAAAGTTTGTAAACGAACGTGGCGGACATGCACATATATCAGAACTTAATGCACCAAACGTAACCTTTAATTCTTTCAAGGAAATGTTTGAAAAACTTTTAGAGCACGAAATTTTTGTGTCCGAAAGCATTAATGAATTGGTACACATTTCGCTACAGGAAAAAGATTATGCGTCGCACAATTTCTTACAATGGTATGTTGCTGAGCAAATCGAAGAAGAAGCTGTTGCAAGAACCATCTTAGACAAGGTAAATATGATTGGTGATGATAAAGGCGGATTGTATTTATTTGATCGCGACATACAACAACTCACGGTTAGTTCTGCTGCAGATACACCAGCCGAATAAAAGATTCATAAAAGTTAAATAACTAAAAACCGGTATTTTCAAAATTGATTTACCGGTTTTTTCATTTTTCTGAACTTATCTAAATGTTAAATTTTATTTAGAACAAATAAAAATAATTATTTTTGCACGACAGTTTAATAAACTATGGGCAAAAAAAAGAAAGACAAGAAGCTAAAGAAAGAACGTATAAAAGTTCTTAAAACTTCTGGTGAGGACGCTTTAGGTAAAGTTAAGTCTAAGTGCTGTAAGAAGTATAAAAAGGCTGAACATAAACGCTGCAAGAAATGCCCATGTTTTGATCTTCTAAAAAAGGTGGCTTAATATTTTCTGGTTATTTGTAATGTTTGCCTTAGTAACTAGACTTAGTTGAACATGACACGTACTTTCAAGGAATTTTCTACTGATGCCCTTTTTAAAATTGGTTACGATACGGATTTAAAATCTTTTTTAAAACCACAGCAGGTCGAGTTTTATACATTTATCTGGTCGAGTTCTGAACCCATAGAACTTATAATTGACAGTGTTCCTTTAACGCTACAGCCCAATAGTATTTTGGCTTTAACTCCAATTCAATATTTACAATATATAAAGGGTGAAGATGTAATCGTTTATCAATTTAACAGAGAGTTTTATTGTATTAAAGACCATGACCAGGAAGTCAGTTGTGTTGGTATTTTATTCTTTGGAAATACTAATATTCCGGTAATACATCTCGATGCTAAAGAACAACAAAAGTTTAAAACATTACATGAAGTATTTATAGATGAACTAGAAACCGAAGATAACATACAAGCCGAAATGCTCCGTATGTTAATGGCTAGGTTTATCATTAAAAGCACACGGCTTTTAAAAGCCAAAGAAGGTGTTGCTGAAACACCAAAAAGCTCTAAAGTCGATTTATTGAGGTCTTTCAATTTTTTGGTAGAGCAACATTTTAAAAAAGAACATAGCGTTTCCTTTTACGCAGATCAATTGTTTAAATCACCTAAAACCCTATCCAATAATTTTGCAAAGCTTAACAGAAGCCCGCTACAAATCATCCATCAGCGTATTGTACTAGAAGCTAAGCGACTTTTAACCTATACAGACAAAACTGCTAAGGAGATTGCATACGAAATCGGTTTTGATGATGCTTCTCACCTCAGCCGATTATTCAAAAAATATACGTCGCAGTCACCTTCTGAGTTTAAAAAAGGAATAAAATCTCTCGGTTAGGAAAAATTGACAAGCCTTAGGGTAATTTCTTCATTTTACGGCATCTACTTCCACTCCATCTTTGCACTGTAATACTAAAATAGTTAAAGATGACATTAAAAAACAAATCGATATTCAATCTTATTGAAATATTCAGAAGTAGTCCAAAACGTATCATAAATACGGTTATTCCAAAAACGCATTGTGAGCATAAGCATATTCACGATTATTATTGCGATGCTGAAAAACCTCATATCGGTTAAAAGGAAAAAATGACAAGCCTTAGGGAATTATAATCATTTTATAGAACCCTGATCGGTCGCAACTTTGTACCAACAAAATTCATGCTGAATCCATTTCAGTAATTCAAATAAATAATAACAAAACTCTGAAATCAAATTCAGAATAAAAACTAAAAATTATGAACACATTTAATGTACCAACAAGAGAAGACGTAAGTGAAAACAATCAAGCTATTTTTGATAACCTAAACAAAGGTTTGGGTTTTGTGCCAAACTTATACGCAACATATGCGCATAGTGATACTGCATTAGAAAACTACTTAAACTTTGCCAATGCCAAGACATCATTATCTGCCAAGGAAAAAGAGGTGGTGAACTTAGCCGTGAGTCAAGTAAACGATTGTATCTATTGTTTGTCAGCACATACTGCAATAGGAAAAATGAATGGCTTTACAGATGAACAGATCTTAGAATTAAGAGCTGGATATTCTTCAGTAAATACCAAACTGGATGCTTTGGCGAAACTGGCCAAAAACATTACTGAAAATAGAGGAAGAACGGACAAAGCCGTTTTAGAAAACTTCTTCAATGCAGGCTATACCAAAGGCAACTTAATTGATACTATTTCTTTAGTAGGAGACAAAACCATATCTAACTATATACATAGCACAACACAAGTTCCTGTTGATTTCCCAATAGCACAACCCTTAGAATTAGAAACTGTGTAAACAATAATTAACAAACCATAAATTTTAAAATCATGAAAAGAATCATTTCAATATTGGTAATCGCATTATCCTTTACGCTAACCGGTAATGCCCAAGATAGCATGAAAAAGGATGCTATGATGAAAGATACAAAAACAACCGTTGTTTCTCTAGAGCAGACTAAAGGTGAATTTACCCAGAAGGAAATCACTCTAAAAGAAGGCAATTACATCTTTGAGATCGCCAATAACAATGTAGGGCATCAGGTAGGATTTGTCCTGGCACCAAAATCTAACCCAGATGCACATATTAAAACAGCCTATGTTACAAAAGCTGTGGACAATAACTCAAAGGAAAAATCTAATGTAACGACATTGGCCAAAGGCGAGTATGTGTACTTCTGCCCTATGAACCCAACACCTCAATATACCTTGATTGTTGAGTAGATTTAAATAAAATTCTATATAATTGGCTCTAAAATACAGAATCGTATTTTAGAGCCAATATGTATTTATGTTGGGTTATTTGCCCAACATTAAAAGTTCGCTGCAAACCACTTCGGTTGTGTAACGCTTTATTCCATCCTTGTCTTCCCAAGTGCGTGTTGTAAGCTTGCCTTCTATCGCCACTTCTTTGCCTTTGCCTACAAATTTCTCTACAATTTGGGCCGTTTTTCCCCAAGCTACAATATTGTGCCATTGTGTTGACCATTCTGACCTAATTCTAAAGCAGATAGCGGTGCTATCTGTTTTAATTTGAAGTTTATGGTTTTACCATCAAACACAATACGCTCTGTAACTGATTGAATGATAAATCGTTTTTCTGGTCTACTTAAGCTATTCCAATTTTGGTAGAGGTCTTTTGATTTATCGAGCACTAAAGACAGTGAGCCTTTAGCCCGTTGTATCTCTTCTAGCTCTTTATTTAGAGTACTTAAATTAGCTTCCAATTGAAGCTTTTGTTCAAATAATGGCTCATAGTGATGCTTAAATCCTTCTGTTGGTATTTGTCCTTCGATATTCAGAGTAATGAGCCTATCCATTTTCACTTGAACCTCTTCTATACTACTCTCTGCAAATGTAATTTCTTCCTTTTTTAGTTTAATCTCATTGTCTGAAGATTGAGTATACTGATTAATTTCTTCTTCTGAAATGATAAACTTTTCTATCCGAGTTTTGAAAACATCTTCTAAATCATCTTTATCAATCCTCAGTCTACACTTTGGACACGAATACTTATTTGTTTTACTCTGAACTGACATCTTATGCCCGTTGATACAGTACAAGTAGCTTGTGAAAAGATGCACCCTCTGATTTAGAGGTTTCGTCTGACTACTATTTTCTTCTTGTTCTCTTATAATTGCATTACAAGCTTCCCATGTTTCATCTGAGACAATTCTTGGGCAGGGACTAAAAATCCATTCAGATTTTGGTTTTATTCCTGTAGGATTGTCTTCGCTAGGCTTTCCTTTGTAATTTGATTTTCTTATCCCTTTGGCATCTGTATTTTTAAGCAAACGTGACACCGACACATCTGACCACTTGCTGTTATTTCGAGTACGGTACCCTCGCTCATTGAGTATTCGCGCAACTGTACTTCTCCTTTTGTGTTGAAGGAACAGATCATACATAAGTTTTCTAATTGGTGCTTCTTCTTCGTTAATTACTAAACGGGCATTTTGTATTTTGAAACCATACGAGGCTTTTCCACCAGTCATCTTTCCCATAGCTCTTCGAGTTTCAATTGACGCCATCATCCGCTCTAGGTTGTTCTCACGCTCCCACTCTGCCATCCCTGCAATCATCGTATAGAAAAACCTTCCACTTGACGTGGATGTATCGATTGATTCACTCAAGGAAATCATATTGGCGTTGTACTTTCTGAAGTGTTTTGAGTAAAAGAGAAGCTCATCAGTGTTTCGAGCAAGTCTAGCAAGTTTGCTAAAAATGAGTCCTTGTATCTTTCCTGTTTTCACATCCTCGAGCATTTCTTGGGTCTCTTTGAGATGAAGCGTAGACTTTCCCGATATTCCAGGAAGGGTGTACACCTTAACAACGTTCCACTGCTTTGAGGCTGCGTACATCCTTCCTCTTCTTTCGTGGGTTTCTGGACTCTCCTTATTTTTCTCATCGATAACGCTCACGCGAACAAATATTCCAACATTCATGTTTTCAGTGTTTTACATCTAAGTTACTTCATTTATAGGTTAGTTAAAAGTTAAAATTGGTAATATTCATTTGCGCTTAAAAAGCATTTTTGCAATCTGTTCTCGAATATTCTTAGAGTTTGAAATTGTCTTGCTTTCAAACTCTGTTGTTATACGAAATCCTTTGACAACTTCACCTCTTATCTGAGGCTCCTCACTTATAGTATCTAGTACCTCAGCCACTTCATGTGGTTGAATGTATGTAGTAAGGCTAAAATCTTTTTCCGATAGTTGTTTTTGGGCTAAATTCTGTATTGCGTTAAGATGGCTTCTATTTTTTGAAACCATTACAACAGGAATATATCCGTTAGCCAAGCACTTCTTGATGTTTTTTACTTCGTAGTGGGGCGTATTGGTAACCGAAATCTCAAAAGCTATCCTTACAACACCTCGCTCTAATGCGATATCAATTCTGCCACCATCACTCGTTTCTTTTTCCACCGTAGCTAGGAAGCCTCTTTGTTGACCCAACTTTTTGATCTTTGTTTGCAAGTACTTATGGTCTCTTATCACAGTTGAACTTTCTTCTTGTTCAATCAGTCCCTGCCTTTGTTCTTCGGAAATTCTTACGCTATCATCATTATTTGTTCTAACCTCTTCCTCATTCTGAAGCTTAATATTCTCTTGAGAAACTAAAGGCTTTTTCTCTTCAACAACTTTTTCTAGACGCGTCTCTTTTTTTGTAACGCTCTTTTGTTTGGGGAGTAAATCAACGATGATGTTATTTAAATCGGATTTCTTTTGAGCATATTTCTCTCTCGTGTTTTTGATAATGTAATTTCTTGTATCCTCTCCGCCTTGTTGAATATCACTTAACCTACGTGTGGTTATATTAAAATCATTTTTCGCTGAACCTACTCTCACAATAGCCTCACCAACTCCAAGATTCTGTAAATCTGACTGATCAAAGTATGAAAAACCAGATTCCAGACGTTTTGCATCATTGTCACCAAGCCTAAAGCAGATGCGGATATATGGGTTTGAAATAACTGAATTTAAAGTTTTGGTATCATCTATTTGAGCTAGTTCTTGATGGGCTAAGATTAGCCCAAGTCCATACTTCCTCGCTCCTGAAAGTATTCTGGTAATACTAGGCGTGATGAAATTTTGAAATTCATCAAGGTAAATGTAATATGGGTGTCTTTGTGATTTGGGAAGTGACTGCCGACCTTGTGCCACTTGGTTAAATTTTGAAAGGAATAGTGACCCCAAGAGAAAGCTGTTTTCCTCACCGATTAAGCCTTGTGATAGTTTGATAAGCACAATCTTTTTTTCTTCAATACAGGCTCTAAAATCAATACCCTTGGTTTGAGCCAACATATATCGAACAACTTTTGGACGAAGAAACGTATCGATGCGTGTAAGTAATGGAGCGATGCCTTTACGTACCATAGCGTACTCGTTGTTCCAATAGTAGTGAATGGACGGGTCTTCTACTGAGGTTAGAAACTCGTTTCTGAATTTTTCTTCTAATAAAAAACGTTTTAGTTCAATGAGTGTCCCGTCTCGACTACTTTCTAAAAAAGTATTAATGGCATTTGATAACACGGCCGACATGTTATCACCCCATGCGGTGGCGTGGCGCTTGAATGATGATACCAGGTCCGAACCTAAGACTATCTTCTCAGTATCAGTTGTTGCGCCTAGTAAGTTAAAACCAATAGCGTACTCACTATCTGAAGGGTCTATGAGGATTACATCTTGTATCCTATGTTCTGGTACACGGGCCAACACATCTTCTACAATGTCACCGTGGGGGTCGAATAATGCACAGCCATTTCCGTTTTTCATGTCTTCAATGAGCATGTTGGCAATCAAAGTTGATTTTCCGACTCCAGTGGCTCCAATAATATGGGTGTGTCTCAACCTCATCTCATCATTTAAGGTCACCTCTGTTTCTCTTGCACTATGTTCATTGGCACCCAATACATACCTTTGATTCAGAACCGATGGTGGTGCTTTCTTGGTCTTACCACTTTGCAAGCCCAACTTTTGTGATACTACGGTTTTGTTTGGATAGTGAACAAAGGTATTGAGTTCATCTGCATTGAGAATAAATCCCAACCGGTTACTTAAACGGTGATGCAAATTATACTCATGAAAATTGTAATCATATCCATGGTTCGATAACGGGATAAGCTTGTTATGTTCTGATGTTGAAGTAATGGAAACGCTTCGCATTAATTCATTTGCCAGATACTCACTTCTGAAATCATTTTCTCCTTGTGCGGCAACTCTCATTATTACTGAAAATAGAGGTTTTGAAATCTTGCTTTTTGCAGAACCCGTCATATATGGTGCATCAGAAAAAAAAGAACCTCCAGCCCCATCGGAAACAGATGCCGTTATATCTTTTGCCAAGGGCGAAGAAACTCCTTTAAATAGTACTTGAAATACCGCAATATCATCTTGGACAAGTGCATCCATTGTTGCAATGATAGAGGTGAGAGGATCAATGCTCAGTGAATCAACGGTAGCAATGGGAAGCATGAACTCACAGTTTATACCAAAGTCGGCAATCGCAATGGTACTCTCGTTACTGAAACCAAAGTTACCTACCTCAATCTCTCGTATAATTACCGATGGATAATATGCCTTAAAAAGAGATATAACGTGGTTCCTATCACGCTCACTGCATACTATTTGAATAACAATGTTTTCTTTGCCACCTATTATTTCAAACGAAAGAGCATGCTCTGAAAACGATAGCATACTGAGAAACTCAACATTTCTATTTGAAAATATCTCAGTTCCTTTAGGAAAAGAAATTGATAATCCAATCAAATGAGGTTGGTCATCAAAGACTAAATAATCTGGATTCAGTTCCGATTGTTCTAATTCAATCTCTTTTTGCTTGTCCGATGGAGATAAAAGGTTGCTGAATCTATCTAGTAAGGAAGGTACTCTGCCATCATCAAAGTCGTATTGAAAGTCGGTTAAATGCTTAAAAGGAATGTGTGGTGGTTCTATATACACAGGGGTTTCAAAGTGATAATAACCTCGATACTTATATTCCCACTGATAGAAGTTTAACGTCGCTTCATCACTAGCAGACAAACCCATACCCCATTAGTTTCTTTTGAAAATATCGTTCAAAACTGGCTTAGGTATCTCCTCATCCAATTTAATTCCTGATGTTTCAGTTATGTGATTTAATTTCGACAACATTATTTCATGACAATACTTCATGAACATACTTGAGGTATCTATTCTGTACATGGTAATAGGAAATAGCTTACGCATAAGGTATGATCCGATAAAAGGAATACTTCCAACTAAAATCTCTCTTTTACGCTGTTTATAAAATAAATGCCAACTGAGAAAAAAACCATTGCCAAACGGAGCTGCACACATGTAGAAATTATATTCTCTCCAATTTATTTTAAAATATTTACGAGATAAGGAAAATACACCTCCCTCTTTTTCAATTACTTCCCCTGAACCACATTCTCTAATTTTATTGTCTGTAACACCTTGTTTTAAATGCCCATAAAACTCTTGGGAAGAGTAATTGAAATTATCTATCAGGTGTGACCAGTGAGAGTGAAAAGTACCTTTATTATTTGCGAATGCAATTATTGTTAGTACTATAAATATCAATATGAATAACATAACTCTATTTTTTAATAAATAATTTTGACCAACTTTTTTCTTCGCTCTTGAGATGTAATAAATAGACTCCATTTGAAAGTTTACCTACGTCTATTACAACTTCACTATTCTCAATACTTGTACTATAGCTTTCCATGGTTCGTCCATTGACGTCATATATTGTAATCTTAACATCTTGAGTGCTAAAGTCAGAAGGAAGCTTAATGTTTAAACAATTTTCTGTTGGGTTTGGATAAACCGTAATAACATCTTTTAGTGTTTCTTCATCTATGCTGAGTGTCTCGATATTCAACTGCGTGCGGTTACCTAAATTATCATACACATAGTTATGTGTCGAACCATCATTAAAAACAACCTGAACCAAACGGTTCAAGTTATCGTAAGAGTATGTTGTCGTCTCTTGTTGGATTTGGGCATTTGCTGAAAAACAAATAAATAATAATAAATACGTTATTTTTATTCTCATAAGTTTATGATTTATATGAACCAAGACACTTTTTTGCATGATTCGTTATTCTTATCCAATTTTGATCCTCAAGTATATCACTATCAGATTTATACTTATTCTCAGCTAAATATTTTGAAAGTATGATATCTAAATGAGATAGATCTTCATATAATTCCTTACCAATATTTTCTTTTTCTTTTTTTAAAAAAAAATCAAAACAAAAATCGTCATACAAAAAAGCTATATCCTCATCAAATGAAGAAACAGTTTCACTATTTTTAACTAACCAACTCTTCTTTTGTTTATCTATATTTGCTATATTTTTTATAGACCAATAGATATTGTAATACCAATTTAATTTGTTCATAATTCTTTTAGTTAAAAGTCATTAATTGGGATATGCGCTTCAGGGACATTACCACTTGGCAAAGGATTTCCATTAATATCCACAAAAACACCATCAACACTACGCTTCATATATGCATTCCTTTGGTAAGAATTCGGTGAGTTTGGGTTGCCTGGCATCAATCTAATATGGTTTCCTGTAGGATTATTAGGATCAAAGTACTTAACACCATTACCTTTTTTTGTTGGTCTTGATATCCAACCATTAGGGATTAAGCCCCCTACTTTTTTTCCGTATTTCCCTACTGTAGCACCCCAACCAAAAATAGGAATCATAGCTGCACTACTCAAAGCAGCATTTAAACCATCACCTTTTATTGCATATAATATAGCATTATATCCGTCAGCAAATTCTCCAATACCTGGAACTAAGCCTAATATATCAGCACCGATATGATAAACATCAACAGTAGTTTCAAGTACAGGAATAACTCTATTGTCAATAAATTCATCTGACAACTTTCCTCTTGGATCAAACCTACTGATTGGATTATTATCCGCGTAAGGATATAAATTAGTATGCCAAATAGGGTCTTCAGACAAGAACCTGCCAATTGATGGCTTGTAGTAACGAGCTCGCATGTAGTATAAATCATCTGTTTCATACTCTACGCCATAGATGCCTACATATCGAAATCGGTTAGTATCGTTTTCAGGTTCTAAAGCTCTAGTCACCTTTCCAAAATCATCATAGCGGTATTGGTGCGTTATGTTACCCAACTCATCTGTCATCATAACCGTACTTCCCCTTATATCACCATGGTAGTAGTGCAAATCCCCATCGGGTTGCATTCTCGCAAGAACCATTCCATTGGAACTGTATATATAATATTTTTTAGTGTTGTTATTGCTATCCAATTCAACGAGTATATTATCCAATCTTACATCTCTAACATACTTTGTAGTTTCTCCATTTCTGACTGACTCTACACGTTGATTGTACGGATTATAATCAAAATTAAAAGTATTGTCAACATCTGTACAACTCGCTAATCGATCATCAATATCAAAGGTATAAGATACTTCAGAGCCTTCGCTAATGGTGTTGCCATCATCATCCAAGTCGTAATTCACACCACCAGCGAAGGTAATTTGATTATTATCATCATAGCTGTATGAGACGTTAGTGGAATTAGTAGAGTTTCCAGGATTAAAGCCTGGTGGAATCGGAGAAAACCATTCATAGGTTTGAGTTATATTTCCACGACTATCAAATTCATGGTGACTTGTATATAATGCAGAATTGTCACTTAGATCTTCATGCTGTATAAAATCTAATCTGCCAGCATCATCGTATTCATAGTTAATGCGTATGCCATTACCTAAATCGATCCACCTGACCCTGTCGTCATCATGATATTCGTATTCAGCTATAGTGGTATCACCGCTTCCGACATTTCGGTTGAGGGTTATTAACCATATCCTGTTTTTATTATCATACTGATAATCCACCTCTACATCTATTCCGTTTATACTCGGATACAACAACTCCTCAACTTGACTGGTATCTGTATAGTCGTACTCTACATCAAAACCATGTACCGTAGTTACTCTCTCTAATTGATTTAGATTATCATAATCAAACTCCATTGTTCCATAATCATTGGTAATATCTTCAACAAGGTTTCTGTCATTATAGTCGATATAAGTTATTGTCCCTGTTTCCTCCAATCGTCCATCATTATCATATTCGTAATCAATGTCCAAGCCTGATGGTTTGGTGATTTCTTCCAAATACCCTTCGTCTCCATAGTCATATTGGGTTACCAGATTTCCAAACTGCTCCTCGATTACCCTGTCTTCATCATCGTAGGTAAATGACGTAGCAACATTATTTGCGTTGATGATTTCAGTTAAGTTATCATTCTCGTCATAATCATACGCTGTTACAAAACCCCCAGAGTTTATCATTTGGGTAATGTTATCATTGTCGTCATATTGATATGAAGAAATAAGCCCATTGTCATCTCTTTCAAGGAGGCGATTTACTCCATCGTAAGTAAATGTACTGCTGATACTTTCAGGTGCATCCATCGTGGCTACTGCACCATCATTTTCATATGTATAGTTTATGGTGATCCCGTCTTGATTCGTTTGGGATAACAGTTGACCATACGTATCATAAGTGAACAGTATAGAATTATTGTAGGCATCTATAATCTCAATGAGATTCTCATCATTGTCGTAAACAAATTCAGTAATATTACCCTCTGGGTCAATATATTCCACAAGATTATTATCGTTGTCATATTCAAATTCTTCAACCACATCTCCATTTTCTTTATCAATTCTAGTAATATTTCCATCACTATCATATTCATATTCAACATAGACTCCGTTTAAGTTTGCATCAGTTGGACGTAAAACGTTGACCCCTGAAGAAGGATAATTGACTACAATCTCGTCCGTATCGCTTGAATAATTCGTAACCAATCCCTTATCATTGAACGTATAGTTTTCATGAAACATCCCACCACTTGGTAATGGTGTTTGTACTCCGGAAGTCAGAGCATTATTTTCAAAATCAAACTCAACATTGACTTCGATAGGATCATCACCATCAATCTGGTATTGGCGTAGTTTTCCATTGTTGTCGTACTCAGCTTCAATTTGATTCCCCCTAGGAAGATCAATTCGGAACAGCAAGTATTGTCCATAGCTGCTATCTTGATAGTATTGGTAAACCGTTAGATTGTCCTTTGCATCTTCAAAGCTTATCAAAATTGGGTAGTCGAAAGCTGAGCCTGAAGAGGTTCCCGAATATTCAAAACGTATATCCCTGTCAATAGGATCCTCAATTTTATCAACAAGATCAGTGCCATCTAGATATTCAAATTCTAATCGTTTCCCAGATGGTGCAATGACTTCTTCAATACGTCTAGTATCGTCCTCTTCTGCACTTTCATATTCTATGTTGATTTCGTTACCATTGGGATCCTCAATCTCAACGAGATAAAAAATATCTCTAGCGTTATCCAATTGCTCAAATCGATAACGTACCTGGTTCTTTTTAGTAATGTCAATCTCGTCCCCTTCAGAATCATCAAAGTTATCATAGACACCCAAGGTTTCGTATTCGTTTTCATCTTCGTTATATATATCAATTGTTCCATCTGGCCAAATGATGTAGTAATAGCTAACAGAATCTTCACCGACATTGTTCTTTCTGACGATGTAGGCATTATAGGTATGTGACCAACCTCTTCCAAGCGGTTGGATAGAGTAAAAAGATTGGGGCATTTCCACCATTTGTGTGCTGTAGAAATGAGAAAAGTTTAAGTTCATTTTTCTGTCAGGAATCACAAAGCTGTTCTTTGCGTAATGGTTGAACACACCCTGTTCGATCCCTCTGGAAAAGCCCAATGTATCGTATGCATACGTTCCTATTGTGAAGTAATTGTCAATATCCAATAACTCATTTTGAGTTGGGGCGGTTACATTGGCTTCAAGAAAATTGATGTAATCTGAAGTACCGCTAAAAGAAAGTCCTGACTCTGGTTGCAGTTGAGATGTATTTGGAAGCATTCCCAAAACATAGGCAGTGACTATGTGGTCATAATAGATGGTATTTTGGTTCACGTCACTATATGGTTCAGAACCATTGGTTATCAAGGGTACGTTAAACGCCTCGATTAGTGTTTTGATGATACTGGCATGAAACGGAATTTGGCCTATATCAAAATTTGGATCTTCTCTCCTCAATACGGAAATGCCATCTTGAAATTCAAGATAGCTCAATAACCTAGCCTTTTTGCTAAAGTCCGAATCATCATCCATATCCACAAAAATATTTGGGAAAGATGCTGCTGGATAATCATCAGGATCGGCACCGTTACCATATATAGAGTTGAATATAGCATTTGTCAGTTCAAACTTTGTGGTTTGGGAATGTATTTGGTTACCAATAAAAAGGTAGCACAAAAACAATAGGTATAGATGGTAATTTTTTTTCACGATCAACTTGATTTAATGTTAATTTCTGAATCAATATTAGAAAAAAATGATGCTGATGTGAGTGTATATTTAGCTGTTTTTTAGTATAAAAGTACATTATTACCCCTAGGGGTAACATCCCCACTAAGAAAGTTCATACGAAATGGGGACACTACTCCTTTGAAAGTGTTTTTTGGAATGTCAAAAACTCTTTTTGATATATGGAAACCGAGACAAGCTTATCAATTCTATCCAAACTGTTGTCATAAGCTTTGAGCTTTTTATATAGTTTGTTGCGTCGTTTTTTTATGGCGCCTTCTGTAACCGACTTTAGTTTTTCCGCAATCTCAGCCTCTGAAAACCCTTGGGATTGCATAGTCCAAAACTCAATTAAACTATCTGTTAAGTTGTACTTCTGCTTTAATTTGGCATTGAACCGCTCCCTATAATTTTGCCCAAGACTCGGTTCACGAATGCTGAAAACCTCTTTTTGAGATTCTTTAAGTGTATCTATAATGTGAATAAGCTCACTCTCCCTTCTTCTTTTTTTGTTCATGAAAAGAAGATAGGCAAACAATAGAACCAGAGCAAAAACCGAAAGTGCCAAAATAACATAGAGACGTTTCCGATTGTTCACACGCTGTTCACTGATAATATCATCCTTTTCGTTGAGTTCATATTTTATCCTGATGAAATCTTCTTTGTAGCGTCTATCCACGAGATCCAAGCTATCTCTTACGGCAATATACTCTTTGAATTTATCTTTTATTCTGTTATCAGGGTAAAGCTCGGCCATAAATTCCAATGACACGAGATAATCTCGGTACTTCTTGGTCTTGTGTGCAATTCGTTCAGCCCGTTCTATGTATGCCACAGATGTGTCAATGCTAATATCCTTATAGTATTCTGCTAGATGAATGTAACTCATGATGATACCGTGATCATCAGATTCTCGTTCTCGAATATTAAGTGCCTGCTCAAGGTTGGTTAACACACTATCTAATCGGTTGGTTCTAAAATGGGCATGGGCCATGTTGTCTATCAACGCTGCTTTGGTTTCTGGATAAGAGCTCAAAATACTGTCATTTTCAGAAAGCCCTAAATTAAAGTACCTTATGGCTTTTTGATAGTTTTGAGCGTCCTTGTACGACTTACCGATATTGTTCAACGACTGAATAGCATAAATTGGTTTATCCTTAATTTCTATACGCAATCTGTATGCCTTTTCATGGTATTCTATTGCTTTATCATAGTTTTTCAGATTATTGTATATAATCCCCAAATTGTTATAAACAGAGGATATACGCCTTGTGTTTTTTGTATTCTTTAAGAAATCCAATGCTCTGAAGGAAGAAATTTCGGCACCTGAATAATCATGCACATTTTTCTGGAGGATGGCAGTATTGAGCATTATTTTTCCTGCGCTCAGTGAATCACCGATGGCTTCATAGAGTTTAAAGCTCTTGTAATAATAATAAAACGTACTATCGACTGCATGGTGCCTTTTGTAGAATGCCGACTTGTACTCAAGAACCTTGGCAACAGATGCCGTATCAAATCTGCGCTGAGAAAATTCTAAACGTTGTTGAGCATACTTTTGAAAGTTTAGTGAATCTTTAGATTTATAATGCAGGTTTACAAATTTTTTAAGTGCAAAACCCATCAGGGAATCATCATGAAACTGTTTTGCATACAGGTACAGTTTATGGTTGCTTATTATCCTGTGCCGCAAGTCCAATTTAGAATTGTTGACTCTTTGTACAAGATTATGTATTGAGTCAATCTCTCGTACGCTTCCCTCATTTTGTGAAAGAAGATTTGAAAAAGGGCTAATTAAAATAAAAAGGAAAATTAAACTAGACCTCATACGTAAATACACGATTTTATCTTGTTGGTAGTCTCAAATATAAAAAATATTGTAGCTTTATAAAGTAAAAATCCCTGACGAATCAGGGATTTAAATTTGAGGATGATTAGTTATTGATCCTCATCTGGTTCAGCGGGATCATCCACCTCATCTCCACCTGTCGCATACGTTGGAGTTTCGATGTGATCATCGTCTGGACTACATGACATTATTCCCATTGTAAAGCACATAAGAATAATGAAGATTCCTTTTTTAATCATAGTAATCAGATTTAAATCTGATCCGGATCAATTTGGATCGCCTTCCAAACTAGGCGTGTTAAACAATAACTTGTCCAAGTTCATTTAGATATCTGATACAAAGAAGGGCAAAAGAATAAAGGGTATTGCAAAACATTCCGGAAGATTCCGAAAGGTTCCAGAATGTTCCATTTTCAACTATAAAATTCAAATATTACAGGTATGAATAAGGGTTTTAAAGAGCTTTATGAGTTATATAATCAAGCTAAATCCAATGCTCTGTTAATAACTTTAGATAATCCGACAACGGGAAACATAAAGAAGTGTTTGATAGATGCTGTTAACGATAATGAATTATCAGAAAAACACAAAAAGGCTATCTTTTATTTTTTGTCTGACCCTCATAAAGCAAACCATCTGGATAAATTGACTAATCTGGATCTCATTCAACTGATTTTAGAAAGTAAATTAGACGTATACAGACCCATATCAGGTTTTTTTAAGGGCAAGCCAAAGAAAATAGACAAGCATGGTGGGCGTACCATCCTTAATCTAATTCTAGAATCAGATTTAAAGAAAACCGCAGAACCTCATTTAAAAGAAAGTGTAGTGCAAAATCAACCATCAGAAAAAGAAGATAAAGCTTTTGCTGAAAAGAGCCGCGATTCTGGTAAGTTTTACATCACAGTTACTGGAACTGTTGTTGCCCTTGGGTTGGTCCTGTTCTTTACATACTTGGCAATAAATAAAAATGATAGTTCAACAAAAGCGGACACCAATAATTATCATATTGAAAACTACGTGGTTTCACAGAAGGATAGAATACCCGAAAACCAATTGATCGATCATTTCAGTTATCAGGACAAACCAGAACTTTGGTATATCTCATACAAGGGACAAACAGAATTCTATTCAAAACCAGGCATTCATAAAATAACTAAAAGACCCCTTAAGCCTGTTAGCAAAGAAATAATCTCGGCATATAAAGATCAAAGTGATGCAAATAACCCTAAAACAAAAATTGAAGAAGGCAAACATAGAAGCCCTGTCGACGATAACTCAACGGTTAAAGAATTAGCTGTCATCATTTTTAATAATGAAAGTAAATTGGATATTGAAGCCCAAAATCATTTAAAGAAACTCCTTAAAAATGATTACACCTTTAGGGCGATTGATTACTTGAGCAATGGTTTGTCAGCCCAAATTGTTGACCAGATAAAGTCATTCAATTTTAATTCTCTTGATATTAATGAGGGTGAATCAGAGTTTATTCTTATTGGAGAAATTGATTATAGCTTCTCGCAAAGCGATATTCAGAAAGATATGACAGTATGTAGACTATCTCTAAACTACTCAATTATTTCTTACAATAATAAAAAAGAAATGGACAGTAATTCCATATCAGTATCGGGAATCGGATTTTCAGAATCCAATGCAAAACAAAACACCATTAAAAAAATCACATTATGAAGACACAGTTTCTACCTCTACTGCTGTTAATTACAGTAACCATAAATGCTAACCTTTTTGCCCAAAGTGACTATTCCGATTTTGATAGAAAAATGATTTCATTGGCTGAAGAAGTAGCAAACCGCATTCAGTCTAAAAATAAAATAAAAGTAGCCCTTGGGGATTTTACCGATAGCTTTAAAGAAAAAAACACTCTCGGAGACTATATAGCTGATGACTTTTCCATTCACTTTACCAATGCAAGTGACAATCTCGAGGTAACCGATAGGCATAACTTAAAACAGTTAATGAAAGAGCACAAGTTAAATGCGGAAGGGTATATTGACCCCAGCACCGCAAAACGAATAGGAATGTTAATTGCTGCCGATGCGATTGTAACGGGGACCGTGGATATTGGGTTACATTCTTTAAGGATTAGGATAAAGATCATTGATACTGAAACGGGGCTGCACTTTGCCGCTGCCTTGAGGAATTTGCCCATCGATGAAAACATAAAGGTCATTTTGAAAGACGCGGGCTTTGAAAGCTCGGTTAAACCAGAGGGAAAGCGCATCAATACAAATGAGGAAAGTAACAATAAACGTACGACGAATAAAAAATGTGAATCTTTGAAAACTGGAGATTATTATTTTGAAAACAAGTCCCAATATAGCTACCTCATAGATATTAAAAGTTCAATTAACAGTTATAAAAAGACCATTACCGTCAGCAAAGGCCAAACAACAGCTTTACAGGACCTACCCTCGGGAACCTATACGTTCAAAATGTATAAAAATAACCTACGAACCACAGCCGGGCCGACTCAACAAGGTAGTTTTAGACTAAAATCCTGCCAATCTATCACTTATTCTATCCTCAAATCAAAAGAGTATGATATAACCGACGATTTCTATAAAGCAGTAAAGAAAAAACGTAATTGACTTTTGTATTTATTCTACAATTACTTAAAATGAAAAACCTGATAACCAAATTTTATAATCTGTGTTAAATAATCATTAACTTAGATTTTTAACACCGTTTTCTTAAAAACTTTCTTACCTTGTGGGTAGTCTTAACCTTAAAGACTCTTAGTTAATTAATTCCTGTTTGACGAGAACTAAATTGAAATTCCCCTAGTGGGTTAACTATATTAATCAATTTTGATAATTAACTATGAATTACAAATCACTGTTTAGGTGCCTCTCCTATGCCCTCTGTTTGCTATGTGCAAATGTGTCAACTTCTCAAAATTTATTGGACACCTCTACTTGGACAGTCGGTCAAGGTAGTGTAAGTGGTTTTTCTGTTAATGGTAGTGCTTCGGAAAACATAAGAGAAAATGGCTTTAATCATATAGGTGAATCCGTAATACTCTGGAAAGCTGTTCCTGATTCTAACAGTAATGCTGATGGGGGCTGGAACTCAAATTACATATCCATTGACAACTCCAAAACATACAGGCTATCGGTATGGATAAAAAAAACTAATTCAAACACAGGTTCCACATATTTTGGTCTAGCAAGTTATACTGGTGGATCTCAAGTACTGAATCTCGATGGGACAACAAACTCCAATCCGTACTTTTGGTTTGGTGACTTACCGCAATTAGATAGATGGTATCTCCTAGTTGGTTTTGTACATGAAAAAAACTACATGTCAACAATAAGTGAGGGGAAAATTTATGATGGAGTTACAGGACTAACTGTTATGAATACGATTGACTTTAGATTCAGTAATAACGCTACAAATTTGAGACACAGAGCTTATCTTTACTGGGACACTAACACACAAGACAGGCAGTATTTTTGGGAGCCAAGAATTGACTTGATTGATGGAAGTGAACCAACCATTGAAGAATTATTGAAAATAAATCCCGATTCAAAACTATTATTCTCCCATGATAATGCTGGAAATCAAAAACAACGTTTTTATTGTGATTCCCCAGGATGCCCCGTGCCAAATCCCCCAGCTGGTCGTCCTGCTCCTAATAGCACAAATGAATTAGCAGGGGTCGAAAATCAAGAAATCGATGATGCCATTAAAGACAAAATCAAAATTTCCCCTAACCCTACTAATGGAAAATTTATTATCAGTCTATTGAGGGATGATCAAGTTATGGAAAATCAAGTTGTAATTTATGACACTAATGGGGCCTTGTTGAGGAAAGTAAAAATTAGTGAATCCTCTAGTAAGCTAGAATTAGATATAAGTGACAAGCCCTCTGGTGTGTACTTTGTCCATGTACACTTCTCAAATGGCACTTCATCAACAAAAAAAATAATTAAAAATTAATTCAATGATCATTACTAGATATATAACCGCTATTTTCTGCACTTTAACTCTTGGCCTCTTTTTAAATAGTCAAGAGAATAAAGAAACTTTTCAATCAGCTAGTCAAAATTTCACCTCAAAGCCAATAATAAGTAACAATAGAAGTATAAAAAAGGGGGCTGAATCTTCAAAAATCAAGCCCTCTGCATCACAAAAGTCATCTTCTGAAGTAGGCACAACTCCAGCAAGTTTTGATGTGTCTCTTTCTGGTTCAGCCATCTATAATATTCCCATATATGGCCCCCCAGGTATAAAAGATGTGATGCCACAAATCAGCCTAAGCTATAATAGTCAAGCATCAAATGGTCTTGCTGGTTGGGGATGGTCAATATCTGGTTTGTCATCAATAAGAAAAGTTTCCTCAACGAAATTTCATGATGGATTTATAGATGGTGTTGATTTTGATTCGGACGATCGTTTCTCTTTGGATGGCCAAAGACTATTATTAAAATCTGGCAATTATGGAGAAAATGACTCCGAATATCAAACTGAAACATATTCAAATATTAAAATAAAAGCCATAGGAACTTCACCACATGGCGCAGGATATGGCCCAAATTCTTTTCAAGTTTTTTATCCTGATGGCAGGATATCCTATTATGGTCAATCCATTTATTCCGATACAAGAATGGAATGGGCTCTTACCAAAACAGTTGACCCACAACAAAACTTCATAGAATACAAGTATTCGATATCAGGTAATTTATTGAGAATTGAAGAGATAAAATATGGTGCACATTCTTTTAGTACAAGTGCGCCCAATACAATTAAGTTTTATTACAAAGATAGAACTAGACCTGAAGTATCATATGTAGAAGGAATAACATTCAAAAGAACTAAAATTCTTGACAGAATTGAGACTTATGGACTAGGTAAATTGTTCAGGAAGTATGTTCTAAGTCACGATCAAACATCTTTGGATTACGACATACTGACATCAGTTACAGAGTACAATAAACTAAATGAAAACCTAACACCGATAGTCTTTAATTATGATAGCTCACCTGTAAATCCCAATCCAGGCACATATACATCTTCCATTAGTCCAATTTACGATTATCAAAATGATGTTATTCTATCTGGCGAGTTTAGTGGTGATGGAAAACTTGACTTTATTATCTATGATGAAAATGTGAGAAATAATTTAAATGTATTCGATAATATCAATTCTACATCTTCCAATATAGGAACAAGCATCAATGTCTCAAAATTTGATGACATAATTTCAAACGATATGCTTGATGCAAGTGGAAAGAAGATTGCTAAGCAGGGTCTCACTATGATAGAAGAAAATATGGCAGGAGGTGTATCCACGGTCAGTTTTAAGAGTTACTATTATAATGGTTCAGGGTTAAATCACGAATATACTAAGCAATGGGATGCCCCAACGAATCCTTTTGAGACGTCTTGTTCGTCTACAGTGCAAAAAATTATTCCAAAAGAATATCTATCAGGCGATTTCAATGGTGATGGTTTAACAGATGTATTGGCAATAGGGAAACCACACGACCAGCAATATTGCTTTGAAATATTAGGCTGTACTGGTAAAAATTGTTGCTTTTGTGACCCCTTGGGCAACTTTCCGTACAAATATGTTCATTTTATAGACCTAAATAGAAACCTGACCAGCAATTTTGCATATGGATCAGGTAATCTTTTACAAACTTTAAGTGATAGCGATAGATTATTAGCTGCTGACTTTAACGGAGATGGAAAAACAGACTTATTTCATTTTAAGGATGGAAGAGTTGATATTTATGGATTAGACAGCAATAATCAGCTGTTTCTTATCCATACAGAAACAGACAGTTTCATTGAGTTGGATCGTCCTATTTTATTAGGAGATTACAATGGCGATGGGAAAGTAGAATTTATAACACCTACTGTTGATAGTAGTGAAGATTGGCGTTTTTTTATCTCAAGAGGTAATTCAATAGAAAAATATACAAAGTTTGTTCCCGATTTTAACTACAAAGAAGCTGAAACTGGTCTTTTTTCTTTTAGTGAAGATCCAGGATGGGGCGGAAGATATGCTTTAGTAGAAAGCAGGTATGCCGCCCAAGATATGAACGGTGATGGCAAAACAGATTTAATAAAAAATATTATTGCAACCTCAAATAGTACCTCACCATATCGCACAGACGAAATTGTAAGAGTTTTTACTAACCATTATGATAATGCAGATGGCAGACCAAAGTTTCTAAATCCCACTCTTTTTTACGAAGCAAACACTGATGTATCTAGATATGGCACCCCCATTTTCTTGGAAAGTAATTTTGGATCTTCCAATTTTGATTACGTATACTTAAGTGAGGGACAGATTACTGCTTATGAATTTAGTCCCGATCATCAAAAAGATGTGACACTATTACAAATAAATAACAATGGAATAATCCACGATATAGAGTATTACGATTTGGATGATAGTAACCAAATTTACTCTGGCAATAATCAAGAAGCATATCCCTATGTAAATATTAATTATGCCCCAAACATGAAGCTTGTTGGACAGGTCAGAGAATCTGTTGGTGGATATGAACGATTTCAAGACTTTAGATACACTGGAGCCGTTTCAAATTATGAAGGGTTAGGTTTTCAAGGGTTTAAACAGATTAAGAGGACAAATATATATGGAACTGATGTTCAAAGAATCTGGAGTATTACTGATTATGATATTCAAAAAAGAGGGGCCACTACCAGAAGTTGGACATCTTTAATGGAGTCAAGTACACCAAATGCCATTATAAGTAGAACGGACAATACATATACAACACAGTTGTTGCCAAACAAGGTTTTTGTTAATGTTAAAGCATCGTCTAGCTCTCAAGACGGACTGACCGGAGTTAACACCTCTCAATCATTTACTTACGATACATATTATAATCCCACAAATATAACATCAACCTATCCAGGTGGCTCAGAGGTCGTCATTCAACAATTCGTAAACAATCCGACCCCGTTTAATTCTACCTATACGATTGGAAGATTAAATGATGTTACTACAACAAAAACACTGAATGGTGAGACCTTTAGTTCTCAAACTAAATACATTTTCAATAATAACTTAACTATAGAAACACACACAAAAGGTAATGGCACACCATGGCTAATAAAAAAGTATTTTTATGATGCCTTTGGAAACATCATAGAAAAGAGAACTACTGGAAGTGGTATTTCCGACAGATTAGAATCTTATGAATACGACAGTTCAGGAAGGTTTATGGAAAAATCAATCGATACCGAAAATTTGGAAACAACTTATAGCTATAATTACGAAACAGGTAACCCCATAAGGGTAACAAGTGCTTATGGCTTAACGATTGACTATACCTATGACGACTGGGGAAGAGTTATTATAGAAACAGATTATTTGGGTAAGGATACTGTCATTACATACGCAAACGATACATCATATGGCTCAGGAGGCTCAATGAAAATGATCAATTATGATCAGGGCGAAGATGAAAAAGTATATTTTAATGCTTTAGGTTGGACTATGGAGGAAAGTATCTTATCCCTGAATAATAACTGGATAAACAAAAAATACGAGTACGATAGTTCAGGAAAAACATTAAGAGAGAGCGAACCCTACTTTAGTGGCTCATCACCTACACAATGGAACGTATTTGGTTATGATGAATATGGTCGAACAATCACTCAACAACTATTTACGGGGAAGATTATTTCAACAACATACAATGGCTTGTCAGCTACTGTAAATGATGGGGTCAAGACTGTTACGACAACCAAGGATGCCCTGGGGAATATTGTTACCTTACAAGATGACGGAGGTACCATTACCTATACATATTTTGCTAACAACGAGATGAAATCTGCCAACTATGACGGAAATATAGTCAATGTTGGTATAGACGGCTGGGGGAGAAAAATTGCCTTAAGCGACCCATCAGCTGGCAATTATTCATATGAATATAATTTACTTGGTGAAATAACAAAAGAGAGAACCCCGAAAGGAGAGACCACCTATACCTATAGCTCTATAGGAAAATTAATTTCCAAATCAATTACAGGTGACAATACTGATGTTGTTACCGATTATGAATACGATCCCAGCACAAAGCTTTTAAGTGAAATCACAGCAACTGATAACAAAAACAATATTGATTATTATTACACTTATAATTACGACTCGTATGGGCGTTTGGATAAGATTACTGAAAATAATGGGTCTGCATTCTTTGAGAAAACAAATTTGTATGACACATATGGAAGGGTTTATAGAGAAATATATAGCTCTGAAAACAGTCTGACAGGAGTTTCAAATATAGTTCAGATAAAAAATATATATGACAATGCAGGGATTTTAACGAGTATTGAGGATTTTACATCAGGAAATAGGCTGTGGCATATTCTTTCAGAAAATGCACGAGGACAAGCTTTAGATATTAGTTTAGGGAATAATCTCAACAAAACCAAACAGTACGATCAGTATGGCTTTCTCACAGAAATTAAAGATTATAAGATAGGGACATCAGTAACAGCACTGAGGATAACCTATAGCTTTAACGCACAGAGAGGTATATTAAACAGTAGGCAGAATTTTGGGTTCACTAATTGGAGTGAAGTGTTTACTCACGATGACCAAGACAGGCTTACCCAAATAAACGGAGCAGTAAATCATCAACAAGATTATGATCTCAAAGGTAGAATAACGGATAATTCCTTTGTTGGGGAATATAATTATAGTAGTTCAGCCGCCTATCAACTTGAGGATATTGATTTAAACAATCAGGGAGACCTTTATTATCAACAAAATAAGTTGCAACAGATTACGTACAATGCATTTAAAAAACCTGTTGAAATCTATCAAGAGGATAAAGAAAGGGTAAGTTTTTATTACGGTCCTTTCAATAACAGGACTCAAGCATTTTACGGTGATCTCAATACTGATATTGCAGACAGGCACTACCACAAACAATACTCCAGTATTATACCCGTAGAAATGATACATGACAGAAAACTCGGCACTAATAAAATAGTTACCTATATTGGTGGAGATGCCTATTCTGCTCCAATAGCATACATTTTTGAAGAAAAGAATAACGAAACACTCATTGACCAATACCATTATCTTCATCGTGATTACTTGGGAAGTATATTGGCTATTACAGATTCAAGTACAACTATTGTTGAACAACGCCAATTTGGTGCCTGGGGCATTACGGATAAGTTTATTGACAAAAATGGAAATACTACGTTTTCTTATGATTCTTTAATTGGGAGAGGATTTACAGGCCATGAACATTTCTTTGACGTGTCGTTGATACATATGAACGGTCGTATGTATGATGCTCAGTTAGGTAAATTCTTGTCCCCAGATAATTTTGTACAAGACCCATACAATACGCAGAGTTTTAACCGTTATAGTTATGTATGGAACAATCCATTATCCTACAACGATATAAGTGGAGAATGGTTCTGGGCAGCTGCATTGGTAGGAGCAGTTTTTGGTGCTCTTGCAGGTGCTTCAGCATATATTGGACAGGCAATACAAACTGGTGATTGGAACATTGAGAGTTTTAGCCTCGCTGTTTTAGGGGGAGCCATAGTCGGCGGTATAACGGGAGGCTTTGCAAGTTATGCCTCCTGTATGTCCATAGGAAATATTGCGTCTGCTCTAGCTGGAGGTATCGTTGGTGCGTTTTTACCTTCATTTAATATCCCAATTGGGGATTGGAATATCAGTGTTTCTGCCACTGTAGCATTTGGCAATTCTTTTGGAATAGGGAGTAGCTTGAGTGTAGGGTATAGTGATGGAAATTGGAATTTTTCTGCTGGTATAGGTCATACAAGTTATGGCAACTTCAATGGTTTTGGTAATGGTATTGAATTGAGAAAATCCATTTTGGCTGCTTTTGATGATGGGAAGACAGGATTTACATATGGCACTAATTTCTGGACGGGAAAAAATGGAATGAAAGGTTTTAAGCAGCAAACAGGAATAGTAGGTGTAAGAATTGGAGATTTTAATATAAGATATGAAAATGATGGTTCTATTGGCCCAGCTGGTGACGGTGGAGATAGCTTTAGAAGTGCTTCTTTGCAATTATCAATAAATGATTATTCTATGGGCTTTCAGTTATTTACTGGTTATAGAAATCTAGACGAGGAAAAGCTGACACCAGAGGGCTACAAAGGTACACCAGGCACTAATCTCAAAGACTCTTTTGGAAGGAATTTACCAAATGGAGCTGTATTGGAAGAAGGGGAACCATATCGATTGGGAGCTTTAAGTTTTGGATATAAAGGTTACAGAATCGGAGTTAATTCTGAAAAGGTTAGACATGCAATACAAAATCATGCAGTGCATAATTTCAGACTAAAAGTTTTTGGTGTCACTTTAATAGACAAAAGACAAAGAGGGTTTGAAAATCAGTCCTGGGATGTCAAACAATATTTTGAATATAAAACTAATAATAACTATACATCATGGTAAGAATGTTTCTTGGTTTTTTGATTGCGTTAAATCTATGTTCTTGTATCGCCGTAGTACATCATAAAGAAAAATTAATTGATGTTGAGTCCATTGACACCAATAAAAATATTTTAAAAACAGAAGGTTTTTATTATCATGAATATGAATATGATAATCAGAATCATTTTGTTAAAATGAAAGATGCCGAAGGTAATTATTACAATAATATTAAATATATAAAAACTTTTATATTAAATAAAGATGGCCTAGTAATTAAAGGTGGGGAATTTAATGGCGTCTCTGATTATTTTTGTACCGAATCAAACTTACCAAAAAAAAACACATATATTAATGCCATTAAAAAGTATAAGTCAATCTTATCTTTTATGAATGAAAATAATAGCACTAAACCACCTAGGACTTGTAGAATTTTAGAAAATGATATTGATGGTAAGGGACTTTTTAAAATAGAAAACGGTAATATAACTATTCAATATTACAAAGCCGAAAGTAAGATCGAAGATAAGGATTCCTCAAATTCTTATTATTTATATGAACTAAGGGGTGAGGTAATTAGCAGTGAGAGCTTTAAAATTAATCAAATAATTAATCATCGTAAAAGCTCAAACGAGGATGTTAATATGGTTTTTATCTTCGAGGAAGATAAAAACATCCCAAAGATTTCAAATTATTTTAAAAACTAATTTTATGAAAAAAATATCTTTATTAATTGGTCTTATAATTATGGTTAGTTGCGGTTCAGATGATGACAGCAATAGCTCAAATTTTGAAATTACATTGAATACAGATTCAAATGTAATTGGAATTGATGAACTTGTGGAGATTCAGGTAACCGCCTCGGATTCCATTAAACGATTGGATATCTCAAAAGACAATTGGGAAACTGCACACAATTTGCAAACGGCATCTTTTGCCACCCAAACAAGCATCTATTTTGATTTTTGGGATATTGGTAGTAAAACGATTTCTGTAATTGCAACTGATTATAACAATAATACAGCTGAGTCAACAATCGATGTAACGGTAGAAAGAGGAAGTGCCGTTAAAATTAATTCTTTGGTTTTAAACTCATTTTATAATATCAATGAAACTTGGGATGATGAGTTTAACGATACTGACCCTGAACGTCTTGCGGATGTTTTATTTAGACTCTCCAAACCAAGATTAAATCCGTTTGAAGGTGTAAGAGAGGGTACTATTGAATGGTATGAATCAGAGATAAAGTTTAACCAAGGGGATTTAAACTGGGATGTTGAAAGTAATGACTTATACATTAATCCTAATTTGTCATTTCACACTTTCTTTACAGATTATGATGGCGAAGGCTTTTCAAGTAGTTTAATACTCTCATCACCCTATACAAGAGTATTAAATATTTCTGATTTTATGGATACACAACCAAACCCGATAAATTACCAAGATAACAGTGTAGAGTTGGACTATGACTTGTATGTAGAATGGTAATAAACAGTATATCTCAACTCCATTATTTTGAAGCACTTATTTACCATAGTAATATTACTTTTTTGTTCGCTTTGTTTTTCCCAAAACGAAGCAAACATTTGGTATTTCGGAAATAATGCAGGTCTAGATTTTAATTCTGGTAGTCCTGTTGCTCTTACTGATGGACAATTATCAACACTAGAGGGATGTTCTACAATTTCCGATAGCGGAGGAAATTTGCTCTTCTACTCTGATGGAGTAACTGTATGGAGCAAGAATCATACTATCATGGTAAACGGCACTGGATTAAACGGACATCCTTCAAGCACTCATTCTGCCCTTATAGTGCCTAAACCTAATGACCCCAATATTTATTATATCTTCACGGTAGACCAAGGGTTTAACGATGCTAATGGTATTCAATACTCTGAGGTTGACATGACAATGGATGGAGGGCTAGGTGCTATTACCAATAATAAAAATATTCTTTTACACTCCCCCACAACTGAAAAATTAACAGCTATAAAAAATTTTTCTGGTAATGGATATTGGATACTGAGTCATAAGCTAAATAGCAATGAATTTATTTCCTATGAGATAACTTCTTCAGGGATAAATACTACACCAATAGTAAGTGCTGTTGGGACTTCTGTGAACAACTCAGAAGATGCGATTGGTCAAATTAAGATCTCCCCAGACGGCAGCAAAGTTGCCGTTGCAAGAAGAGGAGACCTCAAAGAAGTCCAGTTATTTGATTTTAATACTTCTACAGGTGAGGTTTCTAACCCCATTACACTCTTTAACCCCACAGGGTCTGTTTCGATATATGGAGTTGAGTTTTCACCAAATAGTGAAGTCCTATATGCAAGTGCTTTGAGTGGCCGTGTATATCAATTTGATTTAAATGCTGGGAATAACACACAAATTATTGATTCTCGAATCGTCATACAAGATGATAGTGAAAGTAATTATTCTGCACTTCAGCTTGGTCCAGATAGTAAAATATATATTACAAAGATTGAAGGCTACTTGGATGTAATTAATGACCCAGATGTAGTTGGTTTAGGTTGTAACTATATTTCCAATGGTGTTTATTTAAATGGTCGAGAATCCCAATTAGGCCTTCCGCCATTCATACAATCTTTTTTTCAAATTGGTTTCCAGGCCAATGATGCATGTGACGGAGATGAAATTACCTTTAACGCTAATATTTCGCAAGCATATGACTTTTTAATATGGGATTTTGGGGATGGTAATACCTCTACAGACGAAAATCCAACTCATACCTATGTAAATGCAGGAGACTATGACGTTTCACTATCCGTAACAGCAGGTTCAGAAAGCTCAACGGATACCAAGACCATTTCAGTATATGAAGTACCTCTTGTAGCACCAATAGTTGAGTTAAGACAATGTGACGATGATATGGATGGATTTAGTGCATTTAACTTAACACAAGTCGATGCAGAAGTTTCAGTCAATTACCTAAATGAGGATATTACCTATTATGAGACTCAACTAGATGCAGAGAACAATGAAAATCTAATTACGAATGACACTGACTATATCAACCAAATAGCTAGTAATGATATTATTTGGGCAAGAGTAGAAAACAACTTAGGTTGTTATGCTACCTCTCAAATCAATCTTGTGGTTTCTACAAACCAAATTCCAGATACGTTTATGAGAAACTTTTACCAGTGCGATGATGGTGTAAATACTACAGATGGTGTTGCAACTTTTGATTTTAGTTCTGTAAATTCTGAAATTGAAGCTTTATTTCCTTTTGGGCAGCAGTTGGAAATCAATTATTACAGAAACGAAATAGATGCCTTACTGGAATCTGACCCAATAAATGATATAAGTAATTACGAAAATACGGGATACTCTAACGTACATAATATTTATGTGCGTGTAGAAAATGAATTGGATAATGACTGTATAGGCTTAGGACATCACATTACACTATATGTAGAACCTTTGCCTTTAGTGACAGGGCCAGTGATTATTGAACAGTGTGATGAAGGTAATGATGGTATTGAACTTTTTGACACCTCTGACATAGAGAATGAATTATCAATCGGCCAGACCCAAAACATCACGTTTACTTATGAGGACGAGCTTGGTAATCCTTTGCCTAGCCCCTTACCAAATCCGCTTGAGGTATCAGTACCTATCTATAATATCTTAGCGACCATCACAGCCACAGGCACTAATGGCAATTGTAGTGTACAAGCATCTGTAGCCCTAAGTATTAATAGTTCGGTAAATATCAATCCAGTAAATTCATTCATAGCTTGTGATACAGATTGGGATGGACAACATACATTTGATACTTCGACATTAGAAATTGATTTATTTGGCACACCAGGACCTAATACCAAAATTTCTTATATTGATGGTAGTGGAAACCCAATTTCAAGTCCTTTTCCCAATAGTTTTACAACGGGTACACAAACCATAACAGTTTACATTGAAAACATACTAAACCCCGATTGTTTTGCTAGTTATGATGTAGACTTCGTCGTACATCCGCAGCCATTGGCTAACCCAATTGAAAATGATTTTGTATGTGATGACGTTTCTAATGATGGTTATCACCTATTTACCCTATCTGATTATAATTCACAGATTTTAGCTGATCAGTCACCTTCAATGTTTGAGGTTCTTTATTTTGAGAGTGAAGCTGATGCAGTTTCTAATGTAAATGTGCTTCCCGACTCTTATTTAGTCAGCTCAGCATCTCAGATCTTATACGCAAAAATTCAAAACCAGAGTAATACGTTATGCTACGATATGATCTCGTTTCAAGTTGGGGTCAATTATTTGCCAACAGCCCATCAACCTGAAAATATAAATTTATGTGACCAAGGTAATGATGGTACTGAATCCTTAGATCTAACAATTCAAAATGCATTTATTCTAAATGGCCAACCTATAACAGATAATAGTATAAGCTACTATTTAAGCATGGAGGATGCTGAAACGAGAACCAACCCTCAGCCAAGTAACTTTACAAACACCTCAAACCCACAAACTCTTTATGCACGTATCGAGAATAACAATTCGTCTAACTGTTATGCAATAACATCTTTTGAAATAAGGCTTTACGAACAACCCGTATTATCAATGGGAAGTATATGGTCTATGTGCGAAGGCAGTGACGTAGAAGTTTTTGCAGACGAAGGTTATGATTATTACAATTGGTCAACTGGCGAAACTACAAGGGTAATTACTCTTGATACCCCCGGACAATACACCGTTACAGCCACAAATGTATATGCTGATTTTATTTGTAGCACTGAAAAAACCATAACAGTTGGCATCTCAGATATTGCCACAATTATCAGCATTGAAACTAGGGACTGGTCCCAAAGTAATAACTCCATATCTATATTTGTTGATGGCAACGGTGATTACGAATATTCTATTGATGGAATAAACTATCAAAATGATAATATGTTTTCAAGTCTGAGGGCTGATGAATATACCGTATATATTAGAGACAAGAACGGCTGTGGCATTGTCAGCGAAGATGTTTATCTTTTATATTACCCTAGGTTTTTTACACCAAATGGGGATGGAAATAACGATTTTTGGCAGATCAAAAATTCAGGAAGAGAACCATTTAATAAACTTTATATTTACGATCGTTATGGTAAGTTGATAACCATGCTGCAACCAGATAGTTTTGGTTGGGATGGTACATTTAATAGCAATGAACTACCAAGTAGTGATTATTGGTTTGTGCTAGAACGACAGAACGGCAAGACATATTCTGGGCATTTTTCTTTAAGAAGATGAAATAAAGATAGTATTAAAACTTACTGTAAAACAAATACTGTAAGTCTTCAAAGAATATTTACCAATTAGGTTTATATGTTAATTCTACAACAAATCATGAGCCACAAATATAGTTTGCGGGCCTGGCAACCATATTCAATTATGTTTTCTTTTGGCTCCCAGATTTTATCTTGGGAGCTTTGTTTGGACTTAATAGTTCTTCAACCAATTATCTACTTTTTTACTGTATACCACCATTTTTTATAAGTAAAAAATAATGTCAGGTATAGAATGACAGACACCGAAAAACTAATGAGGAAGTTGACAATTAAACATCCAAATGGAGCGATTTAATTCGTAACTTGTAAAGACGTTTTTAATTTTTGAAACAATACGAACATGGATATATTAGAACGTATAATTATTGACGGCTCGATACTTGCGATTTTAGTTGCAGTATTAGGCTATTTTCTCAAAACTTCTTTAACCAAAGTTCTGGACTATAAGATTGACCAAAAAATGGAAGAAAGGAAAATGAATATTGCACTTCAGAAAGAAATGGAAATGAGCAAGTTAAGAAACACCATTGCTCTTTATCCATCGATTTTGGAAGTGACTTATAAATTGAGAAATAACATACGTGATATTGTTGAGCACTGTAATTCAAATGATTTTAAGACAGATACATTTATGAGGAAGGGATGGAGTAAAGAACAACGAAAGAGAATTGCTGAAATGATGGAAAACCTACATCAGATGGAAGAACTGGTTATTACATCAAAAGCTTTTGCAGATAATGAGACACATTTTAATTTTCACGAGTTTAAAAAATTCACCATCCATATTGTTAATATGGTAAGTTGTCATATCGATAGGAAATCAAATCTAAGTGAGGACGAAATGAAGGAGTTTTTAGAAAAACTCAATACAAGAAGAGAAATATCAGAAGAGCATTTTTTAAAGATCACTAGAAATGTTAAATCCAAACTCAGAACAAATTAAGAAGTTTATACATGGATAGAGTAGTTGAAAATTGTAGGAAATTATATCAGGAAACCTTTACTAAATTGTATGTTGCAATGATGGATTTAAGAGAAATTATGCAATTAATTTTTTCTAAAAAAGGCGAAAATTACCCTATAAGTTTTTCTGGTTATGATTATGATTTGGAGCGTTTTAGCCCTGATTGTAAAGAGTGGCAATTCGAATTGCGTTTTCAGTTAAAATGGCTCCAGAGATTTTATTCAGTAAAGGGCGATATTAATTCCTATAACCTATGTCATTGGTTTGCTCCTGAAGTAGAATTATTACGAGGGTTGGAATATGATATTATAAATCCATCTTATACTGGAGGCCTTGGAGGTGGTGATAAAGAAATTATTGAAGATATCTTGGAGCGATACAACGAAGAAGATTCGCGAATGAATATATTCATCGAAGAATTACCGAGAATTCTAAATGACTTGAAGGACTATTCAAAAACATTATAAAAAAATTAAAAAGAGATATTGAAAAAGATAATGTCCCAATTAGAACATAGTTTAAAAGTGTAAGTCTTCAAAGAATGAAGTACTAATTCTCGGGTTATTAGCTGATTTCCAATAGCCATATCCCAAGCTTTGACAATGGTATAGATATTGCAATATAGAATAGAAAAAGGGATTACTATGAATCAATTAGCAAAGAAGCTAAGAATTAATTGGCACCCCATTGAACATTTAGAAAAGAATGAGAATTTATTATCAAACAAAAAGGTAAATAGAATTATGATGTTAGTTAAACTTGAGTGAGAATTAAAGTCATTCTTTAATAAAAGTATTATGTAAGTAATTCGTTAACTTTATTAATAAAGATATCTGACAGTGAAGAAACTGGGTTGGCAAGGTAAATCCGTGGATCCACCTCCTTAATAAAATAGTTCGGTTTTGGGATAAAAGTCTTCCCAATCCTATTGCATTTAAAAGTATGGTACCCATTTTGTAATAACAAAATTGTTTTAGTGACTTTCTGACCATCATCATTTTCTACCTCTAAATCAATTTCTAATTCTACTTTTTGACCTACAGAAGTATACAATATGAATTTTTTAGAATTATATTTATACTTAATATCATTTCCATTATTGTCTAAGAAATGGCCATTTTCATCACTAAGGTGAATTCCGTTAATTATCCATTTAATCCTAATTGGGAACTTCATAAGGTTAGTCCAAAAATTTATTTCACACTTAAAACTTGCTTCACTCTGATTACAAGACAGAAAACCATCAATATCTTTTTTAAACGTAATGCTGTATTCATCACTAACTGTTAATGGAATCCAATTAACTTTAGTCGTTAAAGAAGGGACAGGGTTGTTATAGACGACCCATTGGAGCATTAGATTAAAGCTATCATTTCTCATCAGACTTAATTTACATAATCTTCCTTCATTTGTAACTACCCCTAGCGTCATTGGCTTGAAATCGAGTGATGATGGATTCATTAATGGGATATTAAAAAAACTAATAAAAGTTCTATTTTTATTTAGCTTATAGATATCATATGCATCTACATCTTCAAAATGTTTTGAAAAAGTGCGAAATTTACACCTATTAATAAATCTTAATCCAATAGACTTATCATAAGCCAAATCAACATTATCGTCTGTGTAAAATTCATCGAAGAACTTGCCTTGATCTAAATCTAATTTCCAGTTTCCATTTACATCTATAGAATTCCGATTGTTAATGGTTAAAGTTGATTTATGTTTGATAACATTTCTATACACAATGTCATCTATGGTTATTCTTTCAGGAACCTTAAAATCACTTACAGGACCAATTGGGAACGTCACATTGAGATTTAAACTATCTGTACTTATTTCATTGCCCAAAAATAGTTCTACTAAATTATCAAAAGCTAAACTTTCCAATAGTGCTAGTACGACTGGTGCCACAATAGCACCAGCTACATTACCAACTATAGCACCTAATCCAATTGTAGATAACCAAACCCACCATTCTAAATCTACATTAACATCAATAACTGGTTCAGTGTTTTTTACAACAATATTTTCGGCTTCAATTTCCAACATTGCGTAGAAATAAAAACTAATATTTACGTTCGCTGGTCCTTTCTTTGTAAATAATTTCCCTTTAATCAAAACCTTTTCATCCTCAATTGTGATTTGCAAAGACCTAAAGTCAACTATATGACCATTAATGTTTTGGTTTTTTATTTCCTTAATTAAAGTACAAGGGTCTTCAAAATAGTCTGGTATAAGTGAAATTGGAATCTCAAACCTTCTAGCTAAAGCAATTTTTATACTGAAATATGTAAAACTATTACCAACTACAATTAAGGAGGTATCATTTTCCGTTAAAAATGACTGATTTATATTGGTTAAATCAGAAGCATTGTTTGCTCTATAGTCTGCTCCAACAATAATTGAACTCTTGTCGGGATTAACATTTGATAATGTGGTGATATCAACCTTATTATAGACCCCATCTATTCTATAATTATTGTCATCATCTTCGTCTTCTGGACCTTCATCTAGAAGAACTTTATTATTTATTGGTATTTCTGACCCTACATAAATATACCCTACTTCATTTCTTAAAAAACTAATTATACTCTCTTTTATCAATTCATCAAAATCATCTTTACTAATATTTAAAATGCTTAATAGATCTGAATAGTTTGGAGGATTGGTAATGCTAAAATCTACTATTAAATTCGGATCATTAAAATCTATTGCGATTCGGCTATAGCTCCTGTTGTTTGAACTTGCACCACTCTCTATTGTAATTGTTGTTGTTAAGATAATTTCACCAGCTAGAGACATCAATTCAAAATTTGGGATGGTTGAAATTTCTAACGTAGATTTATAAAAAGGTATAATTAACGTAACCCTTAGGCGTTCAGGTAGTATGTTAATTTGTGGTGCTCCAAAGTTCAACGTATAACTAATTTCATAACCTTGAGCATTAAAACTCCCACTATGACCTGGAGGAAAGCTTATTAACTGTCCCCCCTCACTATGACTCATATCTAATTGTTCATTAATCTCAGATTGACTTATTTCAAAAAGAGCATCAAAACCTGCTGTTAAATTTGACCCCATTATTTATTTTTTAAGTTTATTTTTTGCTCAAATTTTATACTGTCTAGTTTAATACCAGTTGGAATATCTTCAACATTCTTATATTGGTTTCTTATCGAAATTAATTTTGATATATGTTTTTGGTTTTGAAGTATGTTCGAGTTTACTAGCGCATCTATGGGATCTGAAATAAAATTTTTCATATTAGATTCATCAGAGTTTAACCATTTAATAAATAATCTCTCATGACAAACTATTTCATCTAAAATCTGTTTAGGAATTTCGGAATATTTATTGAAATAATCTATTGGGACATTTTGATTGCCCTTTATTTTAAATTTCAAGTTTAAATTCAAATTCATAGCTGGGCTAAACTTAATAACTGCATTAGATTTATTGAAGTACATGTTAAAATTGATTGTAGTTAATTGATTTTAAAAGATTTTCATTGTAGTCCATATTTTTAACATTAATTATAGTTTCAATATTAAGATAGACCTTTTTACACTTGTGTTATGGTGTCGTTCACATCCTGTGTGAAATCATTACTCACTCAGGTTCCTTAGCCATATAGGCAGTTGTGTTAATAAATTCACGAAGAACAACATCCTTATATTTTTCAATTAACCTATTAACTTCCGTTGAAGAGGCACTATAGTCTAAATTCAAATATACTTGTCGTCTAAAATGTATTGTATTTACCAAGTAATTATCTAAAGCACTTGCGTATGGTTCAAATAAATATTCTTCAGTATCTAAATTTCTACTATCAAAAAAATCTTTGATTTCCTCAGAACATGAGTTATAAGCACCCAACCTGTTATCAAGAAAATCTAAGAATTGTGATTTTGTTCTTAATTTTTCTTTCAAATCTGGTCTTGTACTAACTTTATCAGTAATACATTCATCCATTTTTTCTAGATGTTTTAATGTTAATCTAAAAATTTTAGCACCTTTTGATAACTTATCACCATCACCTTCATCACCATAAAAATCAGATTCTTGTACGTACCCCACCCATTCATCATACCAATAAGGGGTTTCGCTTGAAATGTATTTTCTGAATTTGGGTGCAAATTGAATATTTTCTTCATTTCTATAGCTTTGTAATGACAAAGTCATTGCAACACAGGCAATTTGTTCACCAGACATTTTAATAAGTGTGGTTTTGAAATACTTTTCTAGAGTAGAAATGACTTTGTTTTTATCTTCGCTATCAAATGCTGTTTCAACTATAAAATCTTTAATCATCTCGATAGCAAAAAAAGGAGGTAACCAATCATCGTCTTGAGCATCAATATTCGTAACGTACGTACCGTCTTTTCTCAGAAGCAAGCTCATTTTTGAGTTTGTGTAGTTTATTTCAATATAAATCTCATTCCCTTGAATATTATAAGTGCCTGACTCATAAGTATTGGTTGGATGTGCTAGTTTAGCTAGCAGACTAACTCCTTTATATTTGAAGAAATGTTCTAAATCAGATTGGGATTTGACAGTGAGACTGCAAACTAATAACACTATCAAAATCAAAGGTTTGACTCTTGAAGAATTGGTTTTCATAATAACTTGTTATATTTTGATTAAGTTTTAAAGGCCAATTCAGCAACATAATTTATCCCATAGAAATATTTTGAAATCAATAAATTTCTATAAATTCATGAATTTGCCAGTTCAAGTTATTAAAAGGGTAATAAAAACGAGATATTTATTATAAGTCAAGGGATTAACAAATTAAGAAAAAAAAATTACTTGATAATAATTTATTCAATTTTTTTTGAAGGTATTCATTTTATAATGAAAACTAGAGATAACCCCATATAAACACTCCCAAGAAATTAGTTTAATCAAAGTGGACATGCTATAATAGCTTGGACATAGAGTTGAAGAAATATCTTAGCAGATTTTTAAAAAATAGGAATCACGGAATTTCAGCTAGAAAATAGATTAAAAGAGTTCTTGAAAATAAATAACTTCATAATCTGATAATGAATTTGACAAAAAATAACGCAATACAACACCGTATTTAGCTCTTTGCTCCAAAATCTGGTCATAGTATACCAGCAAATAGGGTAATTGTGGAAAATCTGGATAAACCAGAAATATAGGTTTGAATACAAATCAATATGATAATCTTCAATAAAAAACACTCAACTTAGTGAGTGTTTTAATTTTATTTTTTAACATCTGTTTCAAGTACCCTTCCATTCAAAGAAATAATATCACTACGAGAAGATTTTGGATCACTCCCCTTTTTGCGTAACAATCTTTGTGTATTAAATAGAGAACGGCACTTTATATTAAATTCAGTATAGTTAACAGCATCCTCTTTTTTCTTAAGACTGTTAACATACTTCTCATACCATTCACCGTTGGTAATCAAATTGTCCTTGGCTTTCATTAAGATATCAAATGCTGCACTGGCAACTGAATTTAACCCTCGCTGTGATTCCGATAAATCAAACCCCAAGCTTTCAATCTTTTTATGCTGTTTGTCATCTGCATACTTAAGTAACACCGATAGATCCTTTCGGTAATCTTTTAAACGGTCTACAATAGTTCGCTTCTCGCCTTTTGCCTCCTCAATCTTTTGTTCAGCCTGAGAAAGTAATTCTTGATCTGTTTTGATATTCTCGATGAGAACATCAACAATACTTGAATTGTCCATAATTTATATAATTTTTAAATTAATATTCATTTTTAAGGTAATCGCCAAAGGGTATGGATGAGATAGTCCGATGGGTCTTGTCCTGTTCGTGAGCAGAAGAGGTCGATCTCATTTTGAGCCTCTTCCTTGGTTTCAAAAAAGAACGTCGGCATGGTAGTAACTCGATATCTGTCCTCTTCTTTTACATCTGACGTGTAAATGGCAAACACCCTATCTTTTATTCCTGCTTTGAGCTTTAGAGCACGATAGTTACTGTAATCGTACTTGTCCCACTTCCAAATCTCCTTAGTTGCTAAATAGTGCGAACACAGTCCCAATTGATTGAGTATGTCCATTAATTTTTTGGTAGTTACCTCATATTTGTGCTCACAATGAGATTTAATGGTCTCAGTAAAATGATCATGATCTTCAAGGCGCAATGCTTCTTTGATTACGATATTGATATCCTCTTGTGACCATCCTTCACGTAATGCTACGTGAGTAAATAATCCAATGATGCTTTCATGGTCTGCCTTGTAACAATCAAGGTCCAAGTTCACAGTTTTGTTTACTTCTTGTTTCATAGTATTTAATTTTTAAAATTTTGACTTTTTAAATCATGTAATTGGCCGTTAAGACCTCAATCTTAGATTTTCGCTTCTGTCCTTCAACCCCTTTTGGTGCTGATAGGGTTTTACTGATTTTCTTAGTGTACCAACCATTCTTCTTTATGTATTCATCAAGAATATCTGACGGATACGAACTCAAGAGAAACTTTCCTTTAACTGATGAGAGGGTTTCAAGAAGTCTGATATAGTCTTCTTTACTGTAGTTCCCATAGTGCCCCATATCCGAGTTGTAGTACGGTGGGTCAACGTAATGAAAAGTGTCAACTGCATCTCTACTTTGAATAACCTTGCAAGCATCATTGCTCTCAATTTGAACATTTTTCAAACGCTCGGAAACTGATTCATCAAAAATGAGCTTACGATTTCTAAAAGCTTTGATTCTTTTGCCATACTTGTCATAACCCCACGATCCAATCCTACAGGCAAAACCCATATTGGTTGCTACATAGAATGCCCATGCCTGCTGTAATTTGTTAAACAAGTGTGGCATTCTGTAAATACTCCACGCCACCGTATAGGTAGCCCGTGAAAATAAGGTCGCTTCAACTTTTTTCTTAAGGTTCTCAAAATTGTTTTGGGTAACTTCATAGAAGTTTACCACCATATCATTGATATCGTTGATGGTCTCGGCTTCCGCTGGTTCTTTTGCAAAGAATATTGCACCACCACCAAAAAAGGCTTCGGTGTAGATTCTGTGCTCTGGAATCAGAGGAAGAATGGTCGATACCATATTGATTTTTCCACCGTAGTAGGATATTGGGGTGCGCTTCATAATCTGATGTGATGGTTAGAGTTTGCCCTCGTGGACCATTGAAACAAATGATTCCGAGGTGATGATAATATGGTCGAGAATGCGCATGTCCATCATCGTGGCAATAGTCTGTATCTTTTTGGTCTCCTTGATATCAGATTGTGATATGGTCAAGGTTCCACTTGGATGATTGTGTGCAAGAATGATGGCGGTAGCATTGGTAAGTAGTGCCAATTGAAAGATGTACTTCGGGTTTGGCTGAACCCCACAGGATGTTCCTGTTGCGACTTCTGAGAGTCCCAGGACATGATTGGCGTTGCTCAGCAGCATGACCCAAAAGCTCTCGCGCAAATCAAGCTGTTGCTTGTGTACGTATTTGCGAAGCACGTCCACTGCACACTCGGGACTCGCCACTTGGTGCATATGATATGTATGGGGTCGCAGATAGTGCAGTTCGACTTTTGAGCTCCCAAGTAGCTCGGTACTTGGTAACATTGTTTTCATATGTATTGAGTTTAAGGTTCTGTTTGTGACCAGTATGGATGAAGTATATTTTGCAGAATAGATGTGGTTATGAACTGAAATGTGGTTTGACAATAGATATGTAGTGAATGCAAGTAGCTGAGAATGCCTTGCTCGGCTTACCGTTAATCATGAGCTTCAGATAGATGTCGAAGTTCTCTAGGTTGGTAAAGTCAGAAGCTTGGAACTCTGGTGTGAAGACTTGCTCTAGGTACTTTGCGTCTGCGTGACCAGTTCTAAACGCTATGATGGTTCCGACGTTACCCAACACGGCGTTTCTGATATCGGTATCGAGTTGATGAAGGTACTGATGGGCCATGACGAGCGACACCTTGAACTTCCGTAACTCAGAGAGCATTGAGGTAATGGACTGTGTGGTGTAGTTCTGAAATTCGTCTAGAAACACGGCTACTGGCTTTCGGTAGTACTCGGCTGTATCAACTCGTGAAAAAGAAGCGTTCATGATTGCATTGAGCAACAGCGAACCTAGAATGTGCGAAGTATCGACACCTAGACTTCCCTTGTTAAGGTTAATCAGTACGACTTTATTGGTATCGATGGCATTGCGCAGAGACAGCTCTCGTTTGTTATCGATCAAAAATCGTTTTATGGCTGGATGAACCACAAAAGCTCCAACTTTATTTAAAATCGGGATTAAATCATTCTTGGTGTACTTGGCAAATTCATACTGCCAAAATTGCTTCACATCTGAACTTACGATATTCTCAATACACTTTTGCCGAAATGAAACATCATGAATAATTCGAGGAATATCAGAGAAGTTGCTCTCTTCTTGGTCAAGCAAGGTCAAGAGAATGTAGCGGAGAATGTGCTCGAGCTTTACGCCCCATGCACCTCGCCAGAGCTTCTTAAAGGTATCGAGGATACCAGAAGCTACCATAGAACGTTTCTCGTATGAAACTCGCTTCAGTGGATTGTATCGGTATGAAAGTGATGTATTGGGAATATCAAGGTAGATGAGGTTCTGCTTCCTATTACCAGGAATGTTGTTGAGAATTGTTGCAGTGAGGTCACCATGTACGTCAAAGACACAGACCGCTCGTCCGTAGATGATGTCCTGAAGGATGAGCGTGGTTAAGAGGTTTGTCTTTCCAACCCCTGTCTTTCCGAGGATGTAAGTGTGCAGAAGCCTATCGTGCTGGTAGATACCAAAGAGCTGACCATCATCTCTGAAATTGGGTCGGGCAAAGTAGCTGATGTTCCTGTTCAATCCCTCATTGTTCATCGTGGAAGTATGAACGAATGCAAAATATACAAAAGGCGTGATGAGGTATGTCACTACCTCTTCACGTCTTTTGCTTCATTCTAACAGAAGCTAAAGTATTTCTGTTATGAACAAACAACACAAACATCTACATCAATTTATCAATTCAATCTGCAAGTGCAGAAACAAGGAAGAGCAGAAACAAGCAGAATTAAATTTTCTGCGATTTATCAAACTCGCAGAAAAAATTCACGAGCGTATGAATAAGAATCGATAGGTATTGACTCCTTACACGGTCTCCACCTACACTGGCAATATTACTAGCCTTATTATCTACCAACCACTATATGAAAAATGTTTATGGATACATTCGTGTATCAACTACCGAACAAGTTACTGGTGCTTCACTCCCGGAACAAAAGAGCGCCATTGAAGAGTATGCAAAAAAGAACAGCCTTACCGTCATACACTTCTATGAAGAATCCAAAACTGCAGCGAAAAAAGGACGTCCGTTGTTTTTGGAAATGATCAAAAACCTCAAAAAAGGAAAAGCCAAAGGTGTCATTATGCATAAGATCGATAGAAGCGCAAGAAATCTACATGACTGGGCATTGGTTGGTGACTTAATCGATAGTGGAATTGATGTTTTTTTTGCACACGAGAGTTTGAACATGAACGAGCGTGGAGGAAGACTTTCTGCTGATATTCAGGCTGTGATGGCTTCCGATTATGTCAGAAACTTGAGACAAGAAATCTCAAAAGGATTATATGGTCGTTTAAAACAAGGATTCTACCCTTGGAGTGCCCCATTAGGCTACATAAATAACGGTAGTGGTGAACACAAAACAATAGACCCTGTAAATGGTAAGCTAATAAAAGAACTTTTTGAATTATACATGTCTGGAAAATATAATATAGAATCTCTTTCGAAAGAAATGGAAATCCGTGGATTAAGAAACAGAAAAGGTAATAAAGTATGTAAAAACGGTATAGTCAGAATACTGAAAAATCCATTTTACATTGGTATCATAAAAGTAAAAGGACAATTCTTTAACGGCAAACACGAACCTATCCTTGAGACCAAATTATTCGAACGTATTCAAAAAATTCTGAGAGAAAGGAACAAAGGGAAATCGTTAAAGCATAGTTACCTTTTTAGAAAATTAGTAAAATGCCACAATTGCAATTATACAATGTCTGGTGAAATCCAGAAAGGTCATATCTATTATCGATGTAAAACTAGAAAATGTAGAACCAAATGCGTTCGTGAAGATATACTGGAAAATTACGTCATTAAGCTATTAAAAACTCTTAAATTATACAATACAGAAGTAAAACAGCTGACCAAAATAATTGAAGATGAAAAAGGAAATGCCTTAAAAGTTCAAAGCCAAATTTTGAAAGAATACAATCTCAAAATCTCACAAATAAATGAAAAAGAACAAAGGCTCTTAGATGCGTATTTAGAAAAGGTAATTACCAAAGAAGAATATACAAAGCAAAAAGAATTTATGCTCATAAAAATAAAAGAACTTCAAGAAAAAAAAGAAAAGATTAATACAGATAAAAAAGAAATATTTAAGCAGATATCAAGTTTTGTCGAACTCTGTAAAACCCCTGTAAAATACTATAAATTAGCAAATCAAGATGAAAAGCGAGAAATGCTAGAAATAATAAGTTCGAACCTTAGAATTGATGGTCGAAGAGCCTTATTTACAATGGTTTCTCCTTATTCCGATCTCTCATTTAGGAGTATTTCTTCATCATGTGGTGTTAATCAAGAGACCAGCCGAACAATGAACCGCATAATTGTCTATTCGGATAAAAATACCTCCCCCATCATGCCCAAACCTATGAACGCGAAACAGATTAAAGAGTTCTATCACTTCTTGTATGGATGTTCTGAGTCACTATCCAAGATAGTTTTGACTCAAGAGCACTTCAATACTGTTGATAGCTAGTTTCTTTTCTCGGTAAATAGTGTTTGCATTAAGGGATTATCCACTTATAACGCAAACACACCATGTATACACACCACCACCATAATCAACAAGGCAACCTAATCTTCCGTACCGGGACAGATAAAAAGGGGTACTCTTGCGAAGTGTACGAACACATTCCATCACCCCAAGAGATCCACTATGCCAAACACCTCAAGACAGAACCTCTTGAGTTTATTACAGAACTTATGCCAACCAATTCATACTGTGAACAGATATTGGCATCTGAAAAGCTTACCAACCTCGTTAGCCTGATGAACAAGATTAGTGCAAGGTTAACATCAGAGGAGAATGATGGGCAAGGAGAACCTAAGCAGATGCAGCTATTTTAATGGTTCCATAACAACATCTATCTGACATGGTTATCCACATAACATGATAGATAAAGTCGAACTTTCTGAAGACGTTACGGCATAACAAATGAGCCAATTTAACCAAAGAATACTGGATTATCCTTGTATATCAACGTAATACAAAAACCGCTGAAAACATTAGCGATTTTTGTAAAAATTGTCCATATGGACAAGTTTGTGGTGTTAATCAAGAGACCAGCCGAACAATGAACCGCATAATTGTCTATTCGGATAAAAATACCTCCCCCATCATGCCCAAACCTATGAACGCGAAACAGATTAAAGAGTTCTATCACTTCTTGTATGGATGTTCTGAGTCACTATCCAAGATAGTTTTGACTCAAGAGCACTTCAATACTGTTGATAGCTAGTTTCTTTTCTCGGTAAATAGTGTTTGCATTAAGGGATTATCCACTTATAACGCAAACACACCATGTATACACACCACCACCATAATCAACAAGGCAACCTAATCTTCCGTACCGGGACAGATAAAAAGGGGTACTCTTGCGAAGTGTACGAACACATTCCATCACCCCAAGAGATCCACTATGCCAAACACCTCAAGACAGAACCTCTTGAGTTTATTACAGAACTTATGCCAACCAATTCATACTGTGAACAGATATTGGCATCTGAAAAGCTTACCAACCTCGTTAGCCTGATGAACAAGATTAGTGCAAGGTTAACATCAGAGGAGAATGATGGGCAAGGAGAACCTAAGCAGATGCAGCTATTTTAATGGTTCCATAACAACATCTATCTGACATGGTTATCCACATAACATGATAGATAAAGTCGAACTTTCTGAAGACGTTACGGCATAACAAATGAGCCAATTTAACCAAAGAATACTGGATTATCCTTGTATATCAACGTAATACAAAAACCGCTGAAAACATTAGCGATTTTTGTAAAAATTGTCCATATGGACAAGTTTGTGGTGTTAATCAAGAGACCAGCCGAACTATGAACCGCATAATTGTCTATTCGGACAAGAATACCTCTCCCATTATTCCTAAGCCAATGAATGAGGAGCAGATCAAAGCATTCTATCATTTTCTCTACAGATGCTCTGAATCTTTATTATTAATTAATTCTCTCCAAAATCTCTATGAACTACCAACAGACAACCCAAATACCTAACATTATCTTTGACACCTACCTCACTCAACTGTCGTTCTCAGAGCTAAAAATTCTGCTGTACATTGTTCGCCAAACCTACGGATGGAAACAAAAAAATGGCAAGAGAAAAAACCGTGACAGAATTACTTACGGCCAATTTCGATCCAAAACAGGGCTGTCCCGCAGAATCATTTCCCAGACGATTCAGTCGCTAATTGTCAAGCACCTTATCTCTGCTACCGATTACTACGGAAACAAGCTTCATACACCCCAAAAGCGCAAAGGAAAGGTAAGCATTTACTACGCGCCCTCTATACAGACCTGCGCAAAACGAAGCACTAACCTGGGCAATCAGAAGCACATACCTATGCAGAATATGGTACATAACAAAACTAACAGTACAAAACTAACAAGACAAAAGTCTTTTGAAAAAGTTACGAGACAATCAGATTACGAACGAGTCCAAGAACTGCTACAGGCTCGTTAGGTTGTGCTTATTGCAGTTCCACGTTCCTGATTATTCTCCTTTCCCATGAGATTTTTCAATGCTGTCAACCAATCAAAAAGATCCCCATTTGTCACTTGCAGATATGCTTCTTGTGCGACCGAACTCAAATCTGGAAAGTACGGTCGATTGACCACAAAGAGCTTTGGGTCGTCAATGGTCAACAAGTATGGTGGCGAGTTGAGCGCTTTGTAATAGTGCGCTTTTCCAAGCGCAACAACCCAATTTACAAACCCCTCAAATGCGGTGTCGTTGTCACCATACTTCATCATGTATGCTATTTCTCTCATGAACGGTGACTTGAGCTGTTCCCTTAGTACCAGCATACGAGCATGAAACTCTGCGATATGCTTTACCGGTAAAGTCTGAAGAACGAAAAAAAGACTATCGCCCTGCCCGTTCATATCAATACTGTTCTTTTCTCTCCGTGATTGCTCAATAACGTTCCAAAACCTTTCCTCATTCATCATAGTGAGTTCAGTATACCACTATTAGCATTGAATTTCCCAAACCCATACTGTACGTGCCACCATTTCCACACCTTAATCACAGAACGTGGCACGACCACAAAAAAAAATTGTCCGTATGGACAATTTTGCTATGCATAACAACGTCTTGGGATTCAGTTTTTGATTTCCTACAATTGAATGTGGCGATGAGAGCATAACCCTCATCGCCACAAACTTTACTATGACCACAACACATACCCTAAGGCAGGTTCGCACCGATGCCGAAGTTACGCAACAGGATATCGCCTTCTTGCTCAACATGGATACAGGAAACCTCGCTCGGTACGAGCGAGAAAAACGAACGCCGACCCCACAGATACTATTGATGTACCATATCCTCTTTGGTGTGCCCATCTCAGAACTGCTGGCACCCCTGTTAAAAGAAGTGAAACAGTCACTGATTGAGCGAAGCTCTTTACTTCTTGCTGAACGTGATGTACAGCTAACACCAAAGAGTGTCCAGAGTACAGCATATATCAATGCCATTGTCAACGACTTAAAGAACACAAAAACGTATGACATCTAAGCCTATCGAAAAGAAGAAGGAACAGTTGGTACTGGCACTGTACCCAAATGCCATTGGCTTTGGGTATGCCGTGATGACCAACGCACTGAATGTACTGGTGTCCCAGGTGGTAAACATACGTCCCATATCGAACAAGCAATCACTGAAGCGGATCAAGGAGATTATCAACTACTACGAACCAGAGATCATTGTCATTGAGGACTACCGAGGCATTGGCTCACGTAAGTCAAAGCGTATTCAGAAAGTGCTTGATAGCATATATCTCTATGCTCAAAAGAAGCATTTGAAGGTTCGCAGATACTCACGTAATGATATACGCTATGTCTTTAGCAACTTCAATGCACATACCAAACACGAGATTGCCTGTGTGATTGCGGGCAATGTCAAGAACATGGAGCGTAAGTTACGGGAACCTCGCAAAATCAATGAATCTGAAAAGTACGTAGCTGGAGCCTTCGATGCCGTATCACTTGGTGTGACCCACTTTTATATGGATAACTAAAGCACCTTTAGGTGTTTTTATTAATCATTTTTACGTGAAATACCTGTTTTAAAAAAACATCAAAAATTTAAATAAAGAAGGGACATTGTAAAAACAGTCCAGTGTGATAGTAAAAGAAGGTATTGCTCATAAAATTATTCCTTACGAATTGTCTATCATAGTTATAAGAATTCCACCTCAATTAAAAAACAAAAACAAAGTAGAATAAAAACACCTCAAAACATACATAGATATTAAGAGGTGCCATCAATTTAAAACATAAAAGAATTACATTTTAATGTTTTATATCTTAAAGGACATGCCAACCTTTAATAAGGCCAGTCCATAGCCCAGTTCAGCGAATGCACCTAAATTTTCTGACAGTTGATATCGCCCACCTGCGTGAAGTTCAAAATATATGGAGCTATCTACATATGGACCATCGTGACCGTCATAGCCCAAACCTGCACCGGTATAAAAATTGAAACTCTCACTTTCCGTCCAGTAATAATTGGCAAAGCCTCCTATGGTTAGTCCATCGGTTTCAGTATTCTCGTCTGTAAAACTGACCTCTGGGGTAACGGTACTGTATGTTACGATTGCCCCTACAGAAAATGTCTCGTCCAAAAAGAATTCCGCTGTGGCACCAAACGAAGGCGTCTCTATATTATCGGATCCCCTTGTCCCAGCTACGCCCAAAAAAGGGTTGAGTAGGGTTCCGCTCTTCTGTGCATAGCTCTGAATAGACATGAGTAGTGTAAGTACAAACGTTAGATAATAAACTGTTTTTGTTTTCATTGGATTATATGGTTTTAGTTAATATGACTTCCTACCAATCATCTTTCTCGAGTGATATCTTTATGATTTTGTCTTCAACATCCTTTATGGCTTGGGGCAAGAGCTTGTTTATCTTTTTGATGATTTTTTTGTCATGGGTCTCATCAAGTTTCTTGTACTTCGATAGATTGGTAACCGCTTTGAGGTAGACGATGTTGCTCAACCTCCATCGAATACGTCCATCCTTTATGTCAAATGTTTCGGTAACCTTTGCATATTTGAACGTTCCCAATCGAAACTGGTACCGAATTACTATTTTCTCATTCTCAATGGTTGATTGGATAATGCTAGCCTGCGGCACGTAGTTGTTGAGGGTTCGTTTGTAGAGTTCGCTGGCAGATACACCATTGGCTTCAAATACTTTGGTATAGTGCCATCGTTTACTGTCAGTGTCTTGTTCGAGCTCTTGGGCATACCCAAGAGTACTGAACCCTAAAGTCCATATAAGAAAGTAAATACAGTGTTTCATAATTGTAAGTTTTGATTGCCCTTTTGTTTTACAGGCTGTATATAATTAGTCCTTGAGGGCAAACATAAACAATTATTTTAAAAGGCTAATTATAATTAGCCTTTTATTTTTATTAGTACCTCTACTTTGGCAATATGGATACGTCGCATACCGATAAAGAGTTTCTATCTTCAGAAGATTTTTTAAAGCAGTTTGGTAAGAGAGTTCGAAGATTGAGAAAAGAAAGGCAGATGTCTCAAAGAGAACTGGCACTTGAGGCTCTTATGGAGAAATCCACCATTCAGCGCATTGAGCGGGGGCTCATGAACTGTACGATTAAAACACTTATTAAATTGGCCTACGGATTAGGTGTGAAGTTCAAAGACCTATTTGACTTTTAGCAATGATGTCAAATTTAAGTTCATCAGGTTCTATAGTTTGCTAATATAGCTAGGAATTACTTGAATATTTTATTGACCTTTATACTATCCAACTATCTATTCATAATTCTGTTGCGGTGACGGTTTGCTTAGCAAACCACCTCCTTTTGTGCAGCTTTACCGCTTGTGTGTACAATACATAGTGCAATGCATGATTTAATATAATTGTAGCAAAACGGACAAGTAAGAAGCTATTTTTGATTACGGTTTGCAACAAGTTAATAAAACAAGTTTTTGTCATTGCAAAGTCTGGCATCTTATGATCCATATTATTCTTTTAATTGATCAAAAAATATTTAGATTTTAGCTTAGTTCGTTGTTGTGCATAGACTTTATTGGGTTATCAAATTCTTTTATTTTATCTGAATTTTTAATAGAGTTTTCAAAGATTTTCAAAATCTCACTTTGAGGTTCATCAATACTGTTGGCTATACTCTTGAATTTATCTGCACTATTACACCAAATAAAAGTTCCTATTTTACCTGTATGCCTAATCACTAATGTTGGAACAAAAACCCTTTTATTATCAATATTGTTTTTATACTGAGATTGTGTTTGAATCAATACCTTGGAGCCTTTATCCCATTCACCCCAACAGAGTTCCCCATCATCTATCTCAAAAGATTTTGGCACGCCTTCCAATAACGGATGTTCTTCATTTCCTGCTACCGTATTTACCTTTATAGCAGACGAAAACCTCTTAAAATTAGCAATTTCACAACCATAAGCTTCTTGTAAAATTTCATTTCTACACCTTCGATAAATTATATCATGTGTTCCAAATAAATTACCTCCTTTACGAACATAATCGAGAAGTCTCTTCTGAATTAAAATACGCATGGACTCAGTTTCGGCCAATTTAGTAACGTCGGATACAATAAGAAAAACGATGTGAACATATTTTGGTTTCAAAGGAAATGCAAGAATCTTATCGGGTTCCGTTAATACCCTATATTTGTAATTGGGAAGTCTTTTTTCTAATAAATTAACTATTTTCTCGCTAACTTCCTCTCTATCATCATTCCATATAAGTACATATTTTTTTGAGTCGAAAATGTTCCAAAACCACCTCCAAAGTAGACGTAAGAAAAAAATATTCTTTCTGTACCAAGCAATTATTACACCAAATATAAAATTAGCTATAGAGAATATAACTATATAAATAAATTTTGGTGGACTATTAAAAATATCAACCAGATTGTCCCAAAACTCTATCATGGCAAGTAATTTTCAAAAATTATATTGTCACAATAAGAAGAAATGGCATCGCTTATTTTCTTATCTTTAACTGTCCAACCAAGAACTGGAATCCCTTTTTTTCGTAACCTCTTAAGCTTTTTATTCTCGCTTAGGTCCTCGATCTCATGAGCCAAAAAATTAGGCTTGCTGTACACATTGAATAGATAACCACGCAATAAATATTTTAATAAGAAGTTCATTTTTTCTGATTTAAAGGAACTTGAAAGTTGGCCTCTGATTATTTCTGGCGAATTAAAAACAAACCATTTAAGTAAAAAAGGGTTAAATGACTGAATGGCAATCTCTCCTTCATATTGGTTTAACAGCTCCAAAAGAGGTTCATGAATTTTTTTATTTCTTTTACTACTTTTAATTTCAATGAGAATAGGTACTCGACCCATAACCAAATCAAATACTTCTTTCAGCAATGGAATTCTTTCGTTAGACTTTAAAAGGTAAAACGAATTCAACTGTTCGGATGTTAATTCATTGATCTGAATATTTTTACCGCACATTCGCTCAAGCGTGTCGTCGTGAAATACCACGATCTGATTGTCTTTTAAAAGATGAACATCTAGTTCAATTGGAAATTCTTTTTTGATACTCTCCTCAAAAGCTTTCAATGAGTTTTCAGGAACTTTTGCATCTCCAGAATGAAGTCCCCTGTGTGAAATAGGTCGTTCAATTATCCATTTCGGTAGTTTACTCATAGCTTATTTTTATTTTGTGTTCCAACTGAGTTCAAATGGTTTTAGCCTACATACAATGATTACGCCCTCTGTGTATGGCGTAGTGAGGTGCGCCTCATTAGCTATACACACTGTTGTGTGTAGTTTCGTTCGGAGTTCTCGTAGGCTTGACTAAATATACGATTAATTGGCGAGATACGACATATACTGGGCGCTGATATGTAATTAGCAGAAGGGAAGCGTTTGCAAAACGGAATTCTACGTGCCGCGGACAATCATATATCAACGGTTTTGTATAAGTGCAGTAGCGGTTTTCACGGACTAACTTTTCGGTTCATAGCTGACCTTAAATTTATAGAATTTATTTTGTTTTATCACTTTTCCCGCTATTGAGCTTATACGTTGTTGTGCATAGTGCTTTTCACGTTCTGTCTGGTTTTTCGATGTTGTTTTTAGTTGAAAATTGAGCGTTGGCAAGACATACTCTTTTACAGTTTTGGTGGTGCGCTGGCTTGAGCGACTGTAAATGTGTATGGCTTTCAGCGTTGGCATTACAATCCAGAAAATAATATTCCATCCGAAATTGATTTTGGATTTACAGTTTCAATATCAGATAAATCAGATTTAAATTTTACTTCGCTAACTTTATTCGGGATGTGTATTCTTTCAATTTTAGAAACCTTTGAACTGTCATAGAAATTGATTGAATCTTTTCCCAATTCATAATCGAAACTTACTGCTAAACCTTGTTCGAGTACATTTCCCAAAGTTCCACCTACAATTCTCAATAGTTTTTGAATGAGAAACTCACTTTCAACTCTATTTTTGATTGATTCAATTAAATCTGCTATGCTTTTTCCATTTGATGATTGTCTTGCGAAAATTGAAGAGATAATAATTGTCGTTCTATCCTCTGCATTAAGCTGTTCAGAAGTAAATATGTGTTTACGTTCCAGCGTACTTGAACTTTTTACTTCAATTTTTTCTTGGTCGGCATTGAAGTCAAACTTTTCTTCGGGTTTATTGTGCCAATATTCTAAAAGTATATGGGGTTTCAAGCTTGTTTCAATAAGCAATAATTCACACCATAAACCTTGAACAGTCGTTTTCGGTGGACTTGATATAGCTTTAAAAATTTCAATAAAGTCATTGAAAATATTGTAAATCTCTTTTTGGCTTGGGTTTTTGGAAAGTTCACTTAGTAAATTATCCACGATACCCAAAAAATATTTTTGTAATGTAAACTCCTTACTTTTAAATAAGATGATTGTGTAGTTCTCGTATTGAGTTTTGTCCTCTACTGTTACTTTGCATTCCAGGTTGTGCAATAGTTCAAGATATTCAAGACGAATATTTTTTTGGGTCAAAAAAGTTTTATCACTTGTTGAATCGATAAGAACAGACGGAAATCCAGATTGATTGATTCCAATTTTGGCAAAAGGGTATTTGCCTAATTTTGTTGCATTAAAGGCTGAACCATTTTTTAAGGGTATTTCAAGCGAAGTAAATTCTTTTATCATTGGTACTAAAGAGAATTGGCTGGCTGTCTAACAATGTCTTTTCCAATACTCTCTGGAATCCAAATCGTAATACTTGGCACATCTTGATACACAATTTGACCATCTGAATCTGTAATCACATTATCGTTTTCATCAGTTAATTCCAGCCTATGAATTTGTATTGTAAGACGTTCGGTATCTCTAATGCTTCTATCACCAGCATATATTTCTCCACGAGCAAATCCTTGTCTTGCAGGATTTGGACCTTGAAAATATTGTTGTACTTCATCATTTACTCTCAATCTACGTTTTCTGATTGGCTGAATAATTTCGTCCCCAACTTTTTCAGCACTCATAATATAAACCAGACAGTTCTCATCAGGATTTTCATTGCAATAAGCGGTTAATAATCCTTGCAAACTTGAAAACGTCTGGCTGTCCGATTCTTTTGTGAATTTCAGTCTATTTAGTAAATGTTCTAAAGTGGATTCAATAGGTAATTCTGCAAAAAGATGTTTTTGATTTGGTGTTCTATTTTCGTGTCCATCATTAATTTGAAACTCGTGGATGTTTCTGCTAGTAAACTCTGAAATAACAGTTTTGTTCCCTTCAATATATCTATCAGTATCGTGTGGTGCTTTAATATAAAACCACTCAGCACCAAGATAGTCACGGTCTAAATCATCAAAGATTATATTAGGTCTGGTCAATCGAAGCATTCTGTGCTTCACCACTTGGCGTTCCCAATCGTTTAGATGCCTATTGTTTTCGGCGTATTCGGCTAATCTGCGTCTAACGTCTTCCTCGTGTTCAACTATTTCTTGAAAGGCGCTAATATTTTGTGAATCCAGCCAAACTCGGCAAAACCCAATATAATTACCTTTGTAACCAAAAAAGCGAGCTCGTTGTAATGTTGTATCAATTTGCCCAGTTGCCAAGCTACGAGGCATATAGGTAACAGTAAGACCTTCTACCGTAAAACCTCTGTCCATTGCCTGACCACCAACAAGAATCCAAGAGTATTCATCACGCCAATTAATTTCAGGTGTCCTTCCTCGAGAAGCATTTACAAGAATTGTTTGCGTAAACTTTATTTCGTGAAGTAGTCTATTGTTTTGAATAAAAAAGTCGAACTCTGGCAAATTTTCAACAGTTAAGCGCAAGTTATAATGAGCATCTCTAAAACTTGCGTACAAATGTTCTTTTTCTTCATCATCGTTGCTCTCCAGTAATCGTGTCCAACTACCAATAACATCATTTATCCAATTATAATAATCTGTATGATCTGCGGTTAGTCTTGATGGGTGTACAAGCATTGTTCTATTAAATTGGTCGTCTTTTATTCGTCCGACAACTACACCTAAAAAGAAAATTCTTAACGCACTAAGTAAACTATTTGGGATTTGGTTTACTTGGTTTTGATTAGTTGGAATTTCATTTGTTGGAATTTCTTGAACTAACTCGGGGTTATCAATAAAAAAAGTTCTACCACCAGTATATCCAGAGCCTGGTGTTAATAATTTAATGAAATTGGGTGAAAGCCTATCCCAAATATTAATGAATAAATTAGCTTGTGGTGTAGCTGTATATTGAAGCAATGTATGATGAGGGAAAACTTCTCTAAGACTGTTTATTCGTCTGTAAATTGTTGAAGCATCGCCTTCATTAACATTTTCACCAGCTCTTGAATTTGCTCTTGCTCTTGTGTTTAAACTCGCTTGGTCGCTTTCATCATCTATAATTAATGTGGGTACGTTTGCCAAGTTGAGATTACGCATTACATTAATTAAATTTTGAAGTCGATGTGTCTGTTTCATAACAGTAATCAGTACCGTTGAACATCTTTCACGAGGTAGAGTAGGGTCTTGCCATTTCTCAAGACTTTGCTGAATAGAGTTTAGATGGTTTGGGTTTTCTGGATTTTTTATGATTTTCCATTTTCTGTCTCTTCGCTCCTCAATTCTTAGGTCTTTAAGCATTCTTTTGTATGATTGCTCGGACAAAGGTGTTGAAGTACCAGCAATAATGATGACTATCTGATAATTGTTGTCTCTTGCCATCGCAGTAAGAGTAGTAAACGACAAAGTTTTACCGCTTTGGACATATCCAAGAACTAAACCTGTTTCAACAATATTACTTTCTTCAGGATTACCACACATTTCAAGAATTTTATGTGTTTCATCGATAATTTGGTTTCCAGCGTCATCTATCTGATTATTTTCATCTGTAAATCCTTTTAATTCTATTAACTTATGAACTTCTGTGCCTACAAAAGGATTCCATTTTGCATTATTATTGCTTTCTTGATTGCCAGTTATTTCAATAGTTTCTGCCATACTTGTTTAGCTTGATAATTTTGTAATCAATTCGTTGAAATTTCTACGGATTTCTCCTGGTGTTGTTGCTCTACTTTCTTTTGCAATTAACTCTGCTAAACCTAATGCAGCTGACATTCTCAAAATAGGTTCAATTTTTTGATTATCTGTTCCAGCAAACTGTACCATAAACGAATGTGTTAAAGACAACCTTATTCCAATATTTCTTGAATCTACAACTTTCTTATTTTCTGGAATCAAATGACGACCTACTTGTATCATTTCATTTAAAGATGGGTCATAAGAGAGCTCAATATAAATTTTCCAGTTGGCATTATTGAAGTTTACCTCAAACTCCTTTTGAATTGACTTTTCAGTTTCGATTAATTCTTCATCCGAATCCTCATCTTCCTTTTCACTCTCAAATGTTTCTTGAATTGCTTTTGGTGCTTTCTCTTCAAAATCTTTTACGGTATTATCGAGAGCTTTTGTTCCTGACTTTTCATAGTCTTTGTCTTTTGCTCGAACACGATATTCTTCGGCTTGTTTGAGCAATGGAAATTCGTCGGTACTGAGTTCGTCTTTTAAAAGTTGAAGAAAAATATCAAGATTTTCGTCCCATTGAATACCCTTTTTGGTAAAGGACACATCAAAGCCTTCTAAATGCAATTCGCCAAATACCCTTTGATAACGATAACTGTTTGGCGCACCAAAAATAAATTGTGGTCTAAAGCCGTTATCAAAACTTCCCTCAATAACTCTTCCTCTTCGGAATAATGCAAAACCAGCTTCTTTGGTTGACCCTTTATCTCGAATGGCTACAAAACCTCGAACACTCAAACCATCTTCTATTGGAAAATCGATTTCTCTTTTCCAAAGTATTGGCTTGCTCTCCGGTTCTGTATAAATCGGTACTTTTAGAATTTTTGGCTCACGAAATTTTTGTTCTTCATTGTTAATAAATAATTTCAGAATTCCGTTGCGAATAAATTCTCTGTAAATACTTGTCAAATGGGATTTGACTTTTCCTATGCCTTTTCTTCTCGGTATTTTATTGACATTAGTTAATTCGATAACTGTATAATGATGATTCGAGTTAACTGGCTTGGAAGAAAATTCAAGTTCCTCTATTTTATCCTCAAAAATTTTGTCCATATCAAAACTGATAGTTTTCTCAGTTTTCTCTCCAATCGCAGTTGTTCTTACAGTCCAGTAGTCAGAAAACCAGCACGAAGCGGACTTCATTCCCATACCAAATTCAGATAGACCAGACGTGTCTGCTGGAATTTCAGCAGCTCGAAAAGCTCTTGAATAGTTTTCCTCCTCGATTCCAGCTGCATTATCTCTTATTATGATTTTATTGTTTGGGTCGTCGATTTCAATATAAACTTCGAGTTGATATCCATCGCCGTGAAGTTTCTTTAATTCAATTTCGTTATTTAAGTAACTGGCAATCGAATTATCCACAAATTCAGCTAAGGCAAACCAAGTTTCGTATTCAAGGTATCTTAGAACCGATAGCATAGATACGTTTGGTCGTATGTTTACTTTGTTACTCATATTTGGATTTGGGAAGTAGTTGTTACACAATCAGTCCTTTGTCTTTCAATGATATTATCTTCATCTTCGTCATCTAAAACCTCTTGAATAAGTTCTGTAGCAATAAGTCTAACAACTAATGAATTGACAGCATTTCCTAAAGCTTTGAAAGCTGCATTATCGTTTTCAGGTAATCTAATGCCTTCCAGAGATTGTAATCTTAGAGCCTCACTTTGTGAAATATATCTTTTTTCCCATCCTATTATGGGTTTTTGTGTATTGGTACAAACCAATGATGGGAAAAAATTAGGATGTTTGACTCTTATTCCAGAAGCTCTAAATTGAAGAAAATAATTGTAGATATTTCGTTCGCTATCTCCAACATTCCACTCAAGTTTTTGCCAACTTTGCGAAGGTAAGTTTGAAATTTTGCGAACTGACTTATCGATATATTTTTTGTTCTTTTCGTGAAATTCTCTGTTTTTTCTGATGTATTTCTTTTTCCATTCAGGGAATTTTTTAGTTACTCTTGCATAACTTGGCAGATTTTGCATTTGTTCCTTAACAGGCATATTATCCAACGAAACACCAAAATTTCCTTTGTATTGAGCAAGTTCTTTTTTTGTCATTCGATGAGGATAAGTGTCTTCGAAAGGATAAGTTGCGCCAAATTCCATACTCCAAATAGGAAACCCTGGAATTTTAATTTTAGTCGGAATACTTGATAAAAATTCTTGCCATATATCAAGACATTCTATATTAACTTTTGGAAGTCGTTTAGCTTCATTAGAATTTTTATCTATGAAATTTGACATATTAATTTCATCAGCCTTTTGGGCATCAATTGATTTAAAACTAAAGTGCTCAAGTCCGTGTAATGACCCAACTATGAAGATACGTTGTCTATGTTGTGGAATTCCAAAATCCTGCGGTGAATATATTTCGTGGCTAACTTCATAACCTAATTCCTCCAATCTTGATTTCATATATTCCCAAGTCTCTTCATTATCGTGTTTAGCTATAAAAGGAACATTTTCAAGAATGAAATAAGTCGGCTCTCTATACTCTAAAATTTTTGCAATTTCGTCGAACAAAGTTCCACGGTCATCAGAGCGACCAAGTTGTTTTCCAGCTTTCGAAAATGGTTGACATGGGAATCCAGCACAGAGTATGTCGTGCGGTGGTATTTTATCAATTTCTTCTTCCACTATTTTTTTTATATCGCCGTGAACTTCGATATTCCAGTTGTCTTGATAAACTTGTCTAAGGTTATAATCAAGTTCGCTGGCAAATACACATTCGTGTCCAAGTTCGTGAAGTGCTTTGTGAAAGCCTCCAAGACCTGCGAACAAGTCAATAAATCTCATTTATATTTTCTGGTTTTATCATCTAAATTTATATTTCTTTTAGGTTGTCAAAATAAAAAGAATAATAATAATTCCATTACGGTTTTTCTCATTTTCAATTTAGCGCAAGGGCAAAAAACCAAATATGCTGTTTGTGCAGTTGGCTTTTTAAGCTCAGATTCAATGTCAGCACGATTTTCGTATTATGTACAATGCCTTGTATATGAAAAGTAGCGGATTTTAAACACTAACTTTTCGATTTATAACTGATCTTTAATTTACTTATTTTCTTTCGATTAAGCTGTTAAATCGCTATTTTTTATACACATTTGTTAGTCTACGTATTATTCATTTCATTAATTGTTTCAATAATGGTTTTAATATATTCCTCTTTTGTTCCCTTTTTAGCTAAAACTTCTTCACTATTTGCAATTCTTTTCATTATTTCATTTTTATATTCTGGATACATTTGTTTCCCTTTTCCTCCTAAGCGTTGGTGAATCATATCTAATTTCCAACTTAGGTTTTCAATTCTTTTTCTTGCTCCAAATTGTGCAATATTTTCTTGAATGATTTGATAATCTTCGTGAGCTATACCATAAATTTTCTCTTCTGAAAAAGGCGTGTTAAAATTAGCCTGACTTTTAAACTTTTCAGAACCATAAAATTCTTGGACCATTCCTTTTAAATAACTTTTTTTGAAATAAAAGAAAATTAAGTACTCATCAATTATTAGAGAATATGGTCTTTCATAATATGGTGACCAATGTAGCCAAGTACTATATTTATCTGAAAAATTTGGTGAACGAACTACTTTGTAGCCGATATCCGATAAGTCCAAATCATTCTTGTCAATTGTTAATTCGTTAATTTCTAAAACTAAATATTTGTCGAGTATTCTCCGTAATTTATTTTCTTCTTTGAGCTTAAGTTTAAATCCGCTATCATCTTGAATAGATAACCTCCAAATAATTGATGCCCAAAATAAAAAGCTTAGAAATGGTCTTTTTTCAGTGATGTAATTTTCACTTATCGAAGTGTCTTTATTTAAACTTTTTGAATATTCACTTTCGAAAGTCCCAAATCGTTTTTCACATCTTTTACAGAAATAATTATCCACAATTCCATCAATATTGTTGTTTTCAATTACTTCATCTGTGACTTCACCATATACTTCTTCAAGTTTTTCAGGTAAAACAGCACTCCCAAAATAAGATTCGGTTGTGTCTTGAGTTATTCTGAAACCTAATTCTTTATCTCTTGCTCGTGTTCCAACTTCATTATCAATTCGTTTCATTAGAAAATGAGGTACGATGTGAGAACCTGTCTCGTCAGCTGGATTTTTGTCGCAAAGTAAGCAGTTTCTCATATTGTCTCTGTATAAGCCTTGTTGAGTTGTTTTCAAGCTAAAAGTATGCAAATTATACTGATTAGAAAGTCCGTGAGGACTTTCACAAGTAAGCTAAAAGCCAGCAATAAGGTTTATACCTCGTTGGGCACAGCTATTTATTCGTAGGTAATTTGTCATTTTTATCAAAAATACTTTCCATATCTTCAAGTCCTTTTATGAAAAACTCCTTAATCTTTTCGGTCTGACTATCCTCTGATAAAAAACTCTGAAGGCTAACTCCGTATGTTATTCCAGCCCAAGCCTTTGGATTGGACAAGTTATAACCTTTCCAAGATTTGTTTTCGCTTACAATCGACTGAAATGTTGAAATGATTTCTTTTCTTGATGAAGATTGTGGTGCTACCTCTATAACTATTCCGACATCAGGATAATCTTTTTCATTCCGTGAATTCATCCAATATCCAAGTCCGCACCACATTCTTTCTTTGTGGTTACGATAATAAATATATCTATCGTGGTCTCGCAGTTGTGTCATAGAGGCTGACTTTTGGGAAATTCCTTTATTTATTTGTTTGAATTTTTTTGATACAGATCCGAACATTGTTTCGTCCATCATTTTACGAACATTTGTAAAATTCGTTAGCGTAATAATGTCAGAAGGATTGAATTGATTATTCATAGAAAGATTTATTTGTTTCATAAACAACAATAGTTCAAAAACTATTGGGTCAGACTTATATTTTTTGAAGAACCTATATACTTTGTGCCATCTAATCTGGATAAGTTCAATTTTGCTATTACAATCTACAAAAATCTTTTCGGGATTTTTTAAATCATAATGTTTGGTCAAATAGACTAAGGTTTTCTTTTCGTCTGTTATTCGGTCTAAGTGCTCAGCATATCTTTTAAGTTGCTTAAACCCTTCTTTTGAATTTATTTTATTTTCAAAAAATATAGCTTGTTTGTCTAAAAATATCACCATATCTGGGCGACTGTCAGATGTGTGTTTGTTGATTTTTTTAAGAACAAGTTGGGTAGTTATGTCGTAGGATTCCACTCGATTTTCGATGATTCCGAATCGAATGAGAAATTCATTTAACATTTCTAAATCACTACTTAAAACAAAGGATATTATTTCTGTGAGATAATCTTCAAGCGGTCGATTGTGAGCCTTTAGTCTTAAATCAAATAATGTTTTAAAAATTCCCAATGTTTGTCTTTAATTGTGCCCAACGGTTAGTATAAGCGTAGTTGCGAGGTAACGAGCAATTATCGCTTATACATTGTTGTGAGTAGGTTTTCTTTTTCCAAATATTTTTTCGTCTAAATACTTATTATTTTTAAATACAGCTTTTGGTATTGTAGCTTCTAATTCAAATCCCGTTTTTTCAAGAACACGTTGCGAGCCGATGTTCGTTCCAAATGGTTTGGCGTAAATCCTTGTTAGTTCAAGTTCGTCAAATCCATATTTCAAAATTTGTTCAATTGCAGAAGTCGCAATTCCTTTTCCCCAATATGGTTCAGCTATCCAATATGCGATAGCTCCGTTTTTTCGATAAATATCTTGGTTAGGAAATATTCCAATCGAACCAATAGCATTATTCTCACAGGTTATTGCGAAAATTTTTGTCGGTTCCTCATCCGACACTCTTTTTATAAATTCCAATCCGAAATCTCTTGAATAAGGAAAGGGAAAAGCATCAGCTAAATTATCCGAAATCTTTTTGTTGTTAGCATATTGAACAAGATTTTCAATATCTGACAACTGCCATTTCCTAATTTTTATATTCATTTTGCTTTTAGTAAAGTTCCGTATGTCAAATTACGCACAACAATCAAATATACGCATTGCGGTTGGGAAGGCTTCTCTATTTTCATACAGTCCAAAAATCAACTATTTTGACTATTAAAAG
>CAYVNR010000007.1:0-56185 GCA_964453045.1 uncultured Flavobacteriaceae bacterium
TTTTTTATATACAAATCCAAACAAACAAAATGTATATTTGTGAAACACTAAATCAATAAGTCAAATGGAATGTATCTCAGTCTTTGATATGCTAAAAATTGGCATAGGCCCATCGAGCTCTCATACCTTAGGGCCTTGGCGAGCTGCTGAACGTTGGATACAAGAATTGAAAGTTAAAAATCGTTTTGATAAGGTTGAAAAGATTACTGTTGATTTATACGGTTCTTTATCTCTAACAGGAAAAGGGCACGCAACTGATTATGCTGTTTTGCTTGGGCTAAGTGGTGCTGACCCAGAACGTATTCCGGTTGAGACCATAGACATTATTATTGCTGACATAAAAAATACGAATACGCTTTTCTTCAACAATGAAAAAAAATTGCCATTCGATGTAAAACAGCAGATTGTATTTAATCGGAAATTTTTACCCTTCCATGCCAATGCAATGACATTTTCAGCCTTAATTAGTGGTAGAAATTATAAATCAACCTACTATTCTATTGGTGGTGGATTTGTAGTACAGGAAGAGCGTAAAATTTCAAAGGCCAATAAAATTATCTTCTACTGCACCTTTCCTTACCCTATTTCTTATGGTGATGAATTATTGAAGTTTTGTAAACAATTAGAGTTACCCATATCTGGAGTTGTTTTAGAAAATGAAAAATCTATTCGTGATATGGATTCCATTGACTACGAATTGAAACGCATCTGGAACACAATGTTAGAATGCATGTATACAGGCTGCCACACAGAAGGAAATTTACCAGGAGGGCTCAATGTTAGACGACGTGCTTACGACATACACAAAAACTTGATTGGCAATCTTAAATATGAAAATCATGAGGAATGGCTAAAAACCATAAGAAAAACGGAAGTTAAATTTCGGCAAATTTTAAAATGGGTAAGCTGTTTTGCTTTAGCCGTTAATGAAGTTAATGCTTCATTGGGTAGAGTGGTCACAGCACCGACCAATGGAAGTGCTGGTGTGATTCCCGCAGTATTAATGTATTATATGGTCATTGAAAACCATGATGCCGACTTCGAACACGTTAAAAGGTTCTTGTTAGTAGCGGGTGAAATTGGAAGCATCTTTAAAAAAGGAGCAACCATAAGTGCTGCCATGGGAGGATGCCAAGCAGAAATTGGTGTATCCTCAGCCATGGCTGCTGGAGCGTTATGCGAATTACTTGGTGGCACACCAGAACAGGTTTTAGTAGCTTCTGAAATTGCCATGGAACATCACTTAGGGTTAACCTGCGATCCTATTGGTGGTTTGGTACAAGTGCCATGTATAGAACGTAATTCTATGGGAGCCATTAAAGCCATTAATGCAGCAGAACTGGCTTTAGACACAGATCCGAACAATGTAAAAGTCCCATTGGATAAAGTGGTTAATACCATGTGGGAAACTGCCAAGGACATGAATACTAAATACAAGGAAACCTCAGAAGGTGGTCTTGCAATTGGTGTAAATTTAACGGATTGCTAAAACCCTTCTAAAAGAGAAGACTCTTACTCATGCGGATATCGATTGGATAAGGTTTTCATTTTTTACATCCTTCTCGTCGTCTTGTATCTACCATATAAAAAACTTTCCATTTTTCGTCTTCTTTAATGAGTTGGAAAGAATTGACCCCACAGTGGCTAAAATTTCCATTGAACCAAAATTCATATTGTGTCCAAGCATTTGCCATATGGCCGTCTATTTGAATATTAAAATCCAAAAGTTTTTCTTCAAATTTTGCATCCTCTGGTATGCTGGCTAACATTTTGACAAATTGATTATAATCACTTTCCTGTAAAACTGTTTGACCTTCAGCATTTACTGATATGGATTGCATTTTAATATTGCCCTTAGCCATCGTTTTTAACATTGTTGTATCTTTTTTGTGGAAAGCCTCGAAGAATTCAACAACAGTTGCCTTTACAGCTTCAATTTTAGCGTTTTGAGCATTGATATTATAGCCTAAGCATAGGATACAGATGAGTATTATTTTTTTCATGATTGATAAAGTTTTGCTTGAAATTAAATATTCAGAGGTATTTCTGTAATAGATTAAACAAAAATTTAACAAAACTCATTACATTTACAATCTACATAATTTATCCGCAATGTCAGTAGCAAAAAAAGAATACAAGAGAATTACCGTGAAAACTTTAGTTGATATGAAATCTAAAGGTGAAAAAATATCTATGCTCACTGCTTACGATTATACCATGGCAAAAATTGTTGACGGCGCTGGCGTAGATGTAATTTTGGTCGGTGATTCTGCAAGTAATGTAATGGCAGGTCATGAGACGACTTTACCTATAACGTTGGATCAAATGATATACCATGCCTCTTCAGTAGTGAGAGCTATAGACAGAGCTTTGGTTGTTGTAGATTTACCATTTGGAACATACCAAAGTGATCCTAAGGAAGCTTTACGCTCTGCTATACGTATTATGAAAGAGTCTGGTGGACACGCAGTGAAACTTGAGGGTGGAAAGGAAATTAAAGATTCCATTAAACGTATTCTCAATGCGGGAATCCCAGTAATGGGACATTTGGGTCTGACACCACAATCCATTTATAAATTCGGAACATATACCGTAAGAGCCAAAGAAGAACAAGAAGCGCAACAACTTAAGGATGATGCCATTATGCTTGAAAAAGCGGGTTGTTTTGCTATTGTCTTAGAGAAAATCCCAGCTGCTCTAGCCAAGGAAGTAGCGGAGAGTGTATCTATTCCTGTAATTGGCATCGGTGCCGGTGATGGTGTTGATGGACAGGTTTTAGTGCTTCATGATATGATTGGTATGACCCACGAATTTAACCCAAGATTTTTACGTCGTTATATGAATCTGTACGAAGATATGACCAAAGCCATTGGGCAATATGTAGATGATGTAAAATCGAAAGATTTTCCAAACGATAAGGAACAGTATTAACTTCCAGCGGCTATATACAGTTAATACAAAATCTTAGTTTTTTAACATGTCTAAAGCTTTATCCCATAAATCCAACCTACAAGTACTTTACGAAGACAATCATATCATAGTAGTGAATAAGCGCGCAGGTGATATTGTACAAAGTGATAAAACTGGAGATAAGCCTTTGAGCAATGTTGTAAAGGAATACATTAAGGATAAATATAACAAACCCGGAAATGTGTATCTTGGTGTGGTACACCGGTTGGATAGACCAACTACAGGGATTGTACTTTTCTCCAAAACTAGCAAAGCCTTACCGAGACTTAACAAATTGTTTGCTGAAAAAAAAGCTAAAAAAACCTATTGGGCATTAGTGAAAAATAAACCGCCAGAGCCTTCGGACAGATTGGTGCATTGGCTGAAAAAAAATCCTAAAAACAATAAATCCACCGCATACAACAAAGACGTAGAAGGTAGCAAAAAGGCAATACTAACTTACACGCTGATTAAAAAACTAGATAATTTTTACTTGTTAGAAATCAATCTAGAAACCGGTAGACATCACCAAATACGTTGTCAGCTATCTAAAATTGGATGTCCCATAAAAGGCGATTTAAAATATGGGTTCGACCGTAGTAATAAGGATGCGAGCATAAGTCTACATGCAAAAACACTTCAATTTTTACATCCTGTAAAAAAAGAGAACCTCAACATTACGGCTCCATTACCAAAAAATACACTTTGGCAAGCTTGCGAAGTTTAGTCCATTCTATACGGATATGCCAAACTCAGTATAGTTCCACTCTCTGGTTGGGAAACTAATTGAAAATCAGCATTAATAAGCTCGGCACGTTTTTTCATATTGGTCATACCGGAACCCTGCTCTGCTTCCGTAATATCAAAACCAATACCGTCATCTTCAATTTTAATTTTCAAGAATTCCTTGTCATAATCCATCGTTACGCTCAGATTTTCGGCATTGGCATATTTTATAGTATTTGAAATAAATTCCTGTAAAATCCTAAACAAGATGATCTCGTCTTTTTTGTTCTCAAAATTCAATTTTTCTCCCCTGACAATAAACTTTGCTTCTATCAGTCCAGACTTATGTAAACGATCAACTTCATTTTTAACTGTGGCATCAAAACCTAAATTAAAAATAACATCGCTATTTAGAGATTTTGATAACGCTCTTACCTCAGATAAACTTTCCTTTAAAGCATCAGAGGCATTATTGACTTTGTATTTTACATCTCCTTCAACCAATTTACTGGCAGCATTCATTTGCATTGTTGCAAATGATAAGAGTTGACCAACATTATCATGGAGCTCTCTGCCAACATGTTTTAAGGTTTCTTCTTGAATCTCTTGCTGTGCATCGGAAAGCTCTTCTTCAAACCTTTGTTGTTGCTTTAGCTTATCTATTAATAACTGGTTTTTTCGTTTTTGAAATGTCAGGAAAAAAATCACAAAAACTACAACTATAGTAAATAAAAAAAAGGCAACATAAGCCAAAAGAGCAATCTCTTCGTCACTTATTGACTTTTGAAGCGTATTGTATATAGAAAGGCAAATGTAAAACATGAATAGAGAAAGATATTAACTATAAATAGATAAATGTGCCTAAATTCGATAAAGTTTTTATTGACGGCATAAATATATCCATCAAAAATAAACAATGGTGTTACACATAAGTACCACAAAAGCAAACCAGAACTAATATAGAATACTGGCAATCGATAAAAGCGTAAAATTTTATCGCTTTTTAATAACTGCTTGTAATAAAGCATTACGAAAATAAACACTATAAATGTTTCCAATAAAACATCATATGGTAGAGAATTAGAAAAGAATGTACCGCTTATTGCAAAGTATAAAATTGAAAATACAACATATACGACAACTGCGGATTTTACAATAATTTTTGATAACTTATCATGTAATACTTGCGAATAGAACTTCCCAAATATCAGTATGGATACGAAAGAATATATATTGTAAATCCATATGTTGGAACAGAAAACGCTATTCTTTATCCAAACGAACCACTTGTTATCATAATTGTTCTGAAATAAGTGCCCATACATTCCAATGGTTTCAATAAAAACAACAAACCATAGATACCAAATGAAGATTTTCATTTGGCTATCCATAGTTTTTAAATAATAATAAGTCCCTGCCAATGCAGCTATTAGCTCTATAATATGTATGGCTAATATGTAATTAGACATAGATTATTGCGGGTAATTAGCACTTGGCGGATCACCATGCCCGCCTTTATTTAAACCATCGGCTTGCTGTATATCGTTGCTATTACCTCCTTGCAAAGAGGGCATCATATTCCCTTCAGATGTATTCTTAGTTCCGGTAGGCACAAAAAACATTGTAGTAAGTCCAGTTTCATCTTTGGAATTGGGATAAGCTCCTAGGTATAAGCGTAAGCCGTCCATGGTGTAACCCAATTCACCGGTCTGGTTCTTTGCGTAATCAATATAATTTTGAATATCTTCGATTGACCACCAACAAGATCTATTATCCCCTTCTTTAGAATCTCTAAAAAGTGAATCGTTAATGATGTTGTACCTCGTATTATAAGCCTGATCCAAAACTCTGGCCTCTTTTGATGAAATTAAACCTGCAGGTTTTAAAATTTCAGGAGGATCAGTAATACCATCATTGCAGCAATAAAAATACATGGCTAGGGCACCTAATAGGATACCTAGAATAAGTAATCCGAAATTTTTCATAATAAGTCAATTTAAATTGGTTAGTATTAAATAGATGTAAATGTTACTGTGGATAATTTGCATTTGGTGGATCTCCTTGACTTCCTTTATTCAGTCCACTAGCTTGTTGAATGTCATGGCTCTGGCCATTACTTTCCTTGCCAATTTCATTGCTTGAAGTTGGAATGATAAACGATGTTGAATAGCCAGCTTCACCTTTCTCTTCTGGATAAGCACCGCAATAAATACGTATGCCATCCATTTCGTAACCGAGCTCTTTTGCTTGTTCTTTTGCATAACTCAAAAAGTTTTCGATTTCTTCGAGAGAGTACCAAACGGATCTGTTGTCTGGACGTTTTGTAATGTCTTTGCTTACAAGTTCACAACGTGGAGTGTAAGCATCATTTAAAATTTTTGCCTGTTCAGGAGTAATTAAGCCTTTAGGATTGCTCATTTTTTTGTTAGTTTAGAAGTTAATTTATTAGTATTGAGTGTACTAACTGAAGGGTTTAGGGATTATTGGATTTGTTCTAAAATTATACAATTTATTGCAGACTACAAGCTTTTATTATAATTTTTCTTACGCTACCTATCTTTTAGTCTGATTTTTAGAGTATTTCCCGTTGCCTTTTGACTTAAAGTATTGATTGCTCTTTCCGTTAGTTGCAATACCCTTGGATATCCTCCTGTAGTTTGACAATCGCGCATTAAAACTATTAAATTTCCTTTTGGCGTTAACTGCACTGTACCTGGCAATACAGGTGACGTTATCATAGGTGAGAAATCATTACTAAATAAAGGTCCTAGCTGATAGGCCATTCTATTATTTTGCTTCGAAACTCTTAATTCTGTATTTAACAAAAGTTCTTTTTGATTATTAGAAAGCAAATTGAATTCAGGGCCAGTATAAACTTCCAAAGTTTTATCTGATAAAATTGAAGCATCATATTTAACAGAAACATTCGATCCTATAAATTCATTATCATAATCATTGTAATCAAAAATATCCCCTTTACTAATCGATCTGAATTTGGTAATTGGGCTGTACTGACTTCGACTTTCTAAAACAAAATCTGACTTTAAGCCACCTTTAACTGCCATATAAGTTCTAAATCCTTTGGTTACTTGCCCAAATCTTAACATATCATTGGTATTAACCTTAAAAACAGTATTCTGCCTTATCACCTTCTCATTTAATTTCGGATTCATAAATGCCCCAGAAATAGCTATTAAACTAGGTTTTGAAAATTGAAACGCACCACCGAGCATAGTCATTTCCAAAACAGCATCATTAGTGTTATTGCCTAAAAGCGCATTAGCAAACCGACTGGAATACAAATCCATAGCCCCAGAGATTGGAACACCATATTTACGATATCCAAATCGTCCATTATCTTGAATTGTTGAATAAAACCCTGATTTTAAAACTTTAAGCATCCTCCTCCAATGGTTTTAACTGAAATGAGGACTTTGTGATACGCTCATTTATGTCAATATATTCAGATTTATCAATAGGTTTAAACTTTATTTTGTCCCCAGATTCAATAAAACATGGCGGGTTGACATTAGCATTAAACAGCTCAATAGGGGTTCTTCCTATAATATGCCATCCACCTGGACTATCTTGGGGATAAATTCCCGTTTGTTGTCCTCCTATAGCGACTGATCCTTTTTTTACATTCAAATCTGGAGTAGTTTTCCGATCTAAATGTAACTTATCACACAGCCCTCCTAAATATAAAAACCCTGGTAAAAAACCAATGAAAAAAACAGTGTAAATTTGTTCTGAATGCAACTTTATAAGTTCTGAAATTTCAAGTCCTTTTTCTTTAGAAAACCCATCCAAATCTCGACCAAATTCCTCACCATAACAAACAGGGATTTCCCAAATTGAAGATTGAAAATCCAATGTTGATTTTTGCACTTCATATAATGACTTTAACTCTAAAAATCTATCATTGATATTATCAATAGTAAAATTATAAATAATTAATATTGAGTTATATGAATTGATTACCTCAACTTTTTGTTTAATATATTTTTTTTCAATATTATTTTTGAAATTTAAGATAGATTTTAAAATATTTTCATCGATAATCGCAGGCCATTCAATTAAAATTGAATGTACATTATATTGAGAATATTTAAGACTATAATCCATGAAAAAAGTTACTGAATTTTAATATCACTTTTGGGCAATTCTTCGTTCAAGTATTTTAGAATTTCTAATGCATTTTTGGTATCCCCATGAACACAAAATGTAGAAGCCTTTACCTCTACTTCTACCCCATTTATGGATGTCACTTTTCGCTGGTTTATCATTTTTAATACATGCTTCAAAACCGCATTCTTATCATTCAAAATTGCATTATCCATTTTTCTAGAAACCAGTGATAAATCATCATTATAGTTTCTATCAGCAAACGCTTCATAAATAACATTAATTTTTGCTTTAGTAGCTAATTCAGCAATAACTGATCGGTAAGGCGCATAAAGTGCTAAAGGCAATGCTATGCTTTTTATCACTTTGATTATAACCTTTGCAGCCTTTTCATCTCTGTTCGCTAAATTATACAATGCACCATGTGGCTTAATATGATGCAACTGAACACTTTCGGCATAGAGTACATCTTGTAAAGCTCTAATTTGGGCTTTTAAGCTAGAATACAAATCTGCTGCAATCATATCTACCACTATTCTTCCAAAGTTAGCCTTGTCCGGAAATGATGGATGTGCACCAACTTTAACACTATGATTCTTTGCTAATCTGACAACTTTGGTCATGGTTTCTAAATTTCCCGCATGCCCACCACAAGCGATATTACAAGAAGACAGATAGGGCATTAAGTCGGGTTCGTTGTTCAGGCCTTCACCTACATCTGCATTAATATCAATTATTCTATATTTCTTTTCCATTGCTTTCCGAAAGTCTTATCAAGGAAATAGTTTAGTGATGTTATTAAAAAACTTTAAAAACACTTAAAATTCCTTTTACACCTAAAAAGATAGTAATAATCAAAATAAGAATTCCTAAAATATTTTGAAGCTTTGAATTTTTATAAGTTCCCAAAATTGATGATTTATTGACTATCCATAATAAAAACCCAGCAATAACAGGTAATAACAAACCATTTGCAATCTGAGCAAATCTTATGATTTCTATAGATTTAAATCCTATTGAAGAGAATAGCACACCCAAAACCAGAATAAAAATCCAAACGGCCCTAAAGCGAGCAGATTTCAAATTTGCTTTCCAGTCCAAACATCCACTTGCCACATAAGCTGCAGCAAGAGGTGCAGTTATAGCACTTGTAATACCTGCTGCAAATAGACCAATTGACAAAAAATATTTGGCATTGATACCAAACAGAGGTTCTAGTCCTTTTGCTAAATCGGCAGCGTTAGATATATTCTGTGACGGAATTGCTGAAGCCGAAATGATAATGCACATGGACACTATGCCGCCTAAAACCACAGCAATTATAGTGTCTTTTCTCGCATGATGTAAATCGCTTTGTTCTTTCCATTTGGCCTTAGCCAATGAAGCATGTAAAAACAGATTATAAGGCACTACGGTTGTACCAATCAATCCAATAATAGTTAGTATACTTTTTTCTGGAATTTTAGGAACAACCATTCCTTTAACAACCTCCAATAAATTCGGTTTTGTAATAACCGCTGTAGTCAAAAATGCCAAACTCATTAAAACAACCAAAGACACCAAGGTTTTTTCAAGAACTTTATAATTCCCTATATACAATACAACAAAAGCAATAGCACCTATTATGATTGGGATGAGTGTAAAACCTGAATTACCAATAGCGATTTTGGGATTACCAAAAATAGTTTGTATTCCCAAAGCTCCACCGCTAATGTTTCCAGCTTCGTAAGCAGCGTTGCCAACCACTATGGCTGACAATATTAGGATAATAGCCAATCCTCTTGCAATCGGATTTTGAATTTCTTCTCGGATAACTTCGGACAACCCCTTCTGGGACACAATACCTAATCGCGCAGCCATTTCTTGCAAAACCATGGTCGCTAAAACCGACAACATCATTGCCCAAAGTAACGCATAACCAAAATTAACACCAGCCAAAGTACAGACCGTAACAGTTCCTGGACCGATAAAAGCAGCCGCAACCAATGGTCCCGGACCTATGTTTTTAAAGAATTTCTTCATTATTCATCTATAGAATTCAAGGCGTATATTGCAAAACTGCCCAACCAATGCCCTCCTTCGTAACTATCACCAACAATGCTTGGCAACGAATAATTAACATGCTGATTGGCAATGTTTTTAAGATGTTGAAACTCTGGTAAATCCTTAGCAATATAGTTTAAACTCCAAGCCCTAGAAAAGTTAACACCATCGAGATGTACTAACTTTCCATCGGTTCTATCTGACACTTTCCCTATTTCAATATTAAAAGCTTTATCTTTTAGCTGAGGTAAAAATTTATCTATCCAAGTTTTAAATTCCTCCCTAGACAATACACGCTTCATCAAAGCCGCTTCTTCTAAGCATGGTGACAAAAAATCAAATCCACTTGGTTCCCAGCTCAACGGGCAATCTTCATCGTTCATGTAGAAATCTTTGGCACGTTGCTCAATTAGGGATTTTAATTCTATATGATTTAAAGTCACTGCATAATCGTATGCAAAGCTTAATCCGAATGCTGTGTTAGGATGCTCTCCTACTCTTATGGGGTAATTAAGCTTTGGTAAAAACTCTATATAACGCTCTACAATTATATCTGTTAGTGGCTGTAGATTGGTTTCAGCTTTTCTTGCCATAACATCATCCCACTTGTGCAATTCTTCTGCTAGTTTCAATAACCAAGCCCAGCCGTACGTGCGTTCATAGGACTTGTTGTGTTTGCTATGAAAGTATTCAACCTCTTTTTCGATATTGACTTTTGAAATGCTCTGCAAGAGCCAATTCTGCATTTCGGTTTTTTTGTCCAAATTGGGAAACTGACGTAATAAACTTACCATGCTCCAATGCCCATGTACGGCAGAATGCCAATCGAAACACCCATAAAATGTAGGATGCAATGCCTTTGGCGATTTTAAATCGTTATCACTTCCAAGTATTTGACCTAGTTTATTTGGATACTCTGTATTGACGCATGCTAAAGGTAATTCTGCTAAACGATTGGCTTGATTAAGATTTAGTGCAGGAGTTTCAACTTTTTTAACTTCGACTGTTGCTGTTTCGAGTTTTTCTTTTTTTGGAGTATTACAACTCAACAAAACCATGAATGCAATAAAAATGAAGCTTCGTTTTTTCATAAGTTTTACTTTAAAGATAGGTTATTAGACCTTGACAAGGTAATCAATTAGAAAGTTTCACTTAATATTTTAATATAAACACAAGTTTATCCCAACCAGCCCTCACGGTCTAGACTGCGGTACTGAATCGCCTCACTGATATGATTGCCCAAAACATTTTCAGAGCTTTCTAAATCTGCAATGGTTCTGGCCACTTTTAGAATTCTGTCGTAAGCTCTTGCAGAGAGATTTAAACGTTCCATAGCAGATTTTAATAATTGGAGGGAGGCCTCATCTAACTTACAGTACTCACGAATTTGTTTTGTGTTCATTTGTGCATTGTAATGCACATTTTCTAAATCTACAAATCGTTCAGTTTGTTTTTGTCTGGCTTCTGTGACACGCGCTCTTATTTCAACCGAGGATTCTCCTTTTCTGTCATTAGATAATTTTTCAAACGGAACCGGCGTCACTTCAATATGAATATCGATGCGGTCCAACAAGGGTCCTGAAATTTTACTTAAATAACGTTGCATTTCAGCTGGACTAGACGTTACAGGTGCATTTGGATCGTTAAAATAGCCGCCAGGGCTTGGATTCATACTCGCCACCAACATAAACGAACTTGGGTAAGTTACCGTAAATTTCGCTCTAGAAATTGTAACTTCTCTATCCTCCAAGGGTTGACGCATTACTTCTAAAACTTCGCGCTTAAATTCGGGCAATTCATCTAAAAACAAAACACCATTGTGCGATAAGGAAATCTCTCCTGGCTGTGGGTAGCTTCCACCTCCAACAAGTGCTACATTACTTATAGTATGATGCGGACTGCGAAATGGCCGTTGTGCCATCAATCCTGAGTGTGCCTTTACCCTACCAACTACAGAATGAATTTTTGTAGTTTCTAAAGCTTCATGCAAGGTCATAGGTGGTAAAATACTTGGTAAGCGCTTTGCCAACATTGTTTTTCCACTTCCTGGTGGGCCAATAAGTATAATATTATGCCCACCTGCTGCTGCAATTTCCATACAGCGTTTTATACTTTCTTGTCCCTTTACATCTACAAAATCGAACTCAGGAAAGTTAAGGCTTTTTGAAAATTCAGCTCGTGTATCTATAATAGTTGGCTCCAAAGGTTCCCCTTTATCAAAATGTTCTATAACTTGAGTAATATTATCTACTCCATAGACTGTTAAATCATTAACGATAGCAGCTTCTTTGGCATTCTGACTTGGCAGTATAAAATACTTAAAACCCTCTTCTCTTGCTTTTACAGCTATAGGTAATGCTCCTTTTATGGGTTGTAGCGAGCCGTCTAGTGACAATTCGCCCATAATTAAATAATCTTCTAAGTGTTCAGCTTTAATCTGATTTGATGCTGACAAAATCCCAATTGCCAAAGTTAGGTCGTACGCACTACCTTCTTTACGTAAATCGGCAGGTGCCATGTTTATGGTTATCTTTTTTCCAGGAATTCTATAGTCGTTGTTCTGAAGTGCAGCAGCAATTCGATAATTACTTTCCTTAATCGCATTGTCGGGAAGCCCCACTAAGTGATACCCTACTCCCTTGTCTACATTGACCTCAACAGTTATGGTTGAAGCTTCCACACCGAAAACGGCACTTGCAAATACTTTTTTGAGCATTGATAATTAGTTTTTTTAAATGTAGGAAAATTGGTGTTAATAAAAAAACATACAAAATTTAGTTTCATACGGTTTTGTATTTATAAAAAATAAGAGTCTTCACTTACGACTTTACTAAAACTATACAATTATAAGCCGGTAACGAACTCCAAAGCGCGTCGTTCGTTGTAATACACATTTCGCTTATCTATAAAACCAACATGCCCACCATATTTAGGCATTTCTAAATACAAATTTGAATTTTGTTTGGCCTCTTTTACCGGATAACATGAAGCAGATAAAAAGGAATCATTTAATGCATTAATAACCAAGCTCGGAACTTTTACATTAGCAAGAAACTGCAAACTACTGGCACGTTCATAATAGTCAAAAGCATCTTTAAAACCATGCGCTTTTGAGGTATAAACATGATCGAAATCAATTAAACTTTTTATTGAATTAAAGTCTTTAATAGATATATTATCAGGAAATTGAATTAATTTAGGTTTTAGTTTTTCTTTTAGATGTTGTAAAAACCGAATGGCGTAATGCTTATTCTTTAAACTCAATAATTCATCACACGAACCTTTTAAATCACATGGTGTAGAAATGGCGATTACTGCCTTTATTTCTTTGGGTACAACATTACGTTCGCCAACATATTTTAAAGCCATGTTAGCACCAAGACTAATCCCTTTGATGTAAACTTCCTGATATTGGTTTTTTTCCAAAATATGGTTAATAACGGCTTCTAAATCTTCTGTAGCGCCAGAATGGTAACTGCGGTATAGCTTGTTAGGTTCGCCGCTACAACCTCTAAAGTTTACGGCACAAGCATCAATACCGTTATCATTGAACAGCTTAGCTGTTCCTGTTATGTATGGTCGCTGTGCATGACCTTCTAAACCATGAAGCAAAACGATAACTTTACCAGATTTTTCTTTAGCATAACTCCAATCTAAATCCAAAAAATCATTGTCCGATAGTATAATACGCTCTCGTGTTTGCTCTACTCCAACAACTTTTCGAGCTAATCCCGAAAAAACTGTAGACACAAAACTTTTCTTAGCCCAAAATGGTGGTTTGTACGTAGATTGTATTACTGGCATAAAAAAGCTCTTTTAATTCCCTTAAGGGGAAAATAATATATAAATAAGTTTATTGCCAACTGTAACATTAAGCTACTTCTACTTTGGTGAAACTAAATTCTTTTCCGTCAAACAAACCTTTATCGCTTAGTTTTAATGAAGGAATTACCAGTAAGGCCATAAACGACAAACTCATGTACGGAGCATGAAGCTGGCTTCCCAATTGCTTTGCCATATCATCTAATTCTGAATATTGCTCCCCTATAGTTTCCGCATCTTTATCACTCATTATCCCAGCTACGGGTAATGCTATAACCTTTTGTATTTTTTCGCTCACAGCACATATGCCACCTTCATATTGAACTAAAAGATTAACTGCTTTGCAAATTGCCTCATCAGAAACTCCAACGGCAATGATATTATGCGAATCATGAGCAACGGAAGAAGCTATCGCACCTTCCTTGAGTCCAAAGTTTTTAATGAAGGCAATTGCTGGTTTTTCATTTTTATACCGATTAACAACGGCTATTTTTAGGACATCAGTTTCGATATCGGAAACTAAATTCCCCTCTTCAATTTTAGCGTTTTCAATAATCTTATTGGTAACCAATTCACCATCCAAGCATTCAATGACTCGAATTTGTTCAGCCTTAGATTCAAATTTAAAATCTGAAACTTCTTTTTTATCAGTTTTGAAGTTATTTAGGTTTTTAAATTCAACGTGCTTTATCCTTGACACACCATCCTTATAAACCAATTCTCCATCAATGTAAGTTTGAAGCGTTTTAAACCCCTTTAGATCTTCAATTACAATACAATCTGCATTATCACCAACATTTAGCAAACCAACATCTAGATTATAATGGGCTACTGGATTAACACAAGCTGCTCGCAATACTTTAAAAATATCGATACCTTTTGAGACCGCTCTTGCGCACAATTGATTGATATGGCCTAGTAATAAATCATCTGGATGTTTATCGTCTGAGCAAAACATCATGTGTTCGTAATGCTCATCCATTAAACTGATTAAAGCTTCAAAATTTTTAGCCGCACTTCCCTCTCGTATAATAACCTTCATTCCCTTTTGAAGCTTTTCCAAACCTTCTTCATACGTGAAGCATTCGTGGTCCGTAGAAATACCTGTTGAAATGTATTTGGTTAAATCATCTCCCCTTAATCCTGGTGCATGACCATCAATGGGCTTATTATAATATTTTGCCCATTCTATTTTTTTTAGGACTTCGGCATCATCATAAATAACTCCAGGGTAATTCATCATTTCTGCCAAATACTTAATATCAGGATTTGCCATTAAGGTTTTAATAGCATCTGAATCGATTACAGCACCAGCAGATTCAAAGCTTGTCGCTGGCACACATGAAGGTGCACCAAAATTGAACTTAAAAGGTGTTTGCTTGCCGTTCTCTATCATAAATTCAACACCTTTTACCCCAAGTACATTAGCGATTTCATGGGGATCGGAAACCGTAGCTACAGTGCCATGTTTTACGGCTATTTTAGCAAACTCAGAAGGCACTAACATTGAACTTTCAATGTGTATATGGGCATCTACAAAACCAGGAAGGATGTAATGATTCTCTGTACAATCTCTTTCGTTGATACTTTTTATTTTACCGTCTTCAATGGTAATTTCCCCTTTGAATATTCTACGGTTAGGTATATCTACTATGTTTCCTTTTAAAATCAACGCAATTCTATTTTCAAAATTTGTTTGGTATCATCGGTCACTTTAAATTGATTATCTGCTCTCAACCCTACAACCCAGATGATTTTGTTTTCCGAAGTCAAAACCCAAGTATTTTCTTTTTCTACTACTGACAATTTTTCATCCTTGAGATATTTACTCACTCTCTTCTTGCCTTTCATACCCAATGGATAAAACATGTCACCGTTTCTCCAAACTCTAAGTTCTAAAGGGAAACTCAACTTGTCTTTATCGACATAAATACAATCTTTCGTGTTTTTTAGACCAACATTTACTTTATTGAAAAATAAATTTCCGATCGGTGTTTCACATTTACCAGATTGCGCTTCGGTTGCACTCAGTGAAATGGCATCTAATACACTTAAGCCATGAGATGCCAAAATTAAAAACTCACGGTGTTTTATCAGTCGATGTGTATGAGATTTTACGTATTTACCTGTTTCAGCATCTAATAAATCTAGTATGTCGTTCCATTCTGTAAAACCATAACCCTTAAACATTTCAAATAAGTAAGCTTTAGGGTTATTCACTTTTTTAAATTCTGAAACCTTATAGGTAATACCATTTTCATCAATGCTTACAATGGCTCGTTTTGCAACAGCATTGAGACTCTCTTCTACAATATCTGCAGTGTCATTTAAATTGTTTAACGTGCTTTGAAAACTGTCCAATAACTGCGGATTGATTTCTTTTAGAATTGGCACCAACTCGTGACGCAGTTTATTTCTAAGGTATTTTCTAGATGAGTTACTACTGTCTTCTTTCCATTCTATATCATTAGTTTTGGCATAATCCTCAATCTGTTCTCTGGAAAATTTCAGCAAAGGTCTAACGACATTATCATTAATTTCCGGAATTCCTGTTAAACCATTCAATCCGGTTCCTCTTGTAAAATTGATTAAAAAGGTTTCGAGGTTATCGTCTGCGTGGTGCGCAGTGAGGATGTAATCAAAATGTAATTGTTTAGCTAACTCATTAAACCAATTGTAACGCAATTCTCTTGCCGCCATTTGGATAGAGCATTTATGCTCATCTGCGTAGGCTTGCGTATCAAAATTTTGAATAAAAACTTCTACATCCAAACGTTCACCCAACTCTAATACAAAGTCTTCATCAGCATTGCTTTCGTCTCCGCGTAAATTAAAATTACAATGTGCCAAAGCAAAGTTAAGCTTTAAACCTTTGCACAAATATGCCAAAACCACACTATCAACTCCACCAGAAATAGCAATAATAATTCTGGCTTGTTCTATGTACGCAAAACGTAATTTTATCTGTTTTTTAAAAGCGTCTAACATCTGGGTAAAGATACAATATTGATAGAGCTCTGCCAGTACTATTTGAGGCAAAATGATATTTGTCATAAAATTATACTGTCAATATTTATAGCTTTAAGAAACATTAAAATTATAGGTTATGAGCACATTTAAAGAACTTTCATCAAAATCTGCACAGACGACCTTTGACAAAAAGGTACTTTCTGTAGTTTCCCATTTACATCCTTATGTAAAACACCGCATTTATATTGCCGAGACGACTGGTATTTTACCAAAAAACATGTACTCTTCCAATGGCATTATAGACGATTGTATAATTAAACTGTACAGTGATGGTTTTAATATTGAAGCTGAAAAAATGACCGTAAAACTTGAGCTTTTTAAATTGGTAGACAATTATATGAATGACCTTTTTAAAAAGGAAGCCTATCATAAAAACACTATAAGTACAGATGTTATTTTAAAAGACGAATTGTCAAAATTAGGTGAAGACTATACTATTGATGCAGACTTGGACTTGATCTTAAATACAGAATTGAATGATATATCCTACCAACAAGACCACGGCAATCATTTGTATTTGTATGAGGATAAAGAAACTTCAATTTTAAAAGCTTTTGAATTGGAAAACTTATCTCCAACAGAATCCCCAAAAGTATTCGGTCGATTCTACAATTGGCTGCCCATTAATATCTCTAATATTGTGGATTTATACATTTTTGGAAATCTGGATTTTGATGAAATCGCCAAAATAAAACATATTACCACCGAACGTGTAACACTGATTTTTGATAGGGTAAAGAAAAGCTTTAGAAGTCATTTGGAATAAGCGCTTTCAAAATATAACGAGGCACAGCGTTTCAAAATATAACGTATAATCACAAAAACTAACTTTCTAGTACTTCTCGCATAGCCTTAGCTTTAATAAGGCATTCTTCGTATTCTTTTAGAGGGTCGCTTTTTGCGGTTATAGCACTACCGACAGAATAGGAAACATATTGCTTTGATGCATTATATAGAATACTACGTATAATAACATTAAAGTCAAAATTTCCATGAGGTGTGAAATAGCCAACAGAACCTGAATACAAACCACGCTTAGTTTCTTCTATATCTTCGATGATTTTCATTGCTGAAATCTTCGGAGCTCCCGTCATACTCCCCATTGGAAACGTGGTTTTTAAAATATCAACAGGCTTAACCTCTTCAGCAACTCTTGAAGAAATCGTAGAAATCATTTGATGCACCTGTAAAAATGAATAGACCTTACACAATTCCTCCACTTTTACACTTCCCTTTTTTGCTGTATGGGATAAATCGTTACGTACCAAATCCACTATCATTACGTTTTCACTACGCTCTTTTTCATCATTTGATAAATTCTTAGCAAGTTGTGTATCTTCCACTTTATCTTCGGAACGCTTAGCCGTACCCTTAATCGGCTGAGAAATTATAGTATCTCCTTCTTTTTTAATGTAACGCTCTGGAGAAGCCGATAACAAGTAGTTGTCATTTACTTTTAAAAATGTTGCATACGGTGGTTTTGAAATATCATTAAGTTTCCTAAACGTTTGTAGTGGATGGATTTCACTGTCTTCAGCATAAAACTCCTGACAAAAATTAGCTTCATAGATGTCGCCTCGTTGTATGTGATTGAGCATTTTATTTACTTTTTCAAAATACTCGTCTTTGTGGATTCTAAGTTTAATTTTAATTGGATTCTCTTTATGAGATGCCTCACCTAGCTTGGGAATGACAATAGAACTGATAGCAGAAATATCTACTTCAAGCTCATTATCTACCATTTTTAGATATTGAATTTCCAACTCATTATCTTTAATTAAAAACAATTTTTTAGGCTGAAAAAAGTATAGGTCAGGAAATTCTAAACCATCAAAATTTTGAGATTTTAAGTCTTCGGTCGTATTCTTCAAGTCGTATGTGAGATAACCAAAAATCCAATCCTTTGTTGAAGTTTGATACTCTTGCAAACGTTCAAAAGCATCATAATAATCGGTTTTTAAACTTGTAAAAGCATCGACAGCCAATATTGCATCGTAACTGCTATATTTATCCGAATGCCTGTTAGAATCTAACCAAACCACATCATCAAATTGCTGACTCCAACTTAAGAGCTGCTCTTTAAACTTTTCAGAATGTTTTAGTGAATGCCGATGTATTGTCCTCAATAGAAAAATTATTGACGCAATTTACCGAATTTTAATACAAAAATGAAGTTAGAATTCAGAGGTTTTAAAAACCTGAATGGCCTTTTATATTCTGTAAAGAATTCAAAACTTCATCTTGCAGGAAAGAAGTGTATCTTTGCGACATAAAATGATATTGTGACTTTTCAAGATTTAAACTTAAATACTCCTCTATATAACGCTTTAGAAGATTTGGGCTTTACCACACCAACTCCGGTTCAGGCCGAATCCTTTAGTGTTGTAGCTTCTGGCAAAGATGTTGTCGGTATTGCCCAGACTGGTACCGGTAAGACGTTTGCTTACATGCTACCTATTTTGCGTAATCTTAGATATTCTAGGCAAGATAATCCAAGGGTATTGGTATTGGTACCTACACGAGAGTTGGTGGTACAGGTCGTCAATGAAATTGAAAAACTTTCAAAATATATAAATAATCGCGTTTTGGGAGTTTATGGTGGCACAAATATTAATACACAAAAACAGGCAGTAGCCCAAGGGCAAGATATTATTGTTGCTACGCCGGGTAGGCTTTATGATTTAGCAGTGAGTAGAGTTTTACAATTAAAATCTATTAAGAAATTAGTGATTGATGAAGTTGATGTGATGCTCGATCTAGGCTTTAGACATCAGCTTATGAATATTTTTGATATTCTTCCTGAACGTCGTCAAAACATCATGTTCTCTGCGACAATGACCAAAGATGTTGATGATTTAATTTCAGACTTTTTTATTAATCCAACTAAAGTTTCTATCGCTGTTTCGGGAACTCCTCTAGAGAACATTAAACAACAACGCTACGATGTTCCCAATTTTTACACCAAAGTAAATTTACTCGAAAACTTGCTTCAAAATGAAGATGAATTCTCTAGAGTTTTAATTTTTGTCGCCTATAAAAAAATGGCAGATCGTTTGTTTGATAAACTTGAAGCATTGTTTCCTAACCAGACTTGTGTCATCCATTCGAACAAAACACAGAATTACAGATTACGTAGCATAGAACAATTTAGGGAAGGTGAACATAGGTTGCTCATTGCCACAGATGTTATGGCAAGAGGTTTGGATATTGATGATGTAACACACGTTATAAATTTTGATACGCCAGATTATCCTGAAAACTATATGCACAGAATTGGTAGAACCGGTCGTGCAGAAAAAGAAGGTGTGGCTATTTTATTTTCAACCGAAAATGAACAAGAAGCGTGTCAGCGTATCGAGGAGTTAATGGGCATGACCATTGAAACGCTAAGTATTCCTGATACCATAGAAATATCTAAGGAGCTAATCGAAGAAGAGCGCCCACAGATTAAAGAGCACTACAACCCTACAAAACGACGTGATGAAGATGCGCCAGGACCTGCTTTCCATGAAAAGAAAGAAAAAAACAAAAAGGAAAACCTAGGTGGATCTTATCGACGGGAAATTGCCAAAAAATATAAAAAACCCAAAACACGTGGTGATAAAAATTACAACAGGCGCAATAAAAGAAGAAAGTAACTGCTATTCTAGGTAGAAAATATCTCTTTGGAAAAGTTGCATAATACTTGTCTAATATTCATTACAAAAAATAGTTCTCGATATTATTTTTCGTGCCTCAAAACCACTCGAACAGACAATAAATCTTAATGTAACCGGGTGGCTTTAAGTAAAAAGAAAACCTCTTCGAAATGAAGAGGTTTTATACGTCAAGTACGACAGGACCACACATATTTTATCTGAAGAAAAATAATAAAATAATCTATAACCCTAACCTTATAGTTGGTCCTGTAATTGTACTTGATTCTCCGTAATGTCATTGATCGGCACTATTAATTTACCGCTTTTATTTTTTAATACTACAGATATACTTTTCACCTCATCTACAGTATAATCTTTATCATTGAATATAATTTTTTGACCCACTTCAAACGTTTTACGCGCATAAAAAGATCTCAATAATTTGCCGACAACTTCCCTGGCTCCGAGTCCAAAGGCAATTGCAAATGCCAAGAGAAAAGCAGCCATTATCATTGTAATATTACTTGTAACAATCTCAGTATCAACACCTGCCTGATTCAGTGATGTAATAGAAACAAATGTTAATATTAAAAAGAATACAACCTGACTTATTATTTTACTCCCAGATAGGTCCATGGATTCAAATAGCGATCTAAGACTGTTCTTTATAAAATTGGCAAATAACAATCCTAGTATAAATATTACTAGAGCTGTAAACAACTGAGGTAAATAGGACAATAATTCACTTATTTTGTTAGATATAATCTCTAATCCCAAAGTATCAGAAACCATAATCAGTAATATGATATACATGATCCATTTTACAAACTTTGAGACAATCTTGATTGTGTCAAAATTGAGCTTCTTACCTTCAATAATTTCAATATCGTTTAGTCTATCGTCAAGCTTATTGGCTTTGGCTAATTTTAAAATTTTTCTTACCGCTTTAATTATAAGCTTAGTCATTAGCCAACCTATAATCAAAATAACAATTGCTCCCAAAGCTTTGAGAACAAATGCAGATACTTCTGGCCACATTGCAGACAACGATTGCATAGCTGAATCTTTAAAATTGGTTATTTTTTCCATACTAAATAATTATAATGTTAGGGTTTATAATGTTAGGGTATATTTAAGTATTATTTTTTCTTTTACTTGTTACACTATCAATGACATGGCCAATATTATACGAAAACAACTCAGCTAATTCCATAAATAGCTTTGCCATAGCAATATCGTGCATGACTTTACCTTTGAGTTCCGCCGGAACTTCTCTTAAAGGTTGATTTATTTGCTTAAATGGATTCTCCATCTTTCATATAATTATCGTACTTGTGTACAAGTTTTTCTTTTGCTCTTTTTAAACGCATCTTAACTGCGCTTTCACCAATATCTAATGCTTCAGATAATTCTTTGATTGATAAACTATCTTGATACTTTAGCAATAAGATCATTTTCTCTTCTGGCGAAATCAACTCCATGACCTTCTTCAACTTTTCTGCACGCATAGTTTCTAGTTCGCGTGTAGAGTCTATGTCTTCTCTTATATTTTCAATACTATCAGAACTTACCGCTTTCTTTTCAATCTTTTTGGCTGTGTTTCTAGTCACGTAATTTACACAATGATTGTATGTAAAAGCATATAACCACGTTGAAAACTTCGATTTGCCCTTAAAACTTGCCAGTTTTACAAAGACTCTTAAAAAAACATCTTGCGTCAGATCTTTGGCTTCATCAACACTATTGGCAAACCCATAGCATTTATTGTAAACCATAGTAGCATATCTATCGTATAGAACCTCAAACAACAATGTATCGTTGGTTTTTACGATTGCTTCTACTAGCGCTTCATCGGTTAGGGTATGAACAGCGTCTGTTGTCAATTTATTTTTTTAGTTCGTTTTAACTTCGTTAGTTACTCTTTTAAGACACAGGTATTTTTAATAAGTCACATAAATTTTAAAAAAATTCTTACTTTTTTAAATTATCCTCCATATCGCTTAAATGATGTGCTAACGCTTTTGTGGAAATTTGAATTTCCCTAATTAAAAATGCTAATGATAATATAAGCAATATCAGGGCAATACCAAAAATCCAAATAGCCAATGTGTGCTGGTCTATATAAATTAAAAACATGGTGAGTACACATAACAAAAGACTTGATATTCCAAAAATTTGCATCCAACGTGTTAAGTTAAGTCTTAGTTTTAGATTATCAATTTGTCGTATTAATGAATCTTCTTTCTTTTCTAAATATTTATCGCTTAAATTTCTGATAACTGCTGCATAAGCCAAAAATCGGTTGGTATAGGCCAACATTATTAAAGATATTGCTGAGAATAAAAGTGCAGGTGTGGTCAGTGTAAGTTCTTCCATTGTAAAGCTTTATGCAAAATTACTGAATAAAACTGCTTAGCATAAAAAAAGCGAACTTTAAAAGTTCGCTTTCACTATATTATGTTTATAGTTTTATTCGCTCATTTCTGTATTAAGTCGCCACCTTAAAAATAAAATACCTATTCGAGCAATAACAAAGCTGAAAAGCCCAAATGTTGCCGTCAATAAAGATACTTTAAGTCCGCCTGCGAATAAAGCTGGGCTTGGATCACCTATGGCCTCTACAGAATCAAAAGCAGAAATTAGGCCAATTACCGAAGCCAAAAATCCTATTACTAAGCCCAACAGACTAGCATCCACAACAAGCTTTAACATCTTATGGGATTTCCGTGGATTTTTCCTCGCATTTAGAAAGCCTATTACCAAAAGTATAATGGATAATAAAAGGCATAATAATATAAGTGTCATAAAAAAGGGGCCACCTTCTGAAAAACGATCCGCAAATTGATTTGTAATTACCAGTGAATTCATAGTTTATAAATTTAGTTATTGTTTTTTTAAAATAATACGATTAGGATAATTAGTGACAAGATTCTTATTCATGTTATGATATGCTGTTGTTTTTTGATTACGGGTTCAAATCTATGAACAAGTTTGATGCAAAATTAAATTTTGCGATAGACGACTCATTTAGCACTCGATATAACCAAATGCTAAATCCATGACTAATTCCGTCATTCGTCTACGAACTAGCCATTCAGTTTAAAAATATAGTATTATTGTAGTGACAAGTTTAATGCATGTTAACTAGAGAATTCATAATAAAAAAAATTGGGCAGGGTTTACTTCACGTTCTGTTTTGGTGTGTTGTGCTTTTATTTTTTACTTATTTTTTTGGTGTAGGCAGCAATAATTTTAATGACACTTTGGTATACTCGCTCTTCTTGATGCCCATTACTATTGCTTTAACTTATGTTTCCATTTACAAGCTGATTCCAGATTACTTAATCACAAAACGTTATTATCTCTTTATTCTTTACAGTATTTACACGCTCATTATTTCTGCTTACCTAGTAATGGTATCTATTTTTTTTAGCCTTATTTATATATCGAATTTTGAATATAATAACATGAATCCCGTTACGAGAAACATACTTTTTGTAATGACAGGAATATATCTTGTGACTTTTATAGTAAGTGGTTTTAAGCTTATGAAACTAAACATTATAGCTTCCAATAAAACCAAATCACTTAAGGCAAAAATCTTAGAAGCGCAGCTTAAACTAAAAGAACAGGAATTGAAATATCTAAAGATGCAAATTCATCCGCATTTTTTATTCAATACATTAAACACTATGTATGGCTTTGCCTTAAAAAAAGCCAAAGAAACCCCAGAAATGATTTTGAAACTCTCTAACCTTTTAGATTATCTTTTATACCAAGTCGATAAGCCCGTTGTGAGTTTGGAACAAGAAATAAATCATATTGAGGATTATGTAAGCTTAGAACGTATGCGCTTTAATGAAACGTTGAAAGTCGATATTAAAAAAAACATAAGTACCAATCTTATTGAAATTGCACCAATGCTCTTTATTCCTTTTGTTGAAAATAGCTTCAAGCACGGTGCGATTACAAACGGAATTTTGCACATTAGCATCGTCATTGAGGCACAGCCAGATTTTATAATGTTCATTATAAAAAACACCAGCTCTAAAGACTCTGAACATACTGATGGTCTTGGTTTAGACAATATTAAAAAACGTTTAGAATTACTCTATCCCAATCAATACGATTTGCAAATAACGAATAGCGAATCAGAATTTACGGTTGTATTACAACTACATATTAAATCTAACTTGGCAAATGACTAAACCCATATCTTGTATAATTGTTGATGATGAAGCCATAGCTAGAGATGTCATTGCTACGCATATATCAGGTATTGATAACATAGAAGTCATCGCTCAATGCAAAAATGCTATCGAGGCATTTAACTTTATAAGCAATCACAAAGTCGATCTTATATTTTTAGATATTAATATGCCAGAAATATCAGGTATTGCTTTTGCAAAATCCATAAACAAAGACATAAAAATCATTTTTACGACTGCTTACAGGGATTACGCTGTTGAAGGTTTTGATTTACAAGCAGTAGATTATCTTTTAAAACCGATTGCTTTTGAGCGTTTGTTAAAGGCTATAAACCGTTATTTTGAAGTAACTATCGCTTCAAAAGATTCGGTGAATAAAACTACAGATCGTAACGATTTTATTTTTGTGCGATCCAACCGAAGAATGATAAAAATAGATTTCGCTAGCATACTATACGTAGAAAGCTATAGTGATTATATCAAAATTCACACTGATACTTCAATGGCGACCAGCACAGAAAATAGCATTGTCACACGGGAAACTATAAGTGCAATTGAAGCCAAACTTCCGAGTCAACAATTCTTAAGAATTCACCGATCTTATATTGTTCATTTATCGAAAATACAATCCTTTACGAATGAGGATATTACAGTTAATCGAAAAGCTCTGCCCATTAGTCGAAGTTATAAGAAAGAAGTTTTGAAACATCTCGAAAAATTTTAACTTTAGTAGATATTAAAAGCCCAAATTCAACGTTATAATAGCCCTTACTATTATTTATTAACCGCTTACTATGAGTGCTTATCTACACAATACAATTCCTAATTTAAAACCTTTTGATTATGAGCGTCACCACGATTCCCATTTTATAAATCAACAATGGGTTTTAGTAAATGGAATTTCGAAAAAGAAAGCCGTTTATACGTTTCGGAAAGATAATATTCTAGAGATTGAACGAAAAGATGCCTCCATTAAAACATCCTGGACGCTGAATATTCAAAATATATTTACTATCGAAACCGAAGACGGTATTATTACGGTTAAAGCCTATTTTAAGGATGATGACATTTTAGTGCTAAACCATCAAGACAAGCAAGAGTTTGCGCTCTATATCAACACCACGAATTATAAAGATGACCTCAACTCTGTTGAAGATATTCAGTCTTTTTTAAAAGAAAAATATAAAAAGAAAGTTAGTAATATTATCTACGGTCACGAGTTCTATTACATCTCAGAATCTGAAGAATTTGGACCAAATACGGTTGAAGAGCTTTCGGAAAAAGTAAAGAACGAAGAGATTAGCGCCTACTGCTTTGTTCGCGATGTTAATGAAGGGGATTATTCCAAGCGACTTCGTATTGCAGATTTAATGCAAGAATTATAATTTGATAAAAAAGCGAACAAATAATGTTCGCTTTTTTTAATGATGTGATTTCCTGTCCATGCAGGAATGACAATTATACATGCAAAGCTCTATCATCTGTAGCTGCTAAAGCCGCTTCTTTTACAGCTTCGGCAAATGTTGGGTGCGCATGTGAGTATCTAGATATATCTTCGGCAGAGGCTCTAAATTCCATGGCCGTGACCGCTTCGGCAATTAAATCGGCACAACGTGCTCCAATCATGTGTACTCCCAATACTTCATCTGTTGTTTTATCAGCTAAAATCTTTACAAAGCCATCAATATCTCCACTTGCTCTGGCTCTACCCAAAGCTCTAAACGGAAACTGGCCCACTTTATACTCTATATGATCTGCTTTTAATTCTTCTTCTGTTTTACCCACAGCTGCAACCTCTGGCCATGTGTACACTACACCCGGAATTAAATTGTAATCGATATGTGGTTTTTGTCCCGCAAGCGTTTCAGCAACAAACACACCTTCTTCTTCTGCCTTATGTGCCAACATCGCTCCTCTAACAACATCTCCAATAGCATAGATATTAGACACAGATGTCTGTAAGTGTTCATTGACTTCAACCTGTCCTCTATCGTTAATTTTCACTCCAGCAGCTTCGGCATTTAAGCCATCTGTATATGGTCGTCGTCCAACAGATACCAAACAATAATCACCTTTAAACTCCACAACTTCGCCTTTTTTGTTTTCAGCTTTTACAATGACCTCATCACCTTTGCGCTCAACAGATTGTACTTTGTGAGACATCATCATTTTACACTTCGCTTTCTTAAAGACTTTATTCAATTCTTTTGATAAGCCTGCATCCATCGTTGGCAAAATTCTATCCATATACTCGATAACCGTGACCTCAGCTCCCAAACGACGGTAAACTTGACCAAGCTCCAAACCTATAACTCCACCACCAATAATCATAAGGTGCTTAGGAACTTCCTTCAGTTTAAGCGCTTCTGTAGACGTAATGATACGTTCTTTATCCAATTCTATGAATGGTAAATTCGATGGTTTAGAACCTGTAGCTATAATAATGTTTTTCGCTTCAATTTCGCCAGCATCCTTGCCTTCTATTTTAATATGTGTAGCATCCTTAAAACTACCCAGACCCTCGTAGACATCAATCTTATTTTTTTTCATTAAAAAATCAATGCCGCCAGTAGTTTGGTCAACAACGGCTTGCTTTCGCGCGATCATCTTTTCGAGATTCACCTTTATTTCACCAGGGATCTCAATTCCATGATCCGCAAAATGTTTTGTGGCCTCTTCGTAATGGTGCGAAGAGCTCAATAAGGCCTTACTTGGTATACAACCAACATTTAAACATGTACCGCCAAGTGTTGCATATTTTTCTATAATTGCAGTTGTCATCCCCAATTGCGCACAGCGTATTGCCGCTACATATCCACCTGGACCAGAACCTATTATTGCTACATCGTATGATTTCATATCGTATATTAATTTATTTTATATTGAATTGCTAATTGAAATGATCTATTATAATTCTTAGTGTTAACTACAGTAACATCTGTTAAGCCAATATAATATCTAAATGATGCTATTATTTTTTTGGAAATATGATAACTCATTCCCATGTTGACACCAAAATCCCTATTGTAAAAATCAGATTCTACATCAGGTAAAACATCTTCTCTATCTTTAGCTGAAAGCAATAAGCCAACTTGTGGCCCAGCATCTAAACTAAAGTTGTTGAATAACAATATTTTAGACAAAACAGATAATGCCAAATAATTTAATCCAATATTTGGGTTTCCTTCTTCACTATCTAATTTATACCCATAACTTGTGTACAAAAGTTCTGGCTGAAAAGCTCCAAAGTCATCTATTAGAATTTCCATGTACAACCCAAAATGTGGTCTAACTGAATAGGACACATCCTGAGCACCATCACCTACTATATTAGACAAGTTATTACCGACTTTAATGCCTATTGGATTACGCTGAGCATTAAGATTACAACTGAATAATACGAAAAGAATAATGACTATTCTCATAGTAACTCTAAATGAGTTGCAAAAATACGAATGTTTTATGGGAGCGCAATAAAAAAGAAAAGTAGAATTAATCTCTAAAAAAACCTAAACTTTCTTTGCTACTATAGTTAGATCTGGTTCGTGTATGGTCAAAGATTTAACCACATCATCTTTAATCTGAAATGTAATATAAACAGAGCTAATACCATTGTACAAAAACTTATTGTCACCGACATAATGTAAACCGCCACCAAATTTACCCAATCTACCTAAGGATAGCATTTTTCGCATATTAATCTTTACGGAGAATCCATCATTTTCGCCCTCTCCGTAACGATAATCTCCTAAATATTTTGGCATTTTACTCTCATCAAACTTTTCATAGGTTTTACCATCGGCATCACCAAGTTTTTTGAGATAGTCTATAAGTTTCTCTGAATTTGAGATTTGTTGATTAGTCATTTTATCCTTCATACGTAAGCCAGCTTCTGCGTGGTTAAGCAGACTGATTCCGTGTGGCCCCTGAAGCTTCTGAATCCCTGGGGTTAATTCAATCATAGCTCTTACTATATCGTAACCACCAAGCATGGCATAAGTAAACATGGTTGGCCTTGCACCTTGTCTCATAAGGTATTCAACTATATCTCTTCTACCTACATGTGAGGCGGCACCTATTGCAGATTCCCAATCTCCAAAGCTCCAATCCCAAGTTGCTCTAGATAGTTCTGGTCTTTTATCCACAAGTGCTTTCACCCTATCAAAATCAAAATGAGATTTCCCTACAACTTCACTTACTATAGCATCATCGATTGATGGATACCTTAATGGTAGTTTTTTATCTTGAAAATTCAAATCCATTATATCACTTGCATATGAAATATTTGGAATAGAGATCGCCAATGCCCCAAAAATTGAACTTTTAATTACAGCTCTTCTCGATATTGATTTTGGTGTTTTCATAATTTTATTGTTTTTCGCGTTTCCAAATCAATATGGATTCGTTAATCCACGTTTGTGATTTTGGATCGTAATCATAACTTATGGATTTCATGGTGTTTTCATCCATTAAGATATGTGTATCTTTATGCTTTAGATATTCTCCACCAGAATAATAAAATGACATTTCGCAATAACGTTCAGTTTCTGTCATTGTGGCTTCACCTGATGCATAATACATGCCATTCATAGAACGCTGATAGAATATATTTTTCTTTTTATCTGGGGCATAAAACTCTGAAAATTGCCAAAATGGAATTGTATCTTTTTTGGTATTGACTCCAAGGATATCAGCTTCAATCTTTAAAGGATCATTAAGCTCAACTTTTAAAATAAAGACTTTAAAATCCTCTGGCTTTGAAGCATCGTACTTTGGATTTTCTCCAATCCATATGCCTCCATGAGCTGTAATTTTTTTGAACAGGGTTTCATGTACCAGTTGTACGGAATCTTTTTCTTGAGCAATAGAAAAATAAGAACCTATTAGAAAAATAAATGCAAAAAGTGAGAATTTCATAAGGTTGATTGTTGTAAAGTATGCTTCAATATATAAATATAAAACTCTACTAATTAGATAATTAGCATAGAATTAACATGGTTATCAAATTTAACTACGATGGAAAACCCAGCATCTCTCCCATTCCGACAGTAAATAGCCAACAGCCATAGATTGCATGCTCTATGGATACCAAAAGTGTGGATTTTGTTTTTTTGAAGGTTAGCGCAAACAAAATACCTCCGATAAAGGTCAATATCATTACCAAAGTATTTTTAAAAAATATATGGGCTAAGGAAAAAAGTGCTGCATTGGTAAATATAAAAAGCGCATGGCTTCTAAATAACGACTCGTAACGTTGAAAGAAAAACGTTCTATAAATAAGCTCTTGAGGATATACTGAAAAAAGCGAATAGATAAATAAAATCATGATCCACATAAAAGGCTTATTTATAAGTACCATAAACAGGTTTTCTTTATCTACCAAATACATATAAATTGTTGTCAATAAAGCTATTACCAAAAATTTTAATGCCGTACGTATCCAAAATTGTTTCCAATTGAGTTGCTGCGTGATTTTGAATTTATTGTTCTCTATTTTTAAGAGCACATATACGACATAGATAAATCCGGTAAGTGCAATTACCATCTTAAACCAGATAGAAAATTCTAAAGCAAAGCTTACTGGAATCGCAACAAAGATTATAAAACACTCCATGAGCCTATACCGAATACTTCTCATATACTAAACAGAAATTGCCGTGGTGTGTTGCACCTCGTTAATTACAAACATACTATGTGTACTACCAATATGGTCTATCCTCGTTAACTTTTTTACCATAAACTCCCTAAATTCCTCCATATCCTCAACCAAGACTTTTATAAGGTAATCGTAATCCCCACTGATATGATAACATTCCAATACTTCATCTAATTTACGTACTTCCCGCTCAAATTTAATAACATAATCTTGAGAATGCTGAACCAATTTTACATGGCAGAACGCTATAAAATCTTTATCAATCTTTTTCTTTTCAATTAATGCCACATAGCTTTTAATGATACCATTATTCTCCAGCTTCTTTATACGCTCATATACAGCCGTAACAGATAACCCCAAAGCCAAAGACAAGGCTTTGTTGGTTTGCTTACTATCATTCTGAAGCAATTTTAATAAATGTCTGTCCGTTTCATCTAACATTAGGCTTAAGGTTTTTTCAGATTAAATCCAACTACAGATAAAAGTATAGATTATTTGTCTAAAATAATACAAATAATTAGATTAATTTTCTAAATTCAAGCTTTCATATTGAATTTTAATCTAATCTTATCGATTTTTGTAATGACCAATTAAATCATTTTCATTATGAAGTTTAAGCCTGCAAACCATATTCAAGATTTACAATATTTTGGGGAGTTTGGTGGAGTGAATCCCTCAATTTCAGATTCATCAACCTATACTTTCCTTTCGGCAAAAACAATGTTCGACACCTTTGAAGGCAATGCAGATGGGTGCTATTTATATTCTCGTCATTCTTCGCCTTCTAACTTATATCTAGGCGAAGCCCTAGCTGCAATGGAAGGTACGGAAACAGCTACGGTAACAGCTTCTGGTATGGGAGCCATTACTCCGGTATTATTGCAATTATGTGATACTGGCGACCACATTGTGAGCAGTAGAACAATCTATGGTGGTACTTACGCCTTTTTAAAGAATTTTGCACCGCGTTTAGGGATCGATACCACGTTTGTTGATATTACCAAACTAGAGGTTGTAGAAGCTGCAATTACGCCAAAGACCAAGGTGCTGTACTGTGAGTCGGTAAGCAATCCGCTGTTAGAAGTCGCTGATATAAAAGGCTTGGCATTACTGGCCAGGAAGCACGATCTTAAATTGGTAGTGGATAATACATTTTCACCCTTATCCATTTCTCCAGCAAAACTTGGTGCAGATATTGTTATTCACAGTCTTACTAAATTTATAAACGGCTCTTCAGATACTGTTGGAGGAGTTGTTTGCGGTACTCAAGAGTTAATCGATCAACTTAGAAATGTAAACGATGGTGCTGCTATGTTGTTGGGTTCTACTATGGACAGTCTACGTTCGGCTTCAGTATTGAAAAACTTGAGAACACTGCATATTAGAATGCAACAACACAGTTATAATGCAACATATTTAGCTGAGAAATTTGAAAACGACGGTTTAAAAACCGTTTATCCTGGCTTAGCCTCTCACCCATCCCATGAGCTATTCAAATCCATGATGAATGAAAAATATGGTTTTGGCGGTATGCTTACCATAGATGTTGGCTCTTTGGACAAGGCCAATGCACTTATGGAACTCATGCAAGAGCGCAACCTTGGTTATTTGGCCGTTAGCTTAGGATTTTATAAAACTTTATTCAGTGCCCCGGGAAGTTCCACATCTTCTGAAATTCCTGAAGATGAACAGGAGGCTATGGGTTTGAGTGATGGACTGATACGCTTTTCCATTGGCTTGGATGCTGACATAGAACGTACCTACCAAATGATGAAAGCTTGTATGGTAGAAATTGGGATTTTTAAGGCCGAAATGGTTTAATTTTGAAGTGCTGTCGGAAAAATGAATTGGCTTCTTATTCAGAACTATTAAGCAAAACTTGAAGAAGCCAAAGCGAAGAATTTTAGTTATTTATAATACTTAATTTTATTCGGAATACCGTTTTTTAGACAGCCCTATTTCCCTTTCAATCTTCTCCAAAGTGCAGACATTGTAAAACTAAAATCACTCATTTCTGGTTCAAACGGAAGCATATCTAAACGCTCACTATCTGTAAAAAGTTTTAAGTTGAATATAGCTTTAAAACCTTCTCTTGTCTCTACCAACGGATAACGTAGATCTTTATAAAGATAATTTCCATCTTCTAAAAATTCAACGTTATAATAATCATCGCTAAACCAAGCCAAATCTTTTATGTCACGGAATTCTGAAGCTTTTAAAACTCTTTCCTTTGGAATAGTTTGCCAATCTGAAAAACGATTGGACGTATCCCATAAGGAATAAAACCCAACATGATAGTTATCGTCGGTCTCAGCAATACCATACCAAAGTACATTGTTTAAAATTGTGGGCTGCGCGCTGTACCTATAATACATTACAGCTTTATCTTTAAGGGAGGATTTGAAAACACTGTTAATATACAACTTGTTGAAAATGGTGAATAGCATATACAGCGAGCTTATGCAAATTCCCAATTTTAACCACACCCGTCTCCTATTACTTTGCCGTTTAAAAAACATTAAAACGATGATGCATGTAAAAAAAGGAACCGTGTACAAAGGATCGGCTACGGCAATATTGTTAAAAGCAACTCTATAATTGGAAAACGGAGCAAAGAGCTGCGTACCATAAGGTGTGAAGCTATCTAAAATGGGATGTGTAAATAATGACCAAAAGAAAAGCTGTATCCAATCACGCTGTGTTGTGGAATGCAATCGCTTGCCAGTATCATAGAGTTTATGAACCAACCAGCCCAGTAAAAAAGACCCTAATATTGAAAATAAAATGGAATGCATAAATCCTCTGTGGAAGAGCATAGCATCAATCTCATTATTATAAAGCAAAGCACCAACAAAAACATCCAAATCTGGAATTGTACCACCAATGGCACCAAACAGCAAGGCCTTGTTTCCTATTTTTTTACCGAGAACCGCCTCCCCACAAGCTGCCCCTAAAACAATTTGAGTTATCGAATCCATAAAAACTGGATGTAAAAGTACACATTTAATCCATTTGCAAATGGCTTAACAAAATCGTAACATTACGGAAACAAACTCAACTGAAATGCAAGACGAAGATTTATCCAAAATTGATATTGAGGATCAAAAAATAATTGATAATAAAGAACTGAATATTTTTGAAGCACTTGTGCCTGTCGTCATATTAATGGGGTTATTAGCTTATAATATCTTTTTTGCAAATGGTGAGATGTTTGGAGGCTACTCTAATCAATATATATTATTGATAGGTGGTTTCGTAGCTTTTATCGGAGGTCTGCTCAACAAAGTATCACCACTTGTTATGGTAAAAGAAGTCTGGGAAAACTTAAAAAGTGTATTTATCCCAATTATGATTTTATTTTTGGTAGGTGCTTTAGCTGGTACATGGCTTATAAGCGGTGTCATTCCTGCAATGGTATATTATGGCTTACAAGTTTTAAGCCCAGAAATATTCTTACCAGCTTCTGTGATTATTGCTGCGGTAATATCCATTGCAACAGGAAGTTCTTGGACGACCTCAGCTACAGTAGGCATTGCATTAGTTGGTATTGGTACTGCTTTAGGCATTAACCCAGGAATGATTGCTGGTGCCGTAATCTCTGGTGCTTATTTCGGAGACAAAATGTCTCCACTTAGTGATACTACTAATTTAGCTCCTGCAATGGCTGGTACAGATTTGTTTACACATATTAGGTATATGGCATTTACAACAGTACCTACTATCACCGTAACCCTTATTGTGTTTGGAATTATAAGTACTACAATAGAACCAACAGGAAATGCAGACATTAGTAATTTACTAGCTTCGATTGATAAAACGTTTAGTATTACATCGTGGCTATTTCTTGTTCCCGCTGCGGTAATTACGTTAATTTTATTAAAAGCAAAACCTTTGGTTGCTTTAGCTACAGGTGTAATTCTTGCGGCTGTTTTTGCTGTTATTTTTCAGCCTGAAGTTTTACAAAGCCTATCTGATTCTAGTTTCTCTGCAATAATGAATTCAATCCTAACAGATACAGCAGTTGCAACAGACAACGAAAAACTTAATGATTTATTTAGTTCTGGCGGAATGGAAGGCATGCTATGGACCATATTCCTAATCGTTTGTGCTATGGTATTTGGTGGTATAATGGATGGTATTGGAGCTTTAGCCAGAATTACCAAAGCCCTATTATCCATAGCGTCTTCAGTATTTGGGTTATTTACCAGTACAGTTATGAGTTGTTTGGGGTTAAATGTTATTGCTTCAGATCAGTATTTAGCAATAGTCATCCCAGGAAAAATGTTTAAGCAAGCTTACGAAGATAAAGGTCTAGCACCAGAAAACTTAAGTCGAACGCTTGAGGATTCAGGGACGGTTACTTCTGTACTTATTCCATGGAATACCTGTGGAGCCTATCAAAGTGGCGTATTAGGTGTAGGAGTCGGTGAATACTTTTTCTATGCTATATTTAACTGGCTCAGTCCATTTACAACCTTATTATTTGCTGCATTTAGAATTAAGATTAGGCAGCTTTCCGGGAAGTTGGTTCAAGCAAAATAAATGTTTTTTAAACCATTTATCATTGTCAAATGCTAAGTGGATGTGTATCTTTGCAGCCGATTTTAAAATTTAACTAAAAAAATTATTATAAAAATGGCTGTATTAGTAGGAAAAAAAGCACCTCAATTCAACGCACAAGCTGTAGTTAATGGATGCGAATTTGTTGAGAATTTCTCGTTAGATCAATTTATCGGCAAAAAGCACGTCGTTCTATTCTTTTATCCAAAGGATTTTACATTTGTCTGTCCAACTGAGCTTCACGCATTTCAAGAAAAATTAGAGGAATTTAAATCTAGAAACACCGAAGTCATTGCTGTATCTACCGATACTGAGCAGTCACATTTTGGCTGGTTGCAGTTAGAAAAAAATAAAGGAGGTATCAAAGGTATTACCTATCCCCTAGTTGCAGATACCAATAAAACCATTTCCAAGAATTTTGATGTTTTGGCCGGAGATTATTACTATGATGACAATGACATGTTGCAAGCAGAAGGGGAATTAATTGCTTATAGAGGTTTATTCTTAATTGATAAAGACGGTATTGTACGCCATCAAATTGTGAATGATCTGCCGTTGGGAAGAAATGTTGATGAAGCGTTGCGTATGGTAGATGCTTTACAATTTGTAGAAGAGAATGGTGAAGTATGCCCTGCGAATTGGAATAAAGGAAACTCTGGTATGGAGGCCACACATGAAGGTGTTGCCCAATTTTTAGAAAACCACATGAACTAGAACTATACCATAATATAGAGGCGTCTCAAACTGATTTCCAGCGCATTTGAGACAGCCTATTGTATTGAAATGTTACTCGTTATTTTATTTATCTCCAATAATTAGAGGTGTCTCCCCATTAGTAACAATCACTTTAGTATTTGATGAGTTGCTAAGCTTTTCAAAAGCTTCTATAGCTCGCAAACGTAATATAAGCTCGTTTAAACCTAAGCTCAATACTTCATTTGCCTTTGCTTTTCCCTCAGCAGCAACAATGTTGGCTTGTGCCTCACCTTGCGCTTCAATAAGTTTACGCTCATTTTCTAAACGTTCTCTTTCTAAAACAAATTGCATTTGTTGTGCGCGTTGCTCTGCTGTGAGTTTCTGTTCGATTGCTGTTGATAATGATGCTGGAAGCACTATACGCTTCATTAAAACTTGCTCTATAACAATTCCTTTTTTATCTAGAGTTTCATTAATCATGTTTTTAACTTCTTCTTCAATAGAAGCTCGGTTTCCTGTATGCATATCTTTTGCCATAAACCTAGCGCTTACATCTGCTAGTGCTGAACGAAATACAGGAGCAATTAATTCCTGCTCATAATTCATCCCTACATTTTCAAGCAAAGACTTTACTTCAGTTGACTTTACCCGGTATAAAATTGACATCTCAGAACCAATTGTTAATCCTTCTTTTGAAGGGATTTCTAAATTAATTTTGAAATTAACAATACGTGTTGGCACTTTTATATAAGTCGTAACTAAAGGGTTGTAAATTTTAGCCGTTTGACTTATGGGCTCGCCAATTAATTTTCCTTGTCGACGCTTTACAGCAACTTCATCTTGACGTACAACAACACATGAACTGAATAAAAATAAAAACAATAATAAATAATAGAGTGATTTCATAGCATACTTTTTTGATTACTCTATAAAGATACACCACATAAGGGGAAAACACTATTTAGAACTGTTATAAATATCCTAAATTTTAAGTAAAATTAGAGTTTAAAAACCAATGTAAAGGGTTGTTAAACCAACAAGGGTATTAAGTTGGAAAATTCTTTGTTTTTTGCATAATCCAAAGCTATTTTACCATCAGCATCTTTAATGGATTTATCTGCACTATGCTCTAGCAGAATCTTAACAACAGCCTCTTGATTATACTGCGCAGCAAAACTCAAAGCCGTTGTTCCTTTGTTGTTTTGGGCATTTACATCTGCTCCATTTTCAATTAAGAGTTGTATCAATTTAACATTGCCTTTAAAAGAAACCCCTATTAAAGCCGTATTACCAGAAGCATCTTTAGCATTGATATTTGCCTTGTGCTCTATTAAAAGTTGAGCAATCGCTTCCTTATCAAAATACGTTGCAAAGATTAAAGGTGTAAATCCTCTGGCATCTTCACTATTTACCAAATGCGGATTATTTTGCAATTGCAATTTTAGGTTTTCAAGATTTCCAGACTGAATGGTACTGAAAAATAGTTCTTGTGCATTCATACTATTATTTTTTAAAATAATAAACCTGCCAAGTTTTGAAACCTGACAGGTCTTAAAAAATTTAGATTTAAATTATTTTAAATCGAAGCGGTCTAAATTCATCACTTTGGTCCAAGCTGCAACAAAATCGTTTACAAAACGTGTTTCTCCATCATTTGCACCATAAACCTCACAAACTGCCCTCAACTCTGTATTGGATCCAAAAATGAGATCTGCTCGTGTTCCTGTAAACTTCACCTCACCCGTTCTACGATCGCGACCTTCAAAGTGTGTTTCATCTTCAGAAGTTTCACTCCAGGTGTAGGTCATATCCAAGATATTTTTAAAGAAATCGTTTGTAAGATGGCCTACATTATTCGTAAATACTCCGTAGTCAGAATTATCGTAATTAGTGCCTAGAACTCGCATTCCACCAACCAAAACAGTCATTTCAGGAATCGCAAGTGTTAGAAGATTGGCTTTATCTATTAATAAATCTTCTGCATTAACATCAGCATTTGCATTTTGATAATTTCTAAAGCCGTCTCCAACAGGTTTTAAATAATTAAACTGCTCAATATCGGTCATATCTTGTGAAGCATCTCCTCTACCTTGTGCAAATGGTACCGATACATTATGCCCAGCATTTCGAGCTGCTTCTTCAATACCTGTGTTACCAGCCAATACAATTAAATCAGCTAGTGAAATATCACCACTAAATTCATTTTGAATGCCACGATAAACATTTAACACTTTATTTAATTCCTCAGGATTATTCACCTTCCAGCTTCGTTGTGGTTCAAGAGCAATTCGAGCACCATTGGCACCACCACGTTTATCGGAATCCCTATAAGTTGAGGCAGAAGCCCATGCTGTTTTTATCAATTCTGAAATGGAAAGCCCAGAAGCCAAAATCATTTTCTTCAATGATTCAATATCGGAATCACTTAAAGTGTAATCCACTTTAGGAATGGGATCTTGCCATAATAAATCTTCTGCTGGAATTTCTGGACCAACATATCTATCTTTAGGTCCCATGTCGCGATGCGTTAATTTAAACCAAGCACGTGCAAAGGCATCCTCAAAGGCTTTGTGGTCTTTGTGAAAACGCTTAGATATTTCAAGGTATGCTGGGTCGGTTTTAAGGGCAATATCAGCAGTGGTCATCATTAAAGCCTGTTCCCCTTCACCACCTGCTCTTGGAGCCATTCGCGCTTTAGATTCTGCTGTAGGTGTCCATTGGTGTGCACCAGCAGGACTTTTAGTCAGTTCCCAATCGTAATTTAATAGTACATCAAAATAATCTGCATCCCATTTTGTTGGGTTTGGTGTCCAAGCTCCTTCTATACCAGAAGTAATGACATCTTCTAACACTCCACTTTGATAAGTGTTTTTCCAACCTGTACTCATTTCTGCCATTGTTGCACCATGCGGCTCTACTCCGACATATTTCCCTGGGTCTGCTGCACCGTGGGCTTTTCCAAACGTATGTCCTCCCGCAACCAGTGCAACAGTTTCTTCGTCGTTCATGGCCATACGCCCAAAAGTTTCGCGTACATCGTGGGCAGATGCCATGGGGTCAGGATTTCCATCTGGCCCTTCTGGATTAACATAAATCCATCCCATCATTACAGCCGCCAATGGGTCTTCTAAGTCTCTTTTTGTTGGGTCTTTTTCACCATCATAGCGCGCTGCATTTTCTCCCCATTCTGTTTCACTTCCCCAATATACATCTTGTTCTGGCTCATATATATCTTCACGTCCACCAGCAAAACCAAATGTTGGAAATCCCATGGATTCTAATGCTACATTACCAGCCAAAATCATTAAATCCGCCCAAGATAATTTAGCTCCATACTTTTGCTTTATTGGCCACAATAACAAACGTGCTTTGTCCAAATTTCCATTATCTGGCCAACTGTTTATTGGCGCAAAGCGTTGGTTGCCTGTTGAAGCTCCTCCACGACCGTCACCAACTCTATATGTACCAGCACTGTGCCATGCCATACGAATCATTAATCCCCCATAGTGGCCATAATCTGCTGGCCACCAATCTTGAGAATCTGTCATTAGCGCTGTTAAATCTTTCTTCAACTCATCATAGTTGATATTTTTGAATGCTTCTGCATAATCAAAATCCTCACCATAAGGATGATTTCTTTTGGCATGTTGTCTTAGAATGTTTAGCTTAAGTTCATTTGGCCACCAATCTCTATTCTTGGTTCCGTGACCTGCTGTCTTCTTTTGGTCTCCACTTAGAAAAGGACACTGACTTGCGTCTGAATTATTAATGTCCCAAGCTTCACCATGATTACTATTCATATTGTAAGTTTTTAAGTTAGTTTTTCTTTGACTATAAAATTATGAAATTATGTGCTTTAAAAACAGTCCCAACATTTTTTAAAATTATATTTTAATAGTCAAAACTTATTGCACTAGTTATTTTAATAGCATTATTGAATATTATAACTATTTTGCGCTAGGAAATCTTGGCAAAATTTTGTAACTTAAACTTATAATTAAAAACCTGTAGATATGAGCACTTCCGAATATAAAAAAGTATACAACGGCAACTTTATTTTAGTCACTCGCATTAAGAATGAATTAGAGCGCATGGGTATAATTCCCATTATAAAAGACGAAGGTGAATCGCAGCGACTTGCTGGCTATGGTAGTATGAACCAAGGTTTTCAGGAAGTTTTTGTGCATAATGATGAATTAGACAAAGCAACTGCCATAGTGGAACAGATTAAGGCTGAGATGGAGGCTTCCTCCTAGTAGCTGTTTTCATTACTAGGAAGCTATGACTACTTCAATGAAGAATCCTATGAAATGATTTTAACACTAAACGAATAGCCTAAGCTGTAACAGCATACATTTTTTCGCGCTGCTCCTTAATCTTCTTATCTCCCATATATTCATCAAACGTCATGTAGCGATCAATGACTCCGTTTGGTGTTAATTCAATAATTCTGTTACCAACGGTTTGGGCAAATTCGTGATCGTGCGTTGTTAAAAGCACGGTTCCCTTAAAGTTTTTAAGTGCATTGTTAAAAGCCGTAATACTTTCTAAATCCAAGTGGTTTGTTGGTTCATCTACCATTAAGACATTAGCCCTAATCATCATCATTCGGCTTAGCATACAACGTACTTTTTCTCCTCCAGATAAAACATCTGAAGTTTTTAAAGCCTCTTCACCACTAAATATCATTTTACCAAGAAACCCTCTGATGTAAACCTCTTCACGCTCTTCTTCGGTCGTTGCCCATTGACGCAACCAGTCTACAAGCGATAGTTTGTTATTAAAGTACTCACTGTTGTCCAATGGCAAATAAGATTGTGTAGTGGTTACTCCCCATGCATATGTGCCTGAGTCTGCCTTTTGCTTGCCGTTGATAATTTCATAAAACACCGTGGTAGCCCTAGAATCTTTGGAATATACAACCACCTTATCACCTTTTGCTAAATTGATGTCAATATTTTTAAATAAGGTTTCACCATCTAAACTTGCAGATAAACCTTCAACATTTAAAATTTGATCTCCAGCTTCTCGCTCACGTTCAAAAATAATGGCAGGATAACGGCGACTGCTCGGTTTTATATCTGCGATGTTTAACTTATCGATCATTTTCTTTCTACTTGTGGCCTGCTTAGATTTGGCTACATTGGCAGAAAAACGACGGATAAATTCCTCAAGTTCCTTCTTCTTCTCTTCAGCTTTTTTGTTTTGTTGCGCACGTTGCTTTGCGGCTAATTGTGATGACTCGTACCAAAACGTGTAGTTGCCAGAATAGTGATTAATCTTTCCGAAATCTATATCAGAAATGTGCGTGCAAACCGCATCTAAAAAGTGCCTGTCGTGAGATACAACAATGACACAGTTATCGTAATTTGCCAAGAAATTCTCTAACCAAGAAATGGTTTCATAATCCAAATCGTTGGTAGGCTCATCCATAATCAACACATCAGGATTTCCAAACAAGGCTTGAGCCAACAATACACGTACTTTTTGCTTACCATCTAAATCTGCCATTAACGAATAATGCAAATCTTCTTTAATACCCAAATTTGATAGCATGGCAGCGGCATCAGAATCTGCGTTCCAGCCATTCATTTCTTCAAACTCTACCTGTAACTCTCCGATTTTTTCGGCATTCTCATCGGTATAGTCTGCGTAAAGTGCATCAATTTCAGACTTTAACTTATATAGTGGTTTATTACCTTTTAAAACGGTTTCTAAAACAGTATCTTCATCATGTTTGTTATGATTTTGCTCTAAAACAGACATACGCTTTCCTGGCTCTAAATGTACATGACCAGATGTTGGATCCATTTTACCAGCAAGTATCTTTAAAAATGTAGATTTTCCTGCGCCATTTGCACCAATGATTCCATAGCAATTACCTGAATTAAAACTGGTATTGACTTCATCGAAAAGTATGCGTTTTCCGAATTGAACAGAAAGGTTTGAAACTGATAACATATCTTTATTTTTTGAGAGTGCAAAAGTAGAAAATTATAGCCATTAGACGAAATAAATAGACCGTATAACAAGATTTAACGTGGCATTAACAAGACTTGAGGTTTTCAACCTATATTTTTGTTTAGCTAAACTATGATGAAATTGCCCATGTTAACTCGATATATAGCTATAACTTCTGTTTTGCTATCCATCACCCTTGGATGTAAAACTAATGGTAGTGGCAATGGTGACTACGCTTACATTGGTGGTGAAATTATAAATCCCAAGAATAAAAACATTATACTTCATAATACTGAGGGCAAAGTTTTTGACACGCTTAGACTTGATGCCAATAATAGGTTTATCCATAAAATAGAGAACTTAGAATCCGGTCTTTATTTAATTAGACATGGAGGTGAATACCAAACGGTGTTATTAGAACCTTCGGACAGTATTATGTTTAGGCTAAATACCTATGATTTTGACGAATCGTTAGTCTTTACCGGAAATGGTGCCAAAAAAAACAATTACCTCATTAAAACCTATCTTACCAACGAAAAGGAAGCTAAGAAGTTGGTGAAGTATGCCAAAATGAATCCCGAAGATTTTAATGCATTTGTTGAAAAAAGACGTAAACATCAGCTTGAGGAATTCCATAGATTTTTGAGCAAGAGTAATGAGTCAGAATTCTTTAAATCTGTCATTGAAGCGAACATTAATTACAACAGCTATGCAGATAAGGAAATTTATCCCTTCGCTTATTTTGGGAACAATAAACTCATTCATGTTAAAGATTTACCTGAAGATTTTTATAACCATAGAGCAAACATAGATTATAATGCCAATCACCTCAGCCATTTTTTCTCTTACAATAGGTTTTTGTTTTCGCATATAGATAATCTGGCGATTAAATCGTATTACAAGAATAATCCTTACCATAGTAAATTTGATAGGCACGCTATGGATTACAACATTTCTAAAATGGATTTGATTGATAGCATTATCACGGACAAAACCATTAAGAATAACTTATTAAAGTACAAAGCCAGAGATTTTATTAGCCATAACCATACTGAGTCTGAAGCCAATGAAATATTGAATTATTACTTATCTAAAAGTACAAATGAAGAAGATAAGGCTTATATGAAAGACTTGGTGACATCGTTAAAATCTCTACGCCAAGGAAATCCATTGCCAAATCTGGCGGTTGTAAATTATAATGACACAGTGCATTATCTAAATTCTATAATTACCAAACCAACAATTATTTACTTTTGGTCTTCCAACTCAAAAAGTCAATACCGAAACAGTCATTACATGGTTACGGAATTAAAAGCGCAGTTTCCACAGATGGATTTTATTTCGATAAATGTTAATGATAATGATGATAAATTCTGGAAGAATATCATTAATAATTACAACTTTTCGACGATAAACGAGTTTAAGTTTAAAAACTCTAAAGCTGCACGTAAGATACTGGCCGTAAATTATTTAAACAAAGCCATTATTGTTGATGAAAACTCAACGATTCTTCATCCGAATGCCAATATATTTAGTTCAGAATTTAAAGAAACACTTGAGGGATTATTACAAAAAAAGCACCTTATTGCCGCTAAACAATAAGATGCTTCTCAAATAAATATCAATCTTATCAATTTCCTTTTTTATAATCTGCTAAGAATTTTTCTAAACCTATATCAGTAAGTGGGTGGTTGAGCAATCCTACAATAGATTTTAGTGGGCCTGTCATTACATCTGCACCTAATTTCGCACAATCTATAACATGCATAGTGTGACGAACCGAAGCTGCTAAAATTTGAGTTTCAAATGCATAGTTATCATAGATATGACGAATTTCCGCAATTAAGTTTAACCCATCTGTAGAGACATCATCTAAGCGCCCAATAAATGGGGATACATAAGTAGCACCCGCTTTTGCAGCCAATAAGGCTTGTCCTGGAGAAAACACTAATGTTACATTAGTTTTTATACCTCTATCCGAAAAATATTTACAAGCCTTTACTCCATCTTTAATCATTGGTAATTTAATAACAATTTGGTCGTGAAGTTCAGCCAAAGCTTCACCTTCTCTCACCATACCGTCAAAATCCGTAGAGATAACTTCTGCAGACACATCACCATCGACAATATTACAAATGTCAACATAATGCTTCATAATATTATCTGTACCAGTAATGCCTTCCTTTGCCATTAAAGATGGATTGGTAGTAACACCATCTAAAATGCCCATATCCTGAGCTTCTTTAATCTGGTCGAGATTAGCTGTATCAATAAAAAATTTCATCTAATTTAAATTTGAATTGTTGTGGTTAAAGTTGTTGCGAATTTACGACTTTAAGCAACCTTGGAAAGGAATTATTTTTCAGAATATATTAACAATACGTGAGTTCGACATAAGATTCATGTACCTCATAATTTAAAATACTGTTATTCAAATAGTTGAAATCGTCACTTCGAGTGTTTTTCGATCTAAAAGAGAAAAATGTATCGAGAAGTTCTTTTTTTAACAATTCTCGATACAATTTCTTTAGCTACGCTCTGTATCTTCAATCAAAATGTATTTTGATTTTGATAATCTCAGAAATCATTCGAACTGACAATCAATCTTTTACATTTTGGATGTTCTATTATTATATCGAACTCACGTTAACAATGGTCAGTTAATGGTAATGCTAAAGTCCCTCGATGCAGATGATGTGCATAAGGTATCTTCATATTGCCCTGAATCCTCATCGTAATACATCGGTGGATCAACATCTAAATATATGGTGAATTCAAAAGTACCCTGTTCTAATGGAGTTCCCTCAATAATCACTTTTCTATAATCGGTATAAAATTCTAAACCCTCAGGCAAATCACCATAAAATTCATAGTAATAATCGTAATCATTATCTTGTGGCTCATTTTTTATCTCCGAAGTAAAACTATCAGAATAAAAATGATTTGCATAACCCGAATCAAAGTTTTTATTGGGAATTTCTGGTCTTTGATTAATGATGCATTCTAAAATGTCTTCACAGCTGATAAGTAAAAAGCAACATAGAAAAAAGATGATTTTAGAGGATTTCATAATAGCTAGTTTGAAGGTTACTCCTCAAAGAGTATACCACTCTAGCTATAATTTATAATGATTCATCAATAATCTCTCATATACCTTGTCTGGTAATACGCGCTTTAATACAATGGAGAATTTTTGCATAAAAGCACCTACCTTATAATGTATTTTAGGCTTTTTGGTCTCAATAATTTTATATATCGCTTCTGCCATTTGCTTAGGATCACTGCCATCATCTACGTGATCGTTCATAGTTTTTAAAGAGTTGCCATAGTTTTCTTTATATGGAGAATCCTTTAAAACCGGAGCATGGTAACGACCAGCAGCGATATTAGTTGCAAAATCACCAGGAGCTACGTTAGTCATTTCAATATTGAACTCTTTAAGTTCCATTCTAAAAGCTTCAGTAATTAGCTCTAATGCACCTTTACTAGCACTGTAAACACCTCGGTAAGGCAAACCCATATAGCCAGCAATAGAGGTCACATTAATAATTAAACCTGAATTTTGACTTCGCATGGTTGGTAAAACTGCTTTAATAACATTGATTGGTCCAAAAAAATTGGTTTCGAAATTGCGCTTAATCTCGGCATCTGGAATTTCTTCAACAGGTCCCGTAATTCCTACCCCAGCATTGTTTATTAAAACATCTATTTTAGAGGCATCTTTTAAAACCGTTGCAATACAATCTTTAATGGTTTCTGGTTGAGTTACATCTAAAGCAATAATAGGAAATTGACTTTTAGAATAATTATGGGGGTTTCGACTCGTTCCATAGACTTTGTAGCCTTTGGCTTGAAGAAACTCACCAACAGATTTTCCAATACCCGAAGATCCTCCCGTTATTAAAACAACTTTAGGCATTTTTTTGAGTTAAAAGTTTGAAGTTAAATGTACAAAGTTTCAAAGTAATAAAATTTTGAATCGTTACTATAACAAATTCAACACAATATGTTAACACCTGTTTAAACTAAAAAATCTTGAATCTGTAGAGCTTTCAAGATTTAGACATGTTACAAAAAAAGGGCAAGCTACCTACATCACACCGCTACGACCGCGTACCTTTGCTACGTTCCCGTCCTGGAGGATTAAGCAGGAGCTGGTTGTGTAGGACTTGCCCGGCGGCAAAGATACAACCTTTTAAAACTTTTACAACCATTTGCATAATGATTTTTAAACTGATTTTTTTTAATAACTTGCTAAAAAATCTGATACTACTTATGCAAATTTCTAAATATTTCATTCTCCTATACTTAAGTGCAGTTTTAATCAGTTGTGGAGATACAAATACCGCCAAACAAACAGGTCTTAGCATTAATACCAAAGTAAAATCATTAATGCTCGGGGACACGTTAGCATTGTCCATTGACAATCCCAAAAAATTAGACATCACTAACGTAAGCTACGAACTTGATGGGGAATCAATCGATAAGAACGAGGTTTTAAATGATATAACTCTTGGTGAGAAAACCATTACGGCAACCGTAAGCTATGGTGATAAAACCGAAACGCTAACCAAATCCATTAAAGTATTTAACAATATTATACCTGCGATTTATACCTATGAAGTTGTAAACACCTATCCACACGATATTACATCTTACACGCAAGGCTTAGAATTTTATAATGGAGACTTGTACGAAAGTACAGGACAATACAAAGAATCTAAGTTAAGAAAACTAGATTTTGAAACCGGCGAGGTGTTACAAAATCTAGATTTAGAGGATAACTATTTTGGCGAAGGGTTAACCATTTTAAACGATAAGATTTACCAACTCACATGGAAAGAGAATAGAGGCTTTATTTATAATGTCGATACTTTTGAAAAAGTAAGCACTTTTAATTACGGAAAAAGTAAGGAAGGTTGGGGAATTTGTAACGATGGCAACACACTTTATAAATCTGACGGTACGGATAAAATTTGGCTGTTAAATGCAGACAACCTAACTGAAAAAGGCCATATTGAAGTTTATACAGAAAAGGGTAAAATTCCCGCTTTAAATGAACTCGAATGGATTGACGGAAAGATTTATGCCAATATCTATCATCGCAATGGGGTTGTTATTATTAATCCAAAAACAGGTGGTGTTGAAGGGGTTATAAATTTTAAACCTCTCAAACAACTTGTAAAACAACACGATAAGCTAGATGTTTTAAATGGAATTGCCTACCACCCAGAGCGTAAAACCATTTTTGTAACTGGCAAAAATTGGGATAAGCTTTTTGAGGTAAAAATAAAGAAGCCGTGATTTGTATTCTATGGTTTTAATCACTTTATTAATTTTTTCACCTCTAAACATTTTGATTAACATTTATTTAGGTTAAAGTTTATTTAACGCCATATTGTATTTTATTTTAAAGCCTTTTCTTTAACGCATCAATCAACTTTCAATGCGTTACTCATTTAGTATATTAATTCTCTTGTACGCCCACTCTAATATTTTTGGGCAGACATTGAAAGGAAAGGTATACGATTCAAAATCTATAGTAAAAAACATAAAGGTTTTAAATAAAAGCCAAAACAGATTAACGGTCACTGATGCTGAAGGTAACTTTAGTATCGAAGCCAAAGTAAATGATACCATTTCTTTAAAATCTGTATTCTATCACCCCAAAGAAATTGTATTAAAACAAATTCTTTTTGAAGAACTTAATGTTTTTGAAGTCGAAAAAATCATCAATGAATTAGAAGAAGTTGAGATTAAAGCAGAACCCGAACAACCTATTTTTGAAGTTGAGAACTACAACAAAGAATTACATAACTTAATTAAAGAAGACATAAAGAATAATCCCGGACTTTATCAACCAGCTAATGCAACCCATGGCGTAGACTTTATAGCAATAATTGGTTTAGTGGCTAAATTATTCAAAAAAAAGGATAAGTATAGAGCACCAACCTATCAGCCTATAACCTATGAACAGATAGATTCTTTATTCAATAAAAGCTCATTTTTCAAAAAACGTTTAATCACTGAAGATTTAAAAATACCTGAGACTAACGTTAAACTGTTTTATGATTTTTGTGAAGCCAAAGGTATCAGCTCAGAATTGCTAAAAGAAGAAAAGAAAATGGAGCTCTTGGAGCAATTGGTATTGAACAGCCAATTATTTTTAATTCTACTCGAAGAATATGGAGAGAAATCTAAAGTCAAGGATTAGCCCTGTCATTCAGAATGAGGTACGAGTGAAGAATCTCTATACTATTAACACAAAGATTATTCGATCATACTCCCCTCAGAATGGCAAATTAAATTATTAATTACGCTTCATAATAAATCCTAACTTCAAAAGTTATATTTTTAAGCCAAAATTATATTTATCTCTTATGCAGCGATTGCTTACATTCTTAATTTGCTTAATTATATTATTATTTTGGAGTTCTTGCCGAAAGGATTTTGAATTCTCGCCAAGCAAAGGAAATCTCAGATTTGAAAGGGACACGGTGTATTTAGATACCGTTTTTACCAACATAGGTTCTAGTACGTACAACCTCAAAGTCTATAACAGAAGTGATGATGATATCGTGATTCCCACTATACAGCTCGAAAATGGGGTCAATTCTTTTTACAGAATGAATGTGGACGGAACTACGGGATTGGGAGGCGCACAAGAAGGTAAATTCTTTGAAAATGTTGAGCTACTGGCAAAAGACAGCATGTTCATTTTTATAGAGACCACAATAGATATCGAAGCACTATCCAATTCAGACACACAATTTTTATATACAGATCGTATTTTGTTTGATTCTGGAAATAACCAGCAAGATGTCGATTTGGTAACCCTGGTTAAAGATGCCGTGTTTATCTACCCAAACAGAGATGCAGATACAGGTATTATTGAAACCCTAACTTTTGATGTTGATGGTGACGGAACACCAGATGAAACTACTTTACAAGGGCGTTTTCTTGAGGATGACGAGCTCACCTTTACCAACGAAAAACCTTATGTTATTTATGGTTATGCTGGAGTCAATACTGGACAAACGCTGACTATGGAAGCTGGTACACGTGTACACTTTCATGCAGATTCAGGTATTATTGTCACTGATGGCGGAAACCTCAATATCAATGGAGCGCTTAGTACAGACCAAGACGAGTTAGAAAATGAAGTCATTTTAGAAGGAGATCGCCTGGAACCACTTTTCGAAGATGTGCCAGGACAATGGGGTACCATTTGGTTATTTAATGGAAGTGAAAATAATAGTGTTAATTATGCAACCATAAAAAATGCAACTATTGGTATTCTATCTGAAGGTAATCAAGCAGCGCCAAATGATAAATTGACCATAACCAATAGTCAAATCTATAATTCCAGTGGATTCGGAATTTTAGGTAGAGCAACTTCCGTTTCTGCACAGAATGTGGTTATTAATAATTCTGGCCAGTCCTCTTTTGCCGGGACTTTAGGTGGAAAATACAACTTTACGCATTGTACCATTGCAAATTACTGGAACAGTAGTTTTAGACAATTCCCTGCCCTACTCCTAAACGATTTTGTACTAGATGAAAACGGAACTCCAATCACTAACGATCTCACAGAAGCCAACTTTACTAATTGCATTATTTATGGCAATGATAATCCTGAGATGTTATTGGAGGATGAAGGGAGTGTATTTAATTATAAATTCACTAATTGCTTAATACGCTTTAATAACAATAATCTCAGTGGAACAGGAAACTACGACTTCAATGACATAACGTTCTACGAAGGAAACCTATTTAACGAAGATCCAAATTTTGAAGATCCATTTGAGAATTTGATGCGTATTAGTGACGATTCTGGTGCCAATGGACTCGCTAATACCGATTTTACATTTTTAGAAGACATCCTAGGTATGTCTAGAAATGTCCCAGAACCAGATGCTGGTGCTTACGAGAGTGTTACTTTTGATGAAGACTAAACTAATTTAGACTCAACAGTTAGTTTGGTATATTATTTAATGATGTTTAGTGAAAGTTCTGTAAGATAAAATCTAAACATTGTAATGTCTAAAATTTTTCAAAAAAGTATTATTCTCCCACGCTTTACGTCAACATTAATAGCAATAAACTCCCAAAATTAAATATAGATCTCAATAATTTTAATCAAGGTAAAATCGTTTCAGGTTGCCATAAATACTATTAAGCATTAAACAAAGGACGTCCACCCATCAAATCATTCACTCTTTCCGACACGCCTTCAAGAATTGTTTCATTATCATGATTTGTAAGTACTTCATCAATTAAATCAACGACATAAGCCATATCATTTTCCTTTAATCCTCTGGTTGTAATAGCAGGAGTTCCCACTCTAATACCAGAGGTAACAAAAGGAGATTCCGTATCAAATGGCACCATATTTTTATTCACGGTAATATCAGCTTTTACTAAAGCATTTTCAGCATCTTTACCTGTAATGTTTTTATTTCTAAGATCAATTAACATCATATGGTTATCTGTACCTCCTGAGATTAAATTGTAATCCTTAGCGACGAATGCCTTAGCCATTGCATCTGCATTATGTTTCACCTGTAACATGTAATGCATAAATTCATCCGTTAACGCCTCACCAAACGCAATCGCTTTAGCAGCAATTATATGCTCTAAAGGTCCACCTTGATTCCCTGGAAAAACACCAGAATCTAACAGGCCAGACATTTTGCGGAGTTTTCCGCTCTTTAGGGTTATCCCAAATGGATTATCGATATTTTCACCCATCATTATCATACCACCTCTTGGGCCACGCAACGTCTTATGCGTTGTTGTTGTCACTACATGGCAATGTGGCATAGGGTCATTTAAAATACCCTTAGCTATTAATCCTGAGGGATGAGATATATCAGCCAATAATACAGCTCCAACATTATCAGCTACTTCTCTGAACTTAGCAAAGTCCATATCTCGAGAATAGGCAGATGCACCAGCAATAATCAGTTTTGGTCGCTCTTTTTCAGCAACATCAGACAACATATCGTAATCAATATATCCCGTATCTTTTTTAACACCATAAAACGTCGGGCGATATAATTTTCCTGAAAAATTAACAGGAGAGCCATGCGTTAAATGTCCACCGTGAGACAAATCAAATCCTAAAATAGTATCCCCAGGTTTTAAACATGCATGAAATACAGCCGTATTGGCCTGGCTACCTGAGTGTGGCTGCACATTGGCATAAGCGGCACCAAATAAGGTTTTTGCTCTGTCAATAGCAATCTGTTCTACTTCATCAACAACTTCGCAACCGCCGTAATAACGCTTTCCAGGATAACCTTCAGCATATTTATTGGTCAATACAGAACCAGCCGCTTCCATCACCTGGTCGCTAACAAAATTCTCTGAAGCAATCAATTCTATACCATCAGTCTGGCGTTCTCTTTCAGCTTCTATAAGTTCAAAAATCTGTTCGTCGCGTTGCATATATTATGTCTAATGTTAAATGAGCATCAAAAATACGAATTACATTAGTTTTAATATTAAAAATTATGTAGGTTTGGATAGAAATTAATGAACATTTAATCAACAACAGCAATATGCCATTATCAGCAAATAACCCAAACAGAACCTCTTGGTTATACGTAAATAAATACTCAGATTTTCCCATTCAGAATATTCCTTTCGGTGTTTTCTTAACTAGAGAAGATATTATTACCATCGGAACTCGAATCGGAGACACGGCTATAGATTTGGGAGCTCTGCATCAATTAGGATATTTTGATGGTATCCCGTTAACTGACGATATCTTTCTTCAGGATTCATTAAATGACTTTATAGCCGATGGTAGAAAAACTTGGCGCGCTGTTAGAAATCGTGTTGCTGAAATTTTTGACGCTAATAATGAAACGCTAAAAAACAATACCAAACATAAAGAGATTATTTGTTTTCGGTTAGACGAAATAGAAATGCAGATGCCAGTACACGTTGGTGATTACACTGATTTTTATGCGAGTAAAGAACATGCCACAAACGTTGGCACAATGTTTCGTGGTAAAGACAATGCGTTGATGCCAAATTGGTTACACCTTCCTGTTGGCTACCATGGTCGTAGTTCTTCAATAGTTACAACTCATATACCTATTCATAGACCACAAGGACAAACTATGCCAGAAGGTGCAGATAAGCCTGTTTTTGGGCCAAGTAAACTCGTGGATTTCGAATTAGAAATGGCATTTATCACTACAGATGCAAACGATTTAGGTGAACCTATTCCTGTTGAAGAAGCTGAAGAATATATCTTCGGTTTGGTAGTGTTTAATGATTGGTCTGCAAGAGATATTCAGAAATGGGAATACGTACCTTTAGGCCCATTCTTAGGGAAAAACTTTGCGTCGTCAATGTCGCCTTGGATTGTAACTCTTGATGCTCTAGAACCTTTTAGAGTTGCCAGCCCAAAACAAGACCCAAAACCTTTGGAATATTTGCAAACCAAAGGAAAGCACAGTTTCGATATTCATTTAGAAGCCGGTATTATACCAAAAGGTGGAAAAGAAACCACCGTTTGTAAATCTAACTTTAAATACATGTATTGGAATATGGCACAGCAGTTAGCACATCATACTGTTAACGGGTGTCCTATAAATTCTGGTGACATGATGGGTAGCGGAACCATTTCTGGCCCTACTGAAGATTCTTATGGTTCTATGCTAGAGTTGACATGGAAAGGTACTAAACCCATTAAAATGAAAGATGGTACTGAACGCAAATTTATTAATGATTACGATACGGTTGTAATGAGAGGTTATTGTGAAAATGATGACGTACGCATTGGTTTTGGACAAGTAAAAACACAGTTATTGCCTGTTTTTAATCCAAAAAAGAAAAAGTAACTGCAAAGCTTTAGAACATCCCTATACAAATATATCTTAAAGCACTAATAATTAGTGCTTTATTTTTTTTGGCATAATCCTTGAATTTGTTAATTGGTATAACCCTTAAACACAAGATTATGAAACGAATTTTACTTTTTACAGTCCTTGTTTCGGTACTCGTATCTTGTAGTGCCAAAAAACAAATAGAACAAGCCATAAGCCATGGAAACTATGACCAAGCTATTTCTGAAGCCTTAAGGAAATTAGAACACAACAAAGACAAAAAGCGTAAGCAAGCATATGTTGTAATGCTTAAGGATGCATATAAAAAAGTCTTAGAAGAAGATTTGGCACGTATTGCACATTTAAAGCAGGATGGGAATCCAGAACTGTATAAAACTATATACGAAAGCTACGCAGATTTAGAGGCTAGACAAAATGCAATAAAGCGTGTTATGCCTTTGAAAATAAATGGCAAAAATATAAATTTCACATTTAGAGATTACAGTGAAGCTTTAGTCGATTACAGATATAAAACATCAGATTTCCTAATGGACAAGGGTTTGGACCTGTTAGACACCGAAGATAAACTCAACGCTCGAGAAGCTTATAGCTTATTTGATTATGTAGATAATATAAATCCAGGCTTTGAAAATGTAAAAAGCTTAATGCATGAAGCGCATGAAACGGGTATGGATTACGTGCTTGTATCGGTAAAAAATGAAACACATCAAATTATACCTGAACGCTTAGAAACAGATCTACTAAACTATAATACTCATGGTTTAAATCAGTTTTGGACAACCTACCATGCAACTACAGATGATAGCATAAATTATGATTTCGCTATAGAATTACAACTAAAGCGAATCAATATCTCGCCAGAACGTATTAATGAACGTCAGTTATTAAGAGAAAAACAGATTGTTGACGGCTGGGAATATGTCTTGGACGACAATGGCAATGTAGCTAAAGACAGTCTTGGCAATGATATTAAAGTCGATAAAATTATAAATGTAAGGGCACGTTTCTTTGAAGTTTTACAAACTAAATCATCTCAAGTTATTGCAGATGTGGTATATATAGATTTAGAACTAAACCAAATTATTGATACCCATACAATTGATAGCGGATTTACTTTTGAAAATGTGTTTGGACATTACAGAGGAGATAGACGAGCACTCAATAGGGATGATAGAAACCTATTAAGACAAGGAGAAGTTCATTTCCCTAGTGATGAACAAATGGTCTATGACTCTGGTGAAGATCTAAAATTAAAATTGAAAAATATCATAAGCACATATCGTTTAAATAGCTAGATAAAAGAGGTTGTCTGAAAAGTGTCATTCTGAATAAAAATGAAGAATCTCAAAAAAATAACATAGTGATTGTTAATAAATTGAGATTCTTCGAGCGCGCTCAAAATGAAAGTTTTAATACTTTCCAGACAGCCTCTTTTTATTATACTTGTTTTTAGGAAAATATTAAATCAAAGAACATTAATATTTTCATACCGTATTCTTCTCTGTAGGAAATATAATAAATCGTAAGTCTTTTGAATTTAAAGTTATTATCTGCCCTTCAACGATTATTTTAAGCATTATCCTCTAGTCATATGTACTTTAGCTTTCCCCTTTATCAAAGCTCTATCAAAAACCTATGCTAATTAATTAGCTTGGACATTTAATGCTACTTTAATAAACAAAAATTGATGAAACATCCCTACATAAAGTTTCTGCCCTCAATCATAATGCTATTTTTCACGATAGCTTTTCATGCTCAACAATCGGGCATATATCAAAGCTTTGTAACACTAGATATTAATAACAACGGGAATACTGATTACGATCTGTATTCACCCACAGATTTAGCAACCAATACTGCCGCTGCTGATTTTAATGGTGCATCTTTAGGAGTGTTTGCCACATCTACAGAAACACTGGTTCTAAAAGGTGGTCAAAATAGGGTTTTTAAATGTATTGCAACAGATGATATTACATCGGGATACTTAAACTACACCATATATGAAACTGGCAATAGACCATTAAGTCCAACGTTCACAGGAATTAACCTTAATACTGTAGTTAATGATTTTCCCGGGGCTGCATGTAGTGGAAATGGAAATAATCAAGATTGGATTACAAATAATCAGAATATCAATATCCTAAATGGTCTTGCTTCTGGTGACTATACTTTAGAAGTATTTACACTAGCTGATTACACAGTAAATGGAATAGTACAAACAAATCCTCATTATGTAAATAACAATGGAAATAATTTTAGAGCAACTTTTAGAGTAGACAATCCGCCTGAAGCAATGTGTGTTACGAATCTTACAGTTCAACTTGATGTATCTGGTAATGCTACAATTACTGCCGCAGATATAGATAGTGGTTCTACCGACGATTTCGATACTCCAATGTTGTCAATCGACGTCAACACTTTTGATTGTACAGATATTGGAACTGCAATACCAGTAAATTTAACAGTTGAAGATTCTTTAGGACAAACAGATACATGTACTGCTATCATTACCGTTGAGGACAATATCGATCCCGTTGCCCTATGCCAGGACATCACCGTACAGCTCGATGCCACCGGAAATGCCTCGATACTTCCAGCGGATATCGACAACGGATCCTCGGACAACTGTGGCACCGTTAACCTTTCGGCATCGCAGACCGCTTTTACATGTGCCGACATCGGTACAAACAACATCACGCTCACCGTCGATGACGGCAACGGACAGACCGACACCTGTGTCGCCATTGTCACCGTTGAGGACAATATCGATCCCGTTGCAATGTGCCAGGACATCACCGTACAGCTCGATGCCACAGGAAACGTCTCCATCCTACCGTCGGACATCGACAACGGGTCATCGGACAACTGTGGCACCGTTAACCTTTCGGCATCGCAGACCGCTTTTACATGTACCGACATCGGTACAAACAACGTCACGCTCACCGTCGATGACGGAAACGGGCAGGCCGATACCTGTGTCGCCACTGTCACCGTTGAGGACAATATCGACCCAAATGCAGTATGCCAGAACATCACCGTACAGCTAGATGCCACCGGAAACGCCTCCATCCTACCGTCGGACATCGATAACGGGTCATCGGACAACTGTGGCACCGTTAACCTTTCGGCATCGCAGACCGCTTTTACATGTACCGACATCGGTACAAACAATATCACGCTCACCGTTGATGACGGAAACGGACAGACCGACACCTGTGTCGCAACTGTCACCGTTGAGGACAATATCGATCCCGTCGCAATGTGCCAGGACATCACCGTACAGCTCGATGCCACCGGAAACGCCTCCATCCTACCGTCGGACATCGACAACGGGTCCTCGGACAACTGCGGCACCGTTAACCTTTCCGCATCGCAGACCGCTTTTACCTGTGCGGACATCGGAACCAACAACATTACACTGACCGTCGATGACGGCAACGGACAGACCGACACCTGTGTCGCCACTGTAACCGTTGAGGACAATATCGATCCCGTTGCACTGTGCCAGGACATCACCGTACAGCTCGATGCCACCGGAAATGCCTCCATCCTTCCGTCGGATATCGACAACGGATCCTCGGACAACTGTGGCACCGTTAACCTTTCGGCATCGCAGACCGCTTTTACATGTGCCGACATCGGTACAAACAACATCACGCTCACCGTCGATGACGGCAACGGACAGACCGACACCTGTGTCGCCATTGTCACCGTTGAGGACAATATCGATCCCGTTGCAATGTGCCAGGACATCACCGTACAGCTCGATGCCACGGGAAACGCCTCGATACTTTCAGCGGATATCGACAACGGGTCCTCGGACAATTGCGGTAGCGTTTCGCTCTCGGCATCGAAGACCGCTTTTACATGTGCCGACATCGGTACAAACAACATCACGCTCACCGTCGA
>CAYVNR010000007.1:56285-95099 GCA_964453045.1 uncultured Flavobacteriaceae bacterium
AGACCGCTTTTACATGTGCCGACATCGGTACAAACAACATCACGCTCACCGTCGATGACGGCAACGGACAGACCGACACCTGTGTCGCCATTGTCACCGTTGAGGACAATATCGATCCCGTTGCTATGTGCCAGGACATCACCGTACAGCTCGATGCCACTGGAAACGTCTCCATCCTACCATCGGACATCGATAACGGATCCTCGGACAATTGTGGAATTTCATCTATAACTTTAAATCAAACTACGTTTAATTGCTCTGATCTTGGTGGAAATACAGTCACTTTATTTGTTCGTGATACTTCTAATAATTTATCAACCTGCACGGCTAACGTAACTGTAATTGATCCTGCAGCCAATGCAACGGTAAATATTGTATCGGATGATAGTGATAATATTATTTGTGACAACGACACTATATCTTTTACTGCTACGCCATTTGATGGTGGTGCTTCACCAATATACGAATGGTTTATTGATAATGTTTCTTTTGGAAATAACAGTCCGAATTTCACACCCATCACAGCTTTAGCTGTTGGGAACCATGACATTTTTGTGAGAATGCAATCAAGTTTATCGGCTTGTACACAACCAAAACAAAGTAACACAATTACGGTAACAGTAGAATCATTACCAATAGTGACTTCACCTACACAAATTTGTATAGGAGATACTGGAAACTTAATGCCAAATACTGGCGGTACATGGGTAAGTAACAATCCTACAGTTGCAACTGTTGATAATTCTGGATTAATTACTTCTGTTGCAAGTGGAAATGTGACATTCACATTCACAAATAGCGCAACAGGCTGCAGCAGTACAACAAATAATGTTTCCATTAATGCACTACCTGTAATTTCCAATCTACCAACAGACAATGAGTTATGTGTAGACGAAACACACACATTATCACCTTCAACTGGTGGTACATGGTCAAGCAGTGATACTGGAATAGCCACTATTACCAATGCAGGTGTTATCACTGGTATTAGTGATGGCTATGTAAACTTTACGTTTACCGATTCATCTACAGGATGTAACACAGCATCAGCGTTTATTGAAATATTACAAGTACCTCAAATAGATGCTGTTGTAGCTTCACCAGATACAATATGTGAAGGTGATGACAGTATTTTGACAGCATCAGTGTTTGGAGCTGGAGCTGGCTCTACAGACGTTGTACTTGTTAATTACAACTTTAATTCAGGTAATGATTATGGAAGTCTAAACGGCCAGGAAGCATCAGGAATTACAAGTTCTTTAAATAGTCCCAACATTATTTTTGATCGCACGCTAAGCGGAAGAGGAGTAAGCAACCCTCCTGCATTTGCACCCAACATTGCAGGTGAGTCGTTAACCGTAAAAGATGATTGGCAAGATGGCTTTGTTGACTCCACGAACGATCCAGGTGGAGCGCCAGATGATGGTGAATTGATATTTACTTTAGGAGGTCCTTCCCTACCAAATTATGATACATTTGAAGTATATTTCGATTCGAAACGTGTAGAGGCTGGTGGTTTAGATAAGAGTGTTTTAGTAGAGTTTAGTACGGATAATGGCACTACCTGGACTTCAGCTGGCTCTAGAAGCTTGCGTGCAGGAACAACATCTTACAAAAGATTTAATCGTACGTTATCTGGGCTGAGCAATCCAAATAATCTACAAATAAGACTAAGTATAGATGATGGTTCGACTTACACCTCATCTTTCGGAACTTATAGTAACCAAACAAATCCTGATGTTAAAATAGATAATTTTCAAGTTAGAGCTTCAGTAAATGGCCCTGGCTTTGTGTACAACTGGTCTGTTTTATCAGGGGACACGTCAAGCTTACCGGCTTTTACAGACAATCCTCAAATTACAGTATTACCTAACGTAACCACAGAATATGAGGTCACAGTTACAAGTATTGATGGTTGTCCTGCTTCAGAAACAATAACGGTAAATGTAAATCCTGCACCAGAAATTTCGTTTTCAACAAATTACTGTCCCAGTGCACCTCATAACAATGAAGTAGAAATCACGGCCATGTCCTCAATTCCTGGCACTACATATCAATGGATTATTACTTATCCAAACCCTGGCGACCCAGGTTATGACAATACATCTGCTACTGCTTATGTAGATACGGCTGGCACATATCAAGTCATTGCAACAGCACCAAGTGGTTGTACGTCTTCCGCAACAATTAACATTGCTACAGAACTTGTTACTAATGGAGATTTCTCTCAAGGCAATGTAGGCTTTACTTCAGATTACACCTATTACCCTGATATTGCAGGAAATAATGAGCTAGTTGATGATTCTGGTACTAATGGTTATTCCGTAACAACCAACGGTAATGATGTTAACCCCTCATTTTGGGGCAATGACCGTACGGGAGATGCTGCAAGTAACTTTATGGCGATAAATGGTCACGGAAACACGCTTGTAGTTTGGAGACAACAAGTTACCATAGAACCAAACACAGAATATTATTTTGCAGTTTGGGGAATGAGTTTAAATGACGATAGCCAAACCGCACAATTAACATTTAACATCGATGGAACCAATGTAGGTACTCCTGTAAGTTTGCCCACACATCCAAATAACAACAATCCTGGATCAGACAACTGGACAAGAATTTATGGAACCTGGACGTCACCAAATGCACCTGGACCGCAAATGGTAGATATAGAGATAAGAAATTTAAACAACTCTGCTACAGGTATTGATTTTGGATTGGACGACATATCCTTTAGTACTTTAGATCCGTTTATCATTTTAACATCTCCTGATTATACGGATGATGAGCAAATAGTATGTCAGGATACAGCTTTTGATGATATAACCTACGCTGTAGGCGGAGCTAGTAACGGAGCAGATATTCAATGGTGGCTAGATGGTACCCCAGTTGGAACAGGACCTTTCCCGAACAACACACTACCAACAGGCGTACAAACAAGTTTTGATGGCGAGGAATACAGAATCAATGGCATTCCGACACAGTACGGAACATTTACATATACCATCTCTACGAGCAGTACTTGTGGTACACCAAAAACAGCTTCAGGAACTATCGTTGTCAACGAAGCACCTACAGTAAATATCACAACTCCACCTTCCTCAATTGTATGCGAAACAGACGGTACAATTAATTTAGAGGCTATTATAGGAGGTGCAGCTACTGGAGGTACTTGGAGTATTGGCGGTACACCAATAGCAACAACCATTACTGGAAATACAGCAACTGCCACTTATACTATATCAACAACTGGACTTACAACTTTTACCTTTACCACAGATGACCCAAGTGGACCGTGTGATGCTGTAACAGAAACTTTAGATATGGATATATCTACCTATATTACAGCTGATGCCGGAGTAGATAGAGTAAGATCTAATTGTTCTAAAACAACAACGCAATTAGCGGCAAATAATGTGGTAGGACAATGGAGTGTCATATCAGGGCAACCAACAAATAGCTATTATTTTGAAGATGCTACATTATACAACACAGAATTTACCGGCGAAAGTGGTGAAATCTACATTTTACAATGGGAAGCTACAAATACAGGAGCTTGCACTAACGATGTAGACACAATGACCCTAGAAATACCTGATTGTAGTGATCGGCTTATTTTTGATGGTTTTGATGATAGTTTAATTTTTGGGGACAACTATGGCTTAGACACGGGAGCTTTTAGTTTTGAAGCATGGGTAAAGCCCGATATTGTATCAGGAACGCAAACTATAGTTTCTAAACGAAATAGTACTAACCTCAGCTCGGGTTATGATTTAAGTTTAATCAACAACCGATTATTTTTCCGTTGGAACAACCAAAGTATGTTCTCAACGCAAACCATGAACAACACAAAATGGTATCATGTAGCTGTGACATTTAATGGCTCTGACACCTATACATTATACATCGATGGTTTTGTGGTACAGACTAATAACAGTGGGGCATCTCCTACGCCGAACACCAACAAAGCACTAATTGCTGCAATGGATACTACTAATGATTTAGCCATAAACTATTTTGATGGTAATATTGATGAAGTGCGCTTTTGGAATACGGAATTATCCATTAATCAGATTCGGGAAATGATGAATCAAGAGATTGAAGCCAATGGAGCAAATGTAAGAGGTGTTGTTGTTCCTCTTGACATTTCAGGTTTACAATGGAACAATCTTATTGGCTACTATCAAATGCGATTTGGTCCTCAAACAGCTCTCGCTAATGGTATCCTTCAAGATATTTCTACCGTTTCACCAGTTGATGGCAAATTAAGTAAAATGACAGCTACACAAACTGAAACTGCACCAATTCCATATATTACAGCTAATAATGGTGCTTGGGATACCACAAATACTTGGGAAAACGGGAATCTACAGCAATTACCCAATTCAGCAGTGAATAGTATTAACGGCTTAGCTCAAACTTGGAATATCGTTGTGTCACAGCACAATGTCTCTGCAAACAGAGCAATACAAGTAGCTAGCATGCTTGTAGATGCCAATAAACTATCAATAACCAATGATCAGTCACTGACTATTGACACCTATTTAAAAATAGATGGGGCACTAGACCTTGTCGATCAGTCTCAGCTTTTACAACCATTGGGAAGTGTTGTAGATTATTCTGGTAGCGGTAGTTTAGAACGTGATCAACAAGGAACATCTAACCTTTATAATTATAATTATTGGGCATCACCAGTGAGCAACAATGGTTCTAATTATAGTATAGGAAATGTATTAAATGACGGCACCACTGCTACAAACCCTCAATCGTTAAACTGGACGAATGCAGTCGATGCCAACCCATTAACCACACCTATAACCTTAAGTAGAAGATGGTTGTATTTATATGAAAATTATCCTGAGAATTCTATAGCCGATTGGAATTTAATTGACGAAAATCAAAACATACCTGTTGGTTTGGGCTTTTCCATGAAAGGTAGTGGTAGTGCATCAGCAGATCAGAATTATACTTTTATCGGACAACCAAATAACGGTACAATTACCTCGCCTGTCACTCCAGATTATCAAGCATTAGTAGGTAACCCATATCCTTCTGCAATAGATGCCAATGCTTTTATATTAGATAATAGCGGCGTATTGGCAGATGGCACCTTGTACTTTTGGGAGCATGCGGCAACAAATAGTTCGCACAACTTATCAGCTTACGAAGGTGGTTATGCCGCACGTAATTTAACTACGGGTATACCCGCTGTGTCTCCACCAGAGATTAACGGAGAAGGCAATGCCAATAAAATCCCAGGACGTTATGTACCCGTAGCTCAAGGCTTCTTTGTGACTGGAAATGCTACAGGTGGAAACATTACCTTTAGAAATAGCCAACGTGTATTTGAAAAAGAATTGGGAGCCAACTCGGTATTTCTAAGACCTAATCACGATTCAAACGTGGAGACAAATACAGAGCAAGGGTTTGGTGATGACAAGTTTATTCGGTTGGATTTTATAAGTCCAGAAAACGCCATAAGACATGTTGTAATTGGTTTTATGAACAATGAAAGTGCTACGGATGGGATTGACTATGGTTACGATGGCATCAACCAAGATCATTTCCCCAATGATATGTCATTTAATATTGAAGGAGAAAAATTCGTCATCCAAGGCGTAAATACATTTGATGACACCAAAAGTTATCTTTTAGATATAGATTTGTCCAATGGTGGAAACATTGAAATAGCACTGCATGCACTCGAAAATTTTGAAGACACCATAGACGTCTTAATATTTGATGCTTTAGATGGTAGTTATACTAGAATTAATGATACTAACTTCCAAAAACATCTCGAAACCGGAAGCTATAGCAATAGATTCTATTTGGTATTCCAAGAAGACAATTCGTTATCCACAATTGAAGAAGAACTTGACCGAGTGATGGTAAATTACCTGCAAAACACCAATGAAATCTATGTAAATCTACCATCGTCGATACAAGTAAAGCAGATGACATTAATTAATATACTAGGACAAACCGTTAGAAATTGGAATGCCAATAGTCTGCCAACAAGCAACACATTTAAGATCCCTGTCGAGAAAGTGTCTGAAGGTAGTTATATCTTAAAGGTAGAAACCAATACGGGAACGCTAAACAAAAAGCTTATTGTTAAGTATTGATTTTACCTTAATCAAAAAGGCTTGAAATTCCTACTCGGAATTTCGGCCGTAATGAGTTACAGTCGTTGTTGTGCAATGCATTTTCACAGGTCTAAAATACCAAATGTTTCTGTGAAAGGAATGTCAATCGAAATAATCTCAAATTTTGGGTTAGTTCCTTTTTTCAATAAGGCAAGAGTATTTTTGGAGCGAATATCAGATGTTACAAAATATGTAACTGACTTATCTAAATCAGCTTGGGCAAAGAGCTTAGAATCATTTGGAATTATAGCACGCGGCGTTAATTTTTCTTCACTAATTTTATTTTCCGCAAAGATTATATTCGCAAATAGTCCTGTTTTTTCGGCTTCTTTTAAATTGAAAGGAGCAATTTGAATATTTTTTAAAGGCAAATCTTCTAAATTTCCAAGTACACAGTATTCTGCAATTGAAATTGTTGAGACTTTTAAAACAATATCATTTTCCAAAAAGTATCTGAAATATCCAACTGCATTTGAATGAAGTGGGTCTTCATCGTTTAGAAGCCTAATGAAAAAACTTGTATCTAATAAGACACTATGCTTCATAACCACCTCTTAAATTTAATAGCCATTCGTCAGGGTTAACATTTCTCCAGCTATTCTTGGCTTTTTTGATAAGAGAATTTAAATAATCATTATCAAATTTCGGTTGATAATCTATAAGCTCAATTAATTGAAGTGATTTAGTGTCAATTTCCCCAGTTTCAATGTTTTGCTTGCCTTTGGCACGAACACCATATTTTTTATATAGTAGGTTTTCTTCTCTTTCTTCTAGAAATTTTTTTCCAGTTTCTATTGATAAGTATCCAAAATCATCTGTATCTAAATGTATATTGGCTTTGCTTTTCCCGCCAGCATCTTTTAAAATACCATAAAAATAAAATTCTGCATCAACCCAAATATTCTCTGTCCTAATAAATTTTGTGTTAGGGTTTATAGTTAACTCATAACTATCATTCAGTGATGTTTTTATTTGAAATTCATAATTTTTTTGACGAGACAAATTTTGAATATTCTCAATAGCTCGTGCAGTTTTAAGTTCGAGAAAATCAATTGATTCATTAGCCTGAACCTGAGATAAAACTGCACTAAATCCAATTACAGTTTGAATAGTGGTTTTGAAAAAATGTCGAACAGAACCCTCTTGAATATCGTAGGTGATAATTGGTCTATCTTTTTTATTGGTAGGAAATAGCAAATCCTCAACATTTTGCAATATTGATGCAATATGTTTAATATCGTAGTTCTCAGGACTTAAATCTTGATTTCCAGATTTGCCAACAACTCGAATTTCTATTTCTCCAATTTTTTCCACATTTCAAAGATACAATTTATTCATATTCGCTGTTGATTTTTGTTTTGATGCAACATGTTGTACAACTTTAATAATATAAGTCCGTTTCAATACTTCAACTAAGCTCAGCAACAGACCCATATCAGTCATTAAACAAAACTAGTCCTTCACAACTGTAAAATCAATACGTATAGATACGTATTTTTAAAGAAATCGACCCAAATCCATCTCATTAATCCCACCATGAGATGCATGGGCATCCACGACTCCATTCTTAATCACTAATAGTTGTGGTGATTGGTGTAGCACTTGAAATGTATAACCCACTTCATCAGATACAGTTCTATAACTCAACAAATCAAGGTAATACAAATCGGCATTAGCATCCACATCGTAAGCAGATACAAACTGGTCCATTACCATACGGCTAATACCGCAACGTGTAGAATGCTTAAAAATAAGCTGTGTCTTGGTTTTGGATTTTTCGGCTATAGCATTGAGTTGTTCAACACTGTTCAGTGCAATCCACGGTAATATCTTTTCCTCCTTAGGCTCTGACGAACCGAATAATTTCTTAAACATTGTAAAACGCATTTTAAGTTCCCGTGAAAACAGGAATCCAATTTATATTCATAGTCGAATCCTAACTCCTACCTTACATATAAAGGACAAAACGTCACGTAAAAATACACTAGAGCAGACATTTTGTCGTTTTTATCTTACCATTTCGTCTTGGTAAGATTATTGAATAAAGATAGGCAAACACAATAACAAAACAATGCTATTGCCATTCCGAATAAAATGAGGAATCTCAAACCAAATTCTTCACTAACGTTCTGAATGACAAAAAGAAAATAAACATTATGAATTTTAATAATTATACCATTAAATCACAAGAAGCCATACAGCAAGCACAGCAGCTTGCACAAGGCTTCGGCCATCAACAAATAGAAAATGAGCACATTTTTAAGGCACTTTTTAATGTTGATGAAAACGTATTACCATTTTTGCTTAAAAAGCTGAATGTAAACGTATCCATGTTACAACAGGTTTTGGACAAGGAACTCGAAAGCTTTGCTAAAGTTTCTGGTGGAGACCTTATGCTTTCTAGAGAGGCCAGCAAAGCACTTAATGAAGCATCGATTATTGCCAAGAAGATGAATGATGATTTTGTCTCTATTGAGCATTTAATCTTAGCGATTTTTAAATCTAAAAGTAAGATTGCTCAAATCTTAAAAGACCAAGGTGTTACAGAGAAAGCACTAAATGCGAGTATTGAAGAGTTGCGCAAAGGTGATAGAGTGACTTCCCAAAGTCAAGAAGAGACCTATAATTCTCTTAATAAATACGCCAAGAATTTAAACCAATTGGCCAGTGATGGAAAACTCGACCCAGTTATTGGTCGTGATGAAGAGATACGTCGTATTCTTCAAATTTTATCACGTCGTACCAAAAACAACCCCATTTTGGTTGGTGAACCAGGTACGGGTAAAACAGCCATAGCCGAGGGTTTGGCACACAGAATTATTGATGGTGATATTCCAGAAAATCTTAAGGATAAACAAATTTTTGCCTTAGATATGGGAGCCCTCATTGCTGGTGCAAAATTTAAAGGAGAGTTCGAAGAACGCCTTAAAGCTGTAATCAAAGAAGTAACTACCAGCGATGGAGATATTGTACTCTTTATTGATGAGATTCATACGCTCGTTGGTGCTGGTGGCGGACAAGGAGCCATGGATGCCGCCAATATTCTAAAACCAGCTTTGGCTCGTGGTGAACTTAGAGCCATTGGAGCAACCACTTTAGATGAGTATCAGAAGTATTTTGAGCAAGATAAGGCTTTAGAACGTCGTTTTCAAAAAGTAACGGTTAACGAACCCGATACAGAAAGTGCTATTTCCATCCTAAGAGGTATTAAAGAAAAGTACGAAACACATCACAAAGTTCGTATTAAAGACGAAGCCATTATTGGTGCCGTAGAGTTATCCAATCGCTACATTACCAATAGATTTTTGCCAGACAAGGCGATTGATCTTATGGACGAAGCAGCTTCGAAATTACGTATGGAAATCAACTCTAAACCAGAAGAATTAGATGTGTTGGATCGTAAGATTATGCAGCTGGAAATTGAACATGAAGCCATTAAACGCGAAAAAGATGAAGTTAAACTAAAGTCTTTAAAAGCAGATTTGGCAAACCTCAAGGAAGAACGCAACGAACTGAATGCGAAATGGAAATCTGAAAAAGAAACAGTTGAAAATGTTCAGAGTATAAAGCAAGATATTGAAAACTATAAGCTAGAAGCCGAACGTGCAGAGCGCGAAGGCAACTATGGCAAGGTTGCAGAAATCCGCTATGGAAAAATAAAGGAAGCGACTGAGCAACTTGAAGCGTTTCAAAAACAATTGGCGGAACAACAAGAAACGGCCTTGATTAAAGAGGAAGTGACTTATGAAGATATCGCAGATGTCGTCGCCAAATGGACAGGTATTCCTGTAACCAAAATGATACAGAGTGAGCGCGAAAAACTTCTTAAACTTGAAGATGAATTGCATAAGCGTGTTGTCGGACAAGAAGAAGCCATTGAAGCGGTTAGTGATGCGGTACGCCGATCTAGAGCAGGCTTACAAAATCCTCAAAAACCAATAGGGACATTCCTCTTTTTGGGTACCACTGGTGTCGGTAAAACTGAGTTGGCCAAAGCTTTAGCTGAATACCTTTTTGATGACGAAAATGCCATGACACGTATTGATATGAGTGAATACCAAGAACGCCATGCAGTAAGCAGATTGGTGGGTGCACCTCCAGGGTATGTGGGTTATGATGAGGGCGGCCAATTGACCGAAGCTGTAAGACGCAAGCCTTATTCTGTAGTTTTATTGGACGAAATAGAAAAAGCACATCCGGATACTTTTAATATTTTATTACAAGTATTGGATGAAGGCAGGTTGACAGACAACAAAGGACGAATCGCAGATTTTAAAAATACCATAATAATCATGACATCCAATATGGGAAGCCAGATTATACAAGAGCGTTTTGAAGCGACTAAAGATATACAAACTGCAATTGAGGGAGCAAAGGTTGATGTCTTAGGTTTACTAAAACAAAGTGTGAGACCTGAGTTTTTAAATCGAATTGATGATACCATTATGTTTACTCCGTTATCCAAAGAAAACATTGTGGATATCGTTGGACTTCAACTCAAGAATGTTACTAAAATGATTGCACAGCAAGGTATTACGTTTGATGCCACACCAGAGGCTAAAGCTTATTTGGCTGAGAAGGGCTACAATCCAGAATATGGTGCAAGACCAGTTAAACGTGTCATTCAGAAAGAAGTACTAAACCAATTGAGCAAGGAAATATTAGCTGGTAGAGTTACTACAGACAGTATAATTTTGCTTGATGAATTTGACGATAAACTGGTATTTAGAAATCAAGGGAACCTCGTAGTTGAAGAGCTATAAATAAAAGATTTTTTGATTGGTTGGTTGAAATGCAGCATCACTTTTCCTAGGAAAAAGGGTGCTGCATTTAATTTTATACCTACTTTTATATATCTTAACAGTACCAACCCCAAAAAAATATAATACATGGGATTCTTCCATTACTACGATATAGGCCACGCAGAAGTTTTTGTATTCGATGATTTTCTTGTTAAGCAAGTAAAGGAAGGAGAAACTGTGGATATGAAGGAGACTAGGCTATTCAAAAACATCTTGGAAGAACATTTCAGCAATAAAAATATGGCCTATATTTCCAATAGAGTGACATCATATTCAGTAAACCCACTGGTCTACAAAGAATCAGAAAAAATTTCTAATCTAGTAGCTATAGCCATCATTCCTGCAACACCCAAAATGCGAGCCAGTGCTGAATACGAAAGTCAGTTTTACAATAAGCCTTTCGGTATTTTTGATAATTTGAGCGAAGCCATAAAATGGATTCAAAAAATAATCGAAAAAGAAAATGGTAAAAAAACCATCAATAGCTAAAAATCCTTTTGGGCTATATTACAATATGCTGTAACAATTTGGCTTTAAATCAGTCTTTATATTGATTGGTTGGTTAAAGCAACACTGAAATAAATCTGAAAAGCTATCGGATTATAGACGTGTTGCTTTCCTTTTGTAACAAATCTTCGCACTGAGCTACAAATAATTCGATATTTAATATAAATAACATGAAAAAATATAGTTTAGTATGTCTTGCATTGATAACTTTTATATTAAGTAATGCACAACAACTTGAAAACTCTACACTTTGGAAAATAGAAGGTAATGATTTAGAAAAAGCGTCTTACCTTTTTGGAACAATTCATATGACTTGTGATGCCATATTAGAAGATGATGTAAAGAAAGCCCTAGATGAAACGACTCAGGTTGTTTTGGAATTAGATATGGATGATCCCAGTTTGCAGAGTAAAATGATGCAAGGTATGTATATGAAAGATGGTAAAACACTAAAAGATTTTGTTTCTGAAGAAGATTATATGGCTATAGATTCACTATTTAAAAATACAATGGGAATACCAGTTAAGATGTTAGAAAATGTTAAGCCTTTCTTCTTAACTGCAATGCTATATCCAAAACTTATTGATTGTAGTACTCCGAGTTCTTTTGAAGAAGCGTTGATTGAAGTCGCAAAAGAACAAGGTGAAGATGTCAATGGTTTAGAAACCGTTGAAGAACAATTAAAAGTATTTGACGACATACCATATAAAGTACAAGCAGAAGACTTAGCCAGAAGTGCCAAAGATAATATGGAATACGACAAAAAGGTATTTGCAAAAATGTATAAAGTATATGAGGAAGAAGACATTACTGAAATGTTGGAAATGATGAATGATAAAAACCAAACTTCAATATCCAAGTATCAAAACCTACTTCTCGAAAACAGAAATAAAAATTGGGTGACTAAAATTGGTGACTTTGCCAAAGAACAACCCACATTTTTTGGAGTTGGTGCTGCTCATTTGGCCGGAAAAAATGGTGTTATCAAGCTACTAAGAAAAGCAGGGTATACTGTTACCCCTGTTACTGAATAAATTATATTCATCATATATTTTGAAAAAAAAACAGCAAAATTATACCGATTGGTATATTTTTACTACTTTTGCTTACATGCTCACAAAATCTGAACATACAAAACAATACATTCTAGAGATTGTAGCACCAATATTTAATAGATATGGTTATGCAGCAACAAGCCTAAGTGATTTAACCTCGGCAACAGGGCTAACTAAAGGTGCTATTTATGGTAATTTTAAAAACAAGGAAGAATTAGCTATTACAGCATTTAAGCATACGGTTAAAAAGCTTATGTCACTTATTGCTGAACACATAGCAAAAAGTGATTCACCAATTCAAAAACTTTACTTAATAGCAGATTTTTATAAAGATTATTATAAGCTTAGTAAGACTTATGGTGGTTGCCCAGTTCTAAACATTGGTGTGGATGCCAATAATCAGAATTCAGAATTGTTGGACAAAGTTAGAGTTGTCATAGAACGTATTCAAGATCAGGTTGCCACAATTATAGAAGATGGTATTGAGGCAGGAGAAATTTCAACCGAAATAAATGCCATGCAATATGCTAAAAGACTAGATTCTATGATACAAGGGGCTATTTTTATGACATACACTATGGATGATGAGTTTTATATGAAAGATTCCATGAGTCAAATTGAAGATATGATTACGAACGAACTTAAAGCTTAATATTTTTTTAACCAACAATATACCGATTGGTATATTTTAAAAACCATATAGAAATGAATTTACCAAAGGTTGTAGAAAGCAAAACAAAAATCAGATTTCAGGATTGTGATCCCTTTAACCATCTAAACAATGGAAAATACACAGACTATTTTATGAACCATCGCGAAGATGAATTAATAAAAAACTACGATATTGATATTTATAAAATGGCAAAACTAGAGGGGAAAAGTTGGGTTTCTAGCAGTAACCAAATTGCGTATTTAAAACCAGCTTTACTTATGGAGACAGTATCCATAGAATCTCAGCTCATATATTTTGATCACAGTCACCTGAAGGCAGAAATGCGTATGTACAATGAAGACAAAAGCCATTTAAAGGCTATAATTTGGTGTGGTTTTGTACACTTTAACTTAATGACCCAAAAACGAGAAACACATTCTGAAGATATGATGTCTCTGTTTGATGCTATTTTTAATCCTACTGATGCAACTATTTTCGAAGATCGATTAAAGAGCTTAAGAGCCAAGAAGTAGATGAGTATTACAAAAAGGAAGAGACCGTCTGAAGATTGAAAATTAATTTTTCATTCAAAAGAAAAGAATGTTACATAGCTAATAATCAATAAAAATATTCTTAATTTTATTTGAGAATGACACTGCTTCAGACAGTCTCTATCTATGAAGTATTTAGTTTAAAACTAAAACTTCATACCAACCCCAACTCCAATAATCAATGGGTCTATATCTACTTCAACAGGTAATTTTCCTTCACCTGTATCAACTTCAACATCTGTAGATAAAAGTAGCTTCTTAATATCCAAGTTTAAGAACCACTTATCATTTAGGTTATAGTCAAAACCAGCTTGCAATGAAAAGCCGAATGAATTGTCATATTCTATATCTTCAAAATCACCCTCATCAACTCCATAAAAGAATGTATAGTTAACACCAGCACCTACATAAGGCTTAAAATCATCGGCATAAAAATGATATTGTAAGTTTAATGTAGGCGGAAGCAACCAAACATGGCCTAAATCAGCACCATCTTCTATCTCAACTTCATGCTTAGCTGTACCCAAAATAAGTTCAGCTGCAATATTTTTAGTAAAGAAATACGTAAAATCCAATTCTGGCACAAAAGCAGTGCTAATATCGACATCTGCACCAGCTAAATCATCTCCAGGAGAAGGTATTACAGAAATTAATCTTAGACGTGCTTGCCATCTGTTAAAGTCGTCCATAGTTTGGTCTTCTTGAGCATTAATATTAAAAGAAATACCAATTAGTAAAGTAAACAATAGAAATTTTTTCATGATATTATTTGTATTATATATAGTTTAAATTTCCACAAAAATATGAGCAATAAAAACCTTAAATACTGATAAAAATCATAGTTTAAAAACTTGTATGTAGTAGATTAAATTATTCAAATTTATAAATGCAAACAACACTTTGTTTTACAATTATTTAGCTCATTAGAATCTGTTTTTTCGATGAAATGCACAATAAAAATTACGTTTTAACATTCATTTTAACCGATAAATCATTAATTTTATCGAGCTATTTAATCCCGACAAAACTTAAGACACATTAAATCTTGTCTGTAATCCCTCTTTTTTTAAGGAATTACTAGAACCAATTTTTTTTGTTAAAAACCCTACTTATAATACATGGAGTTAAATAGATATATAGACCACACATTACTGAGTCCGACTGCTACCGAAGCAGACATTCTAAATCTTTGCGAAGAAGCTTTAAAATACAATTTCTATTCTGTTTGTGTCAACAGTTCTTATGTACCAATTGCCAAACAAGCCTTGGGAAGATCTGATGTAAAAATTTGTACCGTTGTTGGCTTTCCATTAGGTGCCATGTCAACAGAAGCCAAAATTTACGAAGCAAGAAAAGCCATAGAACAGGGTGCATCTGAGATAGATATGGTAATGAATATTGGTCGCCTAAAAAGTAAAAATCATGTTGCTGTATTGAAAGATATCAGCGATGTAAAACGCGCTATAGGTTTAGTACCATTAAAAGTGATTTTAGAAATCAGTGAACTCTCAAAGAATGAAATTGTAAAAGCTTGTGAAATCTGCATAGATGCCAGAGCTGATTTTGTTAAAACCTCAACCGGATTTTCAAAAAGTGGAGCTACGCTAACTGCTGTAAAAATTATGAGAAAAAGCGTTAAGGACCATCTAAAAATAAAAGCATCTGGTGGTATACGAGATGCTGAGACCGCCTTAAAATACATAGAAATTGGGGTCCACCGCATTGGTGCTTCATCTGGTGTAGCTATGATGAACGATCAAGCATCATTTTCTACCTATTAGTTCAGACACTTTACGTAACTTTACGCCATGAGTGTACATATAGGAGCCAAAAAAGGCGATATTGCTGAGACTATTTTATTACCCGGAGACCCATTAAGAGCAAAATGGATAGCAGAAACTTTTTTTGAAAACCCACAATGCTTTAATGAAGTTAGAGGTATGTATGGCTACACAGGCCTATACAAAGGAAAACGTGTTTCTACCATGGGAACAGGGATGGGGATTCCGAGCATTTCTATTTATGCCAACGAACTCATCAAAGAATTTGGTGTTAAAAACCTTATCAGAGTTGGGAGTGCTGGCTCTTACCAAAAACATGTAAAAATAAGGGATGTAGTTTTAGCTATGGCAGCCTCGTCCACTTCTGGCGTTAATGAATTGCGCTTTGGAGGTGCAGACTATGCCCCTACTGCAGATTTCGGGTTATTTATGAAAGCTGTTGAAGCCGCTAAAGCAAAACATATTCCTATAAAAGCTGGAAATGTTTTATCATCAGACGAATTCTATGAGGACGATATAGAGTCCTACAAAAAATGGTCAAAATTCGGTGTGCTTTGTGTGGAGATGGAAGCTGCCGGACTTTACACTGTAGCTGCAAAGCACAATGCTAATGCACTTGCCATACTAACCATATCCGATTCTTTAGTAACTGGTGAGCACACCACAAGTAAAGAACGTGAAACGACATTTAAGAGCATGATAGAGATTGCTCTAGAACTTGCCTAAGCTTTATTTAACATACTTTTAAAAATAGAACCGTATTTCTTAAGCTATATTTGGGGATATTAATCAATCATTCCCATCATGAAATCTTTTCTAGTAACGCTATCGCTTTTAGTCTCGGTTACTGTATTTGCTCAAGACAAATCATCTGATAAAGCTCAAATTGAAATTACACTCAATAACTATATTGATGGATTCTATCAAGGGGATACAACGAAACTTAAAGCTGCTTTAAAACCTAGATTGTACAAATTTGGGTATTGGAAGAATAAAGAAACTGGCGCATATGAATATTACGATCAGTTAACTTATGAGAATGCCCTTAAAATGGCACAAAACACCAAAGAAAAAGGTAATATACGTACTGAAACCAAAATGCGCAGTGTTAAAGTTTTAGAGATAAGCAATCATATTGCAGCTGCTAAAGTCACAGGATTTTGGGGACTAGATTATGTGTTACTTTCTAAAGATGAGGGCAAGTGGATGATAGAACAAGTCATTTGGGAAGGGCCGTTTGAGGATAAGTTTAAAGAAGACGATAAAACCACTACATATTACTTAATAAGGCATGCTGAAAAAGATCGCTCAGATAAAGATGATAAGGATCCACATTTAACAGAAGCTGGACAAAAACGTGCTGAAAATTGGGCCAATGTTCTTAAGGATGTAAAATTCAATATGGTATATTCTACCGATTACAACAGAACCAAGGAAACTGCTATACCAACCGCTAAAGCCAATAATTTAGAACTAACAATTTACGACCCAAGTAATATGGACGGTAAAGCATTTATAAAAGCTACAAAAGGAAAAACTGTACTTATAGTAGGTCATAGTAATACAACACCAATGTTTGCTAACGCTTTGGCTGGTGATAAAAAGTATGCTCAGATTTCAGATGATAATAATGCGAATCTATATATTGTTACCATTACCGGAGACTCAAAGACAGCAACACTTTTAAAGGTCAATTAATTCTACAGCAACATTTTTCAGTTCAATTTTAGATAAAAGTTTTAGTTGATTATTTTCAAATGCCTTTCCTAAGTCAACAAGTTTTGTTGATTCATCCTCTGTCTTGTAATTGTTATAATCCACAAAACGTAAACCATTTACGTAGCGCTCATTATAAGCTTCTCTAAAACGCATCCCTTTTCCATCATCTTCATTGTATGAATACGCTAGATAATCGACCTTAAATAATTTTTTATCAACCCAATAGACAAATACATCTTCAAAATCTTCGCCTCCTCCCTCTTCTTTAAAGGTAACTTTAATTTTATAATACGTTTCATCTTTAATTTGCTCCTCGTCAAGTAAAGCTTTTTTCACGGCTTTAGCATTTAAGCCATAGGGAAGTGAAGCAAAATATTGAACAGAGTTGATGCTACTTGAATATTTTGTCTTCATACTATCTGCAACATTAATTTTAAGTACACCTTCCCTAGTTCTTTCGAATCCATCATTTGATAGTACATCATGAATCTCAGTTGAATCATCATTAAACCTTCTTTCATAGCGATAATGACCTCCATTTCTATGGATGATATATTCCTTTTCCCTAAAATCAAAACGGACTACAGAACTTTCAAACTTTTCACCTCCGGAAACTTCAATAGATTTACTTATAATTTCCTTAGCAGATAAGAGTTCAACATTCAGCTTATTCTTACAGCCAAGTATTATAAAGGTCGTCAAAACAATTAATGAATATTTCATATTAAGCATTTAGGTCTAAACAGTCGTAAAATTACCAATAAGTTTACGTCATTTACTTTAAGTCAATAAACTTTTAACTTTTCACTTTAAAAACTACCTTTGCCATTCATGCAAAAAACCGTTAACATACTTAACAGAAAGGCAAAATTCCAATATGAGATATTGGACAAATATACCGCTGGCATTGTACTTACTGGTACTGAGATTAAATCCATCAGAGCAAGCAAGGCATCAATTGCCGAAAGTTTTTGTGAGTTCAACGACCGTGGAGAGCTCTTTGTTATCAACATGACTGTTGAAGAATACGCCTTTGGCAACTATTACAACCACAAACCAAAAGCAGAACGCAAACTATTGCTCAACAAACGAGAACTTAAAAAGCTTGAAAAAGAAGTCAACATTAAGGGCAATGCCATTATACCTACACGCTTGTTTATTAATGACAAAGGCTTGGCCAAACTAGAGATTGCACTAGCCAAAGGAAAAAAACTCTACGATAAACGCGAAACCATAAAAGATAGAGACAACAAGCGCAACTTAGATCGTATTAAGAAAAGTTTCCGATAACTTTAAGATGCTTATAACCTTTCTACATTTATTTTTAATCTATGTTTGAAAAATCCTAGGCAACCTTTTTATTCATAAGCACGTCTATAAAATTAAAGGCATGGATTTTGCCGCATTAGTAAAATTTAAACCAATTGTCAACCATCAATCCAAAAAAATGAACAAAAAACTACTCATCTTTTTATGTATCTCTCTTAGTGCAATAGCATCAGCTCAAATTACAGGTACAATTACCGATACCCAAGGTAAGGCACTTCCATTCGTTAATATTTTAATCGAAAACACTTATAAAGGTACTACAAGTAATGACGACGGTTATTACGAGCTCAATGTTTCCGAACCAAAAACTTACACCATTATTTATACCTATTTGGGCTATAAAACTATTAAGAAAAAAGTAGACATAGACCAATTTCCGTACAACGTAGACATAACCCTAGAGGAAGAATCAGTAACACTCGGTGAAGTTGTCATAGATTCTGAAGAAAACCCAGCTAATACCATCATAAGGCAAGCTATTGCCAAACGAAAAGAAAATCTTGAAAAAATTAATTCATATAAGGCCGATTTTTATTCGCGCGGACTCATTCGTATTAAAGACGCACCTGAAAAATTTATGGGTCAAGACATCGAAATTGACGGCTTGGATTCTACCCGAACAGGAATTATATACCTTTCTGAAACCATATCAAAATTACAGTTTTTATATCCCAACAAACTCAAGGAGAACATAACGGCATCTAAAGTTAGTGGGGACAGTAATGGTTTTAGTTTTAACAATGCTAGTGATGTTGATTTTAATCTCTATAACAATACGATAGAATTTGGCAATGAGATCGTTTCGCCAATAGCTAATAACGCCTTTGGTTACTATCGTTATAAATTAGAAGGAGTGTTTTATGATGAGCGTGGCAATCTCATCAATAAAATAAATGTTATTCCAAAACGAAAAAATGACCCTGTGTTTTCCGGTAGTGTTTATATTGTTGAAGACCAATGGACATTATATGCGGTAGAGCTTGATATCACAGGTGTGCAGGCACGCATTCCCGCGGCAGATTTGTTATCTATAAAACAAACTTTTTCGTATTCAGAAGACAATAATCTGTGGGCTTTAATATCGCAAAGTTTAGATTTTAGCTATAAGTTTTTAGGATTTAAGGGAGATGGACGTTTTACTGCCGTTTATAGTAATTACGAATTTAACATACCGTTGACGAAAAAAGACTTTGGTCCTGAGATTGTGGCATTTGAAAATGAAGCCAATAAAAAAGACTCTTTATTCTGGAATACAGTTAGACCAGTACCGCTTACAGTTGAAGAACGTACAGATTACACAAAGAAAGATAGTATTCAAATGGTTAAGGAGTCTAAACCTTATTTAGATTCTTTAGATGCTGCAAAAAACACATTTAAGCTTGGTGATATTTTAGGTTACACTTACCAGAATTCGCATAAGGATTTTCGTTTGGGGTACAACATTCCTATTGGTGGAATTCAATTTAATACAGTTCAAGGTTATACCGCAAAAGCCAACCTATTCTTTACCAAGAATTATGATGAATTTAAACGCTTCTTTAGAGCTAATGCCGATTTACAATATGGTTTTTCCGATAAACGCTTAAGAGCAACAGGGTCGCTAACTTATAAATTCAACAACACCAATCGCCGAATTTTAACGCTTTCTGGTGGTGTAAGTGCAGAGCAATTTAACCCTTCAGACCCCATTACGCCATTTATCAATTCCGTTAGCACTCTGTTTTTTGAGGACAACTACATGAAGTTGTACGACAAAAGCTATTTACAACTCAATTATTCTGAAGAGCTATTTAATGGGTTCAGAGTTTTTGGGCAATTTAGTTATGAAAGGCGAAAAGCGTTGTTTAATACCACAGACCAAGTGTATATTAATGAAGATGATGATGTTTACACCAGTAATAACCCTTTGGACGAAACAGCTTATGGCGTAGCACCTTTTGAAACGCATAATATTCTAAAAGCTAATGTTACAACACAAATTAATTTTGGACAAAAATACTTAAGTTACCCAGATAGTAAATTTAATGTTGGGAGCGATACCTACCCTACTCTAGTTTTGAGTTACGAAAAAGGATTCGGTGCCACTAACAGCGATTACAATTTCGATCAGGTTAAAGCACGATTGTACCAGTCCTTTAACATTGCCAATAAAGGCCGTTTTAGATATAACATTAGAGCGGGTAAATTCTTTAATGGCGATGATATTGCTTTTATGGATTACCAACATTTTAATGGCAATCAAACTCATGTCAGTACAGAAGGCAATTACACTAATGTTTTCAATAATTTACCATATTATGCGGGCAGCACCAATGATGCTTATCTAGAAGCTCATACCGAACACGATTTCAATGGTTTCCTTTTGGGCAAAGTTCCATTATTGAATAAACTCAACTTTAATTTAGTAGTCGGAGCTCATTTGTTAGCAACGCCAGACTTTAAACCTTATCAAGAATATACCATTGGAATTGATAATATTGGTTGGGGAAAATGGCGTTTCTTACGAATAGATTATATAAGATCGTACCAAAGTGGATTTCAAAGCGATGCTATTTTGTTTGGGTTGAAGTTCTTTTAACTTTATAATCTTATCATTCTTGTAGGCCTTACTAAGGCTATTCATTTACGGGTAACAGTTCCGTATCGAAATGGCAAAATTTTTAGATTTAGTTTTTGCAAACAGATCCTTAATACATTTGAGGTCTAACAATAACTCCTTATTTTTATAAAAAGAAAACACATGAAAATAGCATTCAAATCCAGTATAAGCTTACTAGGAGCCTTAGCAATATCTTTTCTCGGTTTCGCCCAAGAAGCTACGGAACAGGCTAAACCTATTTTTAAAGATGGAGAAGCACAAATTGTAGATGCCTTTAGCAATACAAAAGCGTGGATACATCACGATCTTTGGGTAGAAACAGAATTTGACACCGATGGAGATGGAGAGCTAGATAGAATGCATGTTTCAGTTACTAGACCAGAACAAACTGAAAAAGGTTTAAAGCTACCAATTATTTATGTAACCAGTCCTTATTTTGCAGGAGTTGCAGGAGATGCACCCGGAATTATGTGGGATGTTAAACGGGAATTGAATGAAAAATCAAAAGAGCGTGTTCACCCAGAAGTGAAACGTCGTTCGGCACCACGACCAATGATTTCGTATTCACACTTAAAAAAATGGGTGCCTAGAGGCTATATTGTTGTTCACTCTTCATCTCCCGGAACCGGTTTTTCAGACGGTGCTCCAACGATAGGTGGCAAAAACGAATCTCTAGCACCAAAAGCAGTTATCGATTGGCTGTGTGGCAGAGCAAAAGGCTTTACAGAAAGAGATGGAAATGAGGAAATAAAAGCCTATTGGTCTACAGGTAAAGTGGGTATGACAGGTACTTCTTATAATGGGACCTTACCATTAGCTGCAGCGACAACTGGAGTTGATGGCTTGGAAGTCATTATCCCAATTGCACCAAATACGTCATACTATCATTATTATCGTTCTAACGGATTAGTTCGCTCCCCTGGTGGTTATTTGGGAGAAGATATAGACGTGCTCTACGATTTTGTACACAGTGGTGATGAAGACAAACGTGCTCGTAACAATGAAGCAATTCGTGATACAGAGATGATGAACAACATGGACAGGCAAACTGGTGATTATAACGATTGGTGGGCAGAACGCGATTATCTTAACCAAATGGATAATATGAAAGCAGCTTTACTGATGTCGCATGGATTTAATGATTGGAATGTAATGCCAGAACATAGCTACCGTATATACAAGGCTGCAAAAGAAAAAGGATTGCCTGCACAAATTTACTATCACCAAGATGGGCATGGTGGTCCGCCCCCTACATCAATGATGAACAAATGGTTCACCAAATATCTACATGGTATTGACAATGGTGTTGACAGAGAAAAACATAAAGCTTATATCGTTAGGGAAAATGATGACAGGCAAAAACCAACTGTATATTTAGATTATCCAAATCCAGATGCTAAAGCTGTTACTCTAAATTTGAGTCCAGGCGGAACGACAGTCGGAGGATTAACTTTGGGCCAAGGTGCTAAAATTGAAGAAACCTTAACAGATGATGTCTCTTTTTCTGGTAAGGACTTAGCAAAATCGAAAAAATCAGAAAATAGATTGCTGTATGTAGCACCAAAATTGAAAAATGATTTGCACATTTCTGGTGTTCCAAAAGTGAGTATTACATTATCCTGTAATAAACCAGCTGCAAACCTCTCGGTTTGGTTAGTATCACTACCTTGGCAAGAAGGCAGTACTACGAAAATTACAGATAATATCATTACCAGAGGTTGGGCAGATCCAAAAAACTATAAATCCTTAACAGATGAAATGGATTTAGTACCTGGTCGTTTTTACACAATACATTTTAATTTACAGCCAGATGACCAAATTATAAAAGCTGGCCAACAAATTGGACTTATGATTTTTTCAAGTGACCAAGAGTTTACCATCCACCCAAAAGCGGGAACAGAATTAACCATCAAATTAGAGAAAACACATTTGACACTACCAATAGTTGGTGGCGAAGAAGCTTACAGAAATGTGACGAATTAATTTTTGTCCTCTAATAAAGGTACAAAGCGAAATTCGCCAAACTCATGTTTTTCAAATTCCTTTGGACCTTTTCTTATAAACATGGTCATCACCTGTACATCATTGCCCACAGGAATAACTAACCTTCCGCCTACTTTTAATTGACTTAAAAGTGGATTGGGTACAAACGGTGCGCCAGCTGTAACGATTATACTATCAAAAGGAGCTTCCTCAGCTAAGCCTTTATAACCATCACCAAAGATGAGCTTCTTAGCTCTATATCCTATTTTTGGCAGGAATTTAGAAGTCTTTTTAAATAGTTCTTGTTGACGTTCTATACTGTAAACTTTAGCACCAAGCTCAATTAAAACTGCGCATTGATAACCACTTCCTGTCCCTATTTCGAGTACTTTATCCCCAGGGGTCATTTGTAATAATTCTGATTGAAAAGCCACGGTGTAAGGCTGAGAAATAGTTTGGTCTGCTGCAATAGGAAAAGCCTTATCAACATAAGCATGGTCAATAAATCCAGAGTCCATAAATAGATGCCTTGGAATTTTACCTATCGCTTTTAAAACAGATTCATCTTTAATTCCTTTTTTAACCAGTGTATCAACCAATTGCTGGCGCATACCTTTATGCTTAAATGTATCTTTCAAATCTTAGTTTAGTTTCATGCTAAATTAAAGCAAAGAAAAGCAAATTCCAATCTCAAATTTCGTTTATTAATTTCTCAGTATTTTATATTTTCTTTTTTAAATTTTTCAATCAAAACGCCTATTTTTGTTAAAAACTGAAAAATATGCTAAAAGCTGGTGTTCTTGGTGCTGGTCATCTCGGTAAAATTCATCTTAGATTACTCAATCAATCTGCAAAATATGAGCTTGTAGGCTTTTATGATGCTGATTCAGAAAATGCAAAACGTGTCGTTGAGGAATTTGGCTACACATACTACGATTCCATTGATGCTTTAATCGATGCCGTAGATGTCGTTGATATTGTTACGCCTACACTTTCTCATTACGATTGTGCAAAAAAAGCCATTAAAAAAGGGAAGCATATTTTTATAGAAAAGCCAATTACCAATACGGTTGAAGAAGCCGAAACCATAAGAACCTTAGTGGCTGAACACGGCGTAAAAGGACAGGTTGGCCATGTGGAACGTTTTAATCCAGCATTTATTGGAGTCAAGGATAAGATTGAAAACCCTATGTTTATTGAGACACATCGTTTGGCTGAATTTAACCCGCGTGGTACAGACGTACCTGTGGTTTTAGATTTAATGATACACGACATAGATATAATCCTCAGCGTTGTAAAGTCACCTGTTAAGCATATCTCGGCCAGTGGAGTTTCGGTAGTTAGTGAAACACCAGATATTGCTAATGCACGAATAGAATTTAAAAATGGCTGTGTGGCCAATTTAACTGCCAGTCGTATATCATTAAAAAACATGCGTAAAACACGTTTCTTTCAGAAAGATGCTTATATCTCAGTAGATTTCTTGGAAAAGAAGTGCGAAGTTGTAAAAATGAAAGATGCTCCAGAGAATCCTGGCGATTTTGATATGATTCTACAGAATGCTGAAGGTGTAAAAAAACAGATCTATTTTGATAATCCTGAAATTGAAAACAATAACGCCATTTTAGACGAGCTAGAAACCTTTGCAGATGCCATTAACAACAATACTAAACCCATTGTCACCTTACACGATGGAACTGAAGCATTACGTGTAGCTACTATGATTATTAATCAGTTTTAATTCTCACGAAAGTGGGAATCTCACAATAACAACTAAAATATAAATAAACGGATTCCTGTTTCCGCAGGAACAAAAACTAATTTTTTTAATGAAAAACATAGCCGTAATTGGAGCAGGAACAATGGGAAATGGAATTGCCCACACCTTTGCGCAATCTGGATTTAAAGTTCAACTCATAGACATTAGTGAAGCCTCATTAAAACGTGGTATAGATACCATTGCTAAGAATTTAGATCGTATGGTTGCCAAAGAAAAAATAACTGAATCAGACAAGTCCGAAACTCTTGGTAACATTGAAACATTCACCAATACAGAATCTGGAGTGAAAAATGCCGATTTGGTTGTCGAGGCTGCAACCGAAAACATAGATCTAAAGCTCAAAATATTTAAGCAAATAGACGAAGCTTGTGGTGAGGATACGATTTTGGCCACAAACACATCTTCAATTTCTATTACACAGATCGCTTCGGTAACGTCTCGACCAGAAAAGGTTATAGGAATGCACTTTATGAATCCTGTACCGATCATGAAATTGGTAGAGATTATAAGAGGTTATAACACCAGTGATAATGTTACTACCACTATTATGGATTTATCGAAAAAACTTGGCAAGGTGCCAACTGAGGTCAATGATTATCCAGGTTTTGTGGCTAACCGTATTTTAATGCCAATGCTAAACGAATCTATTGAAACACTATATAATGGAGTTGCTGGTGTTGAAGAAATAGATACCGTAATGAAATTAGGCATGGCGCATCCAATGGGACCATTACAACTCGCAGACTTTATTGGTCTAGATGTGTGCTTGTCTATTCTAAATGTTATGTATGATGGGTTTAAGAATCCCAAATACGCACCTTGTCCCCTATTAGTTAATATGGTAAGAGCTGGGAAGTTGGGCATAAAATCTGGCGAAGGTTTCTATGATTATTCAGAAAGTAGAAAAGCAGAGAAAATTGCTAATCAATTTTTAAAGTAAAACAGTTCAAAGTATAAAGTGTGAAGTAAGCGTAACGATTTAGGATGAAAGTACAAGATTTGTTGGCATATAAGAAAGGATTTAATCTTGCAATGGAAATATACTACATTTCAAAATCCTTCCCAAAAGAAGAAACATATTCGCTTACAGACCAAGTAAGACGTTCCTCTCGGAGTGTTTGTTCTAATTTATCTGAAGCTTATCGTAAAAGAAGGTATCCAAAACACTTCATAAGTAAGCTAACTGATGCTGATGCTGAAAATGGAGAAACACAAACTTGGCTAGAATTTGCATTAGCTTGTGAATACATCTCAGACAACCAATTTGATGAATTGTATAAGACATCTATAGAGATTGCTAAACTTTTAAATTATATGATATTAAATCCAGAAAAGTTTGGCTCAAGTGAACAATAATTATGACAATATTCAAATATTAGTAGAAATCGTACTATCCACTTATTACGTTACACTTAAAACTAACAAAATTGGCCATAGTAAAACCTTTTAAAGCCGTAAGACCAACTAGAGCAATAGTTGGATTAGTCGCTGCACGCCCATACCAAAGCTATACGGTTAACGAGCGTGAATCGCGCATGGATTACAATCCCTACAGTTTTCTTCACATTGTTAATCCTGGTTATAAATATGATCAGGAAGTCACAGGAAAAGAACGTTATAGACTGGTGAAAAATCGGTATTTAGAATTTAAGGAAGACGGTATTTTTGTACAAGATGAAAAGCCTAGTTTCTACATTTATAAAATTGTTAACCGATATGGTCAGGAGTTTAATGGCATTATAGCAACAACAAGTGCTGAAGACTACGAACGTGATGTTATTAAAAAGCACGAAGATACTTTAGCCAAACGTGAGCAGACTTTTAAAACCTATCTTAAAACTGTAGGCTTTAATGCAGAACCTGTGCTACTCACCTATCCAGATAATGATATTATAGCTAAAATAATACGCGAAACTCAAAAAGGCCATGCCGAGTTTGAATTTACCATGACCTATAGAGACACGCACTATCTGTGGAAAATTGACAATAAGGATACCATTGCAACTATTCAAAAAGAATTTGAAAAAACAGAAACCATCTATATTGCAGATGGTCACCATCGCTCTTCATCCTCATATCTTTTGTATAAAGACGAAAAAGCGAAAAACCCTAACCATAATGGCACGGAATCGTATAACTTTTTTATGTCATATCTCATTCCAGAATCTGATTTAGTAATCCATGAGTTTAATCGTTTGATTAAAGACCTAAACGGCTTAACTAAAGAAGAGTTTCTTATAAAGTTAGATGAAAGCTACCGTATAGAAAACCGCGGCTTAATGCCCTACAACCCTTCAAAACCACATCATTTTAGCATGTATTTAGATGGTGAGTTCTACTCTTTGTATTTACGAAAAACCAACTACCAATTTAAAACAGCGTTAGATGCGTTAGATGCGCAATTACTCTATAAAACTATTCTACAACCCATTCTCGGTATACACGATTTACGAAACGATGACCGTATAGAATACGTTAACGGAAAGCATGAAATGATTACTATTAAAAGTAGTGTTGATAGTGGTGAGTTTATGGTAGGTTTTGGTATGTGTCCTTCAAACGTTCAGCAAATGAAGCAAATTGCAAATGAAGGTTTAAAAATGCCACCAAAGAGTACTTATATTTTACCTAAACTAAGAAGCGCAATTACAATTTATGAGTATTAAAAAGTAGACCTGTCAAATACTAGATAATAGACTATAGACTTTTTTGAAATAAAAAATGAGCATCGAACAAAACCTAAATAATATAAATTCAAGTATACCAAAAAATGTAACCCTTGTTGCCGTCTCTAAAACCAAACCTGTAAGTGACTTAATGGAAGCATACAATGCTGGTCAACGTATTTTTGGAGAAAACAAAATACAGGAAATGGTTGAAAAGTACGAGCTAATGCCAAAGGATGTCCAATGGCACATGATTGGCCACGTTCAACGTAACAAGGTAAAGTACATGGCTAAATTTGTAAGCCTGATTCATGGGGTGGACAGCTTAAAACTACTCAAAGAAATCAATAAGCAAGCAAAAAAGCACGATAGGGTTATAAACTGTTTGCTTCAAATTAAAATTGCTGAAGAAGACAGTAAATTTGGTATGTCTGCGAAAGATGCTTCGACCCTACTTCAATCTGAAACGTTTTCAGAATTAAAAAATATAAGTATTGTTGGGGTAATGGGAATGGCAACATTCACTGATGACACGAAACAAATTAAAAATGAATTCACATTTCTAAAAACTACATTTGATAAACTCAAAATTCAAAATCCAAAACTCAAAATTATAAGTATGGGCATGAGTGGCGACTACCCATTAGCAATTAATTGTGGAAGCACCATGATTAGAGTTGGAAGTCGTATATTTGGTGCAAGAAATTATAATAATTAGCCTTAAGTCGCAGTTAAAATTTTCTGTATTCGACTTAACAAAAATAAAATAATAGTATCTACGCAATACTAGACATAGAGACTACGGGCGGTAAGTACAATGAAGAAGGTATTACTGAGATTGCCATTTATCGATTTGACGGTCACGAGGTTAAAGATCAATTTATTTCATTGGTCAATCCTGAGCGCGAAATTCAGCCTTTTGTTGTAAATCTTACAGGTATTAATTCTAACATGCTCAGAAACGCCCCCAAGTTTTACGAAGTAGCAAAACGCATAGTAGAGATTACTGAGGGTTGCATTGTTGTCGCGCACAATTCATCTTTTGATTATAGAATCCTCAAAACTGAGTTTAAACGTCTGGGCTTCCCATTTAAACGTAAAACACTTTGCACTGTTGAGCTTTCGCAACAACTTATACCAGGTATGGAATCTTACAGCTTGGGAAAATTAACAAGAGCTTTGGGCATTCCTGTTAGTGATAGACACAGAGCCAATGGAGATGCTATGGCTACCGTAAAGCTTTTCAAAATGCTGCTAAATAAAGATCTGGAGAAGGCTATTATTAAAAGTGCTGTTAAAATTGAAAAGAAGTCAAAGCTTGCCCACAACTTAAAAGAGATTATTCAAGAGCTTCCATCTGCAACTGGTGTATACTACATGCACAATGAAAAAGGTAAAATTATATACATCGGCAAAAGCAACAATATAAAAAAGCGTATCACACAACATTTTACGGGCACTGGTTCTAAATCTAAAAAAATCCAGGCCTTGGTCAGTGCAGTGACCTACGAAAAAACAGGTAGTGAACTAGCAGCACTGCTAAAAGAAAGTGAGGAAATAAAAAAGAACAAACCCGTCTTTAATCGTGCTTTGCGAAGAGCTGTTTTTACACACGCCCTATACAGTTTTATTGATGACAATGGCTATATTAATCTAAAAATAGATAAAGCCGATAATAATATAGCGGCTATAACAACATTCAGTACCAGATCTAGCGGGAAACATTTCATATTTAAAATTGCTGAGGATTACAAGTTATGCCATAAGTTAACAGGTTTAGATACCACTAAAACAAGCTGCTTTAAATATGGTGTAAAGGAATGCTTAGGTGCATGTGTCAATAAGGAATCCCCCGAAGCTTATAATGAGCGTGTTAATATGCTGATAACAAAGTATAGCTACGAAAATAAAAATATGCTCATTATCGATAAAGGCAGAGATATTGATGAAAAAAGTGTTTACCTAATAGAGGATGGCATCTTCAAAGGTATGGGGTATTTTGACCTTAACTATCAGATAAATAATAGAGCTATTTTAGCCTCCCTGATAACACCGATGCAAAATGATAGAGACACACAGCATATTATTCAAAGTTATATGCGCCGAAATAAAAGATTAAAAATTGTAGAACTCCAAAATCAATGAAACTAAAACTTAACCTTTTTGTATTAACAATATCCCTTTTTTCCTTTTCTCAAGATTATAATGTTTCAATGTCAGTGACCAAAAGTGATTTAGAGCTAAATCATTATTCCAAAGACTCAACAGCAAATGCTCTAGTTATCTATGATTATGGAAATAGTTTTGTAGATGAAGACACCTTTTGGCTTAGGTTTCAAGTGAAAAGAAAAATAAAAATCTTAAAAGCTGAAGGTGCAAAGCAAGGAGAAGTAGAAGTGAGACTCTACAAGGGAAAATCCTCAAAAGAGAAAATCAAAAATATCGAGGCAGCCACATATAATCTAGAAAATAAAATTATAGTAAAAGATGTTCTAAAACCCTCTGCAATATTTGAAGAGGAAAATGAAAACTATATTTCAGTAAAGTTTGTTTTGCCCAAAGTTAAGGTAGGAAGTGTCATAACCTATAGCTATGAGACCCAATCGCAATTCATAGCCAAATATCAACCTTGGTATTTTCAGGGAGCAAACCCTGTACTCTATAGCGAATATAATACAAGCATACCGGGTAATTACGAATATCATATAAAATTGGTTGGAAATATTCCTCTTGAAACAAACGACCAGACAGTAAAAAAAGATTGTATCTACCTCAATGGGGGCGCATCGGCGAATTGTGCAGTTGCGAAGTATGTTATGAAAAACATACCAGCCTACAAGCCTGAAGGTTTTACCACTACCCCATTGAACTATACAGCAAGAATCGAATACGAACTGAGTGTTATTAGACGATTTAATGGTAGTGTGGAAAGATTGACTAAGACATGGGACTATGTTGACAAAGAATTAAAAACCGATAGTGATTTTGGTAAGCAGATAAGTAAAAAAAGTTTAATAAAAAATATACTTCCAAGTGACATATCGTCTAAAGATAATCAACTAGAGAAGGCAAAAGCCATAAGACAGTTTGTAGTAGATAATTATAAATGGAATGGAAAATATGAACGGTACGATGTCTCAGTAAAAGAACTATTGAAAGAAAAAGTTGGTAGCGTATTTGAAATTAATCTGCTTCTTGAGAATCTACTGAGTAGTGAAGGGTATGAAGTATATCCAATACTGATATCAACACGAAACAATGGGTTACCAACCAAGATCTTCCCGGTTTTAACAGATTTTAATTATGTAATTCTAAAAACCACTATTGATGGCAAAGATTATTATTTAGATGCCACAGAACAATACATACCGTTTGGTGAGCTCCCGTTCAGATGCCTTAACCAATACGGACGATTAATGGATTTTGAAAACGGAAGTTACTGGGAAAATATTACTGTAAAAAAACATTCGTTAAGACATCATAAAGTAAATATGACGTTTCAAGACGATACGTTTCTTGGTAATATAGACAGTAAATTTACAGGATATCACGCGCATAGCTTAAAACGTATCTGTACAGAAAGTCCACAAGCTTATCTCGAACAGAAGGTAAATGCCAATCCAAACATAAAAATAAAAGCACACGATATTTCAAATTTTGATAAGGGCGAATACGATTTTCAAGAAACTATTGAAATTGCTATGGAACCCGAAATCATTGGTAATAAGATTTATTTAAATCCGTTTGTGTTTAAATTTTTTAAAGAAAATCCTTTTAAGTTACAAGAGCGTACTTACCCAATAGACTTTGGGTATAAAGACATCTATACTTATGCCATGAAATTAGAATTAGGTGAAAATATAAGTGTAATAGAAACCCCTAAAGATATTAACCATAAACTACCTAACAATTCAGGGTCATTTACATGTAGTATAAAACAGCAGGACAATCACCTTACAGTATATTTTAGAATAAAGTTTGATTATGCGATTTATGTTCCGCAATTCTACGATTACTTAAAGGACTTTATGAGCGAAATTGTTGAAACCCAAAATAATGCTGTAATTGTTTTAGAAAAGCGATAATTTTACTTTTTGTATTTTTAAAAGTTGAAAGAAACCAATAGACATAACTGGAAAAGCAAACTCCATGAAATAATTTATGAAGCAGATACACCTGCTGGTAAACTATTTGATATACTATTACTAATATTTATCTTGTTAAGTATTGTTTTAGTAATGCTAGAGAGCGTTAACACTATTGATAAAAAATATCATGATATTTTATATTTTGGAGAATGGTTTGTTACGATTTTATTTTCCATTGAGTACATTCTTAGAATAATTAGTGTAAAAAAACCATTTAAATATATTTTTAGTTTCTTCGGGGTTATAGATTTCCTCTCTACAATACCTTTGTATTTCACCTTTTTGTTTGGAGGAACTCCAGCTTTAGTTACACTAAGAGCATTACGACTACTAAGAGTTTTCAGAATTTTAAAATTAGCAAGATATTTAGGAGCATCTAATCAACTCAAAGATTCCATAATTGCAAGTCGCGTAAAGATATTTGTCTTCCTCTTTGCTGTGATGGTATCCTCCATAATATTTGGAACCATCATGTATTTGGTTGAAGGTGAGGAAAACGGCTTTACTAATATTCCTAAAAGTGTATATTGGTGTATTGTTACCCTTACAACTGTAGGTTTTGGTGATATTGCGCCCAAAACGGCATTAGGACAGTTTATTACCACAATAATTATGATTTTAGGTTATGGAATCATAGCAGTGCCAACAGGTATTGTATCTGCGGAATACGCTAAAAACGCAAACAAAGACGCTAAGAAAAAAGGTAGTGAGGAATTAGAAGATGCCAATTTGGTTGAAGTACACACCAACTCGCAATGCTGTATTAATTGTTTGGCCGAAAAACATCAAGATGGTGCTGAATTCTGCCACAAATGTGGATGCAAATTACATCATGACTAATACGCTTATTTCTATTGTTGGCCCAACTGCTATCGGTAAAACAGCCTTGAGTATAAAATTGGCTCAACATTTTAACTCGGAAATTATTTCAGCAGATTCACGACAGTTCTATAAAGAAATGAATATTGGTACAGCTGTACCTTCAAAAGAAGAACTAAAAGCCGCAGAACATCATTTCATTCAGCATAAGTCAATAAAAGACTATTACAATGTTGGCGATTTTGAACGCGATGCAATTGCTTTAATATCTACAATTCACAAACACAACCCTATTGCTGTAATGGTTGGTGGTTCTGGTCTATACGTAAAAGCTGTAACCAAAGGTCTGGACTACTTTCCTGAAGTGGATACTGCGATTAGAACAACACTTAATGCTAAGTTAAAATCTGAGGGATTGCAACCCTTACAGCAACAATTAAAATCCTTGGATAAAAAAGCTTATGACACGATTGCCATAGATAACCCGCAACGCCTTATAAGAGCTTTAGAAATATGTATAGGTACAGGCAAGGCGTATTCTTTATTTTTAACCAATTCTGAAAAGACTCGTAATTTTAAAACCATCACTATTGGGCTAAATGCCGAACGTTCAATCATCTATGATAGAATCAACCAACGTGTGGATATTATGATGGAAAATGGTTTGCTTGAAGAGGCCAAACAATTATTTCCATATAAGCATTTAAATGCGCTGAATACTGTTGGTTATAAAGAATTATTCAATCATTTTGAAGGAAACCACACCTTAGATTTTGCCGTATCAGAAATAAAAAAGAACACAAGGCGCTTTGCCAAGCGGCAACTTACTTGGTTTAAAAAAGATAGTTTAATAAAATGGTTTGATTATGAAACAGATACCCATGAAATTATCCGTTTCGTTGAAGAAAAGCTATAAAACAAAATCCGACCTAAAAGCCGGATTTTATTTTAATTATCTTTATTTGTTGATGACCAACCTAAAACCTTCACCATGAATATTCAGTATTTCTACTTTTGGGTCTGGCTTTAAGTATTTACGGAGTTTAGCGATATAAACATCCATACTACGAGATGTAAAATAATTGTCGTCTCTCCATATTTTTGTCAATGCTAATTCTCTTGGCATTAAATCATTTTCGTGAAGTGCCAATAAACGTAACAATTCATTTTCTTTTGGTGATAGTTTAGTTGGCTCACCGCCATCAAACTTTAAAAAACGAAGTTTAGAATTTAAATCAAAACGTCCGATTTTAAATTCAAATTGCTTACTATCAGCAACACTATCGGTAGCTTTGCGCTGCATAATAGCTTTTATTTTCATTAACAAAACTTCGCTATCAAACGGTTTGTTGAGATAATCGTCAGCACCAACCTTATAGCCTTTTAGCACATCTTCCTTCATTGCCTTAGCTGTTAAGAAGATAATTGGAACATCTGTATTTTTTTCACGGATTTCTTTTGCTAACGTAAATCCGTCTTTATATGGCATCATTACATCCAAGATGCAAAGGTCGTAATCGTCTTTTTTGAACTTCTCAAAACCTTCCATTCCATTCTTGGCATGGACAACGTCGTAATCGTTCATCATTAAATAATCTTTTAAGACTGTTCCGAAATTTGGATCGTCTTCTACCAAAAGAATTTTCTTGTTTTGTTCTTCCATAATTCGTTTTTATGATATTAACGGCAGCTTTATAATAAAAGTACTACCTTTTCCTTTTTCGCTTTCTACTGATATATGACCTTGATGGTCATCTACTATTCGTTTTACATAAGCTAAACCTAGCCCATGACCTTTTACATTATGTACATTACCTGTGTGTTCTCTGTAAAATTTTTCGAACACACGCTTAGCAACTTGCTTGCTCATACCATTACCTTTATCGGCAATTTTGAGGATAATATTATTACCAGCATTTTCACTAGACACATCAATCTTTGGTGCATCATCTGAATATTTAATGGCATTATCCAATATATTTACGATTACATTTGTAAAATGTGTTTCGTTTGCCAAAACTGATGACTTTGCAGCATTTAAATGTGTTTTTACATACCCTTTTCTATCCTCAACTATCAATTCTACATGGGTTATTGCATCTTCGATTAGGTCGTGCAACTTAATACGTTCCTTACTGATATTTAACTCGTTTTTTTCTAACTTAGATATTCGCAATACATTTTCTACCTGGGCATGCATACGCTTATTCTCGTCCTTAATCATACCCAAATAACGCTTCACCTTATCTTGGTCACTAATAATCTTGGGATTTCTTATAGCATCTAACGCTAAATTTATTGTAGCAATCGGTGTCTTAAACTCATGCGTCATATTATTAATGAAATCCGTTTTTATCTGAGATATTTTTCGCTGTTTTATCAATTGGTGTATCGCACTAGAAAACGCCAAAATAATTATACCTGTAAAAATAATTGACAATACTACCATTGGCAATATTGAGGATATTAAGTATTTTTTTCTATCAGGAAAATCTACATACAATGTATAATTGCTTTCATTATTGTTATCTAAAAATACAGGTATACCAACAGTTGTTTCTTTATCCATACTAAAATTTAGTGTTTGGATCTTAGTTGCTAGATCATCGTCATATATAGCAAATTCAAAGTCTAAATCCACACCTTCACTATGCAACTCACGTTCTAGTAGAACCTTAACATGAGAATCAGATACTCTTTTGTGTATTGGTACATCCTTGAGCAGTGTTTTAAATGAAGTTTCATAGCTCTGCTTATCGATTAAAGGTAACTTAGAAAACTCCACCAAACGTCTTTGAGGCTTAATCCCCAGTTCGCTTCCATCTAACCTCGACTTGTTGTAGTACTCAGTAACACGTTCATTAGTAAAACTACTTATATCTATGCTGTCTGCATCAATTTCAAAGAACAATGAGGGCACTTTAAAACGTTCCTCCAAAACCGTATTCCTATGAATTATGGTTTGGTCTTTTACATCATCTTCAGTGGTAATATATAGTTGCCTAATTATGGTAGAATCAGGCTCTTTGTTGTTAGCAATAAAAGGTTGAATTAAACTGTGATATTTCTTAATTTCGAATTCTTCAATATCTCTCGAAACAAAACTAAGTGCTCGTGTAACACTTAACGTAAAATTCTTTTCCTCATTTTCTAAACTATTATTTATAAAAAATGATTGCACAAATATTATACCAATGAGCGATAGACTCATTAATACCACCAATAAGATGAATAGCTTTCTGCCCATCAGCCAAATTTAACATTTTAACATTTAGCACAAATTAGGTTTAACCTTACATTAACAAAAGCTTTTGTTAGCTTATTTTATTTTTTGAAGTATGGCACGATGAATCTCATCTACCTGCTGTTTCGCTACATCTAAATCATTATTAAAAATTACAAAGTCAGACTTTTTAATTTTCTCTTCGTCAGACAGTTGGTTGTCCATAATAGATTTTACTTTCTTTCTTGAAGTATCATCGCGTTTCATAACACGCTCAATCCTTGATTCTTCATCTGCAACAACAATAACAATATAGTCGTATTGATGCTCTAGATTGTTTTCAAAAACAATTGCAGCTTCTTTAATTACATATGGCGCATTTTGTTTTTTTAGCCAACGTTTAAAGTGAGACGCGACTTTGGGATGAACAATGGCATTCATCTTTGAGAGTAGTGATTTATCTGAAAAAATTTTTGAAGCTAGGTAAGGTCTATTCAATTTTCCATCTTTATAGGCAGGTTCACCAAATAGCTCTATAAGCTTTCGTTTTATAACTTTTGAACGGTTCATCAGTGCTTTAGCTTCTTTATCTGCTATATACACAGGTATTTTATAAGATTCAAAGTATTTGCCTATGGTAGTTTTACCACTTCCTATACCTCCTGTTAAGCCAACTACTATCATACTATAATTTTATAAAGTCAATTCGTTTTTGTTTCATACTTATTCGCTTAACAAATTCAGGTTTTTTAACAATTTTTGGGATAAAATACGACTGATTATTTTTAACTGCTGCGTAATCACATTCTACACTAAAGCCTGATGCATCTATGGCATTATAATGATCTAAATCTACATAATACAGCACGGTAACAGTTTTAGGAAAATAATTGATTACCGTGTCCGAGGGCTTGTTCTTAATAGTAATTGGAATTTCGATTGTACCTTCGGTGAATCTCCTTACTTTAGCTTTTACGTTTATGGATTTAGGAAAAACTTCCAGACCTTTTGGTATCTGAAGTTTTATATCTTCGTTAATATCCTTATTAACTTCTTGTAGGGTCAACTTCTCGGTTAAAATTGACTCTATGCCATTCACTTGATCTGATGACCCCACAACTTTAACACTATCGCTACTCAACGAATAGCCCTCTAAAACATCAAATCCCGGAGCAAAACCTATGCGTGTTCTTAAATCCAGAGAAACATATTTTGATGCTCTTTTTGAATACGGTAACACCAAAGAATCTGGCTTTACGGACATTACTTTATAAGATGAACCCAACTGTGCTTCTATAAGAAATTTATGCTTATCAACATCGAAAATATAGTGCTTTGGCTTTGTAACAACATCCGTTTGCGCATCTAAAACAATAGTTTTATGATTCTTAAAAACAAATGGTATTAATGCGAAACCTTTTGCTTCAATGTAAGCTTCCATGACAAGTAAAGAATCGTCTTTTAGTATAATTTCATCTTCTAAATTGGTTAAATTTACCTTAAGCCCAATAGTTTGCTTATAGTCGTTTGAGAGTTTCGAAAAAATTAAGAATATAAAAGAAATGACTACAAACAGGCTAAAACGCTTAGCATTCTTTCTTTTTAGATAACTTGATATATTTAACTTCTTCTTGGTATTCATTTATAATTTAAAAGAATAAATCTGGGAACGCTTCCTTTGGTTGTTTACGCAGCACTACTAAACTATAAGTAGATTTTAAAAAGCCATAGCCATAGCCAAAAAATTGTATTACAATAGCAAATACGGCTTCTATTGCAACTATAAAATTAATAGTAGAAAATAATGCCATAACAAAAGCTATAAAAAAATACAAACCATACAGATAGATTGGCCATTTAACATTGAATACAAATAACACAATTGAAACCAATAAACCTAAGCTAAAAAGTGTAGGAAACCAATATACCAAACTTTTAGAATTGGGATGCCATTGATTTATTATAGGCCTTACCTTGCCAAACTTATATACTTGCTTATAAAATTTAGACCAAGAAATACGACGCTTATGAAAAACATAAGCTCTTTTTATCAATACTGTTTTATAACCAAATTTCTGTAATCTCAAAGATAAGTCTGGATCCTCACCAGGGTGTATTTTTCCAAATCCTCCTGAATCTAAAAATGCCTTTTTTGATAAACCCATATTAAAGCTTCTTGGCTGAAAATCCTCTAGCTGCTTATCACCACCTCTTATTCCACCTGTAGTGATAAAAGATGTCATAGCAAAATTAATTGCTTTTTGAAGATTACTAAACGATGAATGTGCTGCATCTGGGCCACCAAAACAATCATAGTAGGTCTTATCTAAAAATGTTTTGACTTCATTTAAATATTGTGATGGTAAAATGACATCTGAATCCAAAATGATAAAATAATTACCATTTGCCTTCTGCATTCCGAAGTTTCTTGAATCACCTGGACCTGAGTTAGGCTTGTAATAATATGATAGATTAAGCTTTTGCCTGTAAGTATTAACTATCGCTTCTGACGTTTCGGTAGAACCGTCTTCTACAATTACGATTTCGTAGGTATAATCACCTTCTAGTAGACAAAAACTTTCTAAAAGTTCCTTAATCTCATTTGGCCGATTATATACTGGAATAATAAAAGAAAACGAAATAGCCTCCATACCCTACAAAGGTAAGTAAACCAAATTCAAAATATAACAACATCATTATTTGATTATTCAAGTAGTTTTGTTTGAAGTTAAGTTATTAGTTTCCAATTAATAAACATCTTTATTTCAGGACGGGATAATGGAATAAACTAAAAAAGCCGCTATTTCTAGCGGCTTTATAAAATTTATAAGTAAGTGCTTATTGCTTAATTACTCTTATAGTTTTAGTAGTATTAGCAATAGTTACTTTAACAAAGTAAGTACCACCTTCTAAGCTAGACATATCTAACTCACTGTCTACATTGTTAGGTGTAGCTCTTAATACTTCTTGACCTAACATGTTATACATCGTTACATTCTCAATAGTGTTTTGAGCTTGTAATGTTAATATATTTTTAACTGGGTTAGGATA
>CAYVNR010000007.1:95199-141316 GCA_964453045.1 uncultured Flavobacteriaceae bacterium
TCTCAATAGTGTTTTGAGCTTGTAATGTTAATATATTTTTAACTGGGTTAGGATAGTAATTAAATGCTGACGCATCATCAAGACCTGAATTAGATAATGTAGAATCTACAGTAACTTTATAATCTTCTACTTCCCCTCTACCTGAGCCAAAACCACATGCATCATCATCACCAGGATTAGAATCATTCCAATCAATCATTACTCGCATTCTGTAATCTCCATTTGGTGTTCCATTTGGTATAGTTACCGTGCCCGTAAAAGGACCATTACTGTAACCTGTAGTGCTAAAAGCTACCTCAGATACATCAAAAACAAAATCATTGTTCCAATCTACCCATACTGCACAACCAACTGTACCAGAAACTATTTCTACATTGAAATCAAACGAGCTATCAGCAGCTCCACTAACCGTCATGGCACCATAATTATCACCATAATTAGTAGCTGAAAAACCTGAAGCTAAATTAGAAATATTCATACCTTGGGCGTTAGAAGTACTAAAATTATCTATAAAAGTTGAAGTACTCGTACCAGATGGAATACAATACCCTGCATTGAAGGTAAAAGGTCCAGCCCAAGAGCTTAAATCCCCACCACCACAATCTGATTGTACATATAGATCATATAATGTATCTGCTGTTAAACCAGTTGCAGTATCTGTTAAATTGGCAGTACTACCATTTGAAACCACTCCGACTCCTTGACCATTACCAGTAGGAACCACCTCCCAGTTATATCCTGTAGGAGCTGGACCATCAGTTGGTGCTTCCCAAGAAAGTGTAGCAGATGTAGGTGGATCAAATGAAGCACCTAAACCTGTTGGTTCAAAACAAGCAGGAGGTGTACCTAAACAGAAGGTTACATTACCAAAATTATCATTGCCCCAATCATATAATCTCATATAATATGTAGATCCAGGAGTTAGTCCTGTAAAAGATTCACTAGCAGCTGTAGTACAATCAACTTCTACTAAAGCACCACAAGATCCACTATATAATTCTACCACAGTGGTTGAAAATGCTGAAGCACTTCTTGTGTAATCTACTTGAGTGTCCGTTGCACCAAGCGTAAATGTGTACCATATATCTCCACCAGAGTATGTAGATGTAGTACAACTCGCTTGTGCTACACCAGAATCAGTTGCAGAAGCATTATTACCTGTAACATCAGGGCCACAAGTACCAACACCAAGTGTTACAGTAATTGCACCAGCGCAATCATCATTTGGAATTGGATCTATAGTTAAAACACCATTAACATCTTGTGTACCATCCCAAGCACCATCACCACCGCCAGTATCAAAACCACCGTATGTAAAGGCTGCATTATTTAATCTAAATCTAGAAGCATAATAATATGTTCCCGGTAGACCAATTTCTGTACCTAAATCTACCTGAAATTCATCATTATTATTACTTGCAAAATCATAGCCAGGGTTTGGTACGGCAGCAATCCAAGTCCAACCTGCACCAGATGGATCTGTATCCATATCGCTATAACCTATCCAAGCTTCTATACCAGGGGAAGCTGTAGCACTACCTTGATCTGTTAAACCTGCTTCATAAGCTTGTGCATAAACAAGTTGTGAATCACCAGTTGTTATTGTTGCAGATCCTGGGAATTGTAGGTTATAAAAATCTAATTCATCTGTTGGCGCATCATCTACAGTTAATGTATAATCTTCCGTCTCACCTCTACCAGCTCCATAAGCGCATGCATCGTCACTCGGATCAGGGTCATTCCAGTCAATTATTATTCTCATTCTATAATCACCGTTTGCAGTACCTCCTGGAACAGTAATTGTTCCTGTAAAAGGACCATTACCGTATGATGTTGTAGTAAATGCAACTTCAGTGGCAGGGTCAAAAGTGAAATCGTTATTCCAATCTACCCAAATAGCGCAACCTACAGTTCCACCTTCAATTACTACAGAAAAATCAAATGTGCCATCTGCAAAGCTAGTTACTGAGTTAGTTGCTGAAAAATCCCCGTACCTATCAGTTGACAAACCGGTACCTGTATTAGATAAATCTGATAATGCACCTGTAGTAGTAACTTCATCAATTAATGTTGTTGTATTGGTACTTGTAGTTGGAGGTATACAATAACAATTATCAACTGCTGTAGTAAAATCTTGTTCTGTACAAGCTGTAGAACTACCAAAACTATTATAAGCTGTTACTGTGTAATAATAAGTTGTGCTTGCTGCACCTTCAAATATATAACTAGTTACATCACCCAAATCTGTATTATCTTCAATATCGTTACCGCCAGGTGTTGTACCAACAGTAATATTATAACCATCTGCTCCTGCACTAGCCATCCATGATATCTCATTCGCAAAATTACCACAACTAGGGTCTGGAGTTGCTGTTGCGGTTGGACAAGCTGGTGGCGTTGTAGGAGTTTCTCTTACTGTAAATTGACTGACGTGAAAGTATATATCTTCAGCATCATTTACAGGTCCGTCACTTCCATAAAATGCAAATTGCACATCACCAGTTACAGCTGATAAGTCATATATTATTTGTTCTCCTACATCTGTTGGCACATCACCCTGTACCCAAGATTGCATAGTAGTCCAGTTTGCACCACCATCAGTAGTCATCAACAAAGCTACTAAATCATCTGAACCCAAATCTGCATCAGCACCACTAGTAGTTGATTCCGTTAAAGCAACATATACCACAAGCTCACTTGCAGCTGCTGCTGATAAATCAAATACTGGAGAGATAATCCAATCTTCTCTACTATCCGTAAACAGATTTATTACATTACTTGGTGTTCCGTTATGGTTACTTGCAAACCAAACTCCACTTCCTAAATCTGATGGACCTGTTGCAGGTGTACCGCTACCAGCTTCTTCCCAACAGTCAGGAACGTTTACACTCATATCTGCACTATAATCTGGTGTAAATGGCAGACATTCCGTTGCAAATGCGAATGGTCCTACCCATTGGCTAGTTTCTGCTCCACAAACTGCTTGTACGTAAAATTCGTAAGCGGTATTTGGTGTTAAACTCATTTGCATGTAAGGATTAGTTACACCTGATTGTGTAGGTACCCCTGTAGAAGTTCCTGGAGGATTTGCATCTACATCTACAACTTCAATATTCCAACTGGTTGCAGAACCTGTTTCTGTCCAACCTAAAAGAGCACTATCTGTACCAATACTTGTTGCCGTCAAACTTGAAGGAAAAGGACAAGAAGGAGCATTCCACTCTACACAAGATATGCCAGCAAGAGAAGATTCTAACGAATAAGTGTAGGTGCCGTTAGCACCAATTACATGAACACCTGCTGTTACACCATCATCAAAAGTTGGGTCATCAAAATCTAAATCTTCGTAAATGAACCTAATTTCATTTGTTGTTTCGTATAAGAGTAATTGAAATGTACCACCGCCTGGAGTTTCTCCAAATACAGCAGCATCATAATGCGGTCTGTCATTCCATTGTACTACTAAAATACGGTTTGGCGCAGTTCCTATTTCTTCCCAGAACACATCACCAGCATCGTCACCTATATCTGTAGCTAAAGGATAAAATCCTTGAGCTGTTGGTGTCGGTGTAGTCGTAATATCACCAGTAGTTGCATTAAATAGAACTCCACCATTATTGCCTACACGCAGATCTGAAGATGATACACCATCTAGTTCAAAAGCAAAAGACAATGTAATGTTAGCTTCAGATTCATCGGTTAAATTTAAATTTGTACCTGTTGCGCTAATATCTGTAAACGCTGTAGTACAGGTATCATCTGGTACTAATTGTGCATTACTTTGCCAGCACAAAGCTAGCATAGCAATACATAAAAATGTAATTTTTTTCATAAAAAAATATTTAAGTTAGTAATTCATTAAAAATATGTTAATTATCTTTAAAATAATCCTATGATAAATTCAAATCGACAAAAAACAAAAATTAACGATTAAAAGTGCCTAATTTATGTTTATGTTTACTGAAGTTGTAATTAGCTTTCAAACTTCCTTAATAGGAATGAATCAAAATTATTGAATACTATTGATTTATTAATTTATTTATTATTAATAATATACACCTAAAATAAAATAGTATTCATACTCGTAAACCAAATGTGAATAACTATAACATCACAACTTGATTATTTTGATAATTTCATTTTGAAGTCAAGCTAGAAATAGTGATAGCATAAAAGTTTTATGATTACATGTAATAAGCTAAAAAAGCCGCTAAAAATAGCGGCTTTAAAAATCTAAATATTTAATACTTATTGCTTAACCACTCGTACAGTTTTAGTAATATTTGCAATAGTTACCTTAACAAAATAAGTGCCGTTTTGTAAGCTTGACATGTCTAATTCACCGTCTACACTGTTTGGTATAGATCTTAATACTTCTTGACCTAGCATATTATACATTGTAACATTCTCAATAGTATTCCGAGCATTTAATGTTAATGTATTTTTAACTGGATTAGGATAATACGTAAATGCAGCTTCCCCTTGGACATCATCTATGCCTAAACCAGTGGTAGCGCTCATACTGAAACTAATAGGTCCAAAGTCGTCACCACTAAAATCATATAATCTTAAAATATAAGTAGTATTAGATGCCAAATTTTCAAAATCTACAGTAGGTGCGCTAGTAAATTGTATATCACAATCAATTTCATTTAAATCTGTACAGTTATCATATATAACTGAAATTGTAGATGAAAAACCAGATGAAGCAATATCTAAGGTTACCACGTCTACGTCAGTAGGAGTTGTAAATGAATACCAAATATCACTACCCTCATAAAAGTTATTACAACTTGGGTCTGGCACACCAGAATCACCAGCTCCAACATTAGTACCTATTACCTCGGGGCCAGCTTCGTTAATACCCAATGTTACAGCTTCAGCGGTACCACAGTCTACATTATCTGGTGGACAAACAACCTGTGTTAATACACCACTACTTTGAACACAATTAACATCATTATCATCTGAAACAGTTATTACAACATCTGTTGCATTAACATAGGGACCAAATGTTAGTGTAGTGGTGCTCATAGTTGTTTGTGCGGCACTACCCTGATCATCAGTAACTGTAATATCAGTTGCAGAGCCCATATCCGTAATATCTACTTCTATGTTGAAACCTCCAGAAACTGCACAGTCGTCTACAACATTATAAGTCACTGTTGCATTAGTACAAGTATTCTCAGTAATATCTAGAGTATATGCTGTACTTTGAGGAGCAGTCCAGGTAGAAATAACAATATAATATGTGGTACCATTGGTGACAACAAAATCCCCAATAGACAAATCATCAGTTGCATTTGCATTAACATCCCCAGCTAAACACGTTGTGCCAATATCAGCACAATCAGCATACACAAAAACACCTGCATAAGTATCACCTATGGCTGTTAGGTCTATACTAATTGACCCATCTATCGCTGCAGTGTAAGAATAAACAACATCATCACCACTAAGATAATTACTCGCAGAACAATTAGTACCTGGAACCCCGTCATAAACATCACCATAATTAACAGTATCATCAGTAGTATTATATGGCAAAGCACCTACTACTATAGGATTACTACAGTCAAAACCAAGAGGTGCTCCTTCTGTTGTGAAACTCCACTCTGCGCAAGGTCCTGCTGCTGGTGTAACATTATTATAAGGTACTACACTCCAATAATATGTTGTACTAAAGTCTAAACCAGTAATATCAACATTTGTGTCTGTAGAACCAAGTAAGCCCAAAGATGTTAGTGCACCTGAAGTATCCCCAAAAAACACCTCATAATCTGTTGGTGCCGGTCCAGAAGATGGGGCAGTCCAACTTATATTAACATCACCACCAGTGAGAGCAACATCTATTGCTGCATCAGCTGGCACTGTTGGAGCTTCTGCACAGTCAGGTGCTGGGGATGGTGTGTATGAAGAAATACAAACATCTACCATCGCTGTTGAACCTGTACCTTCTTGCCAAAAATATAAATAATACTGAGTATTTGGTGATAAGACAATATCAACAGTACTTATACCCGCATTATAGCATTCTATATCTGTTCCTCCACACGTATCAAAAACAGCCATATCTACAGCTGCAGTAGCATTTACAGTTAAACCGCCTGCTGCATCTGTTATTACAGTTGCCCATAGTCCATAATTATTAAAAGTATCGCAACTTGTTGAAATATTACTAGGTGCACCTGTAAAGTCTAATGATAAAGGTGTAGCTGTTCCACAATCGGCTTCTAGATTAACCATAAACGCAGTACCACAAGATTCTCCCATATCTGATTGTGTCCACGTAAAAGGACCTGCAAATCCGCTATCTCCATCTACACCACAATTAGCTTGTACGTAGAAATCGTAATCTGTACCAGCTGTTAAACTACCAATAGAAGCTGTATTGCCCGTGACCATACCTGTAGTACCTGTACCTGGTGTAAAACCCGTAGTTCCATATTCATAGGTAAAATCAGTTTCTGTACCAGCAGGAATCCAATTTAAATTTGCCTCTGTTGGTGAAGTAGCAAAAACACTTAGACTACCTGGTGTAAGGCATGAAGGTGCGTCATCAATAATTACATCGTCGACTGTAATACCTCTTCCATATCCAGATGTACCATCAAAAGCGACATAATAATCTGCACTTGGGTTTGGTAATACAAGATTAACTTCCGTCCATACAGGGTTAGTATCTGCTGTAAATTCAGCTAATAGAACCCATGTACCAGCAGCGGATGTTCTGTAATAGATTCTTAGTTCATCCTGATCCCCACCCCAATCTTCTTGTGTATAAAAGAAGTTTAAAACTTGAGACGGAACTCCAGATAAATCCATTGAAGGAGAAACTAAACGTGTCTGGTCTCCATCGTAATTATTAGACCAAAAGGCAGCCATACCAGCACCTGTTCTTGGCGCCACAGTACCATTTTGGTTAGTTGCTCCAAACTGCCAATCAACGGTGTCCGAAACATATTCATTAGACCAACCAGCAGGTAAAGCACCACCGTCAAAGCCTTCATTTAATACTTGCGCATTAGACTGCCAACAAAATGCAATCATCGCAAGTAGCAATAATGTAATTTTTTTCATAAAAAATAGATTTTAAGTTAGTAATTCTATTAAAAATATGTTAATTACTTATAAGATTCATATCAGAAAAACATAAATCGATAAAAGGTAATTATTAGCGTTAAAATACGATTTCGGTAGATTTAATATTAAAAAACACCTTTGACAAGGTGTTTTCTATATGCTTTACAATTCTAAATAATAAGGTGTGAACTCTCTGACTTTCAATTATTAATAACAACTATCTTAGATACATTATTAACTTTTAACAAAAATAATCCAGAAGCGGTTTCGCTAAATTTTAAAGTGGTTGTATTATCCGAATTGTTATAAGTTCTATCCACCAAGTCTATATTTCTTCCATTAATATCAAAGATCTGTATAGTTTCCGAACCAATAGTATTACTTATAAAAATCTCTCTATTGGTCGTTGGATTTGGGTAAATACTTATTGATACTTCATCATATTCTTCAATATTAAGAGAGCCATTAAAATACGGTACAGCAAAATCGAAAGTATTTTCGGCAACAACCTGTCCTATAAAACGTCCCGGAATATCATCTGCTGGTGGATGTATACCTCCCCAAATTCTGCTTAAACTCGTTTGGTCTGAGGCATCTCTATAAGTTGCCCATTGTAATACGACATCTACTGAAGGTCCTTCCTCAAAAACCAAAAATTCATTTGCCTTTGCTGTAAATTCTCCCAATCCGCCTGGAAAAAATTCACTACCGGTCATCATAGTCATTAATTCTGAAGCAGTTCTAGAATAGGTTGAATGCCCCGATACGTAACCTGCAAATGGTGGTGTTACAAATGTTGGTCTTTGGTAAGGATACCAGTCTTCAGCCAGTATCCAACCTACTCCAGCTTGGTCCGTTTCTGTATCGTAAATAAAATCGTGACCTTTCCAAGTGTACAATTTTATTTTACCCACGTTCTGGTTGGCAGAACCTGCTAAAGGATCATCCATCTCAACTATTTCGATATAATTTTCAATCAACGGAATACCTCCAAAATCATAATTATCCAACGTGTTATCTGTGCTTTGTCCGCGTTCTGCCATTGAGCGTAAAGCAGAAATTGGTCTTATATAGTCGTACCAGCCTTTTACACTCCATGCTGAAATAGCCGCGTCGTGCATACCTCCTCCCAAAATAAAATACGCTTTGACATCCCATTCTAAAGGATCTAAAACATCTCCTGTACCTTCAAAGCGTTTTTCAAATTGTGGATGATCGTTGACATAATTCAAAATGGTAAACCAGTGACCTGGTGGGGTTTCGGAGTCTGGTCCATCTGCCCAAAACTCAGCAAGAACTCTAGCATAATCTCCTCGTGGCACCATATTGATTTCATAAGGATTTCCTGTTATTGGGTTTAAAGCATGTCCATTACTATTGGCTCCACCTTCAAAAAAATTATAAAAATTTTGATAGTCTGCATAATCTGTTGGAAATGTACTTATATCTACATTCCCAATTGAGTTTGGTGAGATATCCCAAATCACTCCATCTGTAGGATCTAAATGGGATTGCCAAATCGATACCATAGAAAATCCCCATTTATAAGCATCACTATCAGCATTGTCTTCCATTAAACTGATATAAGGTGGATCTGATGGATCATGAAAAATATGGTAGTTATTACCATTTCTTTGGTAAGTTACTTTATCTTCTTCAGATAGTGCAAACCCAAAAACATTCCCCCATTCTGGGCTCAAAAAAGGCGGTGTGTTATCATCAATTATTTCTCCCCCTTGATCAATGAATATATCCAAAGCCAAAGGTTGCCAACGATTGGGGTCGTTAATTGGTGGGTTATCCCCACTATCTATATCCAAAGCATAAGGCGCATTAACCGGCTGGTAATAGGCATTATCATAACCCGTTGCTTCCCTAGAACCGTCTTGTAACCCGTAATCGATAAGGGTCTGAGCTACATAATTGCCAAAGGCTGCAGCGTCGCCATCTTGGTATAACAAAGACGTTACGTTAGTATCGTATCCTAGCCTTTCCATCAACAGGTCTAATCGTGCTTGGGTTTCATTTACACCTGGAGAATTTTGAAAACGATGAGACATTAAGCGATACATAGCATAACTAATAGATTTACTTAAGGCAATTTCTAAATCTTCATCTGGCATAAATTCTTCAAGTGTACTCGTAAACCCATTAACTGCATTACCTATTAAATATGGTGTGGCTGTATCATCATAAATCGCCCAAATATCGTACATGGCTACACTGGTATGAAATAAGTTTCTGGCGTGTACCGTTGGTCTTGCAAAATCATCCCGAATAGCTTCCAGTAAAACTTCATTCCATAATCTGGCAATTGATACATTATCTGGTAAATTATCAATACCCAAATCTATATCTATTGAAACTTCCTGACTAGAACATTGACCATCGGATTCAATTACAGAAATCCTGCCCATATTTTCTAAATGCCATCTTACCGTGATGGTATTTGTACCTTGACCATTTAATATTTCTCCACCAGAAACCTGCCAATTCACTGTTGAACCTGGCATAATATTATAGACATACACTTCTGTCCTTAAAAATGAAGAGCTAGTATTGCCATCTATGGTTTGTGAAGGCAAATAAACGCAAGAACCATCGTCTAATGTTGCATTGGGCTCGTAATTACATGACATCGGATCCAAACATCCATACGTTTTTTGACTTGGAAAGATATCCAAAACTTCAATGCCCTGTCCTTCTGTAGCCTTTACAGTAATATTTGTATTTAAATCAGTATAAATTTCTGATATTCCTGATGGCCATTTAATCTCTAATGAACTAATTTGGGTAACGTCATTTAAGCCAAAATGCACACCTTGTAAACTTTGGCCAAGAAAACCTACCCCAGAATAATAACGTCTTAACACATTTCCATTATTTGCAGTAAGCGTTAGGGTGGTTCCAATAGCATCTCTGTTGGATACTGTTCCTTCTAACTTAATCTTTAACCAGTTTAGAGATACTGAAGCGTCATCAAAATTTAAAAGTTTATTTTCATAAAAAAAACACTCCTTGTTACTGTTTGTGACCAATAAATCCATGTCTCCATCGTTGTCATAATCAAAATCTAACGCCTCTACACTAGTGCCCGATTCATCTAACCCCAATTCATTGGATGAATCGACAAAAGAAGTCTCGCCTTGTACTATTGAATTTTTGAAGTAATAATTAGGTTCATTATCTCTATTATATAAAAAATAGCCATTTGCCACAAACAAATCCTCATCACCATCTAGATCGAAATCTGAAAATTTTGTTCCCCAAGACCAAAGTGTATTACCCACTCCATGCTCATCTGCATTCTCTGTGAATGTTCCATCGCCATTGTTTGTTAATAGAAAGTTTAAATCTATTGCTGTTATAAAAAAATCGAAATGACCATCCATATTATAGTCACCTATGGTAATAGCCATATCTTCACCAGTGGTATTGATATTATAATCAGCAGCCTCTTCTAAAAAACTAATCCCATCTTGACTGACAAATAATTCGTTGGGATGGTGCACGTCATTAGTGACATACAAATCTATAAATCCGTCTAAATTAAAATCAAAAGGCAACCCTACGAAACTTGCATAATTTTGCATATTGTGTATGCCTGTTGATTGGCTTACATCTGAAAATGTCTCATTACCATTGTTAAGAAATAATGAATTTTCACCACATCGCTGCCAGTCTGCAATAAACACATCCAATAAGCCATCCTTATTATAATCGAACCAAGTTGCGCTCGTATTACCACAGCCGTTTGTTTCTGTTATCCCAGACATTTCAGTAACATTGGCAAAAGTACCGTTACCCATATTTCTCCACAACTGTAACCTATCTAAAAACGTCATGAACAAATCGGGAAAACCATCATTATTATAATCCCCCCATGATGCGCCGTACTTATAACCTGCCAAGCCTAAAAAATCTTCAGGGTCTATATCTTGTGGAAATAAATCAGTAAAACCTGCAAGTTCGGTAACATCTGTAAATGTACCATCATTATTATTTCTAAATAAACGACTTAGTGTTTTTGGGCTATCTGGATGATCTTTTGCTTTGGCTACGACAAAAATGTCGAGATCGTTATCATTATCGTAATCCGCAACTGATACTCCATTATTCTCCTCCAATATGCCCAAGCCTACAACATCCTCTACCCTATTAAAGGTTTGGGCATATATAGACATATTTATAGTTGCCAAAAATGCAATGACTGAAAACTTAAGGCTATACTGTAATCTTTTTTCCATGTATTTATATCCAATATTTATGGGCAAGTTTAACACTTTTTAACATTGCAATATAAAAAAAGCTGTTATACAAATTCGCATAACAGCTTTAAATTAACGATTATTTCGTTTAGTTGTTTTCTACAAAAGTATCCATAACCGCATCACTCACTCCCATATTACTAAAGCCTCCGTCATTATATAAGTTCTGCAAGGTGACGCGTTTAGTTAAGTCACTGAATAAAGTTACCGTATAGTTTGCACAGTCCATTGCCGTAGCATTACCCAGCGGTGACATTTTTTCGGCATAAGCAATAAAGCCATCAAACCCTTTTACACCACTACCCGCTGTTGTTGGTGTAGGTGATTGTGAAATGGTATTAACCCTTACATTTTTATCTCTACCAAAGAAATACCCAAAACTGCGTGCAATACTTTCTAGATATGCTTTGTTATCTGCCATATCATTGTAATCTGGAAACACACGTTGTGCAGCCATATAGGTTAAAGCAACTATACTTCCCCACTCGTTCATAGCATCAGCTTTATAAAGGGTCTGCATGACTTTGTGAAAAGACATCGCAGACACATCGGTTCCTTTTTGTGTCCAATCGTATTTTTGGTCCGTATAAGCTCTTCCTTTTCTTACGTTGATAGACATTCCTATGGAATGCAAAACAAAGTCTAATTTGCCACCTAATATTTCCATAGACTGTTCTACTAAATTTTGTAAATCTTCTTCTGAAGTGGCATCTGCAGGAATAATTTGAGAACCTGTTTTTTCAGCCAATGCATTAATCTGCCCCATTCGCATGGCCACCGGCGCATTAGTTAATACAAATTCCCCACCTTCTTCATGAACGCGTTCTGCTGTCTTCCATGCAATTGAGTTTTCATCTAATGCCCCGAAAATAATTCCTTTCTTTCCTTTTAGTAAGTTGTATGACATGTTTATATATGTTTAGTTGTTAGTCGTTAGTTTTCAAATATAGTATAAATTATTATGCGATTAATCTTCACTTCGATATGCTTACTGTGATACGTAAAAATGATACGTTAATTGAGCAATTGTTTGGCATGTGCCAAAGCAGATTCTGTGATATCAATGCCACCTAACATTTGAGCAATCTCAACGATGCGTTCTTCTTCGTCTAGTTTCTTAAGCTGGGTTAATGTAGCATCGTCAACATCTGTTTTGTATACTTTATAATGCGAGTCACCTTTTGCCGCAATCTGTGGTAAATGTGTAATGGAAAAGACCTGCATTTTAGTACTCATGTGTTTCATGATTTCTCCCATTTTATTCGAGATTTCACCAGAAACACCAGTGTCTATTTCATCAAACATTATAGAAGGTAACTGAATATACTCTGCCAAAATTGATTTAATTGCTAACATAATTCGAGATAGTTCTCCACCAGAGGCTGCCTTCTTTAATGCATTAAAGTTAGCACCTTTGTTTGCAGTAAATAAAAGCTGTAAGTGGTCTTTACCTTTAGCCGTGAATTGTTCTACGGACTCAAGTTCTATTTTAAACTTAGCGTTTGGCATTCCTAAATCGGCCAATATGGTCTCTAACTTATGCGTTAAAATCGGTATAACCGATATTCTTTCATTATGGATTTTTTTACAAATCTTATTTAAGTCTTCATGTAATTGCTCAATGTCTTTTTCTTTTTTGGCAATGGCATTATCTAAATTTTCAGTATCGGAAACCTTAGCCTCTAATTCATGCTTAATTTCTATAAGTTCCTCAATGTTAGAAACCGAATGTTTTTGAAACAGATTATTTATAATTTGAAGTTTGCCATTAACGCGCTCCAGCTCTTGAGGATCAGTGATTAAATTATCTTCTAGCTGATCTAACTCAGACAAAATATCATCTAACTCAATACCTACACTTAGAATTCTTTCCGATAACGATTCATAGGCTTTTCCAAATTCTGAAATCCTAGATAATTCCTGTTTGGCATTATTAATCTGATCGATAGCACCTAAGTCTTCAGTACTTAAAATGGCTTTGGTATTACCCAGCTTCTCCCCTATAACCTCAACATTATTAAGCTGCTCGTATTGTGCTTCTAAATCTTCGAGATTTACAGACTCTAAATCGATTTCATTGAGCTCTTTAGTTAAAAAGAGATTATAGTCGTATTCCTTAATCATTTCAGCTTTAGATTGTTTCAATTTTTCTAATGCATTTTGAAGTGATTTATAGTCTTGCAATTGATTTTTATAAACGTTCAAATCTGAAGTATTATCTGCCAATGCATCAATAACCATAAATTGATAATCGTCTTGCGTTAATTGCAATGTCTGATGCTGAGAATGGATATCTATTAGATGGCTACTCAATATTGAAAGATGATCTAAAGTTGCAGGAGTATCGTTTATGAACGCTCTGGATTTTCCAGATGGTAAAATTTCACGTCTTATGATGGTCTGCGCATCGTAGTCTAAATCTAAGGACTTAAAAAGAGCTTTAAGGTTATAGTTAGCAATATCGAAAATCGCTTCTATAACACATTTTTCATCTGATTTTTTCACCTGACTTAAATCTGCACGTTTACCTAAAACCAGAGATAAACCACCTAAAAGGATAGATTTACCAGCTCCTGTTTCGCCAGTAATAATAGTTAGTCCATTATTAAACTGCACGTTTAACTCATCGATGAGCGCATAATTTTTTATGTAAAGTGAGGTGAGCAAAAAATCTGTAATTGTTTTTACAAAAGTATCGATTCCGCATTACTGAAACAAGTTCTGCACTGGCAAGTTCAGAATGACATAATAAAAATAAAAACCGATAAATTAAAACTTAATATTTCTCCACTTTTGCGAGTGCATAGGTGCTATTCTATTGAGAATATCTACTGCTTCTGTAATATTAACGTTAGGCCCACCAGAAAGGATGTCCATTAGCTCGTCGGACTTAGCATCGAAAAACACACGCAACAAATAAGAATTTGGTCGTCTTCTGTGTATTTTTTGTAATTCTGATAATGTAGCTATAACTTTTTCTTTGCCTTCTTTTGCACTTTGAGCCATAATATCTAAACCTTCGATATGATAACTATACATTGTGGAACGAATTTCCTTAAACGTTGGTGATACCAAATTATCGATTAGGGCAAAACGTGATTGCAAACCGTCTTCTAATTTCCAGCCTTGGCCATTAATTTGTTGTGAGTAATTGGCAATAGTTTGTGCTTGCTTAAAATATTCATCACCTCCGTTGAGCTCAAAAGAGTCTGCATCTGTACCCAAAATCATATAGACGTGAAACGATAATACAGATATGAGGTTAGATTCAAACTGAATAGGATTGAATACCAAATTCTGAAATTCTAAATATTGAAAGTTAAAATCTTTATCATTATAGTTGTAAACCGGAGAACTGTAGGTAGAATTATAGATCGGTCGGGATGATGATACCTGCAATGTAGCTTTAAATCTATCGTTTTCGTAACTGCTCACGTTAATCACCATGCTGCAGTTGATGCGCTCTTCTGCTCCAAAAGATTTTTCAGTCCACTTAGTATTATTAATAAACTCAGTTAATTGTTTCTCTAGCGTTTTAAAAACAACATTGTTATCATTTCCTGTTTGTTGTGCTATCACATTAACCGTACAATTAAGTTCTTGGGAAAACACAATTGTTGATAATAAAAAAGCCAGTAGTACTAATATGTTACGCATGTAATTGTTTTAATATCTGTTGCATTAAATCCTCAGCAACTTCTGCTTTAGACTTAAGTGGGTTTTCAATAATATCGTTAGACGATGTTATAAATGTAACTTTATTTGTTGATACTCCAAAACCTGCACCTTTATCCTGTAAAGAATTCAGCACTATTAAATCAAGGTTTTTAGATTTTAACTTGCCTTTGGCATGCTCTATTTCATTATTGGTCTCGAGCGCAAAACCAACTAAAAATTGATGTTTTTTAATCTCACCCAAGGATTTTAAAATATCCTTAGTTTTTTCTAACTCAATACTAAACGTCGAATCTTTCTTTTTTATTTTCTTATTGGCTACAGTTTTTGGTCTATAATCCGCAACTGCCGCTGAAAGTATTGCTATATCAGACGTGTTAAAATGCTTATGGACTTCATTATACATTTCCTCAGCGCTAATAACAGGTTTTACCATCACCAGATTATGACTGATGCTTTGATGGGTTGGACCCGTTATTAAGATAACTTCAGCCCCAAGATTAGCAGCGGCATTAGCAATTTCAAATCCCATTTTTCCGCTAGAATGGTTCCCGATAAAACGCACAGGATCCAAAGCTTCGTAAGTTGGTCCAGCCGTTACAATAATTTGTTTGCCCTTTAAAGGCAATTGATCTAGAATGTCTTTTTCAATAAAATCTATAATATCCTCTGGCTCTGCCATTCGTCCTTCACCAACTAACCCGCTTGCCAACTCTCCCGTACCAGCAGGAATCATTTTATTTCCGTAAGAAGTTAATTTTTCAAACGAGTTTTTAGTGGATTGGTGCTTATACATATCCAAGTCCATGGCTGGTGCAAAATATACAGGGCATTTAGCCGAAAGATACGTTGCCAAAAGGATATTGTCGCAAACACCATTTGCCATTTTTGCCATGGTATTTGCGGTCGCGGGAGCTATGATAAAGTAATCTGCCCAAAGCCCTAAATCAACATGGTTATTCCAAACCTGCCCCTCATCTTCTTCATCTACAAAAGAAGAATATACTGGGTTTTTGGATAAAGTAGAAAGTGTGAGTGGAGTTATGAAATCTTTGGAAGCAGGCGTCATAACAACCTTAACGTTAGCGCCTGCTTTAATGAACAATCTTACTAAACTAGCAGATTTGTATGCAGCAATACCAGCGGTAATGCCCAATAAAATGTTTTTGTCTTTTAGAATAGACATTGATAATTATGACTGAGAGTCCTCAGTATTTCTATGATATATCTTATCATCTAACCACTCTTTAACCGCTAAAGCATGTGGCTTTGGTAATTTTTCGTAAAACTTAGATACCTCAATTTGCTCTTTGTTTTCAAAAATTTCTTCAAGACTATCGTTGTACGTGGCAAACTCTTCGAGCTTATCAATCAACTCACGTCTTATATCCGTATTGATTTGTTCCGCACGCTTTGCAATCACAGAGATAGCTTCATAAATGTTATCTGTTGGAGCATCAACTTCATTTCTGTTGTACGTTACCGTTGAAACAGGAGCGTCTGTCTTTTTTAAATCCATCATTATTATAGTGTTAACTTTTTGTTTTAATTTTTTCTAGCTCTTCATTTAATTTTTTGTTCCATTCTAAAGTTTCTTCTTGAAATTCAGAATTTGGATACGCTTTCTTGAAAGCCCTGTAATAATTTATAGCAAGCTCTAACCGCTCTTCTTTTAAGCTTTCTATACTTAAAAGTGCTAAATTATACTCTGCATGTAATCTGTAATATAATGCTTCTTCTTTTAATCTTGAACCTGGAAAATCAAACAAAAAATTGTTGAATGACTTAACAGAAGCCTTATAATCCCTAATTAAATCGTATTGCTTTGCTATTTCGAAAGCTTTCTTTTCTAATTTAAAATCTAATTCTTTAACAAGTTTATTAGCTTCTTCACCATATTGCGAATTAGGATACTGATTTACAAACAACTGAAACTTCTCAATAGCCTCGACAGTTTCCTTTTGTTCTTTGGAATATACAGGTGAATTATAATAATAGCCTTTTGCGGATAAAAAAGCAGCTTGTTCAGCTTTTTCACTTTTAGGATATATATCCGTAAACTTATCGAAATGGTAACTAGATATATAATAGTCCTTCATTTCGTAAGCGCACATGGCATGCATAAATGTTAGTTTTTCTGCTTGAGGTTTACCTCTGTACTTTGGAAGAATTTGATCGAACAACCGCTTAGCTTTATTATATTTGCCAGTTTCGAACAATTCTGTTCCCAGTTTGAATTTCTCTCCTACATCTTCAGACCTTAGCGCTTTCTGAAAGTCACTACACGACACTAACACTACAGCAATAAATAATATGTAAAGTCCTCGCTTCATAGATTTTAAACAAGTTGCAAAAGTACGCATTTATAACGGAATTTGAAAGTGAAAATTATATGCTAAAATAAACTCAATTTTGGGTGCTATATACAGTTTAGATTAAATTTAACTTTTGCCTAAATCTCGTATAGCCATTTCAATGTTTTTTTTGAGTTTATCCGTAGCTTCCACTAAGGGTAATCTAACGTGCGATTTTGATATATTCAGAGCGTCTAAAACCGCTTTAATACCAGCGGGATTGTTTTCCGAAAAAATTAACCCTGTAATTGGCATCAATCTAAAATGGATGTCATAAGCTTCTTTTGCCTTACCTGCAATACCTAGACGTATCATTTTAGAGAATTCTTTTGGCAGAGCTTGTCCAATAACCGATATTACACCTGAGCCACCCGCTAAAACAACCCCCAGAGCCAAATCATCATCGCCAGAGATTACCAAAAAACCATCTGGTTTTGATCTTAACAACTCCAAATATTGGTGTACATTATTTCCAGCTTCTTTTATTCCTATGATATTTTCAAAATCACTGGCCAGCCTAAGTGTTGTTTCCGGCAACATATTAGAAGATGTTCTGCCCGGTACGTTATACATTATTATCGGCTTTGGGGATATTTCAGCTATAGCTTTAAAATGCTGGTATATGCCTTCTTGTGTTGGCTTACTGTAATATGGCGAAACTGATAAGATAGCATCTATATTAGAAAAGTCCGTTGTCTTTATTTCACTTATAACCGCAGCCGTATTATTACCTCCAATACCTAAGACCAAAGGTAATCTTCCACTATTTACCTTGGCTATAAATTTCACCAAAGCTTTCTTTTCGTCAGCGGTAACGGTAACGCTCTCTCCGGTTGTTCCACTTATTACCAAGTAGTCCGTTCCGTTTTCAATATTGTACTCTACCAAACGTTGCAATGCATCATAATCGATACTTAAATCTGATTTAAATGGTGTTATCAACGCTACTCCTGTACCTGTAAAATTGGTCATTATAATTTGTTTAAAATGTTGAGGTATTTTTTAAATTCTACCTTAAAAGTGTTTATATCCTTTGGTTTGGTTTTAATGATTAGATCGTATAAACGTTCGTCATTTCTGCACAGGCCAACTTTTAAATTTGCATGAGATAAGGCTGTAATGAGATTTAAATATAAATTTTCATTCTCATAGTAACTTATCAGCACATCATAATCTTCGTTTATAAAAGCCTGCAAATCTATATTATTAATTTTTCCTTTCCAACCAAAATCCTTAGGACTAAAATAGGTTTCCCATTGGCTGGATTCAAATTTATCATCATTGGTGTAAGCTATAATCTTATGCCGCGGAGACGTTAAATTGAGTTCCTTAAAATATGTTCTAAAGGCTTCAAAATCATCAAATTCATCAGCATTCAACAACACCGAAATTGCCTTTACCTTTTGATTGCTTACAGCTACCTTTCTGGCATCTAACAATTTGTTAACGTACTTTCGATTCGATTTTTCCTTAAAAGCTTTTAAAAACATTTATCTTTAGCCTTTGTGCAAATTTAGCAAAAGCGTGCACATATATCAGTTAACAACCTATAAGTTATTCAATGACTATTAAACATATTTTTAAACTCTATTTTTTAGTTTTTATTTTTTCATGCAATAGCGATTTACATCTGTCTAAAATAAAAGGAGAACGTATAGAAATCAACGATGCCATAGCTTCAGATTCTGATATTGAAAACTTCATAAAACCCTATAGAGAAAACGTCAATAAAAATCTTGACAGTGTTATTTCTTATGCGCCAGACACATATTCGAAATCTGATGGGGAATTTAATACAGCCATTGGCAACTTAATGGCCGATGCGGTTTTTGAAGAAAGCAATCCGATTTTTAACAAGCGTACCGGAAAAACTATCGATTTGGTACTTTTAAATTACGGTGGAATAAGATCCATTATTTCACAGGGAAATATAAAAATACGCACTGCTTTTGAAGTTATGCCTTTTGAGAATTCAGTAGTTGTTGTTGCAATAAAAGGTCAGCAAGTGTTGCAAATGATGGATTATTTATCAAAGGATAAACGTGCACATCCTGTTTCTAGACACTTACAATTATCATTAAATAAGAATTCCGAAGTTACCAAAGCAACAATCGACGGAAAAAAAATAGATAAAGGTGCAACATACTATGTGGCTACTAATGACTATTTGTATAATGGTGGAGATCGTATGGATTTTTTTCATCCTAATGATAGCTTGTATGTTCTTGATTATAAAATTAGAAATGTACTCATTGATTATTTTAAAAAGAAGGATACAATTCGCCCCAAACGCGATAATCGTTATATAAAATTAGAAGATTAGACATGAACAGAAGACAATTTATACAACAATCAACCGCAGCAACCGCCTTATTAGGTATGGGAAGTATTGGTTTGCAATCTTTTAGTGCTTCTAAAGCTAAAAAAATCACCATTCTTCACACTAATGATGTACATAGTCATATAGATCCTTTTGGGCCAGATCACAAAAGAAATCCAAACAAAGGTGGTGTAGCAAGACGTGCGAGTTTGGTAGAATCGATTCGAAAAGAAAATCCAAATACACTATTGCTAGATGCAGGAGATATTTTTCAGGGCACGCCTTACTTTAACTATTATGGAGGTGAACTGGAGTTTAAACTAATGAGCATGCTCAACTACGATTTGGCAACCATTGGCAATCATGATTTTGACAACGGAATTGATGGGCTCTATGCACAATTGCCACATGCTAAATTTGAATTTGTATCTGCTAATTACGATTTTACAAATACTGTAATGGATACACATGTAAAGCCATACAAGATTTTTATAAAAGACGGAATTAAAATAGGTGTATTTGGACTCGGAGTTCAACTAGATGGGCTTGTTGATAAAAATATGTACAAAGAAACGGTTTACAATCACCCTATTGAGATAGCCCAAGATATGTCTCGTCTGCTTAAAGAGGAGCAAGCCTGTGATTTGGTGATCTGTTTATCTCACATAGGATATTACTATCGAAATGTACCAGACAGAGTTTGTGATCTAGCATTGGCAAAAGCTACTAAAAATATTGATCTTATTATTGGCGGACATACCCATACGTTTTTACCAAAACCTACGATTGAAAAGAATAGTGTTGGGGAAAATGTACTTATCAACCAAGTTGGTGCTTATGGCTTGTACCTTGGAAAAATTGATTTCTATTTTGAGCCTGGAAAACCCACAAAAACAGAAGGAGCTTCTATAATTGTGTAGTAGGTTTGTAAGTAAGCTAAATTTAAACGTCTAAGATTTCAACACAACCGTATAAACCATGAAATCTAAGAAAATCATTTTGGCGTTAAGAATTATAGTCGCTATTATCTTAATACAAACACTTCGTTTTAAATTCACGGCCCATCCAGATAGTGTCTATATTTTTGAAACTATAGGCTTAGAGCCTTATGGGAGAATTGGCATAGGTATACTAGAACTTATTGCCGGCATATTACTTTTAATACCTAAAACCGTTTGGGCTGGCGCAACACTAACTTTAGGTCTCATTGGTGGTGCCATGATGATGCACCTAACACAGTTGGGAATTGAAGTACAAGGTGATGGAGGTGTATTATTTTACACAGCAATATTAACTTTTGTATTGAGTGCAATTATATTATATGCTCAACGCAATAATATACCGATTATTGGAAAAAAATTAAGTTTCTAATTGCTTTTCGTCTTTGTATTCAGGTTCTGGTTCTGGGCCAGTAAAATCCAATTGCGACTGTAAATAGAAAAAAAGAAATGCTATGACCAATAAGAATGAATAGATAAATCCCAGATTGTTATCATTCAGTATATAGAAATAGGTCAATTGAATTATCTCGGAAAACACAATGCAAATAGAGCCGATTAAGAATAGCATGGATTTGTTATCATTTCTATACATATAATTAATTAGAGCTACAGACAGCAACAGCATTATAACAGCATTATAAACAAACTCTAAAATGTACTCTTCATAAGAAAGCACACTCTGCGTTGTGTCCGTAACCAATATAACACAAAAAATGTCTAGAACTACCAATATAATAATAGGTATGGACAACTCAGAAAAAACTTTTCTTAAATTAAGATCCATAACTATCTTAATGGTTAAGAATGCATATGAAATGATATAAAAAATATTGGCTATGTAGTAAACATAATCTATTTCCCCTTTTTTAAGTTTTGGAACATAATTAGCATAAAAGCTGACCAATTGCGCAATTGTAAAAAAGACCAAGAACCAAAAGAAATATTTGGTTTTATTTACTGTCCAATGACAATACAAAAATGTAAGTAGCACAAGCATTAAAGCACTTATGGCAGAACCTTCCGCCTCAAAAGCAAAGCCTTGAAGCACTATAAAGAATCCGCCTAAAAGTAATAAAACTACTTTTAAGATTTTATTCACTAACATTAATTAACCCCTTATTAATAAAGCAAATATAAAATTATTTTACAATTAAACGATAAAAAATAGCATTTAATCGATTAAATACATAATTTTATGTAAGAAATTATTTCAACAATTCTAAAAACGCTTGCTCAGAAAGGATTGGGACATTAAGATTTTCTGCTTTTGTACGTTTGCTCGGCCCCATTTTATCGCCAGCAACAACATAACTTGTTTTAGATGAAATGGATGAAGATACTTTTCCGCCATTATCTTCGATTATTTTTTTAAGCTCATTTCGAGATAAGGATTCAAAAACACCAGACACAACAAATGTTTGCCCTTTTAACTTATCGGTTTGATTGGCCAGCTTGTCTGCCGAAATTTCCAATTGTACTCCAAACGACTTTAAGCGTCCAATGATTTTCTTATTTTCTTCCGATGAGAAAAACTCAACCACACTTTCAGCTATACGCTCGCCTATTTCATCAACTGTTACCAAGTCTAACGTCGAAGCAAACATAAGAGCATCAATGGACTTATAATGCTTTGCCAACTTCTTAGCGACCGTTTCACCAACATATCGTATTCCTAGAGCAAAGAGGACACGCTCAAACGGAATCTGTTTAGAGGCTTCTACTCCACTGATAAGGTTTTCAGCACTTTTTTCAGCCATACGTTCAAGAGGAATTACCTGCTCAACGGTTAATTCATACAAATCTGAATAATTAGAAATCAGCCCTTCTTTAACCAATAATGCAACCGTTTCACCACCTAGACCTTCAATATCCATTGCCTTTCTAGATATATAATGCTGAATTCTACCAACAACCTGTGGCGGACAACCATTGTAATTAGGACAATAATGCTTGGCTTCTCCTTCTGGCCTAATGAGTTCTGTGTTACATTCTGGGCAAATGGATATATAAACTGTAGGTTGAGAATTTTTTGGTCGTTTGCTCAAATCTACAGCAATAATTTTGGGAATAATTTCTCCTCCTTTTTCTACAAAGACCTCATCGCCCTCTCTAATATCTAATTTTTCAATCTGATCTGCATTATGTAATGAAGCACGTTTTACAATAGTACCCGCCAATTGCACAGGCTCTAAATTGGCGACTGGTGTAATTGCTCCAGTGCGGCCCACTTGATAGGTTATTTCATTAAGCCTCGTAGATACTTGCTCTGCCTTAAACTTATAAGCCATTGCCCAGCGCGGTGCCTTAGATGTGTAACCTAATTCATCTTGCTGATAAAGACTATTGACCTTAACCACAACCCCATCTATTTCGTAAGGCAAACCATGACGATGTTTGTCCCAATACTCAACAAACTCTAAAACTTCATCAATAGAATTTACCAACTGGGCTTCCTTTGGAACTTTAAAACCCCATGCTCTAGCTTTTTCTAAACCTTCAAACTGTGTTGATATATTTAAGTTATTTCCTTTGATACTATACAACAAACATTCTAAAGGACGTTTTGCCACCTCAGCACTATCCTGAAGTTTTAAGCTCCCGGAGGCTGTATTTCTTGGATTTCGGTATGGTTCCTCGTCATTGGCAATACGCTCTTCATTCATTTTTAAAAAACCCTCTATTGGTAAAATGATTTCTCCTCTAATATCAAAACGTTCCGGATAATCTCCTTTTAATTGTAACGGCACCGTATTGATTGTTTTTACATTAGATGTCACCTCATCTCCTTGTACTCCATCACCACGCGTTACCGCTCTCAATAATTTTCCGCCCTGGTAAGTTAAATTCATTGATGCACCATCGTACTTAAGTTCGCAGGTATATTGCACATCTCCGTCTACCATTTTTTTAATTCGTTTTTCCCAATCCAACAAATCTTCTTTAGAATATGAATTGTCTAAAGAATACATTCTAAAATCGTGGGTAACCGTATTAAAATTCTTTGTAATGGTTCCACCAACACGCTGTGTCGGCGAATTGGCATCAAAAAATTCTGGATGTGCGTCTTCTAAAGCTTGAAGCTCTTTTAACTTTATATCAAAATCATAATCACTAATGGTCGGGTTATCGAGGATGTAATAATTATAGTTGTGCTGACGGAGTTCGTCTCTAAGAGATTGTATTTTTTGTTGTGTGTTCATTAAATAAACGTCTAATTTTTAAATTTCATTTTTAGATACTGTGGTCGATAATGATTACTGCCATTCCATATTTTTTTATTGGTTATCTGTATGGCAAATTCATCATTTGAAATCCATTTTATTTGACCACTTTGGGGTTTTAACCAAAACATAAAACTAAAACCATGTGTAAAAGCAATGCTTTTATCGTTGTCTATTTTATAAAATTCTAGTATAAATCTATCTTCATAAAGATCGTAATGAAAACACATAATTTGCTTCTTATCTGGTGTTATGATAGGGAAATCGGAAAACATGAACGTTTTTTCTCCTGTGGTTCTATCTATATATGTAAAGATAGCTTCTTCTGCTTTATAGTATACATGATGCATTACATATTGATTTAAAAAATCAACATCCCCGTAATAGCTATGTGAAGAAGCACTATAATCTACTTTGCTGTTAAAAATCAAAGTACTGTCTTTAACGGGCAATACTACATTTTGAGATTCATCTTTGTTCTCTTCAATTTTTACCAATGGATTTATAGTTAAAAAGGAATTGTGAATTAACTTTATGGCATTGAATTCGCTTTCGGAAATTAATTTAAAATCAAAATAGTCTGCAAGACATTTAAATTCAGCATCGCTATTATTGCTATATAAGGTTTCCTCGTCATAGAAAAATCCATAACATAATTGGTCTTCAAAAACTTGAACTTCTTTTTGGTCACCTAAAAACCCCTTAAACACATAGCGTTTTTCTGTTCTACCATTCTTTTTCCACTTAATAATTGCCCAAACATCTTTTACAATATTGCCATTATCCTCGATTTCTAGCGAATCCTTAGTGTAACCAATTATTTCTACAAATTCACCATAATCGTATTTATCGCTTACATTACCTTCTTCATCTCTTACATTTAACCCATTTCTTGCAAGTACATACTTGTGGTCAATTGTTTTTTCTAACCTAGTGTTATTTCTATAAAATTTGTCTATTAAGCTATATAATTCTTTTTCAGTTTTAAAACCTTTTACATAATTATATGTTTTGTTGTACATCATTAACATTCCATAGTTACTTTTCAGGTAATCAAGTCTATCTATGTAACGTATCCTATTACCTTCTTTAACACCAATAATACGTTTTGAAGTCTTAGTAATTTTAATGTTTTTGGGAAATCTTAGATACTGCTTTATCCGTGGAATTTGATACCTATATATTGAATCATTCTCTAATATACCTTCTTCTTTTTTTATAATTTGAAGTTCATCTTCTGATGGCACAAAAAATACTATCTCTTTACCCGAAACTATTATGGTATCCTTTAGTATTGCACTATAATTATATTCTGGTTTTACAAGAGCCTGCTTTTGAGCATTGGCTTCAATCGAAGTTTTTTGTTTTTTGTTATTACATGAAAAGCAATAGGCTAAAATTAATATAAAGAGAAGTTTTTTCATACTAAGGTATATAAACCAAACGCTTAATTTCATTTTGTCGATTAATAAATAAAATAACTCTATAACCCAAGTAGCCATCACTATTATTCATTTCTATAATAATTTCACCATCATAATAATAGGCGTTAGATCCATCAAAATACGGCTCATACAAATCCTCAAAATATGTTTTATCTATATGAGTTACAGTACCGTTTAGGGATAAATATATATCTAAAATATACTCAGAAGGTATGTTATCTGCACCTATTAGGTTGTGCCCATTGATCGTCATGATATTTAAACTATCTCTATCGTAAGTAAAAACGGCATTGACCTTATTAAATTTAGACTTTACAATTACCACTTCCATATTTGCAGTGTACATTCGAAGTGTATCTGATTTTATACTTTTATCAAAAGGTTTATAATCCAAACTATAATCTAGTGTTTCATCACTTGCTAAAAAATCAAAATTTACAATGGTATCTTTGCTAGCATTATATTCATGCATTGTGATATGATATAATCGTTCTTTCTGATTGTTTTCTTTGAAAGAGCATCTTCGCTTTAAATTTATGGAGTCTACTGTCTTATTTTTATAAAAAAACTGACCCTCGTATTGTCTTGAATATATTTTAAAAACATCAGGTTCTTTGTAATACTCATAGCCATACACCATGTTTTCGATAGAATCAATTGGCATTCCTACATGTACATTATGCCAAAAAATAAAACTTGGGTCGTTAGTAGAAATTGACATAATTTCCTCATTAGCTTTTTCTCGGCTCATTTTAAATTCATCATCGACTACATAGACATCAAAATTGGTGATAAGTGAATTGTCGAGTTTATTAGACAAATTGTATCCTCTCTTTAAATGATAGTGGTTGTAATCACAAAATGTATCCAAGTACTTTTTATCAATTACACCAGAAGTTATCCAAAATCTATTATCATCTAGAGTTACAGATTTTATATCAATTGGGGCTTTATTGAAATCAATCCTTTTTAATGATGTGTCTTTGCGAAGAAGTACTGAATCTTCAGGTTTTATTTTTTCTTTACTCGAAGTAATAATTGCCTCCTCTTGCTTTTCCTTTTTACAAGAGAAACAAAACATTAAAACTATTAAGATTACTATCTTTTTCATAGTATGAGATTTCTGCCTTCACTTTGACTAAGCCTAGCGAACACAAGAGTTTAAAGTCTTTCTTTATTCAACCATTTAGGTGCCGGCAATGGCACATAATTACGCATTTGCTCTAGTAAACCTTCAATTGTGGTGTCAATAACAACGGCATCAAGATTTTCTTGTTTTAAAAATCCTCTTTTAACCATCATCTTACATTGTGCTATCAAAGCATCATAATAACCATTACTGTTTAAAATCCCTATGGGCTTAGTATGCAAGCCCAATTGTCCCCAAGTTGTGATTTCAAAAAACTCATCCATGGTTCCAAATCCACCTGGAATGATGATAAATCCATCACTCTTATCGTACATAATTACTTTTCTATCGTGCATATTGTCAGTGACAATGAGTTCTGAAAGTTCGGTATGCACTATTTCCTTAGTTTTTAGAAAATAAGGAATTATTCCAATAACTGAACCACTATGATCTAAAGCGCCTTCAGCGACTTTACCCATAATGCCAATCTTTGCCGCGCCATAAACAAGCGTGATATTTTTTTTAGCCAATGTTTTTCCTAATGTATAGGCATCAGAAATGATTTTTGGATCGTTTCCTTTACTGCTTCCGCAAAATACTGATATACTTTTCATGTTTATTTCCCATCAAAATGAGAATTTTTAATTTATTGACACTCCGACTGTACTCAGTCTTACATTTGTTTCACTTTTTAATTCCTTTCAACATTCTATCATTGCCATTTAAATCTTTTCTAAGTTCTACCCTTCCAAAGTTAGCATCTAATAAAAGCCGCTTGGTTTCGTTTCCAAGATACTGGTTAATTTCAAAATAGAGCTGACCTTTTTGCTTCAAATTATCAACAGCGAAATCCGTTATTGATTTATAAAACACCAATGGGTTATCGTCCTCTACAAACAACGCTAAATGCGGTTCATTATCTATTACATTAGATTTGATTTCTGCTTTTTCTAAGTTTCTTACATAAGGCGGGTTGGATACTATAACATCAAAATTAGATTCCGTATCAAAGATAGAATGATACGTTGGTCTTAAGATATTAGCTTCAACAAAGGTAATATTGACCTTATTGAGCTCTGCATTTTGTTTAGCCATTTGTAGAGCGTCTTTGCTCACATCTAAAGCATACACCTCTGCATTTGGCAAATGTTTTGCCAAAGCGACTGCTATGCAACCAGAACCTGTACCTATGTCTAGGATTTTAAGTTGAGATTCTTGGCTTCGCTCTAAATGGCACTTAATAATCCAATCAACCAATTCTTCAGTTTCGGGTCTTGGAATCAACACATTTTCAGTCACTTTAAATTTTAACCCATAGAACTCCGTTTCACCTAATATATATTGTATTGGGATTTCCTTTTTTAATTTCTCAAGAACTTTGAAAAAAGTATCTGCCTCAGATTTAACAAAGGTGAATTCTGGTTCTAAAGCCAACTGAATTCTGGCAAAATCAAAATAGTGCTCAGCACATAAAAAAAAGAAGCTCTCAACTTCATTTTTACCATAAATTGCATCTAATTCTTTGTGAAAGATATGTTTTAAATCTTTTGCCTTCAAAACTATAAATCTTTAAGCATCCATTCGGTACATGAGTAATGACCTGTATTTCCCATAGGCTTATCAATGCGCTCAAAACCTACTTTTCTGTATAATTTTCTGGCATCTTCCATATATGGCAATGTTTCTAAATAACACTGATCGAAACCAGCTTTTTTTGCAAAGGCTAAACATTTTATCATCATTTCACTGCCCAAACCTATTCCTCTTGCTTCAGGCATAAAATACATTTTTTGCAATTCGCAGACGTTACCATCGTAATTGTCTAATGGCGAAATACCAGCTCCGCCAATAATCTCGCTTCCTTTTTCAACAACAAAATAGACTTTACGAGGTTTGTCGTAGGTTTCTGTCATACAATCTAAAGCTGCATCTTCATAAGCCGTTCCTACTTTTGGTACACCAAATTCTATTAAAACGGAACGAATAGCTTGAGCAATCTTTGGATTGTCCTTAAGTTCTATTTCTCGAATAACAATAGTATCTTTACGCACTTAAATCAATTTTTGAAGACTGCACCGAAGATATAGATAATTCCTATTTTATGCTTAAAAGAATCACATTCATTTCGTTATTTTTTACATTACTTTTCAATTGTACTGTAACCGAACAACCTAAGTTTTTAGGTTTAGAAAACATTAAGGTTGTTAACTCCAACATAAAGTCAATCACATTAAAGGCAGATGCTTTATTTGCCAACCCCAATGATGTTGGTGGTGTTTTAAAGACCGATGATTTAAAGGTTTATGTTAATGATACAGAAGTCGCTACTGTAGTTTCGGACGAGTTCACCGTACCTTCTAAACAAAACTTTACCATCCCTTTAATTGTTGCTGTTGCCACAGATAGTATTATCGATAAAAAAAGCCTTGGAGGTTTATTGGGAAGTCTGATTTCTCAAAAATTGAAAGTACAGTACAAAGGTGATATTAAATATAAAGTTTTAGGGTATTCCTCTACTTATGCTGTTGATGAAACTCAAGACGTAAAAATAAAACTATAATTGAACCAGCACGAAACCTACATAAAACGCTGTTTACAGATTGCCAAAAATGGTTTGGGAACAACACGCCCCAATCCTATGGTTGGTGCTGTCGTAGTCTACAAAGATAGTATTATTGGGGAAGGCTTTACGAGTCCTTATGGTCACAATCATGCTGAGGTCAATGCCATAAAATCCGTCGACGACCAATCTTTATTACAGAAAAGCACACTCTATGTTACTCTAGAGCCTTGCAGCCATTATGGCAAGACTCCACCTTGTAGCGATTTAATTATAAAGCATAATATCCCCGAAGTTGTTATAGGTTGTGTTGATGACAATCCAGAAGTGGCTGGCAATGGTATTAAAAAGCTCAAAGCTGCTGGCTGTAAAGTTACTTTAGGCGTTTTAGAAGATGAATGCAGGCAACACCATAAACGTTTTTTTACATTTCATAACAAAAAACGCCCTTATATTATTTTGAAATGGGCAGAAACCACAGACGGTTTTATAGCACCAAAATTTAAAAATGAGCAAAAGCCCGTTTGGATTACCAATCCCTACTCAAGACAATTGGTACATAAATGGCGTGCAGAAGAACAAGCAATTTTGGTAGGTACCAATACAGTTTTAGAAGATAATCCAAGTTTAACAATAAGAGATTGGGAAGGTAAAAATCCAATAAGAGTGATTATAGATAAAGACTTAAAACTGAATGCTGATTTCAAAGTTTTTAATAGTGAAGCCGAAACCATTAGGATATCGCAAAAAGATATTGACTTTAATCAACCAGTGGCCAATCAAATTGCTACTATTCTATATAAAAAAAATATCAATTCTATTATTATTGAAGGAGGAGCAAAAACGCTTCAGACCTTTATATATGAAAACCTATGGGACGAAGCTCGGGTTTTTACAGGACAAGCGGAGTTTAAAACTGGCATAGAAGCTCCCAAACTGAAAGGGCAATTGATTTCTGAATCAAAAATAGAAAGTGATCGTTTAAAAATTTATGCCAATAGTTAATGGGTTCCTATTTTCGTAAGACATGAATATGATTAAAACATTAATATTCGATTTTGGAGATGTCTTTATCAATTTAGATAAAGAAGGTGCGATGCAAAACGCATTGAAACTGTTCGGTCTTGAAGTTCTTGAAGCGGATATGATTGAGACCAACATTCAATACGAAATTGGTAGAATTTCAACTGAAGAATTTATAAAGTTCTACCTTTCAAAGTTTCCTAACCTTAGCCAAGCTCAGATAAAAAATGCTTGGAACTATATTATAAAAGACTTTCCTAAGCATCGCCTAGAGTTTATTAAAAATCTGGCTCTAAATACTGATTACAAACTTATACTGCTAAGCAATACTAACGATATGCATATCGATTTTATTAAAACACATGTTGACTTTTACAATGATTTTAAGCAATGTTTTGATAAATTCTATCTCTCGCAAGAAATTCATCTCAGAAAGCCCAATAAAGACATTTTTGAATTTGTTTTAAATGAAAACAATCTAAACCCAAATGAATGCCTCTTTGTAGATGACACTAAAGAAAATACTGATGCAGCTGAATCTATGGGATTTCATGTTTGGAATATAGATGAAACCCAAGAAGATGTCGTTAACCTTTTTAAAATTAAAACAACACGCTTTTGATCTACTTACTCCTTAGTGTATTATCATCGATGGCAATTTTTGTGTTGTTTAAACTTTTTGATAAGTTTAAAATTAATACCATACAAGCTATCGTCGTTAATTATGTTACAGCTTTTGCATGTGGTTTTTTCTTTTATGAAGGTACGATTGAACCAGAAATTGCAAATACAAACTGGTTTTTTGCCGCCATAGCACTTGGATTTCTCTTTATAGGCATATTCAATGTCATGGCATTAACGGCACAAAGAAATGGACTTTCAGTAGTTTCTGTTGCCAGTAAGATGAGTGTCATCATACCTATTTTATTTGGTATCATTATTTATAATGAAAGCACAGGGGTTTTAAAAATTGTAGGAGTCATTCTGGCCCTAATTGCGGTTTACTTAACTTCTGTAAAACAAAAAGATAATGCTGTTTTAACACATTCCCTGTATCTACCAGTTATATTATTTCTGGGATCTGGCATCATAGATACTTCGGTCAATCATTTTGCGCCAAAAAATGAAATGCAGTTATTTTTAGCCGTGATTTTTGGTATGGCAGGCTGCGTTGGATTCCTCATTCTTGGTTATAATGCGGTAAAATTAAAGCAGTACTTTCAATTAAAGAGCGTACCTTTTGGTATTGCACTCGGAATTGTAAATTACTGCTCAATGTATTTTCTGCTGAAAGCTTTGCGTGTCGATGGATTTGAGAGCTCTTCCGTATTCACCATTAACAATGTTGCCATTGTTGCCTTTACAACATTGACAGGCCTCATACTCTTTAAAGAAAAAATATCTAGAAAAAATTGGTTAGGTATTCTAATAGCTATGATTTCAATTATTTTAGTAACATTAAATGATGGAAATTAAAGACACTTACAAAACCATATCAAAAACTTCTGAAGGAGATGTATTTAAGGACAGAAACAGTAAATTTTATGGGTTTGCTTTTCCCGTAACTACAGAAACACAAGTAAAGAACCATATTGAGACTCTAAAAAAGCAACATTATTCGGCACGTCATTGGTGTTATGCTTACCAAATTGGCACAGAGAACATAAGGCACAGAGCAAATGACGACGGAGAACCAAATAATTCTGCCGGAATGCCTATTTATGGGCAAATACAATCTTTTGAGCTTACCAACATTCTAATCGTAGTTGTCCGTTATTATGGAGGTACAAAACTCGGAGTAGGCGGTTTGATTAATGCTTACAGAACCGGAGCACAATTAGCTTTGGAAGCTGCCGAGATTATAGAAAAGACTATTGACAAAAAATTTCAGCTCAAATTTGAATATAAAAATATGAGCAAGGTTATGCGAATGCTAAAAGAAAATCAGGCAGAAATTACCAACCAAACTTTAGAGCATGACTGCATGTTAGAAATATCTGTCAGAAAAAGGGACGGCAATAAAGTATTTGAACTTTTTAGTACTTTTTTCGGCGTTGAAATCCGTGAATTATAACGAATAATTTTGCAGTTTATCTAAAAGGTATTTGGGGCAACGTGTAGGTCTATTGCGCTTCTTATCGATGAAAGCTAAAATGGTATGTCCAGTTGCCAATAAATCATTGGCTTGGTTTCGTAATTCGTATTCAAACTCTATAGATGCCGTTGGCATTTTTTTTAGCATAGTTTTTACTTTAAGCTCATCATCATAACGTGCTGAATTTTTGTAATTTATAGATAAAGAAATTACTGGAAGCATTATGCCTTCTGCTTCCATATTACTGTAACTCAGCCCAAACTCACGCAGCCACTCAGTTCTTCCAACTTCAAAATAGATTGCATAATTGGCATGGTACACAACGCCCATCTGGTCTGTCTCCCCATAGCGAACTCTTATTTTTGTTTCATTAAAATTCATTTTTTTTAGACAGTTTAAGAAAAAATTTGTAATTTCAACATGTTTTAAACATGATAAAAAAATTCCAAATATTCAATGTTATTTGATTTTTTTTTTAAGAATTTTGTTCACATATTTGTCATGTTCAAAACAACAAGAGAATCTTAATTCTCTTTTTTTTTGCTAATCTAACTAACAATATAAATCTAACTTTACGAATGGATAACACAGCGGAATCTGTATGGAGTAATTGTCTCGCCTTTATAAAAGATAATATACAACCACAAGCCTACAAAACATGGTTTGAACCTATACAAGCTGTAAAACTTTCTGGTAATGCACTCAGCATTCAGGTGCCAAGTAAATTTTTCTATGAGTGGTTAGAAGAACACTATGTAAAAATCCTAAAAGTTTCCTTAACAAAAGAACTAGGCGAAGATGCTAAATTGGTGTATGTTATTAAGATGGAAAACACATATGGCAACAAACAACCTTTTACAGAAAAAATTCCGAGTGCCAATAGGACTGCTGTTAAATCTCAAGACGTAGATGTACCTTTTAACAACAAGAGTCCTGAACTAAAAAATCCGTTTGTAATCCCAGGGATTAGAAACGTTAAGATAGAATCGCAATTAAACCCTAGTTATACATTTGAAAACTTCTTAGAAGGTGACTCTAACCGTTTGGCTAGAAATGCAGGTATTGCGGTAGCCAACAAACCTGGTGGCACATCATTTAATCCACTTTTAATTTTCGGTGGTGTTGGTCTAGGGAAAACACATCTAGCACATGCTATTGGTGTTGATATTAAAGATAAATATCCTGAGAAAACCGTTTTATACATCTCTGCAGAGAAATTTACGCAACAGTATATTGACTCAGTAAAAAAGAACAATAGAAACGATTTTATTCACTTCTACCAAATCATTGATGTTCTTATTATTGATGATGTTCAATTCTTATCGGGCAAAACCGGTACACAGGATGTCTTCTTCCATATTTTTAATCATTTGCATCAAAACGGTAAACAAGTTGTATTAACCAGTGATAAAGCACCCGTTGATATGCAGGATATAGAACAACGTCTTTTATCGCGATTCAAATGGGGGCTTTCTGCTGAATTACAAACACCAGATTTTGAAACCAGAGTCTCCATTCTAAAGAACAAGTTGTACAGAGATGGTGTAGAGATGCCAGAGGAAATTATTGAATACGTTGCCAAGCATATTAAAACCAATGTTAGGGAACTTGAGGGAGCCATAATTTCTTTAATCGCTCAGTCATCGTTTAATAAAAAAGAGATTACCATCAACCTCGCTAAAGATATTGTTGAGAAATTTGTAAAAAACACCAAGCGCGAAGTATCTATAGACTATATACAAAAAGTCGTTTCGGATTATTTTCAGATGGATGTAAGTACGCTTCAATCCAAAACACGAAAACGCCACATTGTACAAGCGCGCCAACTAGCTATGTTTTTTGCTAAAAAATATACCAAAGCATCATTGGCCAGTATTGGTTCTCAAATAGGACAACGTGACCATGCTACTGTATTGCACGCATGCAAAACAGTAGATAACTTATCTTCAACAGATAAACAATTTAGAAAATATGTTGAGGATTTGGCTAAAAAACTATCGCTGTAAAATTCAATCATTATGGCTCGTATTCTTATGGTGTGCTTAGGCAATATTTGTCGTTCGCCATTAGCTCATGGTATTTTAGAATCAAAACTCCCTTCGGATCATTTTTATGTAGATTCGGCAGGCACTGCAGCTTACCACGTAGGAAACTCACCAGACCATCGCTCTATAAAAGTTGCCAAAACTCATGGAATTGATATAAGTCACCAGAGTGCGAGACAATTTAAAGTATCAGATTTTGACACTTTTGATTACATCTACGCCATGGATTCTTCAAATTATAATAATATCATTAGTCTCGCAAGAGACAATGAGGATATTGGTAAAGTAAAGTTATTTTTAGAAGAGAATACTGCTATTTTTAACAAAAATGTACCAGATCCTTATTATGGTGATATGAGCGACTTTGAACATGTATTTGATATTATCGAGTCGACTTCTAAATTGCTCTTAAAAAAATTAATGCGTGCTCATCCATAAAGCCTTTTTCAATAATATAAGTTTTTTTGTATTTTAGTATCAAAACCACCCTTAATATTGATGCTATGAAAACTTTAACCTCCTTGGTATTTTGCGTTTGTTTTGCATTTTTACAAGCGCAACAACTAGATTTAGAATTATTTGCTTCAGGTCTAAATAGACCAGTAAACATAAAACATGCTAGTGATGACAGATTGTTTGTTGCCGAGCAAGATGGTATTATTAAGATCATAAATTCTGATGGCTCTGTAGAAAGCACACCGTTTATGAATATAGACCCTCGTGTTCGAAGTGTTGGTAATGAACAAGGACTTTTAGGCTTGGCTTTTCATCCAGATTACGCAACTAACGGCCACTTTTTTGTGAATTATACCAACCTTTCTGGTGATACTGTTGTGTCCCGATTTACTAGAGACACATCTAATCCTTCTATTGCAGATCCAAACTCAGAATTGATTATCCTAACTTTCTCACAACCTTTTAGTAACCACAATGGTGGTGAGTTGCAATTTGGGCCAGATGGCTACTTATACATATCAAGTGGAGATGGAGGTTCTGGTGGTGATCCTCAAGACAATGGTCAAGACCTCGGTAACCTTTTGGGCAAATTAATACGAATTGATGTCAATAATTCTACATCTACAAATCCGTATGTGATCCCATCGGACAACCCCTTTGTTGGTATTGCCGGTAATAGAGGTGAAATTTGGGCTTACGGGTTACGTAATCCATGGAAATTTTCTTTTGATAGAATGAATGGTGATTTGTGGATTGGAGATGTTGGGCAAAGCGCAAGAGAAGAAGTAAACAACGTGCCTTCTACAGCAGCTGGTGTTAATTACGGATGGAGATGCTATGAAGGCAATAACATTTTTAATACTACTGATTGCCCAAGTAGCAGTACGCTGACATTTCCTGTTTTTGAGTATGCTCATGGCACTGGCCGATGCTCCATAACAGGCGGTTATATCTACAGAGGATCAGATTATCCAAATTTTGACGGCTTATACTTCTTTGCTGATGTATGTTCGCAAGAAGTAGGTTACATAGAATTTGATGGTGCAAATTGGAATTCAACTTTTGAAGATTTCTCCGGAGCTTTAGCTGCATTTGGGGAAGATGTCAACGGAGAACTTTACATTGCTTCATTAGGTGGTAATATCTCTAAACTTGTTGATACTACGCTAAGCGCAGATGAATATGGATTGGAAGGAATATCTATTTACCCAAACCCAGCTAAAGACGAATTAATCATTGATTTTTCCGCAACCAATACTTCTTCTTTAGAGGTTTTGATTTACGATATGCAAGGAAAAAAAGTGACCTCCATTGCCAAAAACACAAATGCAATTTGGAAAATAAACACTTCTAATTATGCTAAGGGTATTTATCTCATGAAGATTAATAGCGAAAATGGAGAGCAACTTACCCATAAACTGATTGTTAATTAATGAATAGTCACAAAGGTAAACTATACCTTATTCCCACTAGATTAGGTGATAACCCACCGCTCGAAGTATTACCAATTTCAATAAAGAAAATTATTGAGCACGTAAACTTTTACATCGTTGAGAATGAAAAAACAGCACGTCGTTTTATTAAGCGCATTTCCCCAAGCAAGTCTCAATCTAAATTAAAATTAAGTGTCTTAAATAAATATACTACCGAAGCTGAGCAAAACACCTTTTTAAATCCATGCCTGGAAGGTGAATCCATGGGTTTATTGTCAGAAGCAGGTTGCCCTGCTATTGCAGATCCAGGATCAGACATTGTGAGCCTGGCTCATCAAATGAATGTGAAAGTCGTACCGCTAGTTGGCCCATCGTCGATATTATTGGCATTGATGGCTTCTGGAATGAATGGCCAAAGTTTTACTTTTAATGGTTATTTGCCCATTGATAGAAACGAGCGTAAATCTAGATTGAAAACTTTAGAAAGGCTTTCATTTGAACAAAATCAGTCTCAAATTTTTATTGAAACTCCATACAGAAATATGAAGATGTTAGAGGATTTAGCAAAAGTTCTGCATCCAGAAACCAGAGTTTGTGTAGCGTGCGACCTAACACTACCTTCAGAATTCATTAAAACATTACCTGCAAAGGATTGGAAACACAACAAGGAGGATCTTCATAAAAGACCTGCCATTTTTATTATACAAAAAGATTAAATTAAATTCTAGCCTTAGCTTTTTTATTTGGCTCTAAAACGGAAGTATCGTAGCCAGAAAACTTTTTCATGTAATGTTTCACAGTAGAACCATAAGCATCAGCAAAGTTATTGCTTCCATAGCTTCGTAAATATTTTTTAACACTACCTGGGCCCGCTAAATGTGCAGCAGCCAAAATACCAGATTCTGTAACTTTTATCCCACCTATAACTTTACCTTCAAAACGTTTTATGTCTTTTCTCAAAATCCATTTATTTCGCTCGGCATTTGCTATAAATGCTTTTTCCTGTAGTTCTGGATTATATAAAAACTGATTGGGATTGTAAATTCCTATAAGCTTCAATGTTTCAGCACCAAACTGGTATTTTCCTAAATAGCCCAATGTATTTACTGTAAAATAATCACCTCTCGATTCCTTAAACGCTAAAGCTTCTTTAAAGCCCTCAAACGACTTACCTAAGTGTGGAGTGAAAATAGTAGTGTTTGCAGCATCAGTTTCAGATGCCATTGCCAACTCTTCAGATATGTTATAATTAAGATCCAAGCCTTCTGTAGAATACAGATTAGAATCTAGAGAGGAATCTGGATACAATGCCAAAGCAATTAGCACACAGATTGAAAATGGCAATATAAAATTCTTAACCTTATTTATCATAACAGCTAATTTTAAACTAATAAAACATTCCCCAACTTGCTTTATTAAATTCGGGTGCAAATATACGAATTTTTATTGAATACTGAAAATCAATCTGTTAAGCTTTGTTAAAACCCGCTAAAAGTAGATATAATGTAGCTTTACACGCCCTTTACTGTTGAGTTCTAGTGTTGGAAAAGGCACCTTAATGACATTAAAAACATCAAATATGGTTTTTAGAAAGCGTGAACTTGTCTTAATTCGGGTTAAGTCAATATCTAAACTCAAGTAGTATTGACGCGTTCTATCTTGATTTAAAAACAGCGGATCGTTAGCTTCACCTGTCAACATTCCGTCAGCTCCATAACCAAAAGCCAAATTCAACCAATGAGGTATCACATCAGTTTTTAAAAACGAATCAATATTGGCACTTAGCCAGTAGGTTTGTCCATTGTAATCTTTCAAAAATTCTTCAGACCAGCCATCACCTAACTTATCTGGACGCATTTTCGCAAAGCGTGTGCGATGAAATGAATATTTTAATGTGATGCGCTGCTCCTGCCAAAGCAATTCCTGACCTACATACAATCCTGTACCTGCTGCATTGGCCGCCATATCTGTCCAGGAAAACCCCCATTCTTCAGAAAAACCATCCATAACTTCAACAGCCGTTAAAAATCCCAACCCCAAAGTAGAGCCATATAGCAATTGATCCTTTTTACTGGCACCGGCCCAATTTAAAGTATTGGCTCCCAACCTACCTAATTGATACGAAGAGAACACATGGCCCAACTTATCCATTTGCAACCACTCCTCACTATCGTTAATAGTTTTGAATTTAGAACGCGGATAATCTGAATACCATAATCGATCTAACCCAATAAGTGCAGCTGATGCCAAAGAAACTTCTGTTATAACAACTGTATTTCTTCGGGATGTATTTAAAGTATCACTAGGCTTTAAGAATTCATTGAGTTTGGATTGCGAAAAAAGCGAACCAGAAATACAAAGCCACAAGATTATGTAAAGACTGTTTTTCAAATCTTATCTATTGATGCCCTGAGAAGATAAATAACGCTGATATTCCCTTGCATTATTGTTATGCTGCGCTAAAGTTTTGGCAAACTTATGGTAACCAACACGCTTTGCATCAGCAGCAAAGTAGAGGTAACTGTGCTTTTCGGGATTTAAAACTGCTTTTACCGCAGACAAATCTGGCATAGCAATTAATCCAGGTGGTAATCCTGAGTTCTTGTAAGTATTATAAGGTGATTCGATTTCTTTATGAATGTTCAGTACACGTCTTATCACTGTATACTTATATTCTGGCAATTGATAAGCTGCAAATTTTAAAGTTGGATCAGCCTGTAAAGCCATACCAATCCTCAATCTATTAAGGTAGACACCTGCTACTCTTGGTTGTTCTTCAGGCTGTTTAGATTCTTCGTGCACAATTGAGGCAAGCGTCATCACTTCATCTGGCGAAAGGTTTAATTTTTTGGCTTTATTGCGCCTGTCTTCATTCCAAAAACGATTATACTCCTTTAACATCTTATCCCTAAACCCTTCCGCAGATGTGTTCCAGAAAAACTCATAACTATTGGGTAAATACATCCCTAGAGCTGTGGCTCTTGTAAATCCATTTTTGTTTAAAAAAGCATTATCTGTCATAGCAGCAAGCAATGATGTACTATCAGCTTCAATTTGTGTGCTTATTCTTCCTGCTAAATCTGCTAAACTGTGTTGATTGTTGAATGCTATTTTTATTGGCAAGTTTTTACTCCTAATGGAATTGATAATATCATTATTATTCATGCCCTTAGATATGGCAAAACGACCTGCTTTGATATTTGTTGTGTACTTTTTTTGACTTGCCAGTGCATCAAATGTATCGATATCATCCAAAAGTGGTTCTAACTGTTCCCTTACCTGAGAGTATGTGGCGTTAGTTGGCACATAGATATAAGCCGTTTCATTGTTAAAAGCCGTATTGGGTTGAAACATCGCACCATATATATAATACGCAATGCATGCAAAAATCACAAGTCCGATCAAGGCAATTGCCCACAGAATTTTTTTTATATACATATGTTAGTCGTTAATACGTTGTAAAATATATTCGTTTAAAAACTGATTACCATCAAAACTCCAATCTTTTTTCAATCCTATTTTTTTAAAACCATTATTTTCAAACAATTTTAAGCTGGCCTCATTATATTCTAAAACATTAGCATAGACCTGATGCAAGTGGAGCGTTTTAAAGCAGTAGTTAATCAGAAGTTCTAAGGCTTCTTTTCCATAGCCTTTATGTCTGTCAGATTCATCTTGAATTAAAATTCCAATACCAGCACGCTTATTTTTAACATTAAAATCAAAAACGTCTATAAGTCCAATAGTATTGTTCTCATTAGTGCAAATAGCTAAGCGTAACTGCTTTGCTTCAAAAATATCTTGCTGCGCATTTTCAAGGTATTTCTCAATTAAAAATCTAGAATATGGTGTTTGGGTATCGCTTAAATGCCAAAGCGATATATCGTTTTCGACCTTATGAACAAAATTCAAGTCTTCTGGCTCTAAAGCTCTCAAATAAATATGGTTACCTTTTAAACTTACCATTCCATTTCTCCTTTAAAAACTTGCTCAGCCGGACCTATGAGCCAAATATTGTCATAGCCCTTTTCATTTTTATTAAAACTTACCTTAAGTTCTCCTCCTTGGGTTTTAAGATTTATAACATTTGTAGATGCTTTGGCCTTAGAGTGCATTGCTAAAGCCACAGCAGTAACACCTGTACCACAGGATAGAGTTTCGTCCTCAACTCCACGCTCATAAGTTCTAACCGCAAATGTATCGTCCGTAATTTGCTCAACAAAATTAACATTGCTCCCAGCTTTGCCATAAAGTCCTCCGTACCTTATAGTTGAGCCTTTTTCTTTAACATTAAAACTTTCAATAGCAGTAACCATTTCAATATGATGTGGGGAACCCGTGTCTAAAAACGTATGGTTTTCAAAGGATTCAATATGGGAAACGTCTTGCATTTGCAAATGCACCATGCCATCTTCAATTTTTGCTTTATGCAATCCATCTATTGCATTGAATTCGGTTTCATCATCAATAATACCTAAGAATTTTGCAAAGGCTGTTATACAACGCCCTCCATTACCACACATACTGCTTTCATTCCCATCAGCATTATAATAGACCATTTTAAAATCTGAAGTTTTGTCATTTTCTAAAAGGATAAACCCATCAGCTCCGATGCCAAAACGTCTGTCACATAATTCTGCTATGCGTTTGGTATTGTTTTTGTCGATTTTTTGTAAACGATTGTCAACGATAATGAAATCGTTTCCTGTGCCCTGATATTTGTAAAATGTCATCTTAATAAATATTGGCAAATATAAGAATATTAGGCCGAGAAATGCGATGTTAAAACGGCGTTAAAGTTGGCGTTAAATAGTCGTTAAAATCAAAAATGAGATTCAATAAATATCTAAATTTAATCGTTAAATAGTTAAACTTAAATTCTGAAAATTATGAAGAAGATCTTAACCTTAGTTTGTGTTTCGGCATTAGGTGGTCTATTGACTTTAGGCGGGTACAAACTTTTTGTTGAAGACGGTAAACAAGAACAATTAACTGTAGAGCAAGTTTCTGATTTACCTGTCTACATACCAACAACAGATATAAATACACCATCAAACAGTATCAACACCACAGCTCCGAATTTTGTTGAAGCTGCGGAAAAATCGCTTGATGCTGTAGTTCATGTTAAAAACACAGCTATTGTTTCTGCACCAATGACTATGCAAGATTTATTTTTCGGTCGTAGTCAGCAACGTGCGCAAGTCGGTACAGGTAGTGGGGTTATTATTTCACCAACAGGATACATAGTTACCAATAACCATGTGATACAAAATGCAAATGAAATCAGTATTACACTAAACAATAATAGGTCTTATATGGCTGAATTGATAGGTACAGATGAAACCACGGATATCGCCTTATTAAAAATTGAAACGGATGAAGACCTGCCATTTATGGCTTTTGGTGACTCAGATAACGCTAAAATTGGCGAATGGGTTTTGGCTGTTGGTAATCCTTTTAACTTAAATTCAACAGTAACTGCAGGAATTATCAGTGCAAAATCTAGAGATTTAAGCGGTCGTAATACTCAGTCATTTATTCAAACCGATGCTGCTGTAAATCCTGGTAACTCTGGTGGTGCTTTAGTCAATACCAATGGGGACTTAATCGGTATTAATACGGCTATATCTTCTCGTGATGGGTCCTATATTGGATATTCATTTGCTGTACCAAGTAACATCGCACGGAAAATTGTTAACGATATTATGGAGTATGGCAACGTGCAGAATGGCATTCTAGGTGTTGTTGGTGGAGCGCTCAATAGTAAAGCCGCCAAAGAATTGGGCACAGATATCACCGAAGGATTTTACGTTAGTGAGGTCACAGAAGATACAGGAGCTGAAAAAGCAGGGATAAAATCTGGAGACATTATAAAAAAGATAGATGGTGTAGAGATCAATAAGTTTTCAGACTTAACAGGATATCTAAAAACAAAAAGCCCAAATGATGTGGTCGATGTTACCTTAATAAGAGATGATGATGAAAAAGTATTGCCGGTAACTTTACTAAAAAACAGTGTGGCTGAAATTCCTATTATAGGAAGGGTAAAAAATCTTCAAAATGAGGATTTAACTAAATTAAAAATTGAGTATGGTGTAGAAATCAAAAAACTAAATAAAAAATATGGGCCATACCTCAAAGAATATGGTTTTGAAGTGGGTAACATTTTAACAAAAATAAATGGTAAGAAGCTCTATTCTGTTGATGACGCCCAAAGCTCTATAGAAAATCATAACTTCAATGAACCATTGCGTATTGAATTTATAAACAATAATGGCGAAAAAGAATCTATAATGATTAGATAAACATTTTTTTAAAACAAATAAAAGCCGCCCTTCAAAGTACTATGCTTTGAAGGGCTTTTATTTTCGACAAAAAGTACTACGAAAACGTTTGAAATATGTATTTTTGCGCAAAATTTAAAAACACTAAACCAAAACAAAATGGGTTTTAATGACACTTACGAAAAAGAGTTAGCATTTCAGGCTGATCGCCGCAGAGCAACTGTAGAATTTATTAAAACGGTTAGCGACCTATGGTACGACAATTCGGTTGAGCTGGTTTTATTCAGAAATCAATTGATTGACAGAAAAGTGAGCGAAATTTTAAACTTGCATGAGTATGCAGGTGAATTTGTTCAAAAACCAATTTCAATTTTTGATTCTGTAGAAATTGCGCAGGCTATTAAAAAATTAAATTTACCTCCTGCTAAATTAGACATCGGCAAACTAACCTATGAGTACCATTTAGAAGACCAGAAGTACGAAAATGCAACGGCTTTCGTTTCTGCTAAATTGGGAGAAGCAAAAAAATCCAAAAACATTGAGCCAAAAGATGTTATACTTTACGGTTTTGGTAGAATTGGACGTTTAGTAGCGCGCGAATTGATGACGCGAACCGGTAAAGGCAACCAATTACGTTTAAGAGCTATCGTAACACGTGGTGAGATTAACGAAACTGTTTTAGAAAAACGCGCTTCATTGTTGAGAAATGATTCCGTACACGGGGATTTTTCTGGGATGGTAAGTGTAGATGTAAAAAACAATGCTCTAATTATCAATGGAACTACCGTTAATATTATTTCAGCAAATGCACCTGAGGATATAGATTATACGGCATATGGTATTAACAATGCCTTAGTGATTGATAATACAGGAGCATTTAGAGATGAAAAAGCCCTAGGCAGACACTTAAAGTCTAAAGGTGTTAGCAAAGTGCTATTGACTGCCCCAGGAAAAGGAGTACCAAACATTGTACATGGCGTTAACCACTTAGAACACAATCCTGATAAAGTAGATATTTTCTCTGCAGCTTCTTGTACAACAAATGCTATCACCCCGGTTTTAAAAGCTGTTGAAGATTCTTATGGTGTTAAATCTGGCCATTTAGAGACTATACATGCTTATACCAACGATCAAAACTTGGTAGATAATTTTCACAAAAAATACAGACGCGGTAGAGCTGCAGGTTTAAACATGGTAATCACCGAAACTGGTGCTGGAAAAGCCGTAAGTAAAGCATTACCATCTTTAGAAGGCAAGTTAACTTCTAATGCCATTAGAGTTCCTGTGCCAAATGGTTCGTTAGCTATTTTGAACTTAGAATTGGAAAATAAAACTACAACTGAGTGCATGAACGCCATGATGAAAAAATATGCCCTTGAAGGTGATTTAGTAGAGCAGATTAAATACGAAATGAGTGATGAGTTGGTGTCTAGCGATATTGTTGGCAGTTCTGCACCTTCAATATACGATAGCAAAGCAACCATTGTAAGAGAAGACGGAAAGAACGTCATACTATACATATGGTACGATAACGAATATGGTTACAGCCATCAAGTTATTCGACTAGCAAAATATATTTCTAAAGTAAGACGCTATGCTTACTATTAGAATTCTTTGAAAAAGAGAATTTAAAAATCTTGCCTTAACTGGCAAGATTTTTTGCTTTTATACAATGCCATAACATCTATTTTAAAACTTTAACCGTATATAAATTGGCTTTTCTATTTCAAAGTCTATTTGCTAAGTAATTTATTTATAATTGTTATCTTGGCACCTAATTAATCTAACGCAACCAAAATTATATTAAGGATGAAATTCTTAACCAAAGTCGCTGTAATTCTTATAGTTACATTTAGTTTACAATCTATAAACAGTCAAACAAAAAAAGATGAAGCGGACGATCAGTTATCATTAAACAGTGGTACTATTGATAATCAGTTTGAATATGTTTTTAGAAAATCCGGAAACTTTAAAGGCACTAACGGACAACGATACGAAGCCGTTAAAACCGCTTGGCTTTTAACTTTAAAAGCACATGTTCTCGACTCCTTAAATACCATCAACAAAAACTTGGAAAATTCTGAAAATACAGTGGCCAACCAAGCTAAGGAAATTGAGGATTTAAAAGCTAAACTAGACAATACGCAAACTACGTTAGACCAAACCAATACAGAAAAAAATAATATGGCTTTATTGGGAATGCAAACCAGTAAGACCAATTATAATGTTATTATGTGGAGTATCATAGCTGGTCTCACGGCACTGTTATTATTTTTTATCTATAAGTTTAAGAACAGTAATTCGTTAACAAGAGATGCCAAGCTTAAGTTAGAAGAGGTAGAAACTGAATTTGAAGACCACAGACGTACAGCATTAGAACGCGAACAAAAAGTAAGACGTCAGTTGCAAGACGAAATCAATAAGAATAAGGCGTAGATGTTATTCAAAACATAATGAAAAGCCTCAAGATCCGTAATACTAATTACGGATTTTTTATTGTTGGAAATTAGTTAATACTCATATTTCAAACAATTTACACTATACCTACAAGGCTAAAAACCTTGCGGGATACTCCTATCTAACGTTATATTTTGATAAGTTGATACACCTAAAATTCATGACTCCTAAATCCCTCAATTAAACTACCTTTGCATTCTATATTATACAGACCATGCGTATAGACATCATTACCGTTTTACCAGAACTTATAAAAAGTCCGTTTGAAGCCTCAATCCTTAAGCGTGCAATTGAAGCTGATTTAGTAGAAGTTCACTTTCATAATCTTAGAGATTACACAACTGACAATTATAAATCGGTTGATGATTATCAATTTGGTGGTGGAGCCGGTATGGTAATGCTTATAGAACCTATTGACAAATGTATATCTGGTCTTCAAGAAGAACGCAATTATGATGAAATTATCTATATGACGCCAGATGGTGAGCGTTTAAACCAAAGTATTGCCAACCAAATATCTCTAAAAGAAAACATTATTATTCTATGTGGGCATTACAAAGGTGTAGACCAACGTGTTCGCGATAAGTTTATAACCAGAGAAATATCCATTGGAGATTATGTCCTGTCTGGTGGTGAATTGGGAGCTGCCGTGTTGTGCGATGCCGTTATAAGATTGATACCTGGTGTTTTGGGCAACGAAACCTCTGCCCTAACCGATTCGTTTCAAGATAATTTATTGGCGCCACCTATTTATACAAGACCAAGAGATTATAAAGGCATGAAAGTTCCTGAGGTACTATTCAGTGGTAATTTTGGTGAAATAGAAAAGTGGAGAGAGGAACAAGCCTATAAAAGAACCCAAGAAAGGCGACCAGATTTACTAGATGGATAGCAATAGATTGTTAATAAACTATTAATAATAAGATTCTAAATCTTCAAATCATTACATGTTTTTAGTAAATTTAAGTGTAATTAATTTTTACTTAAATTTATAATAATTCACTTATCGAGCGTCTAGAACGCCATAGTGCTAATACATCAGCAATATGGCAAATTTTAAAAGTGCTCAGAACTGCAAATTAGGAAAATCTTATCCTGCTCAAAGAATATCAAAATTTTCTAAGATAATGCGAAAATTATCTTTCTTGAATTTAGTAAGAATCTTAAACCTAATAAAAAATTTATCAGATCTTGTGCAAATATGGTAGCTAAGTAAAAACTTTTTACTTTCTACTTTTTACTTTTAACTTTTTAATTATCTTTGCACC
>CAYVNR010000008.1:0-116336 GCA_964453045.1 uncultured Flavobacteriaceae bacterium
GTTAATCCGTCTGGCACGCCGTCGTCGCAGACCTCCAAGACCGTGGGGGATACTAACGTGGGGAGAGGGTGGACAATGAGATCGAAGGTGGTAGTCACAAAGCAGTTAGTGTTGAAATCATTTTCGGCACGAACATATATTGTTTGCGTATTACTAATGTATGGGCTTGTTTGAGGATTAGCACCACTATCAGCTTCTGATTGAGATAGATGATAAGATATAGTAATGTTTGTAGCCCCATTCAATAATAGAGGTGTTTGCGAGTCTAAATCAAAAGATGCAAATCCATCATCACTATTATCATCACATACTTCTAATGGCAATACATTAGAAATTATTGGTATATCAAAAACTTCTAAGTTAAGAGTCTCTGTATTGTAACAATCTAATGAATCTGAATCTACTCGAACATAAATAGTTTGGTTATAGGCTATTGTATTTTGAAATGTTGTTGGATCTGTGATTTCTGAAGTTCCTGCTTCTGCTTCTGCTTGTGAAACAAAAAATGATACTTGAACGGTTTGTGTGTTACCAGCAGTTATTTCAGAAGAGGCTTGGGTTAAATCAAAAACACCAAATCCTTGATTGTTTTCATCACAGGCTTGTAAAGGGGATGCCATATTTGCAATAGGTGCATCAATAACTTGTAAATTGAGTGTTGTGTAATCAACACATCCCAAATCTGTTTCTACACGAACATAAATGGTTTGATTGGCTGACGTACTATTATAAGGGGATAACAATGCATCTGCTGGATTACCAGTTTCAGCTTGTGCTTGAGTTTCGTAATATGTTACATTTATATTGGGTTGATTATCCGAAATAGTAGCGCTTTCGGCATCCAAATCAAAAGCTGCAGAATTAGGGTCTGTTCCGTTATTACATGCTAATAAGGGGTCGGGTTCGATAACTACAGGTAAAGGATTTACAGTTATGGTTTCAATAGAATTGATTGATAGCACACAAGTAGGTTGAGATGGATTGGCTACCGATATAATTTCAATGTTAGTATCAACGGTAAGCCCTGGGATAATTAGAGTGAAATTACCTGTGCCATCTAAATTTAGAGTTTGATTTGCTCCTCCATTTATTGTATATGTGATGGTTGCATTTGGGTCACCAGAGAACTGTAATTCGCCGTCTTCACCTTCACAAATTGGTGAATTGTTAGTGATTGATGGTACTGTATTTGTCGATACCGTAACAGTTTCAGAATCTGTAAGAGACTGAGAGCATACTATGGTTCCTGAATCATTTATGATTTGTGCTTCTTCTAGGGTGAATACCATATCGATATTCGGAGACTCTGTTACATTGAATACACCTGTAGAATCGAGTAAAACATCTTGAACGCTACCTCCGTTTATGGTGTAAAATATTGTAGCGTCCGGTGTTCCGGTTATTGTAAAGGTGACATCTTCATCTTCACAAATTGCTGAATTTGAAACTGTAAGCGTAGCCTCGGGTATTGGTGTTACAATTAGGTCAAAGTCTATTAGACTATAGCAATCTGTCCCCAAAGACTTTACTTTGGCATAAACAGTTTGGGGATTTGAAGTATTTGCGTAAATGCCGGGAAGCTCGTTAATGTCATCTATTGCATCTGCTAAATTTTCGTAAAATTCAATAGTGTTTCCAATATCTGAATTGATACTGCTTTTTAGACTATTAAGGTCAAATATGGCTATATCTGGCGTACTGCTGCATTGCTTAACGTCATCAATTTCGTTTGCTGTTGGTGGCGATGGAAATGCGCCAGTTCCTTGGGTAGCTGTACCAGTCCATTGAATTTCAAACCCGCCATCTCCTACAGGTCTATCAATGATTATATAGTATGTTTCACCAACATTGACATTTAACCAAAATACATAACCATTACCATTGGCACCGGGTCCGGTTTGGGTTAACGTTGTGCTGCCATTAATGCCAGTTATATTGTTAGGAAGACCGGCCTGATTGGGGTTTGTGGTTGCACACCGAATAGGATTTCCCAAATTAGAACAGACATCATTTGGACCATAAACCCAAAAATCATAATCGACCATAATATCTGGATTTTCTGGGATTAAATCAAAACCTAAAGTTCCAGCTTGTACTATATTAATTTCTAACCATAGAGAATTATTCTCAAATCCACCACAGCCAGAAACTTCTTGAATGGCACCAATACCATTGGCATTAGACATGAAATTGCCATTTCCACAGACTGTGATGGCATTGATACAATCATTTGGCTCTTGTGCATTTATACCTAAAAACGATATTGTAAAAAGGATTAAAACTAAAGTCTTCTTCATTCAATTTCTTTTATCATAAACATTCCACTGTAAAGATGTGATAATAAATTTTTTATATATCATCTTTAAAACAGGTAATGTGCGAATATACTTTCGTATAAAACAGCTTTATCTTTAAAATTACTACCCTAGAGCAATTATTGAAAATTCTAATAAACGATGTTTCAACGTTTTATTATTAAGAATTCTGATCTTCTATTTTTAGCATCTTCCTCTTCATTGCAATTGGTTTTGCAGTCAATTTTTGGTTCACTGCTTCCTAAACCTTCAGAAGATAAACGATTTTTATCAATACCTTTAGAAATAAGATATTGTACAGTAGCTTGTGCACGTTTTTCTGAAAGCTTTTTATTGTAGTTGGGGTTTCCTTTTGAGTCGGTGTGCGATCTTACTAAAATGGCCATTTCGGGATAGTCATTCATTATTTTAACGAGCTTATCCAATTCATAGGCTCCTTGTTGTGTTATATTACTTTTGTTAAATTCGAAGTAAATATTGTTTAGTTTTACTTCTTTGTCGGTTATTATTTCGTTGATAGGTTGTAATGATGCCGTTAGGTTTATTTCTTTTTCGTCTGATTTTTTGACGGGAATTGTCACGGTTTCAAACTTATCCTTCAAAACATTTATGGTATAAGTGTTTTCACAACTGAGATTAAAACTGGTATTACCATTTTTATCTGTTAACTGCGTGGCAATTATATTGTTTTGGTTATCTAATATAGAGACTTTTGCTCCTGGAATTAAAGTACTGTTCTCAGCATTTTTAACGGTAGTTGTAATTTCGAAACGACAAATAGGGATGGCAATATAAATATTATCGACACCTGATCTGTTAGATGAAAAGAATCCGATTTTTTTTGAAGTATTAACACTAAAAGCAAAATCGTCTCTTTTAGTGTTTACCCCGTTTCCCAAGTTCACGGTATTTTCTTTTTTGTTAAGGTCGTATTTAAAAATGTCAAAACCACCAAAACCTTGTCTCCCACTTGATGCAAAATAAAGGATGTTATCGCTACTTACATAAGGGAAACCTTCTTTTCCCGAGGTGTTAACATCAGGGCCTAAATTTTTTGGTTTACCATAAGTATTTCCATCAATGCTAATTTTCCATATATCCGTATCTCCCAATCCACCTGGCATATTAGATGTAAAATAGAGTGTTTTTCCGTCGTTGCTTAAACTTGGGTGCGTTACACTGTAATCCTTACTGTTAATTGGGAGTGCCTCAATGTTTTTCCATTTGCCGTCAACTAGCGTGGCTTTGTAGATCCCTTGCTGAGCCAATTTTATTTTATTGTTTTTTATTTTTTTGTAAGATCCTTCGCTATGGCCATCCCTAGAAAAATACATGGTTTTTCCATCTTGACTTATGGTGAGCGGCCCGTCGTGATATATGGTGTTCAGTTCTTCCACTTCTTCAGCTTCTGATAGTGTACCATCATCATTTCTAACGGACTTATAGATATCTAAATAAGGTTCCTTGGTCCAAAGATCTTGTTTTTTTGATTTTTTTCTGTTGCTTACAAAATAGAGAACATTATCGTTAGATAAAACAGCCCCGAAGTCACTCTTATCCTTATCATTTATTGTAGTTTCCTCAACCTTAAATAACTTGGTTTTGTCTGCCAATTTCGGGATGTAATTTGGGTTAGATACATATGTTTTTGCACGCTCATCGTTAGGCATCATTTGGGAGAAAATCCTCATTTGCTCATTAGCCATTTCATATTTTCCCTGTGACTTCAAAGTTTGAGCATAACGATAATAGGTCTCAGCTTCTTGATTGGTTTCTAAGGCTTTTTTATACCATTTAGACGCTTCATCTATATTGAAGACATTGTAGTAACTGTCTGCTAATTTTTTGTAAACATGAGAATCGGCCTCATTATCATCAATAATTTGTAAATATGCACTGATAGCATCTACGTACTGATAGCTGTTAAAAAGCTGATCTGCATTTTCAATTTTTTTATTTTGTGCGAAACCTATTGCCGATAGATAGAGTAAGCATAAAAGACTAAGTTTAGTTTTCATTGTTTAAGTTCTTTTTTGGTTAGAAAAATCTTGGTGAAATTGATACCTTTTTCGGAAAATTTAAGTCGAACAGCAGCATAACTTCATGGGAAGATGATGTAGCAGCGCTTAGATCTGAAATTATATAATCATAAGCATAACCAACTCTAATATCTGGTGTAATTGCAAAGTTTACCATAGCTCCGATGGCATCTTCCAAACGGTAAGTAGCTCCAGCTTCAAAACGGTCAAAGAACAGAAAGTTGGTTGATAAATCTAAGGATGTAGGTGCATCAAAAGCCGATTTTATTAAAAACGAAGGCTTAAACTTTGTGTTTTCCGAAAGGTTAAATACGTAACCTGCTGATAGGAAATAATGCAAAACTTCTGATCCAAAAGTAAATTCCTGCCCGTTGCCAGTAATATCCAAAAATGTATTTTTTAACATATTCGGAATAGAGAAGGACACATAGTAATTATCTGTGTAGTAAAAGAGCCCAGAACCAATATTTAAATTTGTACTGTTTGCATTTTCGCTAAAGGCCTCATCATTAGAGTCGTTGACAAATCCATTTCCAATATCACTGAACAAACCAATGTTCTGAAAAGTAGCCCCTGCTTTTAGGCCTAACGCCAAACGATGTTCTCCACCTAAATTCAACGTATATGAAAAATCAGCGTATACGTTATTTTCTTCCACAGGGCCTATTCTATCTGAAATTATAGATAGACCCAAGCCAACATTCTTCCCAATGGGACTGTGTATGGATAATGTGCCTGTTCTAGGGGCATCATTGATGTTTACCCATTGTGTACGGTAAAGCAAGCCAATAGCCAAATGCTCTTTAGAACCTGCATAAGCGGGATTTATAACATTCATATTGTACATATACTGCGTGTATTGAGGGTCTTGTTGTGCATTTGCACTTATAACTAAGGCAATTGTAAAAACTATAGTGAAATATATATTTTTCATCTGCTTTTGATGTTTTTATGATTTTGGTTGATTAATAAGCTCTATTTATATAAATCCACCCTGTTAGGGAACTCCCGTCCTCTTTTTCAATGTTATAGAAATAGGTACCGTCTGGTAGTTCGCGACCATTTTTTGATTGCCCTCTCCACTGGTTGGTATATGTGCCTTTAAATTTATAAACCTCGGTTCCGTAGCGGTTAAATATTGTAATTGCTGTAACACCATAACCCGTTAAGTCCAAGGTGTCGTTTTTGCCATTCCCATCAGGAGATATTCCTCTTGGTATCTGCTCTTCGATGCATTCTAATTGTTCTGCTGTAAACGTTTGGGTGGTTGAGCAATCTCCATAAGTTACAGTAACAGAGAATTGCAATGGTGTTATGAGATTAGAGTTGCTTGTTGCATGTTGAGTTACGTTAAATACCTCAGAGTTACTGCCAACCACATTTCCATTGGCATCCATCCAAGTATAGGTTGCATTATCTGAATCGTATGAATCATTTATAGCTAGTGCTGTTAATGTATAATCGCTTCCATTGCAGCCATCTTCAATAGCTACTTCAATACTATTGAGTATGGTAATATCGTAAGTACTTGTTTGGCCTTCAATACAATTTGTTCCATCTTCAAGAACAGTGTAATTAACAGTATAATTGCCTAAAGTACTCTCTGAAACACTTATTTCTCCTGTTATAGCATCGATCACAAGACCGTTTTCAGCTGAAAAGGTACCACCATTAACAAAACCTGTATTTAAGGTCGGTAATGTGTTATTACTATCTGCACAATAAACACTATTGACGTATGAAAACCCTATTTCGGGTACTGTACTTGGTGTGATCTCTATAGTTATTGTTGATGTACCTGCATCAACGCATGTGGTGGCATTTGCTTCTGTAGTATAAGTAATGTCATGACTGCCTGCATTTGCTGTAGACAGATCAATTGCACCACTACCACTATCTACCGTAATGGTGGAAGAACTAAACACACCTCCAGTAGTAAAACCTATATCTGTATTAGGTAATGGATTAGCTGTTGACAAAATACAGAACGTATCTGCACTATAGCCAAAACCTGTTACAGGCATTGAAGCTGCTATGATCTCTATACTAGCAGTGAAACTTCCTGCGGTAGTACAGTTTTCTGAGTCTCCATTATAAGTATAAGTTATATCATGAGAACCAACTGCAGCAGAGGTCATATCAATTTCTCCTGTAACGGGATCTACAGTTAATGTCGAAGAAGTAAATGCACCGCCAGTATCAAATCCATCACTTAAGATAGGTAACGGGTTTGTTGTTGATACTGAACAAGCGTTTTCATAGCTAAACTCTAACTGGGCATCGAAAGATTCGCTAACAATGACGGTGATTTCTGCTCGTGGCCCTTCGCAGCCCTCAGAATCTACATAGGCTACATAGTATGATGTTGTGGTTGCTGTTGACGTATTTGGTACAGGTGGGGCTGTATTGCCTGTTCCACCAGTAGCTTCTGTATACCAAATTAAAGAATAATCTGGAGATTCAGATGCAGTAAGTGCTTCAGCTGTATCGTTTAAACAATAGCTTATAGGGGATTCAACAGTAGGGATATTGGAGACTCCATTGTAGGTAATCTCTAAATCGTAAGAGCAGTATCTGGTTTGCCATGTAAACGTATAAACTCCCGGTTGTACAAAATCGCTAATAGATGTAGTGTTGCTATTGGCATCTGCAATGGCTACTGTCCCTGGATTATTTGTACTTGCTAACCAAGTGCCATTACCATTGGCTTCAATAGTTGCATTTGCATCGCTACAATCTACCGTAAACGGCTCCGTTATGATTTCGTTATTAGGTAAAAAGCTTACGGCATCAATCATATTTCCGATATCTTCACTATTACTGGCTCTAAAAATAAAGCGTGTTGTAGTTTGGCCATCGGGAACTTGGTATTCCCCAGAGACAAGTGTCCAAGCTTGTACAACACCAATATTTTCATCAATCATGGTAAAAGGGCCATCGGGTGGACCAGCAAATAATTGAAGTGTATTTTCTTCAAATCTTGCCAAGTGTACAAAGCTATAATCATAAAGTGTAATTTCTGAAGTGTCAAAATCCCTGTAGTAACCTCGAATATCTGTAAGATCGTTTGGATCTTCGGGATTGTCTATATCTGTTAATAGTTGAACACTTTGGCTGCCTTCATAAGGTTCAAATCCAGGTGAGTTTAGCCCTTCCCAGATAAAGATAGCACCGTTATCTCCCCAAGTGGTTAAATTGGTACGCCATCCTGGGACAACTTGCATTCTACTTAATGAAGTAACACCGCTTACATAGCTTAGTGCGGGTTCTTCAAACCCACCATTTACCGTTTCTACAGCACAAAAATCTGACGGTGTTTTAATACATACATTGAACGGACGACTGTTGGTCTCTGAGCTGTTAAGACTCAATCTTAATTTGTAATTATCTCCAACGACCAATTCTGAAGTATACATAGCAACCAATACATGGTCGTATGTACAGGCAATTTCTTGAAGACTGCCATCATCTTTATAAAGCGTCATGGTAATATTGGAATAATTCTCACCGGCATTGGAGTAAAAGAATTCACCTGTAAATCCATTAATTTCTATAATATGAATTTGGGATTCCGCAGTAAAATCGAACCAGATATCACCAGAATTTAAACCATCACAGCTCATGGTTTGAGGTGAAACCGTGGCGCTTGTAAATGAAATATTACTACCAGAAAGCTCACAGGTGTTATCTGAATTTATTGGAAGCGTTAAGGCAGTAGTAATATCATTATTTCTTACAAAACCAAACGGACCACTCCAATAACTTTCATCATCAGTTCCGCAAACGGCCTTTACGAAATACTCATATGTGTTCGATGTGGAATCATTGAAATCAGCTGCAGATGGTGTATATGAATTGGTCGATACTATTGTGCCGGATTGTGGTAATGTGCCGTTTCCAATGGGCTGTATAGCAACTTCCCATTGACTTTCGTTACCTTGAGGTGCCCAAGACATAGTATTGGTTTCATTTATTGTTAAATCTGTTGGTTGTGGGCATGATATTGGTCCACAGACAGCATTCCCTTCATAGACTACAGTCTCAAGAAGAATGTTAAATGGACTGGAGTATATGGTATCTCCTTCACTGTTTCTAATATCGAATTGATAGTTTTCATATTGAAATTGAGCAGTACCTATGGTGTTAAAGAAAACTGTGAATTCTAATCCAGAACACAAGAAAACTGTAAACTCTTCGCCAGTTTGGCCATTAAAAGGCAATGACTGAGAGAGTTGATTGTTTTGACTTATGTCCAGAGATGACCCTGTTGCGAAATCGCTATTAAGTACAAAGGTGTACTGACAGAGGTTGTCGAAACTGCATTTGGTAGTGACCACTTCTGGCCCTGTCCATTCACTTGCATTACCGTTACATACTGCTCTTATGTATATATCGTACATCGTTGAAGGGTCTAGCCCTGTGACTGTAAATGGATTTGTAATGGCGTTATATAAATAACTTGGGTCGGTATCCCCAACTGGTGCTGGAGTGCCAGATGGCTGTACTGAGATTTCCCAAGGAGTTTCTGTTCCATTGGCATCCCAAGATACTTGTACTTCTGTATCTGTGATATTATTTAAGACTATGTTTGTAAGTTCTGGACAATCAGGCACATCTTCAATATTTACATTATCGATGGCCAATATTTGTCCTCTGTAGGGTAATGTGCTTGGAAAGAAAGGAACACGGAATGCAATATTTATATCCCCAGAAATACCTTCTGGAAAATTAATGATCTTAACTTTATATTCTGTGTTATTGATAATAACCGGATCATCGTCAGAATCGTATAAGACTGTTGTAAACTGATCTAAACCAACTCCATTAGTAGACAGTAGGACTTCGAGATCTTCAGTAAAAAAACTATCATTAACCCTGTAGTAATAGCGAAGGCGTTGATTTTCAGTTATGGTTATGGTTGGTGAAATTAACCAATCTTCATTTTGACCATTTGTTCCCGTAAACATCACTGCCGATTGATCTCCTTCGTAAGGAAATGTAGAACCGTTTAACTCCCAAGTTTCTTGATCGTTATTGTTGTTGACGATTTGCCAACAGCTCTCCGTTGGTGAATCGGTGTTAAATGTCTCAACAAATGGTGTTGTAAATACATTACAATTAGTTCTAAAGGTTACTGGTCCTATCCATTCACTATTTTCGGGATCACAGTTTGCTATAACATAAAATTCGTATTCTGTGTCTGCAAGCAAATCAGAAACAGAGTAGTTTGTAGATGATACGCTGACTCCACTGTTGGCTGTTGGTACTCCCGATCCTGCTGGCTGTACAACTATGCTCCAAGCTGTTTCTTCATAGCCTGCTGTCCAAGATAGATCTGCGCCATCAGTAGAGATTGTATCTACTGCTAGATCCGATGGATTAGGACAGGCAGGTGCATCATTGATGCTAACATCATCTATGCTAAGTATAGAAAATGGCCCTGTGAATTCTGGGGGTACTCTAAACGCAATGTAAATTGTACCTGTTGCTTCTATTATGATAGACTTCTCTTCATAACTGGAATTGGTGATAATTTCAAAAGGGGAGATGACAGAAAAGCTTCCTGGATTGGTGTTGGTAGTAGACATCAATACCTCCAACCCATAGCGAGGCGCATTTGAAAAAATGGAATAATCCGCACGATACTTATATTTAAGTTCCTTAACACCATCTATATTGATAGCAGGAGATATTAAGTAATCATTAAAGCTAGATGGAGGAGTAAAAGGAGCCGTTTGCATAAAAGCCGTTGTCTCATTTGTTGCCCATGTGCTTCCGTCGTTATTTGCGTCTGTAATTTCCCAACAAAACTTTTGTGTATTGTCATCATCATCATTGAAACTTTCAAAAAAAGGTGTATCGTAGGATTCACAAAGAGTTATGAATTCAACAGGTCCAATCCATTCACTTTTATCGTCTGTGTCGCAATAAGCCCTCACATAAAACTCGTATCTGTTACCGGGTTCTAGGTTAGTTGCTATGTATGGAAAGTTGTCTGTTACGAGAAGACCATCTTCTGTTGGAACTCCCGTCCCCTCGTCTTGAATGGCCACTTCCCATTGTGTCTCGGTATCACCCGCAGTCCAAAATAGCCACGCAGAGTTCGTTGTTATTTGAATTACAAATGGACTTAAAGGATCCGGACAAGAGGGTTTATCTTCAATATATACATCATCAATGGAGATTCTAATGGCATCTTCGGTCGTATTGGGTTCTACAATCCAAGCTATATTTATTTCTCCGGTTAAGTTTTCTGGTAAGTCAACTATGATCTCTTGAAAGTCGTTATTGTTTATAGTTGTTGTTGGTAATACAACTGTTGTAAAATTATCTAAACCGACTCCTGTTGTTGATAACCTGACGCTGTATGTTGAAGAGCCAAGTGTAGATCTGTGCTTATATCTTATGCGTTTTGGTGTACCGTCAAAATTTAAGCGAGGGGAAGCAAAGATATCGTAATTTTCAAACTGTGAGGCTGAGGTTTGTATTGTGCCCCATTCGCCTAAATATCCCCATGTGTTGCCATCACCATTAGCATCAATTATAGTCCAACATGGTTCGGGATTATCATTTGAGGTACCACTATAGTCCGTGAAATAAGGCAAGTTGAGTGTAGCACATTGTGTAGTGAATGTGCTTGGTTCACTCCAGATACCTGGAGTGCCATTGCATACTGATCTTACGTACAAATCGTAAGTTGTAGCTGGCGATAGGCCAGTATTGATAATATTGTCTGTGTTAGTTGCCGTAGCTATGCCAGAACCTGTAGGTTCTCCGGTTCCAGTAGGTACAACGATATATTCCCAAGAATCTGAAAATCCTCCAACATTATCCCAAGAAAAGGATACACTGTCTTCAGTTAAGTTGTTGTAAGTGAAATTTCCTGGTGGTGCACATACGGGGTTAGAAATTTCCAATTCAAAACAGATTCCCACACCAGATGAATTATATGGGCTTGAAACAACAATGATATATGTTTGACCAGCTTGTACCAATAGGTTGTTTATATATTCTGGTTGAAAACCTTGGTTTGTAGTTGTACCACCCAAACAACTAACACCAACATCTGTACAGCCCTCATATACAAAAAGTGAACTTATAGCATTATAGCAGTTGTTGGTCTCATCACCGCCATCAAAAGTCGTTTGTGTTAAAGACAATAAGCCATCTTGTGTCGGTGTGTATGCAAAGAATATTTTGTCCCCAGACAAATAATTCATCGTATCGGAACTAGGTACACAATTACTTCCTTGAGTTGTATAGCTTACGTCGGGGTTCACCCAATTAGCTAAGTTATCTGTAAATACAAAAGGGGTTGTGCTTATATCTGGTACAGTAATTGGCTGATCACAAGATAAGCCATATCTTAAAGTTTCGAAAGTGTAAGGGCCAGAGAATGCACTTTGGGTGTCGTTATCACACAATGCTGAGATGTATATGTCGAATTCTGTATCAGCATCTAAATTCATTAATGTGTAGCTAGTTCCTATCACTGGAATTCCACTTTCGGCTGGAATTCCGCCTGTAGGCAAAACTTGTATTTCAAAATTTGTGGCTGTTGGGTGTGACCAAGTTATTTCGGCACCATCAACTGTAATATCACTTATGGATACATCATCATTTTCAACCTCTATACAGCCTTGTAAAACTGAAATTTCATCCACAAACCACTCATCTCCAGTTGGATTGGGACCATTTTGTGTGTTTACAGTTATAAAAGCGATATAGATGTTTAAACCCGCTGGGATAGAAGTAGGTAATTCTATAATTTTTTTCTCATACGATGTTTGATTGCCGGTATTTAGATTAGTTTCTGTATAGCTTTGTAAGACGACATTAAAACCATTAATATCGGGTTGCGCGGCGGTGGAGAGTCTAATTTCGTATTGTGCGCCATTATCGGCTTCGTTAGCTTGTTTAGTGTAGAATTGTATTTCACCATTTTCTGGTACGGCTAGTTGCGGGGTCACTAAAAAGTATTCGGCCGTATTTTGGTCCCCGATATTGTCTGCGCTCGGGTTTATTGAAGCTCCATTGGTACCAAGATAACCATCCGTAGTGGAACTCCATTCTGACACACCTGTTCCATTTCCAAAAAGTGTCCATGTGTTTGGGATGCCAGAGTCGAAAGATTCATTCAACTGTGCAAACCCTATATTGCTAATCAACAAAAGGAAGAGAACGGTGAGAACAGATGAGAAAGGCTTTTGGGGAGGAGTGTTTTTTGAGTAAAAAAGGGATTTGGTAGCTACAGTTTTTTGCACCTTATTTTCCATGGTAAAATAATTTCTGTTAGAGTTAGATTAATCTAATATATAAATTGGCACACTATATATATAGATTATGTCTTTCCTATTTACCGAAATTTAAAAGGTAAAGATGAGTTGTATAGTATTGTAAATCAAGATTTAATAAACAAAAAAGTAATTTACCCAGCGTTTGTTTTTGGGTAGATATTTTGTAAGTCATCAATCTTTTTTTGAAGTGCTTTTGTAGTCTTTTTATTTTTAATTTCGAGAAGCAAAACTATAATTACACAACATAATATTAGTACAATAATTAAGCTGAAATTGTTTTTGAATTTAGTTTGAATCTTATCTAGATCTTCGTCTAAGAGTTTAGAATTTTCTTTTATTGAATCACTGACCGAGTTCCGTTCGGATATTTTAATCTCTAATTGTGTTTCTAAAAAAAGCTTATAGTATTTTTCATATTCATCCCATTGGTTTAGTGCCAAGGAGTTTTCGAACAAGCCTTTGTATACACCCAGATTTAAAATTATATCTCCAACATTTTTTGACTTTGAAAGGGCAGACTTTAGAAGTACAATAGCGTCTTCGTGCTTACCTTCTAAATTATAAACTTCAGCCATACCTTTTTCGGCGAAAGACACTAAGCTGCTAGCATTTTGGCGTTTTGCATATTCTAGAGATTCGTTGAAACTTTTTTTCGCTTTGTCAAATTCTGAACGTGAGATGTAACAATTCCCTTTGTTATAATAAACAATGCTCAGGTTTGTTTTGGCATTTCTTTGCTCTAGCTTTTTGTATTCTTCGATGCCTTTATTAAAAAATTCTAATGCAATATCACAATTAAGATTATCCTTATAGATAAAGCCCCTTATAGTATATCCGTTAGCTAGATCTAGGCTTACTGAATCTCGGACGGGATATTTTAAAGCCTTTTGTTCGGCTTTTTCTAGGTATTCAATGGACTTGTCAAATATTTTTAGTTGTTGATATAGAATACCTGTTCTAGAAAGAATTTCTATCTGTAATAGCTCATCGTTAAGCTCTTTTGAGAGCTCATTTGCTAAATCATTATATTCTAAAGCTTTTTGGTAATTACGTTTAGAAGTGTGAGCCAATACAACTAACATTAAAGCCTTGGTACGTGATCTAAGAGAGTGATTTTCATTCTCATAAACAGAAAGGCCTAATTCTATAGATTTATCTGGGTTCTCATAAACTTTTGCACTAATTGCTTTTAAAATACTGTCTACTTGGTGAGCAGGGATATCTTCGCTTACGGCCATAGCAGAAGCTTGAACACTAAATGCCAAAAAAAGGATAATATGTATGCATATTTTAATCATTTGACCAAATTTTTTGGCTCAAGTCCGTTACGCTCTTCTTGAATTAACTTTATGAACGTTACAGGAGACATTCCGATAATAGATTTAAAAACAGTTGCAAAGCTGCTATGTGAAGAATAGCCACTTTCTTTAGCTAAGAAACTTATTTTGTAATGAATATAATTAGGGTCTGTTTTTAATTTATCGATAATATAATTTATACGTAGTTTATTGATAAATGTGTTAAAATTAACGTGATAGTGCTTGTTGATTACCCCGGATAAATATTTTGTGTTGGTTTCAAATTGCCCAGCTAAAACAGCCAAAGACATGTCTTTGTTTAAAAACTTGTTTGAAGATTCAAACCGTTTTAATTTATGTAATATAACCTCTTCTGTTTCCTCTGGGATAGCTAATCGCTTCTTTGTTTGTTTTATAGAAGGCTTTACTGCAATTATGTTGTTTCTACTAATCTCTAAATAATTAATGATCTCTTTTTTTCGTTTCTTTTTGCTTTCGCTTTTTAAAAGAATTAATATGCCAATTAAGATTATAAAAAGTCCAGAGGCTAGTGAAACGTATAGGTAGTTGGTGTATTTTTTATTTTCAGCCTCTAATGTTTTTTCTTCTTGCTTAGTAATAATATTAAAAAATGTGTTTACCGATTCTTCCTCTATGGCTTCAACACTATTGTTTAATGTTGAAGACTCTTCGTAATAGACCTTATGCTGGCTTTTTTGGTTAGATGCTAAATAGTTAATTGCTAAATCTCTATTAATCTGTTCTAATAGAAATGTATTGTCTAGAATTTCAGCAAATCGCAACGCAATAAAAAGCATCTCTGTACTTTTTTGGAATTCTTTTTTTTTTAAATGTAGTAGTCCTGATTCCTTATAGATTATAGCTTTTTCATAAAGATTATTCTGTTTTGAAGGCTCTAATAGATCGCGAGTTTTATTCATGTACACAAAAGCCGAATCGTATTGCGACAGTCTATTAAAAGCACGTTCTTTAATTAAGTAATAGGCTCTTTTTTTATCTACGTTATTTTTCAACAAAGTCCTAAATTTAATTTCGGATGCTCTAATGTCTGAGATTGCCTCGTTTGTATTAAGTCTATCCAATAGCATGTTTGTTCGCTCTAAAAAAATGAGATAATCTAAAGAATCTTTTCCTGAACCCATTTTAGAAGCCAGCGTCTTTGCTTTACCGAGGTACTCACCAGATTGAGTATCTAAGTATAATTTTCGTAAGAGTGTAGCCTTAAGAATATAGTTTTCTATTCGTGTTTCTATAGCAATGTCCTCAAATTGATTAATTTCATCGAAGGCATGAAGCAATGCATTATTATAATCTCCTTTTACCAAATAGCTTTTGGCGAGTAATAAATTAGCTATCGCACTTTCTTCTGGTCTGTGGGAGATATTTAAAACATGGTCTGCTATTTTGATGGATTCATCAGGGTTAGAATATACGAGTTCTTTAGCCCTCGTAATAAGGTTATCCTGTTGTGGGTATATACTTTTTGAACATAATAAAGCCACAATTACAAGTGTTAAGGTTTTTCTTGCAGAAAAAACCTTAGATAAACTGGCTATACTTTTATGTGTCAAAAAATCGTTCATGTGTAAAAATCACTATAAGATTATGAAATTATATCCACAATTCTCATAAAAATAAACATAAATGTACACACTAAACTTTAAAACAGAATTACTGCAGTATGTTTTTATTATAAATAAATAATGCACCTAAAGATACTTCCATCATATCTTATCAAGTTTCGATATATAAAAGCGGTTAGGTTTTCTTTATGCTTAAGGTAGGGAAAGAGTGACTCTCTGAAAATACTTAAGTTTTGTGGCTCAGAGCCGATCGAAACATCTTATTTGTTTCATTAAGAATGACACCTTATAAAAAGTGTAATTATAATGCTAATAATGCTAAAAAATATGGGCTATAAATTAATATAGCCCATATAGTTAGATAGTTATTAATGTAATTAAGGGGTTATTCTTTAATAACTTTAATAGTGTTTTGCACATTATTGATCGTTAGCTTAACGAAGTATACACCATCGTTCAATTGGCTCATGTTAACTTCAGCCTCTAAATCATTAGGTGCAAAATCTTGAATTTTTTCACCTAAGATATTGTAAACACTTACAGTTGAAATAAGGCTTTTAGCTTTAACAGTTAAGCTATTAACAACTGGATTTGGATAGTATTCAAATGTGTCTAAATTATTAGATGCTACACTCAAAGAAGGGTCAGGGTAAGCTAATAAATCGAACGTATCAGTATCTGAATAACTAAAAACAGAAATTAAATACGTGTTACCTGCAACTAAATCTGAGGCTACTGGTCCAGTAGTGTAACACGTAAAACCAGATGCGAAATTATTAGCTGTTTGAGAACAATCATCAGTGTTATATACAGTATAATATGGGAATCCAGATCCTGCTGTAAAGTTAAAGTTATATTCACCAGTATAGGTAGGTGTAAAACTATACCAAATAGTATTGGCACTAGTATCACAAGACTCAGCTGAAGGATATGAGTTGTCAAAATTACCAGAAATCATGTTGTTTCCACTTGCGTCTGTAGATTCTAATAATTCTATTGGTGTAGAACAATCATCATTAGATACTGGAGGTGGCAATTTAAACACACAAAGGTCAAAGTCTATTCCAGGGCCGTTATCACCCGATCTTACCATAATGTAAAAGGTCTCTCCATTATCCATTTCTAAAGATTCTGGGTTTGTATTGAAACAAAAGGACTGGCTTTCTATAACAAGAGCCCCACACGATCCTGAATAGATGAAATAATCAGCCCCTGGGTCAAAACCTACTCGGTTAAATGAAAACTCATAGATTCCTTCTTCAGGTGCAGTAAATGTATACCATACATCTTTCCAGTTTTCTGTAAAACCTTCATTACATGTGTTTTCTGGTGAAGGTGTTGCGCCTAACGTTGAACCAGATAATAAGTTATCGCAGTTTTCATCTGTAGAAAGATTTAATGTTATAGCGTTAGAGCACTCATCATTTGCAGGAGGGGTTGGAGCTTCCCGTAAACAAATATCATATTTTTGCCCAGATTCTCCAGTGCCACTAGAACTATTTCTAATGTAGTAGGTGTTGCCTACTGTTAAATTATTTAATGTAATATAGTTGTTTGTATAACAGCCTATACTTGTAAGCGAACCACAACTTCCTTCGAGTAATTCTGTAGCTTGAAGCGTACCAAACTCACCAATGAGGTTAGTAACATTAAGATATTCTACAATCATAGTAGTCTGAGTAGCAGTAAAACTAAACCAAACATCGTTAGTGCCAGTAAATTCACAGTTAACAGGGTCGCTTGGGGATTCTGAGGCACCTGCATTAGACCCGTTTGTGACTAAGGTGCATGTGCCGTCGGTATTTACATCTAGCGTTATGCTATTAGAGCAATCATCGTTTTCAGGAGGACAATAGAAAAATGTTGAATCAGTGGCAGAGCATGTGTTGTCATCGTTATTTGTTAACGTAAAATCAACTACATCAGCACTCGCGTATGGTCCAAAACTAACCACGCCAGTTGACGTAATGTTATTGTCCGAATTACCGAAGTTATCCGATAATGTTAAAGATGAAGCGCCACCCATATAGGTTACATCAACATCAACACTAAATTCATCGTTTGCGCAATTAGGAACTGGTGTTACTGAGAATGTAGGGTTGATACAGTCATTTTCAGTAATTACTAAACTATAAGTATAATTACTGTCAAACCCTGCACTACTTAATACTACGAAGTAAGTATTACCTGCCAATAGTGTTAAGTCATTGATTTCTAAATTGTATGGAGGAGTGCTAGAATAATCATCACCAATAAAGCCAACACAATTTGTTGCTACATCAGGACAGTCGTCCATAACATGGATTGCCGCACCATTGCTAGAGATCGTAGCCAAATTAATATCAATTGAAATATCGGTTGTTGGAGTGATAGTATAAAATACATCAAAACCGTCTATAAAAGCACTAGCAAAGTTACCACAAGGGCCTTCATTGATGTTGTTTTCATAGTTTCCAGTATTATCATTGGCTACAACATATGGAAATGAAGCCACTTCAAAAGGGTTTGAGCATGTGGCACCCTCTATAGGTTCTGAACGTGTGGTAAAAGTTTGTTCTGTACAACCAGTAGCATCACCAAAACCATTAAACGGTACAATGTTAACAAAGTATTGTGTATCGTAAGCCAAACCTAGTCCAGACATTGGGTAACTCGTTTCTGTTAAAACTTCGTTGTCTAAAATATCTGTGCCACCTGAGGTTGTTCCTATGGAAACGGTATAGCCTGTGGGTAGGCCCGTAGCGGTTTGCCACATTAAGGTTTCATCTAAATCGGTATCTGTTGTTGGTGATAATAGATCAACATCGCAGTTGGGAGTGGTAGTAGCTTCTTGGGTTATCGAAACATTATCCAAGCTAACCACAAAAGAATAGGTGTCGGATACATTTTGTACATCAACAACAAAACGCGCTTGAAAGTCGCTACCAGCGGCCAACGCTCCAAGGTTAGTTGCAGGTATCTCGGTGCAGCTTTGTGCATCAGTATAAGTAAAGTTAGAATCATCTATAGTAGATGCGGTTATCCAATTGGCACCACCATCTATAGTATACTCAAGTGTTACGCTTCCCCATCCTGCCAAAGGCGCACTTTGTGTTGCTGGGGGTGGAAAAATGGGAGATTGTTCATATACATTAATTGAATAGCTAATGGTTAGGTCGGTAGCATTAGTTACTGAGGTGTAGTTAGGGGTGGTTAAAGTTGCTTCTCCAGGTATTGCAAAAGGCTGCATATCTACTGTGGCGCTTTTTCCGCTTCCCCCACATGCATTAGCTTCTGAGGCATTGAAAAATCCTGTCTGGGACCAACCATCAGGAAGACTGAAATTTTGCGTACTATCAAAATTTTCAACGATTTCTACTTGAGCGAATGCTGTAATACTTAACAGCATCGTAATAAGCAAGGTAATTTTTTTCATATTTAGTTAAATTTAGTTTTTACAAAAACATCTAAAGAATTAATCTAAAATGTCATTTTAATACATGTAATGTTATGAATTTATGTACGCTATATAAAGGGCAATACTTTTATATTTCCCGAATTTTGAAAGATAATTTTAGGTATTAACATTCTGAATATTAAAGTGTTAACAAATAATAATCTATTCAATACGGAAGCTGTACAGCTTTGAGGTTTTACTTTATTATGAAAGTGATTAAGCAACTTTTTTATCAGAATTCTTCAATTACTAAAAGTTGTGTGGATTTAAAATTTAGTTATATTTGTACCCGGTTATAAATTTTGGAATAGAGATAATTTTCTCATTTAGAATTATGATAACCGAAAATTTCTAAATGCTATAATCAAATGTAATTGATATAGTATTTTAGAGTTATTTTTAATGAAGTCCTTATTGATTGAAGCGGCTTTTAATAAAAAGTTTTTCAATACTAAAGATAGTTGTGTTGTTCTCAAATTTTGTTTGAGACGTAGTGAAAGCCTTTTAATTAAAGGTAATCCAATGAGAAGCTTTCCTTTTTTCCTTACAGAAAATCGGGATGCTTTTTTGTTTTGTACTATCATTATATTAGTACGAATTGAAGTATTTTGCACAGTTTTCAACATGTTATGAAGAAATAATTGGTCTTTGTCGATGAAAATAAACACTTTATCGATGATATTTTTCCGTTTATATTTAATAGCTTTATATTTGTAGTCCTTCATAAGACCTCAAATCTCTTATCAAGGAAAATTTTAATCCATTTTACTACAAGGCATTGATTGTCTTACTAAAACGTCCCTCGCTTTATTTTAGCACAATTTTAGGTTAAAACCTAATAATAGTTAATAATCCATTCCCTTCCCTCAGCATAACGATAATCGTTAAGCAAATTTAATGTTGACTATTTAATAAACCCTAAATTGATATTTATGAAAACCCTGAAAATTACTTTAGCCTTAGTTGCAATTACTATTTTAACAGTATCTGGTGTGCAATCTGACAAAGCTGTAAACGATCAACCAACCTATCAAGAAAACTCGACACATATAGATTTGTTGGCTCACAAGAAAAATAAATTAAAGAAGCCTACACACGGATAATCACTGATGTTTGCTTTGTAGAATATTACTAGCCCTTGCATTTATATGCAAAGGCTTTTTGTATTGATGGAGGTAAAGAAATAAAAAAAGGGTATTTTGCTTTAAATTTAGTTAAATATTCAGATTAAAAGTATTGAAGTCAATTCTCCTAAGAATAGTCATGCTGATTTCTGTAATAGAAATTGGTCATTCTCAATCCATCAATGAAAATGCTATGATGGATAGTATATCTAGTCTTATAGATTATTCTGAAAGAGAACAATATTCAAGTTTAGAACAATATAATTTCTTCACTAAGGCAGATTCGCTTGCCAAGGAGCTTAAAAATGATTCTATGCTTTTACTTACACAAAAAAGAATTCGTAATTATTATTTTAAAAACGAAGACTTTTCTGGTTACATAGAGAGTAATCAAAAGATAAAAGCTTTAGCCAAGAAACTTAAAGATTCCATTTCTCTCGCTCATGCATACAATGCACTGGGCTATGCTTACTTTTTGAACGACAGAAAAGACAGTTCCTATTATTACTATTCTAAAGCAGTAAAAATGTTCTCTAAGGTTGAATCTGACATAAATCTCTCTTATGCTTTAGGTAGTCTTTCCAAGCTACAACTAGATGGTAAGGATTATTTTGGTGCAGGTGAGAATGCTGTCAAAGCCTTAAGTTTATTAAGTGGTGTTGAAGAAACCAACGATATCCAGGACCAAAAGTGGATTCTTTACAATACATTGGCAAGCATATCAGAAGCTTTGGATGATGATGAGCAATCTTTGGATTATTACGGAAAAGCCTATGATGTAGCACAGCGTATGGATAATGATTTTAACAATAGCATTTATACTTTAAATAATATAGCTTTTGTAAAACGGAAACAAAAAAAATACGATGAGGCAATTGAGATATTTAAAGATATTTTGGACAACAATATGCTTTATCAAGACGATCCCTCATTTTATGCATTAATATTGGAGAATCTGGCTTTTACAAAGTTTTTACGTGGATCTTACAACAAGAAAGAGATAATAGATACGTTTGAGCGCTCATACCAAATTGCTGATAGTATTGATGATGACATTACAAAAATGGGGACAGCAATTAGCATGGCAAAATTTTACATGGGGATTGACGAAAGGCAAAACGCTTTAAGCAAAGTGAAGGATGCTTATAATTTAGCTAAGAACATAGAATCAAACGAAATTCTTTTGGAGTCATTACTGTTATTGTCCAAATTAAATGAAGGGGAAGAATCTGTAAGATACTTAAATGAACATATTAAAATTACTGATAGCCTATTAAAGGTAGAAAGAGGTGTGCGGAACAAGCATGCTAGAATTGAACTTCAAACCGATCAACTCGAAGCCGAAAACGAACAGATATCCAAAGAAAACTTGTATTTGGCCATTTTATCAATAGGATTACTATTGACAGCTATACTGACCTATGTTGTAATATCACAGCGTGCTAAAAACAGAAAGCTAAAGCTTGTACAAGTTCAGCAAAAAGCAAATGAAGATATTTATAACCTTATGCTAGGTCAGCAAGATAAGGTTGACGAGGCTAGAACACAAGAAAAGAAACGTATCTCAGAAGAATTACACGATGGTGTTTTAGGCCGGCTTTTTGGGACACGCCTTAGTTTAGACAGTATCAATTTTAAGGATGGAAAAGAGGCTATGATGACCAGGGCAAATTATATAGGTCAGCTAAAAACTATAGAAGAAGACATTCGTAAAATATCCCATGAATTAAACACTGATTTTGTCTCAGGTACCGGATTTATGGATATTGTTTCAGAACTTATTGAGAATCAGACCCAAGCCTATGGTTTGAAATATGATTTTGATTACACGGACGATATTAGCTGGGATATCGTACCTAATAAAACCAAAATTAATATCTATAGGATTATACAAGAATCCATGCAAAATATCTATAAGCATGCCAATGCTAAAGCTATAAAAATTAGTATTTCATTAGAAAAAAGTGTAATTTGCCTAGACATCATCGATGATGGAGAGGGATTTGACACATCGAAAAGTAAAAAAGGTATTGGTTTAAAAAACATGACGTCTCGTGTTGAAGACATTAATGGAAAAATCACCTTTACCTCTCAATCTGGTAATGGTACAAAGGTTAATGTTAAAATCCCCTACACAACCCAACCGACATGAAACATATTAACATTTTAATGGTAGACGATCACCCCATAATTATAGAAGGCTACCAAAATGTGTTAATGGCAACAAAAGAAGATGACCAGACCTTGCTAATTGACACGGCTAATAATTGTGATACTGCACAATTAATGATTAACAGAGCTTCTAAAGATACGCCTTACGATGTCTGCTTTTTTGATATAAGTTTACCGCCATCCGAAGATGGTAGGTATGCCTCAGGAGAAGACTTGGCACTTTTAGCAAAAAGAGTGTTGCCAGAGGCAAAGATCATAATCCTTACAATGTTTAATGAATCGTTTCGCATTCATAACATTATTAAAGAAATAAACCCAGATGGTTTTCTCATTAAAAGCGATTTAACGTCTATGGAATTGGCTGATGCATTTCAACAGATTCTAAAATACCCGCCTTATTATAGCAGTACCGTGAACAACTACATAAAAAAGACAATTCGTAGTGAAATATATGTGGATGATATTAATAGAAAGATTCTGCATTTATTGTCCCAAGGTATTAAAACCAAAAGCCTTAGTGAGTATATTCCACTATCTACAAGTGCCATAGAGAAACGAAAAAAACAGCTAAAATTATTGTTTTCGGTCACAGATGGAAAGGATGAAACCTTATTGGGAGAGGCGAGAGAGAAAGGATATTTATAAAATTAGCATAAAAACACCAATTCACAAGTGTAAAAAACACGCTTAAAACCCCTGTAAATCCTAAAAACTACGGTTTTTCCGCAACAAGTCTACGGTTTTTCCGCAGCAAAAAGTGTAAGCAGTTGTCTACCTTTACACCATGTCAACAAGAATTAATTAATCCCTCTTAAGTAATTGTTGAGTTAATAGCAAGAAAATTAAACCTAGTAACATCTCAAGTTACTAGGTTTTTTCTATTAGAATACATTGGTATTATGTTCAGATAGCTTTACAATAAAGAAGCCTAAGAAAATTATGGCTACAATGAATTTTAAAAAAGTTGAAGCTATAAAACCCAAAAAAGACCCAAAAGCAGCCTTCAACGCTTTTTCCATATCATTTCTGTGAATCATCTCTCCAATAAGTGCTCCAACAAAAGGACCGATAATTATTCCGAAAGGAATAGGAGTAAGCAAACCAATAATCAGGCCAAGCGTTGTGCCAACCATACCCGCTTTGCTCCCTCCAAAGCGTTTTGTGCCTATGGCAGGGATGATATAATCTAATACATACACAATTATTGCCACCAAAAGCGTGACAATCAGAAATGTTCTACCCAATTCTACACCATCAGTAAAATGTAATACCAAAAGACCAACCCAGCTGGTCAACGGTCCAGGTAAAATAGGTAAGAAGCTACCGATGATCCCTAATATCATTAATAGTAGTGCAATTAACACTAAGAAAAGTTCCATATAAACAATTTATTTATATGACGCAATAATGGAATCAAAGTTACATATTCAACTAAATTATTAGTTAAAACTAAATATTTAGTTATATTTATTTGATAAATATCCAATAGTGAAACAACTCACAAAAGCAGAAGAGCAGATTATGCAAGCCTTGTGGCAGCTAAAAAAAGCCAACGTTAAATCTATAATAAAGACATTGCCAGAACCAAAACCTGCATACAATACGGTTTCTACCATAGTTAGGATACTAGAATCTAAAGGTTTTGTGGATTACGAAAAACAAGGTAAAGGCCATGTTTATTTTCCGATTGTGAGTGTGGATACTTATAGTAATCAATCTATAAATAAATTGATAGATAATTATTTTCAAGGATCTTTTAAAAGTATGGTGTCATTCTTTGTTCAGAAAAATGATATGGATGTCAAGGATATTAAAACACTACTTAACGAGATTAATAAGAACAAGTGATTATACTGGCACAGATGCTATAATTAACATGTACAAAGATTATATCGAAAAGCATCAAAAATCAATTTTTAAGCCTTTTGCTGAAGACCGACTGAAACAACTTAAAGAAGAAAAATTATTGGAAGAGCACTAAAATTCCAAAAAATCGTACATTTCCGTATCAAAATGAGCTAATGAACAGAATTGCTTTTCTTTTATTGATTGTCTTATTCAACTCTTGTGATTACTTTGAAAAGAAAAAAGTAAATTCTAAAGATTTACTTGAAGAGGAGCTACAGGCTTTCAATTGGAATGATGTAGATACTTATCCAACCTTTGGCAGTTGCGATTCTATTACAGCAAAAGAAGATAGTAAAATTTGTTTTCAGAATACATTTCTTGAAAGTGTCAATTCATATCTAGGAAGTCAAAATATTATTGTCTCAGAGTATGTAAATGATACTATTAGGTTAAGACTTATTATTGATAACAAAGGACTGCTGGAAGTTGAATCTATAAAGGTAAAGCCAGAAACCCAATTTCAAATACCAGAAATAGACAGTTTACTTAGGCAGAGCTTAAAGCGGGTTCCAAAAATATATCCAGCCATAAAAAGAGGTCAACAAGTTACTACTGCTTTTGAGCTACCGGTTATTGTCAAAATTGACTAGATCTTATACAATGTTTTTGGTGACTGAGCCTATCGTCAAAATCGTATTGCCAACTTCTGCATCAACCGCAATACTTCTACATACAACCAAATAAGTGTTGCTAAAAGCCCCCATGTGGCCAACCACTCTTTTTGTTTTGGTGCCCTGTTTTTATAACGCTCTATGTAATCAAAATCTAAAAGTAAAGCAAAAGAGGCAACAATAGCAGCCAAAACATTAAACACAATGGCAAACCAAGATGTTCCCCAAATGTAGGTTTTAATGCCAAAAAACCCTAAAATCCAAGAAATGAGATATACCACCATAATACTAACAGTTGCAGTAATAATGACGCTACGTAGTTTTTTGGTAACAACAATAATACGTAATTGATAGAATAAAAGCATTACAAAAAAAGTAACTATGGTAACACCAATGGCTTGATAAGGTAGCTCAGGAAAATTACGATGTGCATAAGACGAAAAACCACCCAAAAAGAAGCCCTTGGCTATAATGTAAAGCGGAACTAAAATAGAAGCCCAATTTTGACGCACCGAAATTAAAACACTCATTACAATAGCACCCAACATACCACCCAGCGTAAACCATTTCATAGGTGTGCCTTCTTCGTTTAGTTTCCAGAGGTAAACCGTAATAGCAGCAATGATTAAAATGCCAAACATGGATTTAAAGAAGATGCCAGAGACAGACATAGTTTTTGTAGACGATTTGCCATCATCCCAAAAATAACCATTGAAAACAGGATTTGAGGTTTTAAAGTTTCGTAAACTCATTTATAAGTTGAATTTATAACCAATAGCAATATCAGTTGAAAAATTACCTTGGTTATCTAATAAAAGAGCAAATAACTCACCATAAATAATAGTGATATAACTGTTATTGCCAACTTTAATATCAGATCCAATTCCGAAAATAAAAGGAATGTCAAAAGATGTGTCATTTTGGTCAATTTCCATATCATCTTCATTAACGAAAGTGAGGTCAGTAAAATTTACGGTTGCAAGCTTCACCTGTCCATAAATTGAAAAACGTTCTTTATTTATTATTCTGTAACGGTAACCTAATGAAAATTCTGTAGTACTGTACGGAAAATCATCACTATCAAAAGCATGGCGAACCTGTAAAAAACCAGAGTGTCTAGGCAACACGTTAGCTTCATAAATTTCTAGTTCTGCACCTAGCATTGGTACTTTTTCATTATTGGGGTTGCCAACAAAAGGATTATTGGTAATTCCTCCAGAAAAACCGAGCCTAAACTGTACTTTGCTCACAGTGTAAGTTGAGGTATAGTTAGAATCTACTGAAGTATTGTAAGCATCAATATAATTTCTGAGGCTAAAGAGCGTCAACTTTAATTTCTCTGTAGCCATACCGTCGGTTAAGCCACTCAAAGTCGTTTTGTATTCTTCTTGATAGTTTTTATCAGCATCTTTAGTGTTTTTTAGCTCAGTAATAGTGCCGTTTTCAGTTCTCACAAAGTAGCGATAGTTTCCGTCAATGATATTCCAAAGTAAATCTAGTTTACCATCAATTTCGGTTTTAAGTTCTAGTGTTTCTCCATTAATGGTATAACGCTCTTGGCCATGGTTAAATTGAAAAGCCAAAAAAAGCAGTACACATAAAAATATCTTTCTCATTGGTTGTTAGGATTTGGTTTTTTGAAATAGTTTGTAGAACGATCACATATTTATTACAGAGTAAAGCTACCAAAAATATTCAATATGCTATTATCTTCTAAAGGTTCTTCCTTTCCATTTGTAGGATTTAAATAATGACAATACAACTATATAAATACTAAAAATGGGATATAATAGGCTTGAAAAAAGATAAGAAAATAATACGTTTTCCTGCTTAAAAAAGCGAGAGGCCTTATAAAGTAGAAGAAAGTCAATACTAAACTTAATAACGCATAAGGCCAAGGCAGTTTTTAGCATTAGTAGGTTGAAAAGTACCAAAGGAATAATTGAAATACAGAAGAGATTGGCCAAAACAACCAACAAACCAACAAGTTTTGAAAAACTATTAGAGCTTTTACTTGTTTTGGAAGCCCAACGTAAGCGTTGCTGAATTAATTCTTGAAAATTTAAAGCAGGACGTGTAGTAACGATAACCTTTTGAGATTTAAGATAACGCACTTTTTTAGCATCCTTTTCAATAAATTTTTGAAGTAAAAAAACATCATCTCCGCTCGCAATTTCAGAATTGCCATCAAAACCTTCTAAGGCTTTAAATACAGATTTTCGATACGCAAAATTTGCGCCATTGCACAAAAAAGGTTTGCGGATACCAAAACTGCCAATGGTTGTTCCTTGTAAGCTTAAAATATCTAAAGTTTGAAAACGATCAAAAAAAGTCTGTTGCACGTTGTAAGTTACAGGAGCTGCAATGCAATCTGAGTCTGTCGTCTGAATGTACTCATCAAAAACATCAAGCCAGTATGTTGGTAAAATACAATCTGCATCGGTAGTTATAATCCATTTATATTTTGAAATAGTGATTGCAGAATTAATGGCATCTTTTTTTGGTGCGTTTGAAACACGAATGTTTTGAATAACTTTTATGCCATTTTGATTCTGCTCACTGAGTAGATTTGAATTGCTTGCTAAAGATTTTTTAGAAATAAAATCTCTAATTAATCCTACTGAATTATCACTCGAAGCATCATCAACCAAAATTACTTCAAATAAGTTTTTAGGATAGTTGAGCCTAGAAATTGAATCTAGTAATTGAGGTAAATTATCAGCTTCATTTCTAAACGGAATTACTATTGAGAATTGAGTTTTGGGTTCCAAATCCTGAAGTTCAAAATCATTGACCATATCAAACCCATAGATAAAAATACCAATCAGAAAAAGATAAACTACAATAATAATTATGGCTATGGTAGAGATCATTCTTCTGTTTTTGGTAGTTTAAAATTCAGAATAAAATAACTGCCAAACAAGCTTGGTACAGCAAAGTTTAATAACCACATCAGCAAGATTATGAATAAAATCGTAAGTTCGTTCACGTCGACAAATCCAAACAGAAAAACGGCAACACTCCCTTTAATAACGACATCAAAAATTGAAATCGTCGGCACAATAGAAGCCAAAAAGTACATGCTTGTTATAACGACCATCGCTTTAGTATAATCAACTTCTACACCAAATATTATAAGTAAATAATAAAATTGAAAAGAGAAAATCAAGTAACGAATTAGTGCTAAACCAAGATTGATAAAGTGTGTTTTCACAGTAATTCCTTTGATGTAATCTAAAATACGCGTAATCGAATATCCCTTTACTTTAAAACGTTTTTGCCTTGCGCCGAAAATTGCAAAAAAACTAATCATAACAAGTATGAGACCAAACCTTGCCATTTTATAATAGTCGACATCAATTTGATAGCGGTTTACAAAAATGATACATCCAACCACACCAAAAATAGTGGTAATGGTCATTTGAGCCATATTGCCTAAAAGATTCAATAAAACAATCTGTTTTCTAAATGACTTAACATAGTACACGGCTTTTGCACCATAATCACCAATACGATTTGGCGTAATTAGAGAAGCTGTTAAACCGCCTAAACTTTGTTCTAAAGCATTTTTAAATGAAATCTGTTTTATGGTTTTTACCAAAAATTGCCATTTAAGAATTTCAAAAAACCAGTTAAAAACACTCAAAATGATTAAAAAGACTATATTTTTTGTTGAAAATGCATTGTTTTTCTTCAAAAATGACCAAAATTCACTGAATTGTAGATTTTCGTTTTCGACCAATTTTGAATAAATAAAATAAAATGCACCAACAACAATACTCAATTTAATAAGTACAAAGAAGAATTGCTTAGTTTTGTAAGGTACGCTTGAGTACATATTACAAATTAAACCAAAAACTTAGATATGCAGCCCTATTTTAAACAATACCTATTATTTTTTAGTGTCATTTTTATGGCTTTAAATAGCCATGCACAATTTAAAGAGACCAGCAAATGGAAAGCACTTTTTGCAGTTGGTTTTAACAGTCCTTCTGCTAACGGTTTTGTTGAAGGTACGGAAGCAAAATCCATTAACATGCCTACAGTTAACATTGGTGTTCAGCATATGTTTAAGCAACAGTTTGGTGTTAAATTAGATTATGGTTTTAATCGTTTTAAGTTAGATGACGTTTCACCTGAGGTAAAGATCAATTATTCACGTGTCAATGTGCAATTTGTATACGATCCATCAAGTTATATTGATTTTTTACCACCACGGATACGTACAGTTTTACATGCTGGCCCTGGATATTCCTTTGTGAAACCTCTTGGGAATCTTGATGAAAACAAACAGTCATATCTAAATTTTCTTGGGGGCTTAGAAGTTCACTATGCCATAAGTGAAAAAGTTTCGGTATATACGGACTTGGCCTACATATATGGCTTTACATCATTAGATGATTACGACCCAGTTTTAAGTGGTTTGGGAGCGTTTAATGGTAACGTATTTAACTTAACTTTTGGGTTAGCGGTCTCTTTGAGCGGTTGCCAATTTTGCGATTAAAATAATGACTAAAGAAAAAATTATATTAGGTATTGACCCAGGAACGACCATAATGGGATTTGGGCTCATTAAAGTTGTTGGTAAAACCATGACGTTTATGCAACTCAATGAATTGCAGCTCAAAAAATATGACGATCACTACCTTAAGCTAAAACTTATTTTTGAGCGTACGGTAGAATTGATTGACAATTACCATCCTGATGAAATAGCGATTGAGGCTCCGTTCTTTGGCAAGAACGTTCAGAGTATGTTAAAATTGGGTAGGGCACAAGGTGTCGCCATGGCTGCGGGTCTTTCTAGAGAAGTACCCATCACTGAGTATTCTCCTAAAAAAATAAAAATGGCCATTACAGGTAATGGAAATGCCAGTAAAGAACAAGTAGCAAAGATGCTTCAAAGTCTACTACAGTTAAAAGAATTACCAAAAAACCTAGATTCCACAGATGGTTTGGCTGCTGCGGTTTGTCATTTTTACAACCAAGGTCGTGTACAGGTTGGTAAAAGTTATACAGGTTGGTCTGCTTTTGTAAAACAGAATGAGGATAGGATAAAGAAATAAGTTGGTGACCGCTTTGGTAAAAGCAACAATCTTTTTAAAATGGGACTTCTATTTTACATCTAAATCATACTGCGAGGTGTCAATCGGGGAGTTCAGTCAGAATATAAAACAATAAATATTAACAGGTGAAAAATATAGCAACACTTTTAGTTTTTGGCATGTCAGCTCTTTGTTTTGGCCAAGGACAGGTAGAAATGAATGATACTGCACATGCAAACTATTACAAATCCCAACAAATAAAAGATACCTTGGTGATTGAACTTATAAAAGCTAATAGCAATGATTCACTTTTCATAAAGAATTTTGAAGATTCAGAACGGTTATGGAATACTTTTGTGGACCATCAGTTTAGATTAAAATTTTCAGCATATAAATCTTGGGAAACCAGACGGGAGATTTACGGTAGCCAGTTTGATATGTTGTACTATAATTTCCTAAAACTGTATTGCGATCTAAGGATAAACACTATACGTGATTTGATTGAAGATAATTAAATGGCAGGTATCTACATCCACATACCGTTCTGTAAACAAGCCTGCCATTATTGCGACTTTCATTTTTCAACCTCATTAAAAAAGAAAGATGAATTAATCAATGCGCTGGTAAGAGAGTTAGAACTTCGTAAAAATGAATTTAAAGACATTACAGTAGAAACTATTTATTTTGGCGGAGGAACACCTTCATTATTGACTATTGGCGAATTACGATTTTTGATTGACTCTGTGTATAAACATTACAACGTCATTGGCCATCCCGAAATTACACTTGAGGCAAATCCAGATGACTTGTCTTATCAACAAATAATCAGCTTAAAAAACACACCAATAAATAGGCTAAGTATAGGCATTCAATCCTTTTTTGAAACCGATTTAAAACTTATGAATCGAGCTCACAACTCTGAAGAAGCTAAAGCGTGTTTAGAAGAAGCGATAAAACACTTTGATAATATCTCACTCGATTTAATTTATGGAATCCCTAATGCTTCAAATGAACAATGGTTAGAAAATATTGAAACTGCTTTAAGCTATAATGTGCCACATATTTCCAGTTATGCCTTAACTGTAGAACCCAAAACAGTACTGGCTTCTTTTATTAAAAAAGGCATTATAGATAATGTTGACGACGAACAGGCTCATGAGCAATTTCATATTTTAAAGGATAGATTAGAGGATGAGGGTTTTATACATTACGAGCTGTCTAACTTTGGTAAAGACGGTTATTTTAGTAAAAATAATTCGGCATATTGGCAGGGGAAACCCTATTTGGGTATTGGACCTTCAGCGCATTCATTCAACGGAACACAACGTGGTTGGAATGCGAGAAACAATTCAGAATATATAAAAGCCATTCAACAAAATACATTGCCAATTGAGATAGAAAAACTTACGCTTACCGATCAATATAATGAATATGTAATGACGGGTTTACGCACCATTTGGGGAGTGTCGTTCACCAAAGTTGAGAACGATTTTGGTACAGTATTTAAAGATTATTTAATTGAGCAATCCAAAGTTTTTATAAATCAACATTTATTGTATATTGATGATGGCCATATAAAAGTTACCAAAAAGGGCCAATTTTTAAGTGATGGTATTGCAAGCAAACTATTTAAACTCAATCTATCTTGATAACAACTATACAATATAATTCTAGAAAACTAAAAATAGATTTGTCACAGCCTTTAGATATTTCTATACCCATAAAAGGGAACGTAACTAACGTAAATGCTTGGCATATTGGACTGCCAAAAATTGAACCAGAAGTTTTTGATAATGATATTATTAGTGTGGAAGAAGGAGCGTCTGTAAACTTTAACACCATAACCTTTAATCCACATTCTCATTGTACACATACAGAAACCGTTGGCCACATCGTAAAAGAAAACTATTCGATTAACAAACACTTAAAACAGTTTTTCTTTTTAGCTGAAGTGGTTAGTGTGGCACCTGAAAAATATATGAAAGATAATGTGATTTCTGCTAAACAGCTTCAGTTTGCTCTTGGCAATAAGAAACGAGATGCTTTAGTTGTAAGAACACTTCCTAATATGAAAGACAAAAAATCCATGCAGTATTCTAATACCAATTGGACTTATTTTAAAGAGGATGCCATAAACTTATTAGTAAGAAAAGGGATAAAGCATTTGCTTTATGATTTGCCAAGTATAGATAGGGAAGAAGATGGTGGCGAATTAAAAGCGCATAACGCATTTTGGAACACCAAGGGTAGATTAAGAAAAGATGCTACCATAACAGAGCTTATTTATGTGTCCAATAAAATTAAAGATGGTACTTATATACTCAATCTTCAGATTGCGCCTTTTGAAAATGATGCAACACCAAGTAAGCCAATATTGTACAAAATTATAGAATAATAAACTCTATTTGTAATGCTGAGCTCGTTTCAGCATTGCTCACGGAGCATAAAGATATTTGCAGAGTGACAATAAGACTCTCAAAAGTGTCTAAAAATCAAATATTATAAATGGAAACATTTTTTGCAATCATAATTAGTATACTGGTAACCTTGGGCTTGGTTACTATTTTTAAACAATGGAAAACTAAAAAGAAAACAAACGAACAGTCCATTCTTCTTTTAGATAAAATAAAGCGTGTCTGCAAGTTTATAACCGTTGAAGGTGATTTTGCAGAAATCTATCATTACGAAGACGTAAAGGAAAAATTTTTGAAGTTAATTTCTAGCAGAAAAAAAGCTTTGGTCGTTATCAATGCCAAAGCACATGTCGGTTTCGATTTGAGTAAGGTAAGGATGAATTCCCACCCAAAATCCAAAACCGTAGTGTTGTCGCATTTTCCGCAGCCCGAAGTATTGTCTATAGAAAGTAACATTAACTATTACGACAAGCAAGACGGCATGTTTAATAAGTTTGAAGCTTCAGATTTAACAGAACTGCATGCCAAAGCGAAGGAGCATATTATGGATAAAATTCCAGAAAGTGGTCTATATAATGTAGCCAAGCTAGAAGCTCTTGAGGCTATTCAACTTATTGAAAATTTAGTTGAAACTATTGGATGGACTTTAGATTATTCAGCTTTAAAAATTGAAGAGGGTGACAAAAAAATGTTAGAACAGAAATGATTTTTTACCATAGTCAAGTGTTACATTGAATACAACCTTTTAGAAAAACATTATCAACATGAACATAGAAGATTACAGAAATTATTGCATGAACAAAAAGGAAGTAACCGAACACTTTCCTTTTGATAATGATACTTTGGTATTTAAGGTTTGTAATAAAATGTTTGCATTGGCATCTTTAAAGCGGTGGGAAAATGGCGAAGCGTTTATCAATCTAAAATGCGACCCGGAGTATGCGCAAGAGTTACGGGCAGAATACGACAGTATAAAACCAGGTTACCATATGCATAAGCAACAATGGAACAGTGTTTATATACATACTGGTGAACTCTCACCTAAACTTATTACGGATTTAATAGACCACTCATATAACATGGTGGTAAAAGGTTTGCCTAAAAAAGTGAGAGAAAACCTCCAGTAATTCTACATTTGCAATCTTAACTTTTAATATGTCTCAAGAAAAAGAACTCCAAAAACGTAGTAATTCAAGATGTGAACTTTGTGGCAATGCTGAAAATTTATCTATTTATAACCTTCCAGATATAAAAGAAAACGGATTAAGTACAAGTTTATACGCTTGTAGCACTTGTATAGAACAGATGAATGATAGTGACAAAATAGACCCTAATCATTGGAGATGCCTTAATGATAGTATGTGGAGTGAGCATGATGCCGTTAAGATAATGGCTTGGAGAATGCTAAATCGAATTAATGCCGATTGGCCACAAGATTTATTAAATATGATGTACCTAGAAGATGAAACTTTAGAGCTTGCAAAAGCATCGGGTGATGGTGAGGAGGATGAAAATAAACTGGTTCATAGAGATGTCAATGGTGTAGTTTTAGAGCATGGTGATTCTGTGGTCTTAATAAAAGATTTAAAGGTAAAAGGCTCTAGTATGGTCGCTAAACAAGGTACGGCCGTAAGAAATATAAGGTTAGACCACGAAAATACTGAGTATATTGAAGGTAAAGTAGAAGGGCAGCAAATAGTTATTATTACACAATATGTAAAAAAGATTTAGTCTGAGTCTTTCTTTTTGAAAACACCAAACCCAAGAGGTAGCATAAAAACTAGAAATAGGTATTTGCCTGTAACTAATCCGTAAATGGTAATTATAGCTAAAATGACCATTAACACAACTTTGAAATTATATTTCATTGGGCAAAAATAAATGACTAATTTTAAAATAGAAATTAAAAAATATCATGTTAGAGATTAGGCCAACATGTGAAAACTGCAATAAAAAGCTACCTTTCGATTCAGAGGAAGCTATGATATGTACTTTTGAATGTACATATTGTAAAGATTGCGTAGAGCTTTTACAGCATGTATGCCCAAATTGCGGTGGGGGTTTTGAAAAACGTCCCATACGACCCGCAAGGCTCTTAGGGAAATATCCTGTCTCCACTACCATAGTTTACAAACCGGTTGACATAGAAGCACACCTTAAAAAACTGCAATCTTAGTAGTTCTATTTTCTTACTTTCTATCTTATTGTAAGTGTGTTGTTTATCGAAAAAATGAACAAGCTTTCCCGAGTAATCCAATCTAAATTACCATTTGTCGATTTTATCGCGATTCAATAATTATATGTTAGATATTGTGGTCATCCCTCTAATTAATAGCACAAAAGTTTACTGATTAATAGCCCTAGATTTAGTATTAATGCTTTTAACTTTATTTATTATGGATTTACAGATTACCAACTACAACAACCGTTTTCAGATCAAAGGAACTTTAAACAAGTTGAATCTCAAGACATTTAATGCACATTTTTCTAACATCTTTGATAAGCTCGATGATATTCTGTTGGATATTGAAAGCGTAGAAAGTATTGATAGAGCTGGTGTTATGGCATTAGCAAAACTGCACAATGAATCGATTACAAAATCTAAGCGATTATCTATCATAGGTTTAGGATGCAAGGAATTGTACGATCACTTTAAAACGCAAGAAAATACAATTGTAGCTGCATAATTGCAGATAATAAGACATAAATTAAAGTGTTTCTGACCAGTGTTTTTCGTGACAGATTAATACTCTTGGAAACACTTTTCTCTTTTGGTATTTAGCAAGACATATCGGCCACTATTTTCCATTCGCCATGTATCTTTTTGAAGATAACCATAAAGACACCATCTGCATTTCCGACTTCTCGTTTTAGGTGATATTCTCCCATAACCCAATAGTTATTCCCTTCAATTCTAGATATATCATTGATTACAAAACTTAGAGTGCCACTTTCGGCTTTTGTGGGATATGCCTTCTTATAATTGGCTAAGGTTTGATCCCAACCTTTCGTTAGGCCTTTGCTTCCGTAGAATTTAAGTGAATCACTTTTCCAGTAACCTTGCATAAAATCTTCAAGATCATGGTTATTCCACGCAATTTCTTGTCTTTTCATAACTAGCCTAATCCCAGCTTTTGCAGTTTCTAAATCTATAGGTTGTTGGTTAGAACTCTCTTTAATATCAGTTTTAACACTAATACAGTTAGTTAATAGTGTTAAAAGTAAAAGCCAGCAAATATTTTTCATAAGATTGAGTTTTATTCAATCTTAAAAATAACAACTATTATTTAAAGTATGCCTTTTTGCTTCTTCAAAAATGCATCGGCTTGATGTTGCATTAATTCGCGTGCTTTCTTTCGTTTGTAGTTCATCACCTCTTCTTCATCAGCGATTTCGGTATAAACCTTATTGTTAATGTCGTTATCGGTTTTTACAAGGAGTTGTCGTTCTGCAACTTGCTGTTGCGTCCAACTTTTAACTATGGTTTCTTGGTCTTCGAGTTTATAATCAAACTCACCTTTTGGCGATAAAAGTTTTGCTATTATAGGGGAGGTTTCAATAGCTAAAAACAATAGAAAAATAAAAAATGAAGGTAGCCAGGGTAATTGGCTTAAAGCATTGACACGTGCCATTAGGCCATCGAAATTATCAATAATTGGTTGAGATTCGGCAACATTGGCTTTATAATCACTCTGTAACGCCACGATTTCATCTTCAATGGTTGCGATTTTGGCTTTGTTATCAGTTTTTAGCTGTTGTAATTCTGCTAGAGCGGTATCGTGTTTTTCGCGTTTCTCTTTATAAACAGGGCCTTTGCCTAACTTCATGGTGCCAGACGTGCCTTCGGCTTCAGTAATATAGGTATTATAAAGCGCATTGACCTCTGCTTCCTTGCTGTCAATTTGTGATCGTAAGCCTAAAATTTGGCTTTCTAAATCTGTGATTTTTGGGTTGAACTGCTGGGCAATTTGGTTTTGATTGGCAAGGGTTAAATTATTCTTCTGTTCTAATAAAACCTGATTGATTTCCTTTTCAAAAATCTTTAGTTCTAACGGTTTTGAAATGACTACAGCGATAATCACAGCCAGAAAAATCCTTGGAGTTGCCTGTAGGATTTCATCTAAAACATTGTCTCGCTTTTTTATAGTAGAAACAATATAACGATCGAGATTAAAAATGAGTAAGCCCCAAATTATTCCGAAAAAGATAGACGTGTAGAGATTGTCAAAAACGGTATAAAGCGCATAGCTAGAGGCAATGGTTGCCATTAAGGCTGTAAAAAAAACTGTTGCACCAATACCTGCATATTTGTTTTGTTCTCCAATAGAGCAGTCGTTTAAAATATCGGTGTCTGCTCCAGAACACAAGATGAAGAATCGTTTTAACATGATTGATTGTTTTGATTGATAGTATATTAGAACGCAAAAACTATGGTTTTGTTACATGTTTTAATGAAAAAAGACCTCAAAGCTTTAATTTTTTTGAGGTCTTAGATATCTGTTAGTCAAGTTATTTTTTCAACTCAATTATTACTGGCGGAAGCTTAGAGTTGTTATTGTCTTTTATGTCGAATAAGGTAATCATTCCTTTTTCAAATTTTTCTAAGTTCTTAATACTTGTTGCAGAAATTGAATTGCCGCTAATTAAGTCAGTTTTCACACCGGGAATCTTTAGTTTAAAGCTAACAACTTTACCTTCGGATAATGTGATTTTTAGTTTTTTGAATTCTTCTTTAGTTAATGAAATACGCCCTTTTTTCGGTATCTTTTTGTTTACATAAATTAGTGGCGATTTACCTTTTATGCCAATTAACATAGGTTTTTTAGAAATGTAAACTAGAGGTTGTTTGGTGTCTGTTTTTTCTGCTTTTACATTTAGTTTTGGGTTATTCTTTAACAGCTCAATCGCTTTATCTGATGAGATTGTTTTCCCTTCACTAAAAAACTTGGCATCTAACTTTGCCATCCTTATAACAAAATCTAAGGTGGACTCTGGCGCAGGTGGTGGAGGCGGTGGAGGTGGAATTTCAACAATTTCTGGTCTCGGCACCTCTTGGCCCTCAGTCGTTTTACTGCCTTTGGCTTTAACTTCCTTAACCTTTGGTGGTTTAGGTGGCTCAATCTCCTCAATCTCTTTTACTTTGTTATTTGCTTTTTTTGGTTTGGGAGGTGAAGGTGGTTCTACCTCTTTTATTTCTTGTACTTTGTGTTTTAGCTTAGGTGGTGCAGGTGGTTTAACTTCAACAATCTGTGGTTTTGGCGGGAAATTAGGATAAGGTTGAGCGTTTTTCTTTTGCTCATCTGACATTAATCCATAGAGGTATTCGATACGTTTTTGTTCTTCAAATTTAATCACCATTTTGTTTTTTGGAACATCGTTGTATTTTTTCGCTAATCTGTTATATTCATCAACTTGTTTTTTTGAGGCCTTTTCTTGGCTGTCTATTAATTTAGGTGATGATAACTTTACAACATATTTCCCATCAGTGTCTTTCTGGGTCAGCATCTCTGTACGTTTACCTTTATTGGTTTTAGCAATAGACTTTGCTTTTTGAGCTGTTATTTTTACATCATCCAAATAGAACGAAGCACCTTTCTTCTCCATCTCAATGATATAGTCTAAAAATGAAGGGTTGTAAACCTCTTGAGTATTTTGCGCATTTGGATCCCCGTTTTTGTATTGAGCAGGAACCAGAGGAGCTGGTTTAAGATTATACGTTGCTAGGTCTTCTTTGCTAAATTGATTATAAAGCTTATCGGCTTGCGTCTTTAAAATTTTAAGCTCAGAATTGTCTTTTCTAGAGCCTTTGAGATACGTCTGTATGGCTTCAATATATACTTTTGTTATTTTTTTGTAATCATTAATTAATGATTCTTGATAGGTTTTTTTAAATCCCTGTTCGGTATATAAACTAAACTGATATGGCTGAGGAAATTTTTCGCTACGTGCATTATTAAACACTTTTGAGCCAATAACGTGCACAAAATCGGAGACCTTATAATTATTTAATACTGAATTAGCTACATGCTTACCGTCTATCCAAATAGCATATGTTTTTGCATCTTTAAAATCTTCAAACTGTTTTTTGGTTGTTGGCTTTGGTTCTGTTTTTGAAAGATTAGGTTTTGGTGTAAGACGCTGTGGATATTTTTCTACTGAAACACGTTGATTTTCTGACATCATTTCATCATAGATAATAATAGCGCGTTCGTATTTATGTCCGTATAAGATTTTACTATTATTATATTCATTGATAAATTCTTTATATTCTTTCATCATTTCAGGTGTAGCATCATCATTTTTCAAATCATTTTCGAACTGAAAAATACCTGATGAAACTAAGTTATCCTTTTCAACATATTCTTTTTCAGAAAAACTGTAAAAAAGAATAGCAATAATAGGTAAGAGTAAAAGTGTACTCAACCAAATTCTGGTTTTTGATGTTTGTGTTTTCATTACTGTAAATCGTTTTTTGATCTGCCCAAATGAATTTTTAGAAAATAATCGGTTTAGGCGGGATGATGAATAATTAATGGCACTCGAGAGTTGATACTCTTGAACACTTGATGAAAATTGCAATAGTATGTTTTGATAGTCTTTGGAGTCCGCGCCATATTCTAGAACAGCTTGGTCTGCTAAAAACTCATGGTTGAGCCTAATATGATGCTTTAGTATGTAAATTAAAGGATGAAACCAGAAAACTATTTGCAATAACTCTAGCAAAACAATATCTAAACTATGTAACTGTTTTGCATGAGTTTCTTCATGTAATATAACTTCTTTAGGAATATCGTTGTTTTCAAATTTCAACTTATTTAAAAAGATATATTTAAAGAAAGAATGTGGTATACGAGATTCTTTTAATAATACATAAATCAAAGAGCGTTTTACGATTTTTTCACTTCTTGAAATTTTTTGATAGAACTTAATAAGATTATAAGCAAACCGAATAGTTAATAGAAGTACTCCAATTCCATAGATAAGCCAAAGTACAGCTTCTAAACTGAATAAAGATGTTTCTTCTACAGGAAAATTATTATATGTAGGTTCTATTGGAATGTACATCGGCAAAGCTTCAAAATCGGTTGTTACAGGTTCTATGTAATACGTTATAGTTGATAATGGAATGATTAGCGACACGATTATAGAACCTAAAAGATAAAAACGCTTAAATTGATGCATCTTTTGGTACTCTAACAGAAACATATAAACCAGCCAAAACACTAATAAACAAGAAGAGAATTTTAATAGGTACATTGCCATGATTACTTATTTTTAATTTCTTGGTCAATGATGGATTTTAACTCTTTGAGCTCTTCTTTTGTTAAGTCTGTTTTTCTTGTGAAAAATGAAGCAAACTGAGAGGCACTATCATTAAAGAAGGTCTTAATCAATCCATTAACATGTTTAGAAAAGTAGTCTTCTTTCTTTACCAACGGATAATACTCTCTCGATTTCCCATAGGTTTTATAATCTACAAAGCCTTTACCGATCATACGTTTTAATAGCGTAGCAACTGTGGTAGTGGCAGGCTTGGGCTCAGGGTAAGCATCCAATAGGTCTTTCATAAAAGCTTTTTCGAGTTTCCAGAGGTATTGCATCAATTGTTCTTCGGTTTTTGAAAGCTGCATGTTCTACATGTTTAGAATTAACTCTACAAATGTAGAATAAAAAAATGGATTTCCAAAAATTTGTGAAATATATAATGAACATCTCTGAACTTTACCAAAAGAAACAGTCGTAACTAATTCTATATGACGCATTGTCATCTTGAGTAAACTTAATGAGAGTTAAGTCTGAAATTTCAATGGACTCAATCTTATCTTAAATAATTACCTTTACAAAATGAAAAAGCTTTTACTTTTTGTATCATCTGTTTTAGCAGTTCTTGGTTTTTCGCATGCACAATCAGTTGAAGATTTAATGAACCAAATCAGTAATGCTAATTTGCAAACTGGTGTTGCTCAACTTTCTGGTGAACAGGCTGCCATGATTAATGGAACTATGCAAACGATAACAAGTAGAGTGTATAATAATAATGATTTGGCAGCGGATTACATTAAAGAGCGATTAGAAGCCTTGCCAAATCTTACTGTAGAACTTCAAAATTTTAATACTTCAGGAAAAAATGTTATCGCCACACAAGTAGGGCGGACCAATCCAGATAATATTTATATCGTATGTGCGCATTACGATTCGGTAACTACATTTTGTGCAGATGATAATGCCACAGGCGTTTCGGCAGTTTTAGAAGTAGCAAGAGTTTTATCTAACCAATGTATGGATAACACAATTGTTTATGCACTTTGGGATGAAGAGGAAATCGGTTTGTTGGGAGCCAATTTCTATGCACAACAAGCAGCTGATGAAACTAATGGAAATACGAGGGACAATATTCTAGGCGTTATCAATATGGATATGATAGGTTACGATGGAGATGCTCCGGGAACAGCTGGCGATAATGACTTTGATATTGACGTTAGAAACATTGCAAACTCAATAACCATAAAGGACGATTTAATCACTATTTTAAACTCATATACCTTTGATTTGAATGAAATCGTAGTTGACCCAGGGACAACAGCAAGTGATCATTCACGTTTTTGGAACCAAGGCTATTCTGCCGTATTGATAGGTGAATCTTGGGAAACCAATGACCAAACCCCAGATTACCATACCTCAGACGATAGGGTTGAGGATATCGATTTTCAATATATGACGGAGTTAACCAAATTAGTTGCGGCATATATGGCAACTAAAGCAGGTTTACTCGCTGTAGATAACACGATCGCCCAATCGCAAACTGAGTTAGTTTCTAACGAAACTTCTGGTACTTACCAATGGTACAATTGCGACACCAATTCTGAGATTTTGGGTGAGACCAATCAAATATTTATACCGTCAACAAGTGGTAACTATGCAGTTGAAGTCAGCAATGGGACATGTACAGAAATGAGTAACTGCATTAGTTTTTCCGTACTGTCCACAGAAGAGTTTTTAAAAGATGAAATAAGCCTATTCCCCAATCCGGTTATCTCTAAATTAAAAATTGAAAACTTTACTGAAACCGAATTGAACATTACTATAAATGATATTTTAGGCAAAGTAGTTGACAAACAAAATTCCCAAAAGCGTTATATCGAAATTGAATTCGATAATGTGCCTTCGGGAGTCTATTTTGTTACTCTAAAGACTGAAACTAAGTCTTCGACTTATAAAATCGTAAAAGACTAAATCTTATTTTTTAATTCTGTAAAATACTTATAGAACCAAGGAATCGTTTCTATGCCTTTGAGGTAATTCCAAATTCCAAAATGTTCATTGGGTGAGTGGATGGCATCACTATCTAAGCCAAAGCCCATTAAAATGGTTTTGCTTTCAAGCTCCTGTTCAAAAAGCGATACAATAGGTATACTGCCACCGCTACGTTGTGGTATTGGTGTTTTACCAAAGGTTTGCTCGTAGGCTTTTGAAGCAGCTAGGTAGCCAACACTGTCTATAGGGGTTACATAGCCTTGTCCTCCATGATGAGGGGTGACTTTTACCCTAACTCCTTTTGGCGCAATACTTTCAAAATGTGTTTTAAACAATTCTGTAATCTCTTCCCAATTTTGATGTGGCACCAAACGCATTGAAATTTTAGCATAGGCTTTGCTGGCAATAACGGTTTTAGCACCTTCACCAGTATAGCCTCCCCAAATTCCGTTAACGTCTAATGTAGGTCTGATGGAGTTGCGTTCATTAGTGGTGTAACCTTCTTCACCATAAACTGCATCAATGTCTAGGGCTTCTTTGTAGGCATCTAGAGAAAATGGAGCTTTTGCCATTTCGGCACGTTCAGCATTAGATAAATTTTCAACTTTATCGTAAAACCCAGGAATGGTAATGTGGTTATTCTCATCGTGGAGCGATGCAATCATCTTAGTTAAAACATTTATTGGGTTTGCTACAGCGCCACCGTAAAGACCAGAATGCAAATCGCGGTTTGGTCCGGTAACTTCCACTTCAACATAGCTTAAACCTCTCAGCCCAGTTGTAATTGAAGGAACATCCTTAGCAATCATTCCTGTATCAGAAATTAAAATCACATCATTTTTAAGCTTTTCCCTGTTGTTGGCTACGAAAACACCTAAATTTTCACTCCCAACTTCTTCTTCTCCCTCAATCATAAATTTAACGTTACAAGGCAGCTCGTTGTGGGTCGTCATATATTCAAGAGCTTTGACGTGCATGTACATTTGCCCTTTGTCATCACAGGCACCACGAGCAAAAATAGCACCATCGGGATGCAAGTCCGTATGTTGAATTACGGGTTCAAAAGGTGGAGAGTTCCATAGATCTAATGGATCTGGAGGTTGCACATCATAATGGCCATATACCAAAACAGTAGGCAGATTTTTGTCTATAATTTTTTCACCATATACTATGGGATAACCATCGGTTTCACAGATTTCTACGTGGTCACAGCCTGCTTTTTTTAAGCTGGCTTTAATCATTTCAGCAGTTTTTAAAACATCTGCCTTGTAAGCTGAGTCCGCACTTATCGATGGAATTTTTAGAAGTTCGATGAGTTCATCTAAAAAGCGTTGTTTGTTTACTTTGATATAGGAATTTATATTTTGCATGATAGGATTCGATTTCTAACAAAAATAAGAAAAACTAACCTGAATATTTCTTGATTAATTGCTGTTTGAATATTGAAACTATTGTTTATATTTGCATCCCGTTTTATAACGGACATAAGCAGGCGTGGTGGAATTGGTAGACACGCTAGACTTAGGATCTAGTGCCGCGAGGTGTGCGAGTTCGAGTCTCGCCGCCTGTACTAAATTAAGCTTCAGTTTTAACTGAGGCTTTTTTTATGAACATAATTAGGTTTTATGAACATAATTAGGATTAGAAGCTAATACTAGAAGCTGGTAAGCGGTTTTAAAAGGTATTTTTTAGTTGCTTTTTCAAATGGTAGGGGGAACTCTACATTGAATTTACGACAAAAAGAAAAGAGCCTCTACAGTGAGGCTCTCCTTTGCTCAAATAACACTTAATAATTAGAGCTTGACTAACTTGGTTGTCATGGTTTGTTTATTGCTATTTTCTACTCTTACGATATACATTCCAGTATTAAGATTAGAAATATCAAACGTATCTGTTCTTGTAAAATCGCCATTAAAAGATTTTACCATTTTTCCTGTTAAGTCATAGATTTCAACATCTGAGACATTTGTATTAACACTAAATGCTGACCTAGATGGGTTTGGGTATATAGTAAAAGCAAATAATTCGTTATCATCTATACTCAAAACATCAGAAGGCTGATTTCCTAAGATTCTAAACTGACCAGCAGGTATGGTTATTGAAAGTGATATATCACTCACTGTTGTATTCCCTGTTGGATCCATAAGGTCGTACCAAGTAGAGGTAACACCGTTAGGAAAATCTGTATTTATGCTTCTAGTGTTAACATCAAAATTCGCATAAATAATCACATTTCTCAACTGTGAAGTCGGAATTGAGGTATCAAAAATATCTATCCTTTGTGTAAGGTTTCCATTACTGGTAGTGATACTGTAATCACCTTCAAAAACAGGTTCTTCAACTTTTAATGTATGCAGCTTAGACCAATCATCATAAATCTGACTTCTTAATGCATCCGAAAGCCAATTGTTTACCCATTGTGGTTGTGGTTTTGTTGCCAGTTTACAACCATCATCACCTATTTGAACGGTAACACCATCAGAACAAGTCCAGATGGAATCATCCATTCCTAAATCGGCAAAATGCCAAATCATTTTAGGTCCAGGTATCATAGTCGATACGGCACCTATTGCAGACATTCTTGAGAGTGCAGTATTTAAATTTCTTACATTGTGTGATGGGTTTGAATTATTTCCAAAGGTAACCGCTTCGTACATCACACGCTCTTCGTCATGACTTTCAGGATAGCCAACTAAACGCGGTTCTGTAAATCCACGACTTTGATGTCCCATGCGATTAATACCCGAACCAAAGCCTTGGGCTAAGTCTGTATATTCACTGGTCATTTTACCCCACATCATGATGCCTTTAGGAACAGTTTCGTTAAGACGATAATTTGCCCATTGTTGTTCTTCACCATCTTGTCCTAAATGTTCGAAAATCACATAATGTGTATCATCCAATGCCCAAGAATAATCGGCATAAGACCTAAGGACATCTATACGATCTTGCTGATATGTATCTGTACAGTTTGCTGCTGAACCAGGACCACAATTTTGGGTGAACCCCTTGGTTAAATCCCAACGAAATCCATCAATTTTATATTCTTCTATCCATTGGCGTACCACTCTTTTGGTGTAATCTTGAGTTAAAGTGCTCTGATGATTAAAATCATTGAAAACATTATAGTTATGTTGAGGTACAGTATTGAAATAAGGATTTTCTGAACTTGGTCCGCCCCAACCATCTCCATCGGCATCGTCCATCCACATACGTACCAAAGGATTACGACCAGTAGCATGATTAAGTGCAATATCCAATATTACTGCAATACCATTTTGATGACATAAATCCACAAATTCCTTAAATTTATCTGGTGTGCCATAATACTTATCTAAAGCCATATGGAATCCAGTGTTGTAGCCCCAACTCTCATTACCATCATATTCCATAATTGGCATCAATTGAATAGCATTGATGTTCAGGTTTTTAAAATAATCCATGCGGTTTATTAAATCTTGATAGTTTCTGTTGGCATCAAAATCTCTTATTAAAACTTCATAAATAATCAGGTCTTCTTTATTTGGTTTGTTAAAATTTGTAACCTGCCAATTGTAAGGTGTTTGACCTGTTTGCAATACTGTTACCTCACGTTCCTGACCGCTTGGATATGCAGGAATGTTTGGAAAAGAAGATGTAGGAACGCCCGGATCATCAAAAGGAGATAAAACCAAAGTAGAAAACGGATCTGCGGTTTTAACTAATGTTGGAGAATTCGCGATTGGTGTTTCATCCAAAACCCAATATTGATAAGTCTCAATTTGTCCAGATGTTAAACCTGTTAGTTCCAACCAAAATTTTGTAGAACCTGGGTCTTTTTTCATTGCGTAAGCTGATGTAGGCTGCCAATTGTTAAAACTTCCGGCTACATAAACAAAATCTTTCAGTGGCGCATCTAAAACAAGGGTTGCACTTGTTGGATCACCAGAATTATAATTAATGCCATCACTAAGTCCTGAAGGTATTGCAGCTTCATTGCTGCCAGGATTTACAACTGCTGAGAATGATTTGGTAATAGTATTGCCATTTTGTGTGACATCTAGACTAAAAAATTGATTTGATGTAATGTTATTAACATTATAGCTATAATTAGATATACTATTTTGAGTATCAATGACTAGACCATTCGACGAAAGTACATAATCGGCATTGCCATTTGTGTTCGTTGCAGAGATGGAAAGGTTCGAGCCTGAAGTCACAATTTGAGCTTCATTTTCAGTCGGTGAATTTAAGGTGACTTGAAATGAACCCACTTCGACTAAAATATCCTGGCTCTTTTTATCGCCAGTGCCATCTTTCGCTTTAATCAAAAAACCTATACGACCTATACCCGTTCTCTGGTAAAACGTTGTTGGAACAAAACTAATAGAGTAAGTGTCTGTACCACTGTTGTAAGTAAGTACATTGTCCTCACTAGAATTGGTCCAAGCACCATTTGTTGGACAATCTTGTTCGTTGGTGTCATTTATATCAAAAGACCATGACCAAAGATATAATTGATTATTTGTAACTCCCCATAAACCCTCATTTATACTTGTTCCATCAAAAGTTATGGTAATGTTATCAGTATCTTCAAAAGAAGAAGGAAATATGCTATAGGTCACAGTTTGTTGTTGACCGTAAATAAGGCCAGCAATAAATAAACAGCTAATTAATAAAGTTTTCTTCATAGTTATTTTTTTAAAAATTAATAAAAAGGGCTGTCGATTAAAACAGCCCTTTTAAAAAAAATGATATTAATTAATTAGGAATAATAACATAGCTACCATCTAAGTCATTAAACCAAAAATCATAAGAACCGCTCGGAGCATTAAAAGGGAAGTTATCACCACTTCCGGCTAAGTTGGCTTGTCCGTAGAGTTCATCTGAACCCGTATATCTCCAAACTCCATTCCCCCAATCATCATTAGGCCTGATCAAAAATTCTTGCCCGTTGTTAAAGTTCACATTTAATGCATACCATAAGTGAGGATTATTTGGGTCTTGGGTTAAATCAATTTCATCAGCATCACCCCATCCGCCGATAGCTTCACCAATTAGACCAATAAGGTTATAAGTAGGATCACTCGAAGCGTCATAAGACGTAACTGTGAAACTGCCTCCTTCTCCTACTGTCGTAAAGTCATAGGTATAATAGCCAGCTGTTGTCACATTGAATGTTCCAGGGTCAGATCCACCACCTGGATTTACTGCTAAAGTAGAACCATCATTAGTTCCCCATTGAGGTTGCCATTGACCAGGTGTTTCTAATAACTTAAATGCCCCTAAATTAAAATACCCTGTGTAAACGTAATTATTTGCGGCATCTTGATTTCTAAAAACAACAGTGTTATTATTGTTATTATTCCACCCTGGAGTAGTGGCATCTCCAACTAAATATAAATTTGGAAAAGCTGCTGAATAAGGTGTAATTGAAACTGTAACAGATTCAGAAGTACGAGTGTCTGTAGCTCCTGAACTATTAACGCTAGTTGAAACAATTCTGATGTCTATATCGTTAGCATTGTCAGCCTGTGCACCTAAACCTAGTACTACAGCATTTAAATCACCATGAGTGGCAGAAAAACTATTTTCGTCGGTTACACTTCCTAATGGTACTGGGTTTGCGAAGTCCGTTCCGGAAATTGCTAATTGTACCTCATGTGTTGTTGAAGTCGTATTGGTATCTTCCCAATCTATAGTTATTGCTGTATCATCTACGGTAGATGAAGACAATACAAAGCTATCATTTGCAGAAGGATTTATTATTTCCGCACCGTCAACAGGATATGCAGTTACAGAAAACCCTATAACATTACTTAAAGTACCACCAGCGCTAACTCTAACATAAAGAGGTACATTTTCTAATGAACTGGTAGTAAAAGAATTTAGAATAGCATTTAATTCTGATGTAGATAAAGCAAATGAATTAGTTGAAGAAGTCCCCACAGTAGAAGGGCTATTAAAATCTTCTACAATATCCATCTGAATATCGTATGAACTACTTCCTGTAACTTCATCGGTCCATGTAACGGTCAATGCAGGATTATCTGGTAAGCCAAAATTTAAAACAACATTTGACGATGTTGGTGAATCTAGCATAAGTGCTGGATCAGGCTCTGTAATATTAACGGAATCATCTTCTTCACAAGCAGTAAAAGCAACTGCAATAATGAGGAAAAGTCCTAAAAATTTATAGATGTTATTTTTCATAATTAATTTTTTAGAGATTTAATGGAATCATGATGTAGTCACCGGTAAGGTCGCTAAACCAAACTTCGTAATCATCACCTACTATAACAGGAATGTTATTTGACCCCTCGGTTGCCAGACCAGAAAATTCTGTTGTACCTCCCCAAGTTGAGCCTGTATTAGTTTCAAATTGAAGATCGCCTGGTAATAGTGAAACACTACTAATATACCATAGATGTGAGTCAAAAGTAGACTGCTGCATACTTACACTAGTAGAAAGCGCAGAACCCTGAAGCGTCATACTCGTAAAGTCACTCGCACCACTTGCATCATAAGGATTCATAGTATAAGTCATAGCATCAAAATCTATTGTAAAAGTGTAGAAGCCATCAGAGGGAACTCCGAATCTACCTGGGTCATTATCCTGAGTAGTAGGGTTACCTGCAATAGCACCTGAAGTTTCAATAGTATCTGATCCTTCATCTGCTGTAACTCCCCATTGAGGTTGCCACATTCCACGGCTTTCTAATACTTTAAACCTCCCATCATCAAAACCACCACCACCTTTTGTGAAATAGCCTGTGTATGTGTAAAAGTCACTGTCATTCGGATCTCTAAATAGAGCCGGATTATTATTGTTGTTATTCCAGTCTGCAGAAGTTCCATTACCGACTAAATAATAGTCATTAAATGTATAGTTAAAGAAAGGAGTAACATTAAAACTTATAACGTTTGAGATTACAGGTAACTCACTTTGGGTACCTAATGATCCGACAACACGGACGTATGCTGTGCCAGATACTAATGGGTCAAGTCCTATATTGTCAGCCGTTGAGTTTAAGGCACTCATAGACATGGTTGCAGAGCTTGTACCAGCTGTACTTGTGCCTTCAACAGGACTTGTAAAAGCTTGGTCAGATGAAAACTCAACCGAGTAATTTTCTACTACAGCTTCAGAAAAGTCTGCATTGTCCCAATTGAAGGTTACTGCGGGATTATTCGGGTTTGAACCATCGATTACTATATCAGAAATTGATAGTTCTTCAAGCACTATGGGAGTACTGTTGGAAGCTACGAAATCTGAATCTTCTTTTTCGCAACCCACCATAAAGAACACCAACAATAATGCTAATGGTAATACTTTTATTAATTTCATTTTGTTCATAATTTAATTTTAGTTATAACCAGGATTTTGTTCTAAGTTGGTGTTGACACCTAAATCCGTTGCAGGTAAAGGCATTACATCTCTAAAAGCTTCAGTTGTGGTACCTTGTTGTACGTTACCTTTCCATTGCCAAACCCCGTTACTTGAGAATTGATTAAATCGTACAAGATCTGTTCTTCTATGTGCTTCCCAGTACAATTCTCTAGCACGTTCATCTATGATGAAATCTAAATTGAGGTCACCTGCAGTTATATTACCGCTGGTATTACCATAGGCACGCTCTCTTAATTCATTAATATACTCAACAGCAGTGGTATTAGAACCGCCACCGCCACGAACTACAGCTTCGGCGTACATTAAATATGCATCAGCCAATCTAAACATTGGAAAATCAATGTCCGTATGGTCACCAGTAGTATCTGAACCAGGATTACCGTTGACATCTACATTTCTGTATTTGGCAACTGCATATCCATCGGTAAAGGTGCTAACATCCATAATATCCCTGTTTTGACCATCAGTGTATAATAATTCTCTACCATCTAATGAATTTTCTTCTCCAGGGAATTTTTCAACAAATGTTGGTGTGGTTCTGATTCCAAACCATCCACCATTGATTCCAAAATCTACAGGATCCATAGTTCCGCCAACAGGTGCATGTGTTAAAAATGTCATGCCACCAAAAACCTGTGTTCTTAGCCCATCAAAAGGAATGGTAAATATAACTTCGTCTTGTGCACCATTAGAATTATTATCTGCTAAAAACAAATGGAAATAAGGAATATCTGGAATAGTGTAACCAGCACCTATAATATTACTTGTATAGGTTATAACGTCTGGGTATCTTGAAGTACCAGTGTATACTTCAGCATTGAGATAAAGTTTAGATAAAAGCATCCAAGCGGCACCTCTATCAGCTCTACCATATTCATTGGCACGCGGTGCAACCATATCATCAACTATGTCCAAAAGCTCAGATTCTATGTAATCGAATAAATCAGCTCTTTGGATCTGAGGAGGAAGAAATGCCCCTATTGGGTCATCTTCTGTTACAAACGGAGGATTAGCGAATAAATCCATAGCATGCCAGTACGTCAATGCTCTCATAAAACGCGTTTCCGCTCTGTAAGTTTCAATTTCAGCACGCAATTCTGAAGATACACCTCTACTGTCTAGTTTAGAGCTTGTAGTTTGGCGTAAAAATTCGTTACAAAGTGCAACTTGATACATTAAACGGCTGTACATGGTTCTAATAAATTCATTACCAGAAGTCCATACTTGGCTGTGTAAATCTTGAATTGTACCATCATTCCAAGCAATAAGAGCTTCGTCTGTAGTCAATTCTTGCATTTTCCAGTACAATCTTAAATAATTGGAAAATCCTTCATCTAACCCTTGAAGATCGGGGTCTCCTGCAGGGCCTTCTTGCCCACTTAAAGAAATTCCAGCATAAATTTTTGCTAAAAATTCCTTATACGCAGCAGGGTCTTCAAAAGCAGCTTCCGCAGTAAGACGCGCATCTTCTGGCTCAAGGTCTAAACGGTCCTCGCAAGATTGTACCATAAATACAAGTGCGAATACCATTAAGATACTTTTAATTGTTCTTAACATCATAGCTTTGTTGTTTATATAATTAATTTTCATTTTTTTTAAAATGTAAAGTTTAACCCTAATACAATATCCCTTGTTCTTGGGTAGAAATTATTTTCTATACCGTTACCAATTTCAGGGTCAAGGCCGTCATACTCTGTGATGACAAACACATTTGTTGCTGTCAGAGATGCTCTTAAGGTCATCTTTTCGAATGGCAAAGTGTAACCTAGAGAGATGTTATCCAATCTTACAAAATCAGCACGCTCTATATAATAGTCCGAAAACAGATTTTGGTTCTCAAATCCTGTGTCCAAGAAACTAGCATGCGCATTGGCTTGGTAACCCGCTTGATTGACAACGGCGTTAATGTTACCGTTTGCAGAAGCACTGTTATTGTAGACATAGTTTCCAAAACTTCCTCTAAAAGTAAAGTTTAAATCGAAACTCTTATATCTAAAATTATTAGTAAAACCAATAAATGCATCTGGTGTCGCTTTCTTGTAAGGTTGTCTATCTGCTTCAGTAATTTGGTTGTCACCATTAACATCTACATAAGACCCTTCGATTGGGTTTCCATTATCGTCATAAACCTGTCTAAAGACAAAGAATGTTGTCGGATCAAACCCTTCTCTTAAAATTTGAATGTTGTTACCAACACCACCAGAGATTCCACCTGTTAAAACAAAATAGTTTGGATCATTATTTAAGCTCAAACGTGTAATTTCTTGCTCTTGGAACGATACATTGACATTAGCATCCCATCCGAAATCTTCTTTCTGGAAGATAACACCATTTAATGATAATTCCAAACCTCTACTTGTAACCTCACCTACGTTAGTAATTAAAAGATCCTCTAGGTTAGCTCCAGCAGCTGTAGGGATTCTGGACAGTAAATCCTTTGTTTCTCTGTAATAAGCATCAATAGTACCATTGATACGATTGTTGAAAAAGCCGAAATCTAAAGCAACATTGTACTGTTGGGTTTCTTCCCACTTAATGTTCTCATCAAATCCTTCTGGGCGAAGTGTCGATGTGAATATAGGCTGAGATAAATCAATTTGTCCGTTAGTGAGTTGATAACCAAATTGTATGTTAGCGGCATCATTACGAGAAGGGGTGTAAATACCCAAAAAGCCATAATTTTGATCAATCTCTTGCTGTCCAGTAACACCCCAACCTGCTCTAAGTTTTAAGTTAGAGAAGAACGAATTCTCCATAAAGTTTTCGTTGGATATTTTCCAACCTACAGAAACCCCAGGGAAATTACCCCATTTATTGCCAGGTCCAAATCGCGACGATCCATCACGTCTAAACGAAGCAGAAACTAAGTATTTATCTGCAATATCAAAACTTGCTCTAGCAAAATAAGATTCCAGTGCATTTCTATTAATATCTGTTCGGGTTATCGGCGCATTAGATTCCCTATCAACAAAACTTTGAATGTAAAATTCTTGAAAAGAATGCCCAGCTGTAATGTCTATATTTGTATTGATAGATTGAATGTCTGTCTTATAATTTAAATAGAAATCCAACAATGTATTTCTATTAAGACCAGAAGACACCTCGTTTAACGGAATTCCGTCAGCAATGTTGGGTCTTGCTGCCTCAAATCTGTGACCATCATTCTCGGCATAATCAATACCCGCATTTAAATTAAGGCGAAGATCTTTTAAAAACCAAAATCTGTAATCTACATTGAAGTTTGTAATAGCACGTTTAACAGTTTGCCTGTCATTGTCGTTGGCAGGATCTAAAAACCAAAGTGGATTGATTGGTGCATTAGGGTTTAATGGATATTGTGTGTAGTCACCGTTTTCATCAAACACAGGTAATGTTGGATCAAACCTAACGGCTGAACCTATGGCACCATCATTAGCGAAATCAGATTCACTAGATGTAAGATTAGACGTTAATGTTAATTTTAAATCGTTGTCTAAGAATCGATGTACAAAAGCCATATTAATACCTGACCTTTCAAATAAACCATCTAAAGGTCCTTCTTGTGAAGAGTGGTTAAGATTAACCCTAAAATTAAAATTTTCGTAACCTTTAGATACAGTTACATTATGTATCATACCTACACCTGTAGAATAGATTTCATCTTGCCAATCTGTGCTGGCATTACCTAAAGAAGACGTATCAAAACGAGGATCAGACGCTAAAGCTCTATATTGGCTCGCCGATAATACATCTACAGTATTTGCCACATTGCGTACAGAAGCTTGTAGGCCATACTCAACCTTAAAAGGTGAATTTGCCCGTCCTTTTTTGGTGGTAATTAAAATAACACCGTTAGAGGCTCTAGAACCGTAAATAGCTGTTGCTGATGCATCTTTTAATACTACAAAATCCTCAATATCTGCTGGGTTAACAGCATTTAATGCATTTGTGATACCTTGTGCTCCACCACGTTGATCAATAGGTAGACCGTCGATTACAATTAATGGATCATTTGTCCCTCCAAAATCGCCTCCTAGTGAAGCTCCACCACGTATTCTAATTTCACCACCTTCACCTGCAGCACCGCCACCAGTTGTAACACGTACACCTGCGGCTTTACCCGCTATAAGTTGCTGTGGGGCAACTATGGCACCACGGTTAAATTCTTCGTCTCCAACTTTTTCAACTGCACCAGTGGCGTCTTGTTTAGTTGTAGAACCATAACCGATGAGTACAACTTCATCGAGTTGTGCTGCATCTTCTTTGAGAACTACATCTAATGTGGATTGCCCATTGTAGACAATCTCTTGAGACGTATAGCCTAGATAAGATACTACGATAGTTTCACCTTGGTTAACCTCAAGTGAGAACTTACCATCAAAATCGGTAGCGGTTCCGCGAGAAGTTCCTTTAACAATAATGTTTACGCCTGGTAATGGCATTGCGTCTGCTCCATCTGTGACCGTACCAGAAACTGTTGTTTGAGCCAACAGTGTTGTGGGTACCATAATTAAACAGAATAGTAAAGCATTTAAGAATGTTTTCATACAATATTTTTAAGTTAATTGCTTAGTTAATTGATTTATATTTTCACTTCTTGGTGTTAAATCTATGTAAATTTAGTGTGATTTGTGTGTTAAAAAACATGACAGATGTCACGAAAACGTTTTCGTGTTAAAAACTTTTTAAGTTTTGTTTAACATATGGATAAAAACATCAAAAAATGCCACATTTTCAATTTAAGATGGCTATAATTATGAAATTCGGAATTTAAATTCTATAATTGATTTATATTCGTCCTTAGAGTAATGGAGATTATGAAGAGAAAAATTACATTAAAACAGATCGCAAGAGAATTGGATGTGTCTATCTCAACAGTATCAAAAGCACTTCGGAATAGTGCTGAAATAAGTGAAGACACCAAGCAAAAAGTACAGGCATTTGCTAAGTTGTATAATTACAGGCCTAACAATATTGCACTTAGTCTTAAAAACAGAAAAACGAATACCATTGGTATTATAATTCCAGAAATTGTACATCATTTCTTTTCTAAAGTAATTAGAGGTGTGGAATTGGTTGCCAATAAAAGGGGTTATAACGTTATTATTGGTTTATCCAATGAGTCATTTTCTAAAGAAGTTATAAACATGGATATGCTTGCCAACGGTAGTATAGATGGGTTTATATTATCAATTTCTAAAGAGACTTTACAGCAACAAGATTATCATCATTTTAATGAAACAATGAGCCAGGGTATGCCTATTGTTATGTTTGATAGAGTAGTGTCAGATATTAAGTGTGATAAGGTTATTGTTGACGACCTAAACGGTGCGAAAAATGCAGTGAAAAAATTAATTGAAAACAAGTGTAAATCCATTGCTTTAATAACTACCAAAGATTATGTTAGTGTCGGAAAGCTAAGGACACAGGGCTATTTAGAAGCATTGGAAGAACATAAAATGACCCCTAAGGCAGATTTGATATTAAAAATTGACGATACACTAGATTATAAGGTGGATTTAGAAGAGCTCGAATCAGAGATAGAGCAATTATTTAAATCTAACAAAAAAATTGATGGTGTTTTTGCGGTCAATGAATTATACGCACTTTCTGCAATGAAAGTTGCCAGAAAGTTAGGTTTAGATATCCCTAACGATGTACAAGTTATTGGTTTTACGGATGGTGTTTTATCCAAGCACTCAACTCCAAGTCTTACCACTGTGAGTCAACATGCACAGCATATGGGGGAAAAAGCAGCGGATCTTTTAATTGATAAATTAGAAAATGAGATTAATGAGGATGCTGACGAGGAATACCAAACTGTAATTATTGCCACCGATTTGATTGAGCGTGAATCTACCAAATAGAAATTTAACATTGCGGTTTTAAAATCTTTTATATCTTTACCGCGAATCAAAACTTATATTTTCACTTCTACACATAGGTTTTGATGAGCTTTGCTTATCAGAATAGTATTAATTTAAACATACTATTTAATGGAAAAGCGTAGGTTAAGCTTTTGGGAAATTTGGAATTTAAGTTTCGGTTTCTTAGGAGTTCAAATGGGTTTTGCTCTGCAAAATGCCAACGCAAGTAGAATACTTCAAATTTTTGGTGCTGATGTTCATGAGTTATCATGGTTTTGGATTGTAGCTCCCTTAACGGGATTAATTGTGCAACCAATTATTGGCCATTATAGTGACCGAACTTGGACTAGATTGGGTAGGCGTAGACCATATTTTTTAGTAGGAGCTATTCTTGCCTCTTTAGGTTTAATTTTTATGCCTAATTCAGACATGTTCACGGCATTTATGCCTGCTCTTTGGGTAGGTGCTGGAATGTTAATGATAATGGATGCATCATTTAATATTGCTATGGAACCATTCAGAGCTCTTGTTGCCGACGTTTTACCTTCAGACCAAAGAACTTTAGGATTTAGTGTTCAAACAGTGTTAATCGGTATAGGCGCTGTTATTGGGTCATGGTTGCCCTATGTGCTAACTAATTGGTTTGGAATAACAAATGAAGCTGCAGTAGGTGAAGTTCCTCTAAATTTATTGTTGTCATTTTTTATTGGTGCTGCAGTATTGATAGGGAGCATATTGGTTACAGTAATTACAACTAAAGAGTATTCACCAGAAGAAATGGCATTGATTCATGCTGCCGAAGGAGAAGTAATAGAAGAGGAAGAATCTTCAAGTTTACTAAATATATTTTCAGATTTTGCTAAAATGCCAGATACCATGCGTCAATTGGCATGGGTTCAATTTTTTTCTTGGTTTGGACTTTTTGGAATGTGGGTTTTTGCTACACCAGCAATTGCATCGCACATTTATGGTTTAGATATTACAGATACTCATAGCAAAGGATTTCAAGACGCAGGTGATTGGGTTGGAATTCTATTTGGTGTCTATAATTTGGTTTCAGCTATATATGCATTTTTCTTACCAGCAATCGCAAAAAAAATTGGACGTAAAAAAACACATTCTTATTCACTCATAGTGGGTGCATTGGGACTGCTGTCACTTTATATTCTGCCAGATAAAAATTGGTTAATACTTTCAATGGTAGGAGTTGGTGTTGCTTGGGCAAGTATTCTTGCAATGCCTTATGCTATTCTTGCAGGGTCTATTCCTGCTAGGAAAATGGGTGTATACATGGGTATATTCAATTTTTTTATTGTTTTACCACAAATTTTAAATGCCCTCATTGGTGGTCCAATGGTAAAATACCTGTACAATGATAAACCTATCTATGCTCTAGTGTTAAGTGGTGTGTCTTTTATTATTGCTGCTCTTCTTGTCTCAAGAGTAAAAGATGTTGATGATGAAGTTTTACAAGTAGAAAATTAAATTAAATGCAAAAAAAAGGCTTTATATTCGATTTAGACGGTGTCATTGTTGACACTGCCAAGTATCATTTTTTGGCTTGGAAAAAACTCGCTAAAAGTTTAGATATAGATTTTACAGAAGAAGAAAACGAACAACTTAAAGGTGTTAGTCGTGTCCGTTCTTTAGAAAAAATATTGTCTTGGGGAAATAAAACAATTTCCGAAGAAAAATTTACAGAATTAATGGCTAAGAAAAATGATGATTACTTAAGCCATATTTCTAAAATGGATGAGAATGAAATATTGCCAGATGTTCCAAGAATTTTAAACCTATTAAAAGAAAATAAACAGCTCATTTCATTAGGCTCTGCCAGTAAAAATGCCAGAACCATTTTAGAACGTGTTCATCTCAAAGATAATTTTAATGCCATTGTAGATGGTAATGACGTGAGCAAAGCAAAACCAGATCCTGAAGTCTTTTTAATTGCAGCAGAACTGTTACACACAAAACCTGAAGACTGCATTGTTTTTGAAGACTCCGTAGCGGGTGTTGAAGCCGCTAATATTGCGAATATGATTTCCATCGGAATTGGAAGTGAAGAAGTCTTAGCGCATGCAGATTACGTATTTAAAGATTTTACGGAAATCTCAGATACATTTATAAAATCATTAATCAAAAATTAAAACATAGAAGGCCCATATGGGCTTTTAAAACAAAAAAGCATATGAATTTAGATTATATCATACCCAATGATTGGTCAATCATAGAAGAAGGATTTGATCCAAGCCATGTAAAGGCATCCGAAAGTTTATTTAGTATAGGTAATGGCGCTATGGGGCAACGTGCCAACTTTGAAGAAAAATATTCAGGCCCTACATTTCAAGGAAGTTATATTGCAGGCGTTTACTACCCCGATAAAACTAGAGTAGGTTGGTGGAAAAATGGTTATCCAGAGTATTTTGCCAAGGTTTTAAATGCACCAAATTGGATTGGTATCAATGTTTTTATTAATGATGAAGGATTAGACCTTCATACTTGTAAGACCATTGAAAACTTCAGAAGAGAACTTAACATGAAAGAAGGTTGGCTATCCAGAAGTTTTGTTGCCACGCTTCAAAATGGTATAAAAATAGAAGTAAACACAAAACGATTTTTGAGTTTGGATATAGACGAATTAGGTGCTATTAACTATTCGGTAACACCTCTAAACTCAAATGCCTCCATAACCTACAGGCCATATATTGATAGTGGTATTACAAACGAAGATACCAATTGGGACGATAAGTTTTGGGATACCTTGAATGTAAGCCACGAGAATAATCAGGCGTTTATTCAGGCAAAGACAATGAAGACTGATTTTTATACCTGTACGTTTATGGAATCTCAAGTCTTTATTGATGGAAAATCCATTCTCGTAAATCCTAATATTAATGCCGATTCTAATAGTGCTTCATTTAGCTATAATTATGAGGTAAAGCAAAATGAAACGTATACCATACATAAATTTGGAGGATATACTGTTGATAGAAACCATGATAAATACGAATTGGTTACTGCCGCAAAATCTGTTTTAGAAAAAGCAACCAAATCAGGATTCACTGTGTTATTGGAAGCACAAAAAAACGCATGGTCCAAGATTTGGGACATGGCCGATATTACTATAGATGGAGATGTTAAAGCTCAGCAAGGCATTCGATTTAATATCTTTCATTTAAATCAAACTTACTTAGGTACTGATGCCAGATTAAATATTGGCCCAAAAGGATTTACTGGTGAAAAATATGGTGGTAGTACGTATTGGGATACCGAGGCTTATTGTATTCCGTTTTACATGGCCACCAAAGATCAAAGTGTTGCTAGAAATTTATTGACATACCGTTACAAACATTTAGGAAAAGCCATAGAAAATGCTGAAAAATTAGGATTTACAAACGGAGCCGCTTTGTATCCAATGGTAACTATGAATGGCGAAGAATGCCATAATGAGTGGGAAATTACATTTGAAGAAATCCACAGAAATGGTGCTATTGCCTTTGCTATTTTTAATTACTATCGTTACACGGGCGACTATAGCTATATTCCAGAAATGGGTTTAGAAGTCCTTATTGGTATTGCACGTTTTTGGCATCAACGCGCCACGTTTTCAACCGATAAAAATAAATATGTCATTCTAGGTGTAACAGGACCTAATGAGTACGAAAACAATGTTAATAATAATTGGTACACTAATTATATTGCGCGATGGTGTATTAATTATGCCGTTGAAAATATAGAACGTGTTGCATCCGAGTTTTCTACCGATTATACGCGTATAATGAATAAAGCCAAGCTCTCCAAAGCTGAGGTTAAAGAGTGGAAAACAGTAGCTGATAATATGTATTTTCCATATTCCGAAAAGCATAACGTCTACTTACAACAAGACGGTTTCTTAGATAAAGAACTCATTACTGTTTCCGATTTAGATAAATCACAGCGGCCAATAAATCAAAAATGGTCGTGGGATCGTATTTTACGTTCCCCATACATTAAACAAGCAGATACCTTACAAGGGTTCTACTTTTTTGAAGATCAATTTACAACCGAAGCACTAGAACGCCATTTCGATTTTTACGAACCATTTACGGTTCATGAGAGTTCTTTGTCACCTTGTGTACACAGTATACAAGCGGCAAAATTAGACCGTATGGAACAAGCATATACATTTTATTTAAGAACATCTAGATTGGATTTAGATGACTACAATCACGAAGTTCACGAAGGGTTGCACATTACCTCAATGGCCGGTACATGGATGAGTATCGTTGAAGGTTTTGGAGGTATGCGTGTTAAGAACAATGTATTAACCTTCGAGCCTAGAATTCCTAAACAATGGGATGGCTATTCTTTCAAAGTCAACTTTAGAAATCAAATACTAAAAGTTAATGTTTGTCAAGGCCATACACATTTTGAATTGGAAGGTAATGAAGACATAGAAATTGTGGTTAATGATAAAGTTGTATCTATTTCACCAAACAATTTGGTTACAGTTTTAGAAGATTGATTATGTCGTTATCAAGGACATTAAAAACTTTATTAATATGAAAAATATATGTAGTATTCTAATAGCTTTGGTATTTGTTTTAATGTCTTGTAAAGAGAATTCACCAAATTCTGATACATCTTCTTCATTAGATACACCCCTCATTGAGGCTGATGACATAGAACGTATAGAACCACCAAATTGGTGGGTTGGTTTTAAGAGTGATAGCCTTCAACTCCTAGTGAAGCACCCAAACATTTCAGACTATAAACCAAGCATAGCGTATTCTGGGGTTTCCATTAAAAAAGTTTCAAAAGGCGATAATAGTAATAATTACTTATTTATAGATCTTAATATATCCAAAGCGACTTCTGCTGGTAGATTCAATATTAAATTCAAGAATGATAAAAATCAAGAGCTTGTTGCTACATATGAATTAAAGGAACGTGTAAAACCTGCTGAAGACTTTGTTGGTTTTGATAGTTCTGATGCTATTTATTTAATTACACCAGATCGTTTTGTTAATGGTATTGCAACTAATGATACGCCATTGGGTATCGAAGGACAACCCGCACTTTTGGAACAGACCATAGATAGAACAGATGATTATGCCAGACATGGAGGTGATATAGCTGGTGTGACCAAGCATTTGGATTACATATACGATTTAGGATTTACAGCAGTTTGGCCTCAACCACTTTTAACTAATGATATGAAAAAAGGATCTTATCATGGCTACGCTGTTACGGATTTGTATGAGATTGATCCACGTTTTGGAACTTTGGAAGAGTACCAAGAGCTATCGGCTAAGCTCAAGGAAAAAGGGATGAAACTCGTTATGGATCAAGTGGCCAACCATTGTGGATTATATCACTGGTGGATGAAAGATCTGCCGTTTAAAGACTGGGTAAATCTTCAGAAAAATTTTGAAGAAAATAAAGCTAACTGGAATAATTCGTATACTATAAATTCTAACCATAGACGTACAACAAATCAAGATATATATGCATCCGATGCAGATAAAAATGGCATGTCCCAAGGCTGGTTTGTAGCCACTATGCCAGATTTAAACCAACGGAATCCTTTTATGGCTAGGTATATAATTCAGAACAGTATTTGGTGGATTGAAACAGCTCAATTAGGAGGAATTCGCCAAGATACCTATCCTTATCCTGATAAGGATTTTATGAGTGATTGGGCTGGAGCAATTATGACCGAATACCCAAACTTTAGCATTGTAGGTGAAGAGTGGAGCTACAACCCACTACTCATAGGGTATTGGCAAAAAGGTGCCCATAATAAAGACGGGTATGATTCTAATCTAAGATCAACTATGGATTTCGCTATGCAAAATTTGGTAGTTGAAGGGATTAAAGAGAAAGAATCTTGGGATAAAGGACTGGTTAAAATTTATGAAGGATTGGCCAATGATTTTCATTATGCGAGTCCAAAGGATATTATGGTATTCCCAGACAACCATGATATGAGCCGTATTTTTACACAGTTAGATGGTGATATAACAAACACAAAAATGGCCTTGGCTACTTATGCTACTATGCCAAGAATTGTGCAAATGTATTATGGTACGGAAATTTTGATGAACGATTTTGCAAAACCTGGAGACCACGGGCTTATCCGTACAGATTTTCCAGGCGGATGGGAAGGTGATGCCGTTAATGCGTTTACTGGAGAAGGCTTAACCGACGAGCAAAAGGATATGCAGTCTTTCATTCAAAAATTATTCAATTACAGAAAGCATAGTAAAGCGATTCATCAAGGAAAAACAAAGCATTTTGCACCACTCTTTGATACATATTTTATGTACAGAACCTTAGGTGAAGAAACGGTAGTTTTAATATTGAATAAGAATGAAAATATAATCACCATAGATCTTAATTACCAAAAGGAAATGGGGCTCAAAGGAAAAACACTCAAGAATATCATTACAGGTGAAACCCTAAAATGGGGAGACGTCATGGAACTAAAATCTAAAGGAGTGACACTATTGACTACAAAACTATAACTATGAAACAATGGATAGTCATTTTATATTGTTGTATTGCTTTCTTTTCTTGTAAAAACAAAAAAGACTTCAATCAAAATAGTTCTGAAGCTGATGGTATAAACATGGCTTATAAATTTAAAACAGTTGAGAATATTCAGTTGTCCACTGGGAAATTAGTAAGAGTAGATAGTTTTCCATCAGAATATATTACCCCAAGGCCGGTAGATATTTGGTTGCCAGAAAACTATTCCAAGGGCAATAAATATAACGTGTTGTATATGCACGATGGACAAATGTTATTTGATAGTACCACTACGTGGAATAAACAAGAATGGAAAGTAGATGAATGGGCAGGCCAACTCATGAGCAACAATAAAACCAAAGATTTTATTGTTGTTGCCATCCATAATATTCCTCAAATTCGTTGGCAAGATTTATTTCCACAAAAGGCCTTAAATTTTATGGATGGTTCCGTAAAAGATTCTCTTGTAGATATCGCAGGTAAAAAAAACATAGAACTTAACGGTGACAATTATTTAAGATTTTTGGTCGAAGAACTAAAACCTACCATAGATGGTTCTTATTCGGTTTATACAGATAAAGAGCATACCTTCGTCATGGGTTCTAGTATGGGAGGTTTAATGTCTATGTATGCCATTAGTGAGTATCCAACTGTTTTCAGTGGCGCAGCGTGCATATCGACGCATTGGGTCGGAGCCATGCCAATGGAAGATAATCCTTATCCTGAAGCTATTTTTAACTATATGGAAGCCAATTTGCCAAATTCGAGCAAGCACAAATTGTATTTTGATTATGGCAATAAAACTTTAGACCAACATTACCCGCAATATGCATCTAGAGTCGATAAAATTTTAGAAGCAAAAGGGTATTCAGAAACCAATTCTAAGAACCTGTTTTTTGAAGGTACAGACCATTCAGAAAATTCTTGGAATCAAAGATTAGATAAACCTCTGACTTTTTTGTTGGGTAAATAAATTGTTACATCTTGTAAGGTTTCAAAAATCTTACAGGTATTTAAGACCAAACATGAAACACATAATTCTGTACATATCGATTATACTGTTCACAGTTTCAATTTGTGCTCAAAATCCAAATCGAGCATACCAATCCCATAACGAAGAAAAAGGAATATTTACAGTTATAACTAACGATGGCAAATACGTATTTCAGTTTTATTCGCCAGAAATACTTCAGACCAGTTTTATTCCAAACGGAGAAAGTTATAAAAATGAATCACATGCAGTTGTAATGCCACCAAAAGCTATTGAAACTACTTATAAATATATAGGAAATGATATTACTTTTGGAAGCGAATCGCTATCAGTCACTATAACAATAAAGCCTTTTCAGATCAGCTATTCGTACAACGATAAACCAGTAGTATCTGAAAAGCTAGGCTACTACAAAAGCAAGCACCAGCCAATGGACATGGTAAAAGGTAATGTAGTAGCAGATTCTACTGAAAAGATAGAATTCAACCTTACCAAAGACGAAGTATTATATGGAGGTGGAGCCAGAGCTTTGGGAATGAACCGTCGAGGAAACCGTCTGCCACTATTCAACAGGGCACATTATGGTTACGAAACCGAATCCAAGCTGATGAATTATACCATGCCTATCGTAATGTCATCAAACCAATACATGATTCATTTCGATAATGCACCAGTTGGTTATTTGGATTTAGACAGCAAAAAAGATAATACGTTAACCTACGAAACCATTTCTGGTCGAAAGACTTATCAGATTATAGTGGGAGACTCATGGTATGATATCATGGATAATTATACAGAATTAACGGGGAAACAGCCTATGTTACCACGTTGGGCATTGGGTAATTTTTCTAGCCGATTTGGATACCATTCCCAAAAAGAGACTATCGAAACAATAAATAAGTTTAAAGATGAAAACATTCCTGTAGATGCTATTATTTTAGACTTATATTGGTTTGGTAAGGACATCAAAGGCACTATGGGAAACCTTGAGTTTTTAAAGGATTCCTTTCCAGATCCAAAACAAATGATTAAGGATTTGAGGGCCAAAAATGTTGAGACCATTCTAATAACTGAACCGTTTATTTTAACCAATTCAAAAAAATGGAATGAGGCCGTCGAAAAAAATATTCTAGCTAAAGATTCCGTCGGAAACCCTGCCAAATACGATTTCTATTTTGGTAATACAGGGATTATAGATATTTATAAAACTGAAGGCAGTACATGGTTTAAAGATATTTATAAAGATTTATCTGATTTTGGCGTAACAGGGTTTTGGGGAGATTTGGGAGAGCCCGAAGTACATCCACATTGGGTACAACATGCCACAGGATCGGCACAACACGTACATAATACTTATGGTCACTATTGGGCAAAGCTTGTTTACGAAGCAAGTCTAGAAGCCAAACCAGAGTTAAGACCTTTTATTCTAATGCGTGCAGGCTACTCGGGCTCGCAACGTTACGGTATGGTACCTTGGTCTGGTGATGTTAACAGAACTTGGGGAGGCTTACAAAGCCAGCCAGAAATTGCTCTACAGATGGGCATGCAAGGTTTGGCATATATGCATAGTGATTTAGGTGGTTTTGCAGGTGCAAACCTAGATGACGAGCTTTATGCACGTTGGCTGCAGTATGGAGTTTTTCAACCTATTTTTAGACCACACGCTCAAGAAGATGTGCCCAGCGAGCCTGTATTTAGAAGTGACAAGGCGAAGAATTTTGCCAGATTTGCTATAGAAATGCGATATCGTATGTTGCCTTACAATTATAACCTAATGTACGAAAACCATAAATATGGTAAACCGCTAATGCGACCCTTATTGTTTGAGGAACCCGATAATCCAGAATTGTTCAATTATTCCGAAACCTATTTATGGGGAAATGATATTTTGGTAGCACCAGTTTTAGAAGCTGGAAAAAAAGAACAAAAGGTTTACTTTCCGAAAACATCAGACTGGTTTAATATAGAGACTGATAACATTGTCAAAGGTGGACAAACCAAAGCGATTAAGACACATCCAGCATATATTCCAACGTATGTAAGAGCGGGAGCCTTTATCCCTTTGGCAAAATCAATGCAATCCACTAAAGACTACGATTCTAGTTTTATTCAGTTGCAATATTATCATCATGATTCTATTGAAAAATCCGAACGAAAGTTCTACTCCGATGATGGAAAAACTGTAGACCCTGTGGAAAAAGAAGACTATCAAATTTTAGAGTTTGAAGCAGAAATGGAAGGCCGTTGGTTAGAGATTGACTTTGAAGCCGACAATGGGAAAAATTACAAATCGAAAACTAAAACCGTTGAATTGGTTATTCATAATATTGGAAAAATGCCTAAACGTATAAAAGTTGATAGGAGTAAAGTAAATGGTAATTACAACGAACAATATAAAACTCTGACCTTAAATATTATTTGGGATACAACAGAAGAAAAAGAAGTGAGAATTAAACTTGCAAAATAAATTCTTTGTCCATTTCGACAGAGCGAAAAATGAGTGACGATAATCTCATAATCGAAAACAATATGAAAAAACAAAATTTACTCATAATTGCATTAGTGCTATTCACTGTAATGGCTTGTAAAAATGAATCTAAAAATCAACCAGAACCTCTCAACACTGTTGAAGATATGAAAACCCAAATGAAGAAAAAAGAAGTTGTATATCAGGTCTTTACAAGACTTTTTGGTAACACTAATACCACTAATAAACCTTGGGGAACGCTTGAAGAAAATGGTGTAGGTAAGTTTAATGATTTTACGGACAAGGCTTTAAATGAAATTAAAGATTTAGGGGTTACACACATTTGGTATACGGGAGTTCCGCATCATGATGTGATAACAGACTATACTAAATATGGCATTTCTAACGACGATCCAGATATAGTAAAAGGTCGTGCAGGTTCACCTTATGCGGTAAAGGATTACTACAATGTCAACCCTGATTTGGCAGAAAATGTTGAAAATCGTTTACAAGAGTTTGAAGCATTAATCGAAAGAACACATAAGGCTGGACTCAAAGTTATCATTGATATTGTTCCAAACCATGTAGCACGTAACTATCAAAGCTTAACCAATCCAGAAGGAACCACGGATTTTGGTGCTGAAGATGATAAAACAGTGACCTATGATGTAAACAATAATTTTTATTACAATCCAGGTGAGCCTTTTAAGGTACCCGAATGGAAAAATGGTTACCAACCTTTGGGCGGCGAGGACCATCCGATGGCAGATAGCAAGTTTAACGAAATACCTGCAAAATGGACCGGAAACGGATCTAGGGCTTCGCAACCCGATATGAACGATTGGTACGAAACCGTAAAAGTAAATTATGGAGTATCACCAGATGGAAACAAAGATTTTGATGAACTTCCTGAAGGTTTTGATAACGAAGATTATAAGAAACATTTTGAATTCTGGAGCGATAAAACCGTTCCAAGTTCTTGGGTAAAGTTTAAGGATATTGCCTTGTATTGGACAGCAAAAGGTGTTGACGGTTTTAGATTTGATATGGCAGAAATGGTGCCTGTGGAGTTTTGGAGCTACATGAACTCGCACATTAAAATGAAAAATCCCAATGCATTTTTATTGGCTGAGGTGTACAACCCAAGTTTGTACAGAGATTACATCAAAAAAGGAAAAATGGACTACTTGTATGATAAAGTTCAATTATATGATACGCTAAAACATGTGATGCAAGGTCATGGGAAAACAGATAACATTCCACCGATTTTGGAGGATCTGAGTGATATAGAACATCACATGCTTCATTTTTTAGAAAATCATGACGAACAGCGTATAGCCAGTCCAGATTTTGCAGGCAATGCTTTAAAAGGAAAACCAGCAATGGTGGTTTCTGCAACGTCAACCACAGCACCAACCATGGTGTATTTCGGTCAGGAGTTTGGTGAGCCGGGAGCAGAAGATTTAGGGTTTGGAGACCCAACACGTACCTCTATTTTCGATTATGGTTCAGTGCCCAGTTTGGTGCGTTGGGTGAACGATAAAAAGTTTGATGGAGGCCAGTCCACCAAAGAGGAATTGGCACTTAGAGACTTTTATAAACGTTTATTGAACTTCACAATTAATAGTTCAGCCTTAATGGGTGACTATCAAGATATTCATTGGTACAATCAGCAAAATACGGAATGGTATAACGATAAGGTATTGAGCTTTGCTCGTTGGTACCATACTGAACAATTGATTGTGGTTTCAAACTTTAATGCTGATAACACCTATGGATTTGAACTCCAATTACCAGAAGATTTAGTTTCAAAACTAAAACTTCAAAATGGTGAATATAAGCTTGAGGACCAATTGTATAACCAATATAGTTCAACCTTAAAAGTAGAAAACGGTAAGGCGAAAGTTCGTATTGATATACAGCCGCTGCAATCTTTTATTTTAAAAATTGAAAAATAGGAAGAGTCATTTTTCAGGCTTTCCGTTATACTGTAAAGAATCAAAATAGTGGATTTTCAGTATTAGTTTGAAGATAAAATTAGATAGCTTCATTAATAAGTTTAATTAAAATACCTGCTCTTATGGGCAACAAATATGAAAAAAATAGTAGTTGTAGTAATACTTAGTTTTATGCTGGCCAATTGTAAAAACAATTCAACAAAAAAGGATATTAAAATTAACGTTGTTGAGCCTACGGATATTTCTGAAGCACCATTTATTTGGGAAGGTGCAAATTTGTATTTTTTATTGACCGATCGCTTTAATAATGGTGATACATCTAACGATGTTAATTTTGACAGAACAAAAAAAACAGGAAAACTGCGCGGGTTTAAAGGAGGCGATATAAAAGGTGTTACACAAAAAATTAAAGAAGGGTATTTTACGGATTTAGGGATTAATGCCATTTGGATGACTCCAATAGTGGAGCAAATACATGGAGGCACTGATGAAGGTACGGGAGTAACTTATGGGTTTCATGGCTATTGGGCAAAAGATTGGACCCGTATAGACCCCAATTACGGCACAAAAGAAGATCTGCACGAGTTGGTTAAGGAAGCGCATGCCAGAGGTATACGGATTGTTCTAGATGCAGTTATCAATCATACAGGTCCTGTAACCGAGAAAGATCCGGTTTGGCCGGATGATTGGGTGAGAACCGACCCGCAATGTAAATATAATAATTACGAGAATACCATAACATGTACATTGGTAGCTAACCTTCCAGATATTAAAACCGAAAGTAATGATAATGTAGAATTGCCGCCGCAGCTTGTGGAAAAGTGGAAGGCCGAAGGACGCTATGAGGAAGAAGTTGCAGAATTAGATGCGTTTTTTGAACGTACGGGCCATCCTAGAGCACCAAGATTTTATATTATAAAATGGCTTACGGATTATATCACGGAATTTGGTATAGATGGCTACAGGGCAGATACGGTTAAGCATACTGAGGAATATGTTTGGGAAGAGTTTAAGGTCGAATGTGATTATGCGTTTTCAGAATTCAAGAAAAATAATCCAGACAAAGTTTTAGACGACAATGATTTTTACTTAGTTGGTGAAGTTTACAATTATGGAATCAGTGGTGGACAGTTTTTCGACTTCGGAGATAGAAAGGTCAATTACTTTGATCCGGCAAGTTTCCACAGTCTAATCAATTTTGAATTCAAGTGGAATGCAAAAGAATTAGGTTACGAAGAATTATTCAAAAAATATTCTGATGTGCTAAACGGTGAATTAAAAGATTTTGGCACACTCAATTATCTTAGCTCTCATGACGATGGCAGTCCTTTTGATGCAAGAAGAAAAAAGCCTTTTGAAACAGCAAATAAGTTATTGTTGTCACCAGGTACATCACAAGTCTATTATGGGGATGAATCAGCACGCTCATTAGCAGTTAAGGGTACAGAGGGAGATGCCACATTACGCTCATTTATGAATTGGGAAGCGCTCAAAAACAATAGTGAAACCAAAACCGTTTTGGCTCACTGGCAAAAATTGGGACAATTTAGAGCCAAACATCCTGCCATTGGTGCTGGTACACATCAAATGATAACAGAAGAACCTTATGTATTTTGCAGAAGCCTAACTAAAGGTGATTATAAAGATTTTGTGGTTATAGGCTTAGATATGGACAGTGGTAAGAAAGTGTTGGATGTGGCTAAAGTTTTTAAAGACGGAGATACTGTACACGACGCATATTCTAATCAAGATACAAAAGTGTTGGACGGAAAAGTTGTTGTTGATTCTAAATTTGATACGGTGCTATTGACTAAGAAGCCTACCCAAAAAAGGATCTAAATCTATTTTCGATAAACGTACAGATAATTTAAAGGTTTAAACAGATTCAGTATTTTGACTTTCAATAATTTTTTTGGGTTTATGAAAACAGTTTATCTACTCTTATTACTATTGGTTATGGCTTGCAATAGTGTTGGCAATGATCGTACACAATGGGTTGTAACTTCACCTAATGGTAAATTGAAAGTCGAATTGCAATTAAGTAAAAACGGAGAACCGTATTACAGAGCTCTATTAAATAATAATGTAGTCGTTGATACATCGTATTTAGGTTTTGAGTTTACAAATGCACCGCAATTAAAAAGCGGATTGAAATATTTAGAATCTGAAACAGATACAGTTAATGAAACTTGGGAAATGCCCTGGGGAGAACAACGTACAGTTGAGAACAATTATAAATATATCACAGCTAGTTTTCAAGAGTCTGAAACTCCCAACCGTAAAATCACCTTAGAATTTAGGGTGTATAATGATGGGATTGGATTTAGGTATCGATTTCCAAAACAAGACAATTGGGAAGAGGTTTTAATAAAAGAAGAGCATACAGAATTCAACTTAACTGAAGATTATAAGACTTTTTGGATTCCTGGGGATTGGGATATCTACGAGCATTTGTACAGTACTACAAAACTTTCGGAAATTGATGCAAAATCCTATATTCCAAAAACGAATTTGGCACAATCCTATATTCCTGAGAATTCTGTAAACACCCCAGTCACTATGGTTGGTGAAAGTGGTATACATCTCAGTTTTCATGAAGCATCTTTAGTGGACTATTCAGGTATGACCTTAAAAGTAGATACTGAAAATCTAAATTTAAAGAGCAGCTTGGTTGGCTCGGAAAACACAGATTATAAAGTGAAAAGAAACCTGCCATTTACAACACCTTGGAGGACAATTCAAATAACGGATAATGCACCAGATTTAATAGCATCTAATCTCATCGTGAATTTGAATGAGCCTAATAAATTGGGGGATGTTTCATGGTTTAAGCCCATGAAATACACTGGAGTTTGGTGGGAGATGCACTTGGGAAAATCATCATGGGATTACGGTATGGAAATGGTTGATGGCGAATGGACCGATACAGGAAAAGCACATGGTAAACATGGGGCAACTACAGAAAATGTAAAAAGATTTATCGATTTTTCTGCAAAAAATAATATAGGTGGAGTTTTAGTTGAAGGTTGGAACACAGGTTGGGAGCGTTGGATTGGTTTTGAGGACAGAGAAGGTGTTTTTGATTTTATTACTCCCTATCCAGACTATGATTTAGATGAAGTAACACGTTATGCCAAAGAGAAAGGAGTGGAGATTATTATGCACCATGAAACATCTGCAGCAACTCAAACTTACGAAAAGCAACAAGACACAGCTTACGCCCTAATGCAGAGGTACGGCATGCATGCTGTTAAGTCTGGTTATGTGGGCAAAATCATTCCAAAAGGAGAATATCATCATGGGCAATACATGGTAAATCAATATAATAATGCTGCAATTAAGGCTGCAAAATATGAAGTTGCCGTAAATGCTCACGAGCCCATTAAAGCTTCAGGTTTGCGAAGAACATATCCAAATATAATTTCTCGCGAAGGCTTGCGTGGTCAAGAATTTAATGCTTGGTCTGGTGATGGTGGGAATCCACCAGAACATTTACCCATTGTAGCATTTACAAGAATGTTGGCTGGCCCTATTGATTTTACACCTGGGATTTTTAATATTAAATTTAACGAATACCGAAAAGATAATCAAGTCAATACCACCTTGGCACAGCAACTGGCATTATATGTTGTCATATACAGCCCAGTACAAATGGCTGCTGATTTGGTAGAGCATTATGAAGCAAACCCAAAACCATTGCAGTTTATCAAAGATGTAGGTGTAGATTGGGAAGAAACTAAAGTTTTAAACGGCGAAGTAGGTAATTACGTGACAATCGCTAGAAAAGAAAGAGCTACCAATCACTGGTTTGTTGGTGGAATTACCGATGAAAATGCCAGAACTTTAGAAGTAACTTTCGATTTTCTTGATGCCGATCAAACCTACAAAGCGACGATTTATAAAGATGGTGAAGATGCACATTGGGACAAAAATCCATTGAATATTGTCATTGAACAAGTAGATCTTAATAAAGATTCAAAATTAAATATAAAGCTTGCTCCAGGAGGTGGTTTTGCCATTAGTTTGAAAAAGAAATAACTTGTCATTATTATGTAACAATTTAAACGTAAGGAAGTCTACTATTAAACGACTATTCTAAATATTCGTAACTTTACATATATAAAATTTTAAGGTTTGGACATTAACGACAATTTAGATTCACCTTTAGTGATTAAAGTTGGTTTCAATAAATTACTCAATCAGTATCAAAATTTAATTGAAGCTGACAACGATTTTATTGCAGCTAATGCACGTCGTGTGTTGAAAATTGCAGAAGAAAATCCAGTGTTGAGAGATGGGTTTAGCGACTTAACATTACTGGATAAATATGAAAAGGAAATTGCAGGTATTTTGCAAGATTCCTTCAGCCCTATCTTAACCAAAAATGAAATAAAAACAGCTTCTGTGCCTTTTCAGGATGTTGTTTTTAACACATCAGAACGTTTTAAATCTATACTTAAAACGGCAGGAGACGATTTTGAGCTGGAAATAAAAAATATGCCTAAAGACCAAAGGTATATTATTGCATGTACCATAATTTTAAATTTTTGTTACGGTTACAAGCTTAACTTTAAGCGACCATTCTTTTACGAAATACCAGATGCAAATGGTATAATGCGTTATTACAAGATTTTGTACAATGCAGATTTTACTGAAATTGTTCCAAAGGAAAATGCGCCAAAAATTACTAAGGAAGATTACGATGAATTAATCGATAATTTTGAAAACATTGAGCTTTGGAAAGAAAAGTTTCCACCGAACAGCTATGAGTTTAAAGGTTTTGTAATTTCAAATATTTTTGATGTCACAGACGACCAATCGATTTCTAACATAAAATCGTCTTTAATAGGTGAAGATAAGCGCAAGGATGAAAGTTTTATGCAAGGCTTTTATGAAATCTTTCGTTCTTTATTTGGATTTAAGAATCTCGAAGTGGGCTTTTCTATATACAATGAAGAAGAGAATACTTTTGAGCGCGTTTATGGAGTAGGGATGAATAGCTTTTTACTTAATCAAGCAGAGAGTTTGTCTTGTGAGGATGCATTATGCGAATGGTCATATTCTCGTTTGATAAAAGAGAGCTCATACTTTTCGGTATCTGATGTAGATAGAATGTATAAACTTTCAAAAGGACAAGCGCCACATATTAATGTGCTGTACGACCAAGGCTTTAAGAGTGCCATTTTTGCACCAATAGCAAACGATGATGGTTTAATGGGGATTTTAGAAATTGTATCTAAAGAGCCACAAGCGTTAAACAGTATCAATGCTAACAAATTGATAGATGTTATGCCATTCATTGTGTCAGCTGTAGAACGTTCTAAAAATGAAGAAGAGAATTTAATAGAAGCCATTATTCAAAAAGAATGTACATCCATTCATTCGAGTGTACATTGGAGGTTTGAACAAGAAGCTAGAAATTACATAAAAACAGAGTTCAATACAGGAGAAGCTCCAACATTTAGAAAAATCACGTTCGATGATGTTTATCCTCTATTTGGGCAGATTGACGTTAAAGGTTCATCTAATGCGAGAAATGAAGCCACGCAAAAAGATTTAGCGTTACAACTTACCTTGGCAGAGAAAATTTTAGATAAAAGCCTTGAGGAAAAGAGTTTGCCAATTTACGAGCAGATTAAATTTCAGGTTGCAGAATTCAATAAAAATCTCAATGAGAATTTTAAGGTAGATAGCGAGCATGCCATTACCGTATTTCTTAGAGATGAAGTCAAACCCGTTTTTCATTTAATTGCTAAAACTCAAGCGTCTGTAAAAGAAGATATTGAGGATTATTTCGGTAAAGTAGATACAGATTTAGATGTGATTTATTACTACAGAAAGCATTACGATGATACAGTAAAGCTTATAAACACTAATATGTCTTCACTTTTGGATGAGAAACAAGTCGAAGCGCAACAAATGTATCCGCACTTTTTTGAGCGTTTTAAAACCGATGGAGTAGAGCATAACATGTATATAGGTGAGTCCATTACTAAACAAGACAGCTTTAGTATGATTTATCTATACAACCTTAGATTATGGCAATTGCAGGTAATGTGCGAAATGGAAAATGAGTATTACCACAATCAGCACACTTATCCAATTGCATTAGATGTAGCCTCAATGGTTTTGGTATTTAATCAGCCATTGTCAATTCGTTTTAGAATGGACGAAAAACGATTTGATGTAGATGGTACATACAACGCACGTTATGAAGTTGTGAAAAAACGTGTAGACAAAGCATTTATTAAGGGTACGGAAGAGCGTATTACAGAAAAAGGTAAACTTACCATTGTATATTCTCAAAAAGAAGATGAAGAAGAATATGTGAGATACATTAAATTCTTACAGTCTAAACATGTTTTAGATACAGATTTAGAAATTTTAGAACTAGAAGATTTACAAGGTGTTACAGGTTTAAAGGCATTGCGTACAAGTATTTTATACCACGATGAGAATGATGATAAAAACTTCTACACTTATGATGATTTAATGGAAACTATTAAATCATAATATTCTCAACTTTATTTTTTGAAATTATAGAAGATGTTGTGTTAGCTTCTGGTAATACATCTTCAATTTCGATACCCGGATTATTCTTTACTGCAACTCCAAAAGAGATTAATGAGATAATAATTCCTATCATAAAAACTGTATAGGTAATTCTGAGCAGCCTGTATTTTCGTTCTAAAACCTTGCCTAAAAAGTATAGATCTTTAGTAAGTGCTTTATAGATATAATCTTTGTCCTGTACCATTTCTTTTATGGCCCATTCAAACTCATCCAGTTTCATTTTATGAAAATTGCCAAAGAAGCTCAAATTCACCTTTTGGTTCTTTACATCCTCTTTAGTAAACTGTCCGCTCGTAACATTAGGCCGAGTGGCTATAATTGACAAAATCATTGAAATGACACAAAATAAAGTGAAAATCACCGTTGGCCAAGTGAGATAAGGATTGGTATCTAATTTAGATATTAAATTAGCTAATACAACTGAAATAATGATAGCATTTACAGAAAGTAAAATATTGGCTTTTGTATCTGCAATGTCACTTAGTTTTATATGATTTCTTAGTGCTACTCTATAAAAAGTCTGTACGCCACGTTCTGGGCTCTCATTTTTATATTGCATTTTGTATTTCGCCTTCATTTTCTCTTTCTTTAATTTCTTCTTCTGTTTTTTCTTGGCTTTCATCAACTTAGAAAGATTCTTGGCTTTTGTGGGTTGCCACTCTTTAATAGCGTAATTGGTATAAAACTGATGACTTTTTGCAAGAACTCTTATGTTTTCGTCACGCCACTCAGATGGGGAATAGGTCTTAACATTTCTCATTTCTAATTCCTTGCGGAGAAATTCGCTGGCCTCCTCAAAATATTTTTTACCAAAATGAGAAGCATCAGCGTCCCTTATAATTTCACCCAACTTTGTTTTAGGCACTTCCTTAAACTTGGTCTCCATAATGCATTCGTTAACGCTATCAATAAGCGCACTGTCAGCACCTTGCTCTTTAAGGAATTCAGTAGCAATTTCTACGCCTCTCTCTTCATGGTCTTCTTCACCCTTGGTGTACCCTGTATCGTGTAATAAAGCTGCAATTTCTAAAATCTCTGCCTCTTTATCAGATACTTCAGAATGTTCAATAATTTCCCTTATGCTTTTTAGTACACGTTCCGTATGTGTGTAGTTGTGATATAGAAAGGTGTTGGGAAGCTCGTCTTTTAAAAGGTTAAAAACAAACTCTTGAGTTTTTTCTACTAGAGACTTAGCCATTATTGCTTTAATTTTAAATACACGTGAAATTACAAAAAATTAAAACACTTCCCATTTTATATGCTATATGAGTCATAATGAAATTGTATTTTTATAGATGTGATTTTTTTATATAAGTTATTATGTAATTCAACCTAAGAAAGATAAGTGGTAAAACTAAATATCAGCAATACGTTTAATGTAGAATTGGCATCAGATTCCAATACCGATAATACTAGGAGGCAAGTATTTGATGCTGCACATTCTTATGTTAAGCCCAAAAAACCTTCTAGTCCTAAGTTAATTCATGTTTCTAGAGAAATGGCAGAGGCAATAGGCCTGGACAAAGACAGTGTTATGTCTAAAGATTTTCTAGATATATTTTCTGGTACTAAAATTTATCCTAAAACAAAACCTTATGCCATGGCATACGCTGGTCATCAATTTGGAAATTGGGCCGGACAGTTAGGAGATGGCAGAGCCATTAATCTTTTTGAAGTAGAGCATAATAATAACCGTTGGGCATTACAACTAAAAGGTGCTGGCGAAACACCTTATTCTAGACAAGGCGATGGTTTGGCTGTTTTAAGATCTTCAGTTCGTGAGTATTTATGTAGTGAAGCCATGTACCATTTGGGAGTGCCCACGACTAGAGCATTAAGCTTAATGTTGTCCGGTGATGATGTATTACGAGATATGCTATACGATGGCAATGCCGATTATGAAAAAGGTGCAATTGTTTGTCGCGTTGCACCTACCTTTATCCGTTTTGGTAATTTTGAACTGTTTGCTGCCAGACAAGATTATAAAAATCTAAAAAAACTAACAGATTATACGATAAATCATTTCTATCCCTACTTGGGTAAACCATCAAAAGAAACTTATGTAAAGTTTTTTCAAGAAGTTACCAATAGAACTTTAGAGATGATTATACATTGGCAACGTGTAGGCTTTGTACACGGTGTAATGAATACCGATAATATGTCTATTCTCGGCCTCACTATAGATTACGGGCCTTATGGTTGGTTAGAAGGGTTTAATTTTGGATGGACACCAAATACCACAGACAGGCAGAACAAACGCTATCGTTATGGCAATCAACCTAATATTGCACTTTGGAACTTATTGCAACTGGCAAACGCTTTATATCCATTAGTAGAAGAAGCAGAGCCCTTTGAAACCATCTTAAATCAATATAAAATAGATTTTGAGGAGAAATCGCTAAATATGATGCGTTCTAAATTAGGATTGGAAATACAAGATAAAAATGATGCTAAATTAATGGCAGATTTAGAAGATTGCTTGACCCTTTATGAAATCGATATGACAATTTTTTTCAGATCATTGTCTAAATATAAACAAGGTAATCACGAATCTGGATTAGAAACCATTCATAAGGCGTTTTACAAACCTGAGGATATTAAAGACCACGTTTTAAAACAATGGAAAGGTTGGTTGGTGTCTTACGACCAAAGACTACAGATAGAAGAACTAACAGACCAACAACGCCAATCAAAAATGAATCTGGTAAACCCAAAGTATGTACTTAGAAATTATATGGCACAGTTAGCGATTGATAGTGCTAACAAAGGAGACTACAGTCTAATTGATGAATTATTTAAGCTATTAAAAAACCCATACGATGAGCAACCAGAACAAGAAAAATGGTTTGCCAAACGTCCTGAGTGGGCACGTCATAAAGTTGGCTGTTCTATGTTGTCATGTAGTTCTTAATCTCTAAACAATAATCAAAAGTAAAAATATGGACTTTTCACATTTAAAAGTATTGTATATCAATTGTACGTTAAAAAAATCGCCAGAAAAAAGCCATACAGAAACACTTATGAAAGTGTCGCAAAATATTTTAGAAAAAGAAAGTGTTGCATTCGAAACGGTTCGGCTTATAGATGCAGACGTAGCATCGGGAGTATATCCAGATATGAAAGAACATGGATGGGATAAAGACGAATGGCCAAATATTTACGAGAAAGTCATGAAAGCAGATGTCTTAGTTGTTGGTACGCCAATTTGGCTGGGTGAAAAATCTTCTGAAGCCCAAAAACTAGTTGAACGTCTTTATGCAATGAGCGGAAAGACCAATGATAAAGGACAATATATATACTACGGTAAAGTGGGTGGGTGTATGGTCACTGGTAACGAAGATGGTATTAAGCATTGTGCCATGGGTATATTATATGCATTACAACATATTGGGTATTCTGTTCCACCTCAAGCAGATTGTGGCTGGATAGGAGAAGTTGGTCCTGGTCCAAGTTACGGCGATTCAGAATGGAAAGATGAAAATATAAATCCTCCCGTAGGGTTTAATTCTGAATTTACAAACAGAAACACCACCTTTATGACCTATAATTTATTGCATTTAGCAAAATTATTAAAAGAAAATAACGGCTACAGTAACTACGGGAATTCCCGAGAGGCATGGGATGATGGAACTAAATGGTCTTTTGAAAACCCTGAATACCGATAATATTTAAATAAAATAAAGCAGATGATATGAAAGCCATTTGGAATAATCAAATCATAGCAGAAAGCAATGATACTGTCGTAATTGAAGGAAATCATTATTTTCCGCACGACAGTATAAAAAAAGAATTTTTTAAACCAAGCGATACACACACAGTTTGCCCTTGGAAAGGTACAGCTTCCTATTACACTATAGAAGTAGGCGGAACTCAAAATACAGACTCGGCTTGGTTCTATCCTGAAGTATCAGAATTAGCCAAAGGCATTAAAAATCGGGTTGCTTTTTGGAAAGGTGTAAAAGTCGAAGATTAAAATTTAATTTAACGTCAGTTCCAGTGATTTTTATGAAAAATTGTATCGAGAACTTATACTAATAAAATGAAAAGCACAAAACTAAAAATACAAAACAGAAAAGGTATAGCGCTTAACGCACAATTGGAGTTGCCAGCTAATCAAAAGCCAAATTACTACGCCATTTTTGCACATTGTTTTACGTGCAGTAGTAGCCTTAGTGCTGTAAGGCACATCAGTAGAGCATTGACACAAGATGGTTTTGCTGTAGTTAGATTTGATTTTACAGGTTTAGGACGTAGCGAAGGTGAATTTGTGGACAGTCACTTTTCAGCAAACGTAGACGATTTACTAGATGTACATGCATATATGGCAGAACATTACAATGCACCAAGTTTATTGGTTGGCCATTCGTTAGGTGGAGCAGCCGTATTGGTTGCAGCTTCTAAACTAGATGCTGTAAAAGCGGTTGCGACAGTTGGGGCGCCAGCTACGGTTAGCCATGTTAAACATTTGTTTTCGCACCAAGTTGAAGATGATAAAGGAGATGTTGAGGTCAATATTGGGGGGAGACCATTTGTAATCAATCAAGATTTTGTTGCTGAATTTGATAAAACCGATCTACCTGAGATCGTTAAAAATTTAAGAAAACCATTGCTCATTATGCATTCCCCTTTCGATAAAATTGTGGGCATCGAAAACGCCAAGCAATTATATATTAATGCACACCACCCTAAAAGTTTTGTGACCTTAGATGATGCAGACCACCTTTTGATGCAAGAAAAAGACAGTCAATATGTGGGCGATATTATTGGAACTTGGGCAAAACGTTATTTTCCAAAAGTTGAAAATGTAATGCTGAGCACAGATGGAGAACAATTGGTTGGGCACTTAAATATTACTGAGGACAATTTTACAACATCTATTCAAACCAAAAATCACACCTTTATAGCAGATGAGCCAAAAGATATTGGAGGAGACGATTTTGGGCCTTCACCTTATGAGTATCTTAATGCAGCTTTAGCAGCTTGTACTGCAATGACATTAAAAATGTACTCAGAAAGAAAACAATGGGATTTGAAGGAAGTATTTGTTTATATTTCACATTCTAGAAAGCATAGTGACGATTTACAGGTTGAGACCGATAAACCAAAATACTTAGACCATATTACTAAAAAGCTAAAATTTGTTGGTAACTTAGATGCTACACAAAAAGAACGATTAAAGGAAATAGCTTCACGTTGTCCGGTTCATAAGACTATTGCAAGTGAAGTGATTTTCGAAACCCAAATAATAAAAGATTAATAGTGCAAATAGCAACTGCAAATCCCATTACTAAAGAACGGTTTTTGGACATTAGAAGCCGTACAGAAGAAATCTGTAAATCCTTAAAGCCTGAAGATGTGTCGATACAACCTGTGGATTTTGTATCACCACCAAAATGGCACTTAGCGCATACTACATGGTTTTTTGAAACATTTGTGCTGTTAAAATATCAGCCTAATTATCAAGTTTTTCATAAAGATTTTGGGTATTATTTTAACAGTTATTACAATAATGTCGGCGAACGTGTCATTAGAGCTAATCGTGGTATGATGACACGACCAACTTTAGACGAAATAATAGCCTACAGAGCCTATGTAAATGAATGTGTTGTGCAATTCCTTGAAGAAGAGGTTGAGAAAGATATATGTGATGTCATTGAAATCGGTTTACAGCATGAACAACAGCACCAAGAATTGTTAATATATGATATCAAATACATATTTGGTCATCAGCCCTCATTTCCAAAATTAGATTTTGAAATAAAGCTAGAACCTGAAATCAGCACACAAGAGTTTGTTAAGATTGATGAGGGTATTTACGACATAGGCCATAATGAAAACTGCTTTTGCTGGGACAATGAATTAGGACAGCACAAAGTATATCTTCATGGTTTTGAAATTTCAAATCGATTGGTAACCAATCAAGAATATATTGAGTTTATTGAAGCTGGCGGTTACCAAGATTTTAATCTTTGGCATGCTGATGGTTGGGATTGGATTCAGAATAACCAAATAGAAGCACCTTTATATTGGTATAAGGTGGATGGTACATGGATGCATTACACACTTCAAGGTTTCAAAGTAATTGAAGCAGATTTACCTGTAAATCATCTTTCTTTTTACGAAGCATTTGCATTTTCACAATGGAAAGGCATGCGTTTGCCTACTGAATTTGAATGGGAAGTAGCCTCCCCTCATTTAGGGTACGGACAACTGTGGGAGTGGACTAATAGTGCTTATTTGCCTTACCCTAATTACTCTAAAGCAGAAGGTGCTATTGGAGAGTACAATGGTAAGTTTATGGTAAACACCATGGTAATGCGTGGTGCTTCAGTAGCTTCGCCCAAAGGACATTGCAGACCAACTTATAGAAACTTCTTTACGCCAGAAACCCGATGGCAATTTTCAGGAATTAGACTCGCTAGATAGAATGACAGACAAATTTGCACAAGATGTGCTTAAGGGCTTAACCGCTAAAAACAAACATTTATCCTCAAAGTATTTTTACGATGATAATGGAAGTCGCATATTTCAGGAAATAATGAATATGCCAGAATATTATCTAACAGATGCAGAGTTCGAGATTCTGTCTATGCAGTCCAAACAGATCGTTGAGGCATTACAGTTTTCTCAACCATTTAATATTATAGAGCTTGGTGCTGGTGATGGTTTAAAGACCTTTAAGTTTTTAGAGTATTTGGTAAATAATAATATTCACTTTTATTATGTGCCAATAGATATTTCTCAAGAAGCAGTAGATCTGTTAACATCACGATTAAAAGAACGTTTGCCAGGTATTAATGTTAAGCCACAAGTAGGGGATTATTTTGAGATCCTTAAAGCAAATAAAAAAAGTGACTATCCGAGTTTACTTCTATTTTTGGGTAGTAATATTGGTAATTATAAAGAAGATAAGGCAGAGGAACTTTTGCGGCTTTTTAATGCCAATATGAAAGTGGGTGATAAGCTTTTGGTTGGTTTCGATTTAAAGAAAAACCCAATAACCATTCACAATGCTTATTATGATAAGCATGGTATTACAAAACGATTTAACTTAAATCTGCTTTTAAGGATAAATAGAGAACTCGATGCGGATTTTAAAATTGATGATTTCGATTTCTATTGCCATTATAATCCAATAACAGGGGATGTTAAAAGTTACATTGTAAGCCTTAAGAAGCAGATAGTAGAAATTAAGGCTATTGATAAAACTATTGATTTTGATTATAATGAATTAATCTGGACAGAGCTTTCTAAAAAATACAGTCTAGACGAAATTCGTAACTTAGCCCTAAGCGCTAAATTTAAGCCAAGCTCAATTTTTTTGGATTGTAAGCATTACTTTGTAGATAGTTTATGGGAAAAATGATTCCCCTAGGATCTGTCCTTTTTGAGTCAATAACTTGTTTGGGAAATCATTTACTTTGTAAATTAGCCTATCTAATTATATGAAATGAGCCACAACAACTAAGTTGATACCAACCAACATTGTAGCTAGCGAGTTTCACCTGGCCTTTAAAATAATAGATACTAGCAGATGAAAAGCATCAAAAAAATATTAGGAATTTGCCTTTTGGTATTCCTAAGTGCATGTGCCACTTACGAAGCACAATACAAAGATGAAGGATTAAAGCAAAACAAGGCACCACAAAAAGAAATAGAAAAACGCTTTTATTTAATTGGTGATGCTGGTAAATCACCGATGAACGGGATGTCTAATGCGCTTTCGGCTTTTCACAAGCACGTTGAGGATAAAAATACAAAGGAAGATCATGTCATTTTTTTAGGTGACAATATCTATCCTTCAGGCTTGCCAAAAAAAGATCACAAAGACAGAAAGGAAGCAGAGAATGCACTGAATGCGCAAATAAAATCTGTAGAAAATTTCAAAGGAGAAGTGCTTTTTATCCCTGGTAACCATGATTGGTATTCTAATGGGCTCAAAGGCTTAAAGCGTCAAGAAAAATATATTGAAGATGCCTTAGGTAAAAATACTTTTCAGCCCGAAAATGGTTGCCCTATTGAAGATATAGATATTGGTGATAATGTAAAATTAATTATTGTTGACACGCAATGGTATTTAGAAAATTGGAACGAAAATCCGACCATCAATGACGAATGTGAGATCAAAACCAGAGAACGTTTCTTTGAAGAGCTTGAGGGTGAAATAAAAAAAGCACAAAACAGAACAACGGTTATTGCCATACACCATCCTATGTATACCAATGGTATTCATGGCGGTTATTACGGAGCGAATAAACATTTATATCCTACACAGAAGAAAATTCCACTTCCATTTTTAGCATCATTTCTAACACAAGTGAGAACACAAGGAGGGGTTTCTATACAAGATAGATATAACGAACGCTATAATGAGTTGATGAGACGTATAGAAACACTGACATTTGATGCCGATAATGTGGTATTTGTTTCCGGCCATGAGCACACCTTACAATACATAGAGAATGAGCGTATAAAACAAATTGTATCTGGTTCTGGAGCAAAATCATCTGCTGCTGCACTAGGCAATAATGGATTGTTTAGTTATGGAGGACAAGGTTTTGCAGAACTTATTATTTATAAGGATGGAAGTTCTTGGGTTAAAATTTATGGGGCAGAAGATGGAGACCCAAAAGTATTATTCGAACACGAAGTCTTTGAGCCAAGGACATCTTACGATGTTTCAAACTTACCGGAAACATTTCCAAATGAAGTCGAAGTAGCTGTTTACACCAAAGAGGAAACCGATAGAACAGGATTTTTTGAGTCTGTTTGGGGAGATCACTACAGAGATGTCTACAGTACTAAAATCAAGGCCAAAGTTGCTACGTTAGATACATTGTATGGTGGTTTGGAGATTGTAAGAAAAGGCGGTGGACATCAAACACGCTCGTTACGTCTAAAGACGAAATCGGGCAAAGAATTAAATATGAGAGCACTTCGTAAAAGTGCGACCCAATATCTACAAACCGTACTTTTTAAGGATACTTATATACAAGATGAATTTGAAAGAACAGCTATTGAAGGACTAATTCTAGATTTCTACACAGCAGCGCATCCGTATGCTTTTAGTGTTGTGCCGGACTTATCTGATGCGGCCAAGATTTATCATACCAATCCGAAATTGTATTATATCCCTAAACACAAACATTTAGGAGATTACAATGAAGAATATGGTGGTGAATTGTATATGATTGAAGAACGCCCTGAAGAAAATTACACAGACGAACGTAATTTTGGGTATGCTGATGATATTGAAAGCACACACGATATTATTGAGAAAGTCCGAAAGGATGAGAAGTACAAAATTGATGAAAATGCCTTTGTAAGAGCACGATTGTTTGATATGCTTATTGGGGATTGGGACCGACACCAAGACCAATGGCGTTGGGCACAGTTTAATATGGATGATGGTGATAAGTATTATAGACCAATTCCTAGAGATAGAGATCAGGTATTTTCAAATTTTGATGGTGCATTGCTAGATGTAATGCGCATCATTTCTGGTTCTACAAAACAACTTCAGGTATACGACGATAAACTAGAAGATATTAAATGGATGAATAATGCTGGTATAAAATTAGATCGTGCATTAATTCAGCAAGCGGATAAAGAAACATGGTTACAACATGCCAAGTTTTTACAAGACAACATCACGGATGAAGTGATAGAAAAAGCATTTGCTAAAGTACCAAAAGAAGTACAGGACGAAACCTTAGAAGAAATAAAACAGAATTTAAAAGGAAGGCGTGGTAACCTTTTAGATATTGCAACCCGATATTACGAATATTTAAATGAATTGGCAATACTCACAGGAACAGATAAGGACGATTACATTGAAGTGATTAGGCAAGGTGATAAGGAGACAAGAGTCATTATATCGCGTATTAAAGACGGTGAGAAAGCAGATGTTATTGTCGATAAGGTTTTTAATAGAGATATTACTGAAGAAATTTGGATTTACGGATTAGATGACAAAGATGTTTTTGAAGTTACGGGAAAAGGTAATAATCTCATCTTTACAAGATTAATTGGTGGTCAAGAAAATGATACCTATATCATTAAATCTGGAAGGCGTGTAAAAGTCTACGATCATGAAAGTAAACCCAACACCGTAAAAGAAAATAAGGGAGCTTTTACACGATTTACAGATGTCTATAAACTCAATCTGTATGATTATAAAAAAAACATTGTAAACAATAGCGTAATTACACCAGCTATAGGGTTTAATCCAGATGATGGAGTATCTCTAGGTTTGTCTTACGTAAGAACTAAAAATGGTTTTCAGAGGAATCCATTTTCACAACAGCACCGTTTTAAAGGAGGTTATTTCTTTGCTACAAATGGTTTTGCACTCAGTTATAATGGTGAGTTCGCCAATATAATGAATGATTGGAATTTGCATATTGGAGGGAAAATTACATCTGCGAATTTTACGAATAACTTTTTCGGATTTGGTAACGAAACCGAAAATTTAGATGATGATTTAGATTTTGACTATAATAGAGTTAAAACCAGTATATACATGGTAAAAGCTGGGATAATCAAAAAGGGAAATTTTGGTAGTGATTATGGTTTTAGAGCAATTCTTGAAGGTATAGAATTAGACGATACGGATGGTAGGTTTATTACGGATATTATTCCAGAATCAAACGAAGAGTTTTACGAAAGGCGATTTTTTGGAGGGCTTGAAGCTCAGTACAACTATGAGAGTTTCGATGATAAAATCAACCCCACAAGAGGAATGACATTTATGTTTAATGCAGGTGCAAAAACTGAGTTTAAGGATACTGAAAACACATTCGGCTATATCAATGCAGATATAGGCTTTTATAATGCGATATCACGAAACAGGAAGTTGGTTTTAAAAACTGATGTAAGATCACAGTTTAGAATTGGAAATGACTATTTGTTTTACCAAGCGGCAAACATAGGAAGCAGAAATGGGCTGAGAGGATTTAGAGGTGAACGATTTACGGGCGAACGCTCTTTGGTGAGCAGTGCCGATCTAAGGTATAGTTTCAATTCATTTAAAACCAGTGTTTTACCTTTGCAAATAGGGGTTTTCGGAGGATTTGATGTCGGTAGGGTATGGGTCAGTGGTGATAATTCCGATAAGTGGCATAACGACTATGGTGGTGGATTTTGGGTAACCGCAGCAGAGTCGCTTTCAGGAACATTTAACTTCTTTAATAGCGTAGATGGCTTGTGGTTTTCTTTTGGGTTTGGACTCAATTTTTAGTGCGTAATAACAACTGTACCAAGATGCAAAGAAAAGCATCAATAATGAAACAGATTTAGAGGAATTAGAAACTTACTTCAATACTCTTTAGAGTTAAAAATAATTCATCTGGTAATAATAATTTAACCTTGTATTTACAATCGTTTTGTATTATCACGATATGTCTCAAAAACGTTATATTAATAGGGATGTAAGCTGGCTTTCATTCAATGAAAGAGTACTGCAAGAAGCGGAAGATCCCATCAATAGTCTCAATCAAAGGCTTAAGTTCTTGGCTATATTTTCTTCAAATCTCGATGAGTTCTATCGGGTAAGGGTTTCTAAACTGAGACAGTTTAGAAGTTTAAGAAAAGATTCGCCAATTCGTTTAAAGGAAAAGCCAAAAAAGATTGTAAAGCGTATTCAAAAGATTGTCGATAGGCTTCAAAACAAATTTGGCTATATCTATAAGGAGAAATTGCTTAAAGAATTGGCTGCTGAAGGTATTGTGCTTATAGAAGCCTCTCAGTTTAGTGACACTCAACACCAAATTTCCAAGGAAGTTTTTGAATCTACCATAAAGGAGCACATCGTAATCTATGATTTAGATAACCAACAAAATTTTGACTTTATAAAAGATAAAGGGCTCTTCTTCTTTTTAAATAATGAAGATCGAGCGTTATTAGTTTCCATTCCAAGTGAAACTTGCGGTAGATTTATAACTCTTCAGGTGCATAATGGTAAAACCTATATTACATTTCTTGATGAAGTTATAAGGAACAATATCACCCAAATTTTGCCAAACGTTGACAGTAAAAATCTATTTAGTGTAAAAATCACTAGAGATGGGGAGTTGTATTATGAAGAAGAAGATGGCGAACTCATTAAACTTATAAAGGAAAGTTTAAAGGAAAGAGATTTAGGTGTGCCGACAAGAATTCTCTATGATGTTGCTATGCCTAAAAAATCAATTAAGGCATTACGAAAAAAGATGAAATTAAAGAAAACTGACCTAATGCCAGGTGGGAAGTTTCATAATTTCAGTGATTTTTTCAGCTTTCCGGACATAGAAAATAGAATTTCTGTTGAAAGTATAGATGAAATTCCACATCAAAATTTAACAAATACCGATAGTATCATTGAAACAGTGAAGGAACAGGACCAACTGCTTTGTTTTCCGTATCATCAATACAATTCTGTTTTAAAATTAATTGAAGAGGCTTCTATAAACGATAGTGTAACTCATATTTACATCACTTTGTACAGAATTTCAAAAGATTCTTCTGTAGCTAGAGGTCTGATTAATTGCTTGGCAAGAGGAAAAAAGGTCACGGTATTTGTGGAAGCTAAGGCGCGTTTTGATGAAGAAAACAACATTGAATGGGGAGAAAAACTTGCTAAACTAGGTGCCAATGTATTATACAGTATGGCAGACCTAAAAGTACATTCTAAAATAATGCTTATTAAAACCGATCATTGCAACATTGGCTACGTCGGTACTGGAAATTTTAATGAAAAGAGCGCTAAGATTTATGCGGATTTTACACTTTTAACCGCAGATAATACTATAACCAAGGGTTTGGAAGAAGTTTTTAAGTTCCTTTTGGATACAAGTTACAGGCCGAATATAAATTCAATTTGGATGTCACCTTTTACAACACGAAAAGAATTGTACCATAGAATAGATAACGAAATCGCTATCGCAAAACAAGGTGGAGATGGTTATTTATTTTTTAAGATGAATAGCCTTGAAGATAAAGGAATTATTGATAAACTCTATGAAGCGTCTAATGCTGGTGTGCGGATAAGACTTTTGGTAAGAGGTATTTGCTGCCTAATACCAGGTGTAAAAAATATGAGTGAAAATATAAAAATAATTAGTATTGTTGGTAAATATTTAGAGCATGCAAGGGTGTATGTTTTTGGTAATAAAGGCTCAAATGACATGTTTATTGGTTCTGCAGATTGCATGGAGAGAAATTTAGACCGTAGGGTAGAAGTTTTAGTACCTATTGCGAATCAAAAACTAAAAAGAACCATTGAAATGTGTCTAAGTTTACAATGGCACGATAATGTTAAAGGGAGAATAGTTGATGATAAGCAGACCAACTCATATCAAAAAAATGGTGTATCCAAAATTAATTCGCAAGAAGATTTCCGTGAATATTTGAATGCAGAACATTATCAATTAGAACCCAGATAAATCAAAAGTATAGATGTTTCCACCCTCTACACCATTGCGTTCATCTGTGAGATATACTATGGAATCATTTTTAAAACCAACTCCTTCTTTTTGCGAATCGTGCTCAAAAGGAAATGCTTCAATATTGCCCGAAAAGAAATCGTCATCTTCAAAATTGCTTAGTTTCCAAAGTTTATCATGGTTAAGAAGGACAACAACTTTACCATCGTTACTTATATCTGCTGAAGTAATTTTATTGTTTTTGCCATCCAAATTGTAGTCAGATCTAATCATAGCCTCATGTCTGCCAATCTCGTTGGGTACTTTTAAAACAATAAATTTTTTATTTTCCTTACTGATAATGTAAAATGAATTTTTAAAAAAGAAGAACGCCTCAAAGTCTTTTGAATCTTGTTTTTTTGGCAGAGTAAATTCAATGATTTCTGCTTTAACACGACTTTTATTCAAATCTTGATGCTTAATTTTTAGTATTCTAAAGAGTTTTCGTTTTTCATTGTTATTTCCAAAATCACCTATGTAGATATTGCCTTCATTGTCCGATGTTAAGTCTTCCCAATCAATATTACTAGCATTGGTAATGGCAATATCCTTAACAATATTTCCATTACTGTTTAGAGCGTAAAGTTCGCTGTCATTTCCAGAGTCTTGAATGGTCCATACCAAATCAGATTGTGTTGTAATTTCAGCAGCCGAAGCTTCATCTATACTGTTATTTATATCACCTTCAATTTTTAGTTGACCGTTAGATTGGCAAGAGCTTGCAATAAGAAAGAGAAATATTAGTCTTTTAAAGTATATCATTGTAGTTTTATTAACTCGTTGTGCATTTTGATTTATTTTGTACTTAAAACCGTCAGTTCGAGTTTTTTTCTCTGAAAAAAGTATCGAGAACAAGGTTTTATTGGTCTAAAATCCTATTCTCGATACAATTTTTCTTCATTTTATTCTGAAAAATCACTCGAATTGACGAATTTTATTCAAAATGCACAACGGGTTTTTATTAATTATTAATGATAAGGATTGACAATTTTAATAACAAGGAATCTGTCATAAAATCTTCTTAAATCTAGGTATTGGACATACATAAAGATATAATAATTATCGGAGGCGGAGCTGCAGGTTTTTTTGCGGCCATCAATATTGCAGAGCGACATCCCAAATTATCAGTAGCTATTTTAGAACGTGGTAAACAAGGTCTTCAGAAAGTTAAAATCTCGGGAGGAGGGCGATGTAATGTAACCCATGCTGAGTTTATGCCTTCAGAATTGGTGCAAAATTACCCAAGAGGTGAAAAAGAGTTACTTGGGCCTTTTCATACGTTTATGACAGGAGATACTATTTCTTGGTTTCAGGAACGTGGTGTAGAGCTAAAAATAGAAGAAGATGGAAGAATGTTCCCAGTTTCAAATTCTTCACAAACTATTATAGATTGTTTTTTACATGAAGCTAAAAAGCACAACGTAGAGATTTTGTGTAATCATTCTGTAAAATCTATTTTTCAAACGGATAATTTTAAAGTTGAAACTTCACAAGGGATTTTTAATTGTAATAAAATAGTTGTCTCAACGGGAAGTAATCCGAAAGTTTGGAAATTATTAGAAGACTTAGGGCATACCATTATTCAACCTGTGCCATCGTTGTTTACATTTGATATTAAGGATAACCGTATTGCAACGATTCCAGGAGTTGTGGCGCAAGATGTGGAAGTTGAGGTTTTGGGAACTAATTTGGTTTCTCAGGGGCCATTGTTGATTACCCATGTAGGGATGAGTGCACCTGCGATTTTAAAATTGTCGGCATTTGGTGCCATTGCATTGGCGAAGTTGAACTATAACTTTGAAATAGCGATTAATTTTATAAGACAAGATTACGAATTATGTTTAGAACAACTCAAAGGCTTTAAATATCAATTTGCAAAAAAAGCAGTCTTTGGTTCTGCTCAGTTCAATTTGCCAAAGCGTTTATGGAAACAACTGGTTTTGGCTTCAAATATCAATGAGAACTTACGTTGGGCAGACATTAATAAGGAGCAGCTAGAAGCTCTGTCAAAACAATTAACTAAAGCTGTTTTTAAAGTAACGGGAAAAAGTACCTTTAAAGAAGAATTTGTAACGGCTGGAGGAGTAGATTTAAAGGAGGTTAATTTTAAGACCTTTGAAAGTAGACGCATCCCAAATCTGTATTTAGCAGGAGAAGTTCTCAATATAGATGCGGTAACAGGCGGATTTAATTTTCAGAATGCTTGGACAGGAGCCTATATTGTATCGCAAGCTATTGGTTAGCTGTAATCAAGAGGACTTCATTATATATTGAGAATCAATTTAAGACTTACCAAATGTTAACTTACATCGCACTTTTAAGGGGAATTAATGTTGGTGGACACAAAAAAGTCCCAATGGCAGAACTAAGAGAGTTGCTGACTTCATTTGGTTTAAAAAATGTAAAAACCTATATACAAAGTGGTAATGTGATTTTTCAATCTTTGGGTAATGATAATAAAGCTCTGGAGAAGCAAATCAAACAATCAATTTTAGATCATTTTGGTTTTGATGTTTCTGTTTTAGTTAAAACCAGAGCGCAATTAAAAAAAATATTTGATGACTGTCCATTTCCAGAAGAGAAAAAAGTGAATAGCTATTTTGCTGTTCTTTCTGAAATTCCGAATGAAGATTTAGTTAATGAGGCTTGTAAAAAAACCTATGAAAACGAAGAATATAAAATCTTAAATAACTGTCTATACTTCTATTGTGCCAAAGGTTATGGCAAGGCCAAGTTTAACCTTAATTTCTTCGAGCGAAAATTAAATGTCAATGCTACATCCAGAAATTATAATACACTAAACAAGCTATTAGGTATGAGTGAATAGTTAATCTTGTAGCTCTACCGTTTTTTTTGGGAAATGTAGCTTTGTAATTTTATCTATATTATTTGTGTCTACTATACCATTATCGGTCCAGATTTTCTTTGTCTTTTTGGTATGATGCCTTATCGCTCTATTCTTTTCAATTGATGCTTCATTTTTATAACCTCTGTCATGGTCTAAATGTAAGCACACAGCAGAATATCGTATCTGCTTAGATTTTATACCTAAGTTCATCAATCGTTCCCCGAGTTCTCTATCCTGACCACCATATTGCATGGTTACATCTAAACCGTTAACGTGGTATATATCAGATTTCCAACCAGAAGAATTATGTCCGTTCCAGCTTGCATTGGTTGGTGTAATAAAGTTTAATAGCTTGCTCTTCAGTCCTTTGGAATTCAATTTATTGTTTTTAAAGGACGATTTTAACCCTTTAGATTTTAACCAATTTAAGTCAAAGCAGTTTTGATTAATTATATCTTTCCTGGTAATAAGCTTTGAAATAGATATTGGTAATTTATAGTAACCGCCAGAGAGGAAGTAACCTTTCTTTCTATTGCAGAAATGTGTTTCTACAAAATCAGCTCTTGCTATGCAATCACCATCACTCATTAGAATATAATCAGATTTACACTCTAAAAGTGCTTTATTAAGTATTTTGGATTTTTGAAACCCATGATCCTCATGCCACACATGTACGATATTAAAATTAAGATAGGGTCTCATAGACTCAATTAACTTTCTCGTTTCTTCTCTAGACCCATCATCTGCTATTATAATTTCAAATGCTCCAAAAGTCTGTGCGTTATAACTCCAAAGCACTTTTTCTAGCCAAGCTTCTGCGTTATAGGTGCTGATAATTACTGATATTTTTGGCGTTGCTGTTCTGTGTCCCATAATTAAAAAGAAAGATTAAAATGTTTTGTTATCTGTTCCCATTGCACTCTCTTATAGTCTAATTTATTATTGATTTTTTTTAATGAGATACCTTGGGTAGCTATAATTGGTGTTGGGTCTGGTGCCTTGTTTTCTGCTTGTATGCTAAGATTATTATTAAGCAATGTCATGGTCTTAAACCAAAGATCATCACTTTTTGGGGATAGCTTGTTAAAGAGATCAATGTTATGAACGTTATCATTCAATACATTGGCTGGATATATAACGCCAAAGGCTCCTACAGGCATTAATAATTTTTTGTTGTAGGTTTTATTTTCACCGTTAAGAAATGGCCATTTTAGATAAGGTAAAATATTTCCCTCTTCATTATATGAGATTTCTCGGCACCTGTTGCCTATCACAACATTTGGGTTTTTTAAATGTTCGATATAAAGCAATTTTAAAAACTCTCTGTGATAAATTAAATCATCGTCAACAGTAATAATAGCTTTATTCTTAAATGCTTGCAGACTATGAATGAGCTTGCGATGAGAAAATGTGTACTCTGAAAATCTAATTTCAAATGTGTTTCCAGTTAATTTTTGTAGTTTTCTCGGCACTTTATTTTTATAGCTATCGTTAAGCCAAAGCACAATTTTTTCTGGCAGAGTATCTTGATTCAGTAGACTTCTAATGGTAATGTGAAGTGTTTTAACACGAGACGGAATGGTAGTTAAGGATACAATCACTGGTATCCTCTTTTTATCTTGGTCTTCAAGTTCCTCTAACGATAATAAGCTAAGGGAAATACTTTTCTTAATCGATTTTGGCAACTCTTTCAGTTTCATTTTTTGGTATTTATTTAATTGAACAAGTTAAAAATCAAGTGTTGCTAAAAGTTTTAGGAATAATTACCAAATCTTTAAATTTTTACAGCCAAACATTGTTTAAAACATATATCCAATGAATGCATCGATAAGCCCATTTCTAAATTTTGAATGTGATACGAGAAAAGATCCATCGTCTTCTCTGTCTAACTTTTCAGGGTCTGTGATATAAAAATCATAACGCCCACCAAAGAAAATGCCGTTATTAAATCTATATGAAAGACCTGTGGTAAATCTAAAATCAGTCTTTGGTAATTCATCTATAATTACTGGCGATCTAGAATTTATATCCTCATCAAAAGTTATTTCAGAAGACAATAAATACCCCACTTGTGGGCCTGCTTCAATGCTAAACCCTTTGGCAAAATAAAATTTCACCAATAATGGAATTTGTATATAAGATGCTTCATACATTTCATCCTTTTTGGTTGTTTGCGACTTTTCATTTGAATAAATTGCCTCAAGTTGAAATGACAAATGTTTAGTTATCCTCAATTCAGTTAGGGCTCCAAAATGATATGATACTTGAGTTCTACCGCCATCTTTTTGTTCATTTTCAAGACCAGCACTCCCAGATTGAGTTGTAGATATCGTAGTGCCTGCCTTGATACCAAAGCTCAGACTGTCAAAAAAGGATAATTTGTCATTTTCTTGGGCAATTAGATGAGTGACACAGCAAACACTAATCAATAGAAATAATAATTTTTTCATTACGGTAAAATTTTAGGTTATATGCTTTACCGTATATCGGAAAAAATGCCCATTGTCATCAACATATTCAAAACTTGTAGTTTGTAGACGGATTTTGTTTTACTAAGTTAGTATCTTTGCCCTAGAATTAATGTAAATGACAAATCAAGATTTTATCCTCAAATCCTATAATTCTAACATAGAAAATGGCCATGTAAAATGGTCATCACCAAGTAATATTGCTTTAATAAAATATTGGGGAAAACGAGAACATCAAATTCCGGAAAACCCATCAATAAGTTTTACACTTTCAAATTGTAAGACAATTACTGAGGTGACTTACACTAAGAAAGGTGATAAGGATTTTAGTTTCGATGTGTATTTTGAAGGTGAAAAAAATGAAGCGTTTAAACCAAAGATTCAAACCTTTTTTGAACGCATAGAAAGCTATATGCCTTTTTTAAGAGACTATCACTTTAAGATTGAAACGTCTAACACATTTCCGCACAGTTCTGGTATTGCATCTTCTGCTTCTGGCATGAGTGCGTTGGCTTTGTGTTTAATGAGTATTGAGGAGGATTTAGGAATAGATTATGCCGATGATTATTTTAACAAAAAAGCATCTTTTTTAGCACGTTTGGGGTCAGGTAGTGCATGCCGTAGTATCGAAGGAGAATTAGTAGTTTGGGGGCAAAATGAGAGTACAGAAAGCTCAGATTTATATGGTGTAAAGTTTCAAGGAGACGTGCATTCAAACTTTAAAAATTACCAAGACACTATTCTGTTGGTAGATAAAGGAGAGAAGCAAGTGAGCAGCACTGTTGGTCATAAATTAATGTTTGGTCACCCTTTTGCAAAAGAACGTTTTGCACAAGCTCATAATAATTTGGCAAAGCTTAAGGACATACTGGCTTCTGGGGATTTAAAAGCGTTTATAAAAATTGTTGAAAGTGAAGCTTTAACGCTTCATGCCATGATGATGACAAGTATGCCTTATTTTATTTTGATGAAGCCAAATACGCTTCAGATTATAAATGAACTATGGAAATATAGAGCTGAAAACGGTTCTAATGTCTGTTTTACATTAGATGCGGGAGCAAATGTTCATGTGTTATATCCTGCCGATGAAAAAGAAGCCGTACTCAATTTTATTAAGAAAGAATTAACTAAATATTGCCAAAATGGGCACTATATATGCGATTATATAGGCTTTGGGGCAAACCAAATAGAAGATTAATACGTATATTTGTAAAGCAATTTGTTCAAATTAAAATGAAAGGACCTCTTTTTTACTCTAAAATTTTACTCTTTGGTGAATATGGAATTATCAAAGATTCTAAAGGGTTATCTATTCCTTACAACTTTTATAACGGAGCATTGAAAGTGGATGAAAATCCATCAGATGAAGCGTTAAAATCTAATGAAAGCCTTAAACGTTTTGTAACGTATCTAGAAGCTTTGGATAATGAATTGGTGTCTTTTGATATTGAAACTCTACGTAACGATGTCAATTCAGGTATGTACTTTGACTCCTCTATTCCCCAAGGCTATGGAGTAGGTAGCAGTGGTGCTCTGGTGGCAGCAATTTATGATAAGTATGCATCAAATAAAATTACGGTTTTAGAGAATTTAACACGCGAAAAGCTTTTAAAATTAAAAGCGATTTTTTCTGCAATGGAATCTTTCTTTCATGGCAAGTCCTCTGGCCTAGATCCATTAAATAGTTATTTGAGCCTTCCGATTTTAATCAACTCTAAAGATAATATCGAAGCAACAGGCATCCCTTCACAAAAGACAGAAGGTAAAGGAGCTGTGTTTTTATTAGATAGTGGTATTGTTGGAGAAACTGCACCAATGGTGAGCATTTTTATGGAAAGTATGAAGAATGAAGGCTTCCGTAGTATGCTAAAAGACCAATTTATAAAACATACAGATGCGTGTGTGGATGATTTTCTTAAGGGAGATATTAAGTCCTTATTCAAAAACACAAAACAGCTGTCTAAAGTGGTGTTGAATAACTTTAAACCCATGATACCAAAACAATTTCACGAACTTTGGAAAAAGGGTATTGAGACTAATGATTACTATTTAAAACTCTGCGGTTCTGGTGGTGGAGGCTATATTTTAGGGTTTACTGAAAATATCGATAGAGCCAAAGAAGCTTTAAAAGGCCAGAAGTTAGAAGTAGTCTATAATTTTTAATTCTGTCCGTCACCTTGAGCACAGTCTAGAGGTCATATAACTAAATCTAAGTCATGTTATCAAGACGGCAGAAACACATTGTTCTCAAATTTTTCAGCTTGTTTTCTGTAGTACGTGGCTATAACATTCTTGTTGTTGTCATAGCCCAATACTTAGCATCAATTTACATATTTGCACCAGATAAAACAATTAAGTCAGTACTTTTTGATGTTAATCTATTAATGCTTGTACTGGCATCTTCTGCTACAATTGCTGCGGGCTACATCATTAATAATTTTTACGATTCTGAAAAAGATTTAATCAACAAGCCGAGAAAAACCATGTTAGACCGTTTGGTGAGCCAAAATACTAAGTTGTCTTTTTATTTTGTGCTAAATTTTTTGGCGGTTGTCTTTGCAAGCTATGTGTCATTTAAAGCGGTTATTTTCTTTGCGCTTTACATTTTTGCGATTTGGTTTTATTCGCATCGTTTAAAGAAACAACCTATGACGGGTAATATAGTTTCAGCCATATTAACCGTTACTCCATTTTTTGCCATATTTATCTATTATCAAAATTTTGAGCTCGTCATATTTGCACACGCTATCTTCTTGTTTTTATTGGTATCCATGCGAGAACTCACAAAAGATCTCGAGAATATTAAAGGAGATTTGGCATTAAACTATAGAACAGTTCCTGTAGTGTATGGGGAAAAAGTCTCCAAATCCATGCTAACCGTATTGGTAGTTTTAACTGTAGTTGCCGCAATAGCCTTGATTTTATTCTTCAAAATTGGGCATATGTATTATTTCTTTTACTTAAGTGTAATGTTGCTTATTATTTTCCTACTGATACTCTGGAAATCAAACAGGAAAACACATTATTTAATACTTCATAATATTCTTAAGTTTATTATTGTGGCTGGTGTGTTTTCAATTTTATTAATAGATATCTCAGTGGTTTTAAATCGTATATAAATGAACACTACTTTAAAAATTGCAATGGCGCAGATCTCACCAGTTTGGTTGGATAAAGACGCAACGTTGAAGAAGATAGAAAAAGCAATTGAGGATGCTGCAAAAGAAAATTGTGAACTTATTGTTTTTGGTGAAGCTTTGCTGCCTGGTTATCCTTTTTGGCTGGCTTTAACAGGTGGTGCGGAGTGGAATACAGATGTAAACAAAAAATTGCACGCGCATTATGTCAATAATTCTATATGTATTGAAAAAGGTGAATTAGGTGATGTTTGTCAATTGGCAAAAGAAAACAAAATAGCCATTTACCTTGGTATTATAGAGCGTCCAAGAGATAGGGGAGGACATAGTATCTATGCGTCTTTAGTTTATATAAATGAATTTGGGGAGGTTAAGTCTGTACATAGAAAACTGCAGCCCACTTACGACGAACGTTTAACTTGGGCACCAGGAGATGGAAATGGACTAAAGGTGCATCCTCTAAAGGGATTTACCGTCGGAGGACTAAACTGTTGGGAAAATTGGATGCCATTACCAAGAACATCTTTATATGGTCAAGGAGAGAATTTACATATAGCGGTTTGGCCTGGAAGCGATCATAATACAAAAGATATAACACGATTCATAGCAAGAGAGTCACGCTCATACGTGGTTTCGGTATCGAGCTTGATGTTTAAAACAGATTTCCCTAAAAACACCCCGTATTTAGATGTGATTCTTAAAAATGCACCAAATACTTTAGCCAATGGCGGAAGTTGCATTGCAGGACCTGACGGGGAATGGATTGTAGGGCCTGTGATTAACAAAGAAGGCTTAATCATTCAATCTATCGATTTTAACCGTGTCTTGGAGGAACGCCAGAATTTCGATCCAGTAGGTCATTACTCAAGACCAGATGTCACAAAACTTACCGTAAATACCGAAAGGCAAACTACTGTAGAAATTAAATAGTTAATGTTAACTATTGTTATACCTTTGCAAAAAATTTGAATATGAGCAGAAATCAAGATAGCAGAGGAAAAGGAAAAACTTCAGGTAAGGGAAATGCTAAAGGTAAATCCAAAGGATTTTCTAGAGGAAACGCTCCTTTTAAAAAGAAATCACAGCCTAAGAAGACTTCTAATCCAGATGAAATTCGTTTAAATAAATATGTCGCTAATTCAGGTATGTGTTCGCGCCGTGAAGCTGATGAAAACATTGCCATAGGCTTAGTTTCCGTTAACGGCAAAGTCGTAACAGAAATGGGTTATAAAGTAAAACGTACTGATGAAGTTCGTTTTGATGGTCAGCGTATTACACCAGAAGCAAAGGTATATGTGTTATTAAATAAACCAAAAGGATTTGCCACTACTACTGCAGAAGGAAAAGGTAGAACGGTTATGGATTTAGTGGCTAATGCAACCAATGCCAACATAAAACCTATCGGACGACTTGGTAGAAATTCTTTAGGCTTGTTGTTATTTACTAATGATGACAAAGTGGTACAGAAATTCACCAATTCTAAAAATGGTGTAGCGCGTTTGTTTCAAGTAGAATTAGATAAGAACTTAAAGTTTGAGGACTTAAAAAAGATTCAAGAAGGCTTTAAAGTTGAAGGTAAGCTCATTACAGTTGAAGAGATAAGTTATATTGAAGGAGAGTCTAAGAATAAAGTGGGTATAAAGATTAAAAACACAGGTAATACCATTTTACGTACCATTTTTGATACCTTCAAGTACGACTTAGTAAAAATCGATTGTGTTGCAATAGGTCACTTAACCAAGAAAGATATTCCTAGAGGTCACTGGAAACATCTTACAGAGCAAGAGATTAATACCTTAAAAATGCTTTAATCGCAGTGGTCTTTCATGTTTGCATCTGCAGAAAATTCAATCGATTATTTAGTTGCTGAAACTGCTACACTTATTTATATTTACAGCCTTTTATAAAATAATAGTTTTTCCCGTTTTTTCGGGGTCAAAATAAAAGCACAATGACGGATAAAAGAAGATTAACCTTTGATGTATTAATAGAAATCCCCAAAGGAAGTCGTAACAAGTATGAATATGATTTTAAGCTGAATAAAATTCGTTTCGATCGTATGCTGTTTTCTTCAATGATGTATCCAGGTGATTATGGTTTTATACCAGAAACTTTAGCTCTAGATGGTGATCCGCTCGATGTCCTTATACTAACGGCAGAACCAACCTTTCCTATGTGTGTAATGGAAGTTAAACCGATTGGGGTATTTCACATGGCAGACGAAAAAGGTCCAGATGAAAAGCTTATCTGTGTTCCGGTTTCAGATCCTATTTGGAATAAGAGAAATGATGTTTTTGATCTTAATCCTCATAGATTGAAGGAAATTGAACATTTTTTTCAGGTATATAAGGATTTGGAAAAAAAGAAAGTTGATGTCGGAGGTTGGGGAGACGCAGCTGAAGCCGTGAGAATATTTGACAAATGTGTTGATAGATATAATAATAGCGAACACAAAATCAATGGTGATTTTACCATCTGATTGATGTAATAACATAACAATTATAAAACCCTTTGGCAATACTCGACAAAGGGTTTTTCTATTCGCATTCATTTTACTACTTTTGCCCAGCTAAAAACAAATCAAATTTAAAATGGAACAATACATTCTCTATGTGCCAGCAATCTTGGCAATCATTGGTCTAATCTTTATGGGGGCAAAATATGCTTGGGTTAAAAAACAAGATTCAGGTAACGAGCGTATGCAAGAGCTTTCTGCAAGTATTAAAGAAGGTGCTTTGGCATTTTTAAGTGCAGAGTACCGCTTACTTCTTGTATTCGTTGTCATTGCTAGTGCATTATTAGGTGTGGTGGCTTATTTAGTGCCATCAACGGAATACATTATTATTCTAGCATTTATTGTAGGCGCTATTTTCAGTGCACTTGCGGGTAATATTGGGATGCGTATCGCAACTGATGCCAACGCACGTACAACACAAGCAGCAAGAACTAGCTTACCAAAAGCATTAAAAGTTTCTTTTGGTGGTGGTACAGTAATGGGAATGGGTGTAGCAAGTTTAGCCGTATTAGGTTTAAGTATCTTCTTTATACTTTTTCTTAATATGTACATGACTGGCGAAGGTTCTTTTTATGATAATATGACTGTAGTCTTAGAAGCCTTAGCTGGTTTCTCATTAGGGGCTGAATCTATTGCGCTATTTGCACGTGTAGGTGGAGGTATTTATACGAAAGCTGCTGATGTTGGTGCTGATTTGGTAGGTAAGGTTGAAGCGGGTATTCCTGAAGATGATCCTCGTAACCCAGCTACTATTGCGGATAACGTAGGTGACAATGTTGGAGATGTTGCAGGTATGGGAGCCGATCTATTCGGATCGTATGTGGCAACAGTATTAGCTTCTATGGTATTAGGAAATTATGTATTGCGTGACATGAAAGCTGCTGGCACTGTGACCGAAGCCTTTGACGGCATGGGACCAATACTTTTACCATTGGTAATAGCGGGTGTTGGAATCATCGCTTCTATATTGGGTACCTTGTTGGTGAGTATTAAAAATAATGAAGCCAAAGAATCGCAAGTACAAAAAGCTTTAGATACAGGTAACTGGGTTGCAATTGTTATTACACTTGTTGCTAGTTGGTTCTTGATAGATTGGATGTTACCAGAAACTATGTCAATGAAGTTCTTTGGTGAAGGAGCCAAAGAAATTTCTTCAATCAATGTATTTTGGAGTGCTTTAATTGGTTTAGCTGTTGGTGGACTGATTTCTTGGGTAACGGCTTATTACACAAGCTTAGGTAAAGCACCAGTAAATGATATTGTTGAGAACTCTGGAACAGGCGCAGCAACAAACATTATTGCAGGTTTAGCTGTTGGTATGAAGAGTACTGCAGCATCTGTATTACTATTTGCAGCAGCCATTTATGGTTCTTATGAGTTAGCAGGATTTTACGGTGTGGCACTGGCTGCATCTGCTATGATGGCAACTACAGCGATGCAATTGGCGATCGATGCTTTTGGTCCTATCGCAGATAACGCTGGTGGTGTAGCTGAAATGGCTGAGTTACCAGATGAGGTAAGAGAGCGTACGGATATACTAGATTCAGTAGGTAATACAACTGCTGCTGTTGGAAAAGGTTTTGCCATTGCCTCTGCTGCATTGACGGCATTGGCTTTATTTGCCGCTTTTGTAACGTTCACTGGAATTGATGGTATTAATATTTTCAAGGCAGATGTATTAGCTGCGTTATTTGTTGGTGGAATGATTCCAGTAGTGTTTTCTGCACTGGCTATGAAATCTGTAGGTAAAGCTGCGATGGAAATGGTAAAAGAAGTGCGTCGTCAGTTTAAAGAAATACCTGGGATTATGGAAGGCACAGGGAAACCAGAATATGATAAATGTGTTGAAATTTCAACTAAAGCATCCTTAAAAGAAATGTTATTACCTGGCTTAATCACCATTGTTACTCCCATTATTATTGGATTAGTATTTGGTGCTGAACCATTAGGCGGTTATATGGCAGGTGTATGTGTAAGTGGTGTAATGTGGGCGATTTTCCAAAACAATGCTGGTGGTGCTTGGGATAATGCAAAAAAATCTTTTGAAGCTGGCGCAATGGTAAATGGAAAGATAGAAAAGAAAGGCTCTGATGCACATAAAGCTGCTGTTACAGGTGATACAGTGGGGGATCCATTTAAAGATACTTCAGGTCCTTCTATGAACATCTTAATTAAGCTAACGTGTTTGGTTGGTTTAGTGATTGCACCTATCTTAGGCGGTCACGGTACAGAAGAAGGTTATGCGGTGATAAATGAAGCTGAAGTAGAACATTCAATTTCAGTTGTAACGGAAGACAATAATAAGAGCACACCCAATTCAGCAAAAGCTGTGGCAACTATCACAGAAGTTGAAAATGTAGAAACTGTTATAACAGAAAATAAGTCTAGTGCTGACGAAAAAACACAAAAAGAGAAAGAATAATTATAAAGTATTGACTCTTAAAAAAGCCACGTCAAATGACGTGGCTTTTTGTTTTACAATATGTTAACCTAGAGCTAACAAAGGTGATATGTTTTGATATTAGTTTTATGGAAATAAAATTAATCCAACATGAAAAAAATTATTTTCCTTTTAGCTTTATGCTTTCAAATGATCGGTTTTACTCAAGTTAATTTGCAGATCACCGAGATGTTTCCAGGTCAGTCAGGAACAGATTTAACCGAAGACTGGTTCGAAATTCATAACATAGGTTCTACGGCATGGGTGTTTGGTGTAGGTACTGAGTTATATTATGATGATGTGTCTGCAGATCCTACAGAAGCAGATGTAATTGCTGGTATTGTAGATATACAGCCAGATGAACGTGTTATTGTTGTCATTGGTGATGCAAATGATGTTACTAATTTTATTACAATTTGGGGAGACGTTGTGGATCTCTCAGGTATTGAAATAGGATATACAGAAGGTGCAGGTCTTGGGTCTGGTGGAGATACTGTAAACCTCTGGATAGGCGATCCAACTCTGACATCCCCGGTGGATACTGAATCCTATCCAGATACTGCATCTAACGATGGTCAGTCTTATGATGTAGAACTTTCTGAATTTAGTATGGTTGGCAATACCAATAATGCCGTCGCCACAGTTGCTCTTGGTGGAAGTGCCAATGATGTGCCAAACATCGCTTCTCCAGCAAACTTATTGCCAATACCTCCAACTTTAATCGTGACTGAAATTTTTCCAGGGCAGGACGGAACAGATTTAACTGAAGATTGGTTTGAAATTTATAATTCAGGCACTGTAGCTTGGGTGTCTGGTGTTAATGGCGACTTATACTATGATGATGAATCGGCAGATCCAGCAGATGCTGATGTAATCATGGGTATTACGGATATTCAACCTGGTGAACGCGTCATTGTTTTGGTTACGGATAATATGGGAGGTGAAATAAATACATTCAATACCATATGGGGCGAAGTGGTTGATCTTACAGGAGTTGAGATAGGCTATACGGATGGTTCCGGTCTTGGCTCTGGTGGTGACGCTGTAACCCTTTGGTTAGGGAATCCTCAAACAACTTTGGAAATGCCCATTGCATCATCTAGCTATCCAGATACTGCAGCTAATGACGGACAGTCTTACGATGTGGAATTGTCTGAGTTTAGTGTAGTCGGTAATGCCAGTAATGCAGTAGAAACTGTTGCTCTTGGTGGCAGTGCTAATGATGTGCCTAACATTGCATCTCCGGGAAATATAATTCCTTTCGTTGCAGTGTTGGAGGTTACCGAAATATTTCCTGGTCAAGATGGTACAGATTTAACTGAAGATTGGTTTGAGATCCATAATTCTGGTATAGCAGCGTGGGTATCTGGTGTTGACGAAGACTTATATTATGATGATGAGTCGGCAGATCCGGCAGATGCTGTTGCAATTCTGGGCATTACGGATATTCAACCTGGTGAACGTGTCATTGTTTTGGTTACGGATAATATGGGGGGCGAGATAAATACATTCAATACGGTATGGGACGAAGTGGTTGATCTTTCAGGAGTTGAGATTGGCTATACGGATGGTTCCGGTCTTGGCTCTGGTGGTGATGCTGTAACCCTTTGGTTAGGGAATCCTCAAACAACTTTGGAAATGCCCATTGCATCATCTAGCTATCCAGATACTGCAGCTAATGACGGACAGTCTTACGATGTGGAATTGTCTGAGTTTAGTGTAGTCGGTAATGCCAGTAATGCAGTAGAAACTGTTGCTCTTGGTGGCAGTGCTAACGACGTGCCCAACATAGCTTCACCAGCCAATGCTTTACCTCCAGGTCCAAACTTAGAGATAACGGAAATTTTTCCCGGACAGGACGGTACGGATTTGACCGAAGATTGGTTTGAAATTTATAATTCAGGCACTGTAGCTTGGGTATCTGGTGTTGATGAAGACTTATATTATGATGATGAGTCTGCAGATCCAGCAGATGCTGTTGCAATTTTGGGCATTACGGATATTCAACCTGGTGAGACTGTAATCGTTTTAATTTCTGATAATGCTTCTGGGGAGGTAAACACTTTTTCTAATATTTGGGGAGCCGTTGTGGATCTTACAGGAATAGAAATTGGCTATACGGATGGTTCTGGTCTTGGTTCTGGTGGTGATGCTGTAACCCTTTGGTTAGGAGATCCAAGTATGTCATCACCTTTTGAAACTGCTTCTTATCCAGATACTACAGCTAATGACGGACAGTCTTACGATGTCAGTCTTACAGCTTTTAGTACAGTTGGTAATGCCAATAATGCGGTTGCAACAGATGCTTTAGGTGGAGCTATGAATGATGTTCCGAATATCGGCTCTCCAGGTAATGTACTACCATCAACACTTCCTGAGGTAGAATTTACTGAAGTTTATGATTCAGTAATGGAAAACGATGCTAGTATCACTTTAACGGTTTCAATTTCAGAAGCTCCTACATCAGACGTTACGGTTGATGTTGTTTTAGTTGCTGGAGGTACAGCATCAGAAGGAGTGGATTTCACATTTCCAACTGCACAAGCATTAACATTTTTATCAGGTAGTACAGATGATCAAACATTGAATATCCCAATCTTGGATAATGGTACGGATGATAGTGATTTGTATTTTATGGTTATGTTAGAAAATGCTAGTGGTGCATCTATTGGAAGCGAAGGTGCTTTTTCTGTCTATATATTAGATGATGATACCATAGTCCCAACAGAAAATATTACGGCTTTGGATGCAAATTTTTTATCAAACTATTTAGTGGACGGAAGTGGCACTGCTGAAATAACCACTTACGATGCAGCATCGCAGCGTTTATTTGTAACAAATGATGAAAGTATCGAAGTTTTGGATTTTTCTGACCCAAGTAATATATCATCCATAGCAACTATTGGTCTACCTGCAAATACAGATGGAGTTCAAAGTGTTGCTGTTAGAGATGGTTTATTGGCAGCAGCAATTGCAGCAGATCCGTCAACGGATCCTGGGTTTGTGATGTTTTCAGATATTGACGGCAATAATCAGGTAATAGTAACTGTAGGAGCTTTACCAGATATGATAACATTTACGCCAGATGGTACAAAGTTAGTTTCAGCTAATGAAGGAGAACCTAACAGTGACTATACTATAGATCCAGAAGGCAGTATTTCTGTTATTGATGTCACAGCAGGTTTGACAGGTATAGATCAAAGTGATGTTACCAATATAAACTTTAATGCTTTTGATTCTCAAGAAGCTACTTTATTGGCTGAAGGCGTTCGTATTTTCGGACCAGGTGCAACTGTTTCAGAAGATTTGGAACCAGAATATATAGCTGTATCCGATGATAGCCAAATGGCTTATGTTGCATTACAGGAAAATAATGCTATGGCTATTGTAGATTTATCAACAAATATGGTTACTGATGTTGTTGCCTTTGGCTTAAAAGATCACAGCCTAATAGAGAATAGTTTGGATACAAGTGATGAAACTGATTTTATCTTTGATGCTACATGGCCCATATATGGGATGTATATGCCAGATGGTATTGATTATTTTAACGTTGGTGGTCAATCGTATATCATAACTGCTAATGAAGGTGATGCCCGTGATTATAACGGTTATGCTGAAGAACGTAAACTAGGAGACAGTGATTACGTTTTAGACCCATCTGTATTCGGTGATGCCGATATTTTAGCTTTAGAAACTAACTTAGGCGATATTAATGTTACAATTGCTTCTGGTAATACGGATGCTGATCCTGAGTTTGAGGAAATTCATGTTTATGGGGGAAGATCATTCAGTATTTTCGAGGCTGATACTGGTAATTTAGTCTCAGATAGTGGTAACGATTTTGAAGTGATCACTGCAGCAGATGCTACTTATGGAGCCATCTTTAATGCAAGCAATAGTAACAATAGTTTTAAAAACAGAAGTGACAATAAGGGGCCTGAACCCGAAGCTGTGATAGTAGAAGAAATCGATGGCTCATACTATGCGTTTGTACTTCTAGAACGTATTGGTGGTGTGATGATATACGATGTTACGGTTCCATCAGCACCCGTATTTGTTCAATATCTTAACAATCGTGGCTCAGTTGCTGGAGATCCTGAGAGTGGAGACCTTGGCCCAGAAGGTATTGTTTTTGTAAGTGAAGACGATAGCCCTACAGGAACAGCCCTTATCGTAGTTTCAAATGAAGTCAGTGCTACATTGACCATCTATTCACTAGATAATGTGTCTTTAAGTCTTAATGAATATAACTTAAATGATAATTTTAGTATGTTTCCAAACCCAGCTACGCATCAGGTAAATTTTAGTAAAACAGACAATTATAAAGTTTATGATATGTCGGGAAGACTTGTAAAACAAGTTGATGAATCTAAATCTATCAATTTGGAAGGATTAACCTCTGGGTTATATATCATCAATAATTCTAAAGGTCTTTCTAAAAAACTTTTAATTAAATAATTAATAAATTAAGTTCTATGAGCCTCGTTTTTAACGAGGCTTTCTTATTTTTATGGCAAACATATCTAATGTTCAAAAAAGATCCTCTGCAGATTATTGGATTTCAAGGTTATGGCACAGACTCTCATTTCTATGCCCGTGGACGAGCTTTGGAAGATGAATCTATTGATCTTGAGCACCAGCATATTTGGCATCTTATCCTTAATACATGGAAGCGTTTTGAAACGGATGAAATAAAGAATGTTGACATTAAGATAAAGTTGCCAAACAATGAAGTTTTAGATGGATGTACGGACAACGATGGCTACTATAAAGTTGAAGCTGATCTCCATGGGTTAAGATCCATAACGAATAAGGAAGGCTGGCTTCCTTTTGAATTATCTTATAACGATGTAAATGTTAAGCGAACGATTCAAAACGAAAATAGATTTCCGGGAGAAATTCTTATTCCTTCAACCAACGCACAATTTGGTGTTGCAAGTGATATTGATGATACCATTTTGCATACGGGTGTAGTTTCGACCTTAAAGTGGAAAGTAATCTATAATTCGGTATTTAGACATGCCAAGAATAGAATTCCGCTTGAAGGTGCTGCCGAATTTTATCATAAATTGCACAGAGGTATTTCTGGTAAAAATGCCAATCCTATATTTTATGTGAGCCATAGTCCTTGGAATTTGTACCGTTATCTCGAATTGTTTTTAAGACAGAACAATTTCCCGAAAGGACCGATTCTATTACGGAGTATGAGCAATCTCCTTAAAAGAAGATCGCAAGATGAAAAACCTCAAAAGCAAAAAGAAATTTTAAATTTACTTAAAACATATCCAAGTTTACCGTTTATTTTAATAGGTGATAGTGGAGAGCACGACCCTGATATATACATGGAAATCGCAGAGGAATTCCCAGATCGGATTTTGGCTATTTATCTACGCAGTGTTAAACACAAAAAGAAAATGTTACGTGTAAGAGGTTTGGTAGAAAGTTTTAAAACCACAGAGGTTTTAATGGTTGAAAGTAGCGCACAAGCTATTGAACACGCTAAAAAGCACGGGTTCATTATTTAAAAATAATTGCGAAAGGCTTTATAGACTAAAACAATCCATTGATCTGAGCATCAATTTTATTGATAATGCCACCTAAATCCTCAGGATTATCAACAAAATCCAAATTGTCTACATCAATAATCAATAAGTTGCCTTTGTCGTATTTGGTAATCCAAGCTTCATAACGCTCATTGAGTCGACTTAAATAATCGATGCTAATGGTATTTTCATAATCTCTACCACGCTTGTGGATTTGTGCCACTAGATTGGGTATGGAACTACGTAGGTAAATGAGCAAATCGGGACCTTTTACAAAAGATTCCATAAGCTCAAACAAAGAAGAATAGTTTTCAAAATCGCGATTGGTCATTAAACCCATTGCATGAAGGTTTGGTGCAAAAATATGCGCATCTTCATATATGGTTCGGTCTTGGATAATATCTTTTCCGCTATTATGGATTTGGTTGACTTGACGAAATCTACTGTTTAAGAAATAGACCTGCAGGTTAAAACTCCAACGTTCCATCTGATTGTAAAAATCATCTAAATAGGGATTGTCAACTACATCTTCTAATTGCGCTTCCCATTTGTAATGTTTGGCCAGTAATTTTGTGAGCGTCGTTTTACCTGCTCCTATGTTTCCTGCAACAGCAATGTGCATAATTTATTCTAGTTTAAATTGGTATTGACGTAGAATTTCGTCGTCGTAAATATACAAGGTTTCATTGGTTACCAAAAACTGATTTATTAACAAATTTGGATGTGCAATAGGTTGTATTTCAGTCTCTTTTTTGGGTAAAATATAAAGTTGCTGCCCCTTTTTTAAAACCAAATGCGCCTTACTAAATGCCATAGATTCATAACCAATGTTTTCAATTTTGTTGACCAGACTTCCAAAATAATTATAAATGTACAGATATTTTTCTGTCAGTAAATAACAGTAGTTATAATCACTCTTAAGATCTAGGACATCAGCCTGTACAGGTACTGTTTTTAATCGTACTTTATTGGTTTTATAATCATACAATTCTAACTGCTGTAAATCTTGATTAAAAATCCAAAGCGTATTATCAAAGCCTGTAGATACAAAGCTCACATTTTTATAGGGCTGAACAGTGTTAAAGTCGACTTTAAAAATTTCAGCTAATCGATTGTCCAAAATAATTACGGTATTGAAATCTTGATAGAATAGATTAATCTTCAGAGGATTAAAAGCATTTGCGCTTGTTATTTCACTCAGTTGAAAGTTGGTATAGGTAATCGTTGTGTCCCTGGTCTTTTGGTAAAACGTATTATCTTCTGTGGTGTAGTATAACGTGCCAAAAGTATCCACGCCAAATATTCTATCGGCTTTTAATATTGTAGAATCTTTTACACTGGTATGTATTTGTTTTTGAGCAATTGCTGAAAAACTTATTAGGAAAAAGAAAAAAAGTACATTTCTCATAGGATTTAGAAAAGTACAAAAATTGAACCAATTCTTATACGGGGAATTATTAGGTTTTTAAAACCTTAAGGATGAAATACCATTAAACCGTTAATTTATAGCCAAATCCACGCACGTTGATAATCTTAATACTCTCGTCTTTTTTAAGTTTTTTACGAAGTTTGGTAATAAAAACATCCATACTACGTGTAGAGAAGAAATCGTCGGTTCCCCATAGCTTGTTCAAAATTGAGGAACGATCTAAAACCTGATTCTTACTTTGTACAAGATGAAATAAGAGATGCGCTTCTCTGTGTGTTAATTGTACAGTGTCTTCATTATTATACCGTAACTGTTGCTTAGGGAAATTGAATGTGTAGTTGCCAATTTCTATAATTGTAGCTGTTTTTTGAACTTGTGTGCGTTTTAATAAATTATGAATTCTAACAATAAGTTCTTCCATGCTAAAAGGTTTTTTAAGGTAGTCATTGCCACCAATCGAAAACCCTTCGACGACATCTGCAGTTTGGGATTTTGCGGTTAAGAATATAATGGGAATAGTATCGTCAATAGCTCTAATTTCTTTAGCTAACGTAAAACCATCCTTTTTTGGCATCATCACATCGAGTACCAATAATTGGGGATCTTCGGTTTGGTATTTTTCAAAAGCTTTTTCACCATCGTGACATAAAACAACTTCAAAATCCCTAGTTTCAAGACTCTCCTTCACAATTTGACCTAAGGCAGTTTCGTCTTCTGCCAATAAAAGTTTTATGTTTTTAGTCATTTGGAAGCGTAATTATAAATGTGGTTAAGTTTTTATTTAAATCAAGCACAATGGAACCTTGGTGTTTGTCTATGATGGTTTTGGTATAATACAATCCAATTCCGAAGCCTTTAACATCGTGAGTGTTACCTTTTGGAATGCGGTAAAACTTTTCGAATATACGCTCCTTGTTTTCTTTTGACAATGAATTTCCATCGTCAGAAACTAGAATATTGAAAATTCCTTTTTTTAAGGTTAAATCAACAGAAATACGATTTCCACCATACTTTATGGCATTGTCTAAAATGTTATTCAAAGCATTTTCAAAATGAAAAGCGTCAACATTAATCCTTAAACTGTCAACTTCCATATTAGTGTTAAACTCTTTATTGGGGTATTGAGTTTTATAATGATGGACTAACTGATGAAGCAGTTCTACAACATCTATGGGTGTTTTGTTGAGTTCTAAATTATCACTATCTAAAGTTGCGGTTTCAAGGAGCTTTTCTACCATTAAGTTCAATTTTTTTAATTGCTCAGAAGACATGGCAATGTATTTTTTGGTCTTTTCTTTATTATCAATGCCGTTAAAATCATTGATGCTTTCTAAAGCAACTCCAATGGTTGCTATTGGGGTTTTAAACTCGTGGGTAATATTGCTAATGAGGTCGTTTTTTACTTCAGCTAATTGTTTTTGACTCTTAATAATTTTTAAGAGATAGAACAAGCAACTTATAACCGCAAGTACCAGAAGTGAAGATATTAAAATACCGGCCAAACTCCGTTTTAAAATGGTTTTGGTTTCATTTGCAAAGCCTAGTTTTAAATAACTGTTTTGTGGAAGAAATTCTGAGTTAGATTCTACATATATGCTATAGTTATTAAGAAATTCACGTTCGGGCTTATGAATGTTTTTATTAGAAAAAAAGGAATCTGATACATCGTGATAATAAGAAAGGTGATGATCTAAATCTAGTTGTTTTCTTTTTAGATCTTCACTAAGAAGCGTGTTTACCTTTCTAACATCTAATGAGTCGTTTCGCATGGAGATGAAGATTTTTGTGGTTAACAATTCGATTTGCTGAAGGTTTAAAGTGTCGGAATCAGCAAAAAAATTAAGCAATAGCGAATCGGGTTTTGGATCTTTCACTACTCGTAAACCACTCACGTCCTCCAGTTTTATAAGCTTAATTGAATCTGGGACTATATTAAAACTATCTAGATGTGATTTTACTATAGGATCATTTTTACCTAAAGAATCCGGTACTACTATGTCTGTGGTAAATGTATAAGATGTTTCTTTGGCCAAACCTGCATAATAATCGTCCACGGCTTTGTCTAAACTTATCTGCACGTCCCTAATTAGTTGCTGCTTATTTGTCTGGTAGTTCTTGTAATTCCAATAGACTTGAATAACAATGGTAGCAACTATAACCGACATAATTGTATATAAAACCCATCTGTACCGTGTATTGTTCATATACCAAAAGTAGAGGTTAAAATTTAGTTTAACGAATCGGTTAACACACGTTAACGTTCATTAACTCAATAGAAAAAATAGTTTATACATATTTGTAGTGTAACACTTAAAATTCAGTAAAATGACAACACTTATACGAACATTCATTATGGTGCTTTTGAGTTTGGTGGCGACTTTGCAAGCGCAAGATTTCCAGGGTATTGCGACTTACAAAACTCAGAGGCAATTAGATATTAAGCTAGATAGTACTCAGGTGAATTCTGAAATGCAATCCAAGATGGTGGAAATGATGAAAAAACAGTTTCAAAAGACCTTTAAGTTAACTTTCAATAAAGAAGAGTCTATATATAAACAAGAGGAAGAATTGGATAAACCCAATGCGGGTTTAGGTGATGGTGTTAGAATTGTCAGTATTGGCGGCGGCGGTGGATCTGATGTGCTCTATAAAAACACAAAAGATCAGAGGTTTTCTGAAAAAGTAGATACTTACGGTAAGATATTTCTAGTGAAAGATAATCTCGAAAAAATTGATTGGGAGTTGAAGTCCGAAACGAAGTACATAGGGGAATACCAATGCTATAAAGCAACATTCACCAAAATGGTTGAAAAACCGAGACTATTCTCAAGTGCAAATGATGAAGAAATGAAAGGAGAAGAAGAGGAGCCAGAAATGGAAGAGCGTACCGTAACTGCCTGGTACACTCCACAAATTCCTGTAAATAATGGTCCAGATAATTACCAAGGCTTACCAGGTTTAATCCTGGAAGTGCACGACGGGAAACTTACTATAATTTGTAGTAAGATTGTACTAAACCCTAAAGAAAAGATTGAAATCGCAGAACCTACAAAAGGTAAAGAGGTCAATCAGGAGAAGTATGATAAGATTATGGATAAAAAGGCTAAAGAAATGATGGAGCGTTTTAGACCAAAAAAAGGAGATAGAAATGGGGAAAGTATGAGTTTTACTATAGGTGGTTGACAATTAATATGTTGAAGAAGTTAATTTTATGATAAATCAAATTATTTTTGTTTAATGTTTGTATAGTTTTGTTAAACAGCATTAACATTAATACTTTCATATCATGAAACCAATCGCAATTAAGCTTAACTTAATAATAGTTTTATTCTTTTTTTCCAATGATTTTAATCCAGTAAGTCAATCTAAGACTGATGAGTTTCAGGGACAAGCCCATTATACCTCAAAGTCTATTTTGGAATTGGGAAGATGGGGTGCAAGACTAAGTGAAGAGCAGAAAAAGCAAGTTAAGGCACGACTTAAAAATAGGTTAGAAAAAGAATATATACTGACCTTTAATAAAGAAGAAGCATTGTTTTACGAAGATGAAAAGTTAGATGCCATGTCTGGAGCGACTGATTCTTGGGGAAAGAATTTTGCTCCAGGGAAACAGTATAAAAATGTAAAGACAAACATACAGATTCAAAGTCAAGAATTCTACGGAAAAAAGTTTTTGGTGAAAGATAAACTACAAGATATTGATTGGAAATTGGGAAACGAAACGAAGCAGATAGGTAATTATATGTGCTTTAAAGCTACAGCATCTATTCCCACTAGCGATTTAGCATGGTATGATTTTTCATGGAGCCGATTAAGAAATACTAACAACACCGTTAAAGAATCTGATACCGAAAGTACAGAAACAGAAGAGACTACAGTTGCGATGACAGATGTTGAAGCTTGGTATTCTCCGCAAATACCCGTTAGTCACGGCCCACTGGAATATTGGGGGCTTCCAGGTTTAATTTTAGAGGTTAGTGCTGGTAATACCACAATGCTTTGTACTAAAATAGTAATGAATCCCGAAGAGAAATTAGAGATTGAAGCTCCAGATAAAGGTAAAGAGATCACCAAAGCAAAATATCAAGAAACCATAGTTGAGAAAATGAAAGAATTCCGTAATAACAGAATGGGGCGCAGACGAGGTTAATAAATTAACACAAGTTTAGCACAATTAAATTTAACCTTTAGCATCTAAATAGGTCAAATCACAAGAACTCTATTAAATGAGTTCAATATTAATCAGATTGAATTCTATCAATGTAAGGCTTATCCAAGAAAGACTAAATGATATTTAAGATTACATTTGTAGTTCAACATTAAACCTTTAAGATGAAAACCTCAGTTTCAAAAACCATATTATTACTATTTGCCATATGCACATGTCTATTTTCTTTTTCGCAAGATTTTCAAGGTAAAGCCCATTATATGTCCAAAACCACAATGGATCTCGATCAGTGGGGAGGACGAGAAATGACACCAGAACGAAAAAAAGAAATCGAAGCTCGCATGAAAAACTTTTTAGAAAAAGAGTACATACTAACTTTTAATAAAACGGAATCCATATACAAAGAGGATGAAAAACTTGAAGCTCCTGGTTCTGGAGGAGGCTTTGGTCGTTTTGGAAGTAGCTTTACGGGTGGGCCTAAATATAAAAATGTTAAGACCAAAGAAATGCTACAGGATCAAGAATTTTTTGGTAAACAGTTTTTGATTAAAGATGAACTGAAAGGCTTGGAGTGGAAAATGGGAACAGAAACCAAACAAATAGGTCAGTACACTTGCTTTAAAGCTACGGCTACAAAAACTGTTGATAAATTTGATTGGAGAAGCATGCGAAGACGAGGCCCAAGGCAAGGATCTAAAAGTGATGATAAAGAAAAGACCAAAGGGAAAGTTGCAAAGGATTCAACAAAAACAAGTGACGACCCAATGCAAGACATCGAAGTTCCAAAAACTATAGAAGTTGTGGCATGGTACACACCACAAATACCGATTAATCAAGGTCCTGATGATTTTTGGGGTTTACCAGGGCTTATTTTGGAAGTAAATGCAGATAAAACAACAATTTTATGTACTAAGATTGTAATGAACCCTGAAGAAAAAGACAATATAGAAAAGCCTAAAAAAGGAGAAGAGGTGACCCAAGCCGAGTACAACGAAATTATCACTAATAAAATGCAAGAAATGCGCGAAATGTATGGTGGCCGAAGAGGTCGCGGAGGCGGTCGAAGAAACTAAAAACAACACAATCTAATCAACTCATGAGAAAATTATTAGTACTACTATGCTGTGTAGTAGCAACCCATTCTTTTGCCCAAATTAAAATGCAGGGTATTGTAAAAGATAGTATTGGTAACCCTTTAGAGTTAGCTAATGTTATTGCCATTAATCAAGAAACCAGTGCTTTAGAGTCTTATGCTATTACTAACGATAAAGGTAAATATGTTTTGGCTTTAGGTAAAAACGGAACGTATAAAATCCAAGTGAGCTATATCGGTCTAAAGACTTTTGAGGAAGTTATTTCTACCAAAGAAGCAAATATCCTCAAAGACTTTAAATTACTTACTGATAACACTTTAGATGCTGTGGAACTCACTTACGAGATGCCAGTGACCATTAAAGGTGATACACTTATATATAATGCAGATTCCTTTAAAAATGGGTCAGAACGAAAGTTGGAAGATGTTTTAGAAAAGTTGCCGGGTGTTGAGATTAATGAAGATGGACAGATTGAAGTCGAAGGAAAAACAGTAAGTAAACTCATGGTAAATGGTAAGGATTTTTTTGATGGGGATACCAAACTGGCGACTAAAAATATTCCATCTAATGCGGTGGATAAAGTGCAGGTGTTGCGTAATTATTCTGAGGTGGGTCAGTTGCGTAGTGTTACCAATAACCAAGACAACGTGGCCATAAATATCAAACTAAAAGAAGGTAAAGAAAATTTTTGGTTTGGAGACATTACTGCAGGTGCTGGTACCGCACCATCTCCAAATGATGAATTATATTTAGTACAGCCCAAGTTATTTTATTATAGTCCAAAATACAGTATAAATATTATTGGCGATATGAATAATATTGGGGAAGTGGCACTTACTAACAGAGATCTAAGAGGTTTTGGTGGGGGATTTAGATTGCCAAGTAGAACAAGTGGAACCAGTATTAACTTGGGTGACAATGGACTTGGAGGTCTTACCAATATACAAAATGCCCAAGAAGTTATTACAAAGTTAGCTACAGCTAACTTTAGCTATTCCCCAAATAAAGCTTTGGACTTAAGTGGGTTTTTAATATACAACAGCAGTCGTTTAAGGACCAGAGAGGAGAGTTTTATTGACTATATAGAAGTAGAAGACGATCCCAATACACCAATAGACGAATCGGCAAGTTTACCACCAGATGAAGCTACGGTACAACGTGGTAGAGAAGCTTCAAATCAAGCTATAGCAAAGCTGAGTGCATCTTACAAGCCTAATGTAAACAATCAATTAGATTACGATATTTTAGCACGTATTTCTGATGATGAAGAACGCCAGGATTTATTCTCATCCGTAGTAGGTAGCACAGACCAAGTAGACCAGGTAAATCCTTATAGCATCAACCAAAATTTAAATTACTACTACACTTTAAATGAAGATAATATTTTTGCACTCGAGGTACAACATCTTCTAAAAGATGAGGATCCGTTTTATAATGCCTTATTGGTAAACGACCCTACCAATAATGATAATGGTAACGACCCCAATGATATGTTGCCAGATGAAGATGCTTTTGATGAAACTGCTGAAAACCTTGGTTTCAACAGAGATCAGTTCAATTACAATATTAATCAGGAACGACGTGTTAAGAGTAACCAATTAGATGCGAAGTTAGATTATTATAATATTTTGAATTCTAAGAGCAATATCAATCTTACCTTGGGGACAATTTTTAGTAACCAAAAGTTCAATTCAAATCTCTTTCAGTTTTTAGATGATGATACACGTTTAGATCCAACACCAATACTCACAGATTTGGATGGTAATTTGTTGTCTGCTGAAAATGAAGATGTCGAATACCGTTTTAGTGATGTGTACTTAGGTGTGCATTATCGATTTAAAACCGGTAAATTTACCTTTACGCCTGGGGTATCTTTTCACGCTTATAGTAATCAAAATACACAAGCAAATAATACATTTAAAGATAACTTCTTTGATGTGTTACCAGATTTTGAAATGCGAATTCAGTTCAAGAAAAGTGAAGCTTTACAACTCAACTATAATATGACCAACACTTTTACGGATGTTACCAATATAGCTGAAGGCTTGGTTTTAAATAACTTTAACAATATCCAATTTGGTAATCCAGAATTGCAAAATGCTTTATCACATAATTTTAGGTTATTTTATAGTAGTTTTAATTTATTTAACTACACTAATGTTTTTGCTGGAGTCAATTATAGTATCAATGAAGACCAGATACGTTCCTTAACAAATTTTGAAAGTGTTATTAGAACAAGTTCGTTCTTTAATTCGCAATTTGCAGATGAAAACGCTACAGTTTTCGGTCGTGTAGAACGTACATTTGGGAAAATTAGAGCACGATTGGGAGCAAACTTCTCGTATAGTAAGCTTAACCAGTTTATACAAGGACGTCAATCCTTAAACGAGAGTTTTACACAGAGCTACTCACCAGAAATAAGAACCAACTTTAGAGAAGCACCAAATGTAAGGTTAAGATATAGATATACGGTTAACGATAATGACCAGGGGAGTAACTCAACAAAATTTATCACACATGCACCATCTGTAAGGTTCGATGCTTATATATGGGATGCCTTAACCTTTATTACGGATTTTACCTTTACAGAGCAAAATAATGACGGCAATAAAGAATCCTTTAAAACTTGGGATGCCTCTTTGCGTTATAGAAAGAGTAAAGATGCCAAATGGGAATATTCCTTAATCGCCTCTAACTTATTAGACATTGACTCTAATATTAGCAATGGAGCTGGTAATATCTCAGTATTTAGTTCTGAAACTTTTATACAGCCACGGTTTGTAACGTTTCGTTTGACCTATACTTTATAAACTAGAAAAGCCTTCTGGTCACTGAGCGAAGTCGAGGTGCAGAAGGCTTTTTTAATCATATAGCTCTTTTAATTATCTCTTAAAACATGTACCACACCATTTATGGTGTGAGGATTGCCATCATCATCTTCATAAGAGCCACCAAAATTAATGTCTATATATTCTCCTATATCTCCTACTGCTGTAAAATTATATATAATGTTATTGTTGAGATTATTAGCAACATCAATACAATTTTCAACCAAGGCCATACCAGAATTTAAGCTAGTTATATCATCTAAATTAGTATAAGTGCCGATATATGTACCATCTGAATTAATATTGCCCATTAAATAAAAACATGAATCATTTAGAAATGAGCTAATGGATAGGTTTGCAATTTGAGTAATACCGTCAACAAAATTGGAAGATATATTATTTAGAAAAGTGATGTTAGAACCACCATCTATACTGTAATGTATAAACTCATCTATATCATCACAAACAGGTAAGCTGCCTAGGTTTGTGTTAGGTGTGGTAAAGGTGTAATTTATAGGATTAGTACTTTCTATATTATCATAATCATAACCATTTATAGTAAATGAAAGTAAATCGCTATTTGCACATCTTGGTATGTCAAATTCAAAGTCTCCGTCATCAACGAAAGTATTGAAAGTTATATCATCATAGGTTACTTCAATATATCCATTTGTTACTGCATTACCATTACAGGTGTTCAATGTGCCTATTACAGTTTCTTGCAATACTTCCGGGCTATTTGGTACAATAATAGAAATACTAGAATCTGTGTTAAATGGACCAACTGTTTCCGTATGTAATGAAAAACTACCACATAATTCAGGAATATAAATAATAAGATCAGACACTAAGCTTTCGTTTCTAGGTATATATCCACAGACTTCACCGATTTCGTTAGTAGTGCCAGTTGACGTGCTGCCAAGGGTGCTACTTGTTAAATTTATATATACGTTATTTAAGACATTGCCATCCTCATCAGTAACAATAACACAAAGATTAACGGCTTCAGCAGGTATATCACAGTTCCAAAATGAGAAATGCGACACCGTACCCACATACATATTGCCTTGTAGTGTAGCCACACCTTCTTCTTTCCAATAGCCATTGACTTCGTCAAAATACCACAATGGAATGGTAGCAGGTGCTATATTCA
>CAYVNR010000009.1:0-105187 GCA_964453045.1 uncultured Flavobacteriaceae bacterium
TCACCTGATGCCGATGCGTGACCGTAGTTACCTGATGCCGATGCGTGACCGTAGTTACCTGATGCCGATGCGTGACCTTCATCACCTGATGCCGATGATTCACTTGATTTATCTGTTTCAGATTTAACCTTTTCAAAAGTCCAATCCATGGCTAGTTTAAAGAAGCCCCAAAAATTAAGTTTACCCTTTACCTTGAGTTTATTAGTAGCAACTTTGTCTTCATGAAAAGCTATTTTTCCTAAACTCTCCACCTGTGCAAATTCTAAATCTTCTGGTGTTCCTGAATAATAATTAAAGACATCGAACGGCTTCGGACAGAAGTGAAATCCTTGTTCGCACGGTATAGGTGGCTTATCTTCTGAGAATACAGAATTCTCATCGTATTGATAATCCCTACAGGCAAATCCCTTATTAAAGGCCTTAAAACCCTTTAAGAATTCCTGTTCGTTAATAATCTTTATAAAAGATTCAGGAAGCGATACATTTTTAACATCAATGAATTGCCTGAAATGTGGCGCAATATCTTGAGCTGTAAAACCTGCTATACCACAACCAACTTCCGTTATCAAGAAGTGTTTTTCTTTGTTTTCTTTTACGGTTTTTAACAATAAACTTGCTGACCTTTCAATAGCATCAAAAGATTGCTTCTGCATGTTTTTATCCAATGTTGGAAAAGCATAACATTTTCCTGTGATACCTTCTGAAATACCTTCTTCAGCTTTCCATTTGCCCTTTGCTAATTTTGCGGCACCTCCTGCATGATTTCCGTTTAGGTTACTGCCGAAAACAAAAATTTCATTGGCTCTTAATTTTTTAATATTATTTGGTGTTTTCATTTTTTTAAAAAGGTGTTTTGTTAAAATCTATGGTTAGTCCGGCATCCGCAATGGTTACCGTTTTGCCAGTTGCTTCATGCACAGCATCCTTGAACATCAGCTCGTCACTGTTAGTGTCCGATAAGTGTATGAGAACTATGTTGTTGACCTTGCTTAGATCATTGGCCTGAAGTGTGCTGATACAAGTGTCCAAGCTCATGTGGTTCTTTATGATTCGGTTTCTCAGAAACTCTTTACCACTGAGCTTAGACTTTGCAATAGCATCGTCATAGTTTGCCTCGATTATGATATTGTTGAGATCAGGAAACGTGTACTTGCAGAATATGAGATCCGTTATAAATAGTAGGTTTCCACAGTCAGGATGTGAAATAATAAATCCACAAGGCTCAGCGGCATCATGTAGTACATCAAATGGCAAGATCTTAAAATTGCGACCAAGCCAAAAAGCTTCTTTGTAATCAAACGTCTTTGCCCTATGATGAAGAAGAGTTCCCAAAGCGGAATGTGTTCCCTTGGTGGCATGCACATTGATACCGAAGTTCATCATTTCATTTGTGGCCATCGCATGGTCTCCATGTTCGTGGGTAACAATACAGCCTACCAATTTTTTAAAATCGAAATTAAAGGCATGTTTGATATCCCTGAACCTTACACCACACTCAATAAGTAACGCCTCATCACCTGCATCTAGGATGTAGGCGTTACCCTTTGAGCCACTATTAATCACGCGCAACTTCATCAGAAGCCTGGTTTTTTAGCCTCTGTTCCTGCAAACATGTCTGGCATATCCTCACCATCAGTAACAGGTTCTGTTTCCGCTTTTACCTCTTCGTGCTGTACGTCCATAGTCAAAACCTCTTTGTTCGCTCCTTCTTCGATCATATCTGTGACCTCACGATCTGCTGACTGCATTTCGTTTTCAAGAACTCTCTGTAGGTGTTCATCTATTTTTTCACTATCAATGTTGATTTTACCCCAACAGTGACGTTTTAATGTTTTCATAAACATTTCCTCTTCCCATCCTTCAATATTTTCCTTTTCACCTGTTCGCTGTCCGCTTTTCCAAACATCCCTTTCACCTCCCCAAAATTCAGCAGATGCATACTTCGGTTTCCGTTTTTCAATCTGATGCCTGTTAAGTACAACGAGTTTATTTTTTTCAGGGTTATCATCAAAAATCATATAGTAGAAACCACCCTCTAGCTCTCCACGATTAAAATCATTGATGATGTCAAACTCGTAATCCTCTATTTTGTTTTTGAAATTTTTCTTTAGTGATTTGAAATGATCGGTCGAGTATTTAAGTTCAAATATTACATCATCGGGAACATCATAGCCGTACTTTCGGGCTTTAAGTTCCAACCCATTAAAGCCTTCCATTAGGGTAATGTCATATTTTCCGGTCTTATTGTTTTTGTACGGTATTGGGCTGATGTGGTTTTTCTGCAATGGATCCAAACCAATGCTTGAATAAGCCACGACATCAAGTGCAAGTTTGTTCATGTTTACATTGTTCCAGGTCACTGGAACGGAATCCCTATACTGCTCAGACTTACCAAGTCTTTTGGTTTCCGCCTCCTTCAATACAGTATCTGTTTTGATAAAGTAGTTCTGAATCAGCTTGCGCTGAAACGATGTCAATTCAACAGGCTCATCGCTTAATCCCGTTGGAAATTCTTTGATTACGGCTTCAGTAAACCTTGCCGATGGCGTGGCATCGTTCATAGTTGCCACTTCATTCTTCTTTTTTGTCATTGTATTTCGATTTATAGATTTAATTTTTTGACTAACAAATCAGCAACCTCTTGAGTCTCTTTTTCTGTTTGCTGTTGTTGAACTTCACATATGAAGCGTTTGATAGACAATACGTTATTACCTTTATCCACACCCTCTATAATGTGAGTTCTACCACGTTTGTCAGGTCCTTCTTTGATAAAAATTGTTTTACTCATTACTTATGATTTATAGATTATACCTTTTCAGTTTCCATTAGATCTCCTACAGACACCACGCGCAACTTTTTATCAGTTTCAGAAACTATCAAGTTGATCACTTGACTTTCTGTGTCAATCAGTTCAATCACGCTCTCTCGGTTATCAATAAACACAGGTGCATTCGCCCCGTAATGTTTGCAAAGCGTGTTGATAATATCAATACCTGCATTGATTTTAGAAGCTGTGTTTGCATCACTAAAAGGCACACCGTCAATGAGTGCCTTACATGTCGGCACTTCCGCACCGTTAATCTGTGTCTCAAATAATTTGAAGTTGACAAGTTTGAAACGATTGTTAACAGATTGCTCTATACGTGTGGATTTTTCCTTTTCAAAGGCCTCAATCGAAAACAGCTCACGTTCCAAGTCTGCGATTGATTGACCTAAATTCTTTTCTTCAGATGAAAGCTCTTCTATCCGTTTGTTGGCTACTTCAATTTGCTGTTCTTTGGCAATGTCTCGTTTTATGGCATCTAGATCGGCATTTAGAGTATTTATCTTAGATTTGAGTTCAGAAGTGTCAACTTTAGGTCTGTTTTCAAGAGCTGCTTTCTTCTCATTGTAAAGAGAAGTTTTCTCAGTGAAGTATTCTTGTTTTTCATCTACAAGCTCTTGGTATAACTCCTTCTGAGTTTTGCTAATTGAAGCATCCTTAAGTTCAGTTGATAGATCAGAACGCTTTTTCCAAAGCTCAGTATTCTCTGCTTCTTTTTCCCCAATCTCTTTATTGAGTTCTTCAAGTCTATTCTGTAAGGTCATTTTTTGACCAGACAATGATTGTCCTTGCTGTGTTATACTAGCTAACTTTGCATTTTTATTGCTTTTAAAATGCTCTTGAAGGTCTTTCTTTTTATCTTCAATATCTGAAGCTTCAAAAGGTCGTTTACATGTAGGACAAGCACATTCACTATCATCCATCTTAAACTCCTTAGTATTTTCGATTTCCCACTCTTTTCTGAGTTCAACAATATTTCTTTCAATGCCTCCAATTTGATTTTTATAGCTTACTATTGTTGAATTGCTATTTGCTATAACTGTATCGTTAGCCTTTATTTCTGAATCAACAACATCAATCTTTCTCTGGATTTCCCTGGGCTTTTCTTGTGCCTTACTGTAAGCTTCTGATACCTGTTGTTGCAGTCTATTTTTAAAATTGCTGACTTCAGTAGATATGGCATGCATCTCCTTTTGGATTTGAGATTGCGCATCAATATCCGCTTGCTGCGCTTTGAGCTTATATGAGACCTGATCATTTAATCCTTCAAGTTCTTGTGTCTTGACCGATAGATGGTGTTTTAATCCTTCAAAATCACCCTTAAATTCTGAAGTATCTGGTTTAGAACGCTCAACTTCATCGATACGTGTCGGGATGGAATGAAGCTCTTTTTTCGATTTTGAAATGTTGGCCTTGACTTCCTTCTTACGTTCCTCGAAGGTTTTGCCAACTAGCTGCTTTAAAAGATCTTCAAATTCAGGATTGCCATTGGCCACATCCCCATCAGTGATATTACCAGACATATCTATGAGAACACTTCTTTGTTCCTGCCACTTTAGAGAATTGAAAGCTGAAGGATTGGTAATCATCTTAAATACCTTCTCATCGATTATACCATTGATCTTCGAACTGTACTCAGATGCGTTCATAGGTACACCGTTCCATTCATAAGTGGTTTGGTTACCACTAAACTCAGCTTCAGTAGTTCCACGCTTTTTAACCCAGTTCTCCCTGAGTATGCGCTTAAGCGTTACAGTCTCCCCGTCAATGTCGAGAACCGCCTCTACTTCGTGGTCTATTTTTGGAATAACATTGTTGAACTTGTCAAGTGTCTTGACCTCAAAATCCTTTCTGTCCGTGCTGTCCTTTCCAAACATCAACCAAGTAAAGGCATCAAATATTGAGGTCTTACCCACACCGTTGTCACCGTATATTGAAGTGACATCAGTTAGATGATCTAATTTTAAAGAGCGAATTCCCTTAAAATTTGTGAGATGAAGCGCTCTGATTTTAATTGTTTTCATTGTTATCGTGATTTATAGATTTAATTTTTTCTTGTTTTAGAAGTCCATCCATGACCTGTTTTTCGTCATCGTTAAGCTCATCATAGGTTTTACCTTTAAGCATGACACGACCGTTTTTAATTTCAATTTCCAGATCAATCTTCATCTCCCTCAACTAATAGGTATACTTCATCTGCGATGTTTTCGCCAACGGACCAGGCAATCATACCATAAGCGAATGATTCTGCTAAGCTGTTACCTTCCACACAGGTCAAAAGGCTATGGTAGAAATCAGACAATTGTTCATCTGTCCGACAGGCCTGGTGCTCATCGTAAAGTTTCAATAGCCCCAAATTGATCAGCGGATTGCCCACTTCGATTTTTTTAAGTACTTTTGTACTATGATTCTGTTTGTGTTTCATTGCATTCAGTATTTATAGATCTAGAGCCATTCCCCATGAATGGCTTTTTTATTTAGCTTTTATGTCCTCGATGAGCTCCATCAAGAGCTTCTTGAACCCCTTCCACGTCAATTTCAAGACAATATAGATGGCCAATGAAACCATTGAAATGACAAACGCCATTGAACTTTTTAATCCCGCTGCATAAATAGCCGTTAATGCTATACCCAGTATGCAGACAAAGGCTATGATATAAGTTGATTCGCTTTTCATCCGAGCTGTGTTTTACGCCTTTTCGCCTTTAGCTTTTCCTTGGCTTTCATCGAAAGGACAGGTTTTAAATTAGAGCTGTCCGAACCACCAGACAGCTCTTCCCTTAGTGTCGCAGCTTCCTTCGCTAAAAGGCCTGCGTTCATCTCTATGCGCTCAAGACGCTTTATAAGTTTCTGGTCCATATTATATAGATTGGACTATTTCGTTCTGTTCGTTGACATCATTTGCAATATCTTCAGATACTGTTTTTATGTTGCTCAACAGCCTTGTGAGGATGTCCTCGTCCTTTCTGCCCTTCTTTAGAATGTCCGCAACGTTTTGGTGCTTCCAGTCAAAGTCGTTATAGAGCTTGTTCTTTGCTCCTGGAGGCATACTTTCCCATGCCTCGTTCAATTTTTCCAATAATGTTTTGTCCTCTGCCATTTTCTAAGGTGTTGTTAAATATCAATACGTCTAGCGGTTCTACTTCTTACTGGTCTTGGCTTTCTCAAATCAACATCAGTTGTGAACAATGAGATGGAAATATGAAGCGCTAGAAAAACTATTGCTGTAGCTGTTCTAAAAAATTGTTTGGGATCTTCGAGTGACATTACAAATTCTCGTGTCAATCCCGAAAGACCTCTAACACCAAGTTTGCTTTTTGCATTTTTTATATGTGTGTCGACTGTGTAAGGAGAAAGGCAAAGACGTTCTGCAATTTCTTTAACTGAAAAGTCTTTTGCGACTTCCGCAGCGATTTCATTTTCTCTTTTGCTAAGCACTTTTATCATCATCCCTTTTTTTAGGTAATCCGGTTTTAAAATTTTGTAGCAAACTTTTAATTTCGTTAATTTGATTTGCAACACAATGCAAATTATGTAATATTATTTCATATAAGCAACTTTTTTATGAAATATTTTTACAGTTATATGCAATTTTAATTCATAAATGGATAAAATAAAACAGCTCAGAAAGAGTAAAGGAGAGAGTCAAACGCAGTTGGCAGAGTACGTTGGCGTTAGTCTTAGAACAATTCAGCATTATGAGAAAGGAACTGTTGATATTCCATTTAAGAACTTAGAAAAAATTGCGAAACATTATGACGTAAATGTTTCATATTTATTTGAAGATGAAAAACCCAAAAATTTACCTTCTAGTGAATCAATTGTTTCTTATAAGGGTAAGAACGGACTTAAATTTGAAGAGCTTTCGAATGGTAAATGGCGAGTAAAAGTTCCAAAAGTTCCCTATAAAGCTTATGCCTCTTTTATCGATGTATACGAAGATGAGTACAAAACTCATGAATCCTTCGGCGAAACATATTTCACAGTTGATCACCCAGGGAAAGGAAAATATATGGCTTTCACTGTTGGTAATGACAGCATGAACGGTGGCGGTATTAACGATACGCCAAACGGAGCTGAAGTTTTAGGGAGAGAACTACAAAGACATCATTGGAAAGATGGATTTAGACTAACTGATTACGGGTGGATCATTATATGTCATAGCGGAATGTTTCATAAAGATATTCAAGGCCCAAACGACCAAGGAGAAATTATTTGCAAATCCAGGAACTCCTCACCTGAGTTCCCAGATTTCAACATACAGCTAAATGAAGTCCATACTATATGGAAAGTAATTAAAAGAACTTTTTAACCATGAAATCAATATTATTTATAATCGCATTTTCTGTCATAGGACAAATTAATTGCCAAGTTAAATTCAAATATTCACCATCTGGTATGGATCCAAATTATATTGTTGTGAATGTTGATAGCCTTTCCCAGTCAGAACTTTACAAAAAATCAAACAATTGGATTAAAAACTATTATCAAAATCCTGATGAAGTGATAGATACGAAATCTGAAAATGATTTTGTGAGGTTTACCGGAATAAAACAAAGCGCTTTTAAAATCGGTAAACTATATATCGACGTGAAGTATACAATAAAAGTCAGCTTCAGAGATGGAAAGTATAAGTTTGAACCTATCATGGCAGAATACCAACCTGTTAGTGAATACAGAACCGGATGGTTAGCTTTTGATCTTGAAAATGGTTCTGACTATTTTAAAAACGGTAAACCTATTGAAAAATTTAAGGCTTATACAACTGAAATCACAAAAATATTTGATGAACTAAATGTATCAATGCACAGTTCTATTAACAGTAAAGATGATGACTGGTAGAAAAACAAGAAAGTCATATACCAGTGACAGAAAAATGATCCAGTTGATTAAAGTACTGAAGAAAGCGGGAACTATAAAGTTCAACACCGACTTCTGTGAAGCTGTTGGGATTAACAAGCAGAACCTTTATAACGTCTCAATAGGTATAAACCATTTCACACCGGAACAAATAGAAAATGCTGTGATAGCTTATAATGTAAATGCCAATTGGATTTTCGGTACTTCTGATGATATTTTCACAGGTAACAAAAAAAGACATATAGATGAAATAAATAACTAAATATTAACCAAACCGTTTTTGTAAAACACTGCGTTTCAATAGTTTTTGAACTGGACACAAAGGACTAATAGACTGAAAATCCTTGTGTCCCTGGTTCGATTCCTGGAGGCACCACCATCAAAAACCCAATTCGTTTGAATTGGGTTTTTTGGTTTTTAAGTAATTACAATTGGATTCGATTGTAGAATATTACGTACTTTAGAATCATGAAACCATCTTATATAGACCTACACTGCCATCCTTCCTTGAAACCCTATGGAAAGAGCTTTAAATACAAACCCCCAAAACAAAACCGGCTCAATAGTGGAAGAAAAAATTCGATATGGCATTATAGTCCGCCAAATTTTTTAGAGCGTCAAGTTAATCGATTGCTCACATTAACAAAATTTACTCAAACCGATTTAACAACCTTGGCCAAGGCCAACTGCAACATTGTTGTTATTTCATTGTACCCCTTTGAAAAACACTTCCTCAAAGACAAGATTTTGGGTTTTAAATTTATTTCGGATGCATTAGTAAATTTGGCTGCTGGAGTTAGTCAAAAGCGTATAGATAATCTTAGAAATCACAATAGCTATTTTAAAGATTTGGTTGATGAACACGATTACTATTTACAATTAAATAATATGGCCCAGATTATAGATAATGTTACGTTTACTTATCGCTTGGTCAACAGTTACACTGACATTGAAAACAACAGAAATAGCTCTACTGCATCTCGAAAAATTATAAGTTTAGTTAACACAATCGAAGGAGGTCATGCTTTTGAAACTGGCTTGCATCGCGATAAAAATACAGCAGATGAAACTACTGTTTTAGAAAACATAGATACGGTTAAAAACTGGGAACACAAACCACTTTTCGTCACCTTGGCGCATCACTTTTATAACGAAATTTGTGGACATGCCAGAAGCATAAGCATTGGCTTAATTAAAAAGCAACAAAACCGCGGTCTCAATTCTGATATTTCAGATTTAGGTTTTAAAGTCATCGACAAACTATTAGACAATTCGCAAGGCAAACGGATTCTAATTGATGTAAAGCACATGAGCAGAGCGTCTCGAAAAACCTATTACCAATTGTTGGAAACCAAATATGCTGATGAAAATATTCCAATCTTAGTAAGTCATGGAGCAATAAATGGAAAACAAAGTATTGAAGAACAAGATACTTCCGACTCTAAACTTAGCAAACAGTTCAATGACGCAGACATCAATTTTTATGATTCAGAAATACTTCGAATTGCGAAATCAAAAGGTATTTTTGGATTACAATTGGACGAACGCCGTATTGGAAGCAAACGTGCCATTAGAAACTCTAGAATTTATTGGCCAAGTAAAAAAAGACGCTACAGTAATAAATCTCAATTGATCTGGAACCAAATTCAATATATAGCAGAATTACTCGATAAAAACAACTTGTTCTGTTGGGAAACAGTTGCTATAGGCTCAGATTTTGATGGTATAGTGAATCCCATAAAAGGTTTATGGACAGCTGAAAACATAGCAGATATTAAACCCTTTTTAGTCGAAAAAGCTGAAAATTACTTAAAAGAAGACGGTTTAAAATTACAAGCTCAAAATCAAATTTCAGCATTAGAAATTATAGATCGTTTATTATTTACTAATGCTGATATTTTTTTAAAACGAAATTTCAAATAAAATAGGTTTCTTTGCATTTCTACTTTAGCATTGAGTACAGTTTAAGATAGACTATTTTTTAGCAAAAGTATCTTGTAAAGCAAACAGAAATATATTTTAAAATATAAAGACTAAACTTCTCGATTATACTATAATTGACCGTTTAGTTACATTTTAGAGAACCATAGATAAAGATGAAGGACAAAAAATATTTCATGAAAGAAGCGGTAAATGCTGCTTTAAAAGGAATGCAAAACAATGAAGGTGGTCCATTTGGCTGCATTGTTGTTAAGGATGGTAAAATTGTAGGTCGCGGCAACAACAAAGTAACATCAACTAACGACCCAACAGCGCATGCAGAAGTTACAGCCATAAGAGATGCTTGTAAAAACCTAGATTCGTTTCAATTAGATGGTTGCGAAATCTACACCTCTTGCGAACCTTGCCCAATGTGTTTAGGTGCTATTTATTGGGCACGACCAGACAAAGTATATTACGGAAGCAACCAAGTAGATGCTGCCAGTATTGGTTTTGATGACGAGTTTATCTATAAAGAAATTCCTCTGCCATATAAAGAAAGAAGCATTCCTTTTGAGCAATTGGCTCGTGATATTGCTTTAAAACCATTTGAAGAATGGACAAAAAAAACGGATAAAACAGAATACTAATCATAAAGCAATTAATTTCTGAAGCTGAAGCTTGAAGAAATTCAAAAGATTACCTTCAAAACATTAATTCGCAAAACAAATAGTTTATCTTAAATTTACCGTTCAATCTCATAGAAGCAGAAAACTTTATAAAATCTACCAAAATATTTATTAGATTTCTGTTTTTACAATAAGTTGTATGATATCTCAAAACACCATAGCACAAGTATTTGAAACCGCTCGCGTTGAGGAGGTTATTGGTGATTTTGTTCAGCTTAAAAAATCAGGCAGCAACTTTAAAGGTTTAAGTCCTTTTAGTGAAGAGCGCACACCAAGTTTTATGGTCTCTCCCGTAAAACAAATCTGGAAAGATTTCTCAAGTGGTAAAGGCGGCAATGCGGTAACGTTTTTAATGGAACATGAGCATTTTACCTACCCTGAGGCTATAAAATATTTAGCTAAAAAATACAATATTGAGGTTGAGGAAACCGAACGAACCGATGAAGAAAAAGCTCAGGCAGATGCAAGAGAAAGCCTGTATTTAGTAAGTGAATATGCCAATGAATACTTTCAAAAAATATTGCACAAAACCGATCAAGGAAAAGCCATTGGTTTAAGTTATTTTAAAGAGCGTGGATTTACGGAAGACACAATAAAAAAGTTTCAATTAGGCTATTCGCTAGATGAATGGCAAGCCTTTACAGATGATGCTTTGGGCAAAGGCTACAAATTAAACTTTTTAGAACAAACAGGCTTAACTATTGTTAAAGAAAGTAAACGTTTCGATAGGTTTAAAGGCCGAGTGATGTTTCCCATTCATAGCATGAGTGGAAGGATTCTTGGTTTTGGAGGTAGAATTTTAACCAACGATAAAAAAGCTGCAAAGTATCTCAATTCCCCAGAAAGCGAGATTTACCACAAAAGTAAAGTGCTTTACGGCTTATATTTTGCCAAGCAAACCATTGCCAAAGAAGATAATTGTTATTTGGTGGAAGGCTACACAGATGTTATTCAATTTTATCAAACTGGAGTTAAAAATGTGGTATCATCTTCAGGCACAGCTTTAACATCAGAACAAATTAGATTAATAAACAGATTAACCAATAATATAACCGTGCTTTTTGATGGAGATGCCGCTGGTATTAGAGCTTCTATTCGTGGTATAGATTTAATTCTTGAGCAAGGCATGAATGTTAAGGTATGTACCTTTCCTGATGGTGAGGATCCAGATAGTTTTGCAAAATCCAACACCCTAGAAGAGCTTACAACGTACCTCAATGAGAATGCTAAAGACTTTATTCAGTTTAAAGCATCGTTATTGGTAAAAGAAGCTAAAGATGATCCTATAAAAAAGGCAGAAACGATTAGAGAAATTGTAAATAGCATTGCAAAAATACCCGATGCTATTAAACGCGAAATCTATGTACAAGAATGTGCCTCCATAATGGACATTAGCGAAAATGTATTGTTTAGCACATTGGCACAAATTTCTAAAAAGGAATTTCAGGATGCCAATAAAAAATACAAACAAGAACAAAAAGCTTTTGAAGTTGTAAAGAATGAACCACAAAAAAAGCAAAAGGTAGATGTACAGTACGAGTTAGAACGAAAAATTATTGAAATACTGATGCTTTATGGAGACCGAACTGAGCAGTTTGAAGATTTAGTTTTAAAAGAAGATGAAGTTTCTGGCGAATTACTCTTAGAACCCGCTATACATGAAGCACGTGTATTTGAGAAAATTTATCTCGACCTCCAAGAAGATGAAATGATGTTTTCTAACGAGAAGTTTAAAGAGTTGTACTATTTAATTATTGATAAATTGAATCAAGATGAAAACTTTTCCACCAAAGACTTCGTCAATCAATTGGATCAAGAATCGGCCAGCGAAGTCACTAGCATTTTGATGGAAGATGAAAAATACAATCTCCATGATTGGGAACGCAATCAAATCATCCCAAAGGAAAAAGAACATTCAGTTCCCCAATTGGTGAGTCAAACCATTTTAAGCTTACGTTGTTATTTAATAGACCAAAAAGTAGCCGAATACAAGAACGAGACATTAAAAGAAGGAGCGGACTCCCGATCAATCATAGAAGATGTTAAAGACTATGTTGGACTTAAAATGTTACTATCTCGAAAACTCGGAAAGGTAATTGGAGGTTACATGACTAAGTAAGGTTGTGGTGCTTTGCCTGATGAATTAAATCTACAATATTGGTAACATTTAATTTCTTGTAAAGCCTTGCTTTGTAAGTACTCACAGTCTTTTCGTTGATGCTCAATTCTTCTGCAATCTCTTTGTTTTTTCTACCAATAGAAAGCAGTTTTAAAACTTCAACTTCTCTAGTCGACAGTTTTTTAAACATACGACTTCTACTCTTTCGAGTATCTTCGTAACGCAAATGCTTATCCATTTTTTCGCTTAATGAAATTTCACCATTATGGATTTTTCTTACGGCAGCTTCAACAGCATCAACACTTGCTGTTTTGTTTAAATAACCTGAAGCACCTGCTTTAAGTGTACTTATAGCATAAATTTCTTCTGGCTGGTGACTAAACATCAATACGTTAACATACGGATTCTCCTTTTTAATCGCTCTAAGTGCAGTAATTCCATTAAGTTCGGGCAAATCAACTTCTGAAATGATAACATCAACTTTATGACGTCTTATAAATTCAAAAATCTCAATACCACTACTTAACTTACCTACGACTTTAAGGTCTGGTTTACTCTTTAAGAACAATTCTAATCCGGTTCTTACGATAGGATGGTTGTCAACAATCAAAATATGTATCATGATAATTGAATTTGGTTAGGGTTAGTTAATTTGGTACAATAGCTAAACTAGGTTTAAAGTATCGTGGAGATTTGTTGTGTAAAAGTAACTAAAATTTAGACAGTGTAAACAATTTATTCGATAAACTGCAGTTTTCATCTTAATTCCTTAGGAATTTCACAAATCGGTATAGGAACCATTTTATGCTGATTTCTAGAATTATAACTCATAAAAATTTTAAAAACTTCATGTTCTCTACCTGTAAAATCATCGATGGTTTTTCCTTCATCTTTCATCTTCATAGCCCATTCTAATTCTGGATAAGATGCACCTATTTGATCTTCATCGCTACGAGCATCCCCAAAAAGCCCATCACTTGGAGCCGCTTTCATAATAGATTCTGGGACATTAAGATAATCTCCAATCTTGTACACCTCAGATTTTAGCAAATCTGCAATTGGACTTAAATCCACACCACCATCCCCATACTTCGTGTAAAAACCGACACCAAAGTCTTCAACTTTATTTCCTGTTCCGGCCACCAAAAGCCCCAACAAACCTGCATGATAATACAAGGTCGTCATACGCAAGCGTGCTCTAGTATTTGCTAAAGCCATGTCTACAGTAGTTTGTTTGCCATCTAAGCTTACTTCGGTTTTAAACTCTTCAAAAACAGGTGTTAGATCCACACGTGCATCACTAACATTGGGAAAACGCTTTTTTAACTGTGAGATGTGTTCTTGTGCTCTTGTAACATGGCTAGCCGCTTGGTGAATTGGCATTTCTATACACAAAAGGTCTAAACCAGTTTTGGCACAAAGTGTAGAGGTTACGGCAGAATCAATTCCACCAGAAATACCAATAACAAAACCATTAACCCTAGCTTTCATTGCATAATCTTTCAGCCAGTTTACTATATGGTTGACAATCTTTTCTGTTTGCATAATGCTTAAAATTTACAACAAAGAAGTGTACCTTTGCACAACAAAAATAACGGAAACGTGTTAGGTTTAAAAATGTTTCGTAAAATGTCCATGAGAATTTACATAATATTACTGTTGGGACTCGTTTTACTGTCTTGCAATGAGGATTCTAAGCTTGAAAACGAAATCGCTAAAATTGAAGCAAACTTTACTGTAGAACGTTTTGATAAGGCTTTTTCTAATGCTGAGCCTAGAGATTTACCAAAACTCAAGGAAGCCTATCCCTTTTTGTTTTCTAAGCACGTACCAGATTCGGTATGGATATACCGAATTAATGATACCTTACAAGATATGTTGTTGAATGAGGTGGAAAACTCATATTCAGATTTTAAAACTATAAGACAAGATTTAACAGGCTTGTTTCAGCATTTAAAACACTACGATAAAACGTTTAGTATACCGAGAGTTATCACACTGACTAATGATGTAGATTATAGGAACAAAACCATTGTTACGGATTCTTTAGTACTCATTGCTTTAGATAATTTTCTGGGTGAAGACCATGAGTTTTATCAAAACATACCGAGGTACATAGCCGCTAACATGACAAAAAATCAAATTGTGCCAGAAGTTGCCGAAGGCTACGGAAAAAAGTACACGTTTCAAACTAATAGAAAAACCTTATTAGATGAAATGATTTACTTCGGAAAGCTACTTTACTTTAAGGACGTTATGATTCCGTTTGTATCTGATGCAGATAAAATAGGCTATACACAACAGCAGATAAAATGGGCAGAAGCTAATGAGAGTCCTATTTGGAGTCATTTTATTGAAAAAGAAATGTTATACAGCACAGACAGTAAATTACCCAGCAGGTTCATTGCCGATGCTCCTTTTTCTAAATTTTATTTGGAATTAGACAACGAATCACCAGGACGGCTAGGACAATATATCGGCTGGCAAATTGTGAGAGCTTATGCCGATACTACAGGTGAAGACGTAATGAGTATTTTACAAAAAGAGCCCGAAGAAATTTTTATTAAATCTAAATTTAAACCTAAAAAATAATGGCAAAAACCATGACATCTAAAATAGAACTTAATGTAGAGCTTGACGAAAACCGCGTGCCAGAAAAACTGAATTGGTCTGCACAAGATGGTGGCGTGAATAATGAGGAAGCCAAAGCCATTATGCTGTCTGTTTGGGACAGTAAAGCTCAAGAAACCTTAAAGATAGATTTGTGGACCAAGGATATGCCTGTTGACGAGATGAAACTTTTTTTCCATCAAACTTTAGTGACTATGAGCGATACGTTTATGAGAGCTACTCAAGACGAAAAGATGACAGCTACGATGAAAGACTTTTGTGATTATTTTGCAGAGAAATTAGAGCTAAAAAAGTCATAGCGCTTTGCTGAAAGTCGTATTTAGATAGGTGTTATAATCAGGTTGAGGCTCTTGCTTCAAAACGTAATTAGTCCAAGCTAAACGTTCATGGTTAATAACTTCCAATTCCCAAACACATGGGGCTAAACCGTTTCCAGAAATTTTTTCAAAAACACTAAGATTATCATAATCGGTTTTAAAAATATGTGTATTTAACATGTTGTCGCCAACCCACCAATTGATTAATGAAAATATGCCTTCTGTACCTGCATGCAGAATTAAAAAGCCAATATTATTGTGCTTTGAATTAAATCCATTGGTTAATGCCAGCCATTTTATCAGCTGTCCTTTTGCGTTGTTGTAGAATATAGTACTGTTAAAGTCTCCATGTTTAACAATGGTATAAATTTTTATTTGCCAGCCATTAACTTTATGTAATTCTTCAAATTTTATTTTTCGTGGCTTGTAAATCGTCATAGTGTTAATTTAATGCTTTTCGCCAAAACATTAAACTTTAATAATCACTTTTCTAAAGATTTTCTACACATACTAAAAACAATATTGAAATAAGCCTTGACATTATACAGCTAATACATATATTAATATTCGTGTCTGCTTCTTGAATTTACAGAACTATGTTACGCATGTTTTTAATTAACCGCTAATCGATTGTTAGCTGTAGTATAATAGGGCACAACGCTAAAAAGATCTGAAGAAGATGAATTAATATAATTTGGGTTTTCAACCTGTGCTTTTATAAAGTTTACAGTATCGTACACTTCCCATGCCGTCAGTTTATTTAGTTTCCCAAAACTGGTTTTAGATTCCAATTTATTCTTTTCAATCATTTTCATTACCGCATCTTCTTTAACCAATCGCATAGTTTTATGAGAGCCATTGCCATTATTGGTTTCTTCTAATACCCAGTAAGATTTCTGATTTTCAGCAGTCTTTTTTGATCTCCAGTTCAACATGTTCGTCAAACTTGTTCTCTGTCTTGTTTGGGTTTGTTGCTCTACTTCTTCCCCTGGAATTGACTTACTATTTTCAATTCCGCCAACAGCTTCATTGTCTTCAATTGGCATTAATTCTTTTAAAGATTTTGGTAATGCTATTTTAAATCTGGTATCAAAACTTATATTAGCTTTTGGTTTATAGTTGTGGCAAACTATTTTGTTTTCAGTTAGATGAAGTGCATTGATAGCAGATGCAACTGCTCTTTTAGGTATAGTTAGGGAGGTTTTTTCAGAATGTTCTTCAATATCCTCATGCCTAAGAAGTGTCATTATGATGCGCTTATCTATCAAATTAGCCTGTACAACAAGTCTGCCCAAAGGAGTTTCATTTAAAGCAATTTTAACATCCTTGCTGCCAACTTCTATTCTTTTTTCAAAATTCTGATTAAAAATTTCTATGCTGTAAATTATCTTATCACTTGATAAGATTAGACTATCACCACTTTCATTAAGACTATGTTTTAATTCTTTAGCCCTAAAATTAATGTTCTGTAACAATGTTGATTTTTGACCATAGGATGCCAACATCGTAAACATAAAAACCCATATAGAAAAGCTTCTAAACATTAAAATGAATTAATTAAATACCAGTGTATAAATTGAGGAACAAGGTATTCTAAGATGCTAAATTATTCAACAACTCCCCTTTAATAAGAAATTTAAGATGCTTTGCATTTTTTTTAGCTGATATGCTTTCTACCTCGTTGTAATACAAAAAAATAGGATTTAAATATTAGTCTCTGCTGAGTATTATGCCGTATTTTTATAAATTAGCCTATGCGGAAAATACTATTTGGTGTCATCATTACTCTAATTATCTTATTCACGTTTAAATACTGTGGTGATAAAAGGGAAAATAAAATCGAACTTCAAGAGAGCACAACTTTAATACAAGAACAGATTAAAAATGTTGGCAAATTGGTAGTTACTGAGGGGCATTTTAGTGAAGTATTTACCTATAAAAATTCTAAAGCCGTTTTTGGAGATTTGTTAGAAGCAGAAAAGCGGGCTATAGTGATAGTTAATGCCGATGTAACCATTGGATACGATCTAAGTCAGATACAATATAAAGTAGATAAAACCACTAAAACTTTACAAATATTAAACATTCCTGAGGAAGAAATAAAAATTAGTCCAGATTTTGAGTATTATGATATTCAAGCCGATTTTTTAAATCAGTTTGAAGCTAAAGACTATAATGAAATTAAGAAGACTGTCAACGCTTCTCTAATGAAAAAAATCGAAAATTCAGATTTAAAATCCAACGCACAAAATAGGTTGATAAGCGAGTTGGGGAAGTTCTTTATTCTAACAAATTCTTTGGGTTGGACATTAGAATACAATCAAACACCAATCGAATCCATTGAAAGTCTTCAGAATTTAAAACTATAGTTTATTCTTTACACTCACCCAACCGCCACCATTAATGGCATCTACATTGTTTAGATTTAAAAACTTAGCGGCCTTTGCAGAACGCACTCCACTTTTACAACATGCAATAATTGGCTTGTTTAATTGCTTAACTTCTTCTACTCTGTTTCTTAGTTCGTCTAATGGAATATGAACAGAGTTTTCAATATGTCCCGCATCCCACTCGCGCTGCGTTCTTACATCTAATATTACAGCTTCATTTTTTAAATAGGTTTCTACTTGACGCTTTTTGGCACCAAAAATAAAATCTAAAAATCCCATGGCTACTTTTTTGTTTAAATTTACGAATAATATAAGTTTACAGGTATTTGAAAAAAGAAACACGCAGAGAAGAAATCATCAGAGTCGCAGCAAAACTATTTAAGGAAAAAGGCTTTAGCGCTGTTACTATGCGAGACCTTGCCGCCGAAATGGGGATAAAAGCGGCTAGCCTCTACAACCATATAAATTCAAAACAAGACATTCTTAATGATATTATCATTTCTTTGGCCGAAGCATTTACAGAGGGCATGAAACTTATTCAATCGTCTAACAAGAATTGTATCGATAAGCTTAAGCAAATCATTGAACTACATGTAAAGCTATCGAGCCAAAATGTATATGGTATGGCATCTTTGAACAATGATTGGATGCATTTAGATGAAAAACTAAAATACTACCAAAAGTTACGAATAGACTATGAAGATGACTTTAGAAGTATTCTCAAAGAAGGAATAGCCTCTGGCGAGATTATAAATGTAAAGCCAGATGTGATGATGTTTTCCATTCTTACCACTTTACGATCATTGTACATTTGGATACCAAAAAAAGAAGATCTCAACCTCAAAGAATTGTCAAGTACATTGAGTCAAATCCTGATAACTGGAATTAACAAATAATTTAGATTTTATTTTATAACTTTGCTGAATAAACTAACAATTGTTAGTTTGGTTTATACTTTGGCAACATGGCAGAATTTCATAACTTAAAAGTTGAAGATATTTATAGGGAAACGGAAGATACCTCAGTAGTAACTTTTGACGTTCCTTTAGAATTACAAGAAACTTTCAAATTTAGGCAAGGGCAGCATTTAACTTTAAAAACGGATATAAATGGTGAAGATGTTCGTCGTTCATATTCCATATGCTCTAGTCCAAATGAAACCAAATGGCAAGTCGCAGTAAAACAAATCCCTAGCGGTAAGTTTTCAACTTTTATAAATGAAAAATTAAAAGCTGGGGATTATCTCGAAGTCATGGCACCTAGCGGTACATTTGGCGTAGATATAAATCGAGAGAAAGCCAAAAACTATTTATTTTTTGCTGCGGGAAGTGGCATTACGCCTGTACTTTCTATGATAAAAACGCATTTGGCTTCCGAACCAAATTCAACTTGCAAGCTATTTTATGTTAATAAAACAGCAAAATCCATTATCTTTAAGGAGGAGTTGGAGCAACTCAGAAATAAATATTTCGGGAGGTTAGAAATTTATTATTTCCTAACCAAGGAGCGCCGCGACATTGAATTGTTCAACGGACGTTTCGATGATGAAAAAATGCAGGTACTCTGTAATACATTTATAGATATACCGGACACCGACGAAGTGTTTTTATGTGGCCCTGAGAAAATGGTAAATTACGTGAGTGCGTATTTGATAAATGCAGGTTTGCCAAAAAAACTAATTCATTTTGAGCTGTTTGTCACCGGACTTTCAGAAGAAGACATTAAACGTGCAGAGCGGTTGGCAAAACAAAATGTTGAAGGTGTCGAAGTTACAATAGTTGATGGAGGAAAAGAATTCTTATTCACCATGACCAAACAATACGATAACATTCTAGATGCAGCATTGGGTGCTGGTGCAGATTTACCCTTTGCTTGTAAAGGAGGCGTATGTAGCACCTGTAAGTGCGAGGTAAAAGAAGGTGAGGTAGAAATGAAGATTAACTATGCCCTAGATGATAAAGAAGTGTCTCAAAATTTGGTACTAAGCTGCCAAGCTGTACCAAAAACAGAAAAAGTGGTCGTAGATTTTGACGTATAGAATTATATATAAAATATTACCTGTGCTATTTTTAATCGTAAGCTGTAAAAACGAGAAAACCAATAGCACAAATGGTCATTTAGCTACTGAAAAAGAAGCTATAGTAGAAGAAAGGCCTTATCATATTGTTGAAACAAAAAACCCAAATGATTTTGAGATCGCAGAGATTGATATAGCCCAATTTAGAAATAAAGTTTTTTCGATCGGACCCTCAATTGAAATCAACAAATGTGAACTGCTGATCGAATGTGATTGCTGTAGTTCGGATTTAATCACTTTTGAAAATGATTTTATTTTAATTAACTACTGTATGGGCGATAATGAATACCTTAAAGGTAATTTTGAAATTGATGACGAAAGGTTACTGTTAATTTTTGAAGACAAGTTTGTAATTAAACATTACCCCTTTGATGATGAGGGAGAAGCTTTACCAGAAGAAATAGTTGTTGAAGATCATAATGAGTTAAGAATAAATAAAATAGATTTTTACAAATGTAATGAACAGCCATTTTTTGTTATAAATTATGATAGCGATGTTGAGTTTGGCTTCGACACTAAACAAAACCCTACGGATGTCATTAATGATTTTAAAACTGAAAACCCCAAGGTATGGGCAGAATTGCAAAAAACTGAAATAGAAAAAGAAGTTTCACAAGCTAAAAGCTAAAACTATGAGTGAAGATCAAATTAAAAATTCTTGGACTGAGCGTAGTCGAAGTCTAGAAAAAGAATTCAACGCACGTATAGAGCGTGACGAAAAAATTGAACCTAAAGACTGGATGCCCGAAAAGTATCGAAAAACCCATATTAGGCAAATTTCCCAACATGCGCACTCCGAAATTGTAGGCATGTTACCAGAAGGGAATTGGATTACAAGAGCGCCATCCCTAAGACGTAAAGTAGCTTTACTAGCTAAAGTTCAAGATGAAGCGGGTCATGGACTGTATTTGTACAGCGCTTGCGAAACACTTGGTATATCAAGAGATGAACTGTATGAGCAATTGCATACCGGGAAAGCCAAATATTCAAGTATCTTTAATTATCCAGCGTTGACATGGGCAGATATGGGAGCCATTGGTTGGTTGGTAGATGGAGCAGCAATTATAAATCAAGTACCATTATGCAATACATCTTACGGACCTTATGCTAGAGCAATGATTCGTGTTTGTAAAGAAGAAAGTTTCCATCAAAGGCAAGGTTTTGAAATTATGTTAAAACTGGCAAACGGAACCCCAGAGCAAAAAGAAATGGCGCAAGATGCGCTTAACCGTTGGTGGTGGCCAAGCTTAATGATGTTAGGTCCTACTGACGATAAATCTGTACACACGGAACAATCCATGAAATGGAAATTGAAACGTAAAACAAATGACGAGTTACGCCAACAGTTTATAGATCAAACTGTGCCCCAAGCAGATGTTTTAGGATTAACAATACCAGATCCAGATTTAAAATGGAATGAAGAACGTCAGAGTTATGATTTTGGTGAAATTGATTGGGATGAGTTTTGGCAAGTTGTAAAAGGTCATGGACCGATGAATAAAGAACGTATGAAAGCTAGAGTTGGTGCTTGGGAACGTGGAGAATGGGTACGAGATGCTGCAATGGCTCATGCAGAAAAGAAGCAAGCCAGAAAAGAAAAACAGGCAGTTTAAAACTTAGAATATTATGTCAGCTAAAAATTGGCCCTTATGGGAAATCTTCGTAAGAAGTAAAAATGGATTAGAACATAGACACTTTGGTAGTCTTCATGCAGCAGATTCTGATATGGCATTAGAAAATGCTCGCGATGTATATACCAGAAGAAATGAAGGAGTAAGCATTTGGGTTGTGGAATCTAAGCATATCACGGCTTCAAACCCAGAAAACAATGGCGAATTATTTGAGCCTGCTCAAGATAAAGTATACCGCCATCCTACATTTTATGATGTACCGGACGACGTAAAACATATGTAAAAGCGAAATCGAATTTGAATCCCAATGGTTATCGGGAGAAACTGAAATTGATTTGCTTTAAAAGATGAAAATGACCAATAAATTAGAATTATTGTACAAGAATTAAAAATACTAATTGAAGTTTTTCGAATTCAAGTTCGACTTCAGTTTCAACATTGAACATAATGAAAGAAAACTTATATAAATACATTCTCGGCATTGCTGATAATTCCCTAATTCTCGGACAAAGATTAGGTGAGTTAACAGGTCATGGGCCGAGTTTAGAAACAGATATTGCTTGCACTAATATTTCATTGGATTTATTCGGGCAAGTACGAAGTTATTTTCAATACGCAGGCAAAGTTGCGGGAGATGGAAGGTCTGAAGATGATATTGCAATGCTAAGAAAAGAGCGAGATTATAAAAATGTACTTTTAGTTGAGCAACCAAATACAGATTTCGCATATACCATTGGTCGTCAGTTTTTATTTGACGCTTATCATTTAGCGTTCTTAGGAGAATTACGAAAAAGTACAGATTTAACCTTAGCAGCTATAGCCAGTAAATGTATTAAGGAAGTAAGTTATCACGAACGTTTCTCATCTGATTGGGTAAGACGTTTGGGAGATGGCACTGAAGAAAGTAAGTCGAAAATGCAGCAAGCGATTAATGACCTTTGGGTATATACTGATGAGTTATTTCATCAAACTGAGGCAGATAAAGCTATGGTAGCCGAAGGTATTGGAGTCGATGTTACCCAACTCAAAAACGATTATTACAAGTATGTTTCAGAAGTTTTAGAAGAAGCAACGCTAGAAGTTCCAGACGTTAAATACTTCCAAAAAGGCGGAAAACAGGGAATCCACACAGAACATTTAGGATACATATTAGCAGAATTACAATATATGCAACGTGCCTATCCAAATATGCAATGGTAGAAAAAGAAATCGAACTTGAACTTGAATCTGAACCAAAAGTAAAAACGAATAGTAAAACACTTCGAATTCAATTTCTAATTCAGTTTCAATAGAAATATGACAACTACAGAACAAAACATAGACTCAAAATTGGTCGAGATTTTAGAAAAGGTCTCAGACCCTGAAATTCCCGTGTTATCTATAATGGATATGGGCGTTGTTCGTTCTGCAATATTTGTAAATAATGTAGTAAAAGTTGAAATCACACCAACCTACAGTGGTTGCCCAGCCATGGACGTTATTGGAGGTGATATAAAAAAAGCACTCAAAGAAGCTGGTTATGAGTCTGAAATTGATTTGATTTTACATCCAGCTTGGACAACAGATTGGATTACACCAAGAGGGAGAAAAGCACTAGAAAATTACGGAATTGCAGCACCTTTAGATGCAGAAGCTGATAAAGATGTGTTACTTAACGGTAAGCGAATAGTTAAGTGTACCAATTGTGGGTCTCAAAATACAAGATTGGTAAGTCAGTTTGGTTCTACAGCATGCAAAGCACAATTTCAATGTCAGGATTGCCAAGAACCGTTTGATTATTTTAAATGTTTAAAGTAAATGTCATTCAGAACGAAGTGAAGAATCTCTTAGTTAGATTGCCACGTCCTGCGTCCTCGCAATGACACAAACAAATAAGTGAATGAGCAATAATTCAATTCTTTTTAAAATAGAAAACAAAGTAGCACGAATTACTTTAAATAGACCTGAAGTATTCAACAGCTTCAATCGGGAGATGGCGTTGAATCTTCAAAATATTCTAGATGATTGTGAATCTAACGAAGCTATAAGAGCCATCATTCTTACAGGCAATGGAAAAGCATTTTGCGCTGGTCAGGACTTAAAAGAAGTGACAGATCCAGAGTTAAATCCTGGATTTAAAAAAATATTAGAAGAGCATTATAATCCAATCATTACTAGATTACGTTCAATTAAGAAACCTATCATAGGGGCAGTCAACGGCGTTGCTGCTGGCGCAGGAGCCAATATTGCATTGGCCTGCGATATTGTTGTGGCTCACCAAAAGGTAAGCTTTATTCAAGCGTTTAGCTTAATTGGCCTAGTACCAGATAGTGCCGGTACATTCTTTTTGCCACGCTTAATAGGCTTTCAAAAAGCACAAGCTTTAGCAATGCTAGGCGATAAAATTTCGGCTGATAATGCAGAAAAAATGGGTATGATTTATAAATGTGTTTCTCTCGACGACTTTGAAGCCACTATAAACGAATTAGCCTTAAAACTGGCAAATATGCCCACAAAAGCTCTAGGCCTTATTAAAGAATTGTTTAACAAATCTATGGCAAACACTTTAGAGGATCAGTTGGCACTAGAGTCTAAATTACAGATTGAGGCAGCCAGTAGTAATGACTATGCGGAAGGTGTTTCAGCATTTATTGAAAAACGAAAACCGAATTTCAAAGGGAGCTAGTGCTTCAAATTAGATTGAGAAAAATTTCAATCTTAGAATTGTTCCCTTGAGGGGACTTTAGGGGTGTAAAGTGAAAAACAAAATAATACCATACAATCCAAAACTTAAAGAATACGCAAGGCAATTACGGAAAAACAGCACCTTAGCTGAGGTTTTATTATGGAAAAATATCAAAAATAGAGCTTTAGGAGTTCAATTCCACAGACAAATACCAATGTTAGACTATATAGTTGATTTCTATTGTCATGAAATTCAACTTGCAATAGAAATTGATGGGAATTCTCATGATTTCAAATATTTTGAAGATATAAATAGACAAAACAGGTTAGAAGAACATGGCGTCCAATTTATCAGATTTTCTGACTCTGATGTAAAGCATAACATTTTTAGTGTTTCTATGTCTTTGAAAGATAAAGTGAAATCTTTACAAACACCCCTAAAGTCCCCTCAAGGGGACAATTGTGTAGAAGAAGTTTTAAAGAAAGTTTCCAAACAAACCCTCATAGAAGCCCATAATAGAATAAAACCATTTATTCATAAAACACCTGTCTTAAGTTCTAGCTTAATTAATGATATGGTTGGTGCTGATGTGGTGTTTAAATGTGAGAACTTTCAAAAAATGGGAGCCTTTAAAATGCGTGGTGCAGCCAATGCCATATTGTCTTTGTCCGAAGAAGAAAGACAACGTGGTGTGGTGACACATTCATCAGGTAATTTTGCCCAGGCCGTGTCTTTAGCTGCTCAAAAATTAAATGTTAAGGCTTATATCGTAATGCCGGAAAATGCACCTGAAGTTAAGAAAAATGCCGTAAAAACTTATAGAGGTGAAATCATAGAATGTGAATCAACACCTCAGGCGAGAGAAACCACAGCTAATAAAATTAAAGAGGAAAGAGGTGCTTCTTTTTTACATCCGTCAAATCAAGATGAAGTGATTTATGGTAACAGTACTGCTGCTATGGAATTATTAGAGGAATACCCAAAATTAGATGTAATTTTAACACCTGTAGGTGGTGGTGGATTAATTGCGGGGACTGCTCTAGCCGCAAATTATTTTTCTAACAACTGCAAGGTAATTGGTGGGGAGCCGATGGAGGCTGATGACGCTTATCGTTCGTTAATGTCTGGCAAAATAGAAACGAATGATAGTTTTTATACTGTTGCAGATGGATTACGAACCCATTTAGGCGACCGTAATTTTCCAATCATTCAAAAATATGTAGATAAGATAATACGAGTTGAAGAAGACGAAATCATCAATGCCATGCAGTTGATATGGGAACGTATGAAAATTATTATCGAACCATCATGTGCGGTGCCTTTTGCAGCTGTATTGAAGAATAAGGAAGAATTCAAAAATAAAAACGTTGGAATTATTTTGTCTGGCGGTAATGTAGATGTCAAAAATCTACCATTTTAATATAAAACTATGAATATAGGGATTATAGGTTCTGGAACCATGGGAAGTGGCATTGCACAAGTTGCTGCTACTGCTGGTTGTCAAGTAAAATTATACGATACTAACCAAGCGGCTTTAGATAAAGCAAAAGCTACTCTAGAAAAAATACTAAATCGGCTCATTGAAAAAGGTAGAATTGATACTGAAGAAAAAAACCGTATTCAATCCAATATATCTTATGTCGATAGCTTAAAAGATTTAGCAGATTCAAACTTAACAATTGAAGCGATTATCGAAAACCTTGATATTAAAAAGAAAGTCTTTTCAGAATTGGAAAGTTATGTTTCATACGATTGTATTATTGCATCCAATACATCAAGTTTATCTATAGCTTCTATTGCTGCTGCTTTAGAAAAGCCAGAGCGCTGCATTGGGATTCATTTTTTTAACCCAGCCCCTTTAATGAAGTTGGTTGAGGTGATTCCTGCTATACAAACATCAAATGATGTTTTAGAGACTTCTGTTAAAATCATTTCCGATTGGAAAAAAGTAGTTGCAGTAGCAAAAGATACACCTGGTTTTATTGTTAATAGAGTGGCGAGACCATTTTACGGTGAAGCCTTACGAATTTATGAAGAAGGTATTGCTGATTTTGCAACTATAGATTGGAGTTTAAAAACCGTTGGAGGTTTTAAAATGGGACCATTTGAATTGATGGATTTTATCGGTAACGATGTTAATTACACAGTAACAGAAACTGTGTTTACGGCATTCTATTTCGACCCAAGATATAAACCTGCCTTCACACAAAAGCGTTTTGCTGAAGCAGGTTATTTAGGCAGAAAAACAGGAAAAGGCTATTACGATTATGACGAGAATGGTCGACCTGTCATTTCAAACGATAGTGAGAAATCTCATAACCCTGAACTGGCACAGCAAATTTTTGATCGTGTTTTAGTAATGCTGATTAACGAAGCTGCAGATGCTCTGTTTTTAAATATTGCTTCAGCTGAAGACATAGATAATGCCATGACCAAGGGCGTGAATTATCCAAAAGGGTTATTGGCTTGGGCTGATGAAATAGGTATTGATAAATGTGTTACAGCATTGGACAGGTTGTATGAAGAGTATCACGAAGACAGATATCGCTGTAGTCCGCTATTGCGCAAAATGAATAGAGAGCATAAAACATTTTTTAATTAAAGTGTCATTCAGAGCGAAGCGAAGAATCTCGTAATGAGATTGCCACGTCCTTCGTCCTCACAATGACAAAATAGAATATGAAAGGAGAATTAATTCCATATAAAATGCTTTCCCAAGATGCATTTAGCCAATGGTTAGGCATCGAGATTTTAGAATGCGAAGTTGGGCGTTGCAAAGTGGCTATGACTATTAGAAAAGAAATGCTTAACAGTATGAACTATGCACATGGAGGTATTAGCTATTCATTAGCTGACACAGCATTTGGTTTTGCCGCCAACACACATGGTAAATATGCGGTTTCCATTGAAACAAGTATCAACCATATTGAAGCCTTAGAAGAAGGTGATTATTTGGTAGCTGAATCAGTTATTGAAAAAGTAAATAACAAACTCGGCTTTAACATTGTGGAGGTTAAAAGAGGAGATGAATTAGTGGCACTTTTTAAAGGAGTGGTCTATAGAACAGCTAAAAACTGGGAAGAGTAAGGAAATAAAAAAACAGATTGCATCCTGTTAGTAATAAGATAATAAATAGTCCTTGTTGAAATGTAGAATATAAAAATCAAAGCGTTAAGAATTTCTGAAACCTTAGAGGAAATTTAGATTTTATTTTTAGTTTTCAAACTCAATAAAAGATTGAAAAATTTCTCAATTTCAACTTGAATTTTTGATTCGTTTTGTTTCAAGACAAAATGAATATAAATAATTAAAGAAAATAACTAAAAGACACCTGCCGGAGCAGGTACTAAGAATGAAAGAAGCATATATTATAGACGGTGTTCGTACACCAATAGGAAATTATAAAGGCACATTATCTTCGGTTCGAACAGATGATTTAGGTGCTTTGGTGATATCAGAAGTCGTAAAACGAAATCCAAACATTCCAAAAGAAGCTTATGATGATGTCATTATGGGTTGTGCCAATCAAGCCGGAGAAGACAACCGTAACGTTGCAAGAATGTCATCGTTGTTAGCAGGTTTGCCTTTTACAGTTCCTGGAGAAACGGTCAATAGATTATGTAGTTCGGGTTTATCAGCAATTATTCATGCCAATCGTGCTATTAAAACAGGAGATGGTGATGTGTTTATTTCTGGCGGTGTTGAGAATATGACCAGAGGTCCATATGTAATGGCTAAACCATCTACAGCCTTCGGAGGAGACTCTAAAATGTACGATTCCACTTTTGGATGGCGTTTTATCAACCCTAAAATGCATAAGTTGTATGGAACAGATGGCATGGGAATGACTGCAGAAAATCTCGTTCATAAATACGCTATATCAAGGGAAGACCAAGACAAATTTGCTCATTGGAGTCAAATGAAAGCAGCCAAAGCCCAAGAAAATGGCCGTTTGGCAAAAGAAATTATGACCGTAGAAATTCCTCAACGAAAAAAAGACCCAATCCAATTTTCAAAAGATGAATTTGTGAAACCTCAAACATCTCTAGAAATATTAGGTAAGTTAAGAGCTGCATTCAAAAAAGAAGGTGGAAGTGTAACTGCAGGTAATTCTTCAGGTCTAAATGATGGTGCTGCAGCTACGATAATTGCTTCAGAAGATGCTGTAAAAAAATACAATCTAAAACCGTTAGCTAGGATCGTAAGTTCGGCTGTAGTAGGTGTAGAGCCAAGAATTATGGGCATTGGCCCTGTTCAAGCATCTAATAAAGCTTTGGAAAAAGCTGGGCTAACCATGGGTGATATGGATGTCATAGAACTCAATGAAGCATTTGCAGCTCAGGCTCTAGCTTGCACACGAGCTTGGGGATTGGCAGATGATGACCCAAGAATAAATCCAAATGGTGGCTCAATAGCTATTGGTCATCCGCTAGGCGTTACAGGAACACGAATTGCATATTCCGCAGCTTTAGAATTGCATGAGCAAAATAAAAAGTACGCCTTAGTGACGATGTGTATTGGTGTTGGACAAGGCTATGCTTGTGTAATAGAAAAAGCATAAAGAAAAGACAATGAAAGTATTAATTATTGGTGGAAATGGAACTATTGGAAAGAAAGTTTCAGAAAAGCTTTCGGAAAAACACAAAGTCATTATAGCAGGAAGAAATTCTGGCGACGTAACTGTTGATTTTTCGGAAGTATCATCCATTAAAAATATGTTTGATTCTGTCGGAAAGATAGATGCTATTGTAGCCATCGCAGGCGATGCAAAATGGGATAAACTAGATAATTTAACAGAAGAAGATTTTTACATAGGAATAAAAAGTAAAATGATGGGGCAAGTCAATGTGGTTCGCATTGGCAAGGATTATCTCAATTCAAATGGCTCAATAACGTTATCTACAGGAATACTAGCAGATGACCCTGTTGATATGACAACAAGTGCAGCAATGGTCAATGGTGCCATCAATAGTTTTGTAAAAGCAGCAGCGTTAGAGTTAAAAGACGGTAAACGTATCAATGTGGTATGCTCGGACTTAGTAGAAGACTCTTTTGAAAAATATAAAAACTATTTTCCGGGAAATACACCTGTACCAATGCGTAAAATAGTTGATGGTTATGTAAAATCCGTAGAAGGAAAAATAACAGGAAGAGTTTTAAGAATAATGGCATAAGTAGAAAATGTATTTAACAGTGTCAATCCATCTCCTAAAAATGATGCCATAAAATAAATAGTATGAAAAATAACATGTTAATTGTATTCATCCTTTTTAATCTCGTATTAAATGCCCAGATTATTGATAATGAATCTATAAAAGGTAAATGGGAAGTTGTTGATATGGAGAAGTCTCCAGAAAATCCACCTTTTAGCTTAATGACCGATAGTTTTAAAAATGCGAGATTTACGTTTAATGAGGATAAAACATTTCATCTAGAGACCACCCATGCAAATAGCTTTTTCTTAATAATAACATCTATTGTAAACAAATCAACATGGAGGCTTACAAATGGCGGAGACCAAAATTCCATTTTAATTGAAAACAATGGAAAAAAAGAAATGGAAATTTTTGTTACAAAAGCTGATACAGATATTTTGTTTAAAATTGACACTAAAGAAGAGTATTTCTTAATGAAAATGAATAAAATTTCAAAGACCGATTAATAAACATTAAAATTTTAAATCTAATTTAAAACAATAAATAACCAGTGAATAAGATTCAACATTATGTCCAGGGTCAATGGACAACAGGGACAGAAGACGGAGCTCCAATTCTTGATGCTATTACAGGTGAAGCCTTTACAAGTGTAGCTATCGAAGGGCTCGACATTCCTGAAATCTTAAACTACGGAAGAACAAAAGGTGGCGAACAACTTCGTAAGATGACGTTTCAAGAACGAGGAAATATGCTTAAAAAATTAGCATTATACCTCACAAAACGAAAAGATGCGTTTTATGAATTAAGTTATCGTACAGGAGCTACCAAAGTAGATAGTTGGATAGATATTGAAGGTGGTTTCGGTAACTTATTTGCTAATGCATCTTTGCGTAAATTATTCCCAAATCAACCTTTTCATGTAGAAGGCGATGCTATCGATTTATCAAGAGGTGGACGCTTTATGGCACATCATATTATGGTACCTAAAAAAGGTGTAGCGGTGCATATCAATGCGTTTAATTTTCCCGTTTGGGGCATGTTAGAAAAATGTGCTGTTAACTGGATGGCAGGTATGCCTGCTGTGGTATTACCAGCACCATCATCATCGTATTTAGCAGAAGCTGTTGCCAGAACTATTATCGATTCTGGTATTCTTCCAGAAGGTGCACTTCAAATTATTAACGGAACTGTAAAAACTATTTTAGACACCGTAGAATCTCAAGACGTGGTTACGTTTACAGGTTCTGCTCAAACAGGCCGTTTATTAAAAGCCCACCCAAGATTAATTCAAGAATCTGTACCATTCACCATGGAAGCCGATTCATTAAATGCTTCCATTTTAGGCGAAGACGCCATCCCCGGAACACCAGAATTTGATTTGTTCATCAAAGAAGTCAGAAAAGAAATGACAGTCAAAGCTGGACAAAAATGTACAGCGATTAGACGAATCATTGTACCTGAAAGTTTAGTTGAAGATGTTCAAATTGCATTGGGAAAAGCCTTAGATAAAGTTACTATTGGAGACCCAAGACTAAAAGAAGTCAGAATGGGTTCATTAGTAAGTCATCAGCAAGTACAAGCCGTTAAAGATTCGGTGAACGATTTAGCAAAAGAAGCACAGATCGTCTATGGAGATTTAGATAAAATTGAAACTATTGGTGCTGATGCTAAAAAAGGAGCATTTATAAGTCCAATCTTATTAAGGGCAGATCATCCATTTCAAAACACAGTGATTCATGAGCGTGAAGCTTTCGGCCCTGTAAGTACCATTATGCCTTATAAAAATTTAGAGGAAGCGGTAATATTAGCCCAAATGGGTAAAGGTTCTTTAGTGTCTTCCATTGCCACTAATGACGATAAAATCGCTAAAGACTATGTGGTGAATGCAGCATCTCATCATGGCCGTATTTTAGTACTTAATAGAGAAAGCGCAAAAGAAAGTACAGGACATGGTTCACCATTACCATATTTAGTCCATGGTGGTCCAGGGCGCGCTGGTGGTGGCGAAGAAATGGGAGGAATGCGTGGTATAAAGCACTATTTACAGCGTACAGCAATCCAAGGTTCACCAACAACAATTACAGAAATCACCGGTATTTATCAAGCTAACGCAAAATATAAAGAAACAGAGCAACATCCGTTCAAATACCATTGGGAAGACATTCAGCCAGGCATGTCCATGAAAACCCATAAACGTACCATTACAGATTCAGACATCATAAGTTTTGCTAATGTAACTTGGGATCATTTCTATGCGCATACGGATATTACCTCTTTAGACGGTAGTATTTTTGAAAAAAGAACTGCTCACGGTTATTTCATAATTTCAGCTGCGGCCGGATTATTTGTCTATCCAAACAAAGGACCAGTATCAGCGAATTATGGATTAGAAGAATGTCGTTTTTTAAGACCATTGTATCACAATGATACAATTTATGTGCGTTTAACTTGTAAGCAAAAAATTGATAGAGATGTCGCTTCAGCGGAGCATCCAAGTGGTATTGTAAAATGGTTTGCTGAAATATTTGATGCTGAGGATGAATTAGTAGCTTTAGCAACTGTGCTTACTATGGTTCAGAAAAAGCAAGAAACCTTTGTAGAAATGACAGATGAAAAGATTGATGACTGTTTATCAAAACTTTCAGAAGACATGAAACCAAAATGGGGAATCATGACACCACAACACATGGTTGAACATTTAGAATACACCTATAAAATTGCCGCAGGAGAAATTCAAGATTTTGAAATCTCTACACCAGAAAAGATTTTGGAAAAGGTAAAAAACAGCCTTTGGAATTATGATAAGTTTCCAAAAAATAGTCAATTCCCATTACTCGAAAAGGATACACTTGATGACTTAAAACACGAAAATTTAGCAACTGCTATTGAAAAATTTAAATCACAACGTGAAGCCTATTTAGAATTCTTTAAAGAGAATCCAGATGCCACATTGAATAATATGGTATTTGGGGAATTAAATAAATATGAATGGTATTTATTGGAGCGAAAGCATTTAAATCATCATTTCGAGCAATTCAATTTGCTATAGCAAATTGAATTGCTCGAAGCACCCGAGAAATTGGGTGACTCAAGATAAAAAGCGATGAAATACTACGTGTACGTTATAACAAACAAAAAGCAAGGTGTATTATACATAGGAAAAACAAAGCGGTTAAAAACAAGAATATATCAACATAAAACCAAAGCACATCCAAGGACATTTTCGGCAAGATATAATTTAGATAAACTTGTTTGTTTTGAAGTGTTTGAAACTGAAGATGAAGCTAGATTGAGAGAAAAAAGAATGAAGAAATGGAATAGAGCTTGGAAAATTGAATTAATAGAAAAATCAAATCCCGAATGGCGGGATTTGTATGAGAAATTATAAACTAAGTTTAATTTAATAAGATTCCCACTTTCGTGGGAAATGAATATGACACAACCATACGTAAAACAAGCCATAGAAAACCAAGTAGGATACATTGAGTTTTTTCACCCTGCACACAATTCTCTACCAGGAGATATTTTAGCAAAATTAGCAAATACAATTACCGAAGCTGGACAAAATGATGCAATAAAAGTTATCGTTTTAAAAAGCGGCGGAGACCGTACGTTCTGTGCCGGTGCAAGTTTTAACGAACTCATAAACATCAATGATAAGGCAACAGGAAAAGTCTTCTTTTCAGGATTTGCAAATGTGATTAATGCCATGCGTAAATGCCCTAAATTTATTATTGGTCGCATACAAGGCAAAACCGTTGGCGGTGGTGTTGGACTAGCAGCTTCAACCGATTATTGTATGGCAACTAAATTCGCTGCAATTAAATTAAGTGAACTTAATATTGGTATCGGACCATTTGTGGTTGGGCCAGCTATTGAACGTAAAATGGGATTAAGTGCGATGTCGCAAATCGCAATTGATGCTAATTCGTTTTATCCAGCAGAATGGGCCAAACAAAAAGGCTTATATACGCATGTATATGAAAGTACTGAAGCATTGGATGAAGCCGTAAAAGCAACAGCAGAACATTTATGTACATACAATACAGAAGCCATGCTAGAAATGAAAAAGGTATTTTGGAAAGGTACTGATGATTGGGATGAATTATTAGCAGAAAGAGCGCAAACAAGTGGACGATTGGTCCTTTCTGATTTCACAAAAAATAAACTAAAAACCTATAAATAGAATTGTCATTGTGAGGACGCAGGACGTGGCAATCTCTTGGTGAGATTCTACGCTCTCGCTCTAAATGACATGCTCAATAAAAATGATATATTCATTCAAAGGCTATACACCGGTTGTTCATGAAAGTAGTTTTGTACACCCATTGGCTGCAGTAACTGGCAATGTCATCATCGGCAAGAACTGTTATATAGGTCCAGGAGCTGCAATTCGAGGAGATTGGGGACAAATCATTTTAGAAGACGGTGTCAACGTTCAAGAAAACTGCACCGTACATATGTTTCCAGGGAAATCCATTGTATTAAAAGAAAGTGCCCATGTTGGTCATGGTGCCATTATTCATGGCGCTAATTTGGGAAGAAACTGCCTCATAGGCATGAATACCGTTATTATGGATGATGCTGAAATTGGCGATGAATCTATAGTCGGGGCTATGGCTTTTGTTAAGGCAGAAACTATAATTCCAAAGCGCAGTTTAGTAGTTGGAAATCCTGCTAAAGTGGTTAAACAAGTCAGTGATGAAATGATAGCGTGGAAAACGAAAGGGACTGAACTCTATCAACAATTGCCAAAAGATTGCCATGAATCATTGCGTGAAGTTGATCCACTAAGAAAAGTACCTGATAATATGAAAGTTCAGGATGATGTTTACAAAACTTTGAGAGAAACATTCAAAAAATAGAATTGTCACCTTGGAGCGATGTGCTTAGCTCTCCGAGGTGGTACTAGAGATGTTTTCAAAATGAACAGATTGCTATGTCTTTCGTCCTTATAGCGACCTTTCATTAAATTCTACTTAAATCTATTTCGTTTGTTTCTTTACCTGTAGACAGTGTAATCAAACTTTGCACATTACCCAAATAAGGAAGAAGGGTTAATTTTGAAATAATAAACGTCTCATAAGCTTCTATATCTTCAACAACCAGTTTCAGTAAATAATCAAAATTTCCACTAACGCGATGACATTCTACAATCTCAGAAAAATTATTGATCTCTTTTACAAATTTTTCAAGATAACTCCTTGTGTGTCCCTGTAAAGTAATACCAATAAAAACCGTAAGCTTCAACCCTATCTTCTTGTTGTCTAAAACAGCAACATACTTTTTGATATAACCTTCTTTTTCAAGTTTTTTAATACGTTCAAAAACTGGAGAGGTTGTCATACCTAATTGTTCCGCAATGCGCTTAGTAGTCTGATTACTATCCTTTTGAAGAATCTCTAGTAATTGTAAGTCAATTTTGTCAAGTGAATAAGCCATAAGAAAATTATATGTTTTGAGTATGCAAAGCACAAATATAAAAGAATAAAAAACTTAAAAAATTACATAATGCAGATAAATATTCTTTTTATATCTAATTTAAAAGTTATTAACAATGATAAACTACCCTATTCCTTATTTTTGTTTCTTATAACTTAAATCGAGGTAGAATTGGAAAATTTCGAATTCAAAATGCCCAAATTGGGAGAAAGTATTACTGAAGCGGCCATAATTACATGGTTTAAAGATGTAGGAGATACGATAGAAGAAGATGAAATGTTGCTGGAGGTCGCAACCGACAAAGTAGATTCAGAAGTACCATCTAATATTTCTGGTGTTATTGAAGAAATTTTATACAAGGCTAACGATGTTATCAAAATTGGTGAAACCATTGCCATAATTAAAGCTGATGGCAGCTCTTCTTCAAAATCCAAGTCAAAAAAACCTAGTGCCACTTCGAGTGTTGTAGAGACACATCAAAAGCAAAGAAAACCTAAAAAGAAACCGTCAGTCACATCAACAACTTCGACTTTGCCCAACACAAGTTCTGTCGAAATCGCTCAATCAAATTCATTTTCAGTTTCAAACAGTAATACGTTCTTTTCACCACTCATTATTTCAATTGCAAAAAAGCATCATATTAGTTTTGAAGAACTTGCTCGAATTCCTGCAACAGGAAACGAAGGTCGTTTAAGAAAAAGTGATGTATTTCAATACATTGAGGATGGAAGACCCTATAAATTTGCCCAACCCGTTGCTCAAAAAGACCCAACAGCATACCGTATTCCGCAATTAAATTTCGATAAAGGAAAGGGTAAGATCATAGAGATGGATCGCATGCGAAAGATGATTGCGGATCACATGGTTTATTCTAAGCACACTTCACCCCATGTTACAGCTTATGTAGAAGCGGATATGACTAACATGGTAAATTGGCGTAATGCTAATAAAAAGGCATTCCAAGACAAATATGGAGAGCGTTTAACCTTTACGCCATTATTTGTTGAAGCTGTTGCAAAAGCGATTAAAGACTTTCCAAATATTAATGCCTCTGTAGACGGAAATAATATTATTGTAAAAGAAGATATTAACATCGGTATGGCCACAGCATTGCCAAGTGGAAATCTTATTGTACCTGTAGTTAAAAATGCGGATACAAAAAATTTAAAACAGCTTGCAGAAAATGTTAACGAACTGGCAAACAAAGCAAGGGAGAACAAACTCTCTGGCGATGATATAAAAGGTAGCACATTTACCATTTCTAATGTTGGAACCTTTGGAAGCGTTATGGGCACACCAATAATCAATCAACCAGAAGTTGCCATCTTGGCTTTGGGGATTATTAAAAAGCGACCTGAAGTCATTGAAACCGAAGATGGAGATGAAATCGCCATTAGAAGTATGATGTATTTGTCCTTGTCTTTTGACCACAGAGTAGTCGATGGGTTTTTAGGAGGAAGTTTTGTACGCAGAGTTGCTGATTATTTCGAGCAGTTTGATATTGAAAGAGATATTTAGAATCAAGAAGCAGGAAACAGGACTTGTATGAAAAGGCATAATTTTAAGAAATTGCATATTTGGATTGAAGCAATGGACTTGATTGATGATAATTATTCTATCACCCGTAAATTGCCTGACTATGAGAAATATGGATTGAGAAGTCAGATGAATCGACGTTCTGTTTTAATTGCGTCAAATATATCTGAAGGAACCAGTAAAAAAACCAATAAGCATTTTATTCAGTTTTTAGAAAATAGTCTTGGGTCTGCTTTTGAATGGGAAACTCAACTTATTGTATGTTTTCGTCAAAATTTTATTGAAGAAAATAAGTTTCTTGAATTGCAGAATAAGACTCAGAAAATTCAGAGTAAAATTTCAAACTTTATAGATTCTTTAAATCACAATGATTGAGTCATGTTTCGTCTATCCTGTTTCATGTCTCATTAATACAAAATAGAATGAATTACAATATTTCAATTACCAAAGCAGAAAAATCTAGAGTAGATCATCTAGACTTTAACAATATCCCTTTAGGAACCACATTTACAGATCACATGTTTATCTGCGATTACGAAAATGGAAAATGGGTAAATCCTAGGATTGTACCAATGGGAATGATTCCAACACATCCCGCAGCAATGGCATTGCATTATGGGCAAGCCATTTTTGAAGGCATGAAAGCCTACAAAGATACCGAAGGAGAACCTATGTTGTTTAGGCCAGAACAAAATGCATCACGGTTAAACAAAAGCGCTGACCGCATGGGAATGCCAAATTTTCCAGAAGATTTATTCGTTGAAGGCTTAAAAGAACTGGTAAGTTTAGAACATAATTGGATTCCGCCACAACAAGGAAGCGCTCTTTACTTAAGGCCATTTATGTATGCCGATGAGCCCTTTATTGGCATGCGCGCTGCTACGCATTATAAGTTCATTATTATGGCATCACCAGCAGGGCCGTTTTTCAGTAAGCGCATAAAACTTTGGGCAGAGAAGCAGTTTATTAGAGCAGCTTCGGGCGGGACAGGCGAAGCTAAAGCTGCTGGGAATTATGCAGCGGCAATTCGCCCGACGGAACTAGCAAAATCCAAAGGTTATGACCAAGTCTTATGGTTAGATGCCGCAGAACATAAGTACATTCAAGAAGTTGGCACAATGAATATTTTCTTCAAAATTAATGGAGAATTTATTACACCAGAGCTAGACGGTTCTGTACTGCACGGTATTACTAGAGCTAGTGTTATAGAGATACTTCGTGCAATGAATTATTCGGTTACAGAACGAAAAATTACGATTGACGAAATAAAAGAAGCATCAACCAATGGCACCTTAGAAGAAGCCTTCGGAACAGGAACAGCCGTAGGTATAGCCTACATTCAAGACATAGGTTTAGAAGGGGAAACCATCCATGTATCTCATGAAAGTCCAATAGGACTAGAAGTCAATGACACTTTAAATGCCATTAAAACAGGTCATTTAGAAGATAAGTTTGGTTGGATGCTTAAAACAAGAAAAGAATTGGCTTAAGGCGACATGGGCGTTACCACAACACTTCGACAAGCTCAGTGCAAGTGGTCGGGCTTTCGGCAGTCGCTCTCTACGAGGAGCTTCAACAATGCCTCAATCCCTAACGCAGAACACCCCTAAAGTCCCCTCAAGGGGACAATAGTTGAGATTAAAATTTTGTGGATTGTCCCCTTGAGGGGACTTTAGGGGTGTAAAGAGTATGAGTAAAATAGAATATAATTAATGAGATTCCCACTGTGATGGGAAATGAATATGAACAAAGACATACTAAAAAAAGGATTTTCAAAACTCTGCACAGCAAAAGCGATGGCAGAGTTGTATGAAGACAATTTTAAGCAAGTTTCCAAATATGTACATGCCACATCTCGCGGTCATGAAGCCGTTCAAGTCGCTTTAGGTATACAGCTTCTACCTCAAGATTATGCATTTCCATACTATAGAGATGACGCTATGTTATTGTCATTTGGCTTAGAGCCTTACGATTTAATGTTACAGTTATTAGCAAAGAGAGATGATCCATTTTCAGGAGGAAGAACCTATTATTCGCATCCAAGTTTAAAGGATGATGATAAGCCTAAAATTCCACATCAATCTTCAGCGACTGGTATGCAAGCCATTCCAGCAACTGGTGTTGCCATGGGAATGCAATACAAAGAATTACAAGGATTAAATGATACTTCTATTGAGAATCCAATTTCAGTATGCTCGTTAGGTGATGCATCAGTCACGGAAGGTGAAATTGCAGAAGCCTTTCAAATGGCAGCTCTTAAGCAAATGCCTATTTTGTATTTAGTACAAGATAATGGTTGGGATATTTCAGCAAATGAAGCCGAAACCAGGGCACAAAATGCAGCAGAATATGCAGCAGGCTTCCACGGGTTAGAAGCCATTTCAATTGATGGCGCAAATTTTATAGACAGCTATAACACCATTGAAAAAGTTATTGATACTATTAGAAAAGAACGTCGGCCTTTCTTAATACACGCTAAAGTACCTTTGCTAAATCATCATACTTCTGGTGTTCGTATGGAATGGTACCGTGATGATTTAGATGAAGCGCGTTCTCGAGACCCGTATCCCGTTTTAAGACGGCAGCTTTTGGATAACGGATTTTCAGAATCAGATGTTAATCACATAGAAAATGAAGCAAAGCAAAAAGTAGCTTTAGATTTTAAAAAGGCTTTACAAGCAGAAGACCCAAAACCAGAAGATTTATTTACGCATGATTTTGCACCAACACCTATAACAGAAGAAAAGGGAACACGTGAACCCGAAGGTGCCGATAAAGTAGTAATGGTAGATTGTGCTTTATTTGCTGTTGAAGAGCTAATGCGAGAATACAAAGAATGTTTACTTTATGGGCAAGATGTTGGAGGACGATTAGGCGGTGTATTCAGGGAAGCCGCAACATTGGCACAAAAGTTTGGTGATGACCGCGTATTTAACACACCAATACAAGAAGCCTTCATTGTTGGTTCAACCGTTGGCATGAGTGCCGTTGGGCTAAAGCCCATCGTCGAAGTACAATTTGCGGATTATATTTGGCCAGGATTAAACCAGTTGTTTACTGAAGTAAGTCGAAGTTGTTATTTATCCAATGGTAAATGGCCGGTAAGCATGATACTTCGTGTACCGATTGGCGCTTATGGAAGTGGCGGCCCTTACCACTCTTCATCTGTAGAAAGTGTCATTACAAATATTAGAGGAATTAAAATTGCCTACCCAAGTAATGGAGCCGATTTAAAAGGTTTGATGAAAGCTGCTTATCACGATCCCAATCCAGTTGTGATTTTAGAACACAAAGGCTTGTATTGGTCTAAAGTGCCAGGTACCCAAACAGCAACTTCGGTTGAACCAAGCGAAGATTATGTACTACCTTTTGGAAAAGCTTGGGTATTACAAGAAATCTGGAAACAAGACCATGTTGAAACTCTAACTATTGTTACATACGGAATGGGTGTGCATTGGGCATACAATGCTTCGGGCGAACTCGGAATGCGAGATCAGATCGAAATAATTGATTTAAGAACATTATTTCCTTTAGATGAAGATACCATTATGAAATCTGTTAAGAAAACAGGAAAGTGTTTGGTTGTTACCGAAGAACCTTCAAACAATAGTTTTGCAAGAGCCTTAGCTGGAAAAATTCAAGAAGAATGCTTTAAATATCTTGATGCGCCAGTGATGACCATTGGCAGCGAGAACATGCCTGCAATACCTTTAAATTCTACGTTAGAGCAGACCATGATTCCTTCAACAGAAAAAGTAAAAGCTAAAATAGAAGATTTGCTTAATTACTAGGGTTTTGTATCTTACATCATATAAATTCTATTAGATGCTTACCAAAAAACGATACTCTGTCAAAGACATGGTACTTTGGACTAGAGGTGAAACTTTTCTATATCTTTTATACTCTGGAATTATAACGGTACTCTACGAAGTATTTGGATTCACCTTTTTAAATGTACCATGGACGCCAGTCGCCTTAATCGGTACTGCCGTGGCTTTTATGGTTGGTTTTCAAAATAACTCGGCTTATGGACGTATTTGGGAAGCGAGAATGATATGGGGCGCCATAGTAAACACATCACGAACATGGGGAATGAAAGTGCAAGATATGGTTAATAATGACCACAAATCCCCACCAATCCCAAAAGAAGAGCTTAAAGAAGAAAAGCGTATTCTTATCTACAGACATATTGCTTGGATGACCGCACTTCGCTATTCTATGCGACAACGCAAATCTTGGGAAACACAGCATACCTCAAAAACCAATCGTGAATGGCGTAAAATGATTCATATACCAGAAGAAGTATCTACATTAGATGATAATCTTAAATGTTATTTATCTGATGAAGAACGGCACTATGTAATGAGCAAATCCAATAAGCAAACAGCTGTGCTTTATCTGCAATCTGCCCATATTAGAAAATTAAAAGAAGTTGGATTGATCTGGGAATTTGCGTTCTTAGAATTAGAAAATGTATTGGAAACACTCTTTACGCACCAAGGCAAATCCGAACGGATAAAGAATTTTCCTTACCCGAGACAATACGCAAGCTTATCGTTATATCTAACACGGGTATTTGCTATATTACTTCCGTTTGGTTTAATACCGGAATTTGCTGAAATCGGTAAATCCATGACTGATAATTTTTACATGATCGGAAACTATTTTATTTGGGTTGCCGTTCCGTTCTGTGCAGTGGTTTCTTGGGCATTTCATACTATGGAACGTATGGCAAGAGTTGGTGAGAATCCTTTTGAGGGTAACCCCAATGATGTTCCCATTTCTACGATCTCAAGAAGCATAGAAATAAACCTCAGAGAAATGCTGGATGAAGATTTGGAAAATATCCCAAGCCAATTTCCTGAGGATAGAAACGTTCAAATGTAGTATTGATTTTACCTAAAGCTTATATTCAGAAAGTGGCTTTGTGAATTTCTCAGGGTCAGCAGCTAAGTGGTACCTTGGGTCATCAACGTCTTCTATAATAACGTCTTCAAACTTAGGACTTCCCTTTCTCAGCAATATTTTACAATCCTCGCTAAGATGCTTTAGTTTTATCGATTTTCCTTCAGCTTCATATTTATTCACCAAATTGAAAATCGCTTCTAATGCCGAATGGTCGCTTACTCGAGATTCAACAAAATCTATTTCTACTTTGTCGGGATCATTTTTAACATCAAACTTTGAATTAAAATTTTGAATAGATCCAAAGAAAAGGGGTCCCCAGATTTCATAGGTTTTTGTACCGTCTGGTTGAATGCGTTTGCGAGCTCTAATCATAGTTGCGTTTTTCCATGCAAATACTAACGCAGAAATTATAACACCAGCAATAACCGCAATTGCTAAATCTTTCCAAACCGTAATTGCCGAAACCGCAATTAAAACTATAGCGTCAGACAAAGGAATCTTTCTGATGATTCTAAAACTCGACCATGCAAAAGTTCCAACGACCACCATAAACATTACCCCAACCAATGCTGCAATTGGTATTTGTTCAATAAGAGGTGCACCAAACAACACAAAGCAAAGTAATGCTATTGCAGCTACAGCACCAGACAAACGTCCACGACCACCAGAATCTACATTAATAATGGATTGCCCTATCATGGCACAACCACCCATTCCACCAAACAGGCCGTTTAATATATTTGCGCCACCTTGCGCGATACATTCTCTATTTCCATTTCCTCGAGTTTCTGTCATTTCATCAATAAGGTTGAGAGTCATTAAAGACTCAATTAAACCTACTGCAGCAAGGATAGAGGCTGTGGATAAAATCAGGCCCCAATGGCCCGAAAGCGTTCCGAAGAAACCAAAGACCTGATCTTGAAATGTTGGCAAACTTCCTTGCAAGCCCTCACCACCACCTTCTCTAATAAATGAGCCTACGGTGCTCATTTCCACACCTCCGAAGATAGTTATACAAGCCACTACTATAATAGCTATTAAGGCTGCCGGAATTTTCTTTGTAAGCTTAGGCAGTCCATACATTATACCCATAGTTAAGCCAATAAAGCCCATCATTTTCCAAAACGTACCGTTGGAAAATAAAGCACCGAACCATTCTGAAGTGTTATTCCAAATAGAAATATCTTGCGGTACGGCATTAGGAAATAGCTTGAGCTGCGCCAAGAAAATTACTATGGCCAAACCATTTACAAATCCCATCATTACCGGATGTGGAATAAGTCTAACAAACTTACCTAATTTAAAAACCCCAGCCAATACTTGAATACCACCCACAAAAAGCAATGTGATGAACAACCATTGTAAGCCTAGATTGTCAATGGGGGCATCTAATGCCAACCCTACTTCATTGCCCTTTTGAATAAGGTGTACCATTACTACTGCCATAGCTCCTGTAGCGCCAGAGATCATTCCTGGTCGCCCTCCAAATAATGCAGTGACGATTCCCATCATAAACGCACCATAAAGCCCAACTAAAGGGTCAACACCAGCAACAAAGGCAAATGCTACAGCTTCTGGAACTAATGCCAAAGCAACCGTTAAGCCTGAAAGAATATCATTCTTCGGATTTTGAGTAAAGTTTTTTCTTGTGGTATGGCCTAATATCATAATATCTATTCTTAAAAGTCGGCAAAGATAGAGTATTTAGATTTATAGCCTAATTCAAAATTGTTGACAGAAAAAAAGCACCATAAATTGGTGCTTCATATTTTATGATTAAAGTTGCTATCATCTAGCGGGAGGAAATTGCTCCATAGTTTTAGAAACAAATTCTTTAATACGGGCTTCTTTTTTGTCTATATTTTTGGTAACTAAATAACCTGTTCCAGAACCTTGCCAAACCAATTCTTTCTTATTGGTATCTATTAGGTCTATAAAGAGCATACCCTCGGTTCGGGTAGAAACTTGGTTTCCTCCCCAGCCTAGCCCAGGACCCCAACCCCAGCCCCAGCCACCGAAGCCTCCCCAGCCCCAGCCTCCCCAGCCCCAAGCGTTGTTATAAACATCAACGCGCTGGTTAGACTTTGTGAAAATGCTAACAAGCATATCTGGATTTTCGGACTTGGTCATACCTTTGGCCATAAGTTCTGCTTCTATCGCCCTTAAGATTCTTCGTTTATCTATATCACTTATTTCAGCCTCATCAATACCAGGTTTAAAGAATGCAAAAGTTTTGTATTGGTCAAAATTTGTTTCTCTATCATAATCCGCTGCAACTCGTATAGAACTGCATGATGACAAAAAGATAGCAAAAACTATAATCGGTGTAAATTTGAGTAACTTTTTCATATGCTTTTTTTTTAAATTGTTTCTAACAAATCGTCATCAACGTAATTTGGTAATGTAACACTTAAATTAGGCTCAACTTCCATGGCGCGTTTTATGGCAAAAACCGCACCTTCATTTCTTGCCCAACTTCGTCTAGAGATACCATTATTAACATCCCAAAATAACATCTGTTTTAATCGTGATGATGCTTCTTTAGTACCATCAAGAACCATGCCGAATCCACCATTAATCACTTCTCCCCAACCTACTCCACCTCCATTATGGATGCTTACCCAAGTGGCACCTCTAAAACTATCTCCGATAACATTATGAATAGCCATATCTGCTGTAAATCGTGAACCGTCATAAATATTACTTGTTTCTCTGTATGGGGAATCCGTACCAGAAACATCGTGGTGATCTCTGCCTAAAATTACATAACCTATATCTCCTTTCTTAATAGCTTGGTTAAATGCCTCTGCAATTTTCATTCGACCTTCAGCATCTGCATACAGTATTCTGGCCTGAGACCCAACAACAAGTTCATTGTCTTGAGCACCTTTTATCCACTGAATGTTATCGGCCATTTGCTGTTGTATTTCTTGTGGTGAATTTTTCTTGATATCCTCAAGGACATTACAGGCAATTTCATCGGTTTTTGCTAAATCTTCTGGCTTTCCCGAGGCACAAACCCAACGAAAAGGTCCAAAACCATAATCAAAACACATTGGCCCCATAATATCTTGCACATAACTTGGGTATTTAAACTCTCTTCCCAATTCAGGATTATTAGACATAATATTTGCCCCAGCTCGAGAAGCTTCCAATAAAAAAGCGTTACCGTAATCAAAGAAATAAGTTCCCTTTTCTGTGTGCTTGTTTATGGCATTGGCATGCCTTCGTAGACTTTTTTGAACTTCTTCCTTAAACTTTTCTGGTTCATTAGCCATCATGTCGTTAGAAGCCTCAAAAGATAATCCAACGGGATAATAGCCACCGGCCCAAGGATTGTGGAGAGAGGTTTGATCGCTTCCTAAATCAACATGAACATTAGCTTCATCAAATTTCTCCCATACATCCACAACATTCCCTAAGTATGCGATTGAAACTGTTTCTTGATTAGCCTTTGCTTTCATAACACGTTCAACAAGCTCATTTAAATTCGTGATTTTTTCATCTATCCAACCTTGGTCTAACCTAACTTGTGCAATTTTTGGGTTAACCTCAGCACAAACCGTAATACAACCTGCTATGTTACCAGCCTTTGGCTGTGCACCAGACATGCCGCCAAGGCCAGAGGTGACAAAAAGATTCCCTTTTGGTGATTTTCCTATTTTTCTAAAACCGTTTAAAACCGTTATTGTCGTACCGTGTACAATTCCTTGAGGACCAATGTACATGTAGCTTCCCGCTGTCATTTGACCGTATTGTGTAACCCCTAATGCATTAAATTTTTCCCAATCATCTGGTTTGGAGTAATTAGGAATCATCATACCATTGGTAACTACAACTCTAGGCGCTTCTTTATGAGAAGGAAATAAACCCATGGGATGACCAGAGTACATCACTAAAGTTTGCTCATCATTCATTTCGGCCAAATACCTCATTGTCAACCTGTACTGCACCCAGTTAGAGAATACACCACCATTACCACCATAAGTAATCAGCTCGTGCGGATGTTGTGCCACAGCATAATCTAAATTATTTTGAATCATTAGCATTATAGCTGCAGCTTGTTTTGATCTTGCAGGATACTCATCAATTGGTCTTGCATACATCTTATAATCAGGTCTAAAACGATACATATAGATACGTCCATAGGTATCTAGCTCATCTTTAAACTCTGGTAATAAAACCTCATGATGTTTTTTATTAAAATATCGCAATGCATTTCTAAGTGCTAATTTTTTTTCTTCAGAGGAAAGAATCTCCTTACGCTTTGGTGCATGGTTTATAGATGGATCATAAGGTTTTGGTTGAGGCAGTGTGCTTGGAATACCTTCTAATATCTGATCTTTAAATGATAACTTAGTTACTTGCATTACTTGTTCTTTAATTTACTCTTGTTTGTCCTAAGTGCTGTTGATGGGTTAAATCCATACGGACAATGCCTACAACCGCTTTCACAACAATAGCCTCTTTTTAAGTGATATTGTTCTGTAAAACAGCGATAACCTTCAGGTGTTAGGTAATAATCTCCGTCTTCTATTGGGACATATTTCTTCATGTTTCACAAAGATAATGTAAATTGGTTTGATTTTTGAGTTGGTTAAACCGTGATTTTAATTTCAAAATATATGGTGCCAAGAGGCTATATAGGGCTAACGATTTTCCCTTTTGTGTTTTTAAAGCATAAAGCTTTGAAAAGGGATAAGGTACTTTTGAATCATGAAAAAATACACATAAGACAACAAATTGAGTTACTCATTATACCTTTTTTTATCGTCTATAGTTTTGAATTTTTAGTTCGACTTATTCAATACAAAGAATGGAAATTAGCTTATCTAAATATTTCTTTTGAGCGTGAAGCTTATACAAATGAAAAAGACCTTAATTATTTAAAATCAAGGCCTTTTTTTAATTTTATAAATTACGTCAGAAGATAATCTTTGTGATTTTCTGTTTGCCATCAACTAGTTTTATTTTCAAGAACAATGTTATTTCACTAGGCTCAATGGTTTTTATACTAAATCGATTAGAATTAATCAGTTTATTAGAGTAAAGTGTTCTTCCCAATATGTCATATACTTCAATAGCTTCAATAGTTTCGAAATTAGATTTAACTACAATCTTATTGTTTTCTTCAAAAATTTGAATTCCATTTAGCACCTCCAAATCATCGATTCCTAAAGTAGAATTATTGTATCTCAAGATAAATCGGTCATTATGCGTTCCGGCATCCAAGTGAAACGAGTAAGGGGAAACTCTGAGATTATGAATGATATCCAGTTCTGTGTCTTCTAAATATATATCTTGTTCTTGACCATAAAACAATCCGTCAATTGTATTGATTGCTATGGTATGACTTCCTGCTTCGGCTGATACTATTCCCAATGGCACAGTATCAGTATCTTCAAATGGCAACGATCGACCTTGAATAGACAAAGCTTTTTCATTTAACAGCGAATAGAAACTGTAGTTTTCTTGACTAAAATCATAACCATCATATAGTCTATCAAAATCATTTGTAGCATTTTGAACGTAACCTACCAAAATAGTATTGATATTGTTATTTGGAGATAGCAAATCTAACCATATTCTATGATTGTTGTTTACATTAGTATTTTGTTCTTCAGAATCGGATCTGTAAAAATCATTGTTGCTGTATGCTAATACATTAAACTCGCGCATACTATTATTGAAGGTCACATTAGAGCCAGATGTTGCCGCATGGTTCATTAACACAAAAAATGCTTGACCAGAGGCTATATACAAATCATTGGTTCCTGGCGGATTAGAACCTGTGTTATTGTGCTCTATGTAAGCATTAGTATCGTAATTATACACAAAGTCTTCATAAAATGGATCATCAATTATTTCTGATGGAGCCGAGCTATGTGGCCATAAATAAATAGTGCCATTAATATTTGTATTAAAATTTGTAAAGGCATTAGCTGAAATAGCCGAAGGGTACGGGTTGCCTATTAGGTTCCAATTATCGTCTGCGCTTGTGGCTATATTTCCATTACCAGAGTAATCGACACCATCATAATTACCGTGAAAGATCGGCATAGTAATCACCCCATTATTTGGCACACCACTAAATAATGCCGTATTGCTTGCAACGGGATACGTAGTAGCAGGTATCGTAGTTGGTGTTCCACCCAAGCCCCTCACTATGTAGCCTTTTCCATCTGACATTGTTCCTGTAGAGCTAGACCATTCTCCATGATTGCCCACACCATTGCCTGTAACCGTAGGTATCCAATCATATCTTAGGTTAGATGATGGAGAAATATTATTAACTGAGAAACTTTCTACTGGTGAAGACCAATAGATGTATTCTGTATTTCCTACAGGGCTTTCATCAAAATTTGGAGAACGTTGCACATGGATGGACCCTGAATTTAAAGCAGAATCATCTACTTGTATCAAACTTGAGCTACTTTTAAGGTTCAATATTGCTGTACTTTCTACATTTACCCAATCATTCACGATTAATTCTGTATTGGTCTCAATTTCTAGATAAGCACCAGCTTGTAACGTTAAGTTTCTAGCCTCTGCTGGTGTAGTTGGTGGCAAAGGTATGGGAGCGACTAATTGATTGGCAAGCGGATTATTTGGTACAGAAGTATTATCTGGTATTATTACGCAATCATTAATGGTAGGTTCTCCAGAAGGTGTCCAATTATTATCTACAAACCAATTATTATCAACAGAGCCATTCCAAACCTTAGCTTGATTTACCGTAATAATAAAGTCATCAGTTCTATTAATCACAGAAGCATTGCATAAATTATATGTTACCTCAGCAGTGTAAGTGGTGGTAGCTGTAGGACTGACTGAGATTGTAGCATCATCATCGTAAGCCGTGTTATGCACGCCATCTTCTAACCATATTAAACTTGTTATTGATGTGCCAGAAGGTGTAAATCTCCATGCCTGACTTGTTGCTGTCCAATCACCATCAGCAATATCCCTTACAACTTCTGCTTGGGTACCTGTTGCGTCCTGAATACCAATTTGTGCATTTCCAAAATTCCAAATATCATTATATGAGGCATCAAAAACATCCATATTTTTTTCTTCAATATAGACTTCAATAACATTAGTGTTCTCATAAAGCACTATCATGCCAGAATAAAGTATGGTCGGATCTGCAAACATAGGTACATCGTGCCATGATGCCACTAAAGCCCTACAGGTACTTCCGTTTGTAGTTAGATCAACGAACTCCCAACCAATTTCGCCACCAGCCCTGGGATCGACATCATGATGAACACCATATATAGATGCACCAAAAAAATAATCAACTGGTGTACTGCCAAAGTAGTCTGTAGAATTAGCCATTGAAGGTAGAGAGTTATTGATTTCCCATCCTGTATATGTATTTGCCAAACCTGTATCAAACGATATAACACCATTAGAATTCATAACACATGAGTTATAAGACTGACCATAAAAACAAAAATCAAAATTATTTGAAGAAAAGTCTATTAACGGTGACCAAACATCATCATCATTAATACTCACAGGATTGGTCAGACATCCAAATTGGTAAGGCGGATTGTATGGTATAACTTCAGAAGTATAAGAGTTCGTATCACCTAATTCTAAATAGCTAGCTTCTAAATTTACAGTACTACCAATATTATCACAAGTAATCTCTACAGTATCATTACCAGTACTGTCCATAACGTCGACTGCCGCACAGCCAAAATCACTTGTGCCAGTACCAGGACCCGGCACACAAGGTTCTGTAACACAGATATAAAAACTTCCTTCATCATCAAATATATTTCCCCAAAAGTTATAGACTCTTATGTAATATATACCTCCAATAGTTAATCCTGTAAGAGTCGTCGTTTCCAAATCATTAGATGTATCATCTACGCAGATTAAGCTATTTAGAGCTCCACAACTGCCATCAAAAACTTCAAAGACGGCATCGTCAATATTACCAGGTCTTACGGTAATAGTCTGTTCTGTATCTGATGCTGTAAATTGAAACCAAACATCAGCATCAGCGAAACCAGCACAACCTGTTAAGGATGAAGTTGCTCCGACATTACTAGACAATGTAGAAACGCATGGTGTACCAGGGATTAATACTGTTGCACTACCACAATCATCGTTACTATTATAGACACAAATGGCTCCACTCATGTTATCATTACTGTTATATCTTTGAATTCTCACTCTATACCTCGTACCAATTGTAGTGGCGTATGTAACGACTTCCACATCACCATCAAAACCATCGTCAGAACAGGCAACAGCTGTTGCATTTCTATTACAATTACCTTCAAAAAGGGTTAAAATCGCATCTTCTGTATAGGGTTGGTAAGAAACCGTTGTGCTTGTACTGGTAGCATCGAACCAGCCCCAAGCATCATCTAAGTCTTCTTCGTTACAATTGCCATTAGTATCTGCCGCATTCCAATAATCGCTATTGTTATTACTGTCCCAAGTTTGGAAGTTACAACTATCACCTACTGTCAGTTCTCCTATGGCATTATCATTACAGTTATTTGCTTGAGAAAAAGCATAAGTGGAAAGTGTGCATGCTATGAGAAAGAGTATTTTTTTTATCATAACTTAAAAAAATTAGGGTCATAGTAAATAAAATTAACATTTACACCAAAAGAATGCTCTAAATTTCTTATTATTCGCTAAAATGTAAAAATGACCGACAAAACTCAAAAATGACCGATGAAATCATCAAACATACTGGTATTGAATTAATTATCCGCCGCGAAGATTTAATCCATCCGTACATTTCGGGCAATAAATACAGAAAACTCAGATACAATGTAGAAGCTGTAAAATCGCAAAAAAAATCTACGCTTTTAACTTTTGGAGGTGCCTATTCTAACCATATTGCCGCGACAGCTTATGCAGGCAAAATATATGGTCTTAAAACCATTGGTGTAATCAGAGGCGAAGAACTAGAATCTCAGATAACTTTTAATCCAACATTAAAGTTTGCAAAACAATGTGGTATGCAATTGTATTTTGTAAGTAGAAAGACATATAGAAACAAGCAAGATGCTCAATTTATTGAGCATCTCAAAGCCCTATATGGTGATTTTTACCTGCTTCCAGAAGGCGGCACCAATACCTTGGCTGTAAAAGGCTGCGAAGAAATTCTTAATAACAGCGATACTAGATTTGATTTTATTTGCTGTAGTGTCGGTACAGGCGGCACGATTTCTGGGTTGATAAATGCATCACAGCCGCATCAAAAAATATTTGGCTTTCCTGCTTTGAAAGGCGATTTTTTACAACAAGATATTCGTAAATTTGCAACACAAAACAATTGGGAGTTAATTACCAACTATAATTTTGGTGGTTATGGCAAAATAAATGAAGAATTGATTGCGTTTATCAATACCTTTAAAACCAATTATAATGTACCATTAGATCCTATATATACAGGTAAAATGATGTATGGTATCTTGGATTTAATTGAAAAGGGATTTTTTCCTGAAAACTCAAAAGTATTAGCAATCCACACTGGAGGTCTACAAGGTATTGAAGGGATGAATTTAAAATTAAAACAAAAAGGGTTGCCTTTAATAAGATGAATTTAAAACTCAAGTATACTACACTGGCATTGGTTGTATCTATCTTTAGTTGCGGGCCAAAAAAAGGCATTGTTACCAAGAAAAAAAACGACAAAAACAAAACCGAAAGAGTCGTTGTTAAAGACACTGAAAAAACCAATTCTGAAAAGAATTCTGAAAAAGTTGAAAAAACAGTAACCAAACCGCCAACATCTACCGAAAGTTATATTGCTCAATATGCAGACATAGCAAAAGCTGAAATGCGAAAAACAAAGATTCCTGCCAGTATTACCTTAGCACAAGGTATATTAGAATCAGCCTCTGGTCGAGGACGTTTAGCAGTTAAGGCCAATAATCACTTTGGAATTAAATGCCACGGATGGAAGGGAGCAAAAATCTATCATGATGATGACCGCAAACAAGAATGTTTCAGAAAATACAAAAAAGCCGAATCCTCTTATGAGGATCATTCCGATTTTTTAACAGGCCGAAAACGCTACGCTGGTCTTTTTAAATTAAAACCTGATGATTACAAAGGTTGGGCAAAAGGTTTAAGAGCTGCTGGTTACGCAACCGACAGAAAGTATCCACAGAAACTCATTAGTTTAATTGAGCGTTATAAATTATATGAATATGATAATGACGTTTTAAGAAACAAAGACGCAAAAAGAGTACGTGTTAACACTGGCGTTATAAGATATACTATTGAGGGAGGCGATACACTGTACTCATTAGCCAAACGCTACAACACAACTGTAGATGCTATTAAAAATTTAAACAACCTAAGCTCTAATGACTTGTCCATAGGTCAAGAAATTATGATTCCGAATTAATTTATGTTATATCAAAGAAGTAGTGCTCTGTTTAAAGAGGCACAAAACGTTATTCCTGGTGGGGTAAATTCCCCAGTAAGAGCTTTTAAAGCTGTTGGCGGAACACCCATCTTTGCTAAATCGGCAAAAGGTGCTTATATCTATGACGAAGACGGCAACCGATTTATTGATTATATCAATTCCTGGGGGCCAATGCTATTAGGTCATGCCTATCCACCTGTCGTGGAGGCTGTAATTGAGCGAACAAAGGCAGGTACATCGTTTGGCATGCCAACGGCCTTGGAAACCGAAATTGCAGAATTAGCTGTGTCCTTGGTTCCCAATATTGATAAAATTAGATTTGTCAATTCTGGTACTGAAGCTTGTATGAGTGCCATTAGATTAGCCAGAGGCTATACAAAGAAAGATAAAATCATAAAATTTGCCGGTTGCTACCATGGCCATAGCGATTCGTTTTTAATCGCTGCCGGCAGTGGAGCCGTTACTTTTGGAACACCAAATAGCCCAGGTGTTACCCAAGGCACTGCAAAAGACACATTGTTGGCGCGTTATAACGACATAGATAATGTAAAAGCACTTGTTAATGCTAATAAAAATGAAATTGCTGCCATTATAATTGAACCTGTTGCTGGTAATATGGGATGTATTCCTCCCGCAGAAGGGTTCTTAGAAGAGCTAAGGATTATCTGCAATAACAATGATATACTTCTAATTTTTGACGAAGTAATGACAGGCTTTAGATTGGCCAAAGGCGGAGTACAAGAGCTTAAAGGTGTAAATGCTGACATTGTTTGTTTTGGAAAAGTCGTTGGTGGTGGTTTACCAGTTGGTGCATTTGCAGCAAAAAATGAAATTATGGACTATATGGCTCCGATCGGACCCGTATACCAAGCGGGCACACTCAGTGGAAATCCATTGGCCATGGCCGCGGGACTTGCCATGTTAAATGCCATTGCTAAAGATAGAGGTTTAATGAACAGGCTAGAAGAAAAGACAAAGTATCTCCATAAAGGCATTACTGAAGCTTTAAACAAAAATAATGTGGTACATACCATCAATAGAATTGGCTCTATGATTTCTGTTCATTTTTCTGAGCTACCTGTTGTGGATTTTGAGAGTGCTGCCAAAGGCAATAATGATATCTTTAAAAGATTCTTCCACGGTATGCTGAACAAAGGCATTTATATTGCACCAAGTGCTTTTGAAACATGGTTTATCACCGACGCACTAACCTACCAAGATTTAAATGAGACTATTGCTGCCGTAGAAGAGGTCGCTAAAAGTTTATAACAAAAAAAAGCTTCACTATTCGTGAAGCTTTTTTTAAAATTTTTTAAGACTTTTTTTCAAGAGCCATGTAACGATCGAATTGCTCTTCTGTTAAAATCTCTTTCATTTTAGATATAAGCGTGCTTTCTGCTTTTTCTAAAGAATTATTGTCTGGGTTATTTTGCATTGTAGTTGCTTTACCGTATTCAACTAACACAGAATAAACATCATCCATTTGGTTTTTTTCTAAACTTATAAGTTTTCTTAGAGATTCTGTCTTTTTTTCTGCATCAGCCTTTATCTCATTAACAGTAGTGCTTTGTGCAGCCACAGTCTGCGTCCCTATAAGCATTGCAATAGCAAATAAACATAATGTAAATATCTTTTTCATTGTAATCTAATTAATTATTATAGGACACTAAAATAATAATTTTATTTAAAAATGTCCGTTTTTGGTGGTAACAAAAAAATTAATACTTCTTTTTTAAAGCCGTATGCTTGGCTTTTTTTTGCTTCAAGTTCATTTCACTGTAGCTTTTGTACTGTTCCTCGGAAAGAATTTCCTTCAGCTGATTATTTAATTTATCAGAGTGTACTTGCTTTTGTTTTACCATTACTTCTCCAAGTTCCTTTTTATTAATCGTTTTTTTAGACGAAACACTCTGCTTCATTTCCTTCTTCATTTCTAATTTTTCACTAAAGTGATTGAGCATAACAGCATGAACTTTCTCTTGCTGATCTGGGCTCAAATCTAATTGTTTTGTGAGTCTATTAGTCTCATTTTCGGCAAGCATTTCTGTCTGGTTCTTTTTTACGACCTTGCTTTTTTCTTGTGCTACAGCATTCAATGTAAAAAAGGTAATAATAATCAATACTAAATTTTTCATAATCGTTGTTTTGGTGCATTTATAGAAGCTAAAAATAAGCAATTTTAATTTTCAATCTTAATACTGAGTGGATTTTATGAGTTTTTGTGTGGTTACATAAAGACTGTTTTTCTCAAATTTATTTTTTAACCAAGCATAAAAACTTATAACAAAAATATCTTCTTCATATACCAAAGACCATTCAAAAGTCATTTTGAGCTGTGTTTCAATATCTTTATTTTTTGTGGCTTCCGAATTTATGTAAAATGCCTCTGCATAACTCAAAAATGAAATTATTCTTTCTTGCCCAATATCCTTTAGATAAGAAGTGTAACGGCGCTTAAAGCTCTTCAATCTCGAATACAACAAATCATCATCTTGCACTTCAATATAAAGTAAAATTTCTGCAAGGTTCTTCTTGATTACCCAATCTATTCCCGCTTTTTCTATATACCATTGGTCGGTATGATAAAATTTAGACAAAATGGTTTTAGCCTTTAAAAAATCTTCTTTCTGAAAATAGAACATTAAAAGTGACAAATGCAAATCCAATAAAGCTTCTATGTCACCGTGCTTCTTGCCCAACACTTTTTTAACGATGGCAATGGCATTGTTTTGTTGGTTAATAAAATTGAGATTAAGGGCTTGCACCAAAGTTTTTTTTAAGACAAATTCCTTATGGTAAATCCCACGTTTAAGCTGCATCAATTGCTCCATTTCTGTGATATAGGTTAATGAAGCTTCAAATTTTTTATTTCTGAAAAGCGTATTAGCAATAATATAAACAATATGGATTTGATAGTACAATTGTTTGTCCGTGTCCTTTTTAGCTTTAAGAATATCATAACTTTTTAAAACAAAATCTTCAATCTGAAAATATTTAGTAGTCATCAATGCCGAAATGTTAGCAATAGCTAAGATCTGGTACAGGGACTTAAAGGAAAGTGACGTGCTCAACTCAATGTTTGATGCTTTTAAGAGATCCTCTAATGTAATTTCAAAATTTATAATTTCACCTTTATAGCTTACGGCGTTTAATACCGTTTTTAGTTTTGCATAAACTATGTTTAACTGATCTTCTAGTTGATGTTTTTTTTGATTTGCCTCTTGTTTAGCAATAAGCGCTTCTAAATCTATTTTAGGATAGTTTGAGGCGTACTGAATTTTAGTATGATAAATTTCATTTAGAATGGGGAACAATAAATGCTCATCTGCCAGTCGTTCTGCTTTGTCTAATATCTTATAGGCAATACTGTAGTTTTTTTGAAGCAAATAAGTTCGCGAAGCCAAAATATACTTAATGATCTGCATATCTATTGAGTTTTCGTCCTCTAGGTTTTTATTGGCCGTGAAATCTATTAAAGATTGAAACAATCGTTTCCGCAATGCATGGTAGGCATTGCTCCTCTCAGTGCCATAAAGTGTCTTTCCTATAGATTTAGAATCGAGATCCCTCTTAGCCAAAAGCTTAAACAACTGAATGTTTTTGGCATCTTTTCTCTTGTTTTTTTGTTCTAAATGCGCAATAAATTTTTGCTGATCTTCTCTCCCTAGCGTTCTAATTATCGATTTTAATGCTATCATTATAACGTCATTAAATTTTAAATTAAATCAATAAATATAATAATAAACACTCATTTTTAATTAAAAATATCGTCAGTTTTAAATATAATTTAGTTTTTAGATTATCTGTTTTAGCCAGAGATTTGCCATGTAATCATTAAAACAAAACAGTATGAATTCTAAATCAAATTTTAACAAAAGTGATGGTATTAAACTAAGCTTGTTTGTATTTGTTTTAGGTCTTGCAACGATCTATTCGAAATCAATTTCAAATTACCTGCTGGAATCCTACAATAGTAAAATTGAATTTTTAGCGAGCAATACATTTAAAGGCACTTATACGATTAGACATTAAGATGAAGCAAAAGAATCTTAATATTGCCTTCTTTATTACCGTAGGAGTATCTATAGTTGTATTCATTTATCTTGTCTTTTTAGGCTATGACGAAATAAAGACACTAAAGGATGTTGTGAAAATTGTAGCTTCAATTTTGTTCCCTATTCCACTGTTGTTTTTTGTACGGTTTATTGTAATAGAACATTTTTTACCTGAAAACACAGACGAGTACAAAGTAAGAAATCAAAAACCCGCTACCATTCTTTTAGCAGTCACTGTTGTTGGGGTTATTTTATTAATGCAATTCTTAGAGTTGATAACACACAAAAAACTCGAAGATGCATTAATACTTGCACACCTGATTAATTCGACAACCATCAGCTCTTATGTCTTTAATTTTTTACTGTATAACAATTTAAAAGCTAACGGTATTTTAAGTGGAGTACTGATGGCTTTAGCAATACATATCTTCTTTTTATCCGCTTAGAAACAAAAAATAATCATCAAAATTTAATATTATGAACATTATCAAAACACCAAAAACTCAGACCAATTCGGGGAAACGCGAATTGCTATTTACATTTCAGACCATTATTGTCACAGGCTTATTGGCTTTTACGGCAATTGCATTTTTCTTTTACAACAACTTATCAGTCGTAAAAGGCATAAAAGTTATTTTTGCACCCTTTCTATCGGTAGTGCCGCTACTCTTTGTACTTTCCATTTTGCGTGACTTAAGAAATGGATTCATTGAAGGCAATTACACTAAAAACGAAATCCTAAAATTCGGGTTGATAACCTTAGGCATAACTGCGGCATTTACAGGCATTACATTGTTACTCTCTAAAATTGATGCTCTAGAAATTTTACTAGCTGGGATCATAGCTATTTTAAGTACTGTATTCTTTCTTCGGAGCAAAATTAAAGACATTTTGGGTATGTCTATTGTTACTGGTATAGCAGAAGGGATCATCGTCTATATGATTTTTTTGTTTTGATGATAGGTTAGCTAGTAACCCAAAACCTCGCAGATTGGTTTAGAGCTGCGAGGTTTTAAAATATTTCTTACAATGAAAAACAGACTCACTAAATACCTAACAGATTATTCTAAATTAAAACTCAAGCGACCAATATCTGATAAAGTACGACTATTAGAAATATTAGGTGTTGTCATCACAGGAATTGGAAAATTTATCTTTATGGACTATCTCAATTGGCGATTACCGTTTGTGATATTCGCTATTTTAGCTTGGTCTACCTACGTTTTGTATCACTATAAGAAGGATAAAAATGTTCTTAAAGATTGGGGATTTAGGTTAGATAATTTTAAATCTGTCTTAAAGTTAATGTGGCCTTTTGTAATAGTTTCTGTAGTATCTTTTTTTGTTATCGGTTATATTCAAGATACCATAAACCTGACTTGGCACATTTTACCTTTATTAATTACATATCCCATATGGGGAAGCGTTCAGCAATTTTTAACTATTGGTTTACTTGCAGGAAACCTAAAGGATTTAAAACGCACTAAACTTAGTAAACCCTTAATTGTTTTTTTAACTGCAATATTCTTTTCCTTAGTACATTATCCATCCATCTGGCTAATGGCTGGCACATTTATCTTAGCCCTGTTCTATGTTTACATTTACCTAAAGGCAAAAAACATATATGTCCTTGGGTTGTTCCACGGCTGGTTGGGAGCTCTGTTTTATTACACGGTAGTAAATCAAGATCCTTTTGCTGATGTATTTTTAAAATACCTTTAATACTACATTAGGTATTCAAAAAAAATTCCTAATCAATACGTTTTAGTATGAAAAGTGTATGATGAGATAATGATTCTATTTCCTTTTAGAGCAAGAATAGCTTTGAACTCCAATTTTTCCAATTTTTCTGTAATCTTTAGGAATTAACTTCGACAAAAAGTACTATATTGATTTTTTAATTAAAACTCAAGACCTACTTTATTCGTAGGTATTTTTATAAACAGAATTACCATAAAATATATGTCTAAATCATACTACGACCCTGCTGACCTTAGAAAATTCGGAAATATAACAGAATGGAGTGAAGAACTTGGAAACAAGTTTTTTGATTATTACGGAAAAGTCTTTGAAGAAGGAGCATTAACTGCACGTGAAAAAGCATTAATCGCCTTAGCAGTAGCACACACAGAACAATGTCCTTATTGTATAGATGCTTATACCAAAGACACACTACAAAGAGGCGTAACCAAAGAAGAAATGATGGAAGCCATACATGTTGGCGCTGCCATAAAAAGTGGAGCTACGCTAGTGCACGGTGTGCAAATGATGAATAAAGTTAATAAATTAGACGGATAATTCTATTAACGATTGCTAATTTACGAATTCGCAGTGTTGCAATTCGTAAACGGCAAATCGTAATTTTTAAATCAAGATATGGCTACAAAGTCCCTACATAAACGCAAAAGCGATTTAGCAAATAGCAATAGACAGCTCGAAACACTTTCTAACGGCATTTTTCAAGATGGAGAATTGCCTACGTTTAAAGCTAAGATTTCTGAAACCAATCAATTTCCCTTAAAAGCGAAGAAACTCGAAATACTTCAAATCAATGTAGGCTACATGTGCAACCAAGTCTGCGAACATTGTCATGTTGATGCTGGTCCGGACCGAAAGGAAATTATGACTAAAGAAACCATGCAACAATGTTTGGAAGTTATTAAAAATACGGGAGCACACACATTAGATTTAACTGGTGGCGCACCAGAAATGAATCCCAATTTTAGATGGTTTGTTGAGGAAGCTGCAAAAGCTGGCATTAAAGATTTTATAGTACGCTCTAACCTCACTATAATTCGTGCTAATAAAAAGTATTACGACCTACCAGAGTTTTTCAAAAAGCATAATGTGCATGTGGTGAGCTCTATGCCACATTGGACGCGTGGAAAAACGGACAAACAACGTGGTGATGGTGTTTTTGACAAGTCCATAAAAGCACTACAAGAACTAAATGCCGTGGGTTACGGCATGCCAGATAGTAATTTGCGACTAGATTTGGTTTACAATCCCTCAGGGGCATTTTTACCAGGTGACCAAGCCTCGATGGAGAAAGATTTTAAAAAAGCATTAATAGAAGATTTCGGCATACAATTTCACAATCTATTTGCTATTACCAATTTGCCCATCAGTCGGTTTTTAGATTACTTAATTGCATCAGAAAATTACGAAGATTATATGTACCAATTGGTTGAGGCTTATAACCCAGCAGCTGTTGCCAACGTTATGTGTACTAACACATTGTCTGTTAGTTGGGATGGTTATTTATACGACTGCGATTTTAATCAAATGTTAGAATTGCCCGTAAACAGTAAGGTGAAACATATTTCAGAATATAACGAAGATCTTCTTGAGGGCCGAAACATTGTAATTTCGCAACATTGTTATGGTTGTACTGCTGGCGCAGGAAGCAGTTGTCAAGGAAGTGTAGCCTAAAAAAGTAAACAGTTACAGCATGCAGTTCGCCATCAAAAACAGAATCAATTCGTCGTTTCAAGCTCGTATGAGAAATTTCATTCTATTTTTGTGTGCTTGTTTTTCTTCCATTTCATATGCCCAAGAAACGCTTTCCGACTTATTAAAAAAATACAATTCTGAAAGCATTCCATACATATCAGTACAAGAATTAGCAATGCCAAAAACGGAAGCTATACTTTTAGATGCCAGAGAAATTAACGAATATAAAACGAGCCATTTAAAAAATGCCATTCACGTTGGGTACGACAAATTCGATATTAAAACAGTTGAAACGCAAGTTACTGATAAGTCAACTAAAATTGTAGTGTATTGTTCTTTAGGCATTCGTTCAGAAGATGTCGCTGAGCAACTCAAAAAAGGCGGATATACAAATGTTTTCAACCTATTTGGTGGTATTTTTGAATGGAAAAATAATGACTTTTCCGTCTATAATTCTGAAGGAGAAACAGAGAATGTACATGCATTTTCTAAAGACTGGAGCCAATGGCTATTAAAAGGGAATAAAATATATGACTGATGCACTTGTAATTGTGTTTGTTAAGAACATAAAGTTAGGAACCGTAAAAACAAGATTGGCGAAAACCATTGGAGATTATGGTGCTTTTGAGGTCTATTCAGAATTGGTGAAAATTACCGAAAAAGCCACTTTAGAATTAAATGTGGACACTCGTATCTACTTTTCCAATGCGGTTATCGACACCAAATGGCCCAATACATTTAAGACCGTTCAAAATGGTGCAGACTTAGGTGAACGTATGCTAAATGCGTTTAAGGATGGTTTTGAAGCTGGTTATAAAAGCATTGTGTTGATCGGTTCAGATCTGCCAGATATTAATTCATCTCATATCGAAAAAGGTATTGACGCTTTAAAAAACAACACCATTGTTTTTGGTCCAGCAGAAGATGGTGGTTATTACCTCATTGGCTTATCTCAACTTAGAGAATCTGTTTTTGTAAACAAACCTTGGAGTCAATCCAATCTGCTGGAAATAACACTTAAAGAATTAGAAAAACAACAAACTAAAGTTGGTATTCTTAATACACTAAATGATATTGACACGTATGAAGATTTAATTGCTTCAGACTTTTATAAATCGAACAAAAAACTACAAGAAAAAATACAGCAACTTAATGATTAAATTTATTACTGAAAGTACAGAATATCTTCAAGGCAAAGGTTTTGACAATCCCGAAGTTGGTATTATTTTAGGAACTGGGCTTGGTCAACTTATCAACGAAATTGATATTATTGCCGAGGCAAGCTATAACCACATCCCAAATTTTCCGACTGCTACCGTTGAGTTTCATAAGGGCAAACTTATTTATGGAAATTTAGAGGGAAAAAAGGTCGTTGTAATGCAAGGCCGTTTTCATGTGTACGAAGGTTACACACTTAAGGATGTCACATTTCCTGTGAGAATTATGGAAAAACTAGGTATAAAAACCTTATTGGTTTCTAATGCTGCAGGCGCCATTAATTTAAACTTTAAAAAAGGAGAATTAATGCTAATTGATGACCATATCAACCTACAAGGTAGTTCTCCTTTAGCTTTTAAAGGTGTTTCGGAACTAGGAGAACGCTTCGCAGATATGAGCGCGCCTTATGATGATGCAATAAATTCAAAATTCAAAAATATAGCTATTGCTAATAATATAACATTACATAAAGGCGTATATGCTTCTGTCGTTGGTCCTCAGCTAGAAACCAGAGCGGAGTATAGAATGTTAAAAATCATAGGTGCAGATGCTGTTGGTATGAGTACAGTTCCCGAGATTATTGTAGCGAATCATTTGGGGTTAAAAGCTGCAGCGGTATCTGTTTTAACGGACGAATGCGATCCAGACAATCTCAAACCCGTTGATATTGCTGAGATAATCGCTATGGCAACCAAAGCAGAACCAGACATGATAACATTGTTTAAAGAATTGATAAAAACCTTATAAATAGTTTACAGGCACAATTACAGTTTTCGGCTTTACCGTTGCTGTAACTGTGAATGCAACTGAATACTTAAAAGAATGAGTTACTTAGAAACCACACATAACGTATATAAAGAAGCGGCACTCACACCAGATGTTGGCTTATGTTGTACCACAAATCCTATTTGGGAATTGCCCGGATTAAAGATTCCTAAAATTATGCAAGAAATGAACTATGGTTGTGGTTCTACGGTTCATGCGCGCGATTTAACCAACAATCCCAAAATGCTTTATGTTGGTGTTGGCGGAGGTATGGAACTCTTGCAATTCGCTTATTTTAATAGACAAAAAGGTGGTGTAATTGGGGTTGATGTTGTTGATGAGATGTTAGAAGCTTCTCGTAAAAATTTTAAAGAAGCAGAAGTCCTTAACCCTTGGTTTAAATCCGAGTTTATAGAACTTAAAAACGGAGATGCCATGAACCTACCTGTTGAAGATAACAGTATAGATGTAGCAGCACAAAACTGCTTGTTCAATATATTTAAAGCTGATGATTTAAAGAAAGCCATTGCTGAAATGTACCGCGTATTAAAGCCACATGGCCGTTTGGTGATGAGCGATCCTACTTGCGAACAACCTATGAATGACGAATTGCGAAACGACGAACGCTTAAGAGCCCTGTGCCTTAGCGGCAGTTTACCAATTGCAGAGTATGTTAAAGCATTGACTGATGCAGGTTTTGGAACGATTGAAATTAGAGCACGTAAACCTTATAGAATTCTAGATCCTAAAACGTATCCAACAGAAGAATTAATTTATATAGAATCCATAGAGGTAGCTGCTATTAAAGACCCAATGCCAGAAGATGGCCCTTGTGTTTTTACAGGAAAAGCAGCAATTTACTTTGGAGATGAAGATTATTTTGATGATAAAGCCGGGCATGTTTTATTAAAAAATCAGCCCTTAGCTATTTGCGATAAAACAGCAGGTGTTTTGGCTAACTTAGACAGAAATGATATATTTATTAGTGAATCTACTTATCATTATGACGGTGGAGGTTGTTGTTGATTGCACAAGACCTTTCTGGTATTGAAAACCTGAAAAGATCTAGTTATGATATGCAGAAGTACTTAGACATCATAAAAAAATCCTATTCCGATTACTGGAATTATCTCAAATATGAACTGATTGACCTCAATCATTGGGATAATTTTTTTTATGGGCTTATCGCTATTTCATTTATAGTATGGATTTTAGAGATTGCTTTTCCTTGGCGAAAGCAACAAGCTTTATTTAGAAAAGATTTTTGGCTCGACACCTTTTATATGTTTTTCAATTTCTTTTTGTTAAATCTTATAGTTTTAATTGCACTATCTAACACAGTATCAGAACTATTTAAAGATGCTTTAAGTGTTGTTGGCTTATCTATTTCCAGTATTCAACTTTTTGATATTGACAACATGCCAAGATGGTTGGGCTTACTCATATTTTTTCTGGTTTCAGATTTTGTACAGTGGAATACACATCGGCTTTTACATCGTGTTCCTTTTTTATGGAACTTCCATAAGGTTCATCACTCAGTAAAAGAAATGGGCTTTGCTGCCCATCTGCGCTATCATTGGATGGAACCTGTCATCTACAAATCGTTACTTTATATTCCCATTGCGCTCATAGGTGGATTTGATGCGCAAGATGTAGCTATTGTTTATTTCTTTAGTATTGCCATTGGGCATTTAAACCATGCCAATTTAGGTTGGGACTATGGGATTTTAAAATACATCTTTAACAATCCCAAAATGCACATTTGGCACCATGCCAAAGGTTTACCAGAACATGTAAGGTATGGTGTTAATTTTGGACTAACCTTAAGTCTTTGGGATTATCTATTTAAAACCGATTTTGTGCCTTACGATGGCAGAGATATTGAATTAGGCTTTGATGGTGATGAAACATTTCCCAAGGATTTCGTAAGTCAAGAATTATATCCTGCATTTTCGCGAAAGCAGGAATCTGATGAATAGAAATATCAAACATGAAATATCTTTCAATTTTAGCACTAGTATTATTTATAACTTCTTGTTGTGGGACAAAAAAAACTATTGAAACGCAATCAAAATCAACGAAAGATGTTGCTGTTGTAGAAGTGTCAAAACCAAAAAATGATACTAATGAAACTACTGAAATGGTTGAAGTTGTAGATAATAATGGAAATACAATAGTTGAAGTTGAAAGCCATGAAGATGCTAAAGAAATCCTTAAAAATCTAAACGCTGAAAAACAGAACGATTCGGTAAGTAAAAAACTCACTTTTTATCAAAACACATCTAAGCGCGAAGGGTATTTACACGACTTGTTTGATGACCTTTTGCAAAAACATGTATCAAATGATGGTAAGGTGAACTATAAAGGATTTAAAAATTCTTACAAAGATTTATTAGGCTATATTAAAGCTCTAACTTTGCTTTACCCAGAACTTAATGAGTTTTCAAAAGAAGAAAAACTTGCTTATTGGATTAATGCTTATAATGCCCTAACCATAGATTTAATCATTCGTAATTATCCTTTAGAAAGTATAAAAGACATCAAAGATCCTTGGGACCAACGCCTTTGGAAATTTGGAAACAAATGGCAAAATCTTAACGATATTGAACATAAGATTTTAAGAAATATGGATGAACCACGCATTCATTTTGCTATAGTTTGTGCTTCAGAATCTTGTCCTAAACTTCAAAATAAAGCATTTACAGCAAACCATTTAGAAGAACAACTTACTAACGCCACGCAAGAATTTCTCTCTGACACTTCTAAAAATGAACTCTCAAAGGACAGAATAAAACTTTCAAAGATTTTTAAATGGTTTACTAAAGACTTTAAACAGAATGGAAGTCTGATTGACTTTTTAAATCAGTATTCAGAGGTCACAATTTCTAACAATGCTAAAAAAAGTTTTAAAGATTACAGTTGGGATCTGAATGATTAAAATCTCATTATTCTTAGGTGTTGAAACAAATTCAGCATGACAAAATTTATGAATAGAATCTCAATAATAATTCCTGTTTTAAATGAATCAGCAACAATAAAAGATTTACTGTTTCACTTAATTGATAATGCGTCTTTAGATTCAATCTCTGAAATTATAGTAGTAGATGGCGGAAGCACAGATGGAACAAAAAAAGTAATTGAGGACTTAGATTTAAGTATTAACCTTTTAGACTCGGAAAAAGGAAGGGCTAAACAAATGAATCTTGGTGCAAAAGAAGCAAAAGGTACTATTTTCTATTTTCTTCACGCAGATTCATTTCCCCCTAATCGATATGATAAATTCATTATTGACGAAGTTGACAAAGGCAATAATGCGGGCTGCTTTAGAATGCAGTTTGACAATAATCATTGGTGGCTACGCTTAGCAAGTTGGTTAACTCAGTTTTCTTGGCGCGCATGCAGAGGTGGTGATCAAAGTCAGTTTATAACACGTGAGCTATTTAATGACATTGGCGGCTATAATGAAGACTATATCATTTACGAAGACAATATCTTAATCAACGAATTATATAAACGCAAGCAATTTGTTGTCATCAACAAAAAAATAAGAACCTCAGCTCGGTTATACAAAAAAGTAGGTATCTGGAAATTACAATATCATTTTTGGACTATTTATATAAAGCGTTGGTTTGGAGCCTCAGCAGATGAGATGTTGGCTTACTATAAGAAGCATATTTCTTGATCGATTATTTGTTCCTGCCTTTTTCATTTGGGTATAAATCTTTCAAAAAATCACTTTGAAAAATTTCTTTTGTTTCTATATCTACCGCAGATAATTTTCCTGTAAAAGCAGCGCCAGTATCAACATTCCAAACATTAATGGCATTCATCGGTTCGTATGTGTGATAATGTAATGTTGGCGTATGACCTATATAAATTTCAGAATAGTGCTTAAGTCGATTTGGGTACAATTCTGAATTCTTTTGTATACGCTTGTCCATAGTACGCGCCATTTCCCACAAAGTACGGTCAAAATAAAAAGTCTCTTTATGATTCTCCCGCTCTACTCCATGCATCGACGTAAACCCGGCGTGAAGAAATAGTCTATTTTTACTATCGATATGATATAAAGGCATAGCTTCAAAAAAATCAAGATGCGCTCTTTTATTTTCTTTAGAGAAACCCGTATAGCTTTCTATAGTTTCTTTTCCTCCGTGTTGAAACCACACTTCATTTATAACGTTAGAAGCCAACCAATCTTCACACCAAACATCATGATTACCTTTTATAAAAATACATTCATTGGTTTTAGAAAGCTCGATTAAGTATGTGATAACCTGAGCAGATTCACTCCAGCCATCTACATAGTCTCCCAAAAAATAAGTGTGTCATTTTCGGTAACCTGAGCTCTATCCAAAATTTGAACCAAAGCCTTTAAGCCACCATGAATATCACCTATTGCTAGTGTTCGCATAAATTTTAATTTTCACAAAATTAAGGATAAGATACTGAGATACCGAAACAAGTTCAGCACTAATTTGACAATAAAAACAACTAACGAGTATAGTTCTTGTTTGTTTTGAGTCTCACTAAAAATACTGCCCTATACCGAACACTAAACCTTGAGTAGAATCTGGTGTTACACCTACACCATAATCGATTCTAAAAATGGCATTGAATATTTTCTTGTGAATAAATCGTAAGCCTAAACCTGGATAAACTCTAAGGTTTTGCGAATCCGCAAAATCACCCAAATCACCACCTGGATTTCTCCAACTTCCGGCATCTACAAAAGCATTCCCCTGAAGTGAAAACCACCCTTTTTCATATAATGTATATCTATATTCTGTATTTAAAACTATTGCCGCTGTGCCACGATCTATAAGATTTCCAACACCTCTAATGTTTAAGTTATTATCCACGGCAAACGGTGCAAAAGGTGTTTCATCGTTTGTTGCTAGTCCAAGTCGTAATCGATTTGCCCAATTTCCTCGTTTTCCAAATCGCTTAAAGTATTGAAAGTCATTCCAGCCAATTAAAAAATCTGGTAACATATCGTCATCTGTAGAATGCACATATTGAAAATTAAGAATACTTCTGAAGCCTTCTACGTATTGATAATCGTAATTAAGATTATTGTATTCATAAATCAGCTTATACAACATTTTATCTACCACTAGAGCTTGTGGCACATTTGGATTCGTAGCACCAGACTTATACTCATAGTCTTCAGTAAAGAAATTAACCCCAAATTCTAAACGGTTTGTAAAATTGAATTGATACAGACCTAATACCTCAAAGGACTCATTATTATAACGATAGTCTGCTGTTGTATTATCAAAGAACACAGGTTCTTGTGTCGTTAAATTTTGAAAATTGACAGCCAATCCTAATTTTCTTGAAAATAAAAAGGGAGCTCTGAAATTTATCGCATAGGAATCGTAAATATCTTTTTGGTAAAAACCCCCAAAAGTCATGTTTTGCCCAAATAGATTAAACTCATATAACCCTAGTCGATAAGCAAACTCGTCATCATTAGTGGTGTAAACATTGGCAGACGGAATGATTGTAAAATTCTCTTCTATGTTATAAAACACATTAAACTCATTAGGTTCTAGAGCAGGAAACACTTGATAAGACGCATGAGCAATAGAAGGCAAACGCTTAAGTAATCTAATATCTTCCTCAATAAGAGAAGAGTCCAATACGACACCTGACTTTATAAAAGCAATTTTCTTTACAAATGATGTTTTTAGTTTTTTGTTTCCTTGAATTTTTAAATCCGCAACTTTATACTCTTGGGCATTAGCAAAAGATACCAATAGAAATAATAAGACTGAAAGGTGTTTCATGTGATGGCTATTACTACACTTTGTCGCTAACCTCGCATAACCTTACTAATTTTTAAATTTTATTATTCTGGTTTATAATAGGTTCGGATGATTTCCTCTACAGGCTTATTCTGAGGTGTAAACATTGGGTCGTCTTTGCCTCCAACTTTATCGTATTCTATAAACCATTTCCAGATGAAACCTCCTGCGAACCAATCCTCTTTCCAAAAGGTTTCATAGAGTGCTTTTGTTGTGTTGACTTGTGCCTCTAGATTAACATCGGTCATTGTATGGTCAGATACCCATGGCTCTCTACCGGCATAATCAACACTTCTGTAACCATACTCAGTAAATAGAATGGGCTTCTTATACTCTCTAGTCATTTCTTCAATAACTGGTTTATGGGTTTTCCACCCTATCAAACAGGTTTCGAAAGTTGGTGTTTTCTCATCACTTACAGGAAAATAGGCATCTACACCTATATAATCTAGCTCATCCCAAAATGGTGTACGTCTAAACTCATCCCAATTAGCGGCATAGGTGAGCTTACCTTTGTACAAACTTTTTATTTTAGCAATTAATTTAGTCCAATACTCTGGTCTGTATTTTACAAATAGTTCTAGTTCCGTTCCTATACAAAATAGCTCTGCTTTTGTCTCTTCTGCTAGTTCTACGTATTCAATAATAAAGTCTGTATATGAATCTTCGAGCGCTTTCCAATCGTCTTCAGAAGTCATCATTATATTACCTGTAAACTCACCTCTCCAAACCCAAATCTGGGGTTTTATCATTATTTTAATGTTTTGCTTTCGCAGCTCTTCTATATACTGTTTGGCACCTGCTCTAGTTTCACCAAACCATTGCCTATCTGTATTATGAACAATATCTGGGTGTTCTAAGTTTTTTATAAACCCAAAGGGCATTATTGCAGCAAAATTAGCATTGACATTTACGACTGGTTCAACATGAGATTGGTTTGCTTCAATTGCCGCAGCGACAAAACTGACACCATTAATCTTTTCCTCTTGTCCGTTACAAGCAGATAACGCAATGAGTAAAACACAAAAAAATAGGCACTTAAAAATTCTCATGGGAGTTTTATTAAGAGCCTAATTTATATAAATCCTAGAATAAAGCTCTTAAACCTATATTAAATGTTTGCCCTAAACCTGTATCGTTACCTCTAACAAAATTTGAATACAAGAACTCTATATTCAGTTCGTCAGTTAATTGGTATTTTGCACCACCACCAAGAATAGTTGCATCTTGGCTAAAATCATTAGCCCCATCATCATTTCCTCCAAATGAAACCAGTTGTATATGTTGTACCAAACCAAGTACAGTAAATTTAGAACTTGGAAAATAACTCAAAAACACGCCTGGTATTAAACGTAGACTATTATAAGCAAAGCTATCTTGGTCACCGAAATTATATTCTGTATTAAGCTCTGTAAACAATTGCCAATCTCCACCAGCAAAACTGTAATCGTAAAAGAATCGGTTTTGAAAAATAAAGCCACTTTGGTCTAAGAAAACTCCATCCTCTGTCTCATTATCAATTAGAGGAATGTGAAATGCTGTCTGAATGGTAAAATTACTCACATTTTTTAAGGGATTAAACTTGATGGCTGGTGCAAATGATGTAAAGCCCGAACGCGCAGAACCACGCTCACCATCAAACGAAAACACATCTAAAGCATCTCGACCTCCAATGGCGTTAGAACGGAATTCTAAGAGTAGCCCTACATTAATTCGATTATTATCCGAAATACCAGTAAAAATATCAACTGTTGATGTAAAAAAGGTATTTCTGGGAATGTCTTGTTCCTCTCCACCTGGACCAAATAGGTCACGAGTTTCAGTATAAAGGTTGTTAAACCATTTTATATCCCATTGTCCCTTTTTTAGTAAAATCGAAGGTGTGTATTCTTGAATTACACTTTTTTGAGAGTCTTCGTCTTCTTGAGAAAACCCTGTAAAAGAGATTGTTAACACAAATACTAGTATACTTATTTTTTTCATCATTGCTATTTTTATGTTCCCACACTTTGCCTGCGCTCGGTGTAAAATCTGTTAGGTTTTAGTTTTGGTATGTTATTTATGAGAATTTCATTTCCATAGGAATGACAAAATCATTGCTTATTTAAACTCCAGTTGTAAGTGAAATAACCCAGCTTGTAGTTATCAGGAACTTGCTCTGTTCTGTACTTATTTATAAAATCGATTTCGGTCATTCCATCTATGGTAAAATCTTCTTTATACCATTTCATAATTTCAGAGACTTCTACTGTTTTCTTTTTTGTATTTACTTTTAAAAAATTACCATTCAATGCCTTTTTAGTTTGAGTATCCAATTGAGAATTCAACATATTTGGCAAGTAAGCTTTATTAATTAGTGGTGGGCAACCAACAGCTCCACAAACCAATACAAAATGAAAACGTGCATCCTTAAACTTTGCTCTAAGCAATTTGTTTTCTATGTCATTCAATGTAATGTGCTTTCCACCTAAACTATATTTGGTCTTATCAAAAAAACCCTTGTTATCTAATGGTGATTTTGTCGGGTAGTAATCTATAATGCCTTTTATAGTAGCAATATTATAGGCGTTGATCCAAAATGCCTGGTAGTTATTAGTATCAGAAGTTTCAATTGAAATGTCTTTAGCGATACTTAAAATTTCGTCTAAAGTTGATTGATCTTTATGTATGGCTTCATAATCCACTTTTCCATTTTTAACATGAGTTTCTAAAAAGATGTCGGTCTTAGAAAAGAAGGTTTCTAAATCTTGAGCACTAGTTATACCCATAAATAATAATGCAACATATAAAAGGTGTTTTTTCATGGTCTCTAAATTTTATTTCACAAAGTAATGGCACTTATGTCGTATAAAATGTTAGATAACTTACATTGTGCAAAAAAGATTTTCACCGTCTTAATTAATTATAAAACCTTACAAATCCTTTTTAATTTAAAATCTATCTAAATTGAAAGTCAGGATTAAGTTCTTACCTTTAAGTTCGACAGACAACTTAACTAACAATCAAAAGTTACCCGACTTCTCGGGCAAGGATTATGGAGCATATCGTTATTATTGGCAATGGTATTTCTGGTGTTACTTTAGCCAGACATATTAGAAAATTGTCAGACAAAAAAATCACCATTGTTTCAGCCGAAACGGATTATTTCTTCTCTCGTACCGCACTCATGTATGTGTATATGGGACATATGAAATTTGAGCACACACAACCTTACGAGAATTGGTTTTGGAAAAAAAATAGAATTAACCTTAAAAAAGGTTATGTAGAAGCGGTAGAAACCAAATTGAAGACACTTCATTTTGCGGATGGCGATACATTAAAATATGATAAACTTGTTATTGCCACGGGAAGCAAACCCAATAAATTTGGTTGGCCAGGGCAAGATTTAGATGGCGTAATGGGCATGTACCATAAACAAGACTTAGAAAATCTTGAAAAATATGCACCCAATAAAGAGATTTGTAAACGTGCCGTGATTGTTGGCGGAGGATTAATAGGCATTGAATTGGCCGAAATGCTAAACAGCAGAAACATTCCTGTAACCTTTCTTGTTAGGGAGTCTAGCTTTTGGAACGGTGTTTTGCCCAAAGGTGAAAGTGCGATGATAAATAGGCATATTATGAGCCATCATATCGATTTACGATTGTCAACAAATCTAAAGGAAATAAAACCTGAGGAGAACGGAAAAGTAAAGTCCGTAATAATAGAAGAAACCGGCGAGGAAATTCCTTGCAATGTAGTTGGGCTCACTGCTGGTGTATCACCAAATATAGATTTTATAAAAGGTTCTGATATAGAAACCGGTCGTGGCGTAAAAGTTAATCGTTATCTAGAAACCAATATACAAGACGTTTACGCTATTGGTGATTGTGCTGAGCAACACGAAGCTATAGGAAATCGCAGACCTATCGAAGCGGTTTGGTACACAGGTCGTATGATGGGTGAAACCTTGGCGCAAACCTTATGTGGAAACCGTATTCAATATAAACCAGGGCATTGGTTTAATTCAGCTAAGTTTTTAGATATAGAATATCAAACTTATGGATGGGTATTTGGCTCTAAAGGCAAGCCAGAATACGAGCAGCATTTCCATTGGAAACATAGGGATGACACCAAATGTATTACAGTCGCATTCCATAAAGACACCAACGAATTCTTAGGTATAAACACGTTTGGCATTAGAATGCGCCATGAATTTTTTGACAATGTTTTGACCGAAAAATGGTCTGTCGATAAAGTAATGACACATTTACAAGCCGCAAATTTTGATCCTGAATTTTACAAGCTTCATGAAAAAGACATTATTGAAAAATTCAATAAAGAAAGCGGTAGCAATATTAAACTGAGTAAAAAACACTGGCGCAAGATTTTTGCGTAATCAAGAACTATAAATAATGAAACTAATCAAATATATAGGCCTAGCCATTTTTCTTCTTGGACTAACCATTTTCACTGGCAGTTTATTCTTTGGTGATTTTAGCATGACCAATGCCGAAGTTGAAACCTATATTGCAGACCAAGGATTTAAAAGTGAGGTTATCTCGGACGAACTCAAAAAGGCTTTGGTTACCGAAGACCAAATTAACATCTTCAAATTTTCATCTGCTGCACGAAAGGCTTTTGAAGCTTCCAACACCTATTACGATAAGCAAATTGCCAAGTATGATGCCGAAAAGAATTGGGATAAAAAAGGTGAACAGTACCAATACAAAATTCATGGCAAACCCCATACCATCAGTTACAACTTGGCAAAAAAAGCAGGTTCTGGCTTTGTAAAGGAAAACGCTGTGCTTATGTGGTGGCTTACTTTTGGACTGGGCATTATTGGGGCATTGCTGTACATTTTACCTAATCTTATTTTGCTTGGAGCTCCAGGAATAAAGAATGATGGCATCTATCACAAGTCGGCTACAAATCGTGGCTGGATCGCATGGTTGGTTCTGGTATATCTCGTTGCGTTTTATTTACTGCTTTATTTTATGCCAGATTATGTGGTAAATTGGACATTTATTCTCGATCCCATTAGTAATTCGCTCAATGGTGGCGATGCTAGCCAGTGGTTTGTTTACGGGTTTTTGTATTGTGTAATCATGATGGTTATGGCGGTGCGCATGTATATAAAATACCGCCACAATAAGTACCAAATTATACGAACCACTTCTGTACTATTTTTTCAGATTGTATTTGCATTTTTAATTCCAGAAATAATGGCCAGTCTTAATATGCCAGGTTATGATTTTAAAAATGCTTTTCCTTTAGATTATGATTTCTTTTTTGAGTGGAATATCAAAAACCTTACTGAAAGTGGGGCGATAGGTCTGTTTATATTGGTTTGGGGTACTGTTTTAACGCTTGTAATTGTGCCCGTAATGGTTTACTTTTTTGGAAAGCGTTGGTATTGTAGCTGGGTCTGTGGTTGTGGCGGGCTTGCCGAAACCTTGGGCGACCCCTATCGCCAACATTCTGACAAAAGCCTAAAAGCATGGAAACTGGAACGCTGGGTAATACATTCGGTTCTGTTGATTTCTATTGTAATGACCGTTGTAACGTTATACTGCTACTTTACAGGTGCTCAGTCATTCTTAGGAATAAATTCGCAATGGATCAAAGACACTTACAGCTTTTTAATCGGGGCTTGGTTCGCTGGTGTTATTGGTACAGGATTCTATCCAATTTTTGGCAATCGTGTGTGGTGTAGATTTGGTTGCCCTTTAGCTGCGTATTTAGGCTTGGTACAACGATTTAAGTCTAGGTTTAGAATTACCACCAATGGCGGACAGTGCATTTCTTGTGGAAACTGTTCTACATATTGTGAAATGGGCATTGATGTAAGAGCTTATGCTCAAAAAGGTGAAAATATTATACGTTCTAGCTGCGTTGGTTGTGGCATTTGTTCTGCTGTTTGCCCAAGAGGTGTGTTAAAATTAGAAAATGATAGTATGAAAGGACGCATTAATCCGACTGATGTTTTATTGGGTAACGATGTAGACTTAATGGTATTGGTAAATGATAAATAAATCTATAGCCTTATAAATTGCTTTCAGAATAAAATAATTAATAGTATTTATCTGGTTTAACAGAAGAATTTGAAAGTATGAAGCAGAAAAAAAGCCACAAATAATTTTGTGACTTTTAATCCAATTAACTAAATCTAACTCAATTATAAATTAGGTAATAAAACTCTGTCGATCACATGAACAATTCCATTAGTAGTCTGCACATCTGGAATAACCATGTTTGCTGCTTCGCCACCATTACCTGCTCCTGTCACAGTTAGCGTTCCATTGGTAAAAGCTCCTAATGTTAAATCATCTCCTCCTAAAGGTGTAATAGCTCCTTGGCTGAGTTCTGGTGTGAATTTACCATCATTTGCAACAACATGATTTAGAAGTACAGCTGTTACAACTTCTACTGGTAGTTGCCTAATATCTGCCGGCTCATTAAACGTTAAGCCCAATGCTGCTCCCAAATCAATAAAAGCTTGATCCGAAGGTGCAAAAACCGTAAAGGATGGACTTCCTTCGGATGCGCTTAGTGCACCAGCTAAATCAGCATATAATACTGCTTCAACCAAATAAGACAATTCTGGGTTAACAAACACTTGTGCGCTCTGCAAAGCTATAGCAGACTGCACAATATCTACACCTGTAGCAATCATCACTTTATCGATAACATGCACAGTACCATTGCTCGCCATAATATCTGTAGCCAATATCTGTGAACCATTAATATAGGTTGCACCATCACGCGAAATGAATCGCCTATCGATACCAAGTGCAGATGTAGAAGAGCCTCCTTCCACAATCGCATTACTTTCTAAATTACCATTGGATACATGGTACAATAGTGTATTTGTTAAAAACGATTTTTGTAATACACCTAAAGTTTCAGAATTTAATCCCAATCTTGCAAATGCATCATTTGTGGGAGCAAAAACCGTGTAGTCTCCAGAAGGATCGTTTGGATTAGAATTGCTAAGAACACCAGCTACACCACCAGTTACCGCTGCAGCTTCCAATGTACTAAAGTCTGGATTTGATACTGCTATAAATGCTATAGAAGGATCTTCGTCCTCATAATTAGATGGTGTTTCACAAGAGTTTAAAAAGCCTATCAGGAGAAATGAAATGATGGCATTCTTTATTATATATAAATTTTTCATGATTATTTGTATTTAAATTTTATTTAAGATTATTACAACAAGATGGATAAAATATTGTTTAAAATGAATAGACCAATCCTCCGTAGAATCCTGTAGATTTACCAATATTCCTACCAGCAATGTATGTGTTTGCTCCGGCCGTGAGCCCTATGCCCTCAAAAAATGGTACGTATCCATTAATTCCGACTCTTGTGTAATTTACTCGAGTCGCAGGAAAAAATCCAGTAAAACCTTCCCCTAGAATATCCACACCATCTTTATCAGAAAGTTGGTTGGCAACATACGCGTCTAAATAGAACTTTGAAGCAGCATAACCCACTTTTAATTCGCTGACTAGCGCATTTGGTGCTCCATTCCCTTTAAAGCTATAGCCTGCTTGACCTGTTGCAAAAACACCAGATTTTGTTTTAAAGGTAGCTATTCCAAATGCATTAAAGCTTGAAGCCTCATTTCCAATAGCAATTATAGATTGCAAGCCTTCATCTGCACGATAGTCACCTAATGGAGTTTCAAGACCTGCAGCTCCTATTAAATCTAAGGTGTTATTCCCTAAATTGAAACTGTGGAATCTATACTTCACATAAATTCTTATGTCCTGTACACCGCTTCTTTCGTTTTCAAAGCCATTATTGGCCAAAGTTGCTTCTGTGGCATTTCCTTCTGCTTCTATATATGGTAAGCTTAACACAAGATTTAAATTATCTGAAATACCTATATCGCCGTATAATGAAATACTTGTTTTTGTAACATCGTTAAAAACAGGCACACCTTCAACTTCTTCTGGCACAAGAAATACCTTATCATAAGATTCATATGAATAGGTTAATGATAATGCACCTTCACCCGCTTTTTGCATAAATCCATTCACTGGGCTTTGAGCAAAGCCTACTCCAATTATTAATAAGCAACAGCTTATCATAATACTTTTTGTCATTTTTTTTGTCATAATTTTCATGGTTTAATTGTTTACTAACACTCTACCTACGAAAGTTTAAGCAAGACGGTTTTATTTTTTTTAAAACCTTCAACCAATTATCTACGTAAATAACAGTAGAAGGACAAAATTAAATTATGTCTGACACGTTAAGTTACTTATTCAAAAGCTATTAATTAACTCGAATCATAACACTCGACTAATCTTTTTAATTTAAAATAATTAGAAAAAAACGAAAGTAGCCAAACTTAAATACGACCAAGTAACTAACCTTGTCCAAATTAGTTAACATTGAAATCTTTATACAAGAACACCAAAAACAAAAGGTCATGCGAATTTTATATGCCATCTCTTTTTTCTTTCTTATCACTAACACATCTGCTCAAAAGGAATTTATTCGTAATTATAATACAGATGGTACTTTAAATTCCGAAGGTTGGTTAGTTAACAATCAAAAAACGGATTATTGGAAATTCTATCACAAAAACGGACAGCTTTCAAAAGAAGGCCATTATATAAATGATAAAAAAGAGAGCTTTTGGAAATTTTACAATACCAAAGGGCAGCTTATAAGAGAAGGCCATTATAAAAATGGATTGAAAGTAGAATATTGGAAACTGTTTGAGAATAATTTACTTGCTAAAGAAGGATATTATAAAGCAGATCAGCGTACAGGATACTGGAAGTTTTATCACAACAACGGAGAATTAAAAGAAGAAGGGCACTTTTCCAATGGCTTAAAAACTGATTTTTGGAGATTTTTTCACAACAATGGAAAAGTTTTAAAAGAAGGGCATTTTAAAAACGGAAAAGAACAAGGCTATTGGAAATTTCACCATACAAATGGGCAATTACAAAAAGAAGGCGAATACAATTTAGGGAATGCCATAAATTATTGGCAATTTTACAGCGCCAATGGCAAAAAAACATCCGAAGGACATTTCGTAAATGGCAAGAAGCAAAACTGGTGGTTATTTTATGATGAGAACGAAAAAATCAATCATAAGTGCCAACTCAGTAACAACCAAAAAAATGGTTATTGCTTAATGTATAAGAATGAAAAATTGATTTCTGCGGTTAAATATTCCAATGGCGAGAGAATTAAAGAATGGACGGATTTAAAATCATTCAAAAAAGAAAATAAACTATCTGATTTAAAAAGTAAATGACCAAAATCGTAGTCATCATTCCTGCCTTTAACGAGGAAGAATCCATTTCTAAAGTCATAAAAGATATTCCAGAAATCGTTGAGGAGATTGTTGTAGTCAGTAACAACTCTACAGATAATACCGAAGAACATGCCCAGAGAGCAGGAGCCACCGTCTTAGTTGAAGAAAGAAAAGGTTATGGTTATGCCTGTTTAAAAGGCATGGAATACGTGGCAAGCTTTGACTATATAAAACGACCAGACATTATCGTATTTCTAGATGGGGATTATAGTGATTACCCAAATGAGCTGACGAAACTTGTTCAACCTATAATTGAAGATGATATTGATTTTGTAGTGGGAGCGCGAACCAAAGCCCTACGCGAAGATGGCTCAATGACAGGACCTCAGATATTTGGCAACTGGCTTGCAACTACATTGATGAAACTATTATTTAAATCGACATTTACGGACTTGGGGCCATTTAGAGCCATAAGATACAATAAGCTTTTAGCTCTACACATGGAAGACAAAACCTATGGTTGGACCGTAGAAATGCAACTAAAAGCATTAAAGCAGAAATTGAGCTACAAGGAAGTTCCTGTGAACTACAGAAACAGAATAGGTGTTTCAAAAGTTTCAGGTACGATAAAAGGTGCTATCTTTGCAGGCGTTAAAATCTTATGGTGGATTTTTAAATACAGCTTTAAGTGATTTATCTACATTATTTTATAATTGTAATTTATACCATAGCAATCATCTTGATTTTTATGTATGCCTTGGCGCAATTAAATCTGCTTTCCAACTATTTATCTTCAAAAAAGAAAAGGGAAATCTGTGATACTTTCGATCTGTCTAATTCGGACGAAATTCCCTATGTCACCATTCAGCTTCCTGTATTCAATGAAATGTATGTTATGGAGCGATTGCTAGACAACATCGCTCAAATAGATTATCCTTGGGAAAAACTTGAAATTCAGGTATTGGATGATTCAACAGACGAAACCATACACACCACGAAAGCGCATATCGAAAAACTGGCCGCAACTGGCTTAGATATAAAACACATTACGAGAACAGATCGTAAGGGTTTTAAAGCTGGAGCTCTAAAGGAAGGGTTGGCTATTGCAAAAGGTGAATTCATTGCCATCTTTGATGCCGATTTTTTGCCTCAACCCAATTGGCTTAAACGTACCATTCCATTTTTTAAAAATAAAAAAGTCGGAGTTGTACAGACACGTTGGGGACATATTAACAGAAACTATTCCATACTCACTAAAATACAGGCTTTTGCTTTAGATGCCCACTTTACCTTAGAGCAAGTAGGGAGAAACTGCAAAGGACATTTCATTAATTTCAACGGTACGGCAGGTGTTTGGCGTAAAACGTGTATTCTAGATGCTGGTAATTGGGAAGGAGATACGCTAACGGAAGATTTAGATTTAAGCTATAGGGCACAACTTAAAAATTGGGAATTTAAATACTTGGAAGATGTTGAGACTCCCGCAGAATTACCTATCGTTATCAGTGCGGCACGCTCACAACAATTTCGCTGGAACAAAGGTGGAGCTGAGAATTTCAGAAAGATGCTTTGGCGCGTTATAAAATCTAAAAATATTTCTGCAAAAACTAAAATACACGGGCTTTTGCATTTGTTAAACAGCACCATGTTCTTAAGTATTTTTACAGTGGCCATTTTAAGCATTCCAATGCTGTATATAAAAAATGAATATGCCCATTTACGAGATTATTTTTACGTAATGAGCTTCTTTGTAATGAGCACTATTATTTTCTTTGTTTGCTACTGGTTTATGTACAAAAACATCTACGGTAGTGGATTTAAGAGGTTTTTTGGCTACATAGGCATGTTCTTTACTTTCTTTTCTATTGCCATGGGCTTTTCACTACATAACTCCATAGCAGTAATAGAAGGCCATATAGGAAAAAAGAGTGAGTTTGTACGCACACCAAAATTTAATATTAGAAAGTTTAAGGACAACTGGAAAAACAACAAGTATCTTAGAAAAAAACCATCACCAAACGTCATTATCGAAGGTATTTTAATGATCTACTTTGGTTTTGGGTTATACAGTGCCTTTATTGTCGGAGATCAAGGAGGTGATTTTGGTTTGTTTCCTTTTCACTTAATGTTGTTTATCGGATTTGGTTATGTATTCTTTAAATCTTTAAGCAGTAAAGTTTAGTTACGATCTTTAAACGGAATAACGACACCTTTTTCCAAATAATCTTTTAGACCTTTCAACAACATAGCCCAACAAAATGACGAATGTTTAAAGTGAGCATTGCATTCTGGCCAATCTTTATGAAAAAAATCAAGACAAACTCCATTGTCTTTTTTCTTCAGTTCAAACCCAAAAGTTGTAGGATTCCAATCCTTATCGGATTTTGTCATCTTGTAATGAATATGATCCTCTTCCTTACAACTCTCAACCTTGGCATACCAGTCGTAGTCATCCGTAAAATTAAAATTATACTCTTGCCCTACTTGTGGAGTTCCTGAACATTTTAGCGGCCACCAATTTACCAAGTGTTTTGGTTCTGAAACCGCTTTGTAAACACTTTTTTTATCACTATTGATTATAAAACTAAAGTAGATAGAATGGCTCATTTTTAAATATTATTATGAATTAAAGTTATGAATCTTTTTTTTATCCGACTATTCTTCAGTTCTAAATAATTCTATCTTTGAGTTTATGCTTGGATTAGCCAACAGTTTTAAATACAAAAGACCAACCTTGGTTTATATCTTAATCAGTTGTATTCTATACTTATGGTTTGCCTATGGACTAGAAAGAACTGAAGCCTTAAAACTTTTACTTCTTTATACAGCATTATTTGTTTTAGCCTTTCAGATTATAAAAACCTCTGGTTTCTATTTAAGAATGATGGTAATAGCGGCCATACTTTTTAGATTATTATTTCTATTTTCGATTCCTAATTTATCACAAGATTTTTATCGCTTTATTTGGGATGGACGTATGATTTTTGAGGGATTTAATCCCTATCTACATACACCAGATTCATTTATTCACAATGGAAAAACTCCTGTGGTACAAGCTCAAGAATTATACAATGGTATGGGCGAACTTAGCGCCATGCACTTTACAAATTATCCACCTTTAAACCAACTGTGCTTTTTTATAGCTAGCTTATTTGCAGGGAAGAGTATTTTAGGTTCGGCAATGGTATTGCGCATCATAATCATATTAGCAGATATTGGCACTTTATATTTTGGAAAGAAACTTCTAGAATGTTTAAAATTGCCTTCAAATAGAATTTTTTGGTATATCTTAAATCCATTTATTATCATTGAACTCACTGGCAATCTTCATTTTGAAGGTGTTATGATTTTCTTCTTAGTGTGGAGCTTATATTTATTGCATTCTGGCAAATGGAAATGGTCTGCTGTTCTTTTAGCGTGTTCTATTTCTGTAAAGTTGATTCCACTGATGTTTTTGCCTTTGTTTTTCTGGTGGTTTACTTCGACTTCGTTTGGTGATAAAAACAATGAGTTAAAAAGATGGATTCCAGACCTCACAGAAATGAAAAAATTAATATCATTTTATACAATTGTGGGCATAACTGTAATACTACTTTTTCTTCCATTTTTTTCAATGGAATTTATAAATAACTATTCAAAAACTGTCGGACTCTGGTTTGGTAATTTTGAATTTAATGCCAGCATTTATTATATAGCTAGGGCAATAGGTTACAGTATTACGGGTTATAATGAGATCGCTATTATTGCTAAAATTTTACCTATCATTTCACTGTTGATTATTTTAGGTTTTTCCTTTTTTAAACGCAATGATTCAATTCCCAAACTAATCACTTCTACACTATTGGTATTTACGCTATATCTATTTTTGAGCACTACGGTACATCCTTGGTATATTGCAACCTTATTGGCACTTTGTGTGTTTACCAATTACCGATTTCCTTTGGTCTGGAGTTTCATTGTAGTATTAAGTTACCTTTCCTATATCTCCATCGGAACTTCAGATAAATCAGAAAATCTGTGGATTATCGGTTTAGAATACCTTATTGTGTTCTCTGCTTTTGTTTGGGAAGTTATGCTAAAAAAAAGACTGCCAGTATCCTAGCAGTCCTTTAACTTTACATTTTCTTTATGCTTATAATATGGTAAGTCTCATAGATTTCAACCTGACCGAATTCATCTTTTTCTTCGTGTTCAGTGAGCTCACATGTTACTTCAAAACGCTTACCTTCCATGTCTTTAGATTTAAGGTTAACCGTCTTTAAAGCTTCTGCAGACATGCTCTGCAAATACATGGTTTGCTCTCCATCTTCATTATCGGCCTTGACTAAAAAAGCATAACCATCTTCCTTATCGTAACCATCAAAAATACCTTCAATCTTTACGATCTTTTTGTCTTGGATTTTGTTTGGATTTCCTAAAGCACTCACTGTAAAAAAAGTGACCAAACATGCTATTGCCATTACTAATTTTGTTTTCATAATATCTTATTAATAAGTTTAAAATAGTTTTAAAATAAATAAATCAACAACTTCGACTAAGATTAGAATGATAATAATCCACTCTAACCTACTACTTTCCCTATGATCCATAATAGCTTTAAAAAGTTCTAAATTCTCTTTAATGATATCTAATCGATCGTGGATTAAATGGTAACGATCCTTGAGATCAAAGGTTTTCTTCAATTCTGAATTTAGTGTGTTTAACTGTTCATCTTCCCAAGTAATTTCGGGCGAATCAAATATGTATAGATTTTCAGAAATCTTATTTTTTATATTCAACACCTTTCCTATAAAACGCTTTAGCTTATGTCCCGAAATATTAAGTCTTCCTTTGGCTTCCAAATAAACGGTATGTGCATTTGTTTCGGCCAAGAGTTGCTCTGCAATTTCAGAATAGCGGTTTAACGCCACAGATTGCGATGCATTTAACATTATTAAACGAAACATTTCGGAATTTGACTCTGGAAGCACAATATTGTTGAACTCAACCTTTAAAACCTTTGGTTGAAAGCTCACGGTGATCTCGTCTGAAATCTTATTTTCCAAAAAACCCTCACAAAACGGCCTTATTTGAGAAAATAACCTTTCTGTTTCCAAGTCTGTCATATTAAAGCACGAGACCATACCATATTGAAACACGTACACAAATTTGCAGTCAGAGACACGATAAAACAATTCATCACTATCACCAAACTTTAACTCACCGACAAGAATACTCTTGCATTGTTTCAGATTGATCTGAGTCGCTACCTGAAACGCTACAACTTTTGGCATTAATCGTCGAAATCAGCGTCGGGATCTAGATCGGGATCTTGCACCGCATCTGGATCGTCATTATCAAATTCCTCATAATCGTCCTCATCATAATTCTCCATAGTAACCGCCAGTTTAGTACTAACCTTAACCAAATACTTGGTGTCTTCTGTTGTTACCTCTACAGCTTCTATCATTTCATTTTTAGCATTTCTAAAGGAAATGATGTGGTCGTCATCATAGCCATCGGGGTATTTATCCACTAGCATGGCCAGAATTTCTGGAGTCAGTTTTTTAAAATCAACAATGACGCGTTTTAAGTGTTGTTCTTTTTTTTTCATCTTGTTAGGCAGATTACATGTTTAAAAGATACGCAAAAATTAATGGTGCTACAATAGTTGCGTCACTTTCTATGATAAATTTTGGTGTATTAATATCTAACTTCCCCCAAGTTATTTTTTCGTTTGGCACTGCGCCAGAATACGATCCATAACTTGTTGTACTGTCACTTATTTGGCAGAAATATGACCAAAATGGTGTATCTAAGCGTTCCATATCTTGATATAACATAGGTACTACACAGATTGGAAAATCACCTGCAATTCCACCACCAATCTGAAAAAACCCAATACCATTCCTAGAATTATCCGTATACCAATCTGCTAAAAAGGTCATGTATTCAATTCCAGATTTTATGGTACTTGCCTTTAATTCTCCTTTAAGTACATAGCTTGCAAAAATATTACCCATAGTACTATCTTCCCAACCCGGACAAACGATTGGCAAATTTTTTTCTGCTGCTGCATACATCCATGAGTCTTTGAGATCAATTTCGTAATAATCTTCCAAAACACCAGAAAGTAGCAACTTATACATATATTCATGCGGTAGGTAACGTTCACCATTGGTTTCGGCATCTTTCCAAATTTTTACAATGTGTTCTTGTATCCGTCTAAAGGCCTCTTCTTCGGGAATACAAGTATCCGTTACACGATTTAATCCTTTTTCGAGTAAATCCCATTCATCTTGAGGTGTTAAATCGCGATAATTTGGTACACGTTTGTAATGACTGTGTGCTACTAAATTCATGATGTCTTCTTCAAGATTGGCACCTGTACATGAGATAATGTGCACTTTATCTTGACGAATCATTTCTGCAAAAATTTTACCTAATTCTGCCGTACTCATAGCCCCTGCCATGGAGACCAGCATTTTTGCGCCAGATTTTAACTGTAACTCGTAGGCTTTTGCTGCATCTACCAAAGCGGCAGCATTAAAATGCAGATAATACTTCTCGATAAATTGTGATATATGGCCTTTAGTAGTCATCATCATTATATTTAGAGGGTTTACTTATATTTTTTGGACTTTCATTAAAATTGCTTTCAAAACTATCGTCAGTATCTTCATCCATAAACTTATAGCTCAACATCTTGTAATACAGTTTTGCAGCCAAAAAATCGGATGATTTTTCCGTATCGTTTGGGCACAGTTCAACAATATCAAAACCGACAACATTTTTCTCCTCAAAGACTTGCTTTAAGAAGTCTAATGTTTCGTACCATAATAATCCACCCGGTTCTGGTGTACCAGTGCTTGGCATAATGGAAGGATCAAAGGCATCCAAATCAAAAGTAATGAAAACATTATCTGTCATTTGGTCAATGGCAGAATCCATCCAATTATCATCTACTGCCATTTCGTGGGCAAAATAGGTTTTTTCCTTATCCATAACTGTTTTTTCAATGACATCCATAGAACGAATGCCTACTTGGATTAAGTTAGTGGTCTGGCTAGCCTCGTATACCGCACATGCGTGGTTGCAGTTTGAACCTTCATAGTGTTGTCTTAAGTCGGCATGTGCATCAATGTGCAATACCGTTAAATCTTCAAACATTTCGTTAAAGGCTTTAATAGTGCCAATGGAAACAGAATGTTCTCCACCAAAAACAGTAACGAATTTGTTTTTTTTAATGTAAGCTTTGGTTGTCTGATGAACAGTCTCTACCATAGCTTCTGGCGAGCTATTCTCGGTAACAGCTTCAGCTAAATAAATACCTTGTTTATAAACTTCAGAATCTGTTTCGATATCGTATAACTCCATATTTTCTGAAGCTTCTAAAAAGGCACCTGGTCCTTTGTCAGCACCTTTTTGCCAAGTACTTGTACCATCGTAAGGCACAGGAATCAATACAATTTTTGATTGATCTAATTTTGAATATTCGGCTGGAATACCAGCATAGGTTTTTGTTTTCATATTTATTTCTTGTATGAACAGAAATTTTTAGTTGTAATTTATATTTTTAAGTTTTGTCTTACCTTCCTCCTTCTTTGTAGAACCATATCCCAATATATGCAGTAGATCTTCGCTATTTTGCTGCTCTGCAAAAACTTCTGTTGTTATATTGCCCTCAGAGTCGCGCTGAATTAAAACATGTTTAGGTGAAGGGATTAAACAGTGTTGTAAGCCTCCAAACCCCCCAATGGTTTCTTGATAAGCACCTGTGTTAAAAAAACCAATGTATAAAGGTTTTTCTTTGCTGTACTTTGGCAGGTAAATGGCATTGACATGTTGCTCACTGTTATAATAGTCATCACTGTCGCAGGTCAACCCACCTAGCAATACACGTTCGTAAGTATCGTACCAACGGTTAATAGGCAACATAATAAAGCGTTTGTTAATCGCCCAAGTATCTGGCAAGGTGGTAATAAAAGAGGAATTAATCATATTCCATTTTTCGCGATCGTTCTGTTGTTTTTGGTATAACACCTTATAAATGGCTCCACCGCTCTCACCTACCGTAAAACTACCAAACTCCGTAAAGATATTTGGCACATCAACTTCCTCTTCATCACAAACCGACTTAATCTGGTTTACAATTTCATCGACCATATAAGCATAGTCAAAATCAAATACCATTGAGTTCTTAATAGGAAAACCACCACCAATATTCAAGCTATCTAAACTTGGGCAGATTTTTTTTAAAGCTGTATAAACTTTTAGACATTTGGTGAGCTCATTCCAATAGTAGGCATTGTCCCGAATACCTGTATTGATAAAAAAATGCAGCATTTTAAGCTCTACTTGCGCATTGTTCTGTATTTGGCTCTTATAGAATGGTAGAATATTTTTATAACCAATACCCAATCGAGACGTATAGAACTCAAATTTTGGTTCTTCCTCCGATGCGATTCTGATACCTACCTTAAACTTAGGGTCAATAGCCTCGGTTAATAAATCCAATTCTTCGTAATTATCTATAATTGGTATACAATTATGATGGCCTCCGTTGATGACATCTGCAATATTAACAATGTATTGCTCGCGTTTAAAACCATTACTGATAACAAAGGTGTCATTGGTAATTTTACCTTCTTTTTTAAGTCGCTTTACAATATCTATATCAAAAGCCGACGAGGTTTCGATGTGGATATCATTGCTTAAGGCTTCATCCAAAACATGCTTAAAGTGCGAACTCTTGGTACAATAACAATAGTTGTACTTGCCTTTATAATTATACTTGTTGAATGCCTCTGCAAACCAAGATTTTGCACGCTGTATATTGTTTGATATTTGCGGCAGATATGTAAACTTTAGGGGAGTGCCATGTTCTGCAATCAATTGCATAAGGTTAACATCGTGAAATGTTAGTGTTTTCTCTTTCAGTTTAAATTCTGATTGAGGAAAATCAAAGGATTGATCGATAAGATCAATGTATTTTGTATTCATTTGCTCTTTAAAATATTCAAGTGGAAAATAATAAAATATAAACGTAGTCTATGTAAAGTTAACGTTATATCAGACCTGAATTTGACTTTTAGTTGTGGGATTAAAAGCATAGATATGCTGACTGTCAGCAATAGAGGAGGCGGAAGTGAGCTCTAAAATTCGGTGACTTATCCTATAAGCAGTTTTTGAATATACCTTCCTAATTTTCAAAAACCCGAACGTAAAAACAGTTTTCAATATGTTCAGCTACATTTAGAATCTAAAATATTGGTAAATTCTAAATTTCGCGACAAATGTAAATCATTTTTTAATACGCCAAACATTTTTGCGTTTTTTTTACTGATAAAAATTGTTTTCCTTTTTTAGACACAATATTACCATGTGCCACAAGTAACTAATCAGAATTTATTACGATGTAGATAGAGGTTATTCTCATACTTTATCAAGATCACCTCCATTAAAAATAAAACCCAAAACTACCGGTAATACCAAACCTTCTGGCATCCGGGTTATCGAGATAGTTACCCCTAAAATTAAAGTCTATACGTAATATTTTAAAGATATTGGCAACACCTATACTATATTCATAATAAACTCTAGAATCTGGTGCTATTAAAGGGAATTCTACTGGGTTGCCCGTTGTACTCAAGGCTATGTTTTCATCAGACAGCTCACCCCAAACGCCTCTTATACTTGCAATAGCCCTAAGATTATACTTTTTTAAGAAAGGAATACGCGAAAACAAGCGACCATTAAAATTATGCTCTATGTGCATCGAGGTGTATGTATCTGTGACGAATTCGTAAAAATCGAGTTGGGAAAAGGTGTTATATATTGAAAAGTACGTTTGGTTACCAGGCACAACACTTAATAATGCCAACGGAACTTCTCCGAAGGTTTTTCCGACCTCAACAGATGTGGTCAACCTCCCAAAACCACCTACTTGCCATGGCTGTATATATGAAAATTGCACTTTTGTATAATCAAAATCACTATCAAACCAATTACGATCACCTCGGCTTACTTGTGCAAACAGCCTAGCAAAATCATCATTCTTGTTTTTTCGTTCTACCCCAAAACCAGTCATCTCCCGTTTGGGAAAGTAGGCTAAAGACAATCGACTTTCAAATTGGTCGACCTCAGAAGAAACTCCCGTAGGAGATTCTGGGTCATTGAAATCTAAACTAAACGTTGATGATGCCGATCTGAGTTGCCTAAAACTTCCATCCAATCGAATTTCGAAATTCCGCAATGGTTCAATGGACATCCCAAAATTTGTTAGGCTTATATTGGTAAGCCTGTCATTGGCACCTGTGCCCACAACTGCTGATGATGCTAAACTTCTACCCAAAACATCTGTTGAGCTGGTTAGGCTAGCCCCTATTTGCTCTACATCGCGCCGTTGCCCGCCAAAGATTGTAAATCGACTTCGTTTATCCAGCAACCATTTACCAGAAATTCCGTATTTAAATTTATCGTCCCTAAAACCATAGGCCAAGAACCCTTCCAATCTCCACAAGTCATTAGGGCCAAAATAAGTCCTTCCGCCTGTACGCAATCGTAGACCTTCCACTTCATTGAAGCCAAAAGTTGAAAAGATTGGACCATAATCAAAATTAATACTAGGAAACTCTACATAACCCGATGCCAAAATGCTTCCTAAGTTATAAAGACGCTTAAATTTCTTTACGGTCTTTAAAGTGTCTAACATTTTGTAAATCCCTTTTTCGTCTTTATTAAGTGCTTCGAGTCTGTTCTTTTTCCAGAAATCATCTTCCCTATTGTAAACATCTGCATCGTAATTATAAACGACCTTATCATAGAACTTTTTATCCTTTGGTTGATCGAATTTATAATTATCGTAAAGTGTGGTTCGCTTACCATAAACACCCCTAGATTTTTCCTTTTTATTCAATGCAAAATCAGATAGAAAATAATCACGCTTTATTAAGAAAACCGAGTCATTTAAAACTTCAAACTCTTGTTCTATATAGATTTCCTTAACCCAATTTATATTGGCACTTTTTGATGCTTGCATATTAATATCCTTGATGGCGTAAGTGGTATCTGCCACCCAAAAATCCCCTTTAAAGGTCAGCTCATTTTTTCGCCTTGGATAGTATATAATATTGTAACACCATTTGTTATCAATGTAAGCACTATCGGATAATACATAGTTATAAGTTTGAATTCCTGTACGACTTAAAGGACTTACAAAACTCTTGTCAAAAAACTTTAAGTAATTATCATAAATATCATAATCTGAATATAAATCATCAATAAAATCGATAATTACTTGATTGTTACTAAAACCCGAATTTTTATTTCCGACCAAATCTTCACGCTTTTCATTAATAACATTGTCTCCATATACCTTTTTTACAGACTCATTTAAGAATATTGGCAAGTATGTTTTCCCTGTTACAGAAGAAGTATCCACCTTCTCAAAAACAAACTCCATACCCTTAAAAAGCTTACTTTTTATTAAAGCACTATCAATGGTGTTAAGATCAAACTCTACCTTTTCGTACTGATCGTATTGGTATTGCTTAAACTGTTTTAATCCATTTTGCCGTTTGCGTTCCCATATTTTTTTAAGAATACGAATTGCCGGGTTCTCAGAAGCTTTTTTAGATTGCTTACCCGTAACAATAACAACTTCTCCCAGCGTAGAAGCTTCTTCTTTTAGCGTAAATTTTAGATCATAATTTACTTTTTTAGTTAGCGAAACCTCTAAAACTTCATATCCTAAAAAAGAGACCATCAATGTACTCCATGTTTCATCAGACTCTAGATAAAATTTACCATCTTCATTGGTAATCGTACCCTCCGTAGATCCTTTAAACAATACGTTAGCAAAGGGAATGGGTTCATTATTTTCGTCATACACGTAACCACTAACCTTCGTTTGAGAGTAGCCAGTTAAACATCCAAAAAATAATATAAACGTAAGTAGTTTCTTATTCATATTAAAAAAACTTCATCAACTATCGTGCAAAACTTACACTTTACTTGATGAAGTTTATATAACGCAAAAAATTGCGATTTATTTGTACATAACTTTTTTTACAGCTTTTATCACATCATTGCTGTTTGGCAGCCATTCTTCTAATAAAACTGGAGAATATGGGGCTGGTGTATCTGCTGTATTAATTTTTACAACCGGAGCATCTAAATAATCAAAAGCTTCAGATTGTACTAAGTAGGTAATTTCCGTTGCTACATTTCCAAATGGCCATGCTTCTTCTAAAACTACTAATCGATTTGTTTTTTTAACAGATTCTAATATAGCGTTTCTATCCATGGGGCGTACGGTTCGTAAATCTATAATCTCACAAGAAATGCCTTCTTTTTCTAGCTCATCAGCTGCTTTGTAGGCTTCTTTTATAATTTTTCCAAACGATACGATTGTAACGTCAGTGCCTTTGCGCTTTATATCTGCAACACCAATTGGCAAAACATACTCACCTTCGGGCACTTCTCCTTTATCACCATACATCTGCTCACTTTCCATAAAAATTACAGGGTCATCGTCTCTAATCGCCGATTTTAATAAGCCTTTTGCATCATAAGGGTTTGAAGGTACAATTACCTTAAGTCCTGGAGTATTGGCAAACCAACTTTCAAAAGCTTGTGAATGTGTTGCTGCTAATTGACCTGCAGAAGCTGTTGGCCCTCTAAATACAATTGGGCACTTAAATTGCCCTCCAGACATTTGTCTAATCTTAGCTGCGTTGTTTATAATTTGGTCAATCCCAACTAACGAGAAGTTAAAAGTCATATATTCTACAATAGGGCGATTACCTGTCATAGTAGAACCAATAGCAATACCAGCAAAACCAAGCTCGGCGATTGGTGTATCAATAACACGCTTTTCACCAAACTCATCTAACATTCCCTTTGATGCCTTATATGCCCCATTATATTCTGCTACTTCTTCACCCATAAGATAAATGCTTTCATCTTTACGCATTTCTTCGCTCATGGCCTCACAGATAGCTTCTCTGAATTGAATTGTCCTCATTGTTTTATTTTTAAACGAAAAACAAAAATAGGAATAAATGGAAAACTAAATAAATCAAATTTCTTTAAAATTTGTTATGCATGCATAGTAAATATTCGAAATAAAATAATTATCTTCGCTACCGCAATGTTTTAAAGCAAAACGCTTTAAAATTTCTAAAATATTAAAGATAAAAACCTATTCTTAACGAAAACGTTATAGTGGTTTTTTCCGAAAAAATTATATAATAAAAGAAGAAAAATTATGAAGATTTTAGTGTGTATTAGCCATGTTCCTGATACAACATCGAAGATTAACTTTACCGATGGCGATACCAAGTTTGATACCAATGGGGTGCAGTTTGTAATTAATCCCAATGATGAATTTGGTTTAACCCGCGCCATGTGGTTTAAAGAAAAACAAGGTGCGAGTGTGGATGTTGTAAATGTTGGTGGATCTGAAACAGAACCTACGCTCAGAAAAGCCTTAGCTATAGGTGCAGATTCTGCAATTAGAGTAAATACCGAAGCTACAGATGGTTTTGCTGTAGCCAAGCAGTTAGCCAAGGTGGTAAAAGATGGCGGTTATGATTTGGTCATTGCTGGTAGAGAATCTATTGATTACAATGGTGGTATGGTTCCAGGTATGTTAGCTGCCATGACAGGTGCTAACTTTGTAACTAACTGTATTGGTCTAGAAGTAGATGGCACAAATGCAAAAGCTGTTAGAGAAATTGATGGTGGAAAAGAAACTGTAAGTACAACTTTACCCTTGGTTATTGGCGGGCAAAAAGGATTGGTCGAAGAGAGCGATCTTCGTATCCCCAACATGAGAGGGATTATGATGGCACGTAAAAAACCCTTGAATGTCGTTGAACCTTTAGATGTAAATGCTGAGACCAAAGCGGTCAGTTTTCAAAAACCAGCTCCCAAAGGTGCAGTAAAATTAGTTGACGCCGATAATATAGATGAATTGGTAAACTTACTTCATAATGAAGCTAAAGTCATTTAGATTGTTATTCCTGCAAAGGCAGGAATCCACAAACTTAAATTAATAACATATTTAGATTCCTGCCTTTGCAGGAATGAAAAAAAATAAAACGATGTCAATATTAGTATATACAGAATCAGAAAACGGAAAATTTAAAAAAGCAGCCTTTGAAGTTGTGTCTTACGCAAAAGCTATTGCTGACCAAATGGGAACCTCAGTTACCGCAGTTGCTGTAAATGCAGATAATGCCGAAAGCTTAGGCAATTATGGGGCATCAAAAGTGCTTTCTATAAAAAATGATGCATTAGATAAATTCAATGCAAAAAAATACGCTACTGCTATTGCTGAAGCTTCAAAACAAGAAGGTGCAAAAGTCGTGGTTTTAAGCTCTAGTGCAGACAGCAAGTACTTAGCCCCGCTTTTATCAGTCAATTTAGACGCAGGTTATGTTTCAAATGTTGTTGAAGCCCCTTCAAGCGTGTCTCCTTTTACAGTTAAACGTACAGCTTTTACCAATAAAGCATTTGCAAATACAGAAATTACAACTGACGTAAAAATTGTTGGGTTATCGAATAATTCATTCGGATTGGTTGAATCTGGAGGTAATGCTGACGTCGAAGATTTTTCACCTTCATTACCAGATTCTGGCGTAAGTGTTGAATCAATTGATAAAGCAACGGATAAAGTGAGTATTGCTGATGCGGAAACTGTTGTATCTGGCGGAAGAGGTTTAAAAGGTCCTGAAAATTGGGGAATGATAGAAGAACTTGCAGAAGTTTTAGGTGCGGCAACTGCGTGCTCTAAACCTGTATCCGACTTAGGTTGGAGACCACATAGCGAACATGTTGGGCAAACAGGAAAACCTGTAGCTTCCAATCTATATATCGCTATTGGTATTTCTGGAGCCATTCAGCATTTGGCAGGTATCAACGCTTCAAAAGTAAAAGTGGTCATCAATACAGACCCTGAAGCTCCTTTCTTCAAAGCTGCTGATTATGGTGTTGTTGGCGATGCTTTTGAAGTAGTGCCGCAATTGATAGAAAAATTGAAAGCTTTTAAAGCGCAAAACGCATAATTTTATTACCTTGTAATAGAAAAGGGCTGTTTAAATTTAGAATTCTCAATCTCAGTTAACATTTTATCGAAAGTATTGAGAAAAATATCCAAATCTGCTTTTTGCAGTTGGTAAAGTCCAAATTTAAACAGTTCTTTGTGTTTTATAATTTATGAGCTTAGTTCGTTTAAATATTAAAGGCATTTCATATAGCCAGACTCAAAATGGTGCGTATGCTTTGATTCTCAATGAAGTTGATGGTGACAGAAAACTACCCATCGTTATTGGTGCTTTTGAAGCACAATCTATTGCTATCGCTTTAGAAAAAGAAATTCGTCCTCCTCGTCCTTTAACTCACGATTTATTTAAAAACTTTGCAGATCGGTTTGATATTATCGTCAAGCAAGTTATCATCCATAAATTAGTAGACGGAGTATTTTACTCGAGTTTAATTTGTGAACGCGACAGGATTGAAGAAATTATCGATGCCAGAACCAGTGATGCCATTGCTTTGGCTTTGCGTTTTCAAGCTCCAATCTTTACTTATAAAAACATCTTGGATAAAGCAGGTATCTACCTTAAAGTCAATCCGAAAAAAGAAGACGAAGAACAAGACAGCATACTTGTAGATGATCTCATTGCCGAAGAAATTGAAGCTGCAGCTATTGAGCAAGAAGGCTATACCGAAAAATCTCTAGAAGAACTTCATAACCTCTTAGAAGAAGCCGTAAATAATGAAGATTATGAAAAAGCGGCCAAGATACGAGACGAAATCTCTAAACGCTAACTAACATATCCTTACATGAATCATTTTTTCAAGGTCCTTATTGCTATTTTTATTGGATATTCATCAATTACGGCACAAGAGCTTGAGAAAACATGGCGATTTGATGCTATTGAAAACACTGATGGTGGGTCACTTTTCAATATATCAGAAAACGACACTATTAAATTTATTGGTGGGGAGTTTAAGTATTCCCTTGAGGGAAAAAACAACCTTAATGCAGAGGGAGACTATATGTTACAGAATAACCTTCTGGTCTTTTATTACAGTCAACCTAATGACACCATAAGACGTTACAAAATTAAAGAGCTCACAGATTCTACATTAGTCTTTTCTGAAAAGGATATTTTATATAAATTCAAAGATCCTAAAACACTGGAGACATCTGTTATAGTGGGTACAACTGCAAATAACAATGATATTATTCCAAGCCAGGGCTTTTCTTTAAACAGTTTATGGAGAGGTGTATTAGGTATGGTTACTTTAATTTTTATTGCTTTTTTATTTAGCAGTAATCGTAAGGCGATTAACTGGAAAACCGTCGGTATTGGTTTGTCCCTTCAACTTATAATAGCAATAGGGGTTTTGAAAATAGAGTTTGTCAAAATTGCTTTTGAATCAATTGGAAAAGTATTTATTAAAGTACTAGATTTCACCAAGGCCGGAAGTCAGTTTTTATTTGAAGGCCTAGTCGTAGATATGGATACATTCGGATTCATTTTTGCGTTTCAAGTATTACCGACCATATTATTCTTTTCTGCACTAACATCTGTTTTATTCTACCTAGGAATTATTCAGAAAGTAGTTAAAGCTTTTGGCTGGCTACTATCTAAATTATTGAAGATATCTGGTGCAGAAAGCTTAAGTGTTGCTGGTAATATATTCTTGGGACAGACTGAAGCTCCCTTATTGATTAAGGCGTATTTAGAAAAAATGAATAAGTCCGAAATTCTGCTAGTAATGATTGGTGGCATGGCTACTGTAGCTGGAGCAGTTCTAGCTGCATATATAGGCTTTTTAGGAGGTGACGATGCAGCATTACGCTTAGTTTATGCAAAGCATTTATTAGCCGCTTCAGTTATGGCTGCACCTGGCGCAATTGTTATTTCAAAAATCTTATTCCCTCAAACTGAAGAGATAAATAAAGATATTACTGTTTCGCAAGAAAAAATTGGATCTAACTTATTAGATGCTATTGCAAACGGAACTACTGAAGGTTTAAAATTAGCTGTAAATGTTGGTGCTATGTTACTTGTTTTTGTTGCTTTTATAGCTATGATAAATGGTATTTTGGGTTGGGTTGGTGACGTCACAACACTTAATACATGGATGGCAGCCAACACTCCCTATCAAAGCTTTTCTCTTGAAGCTATATTAGGAACTATTTTTGCTCCATTAATGTGGCTAATTGGAGTTGCAAAAGAAGATATGATGATGATGGGACAACTATTAGGAATTAAATTAGCTGCCAGTGAATTTGTAGGTTACATTCAATTAGCAGATTTAAAGAACGTATCAAATGCCACTCATCTTACTTATGAAAAGTCAATCATAATGGCGACTTATATGCTTTGCGGGTTTGCAAATTTTGCTTCAATCGGAATTCAAATCGGTGGTATTGGTTCTCTTGCACCAGGGCAACGTAAGCAATTATCCAAATTTGGGATGAAGGCTCTAATCGGCGGTACAATTGCTTCCTTGATATCTGCAACCATTGCCGGTATGATTATTGGATAGAGGTCCTTTAATTCCCAAGAGAGAAAATCCCATTCTTTGCTTTTAATCCGTTAATAACTTTTTAATATTATACAAAGCTTTAAGTCTTAATGATTTGTAGCTTTTTTATATTTTCGTTTGCTGTTATGCCGAATTTTATTCAGTATTTCATCTCTATATAATTTTAGTTTAACTTAAAGAGATTCCCACTTTTGCAGGAAATACCATGAAACAATACCACGATTTAGTAAAGTACGTTTTAGAAAACGGTAACGAAAAAGGAGATAGAACCGGTACGGGTACCAAAAGTGTTTTTGGTTATCAGATGCGTTTTGATTTAAATGAAGGTTTCCCTATGGTAACCACAAAAAAATTACATCTTAAATCCATTATCTATGAATTGTTATGGTTTTTAAAAGGTGATACAAATACAAAGTACTTAACAGAAAATGGTGTACGAATCTGGAACGAGTGGGCTGATGAAAATGGTGACTTAGGCCCAGTCTACGGGCATCAGTGGCGTAATTGGGCCAGCGAAGATATTGACCAAATTAAAGAAGTTATCCAAACACTAAAAAACAATCCTAACAGTCGAAGAATGTTAGTGTCTGCATGGAATCCTTCTGTATTACCAGATACCTCAAAATCATTTTCAGAAAATGTAGCCAACGGCAAAGCCGCTTTGCCACCATGCCACGCCTTTTTTCAATTTTATGTCGCAGATGGCAAATTATCTTGCCAACTCTACCAACGCAGTGCAGATATATTTTTGGGTGTACCCTTTAATATTGCATCGTATGCACTGTTTACCATGATGATGGCACAGGTTTGCGGTTACCAACCAGGCGATTTTATTCACACCTTTGGTGATGCACATATTTACAATAACCATTTGGAACAACTTGAATTACAATTATCGAGAGGGATAAGGCCTTTACCAAAAATGATTCTCAACCCAGAGATAAAGGATATTTTCGATTTTAAGTTTGAAGATTTCACTTTAGTCGACTATAATCCGCATCCACATATTAAAGGTGTTGTTGCTGTGTAACAAACTATGAAACCCCTACTAATTCTTTGCTTCTTATTAATAATCAACTTGTCATTTTGTCAAGAAAGAACCTATACTAAATCTCAATTAGATTCTATATCTAAAGAGACTGTTTTTTCAGAAAAGCATCATCTTATATTAAAAGAAAAAGATACAACTTCATTTAAAATCATTGAACATATTCCTGTTTATAAAGGTTGCGAAAAAGAAAAGAATAATGCAGCCAAAAAAAACTGCATGTCTCAAAAAATCGCAGAATTGTTTAAAACCCATTTTAAAACCACACTTCCTAACGACTCAAAAGTACCATCTGGTAAGGCTAGAATATCTCTCCAATTTTATATTGACAAAGACGGTTCTGTAATCAATAGTACAGCAAAAGCCCCTGACGAATATCTAGAAAATGAAGCGCTGCGGGTTTTAAAACTTATTCCGAAATTTACTCCTGGCTACCAAAGAGGGAAGCCTGTAAAAGTGCCTTACTCTTTACCAATAGTTTTAGAAGTTGAGAACGAAAATGAGGATTTAGATAATTTCTCTTATCCTATTTTTAGAGGATGTGAAGAAAAATTGAGCAATGAAGAGTTAAAAAAGTGCTCCAAGAGAAAAATAATGAACTTCATTAAAATGAGTTTTGATTTAGCAATAGCGGATGTAGCACTACCACAGGAAAAATCGACACAATTTCGACTTGATTTTATCATTAACAAAAAAGGGAAAGTAGAGCACGTTAATGCCAAAGCCAATCATAGGGCTATTGCCATAGAGGCTATTAGAGTGACCAAGCGTCTTCCAAAATTCAAGAAACCAGGCACTAAGAACGGAAAGCCGGTCAATACTCCTTTTAGTCTTTTAATGACCATTTATTTTTAAATTAAAACCATGAAATCCATTCGATTATTTATCATTATGTTTATTGCCATTCAGTTTAGTTGGGCACAAGAACATCCAGAATTTTACAACAGACCATTTGTGATTTTTGAAGGCTGTGATGATGCAGATGATAAAGAGCGATGCTATGAAATTAAACTTCATGAGTTTTTAGCAAGACACCTAAACAAGAGGAAATTTAAAGACTCAATATTTTGGAAAGCTAAAAGAGATACCATAACTATGCATACACGTATTCTTTATAACGAAAACGGAGGTGTTGTAAAAGACTATTCTAGCATTTCAAATCCTGTTGATGGTAAATCTATGCAAATCAAAACTATTTTAGATAGCCTCCCAGAAGTTAAACCAGTTCTCGATACTTACAATAATGGAGTCGCATTTACAGCAACTAATCTTTTTGGTTTTTTATTAGATAAAACCAATGATTCCATAGTACCAATATTGGGATATACACCAGAAGAAGTTCCTTTCTCGATCATTGAGAAAGTACCAGTTTACAAGGGTTGTAAAAAATCTTTAAATAATAAAGCCTTGAAAGATTGTATGAGCAAAAAAATTCAGAAGCATGTATCGAAAAATTTCAATATTAAGATGGTAAGCAAACTAGGCTTAAAACCTGGCGTGAAAAGAATATTTGTTTTTTTTAAAATAAATAAGAAAGGTAATATAATAGAAATTAATGCTCGTGGACCACATAAAGCTCTTGAAGATGAAGCCATTCGTGTAATCAAAACAATTCCAAAGCTTAAAAAACCTGGCTATCAAAGAGGCGAACCGGTTATAGTTCCCTACACGCTACCAATTGTATTTAGGGTTAAATAAAAAAAGCGTCCCAAACTGAGACGCTTACTTTTTTAATTTGTGTAACTATTACAAATTTAAGACACCGTTCTCTGCTGCTGCAAAATCGTTCCAAGCATAAGCATCTGCTTGTTCATCGTTAACGTAAGTTCCGTCAACGACATATCTAAATTCATAAGAATTATCACTTTCTAGGTCAACGGTACCTTTAAAAGTTCCGTTCTTTAGTTTTTTTAGTTCAGTAGCCTCAGTATTCCACTCGTTAAAGCTTCCAACAACAGCTACACTTTTTGCCTCCTCTGCAGGAACAGAAAATGTCACCTTACAAACTGGCTTACTTTTTAAATACTGTTTTTTAATTGCCATAATAAATTAGTTATAATAAAATTAGTTTTACAGCGCAAAAGTATAAAAGAAAAAATGACAACATATTATTTAACTTCCTAAAAATGAAAGAATTATCAATTTGATAATTTTAGAGTTATTTTCTGTTAAACTTTGCAATATTTTTGTTGGAATTTTAATGGATTAACAACACCATATAGATGCTTTTTTCATTGATTATCAACTATATCGTTTTCGAGAAGCGTAAGTTTTTCACATTAAAAAAATACAATTCAGTTTTAGTGAAAAAAGGGTATCTTTATCTTATTAAATTATGATTATGTTCGGAAAGAAAAAACAAGTTTCGACTATAGATAAAGACCAGTTAGAACTCATAGAATATGCACAAAAGCGCATTAGACAAAAAAAGCGTTTATATGTTCATTTCGTTGTATTTTTAATTGGTGCTGTCTTTTTAGTTTTAGCCAACACGGTTTTAGGTATTGGCAAGGATTTTACCATTGCCGGTGTTAATTGGTTTGTGTATGCCATTTTAGCTTGGTTGTTTTTATTTGCTTATCACTTTATAAGTGTATTCATTACCAATAAATTTATGGGTAAAGCTTGGGAGAAACAGCAACTTGAAAAATTAGTAAATCAGCAACAACAACGTATAGACAAATTAAAAGAAGGCTTTCTAAAAGAAGAAAGGAAAATAGCACAATCGCAAGCCTACAACGAAACCCATACAGAGACAAAAACTGAAGAAAAAAAAAACTCCAATGAGCTAACTATTATTGTAGCAGCAGGAGAAGATAATGCCATTGGTAAAGACAATGATCTTATATGGCATTTGAGCAATGATTTAAAACGTTTTAAAAAATTAACCTCTGGGCATCATATTATAATGGGAAGAAAAACTTTTGAAAGCTTCCCAAAACCACTTCCCAATCGTACACATATCGTCATTACGAGGCAACCCAATTATAAAGTACCAAGTGAAGTTATTGTAGTCAATAATCTCGAAGATGCACTTGATGCAGCAAGAACAGACGCACAACCATTTATTATTGGGGGTGGACAAATCTATAAACAATCCATGCACTTAGCTGATAAACTTGAAATTACCAGAGTACACTCAACTTTTGATGGTGCGGACACGCACTTTCCTGAGATTGATTCCAGTAAATGGAAAGAAGTAAGTAGAATTACACATGATGCTGACGAAAATCACGATTATGCCTATTCGTTCATAACTTATGAAAGACGATAAATATTCCTATTTTTGCAGCACTAAATTGAAATTAAAATGAACGCATATATATTTCCTGGTCAAGGTGCACAATTCTCAGGAATGGGCTTAGACCTCTATGAAAACTCCCCATTAGCACAAGAGTTATTTGAAAAGGCAAATGATATTTTAGGCTTTTCCATTACTGACGTAATGTTTGAAGGCTCTGCTGAAGATCTTAAAGAAACTAAGGTAACACAACCTGCTATATTTTTACATTCGGTGATTTTAGCAAAAACTTTAGGTGAAGGTTTTAAACCCGATATGGTTGCTGGTCACTCACTTGGAGAATTTTCTGCCTTAGTTGCTGCCGGTGCTTTAACATTTGAGGATGGTTTAAAATTAGTATCGCAACGTGCACAAGCCATGCAAAAAGCTTGTGAATTACAACCAAGTACTATGGCTGCTGTTTTAGGTTTAGATGATGATATTGTAGAAAAGGTTTGCGCCATGACTGAAGGTATTGTGGTTGCTGCCAATTATAATTGCCCTGGTCAATTAGTGATTTCTGGAGAAATTGATGCGATAAACAAAGCTTGCGAAACGCTAAAAGAAGAAGGTGCAAGACGTGCTTTAGTATTGCCTGTTGGTGGAGCGTTTCATTCTCCGTTGATGGAACCTGCTAGAGAAGAACTTGCAGCTGCTATCGAAAACACGACTTTTAATACACCTAATTGCCCAATATACCAGAACGTAACGGCTTCAGCTATTACGGACGAAAATGAAATAAAAGCTAATTTAATCTCTCAATTAACTGCCCCAGTGCGCTGGACTCAATCTGTACAGCAAATGATTGCTGACGGAGCAACCCATTTTACCGAAGTCGGCCCTGGGAAAGTTTTACAAGGCTTAGTTAAAAAAATAAACAGAGAAGCAGAAATTGCTTCAGCAATTTTTGAAACTAACGCCTAAAACTTACCTGCTTTGAATAGAAATGTCTTTATTACGCTGCTTATGGTTTTCAATATTGCTATTGACCAAATTTCTAAAGTTATCGTAAGAAATAATATGGTACAAGGAGCTAGAGGTCAAATTGATGTCATAAAAGATTACTTTCAATTAATTTGGGTTGAAAACAAAGGCGCTTTCCTTGGTATGGGAAGTGACATGAATCCTACTCTTCGGCTTATTTTTCTTTTAATTTTGCCTACTGCTGTACTCATATATGTCATATACTATATTGTAAAAACAAAAGAATTAGATCGCCTAAGTGTAATAGCATTTTGCTGTATTATCGGCGGAGGTATTGCTAATGTTTTTGACCGCATTGTTTTTGGTGAGGTCACCGACTTTTTCTTTATTAAAATTACGGACAGTATAAAAACTGGCATCTTCAATGTAGCCGATCTTTCTGTGACCACAGGTATGATAATGCTACTTTTCAGTGGTGTGTTTAATAAAAAAGAAGGGAAATCTGCTTAACGTGCCAGTTGACAGTCTTCGCAATCTTTAACCTCTCCATAATACGTTTCGCGATATTTATGAAGTGTTTTAATCGGAATATTTAAGAATTGCTTTTTAATATAGGTGACTTTTGTAGACAATACACCCATTTTTTTTGAAAATCGACCTTCTTGCTTGGTCTCTCTTTTTATGCTTATCAATTTCATGCTTATTCAATTATCATTAGGCACAAAACAACAAAGACGAACAACCAATGTCAAGAAATAAGTGTTAAAATAGGGTTAAGTTTTTTTACGATTATCATATTGAAAATCAATATATCAAACCTTTAATAGATTCACAAAGGAGACAAAAAATCGTTAAAAGATTTACAATTCAAAAAATCACTGATTTTTATAAATCTTACCATTTTTCATCACAAAAGTGATATTTTCCATAGTAGATATATCCTTCGTTGGATCATTATCAACAGCCACAATGTCTGCTAAATAACCTGGTTTAATTTGTCCTAATTGATCTTCCATTTTTAAAATCATGGCATTTGTAACTGTCGCACTCTGTATGGTTTCCATAGCTGGCATGCCAGCTTCGACCATATAGCCAAACTCTTTTCCGTTGTCTCCATGATAAAAAACAGCAGCATCAGTGCCAAAGGCTATACCAACACCTGCTTTGTAAGCTCTACCAAACATATCCTGAATTTTAGGGCCAATATCTAAGGCTTTTGGCACAACAATTTCTGGATAGTAACCTTTAATTTTTGCTTTTTCAGACACAAACTTTCCAGCTGTAATAGTCGGCACCAAATACACATCGTGTTTCTTCATGAGTTCCATAGTTTCTGCACTCATTAGGGTGCCGTGCTCTATGGTTTTTACTCCACCTAAAATTGCACGTTGCATTCCTTCGTCGCCATGAGCGTGCGCAGCAACATGAAACCCATAATCCTTGGCCGTATCGCAAATGGCTTTAATCTCTTCTATGGTAAACTGAGGGTTCTGTCCACTTTTGGCAACACTCAACACACCTCCTGTGGCTGTAATTTTTATTAAGTCTGCTCCATTTTTGTAACGCTGTCTTACCGCTTTTTTAGCATCTTCTACACCATTAACAACGCCTTCCTTTGGCCCTGGATTGCCCATTAAGCTTTTCTTTGCGCCATTAGTTGGGTCTGCATGACCGCCTGTAGTGGCTAAAGCTTTTTCTGCTGTAAAAATTCTTGGCCCATCAACCTTACCTGCATTGATTGCATTTCTAAGTGATACATTTACACCAGATCCACCTAAATCTCTTACGGTTGTAAACCCGTTCATTAAAGTTATTTCAGCATATTTTACTGAACCTAAAGCTACATCTGCATCATTCTGCGTATAAGCCTGAAGGTACTTTTTTGGATTGGTTTCTGACTCAATATGTACGTGCATGTCTATTAAACCAGGCATTACGGTTTTAGACTTTAAATCGATTATATTATCATTAGAATTTTTTGGATTTTTATAACCATCTTCAACCGAAATAATTTTATTTCCAGAAACCACAACGGTTTTCTCAGTGAGTATCTTTCCTGATTTAGTATCAATTAACTTTCCACAATGCAAATAAGTGTTTTGAGCAGTCGCTGTAAATGAAATTAACAATACTAGAACTCTAATAAATCGTTTCATATTATGTTTATTTATTCCTGATCTTTTGTTCCCATTTCCACGCAGAATTCATTGCATCATCAAGCGTTAATAGAGTTTTCCAACCTAAAACATCATTAGCCTTATTTGTGTCTGCATAGGCTGAAATTACATCTCCAGCTCTTCTTTCCACTATTTTGTAGTTTATCTTTTTACCTGAAACACTTTCAAATGACTTAATAGCTTCTAAAACTGAGCTTCCTTTTCCGGTTCCAAGGTTAAAAAATTCAAAATTTGAATTGTTCTTTTTGGATATTAAACGTTGTAAAGCAACGACATGTGCTTTTGCTAAATCTACAACATGGATATAGTCTCTAATGCAGGTGCCATCTGGTGTTGGATAATCCCCGCCAAAAACAGAAAGTTGCTCGCGTATTCCAATAGCAGTTTGTGTAATAAATGGTACTAAATTTTGTGGTACCCCGATTGGCAATTCACCTATTTCGGCTGATGGATGTGCACCGATGGGATTAAAATAACGTAGTGCTATACAATTAAGTTTCTCATTAACTTTACAGGTATCTTTTATGATTTCCTCACCAATCTGTTTTGTATTTCCATAAGGAGATTCAGCTGGTTTTACTGGTGCATTTTCGGTAATCGGCAATTCATCTGCCTGACCATAAACTGTGCATGATGAACTAAATATAAAATTCTGCCGATTGAGCTGATTCATCTCCTGAAGTACATACACCAAAGTGTTAATGTTATTCTCATAATACATTAGAGGATTATTTACACTTTCACCTACAGCTTTGCTTGCAGCAAAATGGATAACTCCAACAATGTCGCTATGTTTTTTAAAAAATGACTTAACATCACCCTTGATTTTAAGGTCTAGCTTTTCAAAATAGGGTTTTTTGCCTGTAATGGCTGCTATACCGTCTAAGACCTCAACGGATGAGTTACTTAAGTTGTCTATGATGACGACCTCATAACCTTCATTTTGTAATTCTACAACGGTATGCGAACCGATAAAGCCTAAACCACCAGTAACTAAAATCTTCATATTAAGCATTGCTGTTTATAAAATTAAGCACTGTAGTTGTGATGAATTCAATTTGCTCATCATCCAATTCTGTATGCATTGGTAGAGAAATTACAGATTTTACCAATTGATTGGTAACTTTAAAATCGTCTTCATTGTAACGCTCATCAGCATAAGCTTTTTGGAGGTGCAATGGAATAGGATAATAAACACCGCAAGGAATATTGTGCTCTTGCAAATGTGCCACTAAAGCATCTCTATCTACATCTTTTAACTTTAAAGTATATTGATGAAACACATGGCAATCACAAGTATCACAAATACCTTCACAGCTAGTTCTTCCGCTAGGAGTCGTAATTTTGGGATGGTTTTTAAAAGCTTCAGAATATTTTCTTGCCGCATTTCGTCTTGCCGCATTATAACTATCCAAGTGTGGAAGTTTAGCATCTAAAACTGCGGCTTGTATAGAATCCAATCTGGAGTTTACCCCAACCACATCATGATGATAACGCTTATACATACCATGATTTACAATGCCTCTTATAGTGTGCGCTAAATCGTCATCATTTGTAAAAATAGCTCCACCATCACCATAACATCCCAAATTTTTAGATGGGAAAAAAGATGTTGAAGCTACATGACCTATCGCACCTGTTTTTGTTTTAGAACCATCTTTATGCGTATAATCGGCTCCTATACCTTGAGCGTTATCCTCAATGACATACAAATTATGTTTTTTGGCCAATGCCATAATAGCATCCATATCTGCAGACAATCCGAACAGATGAACAGGCACTATTGCTTTAGTTTTTGGTGTAATGGCTTTTTCGATTGCATCAACATCGATGTTGAAACTTACCGGATCTACATCAACTAAAACTGGCGTTAACTGCAATAATGCTATGACCTCAACCGTTGCTGCAAATGTAAAATCTGCGGTAATAACCTCATCACCAGGTTTTAAACCCAATCCCATCATGGCAATTTGAAGTGCGTCCGTTCCATTGGCACACGGGATAACATTTTTTACACCGAGATAATCTTCAAGATTTTTTTGAAATTGATGAACTTTTGGACCATTTATAAATGCTGCGCTATCCATAACTTCTTGAACTGAGGGATCTACAACAGCTTTAATTTTTGCGTATTGACCCTGAAGGTCAACCATTTGAATTTTTTTCATTCGGAAGATTAAAATTTATATATACGACTCAGACCTAAGTCTCGAACGAAAATACAAAATTGTAATCGCTATGCCAATGCAATTAATTGAAAGTAATGTATTTTAGCACAAATCTTTACTATTGAAAAGACTCTATTCCATAGGAATTTATATAGCAAGTTTTGTCATTGGGCTTCTATCGCTCTTTAATTCAAAATTAAAATTAGGTGTTGATGGAAGAAAAGAAACTTTACAAAAATTAAGAAATTCTATAAAACCAAACGACAAAACCTTTTGGTTTCATTGCGCTTCGCTTGGAGAGTACGAGCAAGGCCTCCCCGTTTTTGAGGCTCTAAAAGCCAAGTATACTGACTATAAAATTGTTTTATCCTTCTTTTCGCCATCGGGTTATGAGATTAGAAAAAACACAAAGGTTGCTGATGTCGTAGTTTATCTTCCCCTGGATACTAAAACAAATGCCAAACGCTTTTTAGACATCGTAAATCCAGATTATATCATCTTTGTAAAATACGATATATGGCCAAACTTCCTGTCGGAAATAAAAAAACGAGGCCTAAACGCTATACTTGTTTCAGCGATTTTTAGAGAGAAACAGCGATTTTTTAAATGGTACGGAGGCTTTATAAGGTCATCTCTATTTGCTTTCAACCATATTTTTACCCAAGATGGAAATTCTAAAAAATTGCTTAAAAGTATAGGATATGATAATGCCTCTGTCTCTGGTGACACACGTTTTGATCGTGTTTCGAATCAATTAAACATTAATAATACAGTCAATTTTATAGAAGATTTTAAGAGTAATAAAACATGTATTGTTCTTGGAAGCACTTGGCCAGAAGATGATAAACTCTACATAAATTATATTAATGAAAACTCAGCCCAAGATCTAAAATTTGTTATTGCACCACATAATATTAAATCTAGCTACATTCAGTCTTTAAAGTCTCAGCTCAAAATAAAAACACTATGCTTTTCAGAAATGAACAACGAAACGCTTTCGGAAGCTAAAGTATTTATTTTAGATACTATTGGCTATTTGAGTAAAGTGTATAGTTATGCAGATATTGCGTATGTTGGTGGAGCTGCAGGAAATACGGGTTTACACAATATACTAGAGCCTGCCGTTTTTGGTATTCCCATATTGATTGGTAAAAACTATGAAAAGTTTCCAGAGGCCAAAAAACTTATAGAACTAAACGGAGTGACATCGGTTACGAATATTTCAGAATTTGAAAGTGCAATAAATACTCTAGTATCGAACAAAGAAATAAGAGAGCAACAAGGTAAAATCAACAAGCTCTTTGTTGAAAAAAATAGAGGTGCCGTCATCCAAATCCTTAATTATATACGTATATAAATCTAATTACAATACTAATACAGAAGGAAATATTGTTAAAGTTTCATTAAAATTAGTATTTTCGTACACTAACAACAATTAACACTAAAACTATTAAAATGAAAAAAGTTGTATTAAGTTTAGCCCTAGTTGCATTTTTAGGACTATCATTAAATTCTTGTAGAGAAACAAAAGAGAACACAGAAGACAAAGTTGAAGGAGCAGTTAATGAAGCTGGCGATGCTTTGGAAGACGCTGGTGATGCTGTAGAAGAAGCTGCCAATGAAGCTGGCAATGCCGTGGAAGATGCTGCCGATGACATTAAAGAAGGTGCAGAAGATATGGCTAATGAGGTAAAAGAAGGTGCAGAAGACATCGCAAACGATGTTAAAGAGGGCGCAGAAGACATGGCAAACGACGCCAAAAATGCTGTTAATGATGCTACCAATAAAGCCGCTGACAAAGTTGAAAAAGCTGGTAAGGATGCTGCCAATAAAATGAAAGGTAACTAATTTTAACCTTTTACCATAAAACTGAGAAGCCTGATGAAAAATCAGGCTTTTTT
>CAYVNR010000010.1:0-71366 GCA_964453045.1 uncultured Flavobacteriaceae bacterium
ATACCTTTTCCTTTCCACAGCACCTTTTTTAAATTTATTTTTGAATATTTTTTATCACCAGCTTCAACAGTTTAAATATTAATAGGTTACAAATAAAAAAATATCTATGGAAGTTAATTTTATAAATCTAAATGATGGTAGCATAGCGTTAGGGATAATAGCGGCATCCTTTTTTGTGGTAATAAATTGGTATGAAGAGTACTTTCTTATGATCTGTACTCAACTTAAACAATATATAAAGGGCACAGCACAAAAAAGATATAGCGGATAGCCCGACGCTTTTGCTGCTTACTAGCAAAAGCGGAACGCCCTTATTTATTTACAGAAAGAAATCCCAAACTAGACCAAAACGGATGGTAAAGTCTCTATATGGATGATTAGGAGCCGAAAAATAGTCGTAACCTGTAAAGGATGAATTGAAATGCTCAGCTTTTAGGAATATTCGGGTTTGCCTAACTTTAGCATTAACGAAGAAGTCTAATCTTGGGAAACCTCCTAATTCAGTTTCGTTTTGAGTGTAAAATTCTGCTAGCAAGGGATCATAACCATTCATATTATACTTAGTGAAGTAATTGAAGGTTATGCCTGTTTGCAATGTCATCGCCTTTTTAAAAATCTCATTGGAATAGTAAAGTGTGTTGCGAGTTATAATGGCTGGTACATTTAAAACATCTTCATCGCTAATTACATTTTGGTACATTACTGTATTGTCTAATGCAAAATGCCCTACACGAAATTCTTTTTGCACTTTTAACCTTAGGTATTGCATAGGGTCATTATATTGCATGGGCTTTACTACGTTATCTCTATTTGTGTCTGAGCTTACACCAAAATAGGTATAGTTTTCTATGTTGGATATATCTAATGATGCATTGAAAAATTTCTCTGATGAGATATTGAATTTAATTTGTTGTGTATTAACGTTTCTAAAGTCTTCAAAATTATACCAATTATAGTCTATATAGTCGCTTTGATATAGTAGAAAATTATAGTTAGGCAGTCTGGAACTTATATAAAGTCCTCCATCTAAATGTATGTCTTCATTGAGTTTAAAGCTTAGGTTAGCATCAATGTAACTCCCAACAAATTCATCGGATAGATTTAGCCCGGCACTGCCTTTTAGCTTTATAGAGTTTATGGTTTTACTATACGAAGCATTAGCTCCCAAGAAGCTTGTTTTGATTCTGTTTGGAATTATTTCGTCTGGAAACAATAAAACAACGCTGTTATAACCGTAGTTGATATTTGTGTAATCTATTCCGAATTTTAAATTCCCTAAGATGTTGTTATTATAGGATAGGCTTAGGCTTGATCTAAAATCTTCTAATGTAACTTTATCATTTATGTTATTGGTGAAGGTATCACCAAAATAATTAACCGAAGGTGAGTTTTGCCTATATTGGTAGTATTTATCTTCAAAAGAAATTTCATTGATAATTGCAAGACTATTTTTGTTTAAAGAGTCCTTTTTCTTAATCAAATCATATGAATGATTGAGAAAAAATCGTTTTCCGACAAGAATATTTTCAGCATCCTGAAAATTCATATCAAAAACAGATCTATCAATAAACTCCTCGTCTCCTGTTACGAAATTCTCAATATCTTCATCTAACAATCCACCATTTTCTTCATTGAGCAAGTCTTGCATTACGATATGTGCTCTGGCTTTGTATCTATCATTTTTGGTTTTATAATTTGATGTGAGTCTAAAATTTCCTGTACTTGTTAAAGCGTTTTGATAGTTCCCTAATGACCTCAGGCCCTTATATGCAATTGAGAAATTAAATTGCTTAGATAGGTTTACTGTAAAAAACGCATCTAGCATCTGACCTTGCTCGAATGCTGTTTTGTATGTTAGCCTTGTCCATGGCGTTGGTACTTCATAATATAATACATCATCACTCTCAATGTAATTGAAATGCCTTGCTCTAGAACCAAAGTTCGGGTTTGTTCTACTATCAGCAATGTTAAAACTAAGTGAATTATAGGTCTGCCCTATGTTGGCAAATGGCATTAGTCCGAAATTATCTCTTTGGAGGTAATTGAATTTATAGTCTTTTTTAATAGATAATGTGGTATCAACAACTGTACTATCTCCTTCAATACTAAGCTGAAGGTACATATCGATAGAAGCTTCTTTTTTGATTTCTTTGGTGCGCTTAACAGATGTCGAATCTCTACCTAATAATTTACCACTATCTGATTTTTTTGCATTCTTGGGATTCACCTGAGAAGAAAGCTCTGATAAAAACAAACAGAAAGTAATAATAGCAAAAAATTTAATCTTCATTTGACTAATAATAAAGTACAACAAAGTAAACTATAAATTATTGTTTTTAAGTGAAGAATTACAAATTACTTAACATAAAAAAGACCAACAGAATATGTTGGTCTTTTTATAATATTAATTTAATCTTATTTTATAACAAGCTTGTGAGATGTTGTTCTGTTTCCTTCGGAAATATTAACCATATATATACCTGGTTGTGCATTATCGAGAGCAATTGTCTCTTTGAAAACTGAGGATGTATTGGCAAAGGTGTTATCATAAACTAGTCTACCTTGCACATCGTAAACATCAACTTTAACATTGTTATTATTACTGTTTAAATTAGATTGAAAACTAATTGTAAATTCACCATTAGATGGGTTAGGATATACCGATAAGTTACGTGCTAAATCATTTTCATCAACACTTAACACAAGATTGTTACCAGTGATGATTAATGAAAAATCTTGGCTTTGTGGGTCGAAAGGACCGCCTGTGTCACCTTCAAGAGTTCCTTTATGGGAAACTGTTAAAGTATACATCCCAGATGTAGGCACGTCAATATCTATTCTCTCTACATTATCTCTAATGTTATCTCCTTTAGAATTAGAAAAACCAGAGCCCGTAAGATCGAGTCTCCATGGGAAAAAAGTATCACCGTCTTTAGCTAATCTTAAATCCAAATCATTTACTAATCTAGGTGTTTGATCATTTAGACCTGAGCTATTTAAAACAGCATCACCTGGCATATCTGTCCAACAAATAGTGGCACTCAATTTATCGCCAGCTTGAGCAGTAAAAGTGAAAGTATATGTATCACCTTGATCTAGAGTAAGCTCATCAACAACTGCTTCACCAGAATTAGCGCCGGCTATCGCATCTGCTGAAGCCTTAGCATTTAAAAACCCCCATCCGAAAATTGGATCAGGCCCAACGTTAGCATTGTCATCTATTGCTGTGTGACATACCAAACCTTTTAATGTAGCAGCTAACATATAATTGCCGTGTAGTTGATTATAGTATTGTTGTAAAAGTGCAAGTGACCCAGTAGTGTTAGGCGCTGCCATTGATGTACCACTTAGTATTCCGTATGCATTAAATGGAACTGAAGATTCAAGGTTTGTTCCATCCGCAGCTAGATCTGGCTTAATTCTTAAATCATCAGTAGGTCCCTCACTACTACTATTATTAATAACCAAATTAGATATCACATAGTTTCCACTAAAAACTGGTTGTTCAATAACAGTTGGATTTGCATTTGCAATGACTAAATTATTTTTAGAAGTGCTCGAAAAACTTAACTTGTCAAAGGCAGGATGAAGAGGGTCTGGATTCACAGCAAAACCGTCATTCCCTGCGGACCAAACTGACAAATAATATGGGTTATTTCTGGCCACTACATCAATTATACGACTGTTGGAAACATAAGCACCCAAAACCCATGAGTTGTCAGGGACAAGGTTTCCAAAAATAGCACCATAGCTATGATTGGATAATAGTATTGGATTAGTAGGATCTCCTGCTTCAGCAGCCATTTCTGCTTCATCACTTATTGAATTAAAAGATCTTATACTTGAGTTTACAGCCATTCCCCGAGAATTGGAATTATCTCCTTTAGCCGCAATAGTTCCTATAACATGTGTTGCGTGATTAGATTCGTTTGTGCTACCGTCTTGATTCGTAAAATCTAGCATCGTTACTCTTGATGTAGTTCCGCCCGAATTCATGAATTCCACATGATTACTCTGAGGTATATTTACTTCCCAAACACCAACTGTAATACCTGAACCATCCAAGTCTAGATTTGAAGAGCCACCAGGCATTAATTGATTTGTCTTTGTTGCCCTTGCAGCACCAACATTATCTTGTGATCTGTATATGGGTTTACCTTCAATAATCTTCCATAAATAAGATTGAATCTCACCATTGGCATATATAAACTCTGGTACATTATTATTATTTCTTAAAAAAGATTCTACAGAAGCCTTACGCTTCGATTCTCTTTCATTTAAGTATTCTAATAATTCTTTATTATTTTCAGAAAGCTTGTCAGTATCATTATTTTGAGCGTAAGAAAAAAATCCAACTAATAATAATACAGTCAATGTGAGTAAATTATTTTTCATTTTCTAACTAATTAAATTTTATTTGCAATATACTGATAATTTATAGGATTTTACAATACTAAATAAAAAAAGCCACCATAAATGGTGGCTTTTAACACTTGTTATAATAAATATTAGTTAATATTAAATGTGTCAGTATCTTGAGTTAATACTGGATAACCTCCGCCTGCATCAGGTGTAGTACCTGAAGACAAAGTCGTACCATTAGCATCTGTAACTACATAACCTGTACCTCCATCGCCATAAGTATCATAAACAATGATACCATAACCACCAGAAGGTAAACAAAAATCAACTGTAAGTGAAGAATTGTCTAAATCCGTGTATGCACCTCCAGACCCACCTGAAGCAATAATTGCTGGTGGTGAAACAGATAGATCATATAATTCCCAAACTGCCTCTTCTGCAAAAGCATCAAAGTTTAATGTTAGATTTACTATTGTATCTTCACATAATTCTGAAATGTTTAAAACTGTAGAACCAGAAAACACACCACTAGCTGTATCAAATTCTAATGCAAGTGTTTCCACGTCAAATGTAATACCAACATCAGATATTGTTAAATTAAATTCACCAACGTTTGAATCTGCTGGAATTGTTACACTTGTAGGCAAAGAGTAGATACTACTATCTACAGTAGTTCCATCCTCATCTACAACAATTGGAAACTGACGTGCACTTCCTGACACCGTACTTGTATAGACTTTAACTGTTTGTTGATAATCAACAGCATCAGCTGGTACTTTAACTTCTATTTGTTCATTTTCAAAAGAGACTCTATTAGCTCTTTCAATATCTTCCTCATCACAGCCCACTAAAACCAGAGCAATAAGAAAACTAAATAATATTTTTTTCATGTTAATTATTTTTTAATTAAATATTTATAAAACCTTGATAATATAATTTTATCAATAGTACCCTACACCTACTCTATGTTAATATCCGTGGTGTAATTTGGGTTTGCGTCAATTTCGTTCTGTGGTATCTTAAGGAAAAATAATGGGCTATCTACAGGAACCGTTAATGGAATTCTGTGTACTGCGTCGCGAACAATTGCTCTATTATAACGCTTAGCATCGAACCATTCAACACCAGTTTCTCCATAAAGTTCTTTACGTCTTTCAAGTAGAATTTCTTCGAAGAGAGCTGCACCTGTATTACCAGACATAACCGCATTTGGATCTCTTTCAGACTGTAGCGTAAACAATAGGTTTTGAGCCGCAGGAATGTTACCTAAATGGTATTGAGCCTCTGCATCTAAAAGCACCATTTCAGATTTACGCATTAATACAATATCAGAATCGAAAGCGAAAGCAAACTTACTTGAAACAAATTCTCTCCAAGGAACACTAGCAGACACACCGTAAAAATCTACAAAAGTGTTTCTAACATCTGTACTACTAAATAAATCTACAAAATTTGGATTTACATAAGTTGCTTGATAAGATAACACAAAGTGATCCATCATGGCAGCAGCTTGACCAAAGAAGAAATTTGTTTCAGATGAACCATTTTGAAATAAAGCCCACATCCATTCTTGATCTTGCATATCTCTAAAACCAGCTCCCCAGTTTGAAGAAACAACCGCTGAAGCAGCATCACCGCCGTATGCAGCACGAGCAGCATCCGAAAGACCTTGCCAATCATCTTTAGTTACAGATAATACTCTTGCTAAAACACCATTAGCTACAGCCTTATTAACATAACTTTTACCGATTCTGGTTTCAGGTAAATCAGCAATAGCTTCGTTCAAATCTAATAAAATTTGATCCATAATCTCACTTACTGGCACTGGTGGATTTCCACTTACCGTCTCCAAAGTTACACGTTGAGTATAATAAGGTATCCTAGCTAGGGACCTGTCATTATTGTAATTGGGCATAAAATCCAATACTATCTGAAAATGGTGAAAAGCCCTGAAAAATTTCCCTATTGCTATAAACTCTTTTTTCTCATCATCGGATAAAGCAGTACTTTGATTAACACCTTGCATTAATATATTAGCGTAATTAACATTTTGGTAATTAAATTCCCAGTTAAAATTTGTGCGTCTAAAGTTTGGCTCTCTATTTTCATGACCATAATCGAACGTGTACCAATTTTGTGCTTGGATTAAATCATTACCTTTAATAACCCTTGCAAAATATAGTGAATACAATCCACCGGTATCAACATTGGCATATTGTCCTTTATAATTACCTAAAATACCTGAGACAAAAGATTCTGTAATTTGTCTACTATTGAACACAACATCTTCGGTTAAACCATTTGTGTTTTGTGGATCATCCAAAAAGTCGTTTGAACAACTGCTAAATGAAAGCATTACAACAAATAAAGCTAAATAACCGTAGCCTAAATGTTTTCTAAAGTTTAAATTATTTTTCATAGTTTTTGTTTTTTAAAATTCAATAATTGCACCAGTTGTAATAGTACGCTGCAAAGGAGATCTTGCATTGGTTGTACCTGCAAAACTTTGTTCTGGATCTATACCCATGTGCGATTGCCAAGTAAACAGATTATCTGCTTGTAAAAACAACCTTATTCTAGATATACCAATATCTTCTAAAGCCTTTTCAGAGAAATTATAACCTAAAGTTAAAGCCTTTAGACGCACATAGTCATTCTTAAATAAAAATCTTGTAGATCTATCATTGGCATTATTCTGTCCAGTAGTCAATACTGCAAAATCAGTAATATCACCAGGTTGTTGCCATGCTTTAAAGTTATCAGGATGCGCTCCCGAGCCTAAAGATGCAAAACCATTAATTAGTCCAGAATAATCTGAGTCATACAAGTAAGCTCCAAAACTAAAATTGAATAAAACACTTAAATCAAATTGCTTGTAACGCAAGTTAGTATTAAATCCACCTTGAATATCTGGCAAAGACGTCTTCTCTGTTTCGTATAATGTAGCTTGGTCATAATTACTTGTAACATCTCTTCCAATAACATCTCCGTTCGCATCTGTTACATCTATATACCATAATGCGGCACCATTACTAGGATCAACACCTGCCCATTCTCTCATATAAAATTCGAAAAGAGAATTTCCTTCTTTCCATAATTTAGTACCGTTGATAAATTGGTCTTGTGGTAATTCAGTAATTTCATTTTCATCTAAAGAAAAGTTAGCTCCAACACTCCAAGAAAAATCATCTGTATTAAATATTTGAGAATTCAATGAGAACTCCCAGCCATAATTACGTACGGCACCATTGTTAGTAAAGACTGCTTCTACACCAGTTGAAGGTGCTGCTGGCACTTCATATAATAAATCAATACTTTCCTTGTTATAATAATCAATAGAACCACTAAATGCGCCTCTAAATATACTAAAATCTATACCGATATTAGTTGAACCTGTTTTCTCCCATTCCAATCTAGGGTCGGGTAAAACTGTTGGAGGAAGTATTGACGGATTACCCTCAACTGGTGATAAAACAATATTATTAGGATTAGATCCTTGGAATACGAATTGGTAAGGGAAAAATTGGTTACTAGTTATATTATTGTTACCTAACTCACCATAGGATGCTCTGATTTTAAAATTGTCTAACCAATCAACATTATCCATAAATGACTCATTAGTCAATACCCAAGATGCTCCTACAGAATAAAACGTACCCCATCTAAAATCAGAACCAAATTGGGATGAACCATCACGTCTTACAGAGCCTTCTAAAAAATACCTATTGTCATAATTATAAGCAAGTCTTCCTAAATAACCATTAACACGTTGCGAAATTCTAATACCCCCAAAAGTTTCTGGATTGGTTCCGTTTCCTAATTCTTCTTGACCTGGTAAAAATCCTGTAGCAGAAGTTCTTAATGCATCACTAGTTAATTCATAAGCCTCCATTATGGCATCAACTGAAATGTTGTGATTACCAAAACTATTAGTATAATTTAATGCTTGTGTTGCATTTACTGTTGTAGTAACGTTTCTAGTCTTAGAGACTCTACCACCAAGGGTTGATGCTGCTCCAATAATATCATCATCAAATGAATGAGAATCGAAGACAAAATTCTCATAATTAAAACGCGAATTAAAAGTGAAGTTTTTCAAGAACTTAGCTTCTGCAAAAGCGGTACCGATAAAATTAGTTCTAATACGAGTTTCATCACCTAATAAGAGAGAAGCCAATATATTTTCACCACCATTAATATTTCTTGTTGCATTAAATGCCTGACCTAAACGTCCACCGTTACCATTACCAGCATCAAAAAATCGATTACCAGAACTGTTTAATACGATATTACCATCTGCATCACGTGCATAAACTGGGAATATACTAGAAACAGAATATATCCATTGAATAGCTTGGGTTGTACTACCTGAAGTCTGGTCTGGATTTCCAGATCGTGATCTAGAGAAACTAGTATTTATACCTACCTGTAGCCAATCGTTTACTTGAGATTGTACGTTAAGTCTAGTAGCAATACGCTCAAAATCAGATTCTATAACAGGACCATCTTCATTTAAATAATCAACTGAGAAAAAATACGAAGAACTTTCACCACCACCAGTAATACTAAGATTGTGATTTACTCTTGGTACATCATTTCTAATCAATAAATCCTCCCAATCTGTTTCCCAAAGTAATTGAGCCCCATCTACCAAATTACCATTGGTATCTATTGGATTAGGAACATTATATGGGTTATACCCGAAATTACCTATTAATGAAGTAGAAGCATTTGAAGCTGCATCAGCTGGCGACTGTCCAAGTGCAATATTATTGTTACGAATCGCTTGCCAAGAAAGTCTTAAATTATCTTCAGTACCAACTAAATCATGTAAACCAACAGCTGGATTAGAAACTCCATATTGTGTTCTAAGAGTAACTTTAGCTTTGGTATTTAAACGTCCTTTTTTAGTTGTAATTACAATTACACCATTAGCACCACGAGATCCATATAAAGATGTTGAAGAAGCATCTTTTAAAACCGTTAAAGATTCAATTTGATCCTGACTTATGGTATTTAAATTTCCATTAAAAGGAGCACCATCTAAAATGATTAATGGTCCTTGATCAGCATTAATACTTGAAAAACCTCTAATTCTAATCGTTGGATTATTACCTGGCTGACCACCTGACGTTAACAAGTTAACACCAGCTACAGTACCTTGTAAAGCTCTAAGAGGAGAAGTTACTTGTTGATTTTCAATATTTTCAGAAGTCAGCGTAGAAATCGCACCTACGACAGCCTCTTTTTTCTGTGTACCATAAGCAACAACAACCACTTCTTCTAGTGCATTGTCTGACTTTAAGGCTACATCATAAGTATTACTAGCTCCTACTGTAACCTCAGTAGTTTTCATACCTACATAGGAAATCTGTAAAACATCTCCTGTATTGACACTGATAGAATACTTTCCATCAAAATCTGTTTGTTGACCTCTAGCGGTCCCTTTTACAATTACACTGGCACCAGGAAGCGGTAATCCGTCCTCTGCTGTTGTAACTGTACCTGTGACAGTTTTTTCTTGTGCAAAAGAAAATTGCATCACGAACGCCATAAAAAGCGTTAATAACCATGTTAACTTTAATTTCATAAAACAATTATTTGAGTTAGTCTAGTTGCAAACATCTTAATTAAATATTAAATAAGCAAGTGTTTTTGCCAAAAAAATGTTAATACAATTGCGATTTTGCTAACATTACCGATAAATCATTTTTCGATGTTTAAACACATAACTCAACATATAGATGTATAAATTGTAAAAGGGTTGCGTTAAAATTTTAACTTTGTTCAAATTTTAACATTTTGGCTCTTAAAAATCAGTTTTCCGCTTTTGATTTTGAATGTGGTACAGACGAAGCTGGTCGTGGTTGTTTGGCAGGACCTGTTACAGCCGCAGCTGTTATTCTACCTTCTACTTTTAAAAACACCTTATTAAATGACTCTAAGCAGCTCTCAGAAAAAAAGAGAATGCTTTTAAAACCTGTTATAGAAACTGAAGCTGTTGCTTTTTCTGTTCAGCATATCTTTGAAACCGAAATTGACAATATCAATATTCTTAATGCCTCTATTAAAGCTATGCACGCTTCAATTGCACAATTAAGAGTAATTCCTAATTATATTGTGGTTGATGGTAATAAATTTAAACCTTATGAGTCCATACCTTATTCAACGGTCATTAAGGGAGATTGTAAATTTTTAAACATTGCCGCTGCTTCAATCTTAGCAAAAACTTATAGAGATATATACATGGAAAAAATCCATGAAGAATTTCCGATGTATAATTGGAAACAAAATAAAGGCTACCCAACAAAAGAGCATAGAGCGGCAATTAAGAAATATGGAATTACTAAATACCACAGAAAATCGTTTAGATTATTGCCCGAGCAATACCGTTTGGATTTATAACTTTTTATATTTGCAGTAATCTATTATCATTTAAATGAAGCGATTTGGTTTTTTACTGGTTTTATTAGTCACCGTCCTAGCCTGTCAAAAGGACTACAATAAGATTAAATCACCCTATAAGTTTATTCCAAACGAAACCGCTTCTGTTTTAAAGCTCAACGCAGTAAATGAATTTATTAATAGTACCAAAAATCATGATATTCTTTCTAGTATATATAATAAGGAGATAAAAACTGCTTCGCGTATTATAAAACATCTCAATACAACAAAGCCGATTTATATTTCTTTTTTGGGTGAAGACCAGTCCGATTATCTTATTCTTGCAGAAAAAGACTCTACTCTTTTTGTTGTAGATTCGATTCCAAACCATCTATCTGAAACTTTAGTTGAGTTTAATGTAGATAGAATACAAATTGATTCCACCACATTTTATCATAAAACATTAGGTAAAGTATTTGCTGCATCAAACTCTATTGATATTATAAAAAATCTAAATACCGAAAACACAAATACCGAGTTGATAAAACTTCTTGAAACTACAGATGACAATGCAATGGCTTCTGTAGCCTTCAAAACAGTTTCACCCGACTATTCAAAATTATTGTTCTCTAATGTGGGGACAAACACTGACAATTATACTGTGCTTGACTTAAACTTTTCAAACAGAAACCTTCAATATAACGGTATTATCACCACAAGTGATTCAACATTAAACAAAATAGATTGCTTTAAGCATACCATTCCACAATCTATGAACAGTTCGACGATTGCACCTTACGATACGAAATCACTATTGAGTATAACTTATAACGATTTTTCGATTTTCAATAAAAACCTCCATCAATTAAATAATACTGAAGTAGATAGCACTCAGACGTTTTTGAATTTCACCAATGAAATCGCCCAAATAGACAATGCTATTATTTTGCATTCATTAGACACGGATTTAGTTTTAGAAACTATAGAAGGGAAATCTAATATTGAAACCTACAGAGATATTGATATATATCAGCTCAATGAGCTAGATTTTTTTAAATCGCGATTAAAACCTTTCATTGAATTTGAAAATGCCAAATACCTTTCTGTATACGAAGATTTTATTATTTTTTCAAACTCAACCGATACTTTAAAGTCTATAATATCCAGTGCACTTAACAGTAATACGATACAAAACTCAGATGCTTTTAATAGTATTAGCGAAAATTTAAGTGATGAAGCTTCTTTATTTATTTTTAAAAATTCTGAAAGTTTATCAAACATTCTAGAAAAAAACACCAAGGGTTATAACGCCAATGTTGTACAGTACATATATGAAGACGATTACGCGCATATCAATGGTATTATTCAAAAATTTAAAAAAAGGGCAGCATCCAACACCATTACCGAAGCTTTCACCACGTTACTTGATACAGATATAATTATTGCACCACAAACCGTTAAAAATCACATTACAAACACACACGATATTGTTGTCCAAGATGTAAACAACGTATTGTACCTTATCTCAAATTCCGGAAATATTCTCTGGAAAAAACAATTGCAGGGCAAAATCCTTGGTAAAGTAGAGCAAATAGACATTTACAAAAATGGCAGATTACAACTTGCGTTTGCAACACCAAGCCGATTATATGTTTTGGATAGAAACGGAAATGACGTGTCCCCTTTTCCTCGTAAATTCAATGATAAAATTACGCAACCGCTTTCGGTTTTTGACTATGACAAACGTAAAAACTATCGACTATTAGTTACCCAAGGCAAAAATCTATTAATGTATGATGCCAAAGGAAAATCCGTTAGCGGCTTCAATTATAAAAACAATGGTGCCGAAATTTCCACACAACCAAAACATTTTAGAATAGGCAGTAAAGATTATATAGTTTTTGCGGCTGGCGAAAACCTTAAAATTCTAAATCGTCAAGGTAATGTTAGAATAAATGTGAAAGACAAAATTCGTTTTTCTGAAAACGAACTTTTCCTATACAAAAATAAGTTTACCACAACCAATACACTCGGTCAATTAGTGCAAGTGGATAGCAAAGGAGGGTTAAATACAAAAAATCTTAATCTAACAGACAAGCATCAGTTGGAGACTACGAGCAAAACTTTGGTTACTATGACTGAAAACAAATTGAATATTAAATCTACAACTATTGACTTAGATTATGGAGATTACACTGCTCCGAAAATCTTTTATCTCAACGACAAAATTTATGTCACCACAACTAATTTACAAACTAAAAAGGTTTATCTATTTGACAGTCAAGCAAAGTCCATTCCTAACTTTCCAGTTTTTGGAACTTCAACTGCAGAATTACAAAAACTTGATAAAGACAAAGGCCTAGAGCTTATTACCCAAGCAGACAATAAAACCATTGTTGTTTACAAACTGCATTAATTTTGTAACCAATTATACATTTCATTTTTTTGTATCAATAGTTATTCTTAATTTTAGAGAGCTATTAATCAACGTTTTAAAATGAAATATTCTTCAATTTCAAGGCAAATTCTAGTTGCTTTTTGCCTTATTCTATTCGCAGCCCCAAACCTAAATTCCCAAACCAAAAAAATAAAACGCCCAAAAAGTCGAGTTGGTGTTACAAGTGTTGATAATTTTGTGCGAGAATCTTTCGATCTTTACGATAAGGTCTATAAATACGATGGCTATGCCGCCGCAGGAACCCCACTTGAAGATGAAGATATCGATGTGCTTGAAGAAGCCCTTGAGGAAATGTCTTCCCTAAGTGATAGTGCACCCGATATTTTAAACGATTTAGATGGTGCTGGCCTCTTGAAACAAAGCAAGGCCACACTTCAAATGAACAAGGCAAAAAAAGCCTTAAAATACAGTATAAAAACTACCAAGGAATTGTTGCTGGGGCAACGCAAACATGAGGAAAACGAGAGCAAGAAAAACCCAGAGTCTAGTGAAGACTCAAGTGATAGATCAGATGATGGTCACGGTAAAGATAATGGAGGCAGCAACGACACTTCAGAAGAAGAGTCCCCAAATGTATCGGACCATCTAGAAATTAACAGTAAGTTTGATTTTGTTTCTGGAGATAAACTTATCTATTTTGATGATTTCTCTCAGGATTTTATCGGTGATTTTCCATCAAAATGGAACACAAACGGTACAGGAGAGGTAGTAACTGTGAACAGTGTAGAAGGCAAATGGTTTGAATTAAAAGGCGGCTATGGAATTAAATTTATACCCTTATTACCTCAAGCCTTACCAGAGGAATACACCATTGAGTTCGATCTATTGGCTGTCGTAGATAAAAAAACCTCCTCTACAGCTCGATTAAATATAACGTTAGACGATAACAATGCTTTTAAAGACGGCATCAATAGAGCTGTTGCAGAACTCCCTTTAGGTCAGTATGGTGCTTTTGATATCCGAATTTATAATAGAATAAATAGTGAAACCGTAATTAACTCAAGCTTAAATGCAGACTTAAGAGAAGCCGTATTAAACAAGCCCCATATCTCTATAGCTGTAAATAAAAGACGTTTTAGATTGTGGGTCAACCAAAAAAAATATGTTGATATTCCGCAGTTCATAGCTCCAAATAAAACCTTAAGTACTATTAAATTTAATCTTCTAGGAATGACCGATGGAAAAGACCGCCTGTTTATTTCTAACCTAAAAGTTGCTGAGGGAGGAATAGATTTAAGACGTAAGTTAATGGCTGAAGGCAGAATATCTACAAATGGCATTTTGTTCGATTCGGGCTCAGATAAAATTCAACCACAGTCTTATGGTATAATTCGCCAAATATCACAGGTTTTAATGCAAGACAAATCCATTCGATTGAATATTATTGGCCATACAGATTCCGATGGCTCAGATGACACTAATCTAAAGTTATCCAAGGATAGAGCTACTGCGGTTAAAAATGCTTTGGTCAATGTTTATAAAATCTCTGGTGATCGCTTAACTACAGATGGAAAAGGAGAAAGTCAGCCTGTCGGTGATAATAATACTGCGGACGGAAAAGCACAAAACAGACGTGTAGAATTTGTAAAAATATAACGGTAACCAAATCTAAAGTCCCTAGGTCTGAAAACGCCAGATTTTATTTGGCGTTTTCTTTAGTTTTAATCTATAGTTTTTATTCAAAAAACTTTGTTTTGGGCGCAGTTTGAATATTTTATAATTTTTGATTAAAAGGTTTTCGACTGTGCTAAAACTGGTATCGTTTTTTCTTTTGACTACTTTAAATTTTTAGTACTATTGTTTTCTACAAAAAACATTTCTATCACAAATGATTAAACGACAAAAAGCTTCAATAAAAAGTTGTATAATCCATAAAGTTGGCAACAAATTTAACGATACAAAAAATGCATTTTCAGATGCTAAAGTAGATTTTGACGAGGCTACTTACAACCTTATGCTACCCTATCTTTTAAAACCATTTGTAAACGTAGCAGAAAGTTACCGTTTTCATCATCATAGTGATGTTGGCCTCAATGAAATCAACACTTACAGCGAGCAAATTTTTAAAGATGAAGACGACTTTGTAACAGTTTCTAAACATATTGTAACCCATTTGTTTGAGCAAAGTAATTCCTCTCAAATAAAAACAGGAGATGTACTCGTTTGCCATTTTGAAAATATGCAATATGAGGACTATTTTACGGATGCTATTGGTATCTATAAAATTGAAAATAAAACGGAGTTCTTTCAAACCTATTTAGAATCTGGGAACTATGATATTCTAGTGCAAAAAGGTATTCAGGCTAAGAAAGTGGATAAAGGCTGTTTAATCTTAAACACTTCAGATATGGAAGGCAAAATTGTGTTTAGTGTAGATAACAACACTTACGATACACAATACTGGATCAAAAGCTTCCTCAACATTAAATACCCTGATGACAGCAACCAACACACCAAGAATTGTATTGAGCTTTGCAGGGAATTTTCCAAAGAAGTTTTACAACCTAATTTTGGTGGGCAAGCACAGAGTAATTTTTTAGCAAATACAGTTGATTTCTTTAAAGAAAATGAAGTTGTAAATATTGAAACTTTTAAAGAAGAAGTTTTTGATGAAGAAGACCAAATACAACTCTTCGAAGACTATAAAAAAAGTTATGAAACCGAAAACAAAGTCCTCATTAGAAACCAATTTGATGTCTCGGAACGTGTTTTAAAAAAGCAAAAACAAAAGATTAAAACTGAAATAAAACTAGATACCAACATACAAATAAAGCTTGATGTCGATGCGCCAGATGCTTCTGCCGAGTACTTGGAACGCGGTTATGATGAGGCTAAAAAAATGCATTTTTATAAGGTGTTTTTTAATGCTGAAGCTTAACCAACAAACTTCATCTTTTTTTTACTTAATTTAGAACCTTAATGGCAAAGCAAAAAAAAGAAAAATTTAATGATTTTGGATTAGGGGAAAAATTATCTTCCGAAGGTTTTCGTGCACTAAATAAAGATGGAAGTTTCAATATTGAAAAAGTTAATATTCCTTTTTTTGAACGCTTAAGTTTCTTTCATGCTCTTGTGACTATGAAATGGTCACATTTCTTTGTTTTCATTCTCATTGGGTATTTTGCCGTAAACCTTTTATTTGCTTCAATCTACAGCATCATCGGTGTAGAGAATTTAACTGGCACCAAAGGCATGACTGCTTTTGAGCAATTTATGGAAGCTTTCTTTTTTAGTGCACAAACCATTACAACTTTAGGCTATGGCCGTGTTGCCCCATTGGGTTTACCCGCTAATATTGTAGCTGCGACAGAATCTCTTCTAGGTCTGTTATTTTTTGCTTTGGCTACAGGTTTGCTTTACGGTAGATTCTCTAAACCTGTGTCTAAAATTAAATATAGTAGTAAGGCTGTGATAGCACCTTATCAAGACATTAATGGGTTTATGTTTAGACTCATTAATCCGCAAAAAAATGAATTATTAGATGTTGAGATTAATGTTAGCGTCTCTATGAAACGAAAGCACTCAGAACTACGAGACTTCCATATACTAGATCTGGAACGTAATACGGTTCGCTTTTTCCCTTCCATGTGGACTATTGTTCACCCAATAGATAAAAGTAGCCCTCTTTACGGATTAGATAAGGAGGCCTTTCACAGAAAGGACTTTGAGTTTATTGCTATGTTAAGGGCTTTTGACGAATCCTCAGGACAAATGGTGTATTCTCGCTCTTCATACAAACCTGAAGAGATAGAATGGGGACAAAAATTTGTTTATGCTGCAAAGAGAACCAATGGAAAGACTCTTGTAGATGTTAGCAAAATTGATGAAAGTGAAGCAGCAAAACTCAATAGTTGAAGTTGTTTTATAATTTGAATTATGAAATTATTCCTAAGAATATTTGTTCTTGTATTCATAATAGATATTAGTCTTGGCTTTTCCATCTCTTATTTTGTTGGCAATTCAGAACCTAATATTCTTTTAAAAATCGTTGATGAAATGATTTCTTTTCCTGTAAATATATGGAATAGGCTATTCCAAGATTATGGAATATACAAGGCGACAACCCATGTTTTTTGGCTCATTGTTTTCCTCAATGCTTTTGCTCAAGCTTTAGTTATTTTTGGCATTCTAAGATTCTTTAGGAAAAGAACTAAATAAATTTAGCCTCAAAAAGTACTTCAAAATGCTTTAATACTTTCTTTTTTACCTCAGCTTCATCAACCTTATCAATTCCCAATTCATTATTTAAGGACGTAACTGCTTTCCCCCGAATGCCACACGGAATAATATTGTCGAAATAGCCTAGATCTGCATTAACATTAAGCGCAAAACCATGCATGGTTACCCAGCGGCTGGCTCTTACTCCCAAAGCACAAATTTTGCGTGCAAACGGAGTACCAACATCTAACCACACACCTGTTTCACCAGGACTGCGTTCGGTTTTTAAGCCATATTCTGCCAATGTAAGAATAATAATTCCCTCTAAAAACCTAAGGTATTTGTGTATGTCAGTAAAGAAATTGTCTAAATCTAAAATGGGATAGCCCACAATTTGCCCAGGACCATGATACGTAATATCTCCACCTCTATTTATTTTATAAAATGTCGCTCCTTTTTCGGCCAATTGCGCTTCAGAAAGCAATAAATTAGATAAGTCTCCACTTTTACCCAAGGTATACACGTGCGGATGTTCCACAAATAGAAAATGATTATCGGTTTCTAAACCAGCATCTTCTCGCCTATTCTTAATCTTGGTGCCTAAAATGGCTTTAAAAAGTGCTTCTTGGTAATCCCAAGTGACTTTAAAATCCTTTACACCTAAATCTTCAAGTTTTATCGTTTTATTCATTTACAAATTCAACTTTCACATCTAAAAGCAAAGGGTTTTTTAAGTAGTCTATCCAGTTGGCTTTGTATTTTACTGTTTTTCGGTCTTCTGAAATTTCTGCACCTTCAAAAGACACAGATTTTACGACTTTAGGAAATGTTAACTCCACATTGTAATACGATTCTTCAAAATACTGCATAAACTCTTTATCACTTTCGTCAGTCTCATCAAAAAGTTCATCCATAGACTGCATTTCTTCTTCAGAAAGTTCTACAGAAGTAATTCTTTCAAATCCTTTAGTAGTCATATTATAGACTACGCTTTCATTATCCGAACCCATGAACTTTCCTATTGGAGATCCATTTTTCATAGCATCTAACTGATCGCCTTGCCCATTAAGACTTTGTACCTTTTGAATTTTTTCTTGTATATTCTTTAAGTCATCTATGGAATTAAAATTTAGGCCAATTCCGATATCCATTACACTTTTATCTTCATCCATCTTCATGGTCATAAACATATCTTTTACAGCTTCCATGGCAAGCCTTTTCTCTTCAGGCAAAGATGCAATACTGTCTTTATAGGTTTCCATAATCTCTGCAAAGACCATAGTGGTGTCCATAACCTCACCTTTTTCATTATTTTCGGAATCAGTAGAACCTCCACCCATCTTTTCAGTAAATGCTTTCATGGCATCACCCATTTGGTAAGTTACTAGATATTGTCCTGATTGACTATCATTAAAAACAATAGACTCTGTAACATTACAGCTTGTTAAAAAACAGGCAAAGGCAAATAAAAGAATTAAATTTTTCATGTGTACTATATTGATTTTTTACAGTACAAAGATAGGGATTTATCGCTCAGGATTATTTAGAATTACCAATGCTGCAATTACGCCAGGAACCCAACCGCAAATCCATAAAATAAAAGTGATAAGAACCGATCCACAACCTTTATCCAAAACAGCTAAAGGTGGAAAAATAATGGACAGTATAACACGCCAGATACTCATAATTTCGTTTTTGATTTGATGTATTTATATGACGTGATTTTGTTAAAATTGTTACACAATTTGAAGCCAAGCATTTAAAATATTCTAAAATTATGTAGTTTCGTCTTATGCGATTAAAAATTCTTTTTTTGTTTTTAACAGCTTCAATTGTTTGCCAAGCCCAATTTTCTTTTTCGGGTTTTACAAACCCTGATGAATGGCAGAAAACAGTATATCTTTCTATAGTTGAGGATTACCGAAAAATGTCTGGTGTTTACTCAGAGCAAATAATTGCTAAAACCACAGCTGATAAAACGGGGTTCTTTGAGTTTAAAGGTAATATGTTAGATTCTGAAAATCGGATTTATCGCATTCACGTTGATAAGTGTACAGAAACACAGCAAGACCTCAACCATTTTAATGGGCATTGTAGTGACAGTGAAGAATTGCTGTTTATAGCAAAAAATACTGACACCATTAAACTTCCGTTTTCGTTTGGCAATCAGGTGTTTTGTAAAATTGAATCGAGCAATCCTAAAGCGAATGCCTTTTTAAAAATCGATTCGTTAAAAAATGATATGCGATTTGCTTATGGTGAAGTACGAAGCGAAGCCAATCGTAAGCTGAATAACAAAAAATGGTTTAAAGCTTTACAAGCTTACGGAGAGGCCTTAAACGAGCCTATTGCAGAACTTTCTATCTATGCTTTTCTATCGGATAGAAGTAGCGATTTGCATAGCTACTATGTTGAAGATTTGCAAAATAGCACTTACTATGACAATCTAAAGACAAGATTAGAAAACAACTACCCCAACGCGCCGTATACTGTGCAATATAAAAATGAATTAGCCGCAGATCGTTATATGTTAGGCTCATCTGGTGATTTACAAAGTTCTAATTGGACTATTTACCTCTATTTCATTTTAGCACTTTCCTTTTTATTAAATGGGTTTTTACTTTATCGCCATTGGAGACAAAAACAATCTAAAACCGAAGATCTAAAAGCCAAATTATCTAAGCAAGAGCAAGTAGTTTTAGAGCATATTCTTCAAAATAAAACCAATAAAGATATTGCCGAAGCACTTTTTTTGAGTGTAAGCACCGTAAAATCACATACCAATAACATTTACAAAAAGTTAAATGTACAATCTAGAGATGACGCAAAATCCCTGTTTATCAAATAATTAAAAAATTCAAACTAGGTTCTAGTACCAATTTCCAACCTGCTTTTTACAGATTTAGCATCTCTAATCGTGAAGTTTGTTTCATTATTAATCATAAAACAATATTATTATGAAACGCACATTAAACACATTCATTATTCTAGTTTTAGCTTTAGGCTTTTTCAATGCAACATCTGCTGAATATGATAAGTACAACACTAAAGTTGCTATCATTAAGTTTAAAACCGAAGTGATTGACTATGGTACCGTAGAACAAAACTCAGACGGTACAAGAATCTTTACGTTTACCAATACAGGTAACGCACCACTTTTAATTACCAATGTAAAAACGAGCTGTGGCTGTACCGTACCAAGCTATTCTAAAGCACCTATTTTACCGGGGGAATCTGGAGAGTTAGAAATTAAGTACAACACCAAAAAATTAGGAGCTTTCACTAAGACCGTCACGGTAACATCTAATGCTGAAGGCGGTAACAAAATCCTTAAAATTAAAGGAAACATTATAGCCGCTAAGTAAAAGCAATTTCATTTTGAATGAGGTACGACTGAGAAATCTCAACTATGATCCAAAGAGATTTCTCGTTGCCCATTCTTCATTTTACCGAAACGATAAAGCAAGACAAATCATCATCATGAAAACGAATATTATATCAATCATCATAACGCTTATAGTATTTTCTCAACTAAGTGCTCAAAACCTTAACGTAGAAATAACCGAAAACACCAAATCACCTTATTTACTCGGTAAGATTGACAAAAATGGTTTAGAGGGCGAGAATTATAAATCTTGGTTCACCAAAAACTATACAGATTACAAGCCAAATACAGTACTTGTTAGTAAAATATCTTCGGAATTAAAAAGCTACGACATTATGCTATTCATGGGAACTTGGTGTGGAGATAGCAAAAAGGAAGTCCCTAAATTATACAAAGTTATAGAAGCCTGTAATTTCCCTATGGAGCAATTAACCGTAGTTGCCGTAAGTAGACAACCAGATATGTACAAGCAAAGTCCGCAACACGAAGAAGCTGGTTTAAACATTCACAGAGTGCCAACAATCATTTTTTATAAAGACGGCAAAGAGGTTAACCGTATTGTAGAACATCCTGTAAACAGTTTCGAAGAAGACATTCTAAACATCATTACCAAAAATGATTATAAATCTAATTATCAAATTGTAGCCGCAGTTGATAAAATCCTGAATAAAAAAGGCGTAAAAGGTTTAAAAAGAAAACAGAAAAAACTACTCCAGAAATATAAAGAAAAAGTATCTGGCATGTATGAGTTAAACACTTATGGTCGCATCTTGTACGGGACAAATCGTTTAGAGGAAGCCATTGCAGTTTTTGAATTCAATACCAAATTATTTCCTGATCAACCCAGAGTTTTTATGAGCTTAGCAAATACGTTAGGCATAAGTGGTTACAAGGAAAAGGCTATTGAGGTACTTGAAAAAGCTATTGAACTTCATCCTAAAAACGAAGATCTTAAGCAAAATTTAGAAGTAATAAAATCAAATTAAAAAGTAGCTACAGATACATCTCGCTCTCATTGGTAGTCTAACTAACGTAAAAATCCCTTGTAGAGATTAACGTCACTTCGAGTGATTTCGAAGTATAAGAAATTGTATCGAGAAGTAAATATGAAAACCTATTCCCAAATTCTACCAAATAATGTAATTTTGCATCTCTAAAATTTACAAGAATGCAACTTTCAGAACAAGAATTAGTACGACGCGAAAAGTTAGAAAAATTGCGTGCATTGGGTATCAATCCTTATCCAGCCGATTTATTTCCAGTAAGTCACACATCTAAACAGATAAAATCTGATTTTAAGGAAGGTAAACAAGTGGTTGTTGCGGGTCGTTTAATGTCTAGAAGAATTCAAGGAAAAGCTTCTTTTGCCGAGTTACAAGATAGTGAAGGTCGCATTCAGGTCTATTTTAACAGGGATGAAATATGTCAGAATGAGGATAAAACATTATATAACGATGTCTATAAAAAATTATTAGATATTGGAGATTTTATTGGTATTGAAGGTGAGTTATTTACCACTAAAGTGGGTGAAAAAACGGTTTTAGTTAAAAATTTTAAATTATTAAGTAAAGCACTTAAACCATTACCTCAACCAAGAGTAGACACAGAAGGTAATGTGTTTGATGCATTTACTGATCCTGAACAACGTTACAGACAACGTTATGCAGATTTAGTTGTAAATCCTCATGTAAAGGATGTTTTTATAAAGCGTACAAAACTATTTAATGCCATGCGTCAGTTTTTTAATGATGCAGGCTATTTTGAAGTGGAAACACCTGTATTACAGCCCATTCCAGGTGGTGCCGCTGCACGCCCGTTTATAACACACCACAACAGTTTAGATATTCCGCTATATATGCGAATTGCAAACGAATTATATCTAAAACGTTTAATTGTTGGTGGTTTTGATGGTGTTTACGAGTTTTCTAAAAACTTCCGTAACGAGGGTATGGACAGAACTCATAATCCTGAGTTTACGGCTATGGAAATCTATGTGGCTTACAAGGATTACAACTGGATGATGGATTTCTGTGAAAAGCTTTTAGAGTATTGTGCCATAGCCGTAAATGGTACTTCTGAGGCCACTTTTGGGGAACATAAAATCGATTTTAAAGCACCTTACAAGCGTATTACCATGCGCGATTCTATTTTAGAATTTACAGGTTTCGATATTTACAATAAATCTGAAGATGAGATAAGAGCTGCTGCCAAAGACATGAATATCGAAGTTGATGAGACCATGGGCAAAGGCAAATTGATTGATGAGATTTTTGGCGAAAAATGTGAAGGCAATTACATACAACCAACTTTCATCACAGACTACCCGAAAGAAATGAGTCCGTTATGTAAAGAACATCGTGAAAACCCTGAATTAACCGAACGTTTTGAACTTATGGTTTGTGGCAAGGAAATTGCCAATGCCTACTCAGAACTTAATGACCCAATAGATCAGCGTGAGCGTTTTGAGCATCAACTAGAGTTGGCTAAAAAAGGAGATGATGAAGCAACAGGAACCATAGATTATGATTTTTTGAGAGCGCTTGAGTATGGTATGCCACCAACATCTGGTATGGGTATAGGTATGGACCGTTTAATAATGTTCTTAACCAATAATCAAAGTATACAGGAAGTATTATTCTTCCCTCAAATGCGACCAGAAAAAAAACAAGTAGCCTTAAGTGATAACGAAAAAGCAATTTTTGAGGTTTTAAAATCTGAAAAACGTATGGATTTAAATGAACTTAAATCTCAATCTGGTCTTAGTAATAAAGGTTGGGACAAAGGCATAAAAGGTCTTGGTAAACATGGTTTAACTAAGGTTGAAAAAACCGATGACGGATTGTTTGTTGAACTCGTATAATAAAATTCTTAAAATTAAGAGGTTGTCTATATAGGCTTTGTTTATGTCATTTTTGAGCATAATCAGAAAACTCAAATTCTTTATTAAGATAACTAACTTATTGTAGCTTAAAATTAGCTAGATTCACCATTTTGCTTCAAGTTCAAATAGGTTTGTACAACTTGCAATCGACAAAAAATTGCTATTTCATTCATTTTTAGTATTTTCACATCGTTTTAAATAGTTTATTATCCTAATGAAAAAACTACTCGCCTTTACTCTAATTTTAATATTTTTTTCCTGTAACAATGATGATGACGATACAGTAGATGCTTGTGTAGAAGCAACAAACATTCAGGCAAACGATATTACAACAACCTCAGCAACAATCACTTGGACTGATTCAAATGCCGCAAATTCTTATGTTATAGAATATGGTATTTCGGGCTTTGCTTTAGGTACAGGATCTACTTTAACCGAAACTACAGCATCTACGGATTTATCGAATTTAAATCCTGCAACAAGCTATGATGTTTATGTACAGGTCGTTTGTTCTACAAACAACTCAAGTATGTATTCTGAAGTATTCAGTTTTTCAACAGAAACACCACCAGTAGTTGCAGAATTTAGACCAAATCTATCAGAATTGAATCTGTTTTCTGGTGAGTTGAGTGATTTAAATATTTCATCAAAAGCTTTTGAATATCAATTAAACTCGCAACTCTTCACAGATTATGCTCATAAACAACGTTTAATTGCGCTTCCAGATGGCACAAGTATGGAATTTGATGGTGATGGTTTGCCCGTTTTTCCTGATAATACTGTAATTGCTAAAACATTCTATTACAATATTGACGAGCGCGATTTGTCCTTGGGAAGAACTATTATTGAAACGCGAATTCTTATTAAACTTGAAGGTGAATGGGAAACGGGAGACTATAAATGGAATGCAGAACAAACAGAAGCCGTATTAGATTTAGACGGAAGTACAGTGCCGATAACTTGGACCAATGCAGCAGGAGAGACTAACTCTATAGATTATCAAATACCATCGAATGCAGATTGTTTTACATGCCATAAGACTTATGAACAAATGACTCCGATTGGGCCAAAATTACGCTCAATGAATTTTGAAGTGAATGGCTCTAATCAATTAGATCAATTGATTAATAACAATCACCTTATAGGTATCACTTCTAGTTCGTCTGTAGCAGTAAGTCTGCCAAACTGGGAAGACACATCATTGTCATTAGAGACAAGAGCACGGGCATATTTAGACATAAACTGTGCTCACTGCCATATCCCAGGAGGTCATTGTGATGATGAATCTATATTAAACCTTGCTTTTAGGACAAGTGCAGAAGACAGTAATATTGCAAATCGTAGATTTAGTATCGATTTTAGAATTACTTCTGATGTTGATGGTACAAGAATGCCACTTATAGGAACAACCATTCAACACACAGAAGGAGTTCAACTCATACAAGATTACTTAAACACCCTAGACTAAGCGCGTTAAATAAATACTAAATTCGGTTTTGCTACACTTAGATTCGTAGTAGAATGCGTACTTTAATGCAAATTTTTTAAAACCGACTATTTTGAAACACCTAACTTTCAAACTACTACTTGTAGTTTCTGCTTTTTTGGCATTCTCATGTTCTACAGCTAAAAAAGCCAGTAAATCGAAAAAAACTGACGTTACTGAAGCAGCAAAATCATCAGGAAAAAAGCCTGGCAAAAATGATCCTAAACCTTACAATAAAGTCATCACTAAAGATGCCAAAAGTGATGAAGGTCTTTTTACAGTACATAGTTTAGACGATAAGTTTTATTATGAAATACCCGATTCTTTATTTAATAGAGAAATGTTAATGGTAACTCGTATTTCTAAAACTGCAAGCGGATTAGGTTTTGGTGGTGGAAAACAAAACGAACAAGTGTTACGTTGGGAGAAAAAAGGTAAAAAGGTTATATTAAGAGTTGTGTCTTACAATGTTACTGCAGCAGATTCTCTTCCGGTTAACGAAGCTGTTAAAAACTCTAATTTCGAACCTGTTCTCTATACTTTTCCAATTAAAGCTTATAGCAAGGATTCAACAAGTACAGTAATCGATGCCACACCTTTATTCGAAAAAGATGTAAAATCTTTAGGGTTACCACAATTTAGAAGAACTCCCTACAAAGTATCGCGTTTAGAGAGCAACAAATCTTTTATTGAAAGTATAAAAAGCTATCCAAGAAATATTGAAGCGCGCCATGTAAAAACTTACGCTGCAGGCCGCCCTCCTTCTAACTCCAGTACAGGAACCATTTCTATAGAAATTAATAATTCTATGATTTTACTCCCAGATAACCCAATGAAACGTCGTTATTTTGATGAGCGTGTGGGCTGGTTTACCAGTAGCACAACAGATTATGGTCTAGAAGATCAAAAGAGTAAATCACTGACATATCTTGATCGTTGGAGATTAGAGGTAAAAGATGAAGATATTGAAAAATTTAAACGCGGTGAATTGGTAGTACCTAAGAAACAGATCGTTTACTACATTGATAGAGCCACACCAAAAAAATGGAGAAAGTATATTAAACAAGGTATAGAAGATTGGCAAGTGGCTTTTGAAGCTGCTGGTTTTAAAGATGCTATTATTGCTAAAGATCCGCCTACTCCAGAAGAAGATCCGGAGTGGACACCAGAAGATGTACGTTATTCTGTAGTGCGTTACTTGGCATCACCAATACCAAATGCCAATGGTCCTCATGTAAGCGACCCTAGAACTGGAGAGATTTTAGAAAGTGATATTAATTGGTACCATAATGTAATGTCTTTATTACGCGGATGGTTCTTTGTGCAAACCGCAGCTATTAATCCAGATGCGCAAAGCCCTCAATTTAAGGATGAAGTTATGGGGCGTTTAATTCGTTTTGTATCTGCCCATGAGGTAGGACACACACTTGGTCTACCTCATAATATGGGAAGTAGTGTTGCATATCCTGTCGAAAAATTACGTGATGCTGAGTTTACTCAAAAATACGGAACAGCACCATCAATAATGGATTATGCACGCTTTAACTATGTAGCTCAACCTGGTGATGAAGGTGTTGCCTTAATGCCAAATATTGGTGTCTACGACAAATATGCCATTGCTTGGGGCTATAGACCTATTTTAGACAAAACAGCTGAAGAAGAAAAAGAAATCCTAAACAAATGGATTGTAAAGCATGCAGGTGACCCGATGTACCGTTTTGGTCATCAACAAGTAGGTGATGTACACGATCCAAGTTCGCAAACTGAGGATTTGGGCGACAATGCTATGTTAGCAAGTGAATACGGTATTAAAAACTTAAAGCGCATTGTACCAAACCTTATAGAGTGGACTACCGAAGCTGGCGAAGATTATGACGATTTACAAGAAATGTATGGGCATGTTATATCTCAATTTAACCGTTACATGGGGCATGTTTCCAATAATATTGGTGGGGTTTATGAGCATTATAAAACCGCAGACCAAGATGGAGCGGTATATACAGCTGTACCTAAAGCACATCAAAAAGAAGCGATGCAATTCATTCAAGATAATTTGTTCGATACACCAGATTGGTTAATTGATAAAACAATTTTTGACCGTATTGAATACTCAGGTTCAGTTGAGCGTGTTAGGGCGTTACAATCTAGAACATTGAATAATATTTTGCGATTAGGAAGAATGCAACGTTTAATTGAAGCTCATACTTACGATAGTAATACGTACGCTTTAACAGAGATGATGAGCGATTTACGCAAAGGCATTTGGAGTGAGCTTCGTAGTGGCAAAAAAATAGATACCTACAGACGTAACCTACAACGCGCACATATTGACAGACTAGCCTATTTAATGACTGCTAAAAACCAAAGAAAAGCTCCTGCTTTCGGCGGTTATCAAAAATCTACTGCCGTTAATACAAGTCAGTCAGATATTAGAGCAGTTGTAAGAGCTGAATTAAAAACATTACGCTCTCAACTAAGAAATGCTCGAGGTGGCGACTCCATGAGTAGAATGCATATTTCAGATGCCATTGAGCGTATCAATAATATTTTAGACCCAAAAGTTGTTGTAACCAAGGGCTAACTGAAAATAAATTACGTAAAAAAGGCTTCAAAATTAATTTGAAGCCTTTTTTAATTTTATAACCAACTACTTATAAAAGTTAAACTCTTTTACTTTGTATTTTCATCTTTATTCTAGGACATTCTTTATTGCCTTATGGTAGGCATCAAACTCAATAAGATCATTATGTCCTCCTCCCTCGACCGTAATGAAATCTAATCTTTCAATATTTAATTCTGAAAGTTTTTTACCTGAAGTGTAAGGTACCACAGTATCTTCCGTTCCATGAATAATAGTTATTGGACATTTGGCGTCGACCAAATACTGATACGTTGGGAAATGGTACCTCAACAATTGCTTTACAGGAAACATAGGAAATCGATGCTGGGCAACATCTAAAATACTGTAATAAGGGGTTTCTAAAATAAGTTGTTGGGGACTGTTCTTTGAGGCTAAATAGGAAGCGATCCCTGTGCCCAGGGATCTTCCGTATAAAGTAATTTCTGTTTCAGAATATCGTTTTAAAAGATAATCATAGTAATATTTTGCATCGTTGTACATTGCCGCTTCACTAAGCTTCCCCATACTTTTTCCATAGGTTCTATAGTCCATAACCAATACATCGTAGTTTTTCTCTACAAAGTATTCCGTTATATTTCCCCAACGACTTAAATCTCCTGCATTACCGTGGAAATAGAGAATTACACCTTTAGGGTCATCAACTTTAAAATGAAGTGCATTTATAATGGCATCCTTTTCAGTTTTTAGAAATAGTTCCTCAAAAGGATAATTAAAACTGTATTGATAATCCTGTTCTAAAGTTGTTGGCAGAAACAAAATTTTTTCTTGAAAAAAATAAAGTGCAGATCCTATCATAACATATAAAACTAAAAGAATTATAATAAATCTTTTAAGACTATTTTTTCGTTTTTTTTGATGAGTGAATGACATTAATACTGGTAGTTTCTAAATCAATGGTTTTAGGTTGGCTATTGAGAATTTCATCTAGCATGTTATGGTAAGCTTCAAAATTATTCAAATTCTTGTGCCCACCACCTATAACGGAATGTAACTTAGTTAGCTTAGGCTGTATCTGTGCTAATTTTACACTCGTTTTATAAGGAATCAACTTATCGTGCGTACCATGGATAATATGTATCGGACATTTTACGTACTTCAACCATTTATAAGTGGGCAGCGGATATTTCATCAATAAGGACAAAGGCATAAAAGGTGCATAACGTGCCGTAACTTTAGTTAAGCTATAATATGGAGCATCTAAGATGAGCATTTTGGGATTGTTTAAAGAAGCGAGTTTTGCTGCAAAACCAGAGCCCAATGAACGGCCGTAGAGTATAATTCGGTCTTCAGTAGTTTGTTCCTTAATTTTATTATAAACCAATTGCAAATCACGTTTAATGGCTTTTTGAGAGCGTTTTCCCGTACTCTTTCCAAAGCCACGGTAATCAACCATCAATACATTATAACCATGTCTTGTAAAATCTACTGCGAATTTGCCCCAGCCTTTTATACTTTTTGAATTTCCTTTAAGGTATAGCACAATACCTTTACTTTCCCCTTTTGGAAAAAACCGTAAGCCATTAATTATCGCTCCATCTCTTGTTTCTAGGTTGTACTCCTTGGTCTCTTGGTTTTCGTAATCAAATAGAAAATCTTTGGGCAACTTTTCGGGTTTAAACAACATATAATCTTGCAAATAGTATAGTGCTACGCTTATAGCAATATAAATCGCTAAGATTAATAAAAGAGTGGAGACCCAATACGGCATAGATGGCATGTTACTTTCTACAAGATACCGAATTTAAATGATTAACTCAAAATAGTTAATACCAACTCCATCTTGTAAAAGAAAAATTTACATGTTGGGTGTGGGTTAAAGCTAAAGGCTAATTTTGATTATAAAAAACTACTCTTTCAATAGCGTATCAAAATATTGAATGGTATGCTCAAGACCTTCGCGCAAATTAATTTTGGGTTCCCAACCGTTCAGTTCCTTTTTAGCGAGACTTATATCTGGCTGACGCTGCATTGGGTCGTCTTGAGGTAATGGCAAGTAAGTTATCTTGGATTTAGAACCTGTTAAATCTATAACTTCCTTTGCTAATTGAAGCATGGTGAATTCAACCGGATTACCGATATTAACCGGCCCAGTGAAACCATCACGAGAGTTCATCATACGGTATGTGCCCTCTATTAAATCATCGACATACTGAAAACTTCTAGTTTGCTTTCCATCTCCAAATATGGTAATATCATCACCTTTTAATGCCTGGACTATAAAGTTAGATACCACTCTGCCATCTTGTGGGTGCATTCTAGGTCCATAAGTATTAAATATTCTAATAATCTTAATCTTTACATTATTCTCTTTATGGTAATCCATAAATAAGGTTTCTGCACAACGTTTGCCTTCATCATAACAAGACCTTTGGCCTATAGGGTTAACGTTTCCCCAATAGCTCTCTGGTTGTGGGTGTACCGTTGGGTCGCCATAGACTTCACTTGTCGAAGCTTGCAAAATTTTAGCTTTAACACGTTTGGCAAGTCCCAACATGTTAATGGCTCCCATTACGGAAGTCTTCACTGTTTTAATCGGGTTATACTGGTAATGTACTGGTGATGCTGGGCAGGCCAAATTGTATATTTCATCTACCTCAGCCATGTAAGGATTGGTAATGTCGTGCCGTACCAATTCAAAGTAATGATGGTCCATTAAATGTTCGATATTACTTTTAGATCCCGTAAAGTAATTGTCCAAACAAATGACCTCATTACCTTCATTGAGCAATCGTTCGCACAGATGTGACCCTACAAATCCCGCACCACCTGTTACCAATATTTTTTTCATGTGTATCTTTTATAAATAAGCGTTTAAAAATAAGACTTTATTTTAAGCTAATTAATAGCCTGCAAAATTAAAATTAAGCATTTGCTTCATATGTACATATAGCTTCGGGAATTGAGACTGAAACTCTTCTGGCGTCTCTATAAAATTTTCTAAAATAACAGCAAAAAATTCGTAATGGTTGGTGTAAGCGTATTCTCTAAAGTATCTTGAAGCAATTAAATCTTCCCTAACCATTTTATGGTGTTGCAAAAAATTGATTAAATCCTCAAATCCTTTTCTAAAAATTATACTACTTATATCATTGTTACTGAAAGCATTTAAATGGATGGCATGACCAAATTCATGAATTCCCAAATTTAAATTATCGTCACCTATATGATAACCATGTTTAAAATCTTCCCACGAAAATACAATGGTCTTTAACTGAGGGTTCGTTTCACCTTTATGATTGGTCTCATTAATTTGTGAATAATACGCTTTGGGATAAACAATCACCTTGTCAATTAAGTCTATGAGGTAGTTTCTGAAACCAAAGGTTAACATTACCGCAGTAGCAGAGATCAATGTTTTCATTTCTTCTGTCGGTTCCAACCCTTCTCTACCAATAAACGCTTTCCGAGAAATAAATGTCGCCAATCGAAATCTAAATATTCGTTGCTCTTTAGTATTTAGCATTTTATAAAAACTAAATTCTTCCTCCAGAATTCTTTTTTGCTTTTCCGTTAGGGAGCGTTTTGATACAGAAGCATTAAGAAAAAATGGCTTTTTGTACCTTAAGGCATAAGCTTGTTCAAAATACATATAGAACTTGCTAAGCACTATTGAAGCTAAAGCCACTAATAAAACGACAATAAAAATCAGCTTTAAAGTGGGGTTCATTTGGGGCGATTGGGCTTCCTGTAGGTAGAATAAGATCATTGCTAAATATAGAAAGAAATTGGTTAATTGAACTTGTTTAAGATATAACACCAATTTAATTAAAAGGAGCTTTGCCTTGAAAAGGCTTCAAACAAAAAATGCTAAAGCAAGCTTAGCATTTTTTGTTTTTAAAGTATTTATTTGTGACCTCGAGAGGATTCGAACCTATTTATGAAACTACCATATTTCATGGGTTTAAACACATATCCAAAAGGCTTAGTGAAACAATAGCGAAACGTCAACTTTCCATTACCAATTCAAATATAATTAAAATCAACAAGAAGAAAGAAAAAGCTATTTCTAAATATTAACCTTTATAGGGTAATTCTCAAATAAGATTAATCATGCTAAGCTAAAATATTGCTGTATAGTTCCTCAACTAATTGTCTAATTTTTTGTTGCAAATCCAGAAATTTAAGCAGTTCTAATTAAGGGAAGCTTACAGATAGCCATGGCCCTGAAAACTGTTTTTGCTATATTATTTTAATCCCTAGCTCCAACAACTCAGGGCAAATTTTGATATCCCCAGTTCTTTGTTTATCTGTGTGACAATCTCCCTAGCATGGCTTAATTCTAAAGCTTCATGTTTAAATCCATACTGTAAACTCTAGATTTTTAAAAACACTTATATCTTGTTTCTTTTTGAATAGCTCCTTAACCGATCGTTAAATTTTTATTATAAAATACAATTCAGAAATCCATCCATTAGATTTCGCAATGATCATCACAGTGCATAGGAATAATTTTTCTTTTAAGTGCTAATTCATTGTACAAGTAGTCCCCCAAGTTAAAAACCTTAAAAAAGAACAGAAATGGTACAAAAATCCAAAATAAAGGTACCCTTACAAGAATTTTGTAAATAGACAAATATCCATAGTACCAACTTTCACCATCAATTGTGGATGCCATTTTCTTTTCAGCTAGTTTGAGGTCTATTTTACCAGTATGTTTGTCATCTCTCAGCTTTTTAAATTCAATTACATTGAATAAATCAACTTTAGTTATAAACTTCATAAACCTCGTGCAGTTTGGACACCAGTCGTCATAATATACTTTTAATACATCCATTTTATTTTAGATTTATTTATTATGGTAATCTTTATTGTAGTATTCCTTTTTCCTTTTTTTCTTTATCTGTTCTTCGAAACCTACTCTTGGAACTAAAGCGCATAAACAAACTCAGAAATACCCTTCTTTGATTCGGTCTTACGATACTTCTATATTCAAAATTAGGTCCACTTATATTTTGTATGATCTCAGCTGAATTAAACGGATCTAGAACAGATAAAACTAAATTGCCCCTATTCTTGAAAACCCTTCTGCTCAAGCCAAATTTCAAATACTGATTATAGCTTTGAAATGTTTGAAAATTAATCTTGTTCTTAGGACTGAAGAACCAACTCAACTCCATTTTATATGATTTTAATCTTATGATATTTATAATTGAAGTGTTTAACCTATAGAAATCGTTATCATCCATAGTTTCGCTGGATATTTTTCCATACCTACCATTAAGTTTTATTATGGTATTTAACCATCTTGGGGAATTCATACTGTAAGAGAAATCGATTCCATAAATCGTTGATTTTCCAATGTTCTCAGGTCTTGTGACGGTAACATCATTTTCATCATCAAAAAATGATGTGCTTTGAATAATATCTGTTATAAAGTTTGTATACAATGTGGTGCTGATTGACGAGTTTTCAAACTCATTAAATAATTCTAATTCAAGAATATGCGTTGACTGAGGCTTGAGGTCGGGATTGCCAATACTTATTCTTTGCAAGTCAACACTAGTATTAAAGTTGTTAAGGTAATTTAAACGGGGCTGTCTTAGGAGGTTGTAGTAATTAAAACTGATTTCGCTGTTATCATTAAATTCATACTCTAAGCTTACTTGCGGCAATAAATTCAAAAAACTTTTTCGTGCCGTTTCATTTGAATCTTCATCAATTAATTTACGTTCAGTATTAACTAGCCTTAATCCGATATTGAAATAGAATTTTTTAAATTGTTTTGAATAATCAGCATAAATTGTATTATCCGTTTGGGAAAAATCGATATTATTCTCCGCAGAAATATCATTCAAATTACTTAGAAAAGATTGTTCTTCATTGATAGTACTTAGATCAAAACGATAACCAACAGATAGATAGCCATCGTTTTTTAGAGTCCAATCATACCTTGTTTTAATCTCAAACTCATTGGAGAGTAGCTTATCAAAAGAATCGCTGTTGGTATTGCCATTTATAGAAGAAACCTCTGAGAACATCTCTACATTCCTTCTTCTTTCAAATTCATATTCAACTTCAATTTTCAGCTGTTCTTTTTCCGAATTAAACTGATGCTGATATTCCGTCTCTGTTATAATCGAAAAGAGTCTGTTGTCCACATTATTTGACTGACTAATTTGATCAAAATCGTCAGTAAAAGTGTTCCGAATTCCACTAATAGACAATTCACTGTTTGAATCAAAGACTGAGACATTACCTACAAGTTCAACATTTTTATTGGGTAAATATTCATATTGCACTTCCCCAAATTGATTTGTTGAAGAAGTATTATTGTGATTTGATTCAACCTCGACCTGCTCGGTATCGCCGGTAAAGGTTCTTATGGATTCTTCTTTGGAGCTCGGAATATTATTCTCGTTTTTAATACCATAAAGCCCATAACCATTTATCTTTTCTTTATTTAGGGCCAAATGAAGTCCCCCTTTTGCCGTTGAGGGTAAGCCATAGGCCAGATTAACACCTCCAATAATCCCCTTTCGCTTTTTATCGGTAATAATATTGATAACTGGTTCCGTCTCGCCTTCTTTCACTGATGGTCTGGAGACTACCTCAATTTTCTTTATCATATTACTTGGTAACATCTGAAGTGCCTCAGATTTTGATAGATTGGATCTCCTTCCGTTAATTTGAACTATTGGCTCTTTACCTCTCAACTGGATCGTTCCATCAATATCAACAGAAACAGAAGGAAGATAGCTCAATAAATTTGACATAGAGCCTGCTGCATCTTTCAACCTGTTTCCTATATGATAAACTCTTTTATTATTTTTATTTTCTATTCTAAAATCTTTAGAGAAGATGACGACTTCATCCAATTCATTGATCTTTAATGGCTCAAGTGCAATGTCCTGTAAGTTCAGGGAATCATTACTGAACTTGGAATAGTCTATTGTTATTAATTTGACTTCGTAATCGTTATGCCCAATTGATATGTTGTAGTTTCCTTTATCAAAGGAGATTTGAAAATTCCCCATACTATCGGACACGGTAGTATGAACAACGAGATTTTTTTTAAAATCGATAATATATATATCGGCATTGCTTATATAGCTATCATTGTTTAAATCTATTACTCTACCAGTAACTTTATATTTTCTCTCTTGAGAAATAAGAACGGCCGTAATAAAAGAAAATATAATGATGAGGCATACTTTTTTATAGTTCACAATAAATTATGATTTTTGAGGATTTTGGAAAGTAGAAAATTTAATTGGTGATCTTCAGTGCCTAAAATTTGATTAATCGATCTGTTGATTTTTATATCAGGTTCAGTACCGACTCCATCAAATAGTTGGCCATTTTTTTGTAACGATAGCATGTGAGAAAATTTCAGCTTTAATCCATTTAATTCATAGGACTGAGCCAATCCACTAGATCCGTCACTTTTAACACCCACTGTAGTAACATTTTTTAGGCCTTTGAATGATGAAGCAAACACACTAGCTGCGCTAAATGTTCGTTCATTCATAATGATGTATATCGGTTTATCGTAAAAATAGTAGTTGTTAAAAAGTTTATTATTTCCCAATACCATGTAAAAAAAGTTACTATAGTTTAATCCCTTAAATTTATCATTTAGCACTACAGGCATTTTCTCTAAGATTAATTTCTGATTATCATCACCGTAGTGCCCAATATCATAAAGACCGCGCCTATTTAAACTTTTCTTTATGTCATCAGTAAGTTCAGATTTGTACAGTGCATAATTTGCTAACAGATATTCATTTGGCTTAATGAAGTAATTTGAAAAGAAATTTATTAAATCTCTTTTCCCCCCTGAATTATTTCTTATGTCAATTATCAGTACATTAGAATTCTTAATAGAGTTCATATAATCTTCTAACCATTGAAAGAAAGGCTCATTTTCAGACTTATCGAACATTTTTGGAATTTTCAAATATTCAATGCCTTTTTTATAGCTTTTCTTGAGTGTATTATATGACTCTTGATCATTATCGTAATTAAAAAAAAATTTATTTAGTTCCCTCCATTTGGTTTTATCATCAGTAAGAGTTAAATACATTAAAGTGTCTCTTGTTTTATTTTTATTGGAAAATGTGAGCTTAATACTGTCACCAACGTTATAGTTCCTTCCTATTTGATAAAATTCATTCATTTTCTCTACCCCCAATGTCAATCTTGAAAATGTTGGAGCATACTTATTGATAACATCATTGTTATATATATACTCAACAATATTTTCATTCTCAATTTCTTTAAGAAAAGGATAGTCCTCTAGATAAAATGAATATTTGAGTTTAGGAAGTTGCCTAAGTGCTATTACTCGATCTTTTTGCCAAGGGGCCAACGCAAATGGCAAATAATAACGCTCACTATTTTGATTGGAGCTTAAAATTTTTACTGAAGCGTGTCGGTCACCTAATTCTGATATTATATGCTCGACATTGCTTAACAATTCTTTTTCATCGGTTATCTCCTCATTGTTTATTATATTTCTTACTGAGTCAATTTTACTGATTACACGTTTATTATTAATATCAAAGTAAGGTGATTTTTCAGAGAGAAGCTTTGCAACGTTGTCGATCAAGATTGATTCGTTTTTTTGTGCTCCGTTTTTTTGTGATGAAAAAATGAAAAACGTAATTGCAACAATACATAAGATAACTATAAGTTTGTTTGTCCAATTTCCCATTTATAAAGAATTATTTAAATAAAAAATAATTTGTTGCCAAGGAACCTTTATAAATTGGATCAATATAAAAGTATAGATATAATATTTTCTCATTTTTTTAGGGCTTTGGGCTATCCCTAATATTAAAAGTATCGAACTGAAACCTATAACTGGAAAAATGAAGTAAGTGCCAACACAAAATAGTAAAAGCACTATGTCTTTTGAAATACTTTTTTTCTTGGAAAAAAGAAAAAGAAAAGCAACAAGTCCTTCAAACACCAGTCCAAAAAGTTGAAATGCATATAGTATGTGCCCCATAAATGAAGTAGAAGATAAGGCTACATAACTATTATCCGTAGGAAGTAATTTTAGTATAGCGATAGAATTTCTATTATTTGCTAATACCTCGTAAGGCATATCAATAATAAAATGCGTTACAAGCATGAATCGAGAATCAAATAAAAAACGACCGTGGAGAAAGCCTGGGGAACCGAAGTCATTGATTATTTTTTGAAAAACCGCAAAGAGCATTACGAGACCAACTAAAATCTTAGCATTGGACTTTAAATAGTCAGGATCTTTATTTGTCCATAAATATAATGTTATAAGTAAAACCCAATAAACAAAAAGTATCTTATGATTATCTATGTTATAGAACTGTAGACTATTGAAAAACAAGAGCAATAGTGATATAATAAGCCATAAAATTTTATTTTTACTGAAACTTCCAAAAGCGAGCATCAATGCACAAATTATTCTCATAAAAATATCCAGTCCCCATCCAGTACTTCCATCGAGCACTAATAAAACCAATGAAAATTTAAAAATCAATTCTTCAGAGAAGGACTCGAAACTTTCATTATTTCTCTCTAAGATCGATAGTATTGAAAATGCCATATTCGTTTTTGTTTAATATCCCACCTCTATTTCTCCCAAGAAATTCTTTTTCACTGTTAGATCTGTTTCAAAAAAATCTGTTTCAAACAGTCTAATTTTTATACGATCAATTTTGATGGCATCATCAGCAAGGGCAAGAATATCGTTTTCATAAAACTTTGGCTTATATACTGTTTCATAAAACTTCTTGTTATTTTGAATATGCTTAGCAGTATTCGAATCTAAGTTTGATGGAATTTCTAATGGAGTTGGTTTAAGGTGATAATTTATGATCTGTAGACCTAATTTTTCTAATTTTTTCGTTTTAGGATAATTTTTGGTAGAGGTTAAAAATGAATTTGAAATTGGTACGTTGAACTTACTGCCTATGACATTTATTAAAATTGAATCACCATTTTTTTGATAACCCACAGCTGTTATATTGATTGCTTTGTTGGTTGAGAACATTCCAAAACCGCCACCTTTCCAAGGTGTAAGACTACCAAATTGAGAATTATATAATTGTATGAACGCTATTATAACCAAAAGGTAGCAAATCAGATAATAATCAATATTTTTAAGAATTTTCATATAAATCAATAAATAAACCGCAAAACCTTTAAGGTTTTGCAGTTTACAATTAGTACTGTCACCCTTTAGTTCATTGTAAGAACAGGGCTCTTCTCATTGTACTCACCGATAGCCTCAAGTGCCTCAAGACCCTCTTCTCTTTTCTCATTGGCTTCATCATTCAAAGTTTGTGATGACGATGCTGTAGCAACCTCGGCTACTTTTTGCGTTTCCATTCCTGTCAATCCAACAGAGCCCATAAGAGCTAACGCAAATAATCCGTAAACAAATGCTTGTTTTTTCATAATTAATGTGATTTAGTAATACCTACTTTCAGTGTTTATAGTCGCTGTTTCGGCTATTCCGACTTTAATCAATGAAATATTTATACTCTTTTCTTTTGATTTAAGAATCAATTATAGTGTTTTAACTATACGACTAAACTAGAGTTTAAATATTGAGAATATCAATTTATAGGCATAAAAAAAGTAAGGACAAACCTTACTTTTTTCGAAACCTACTTAAAGATTGTGATTTTAATGAAATGAACCGGCCATATTCATTTTTGTCTTGATCTGCTAGATAATGGGACACCATTGGTCTACAACTTAAAAAGTTCCAAGAAATAATATTTGTAATAACAGAAGAGTTGGACAGTACTATATAAATCCTTTTTCTCTTGCTTTTAACAGCAACCCTCTATCATCAGTACTATCAACATTAAAAACAATTTTAAGATGCCTCTTTCTTTTTTCTATACCAGCGATAGAAAGAGGTACAATATTGGGTAGGTCTTTCATTTTAGTTCCGATAGATAATTCATAAAGTATTTTTCTATCAATACTATCTAATAGAAAGTTGTTTGTTATTTGCTTACTAAGTAGTTTTATAATGGATTTAGAATAATATGGGGGATCGTTTATTACAGTGTCTATAGCTTCTATCAATTCTTCGGGAGTAATATCATTTTTTATTAAAAACCCTGTTGGGGATAAACTTTTTAGAATGTTATGAACTCGGTAATTATCATTAAAAGTGGTGGATACGATAATTTTAGCTTCAGGTAACGATTTATTTATTCTTAATCCCAGATCCTCACCTGACAACAATTTTCTGTCGTCAGATGGCGGCAGTTGAATATCTAAAAAAATAAGATCAACTTCTTTTTTTCTTTTATTGAAATCGTTTATTAAATCAATCCCACTTTTACAATCGTGAGCCGTTTCAACTTCAAATACAATAGCCTTATTATGCTCGCTGTAATAATTGAGAGCTGTTTTATATGAGGCAATGATCAGTGGATGGTCATCAATGATAATTACCGAAATTATTTTATTCTCCATTCTATAGAATTTAAATAGGAATCAGAATCTCAATTTTTGAACCACTTCCGAGTTTTGAATGTATGCCTAAAGAGCCACCCAATTTTTCTATCCTAGATTTCATGTTCTTTAGTCCAATTCCTTTTTTCTTTTGATTTACATTGAAACCTAAACCATCATCTTTAATGGTGATTTCCAAATTTTCGCTTCCAATATTAGTAAAGATAATAGTAACTTTTTTAGCAGAGGCATACTTCATTATATTTTGTAGGGCTTCTTGAATTACCCTGTAAAGATTTACCTTAATTTTTTCATCAATTTTGGGCCATTCAATATTTCCTTCAAAACTTAATGTATAGTCAAACTTTCCTATTTTAGAATTATTAATCAATAACTGATCTACAATTTTAGGAAAACTGACCTGCGCACTCTCGATATTCTCACTCAATTTATGAGATACTTCGCGTATTTCTTTTTCAACAGTTTGTAACTCACCTAAAAACTCCCGGTGTTGATCCCTTACTTTTTCGTTGGTTCCAATGTCTAAAAAACCAAGACCAATTCTTGCTCCAAATAACTTCCCTAAAATACCGTCATGCAACTCTTCTGCAATTCTGTTACGTTCTTTAATCTTTTCTTTTTCGAGCTTTTCTTGTTGTTTTAGTGTTATTGAATATATTTGTTCGTTAATTTTTTGTTCTTCGTTTTCAAAAACCAGCTTTTCATTTTTAGATCTTTCAAGTTTTATCAGGTACAATAATGACAAAATGGAAATTAGGACAAAACTTGTCAACAATATCCATGTTTTTTGTTTAGATAAACGCTTCGTTTCTCTTATGTATTCATCTGTTTCGTAAGCAATTCGAGTAAACTTGTTTTGGTTTCTACGATTAATAATTTGGATACTATCGCTGAATCGAATGTGTTGTTTTAGGTATTTTGAAGTATTTTTAGCATCCAGTTTTGCAAGTAGAATAAGACTTTCTAAATAATCTCTACTATTTTTGACTTCTCTCGCTAGGTGATTTGCTTCTTTTGCAAATTTAATTGCACCAATAGTATCCTTTTTAAAGGATAAAAAGTTTGCTATATGAATTTTACTAATGATTATGCCACCCTTATTATTTAGACTATCACGAATATGCAAGGCTTTTCCCAGGTCACGCCAAACGTTTAAAGTATCCCCTCTTTTAAGCATTGCATACGCTCTGTTACTTAATACACGGGCATATTGATTTGTGTTTAGTGATCTCTCAGCATAAATTGATATGACCTTATTAAAGTGAGCTATTGCTTCTGCATAATCACCTTTCTTGAGATAGGTATTGCCAATATTATTTTTGATCGCGCAATATTGATTTTCGTTTTCTTTATATTCTAGGGCCTTATTGTAATAAAATAACGATTTTTCATATTCAAGTATGTCATTTTGTAAAGTGCCTAAGTGGTTGTAACAAGAAAATAATGATTTCCGGTGATTAATTTCTCTAAATTTATCTATTGCCTTAAAAGTCAATATTTCACTACCAGAATAGTCCTTAAAACGACCTTTAATAAAAGCCATTCCATATTGTGTTTTAGCAGACTCGTATGTGTGATTTTTTTGGGTAAAATAAAAGTGTGCTTTGTCAAAGTGATAATACGCACTGTCAAATATTTGTATCTTATTGTAGTAACTTGCATAGTTCCAGTGAATATCACCCATTGCAAAAGAATCTTTAATTCTGTGAGCAATTAGCAAGGCTTCATTGTTTCTCTTTTTGAATAATAATGTGTCACCAGTTTTCAAGTTTAAATAGGCTATAGTACTTAAGTTACGTAAAAGCACAGAATCAATTTCTAACGCCATTATGCCCTGGTATGTTTTATCTAAAAAACCCTTTCTCTTCCTAATAGAGTACGACTCCTTTTTTGATTCTTCTATCCAAAAATTAATACTATCATTTTGGTTTTTGAATACTGAACCATTAACTGCCTTAATCTCTTTAGTGCAAGTTTGAACACAGAAAATTAAAGTTAAAATTGAAGATATTCTGATTAGATGATTAAAACGCAAAAATTATAAAAATTAAAACAAAGCTATTAAAAAGCCTTTAATAATTATTAAAGGCTTTTTATTTTTACAGATTATGGATTTGTTAATCCTTACTACCGTCCTCAACCTTATCATCGTCACCGGTTGCCTGAACATCTTCCACATTGTTGTTTAGATTATCTTCTAGAACCTCTGGTGTACAGGAGAATGATATTAATGAAATTGATAATAGGATAATTGAAAGTTTTAAGATTTTCATGTTACAAAATTTTAAGATTAGATAATGGTTATTAAGGCTGGTTAAAGCCCTATCTTTAAAATTGTGCACAATTAGATGCGTTGATATTGGTACGCATGAATATTCAAATGCTAATATAATTATGAAGTCTATTGAGTGTTAGGAAATGTAAGTCTACATAGTGAAAACTATATTTCTGTGAGGGAAACACTGATTTTTGATAGTAAAATCAATTAAGAGTAATCACCGTATTTTTTGAAAGCTCACTATTAAGCATATCTACATTATAGATATATGTTTTGGTGAAAGGTATTTGATGTTTATTATCAATGATACACATTGATTTACCATAGTGGATTCTTGATATACATTTTTTGTTAATAATGTAACTCTTATGAACTCTTAGGAATGTCTGCGGAAGAGACTCTTCAAATACTTTAAGGGTCTTGTAAGCCCCAATGAGCCTACCATCAGACATATAAAAATCTGTAGTATTATTGTCTGCTTTTAAATATAGGATGTCGTCCACGTTTAAATAACGATAGTCTTTATATGACTTTAAGCAAATCGTCTCAACTTTTTGTTTCGGAAATTTCTTTTGATATCTCAACAGGCTTTTTCTAATAGACAATTCGTCTAAGGGTTTTAAAATAAAATCTAAAAACCCATACTGATAAGAATCATATGCTTTGATCTTAGAATGAGAAAGCGCAATAAAGCTCGGATTTTTTTCGCAATGCAAATTTACCCCAAACAAAAACTCTACAAGATTAATATGCTCGGATTCAACATTTATAATGACTAGATCAGGTTTGTTTTTTAAAATAAAACTTAGTGCTTTGTCATGATTTTCATTAATACCAATAAAAGAAATATCAGAAAAATCACACTCTAATTTTTTTATAACCTGAGTAGTCTTCTTATCATTATCTATTATTAAACACTGAACCACAATTTTGTTTTCATGCAAAATAAATACTCCACATATTTAATCGGTATGGTTTTATATTACAAAATATAAGGCTGAAGCTTACTTTTTACAACTTTCAAAACTTTATTTACGTTTTCTTCTGTTGATTGTTTTGCTTATCAATTTTTTCACCGCAAGACTGGAAAAGACATTAAGACTGACAGATAGGTAAGTGGTAATGCAATAAAAAACTGGAAAAGGCGCAACATTGGCTTTGCAAAAATTGTTATTGTACATAATTGCATATAAACTATCTGAATTTCATATATTTATGCAACCATAGCAATTTTAGATAACCGTCATAATTAAAATGGACATAACAGCAATACGTATATTTGGTTGTTGATATGTAATTGACCATACGAACAATAAAAAAATATTAAATAATAATAACAACTTAAATTTATGAGAACAAAAAATATTTTCACAGCAATATTAGCTTTTTTGCTTTACCTTAATTTAAATGGACAAGAAAGAGGGTTGAGTTATAAGGCTATAATTAGTGAGTCAGGTAATCTATTAAAAAACAAGAATGTAAATGTAAAATTCATAATTTTAGAAGGTGGGCTTACGAATGTATATGAGGAAACGCATTCTACTATAACTAATGAAAATGGAATTGTTGCACTAACTATTGGGCTAGGTGATTCCTTAGATGATTTTAATGAAATAGATTGGTCTAAAGAGCAATTTTTAAAAGTTGAAGTAGATAAAGGAAATGGATATATTCATTTAGGAACTTCCCAATTTAGAGAGGTTCCTTACGCAATACACGCAAATACTGCAAATCATCTTGTTAATCCAATTTGGGATAAATATGATTCCATAATTAATACTGAAAATAATGTGAGTATAGGAATTAAAGAACCGAATGATAATGCTAAACTAGAAATTTATTCTGACAATAAAGGATTATTAATACCTAGACTCAAAATTAAAGATTTAAATCAGCCAAAGCCCCTAAGCAATCATGTAGCAGGTATGTTGGCTTATAACACTTTTAAAGGTTTAGAAGGATTATATTATAATAATGGTTTGGCTTGGGTTAAAAGTAATGAGAGTGAAAATTTTAATGCAAAATCAATTTGTTCTTCTACTTCTATTATAGTTGTTGAAAGTATAGAAGATATGAAGAACACTGATGTTACAGATAACTGCACTACCATATTTGAAGTGTTAGGTTATGATACACCTAATGATGGTGGAGGTGGAACTTTTTTTTATGACCCAAACTCTGATGTTGATAACAATGGAGGAACAATATTCGAAAGTAATATTGAAGAAGATGGAAGGTTAATAAGATTATATAGTGGTGCACTTAATGTAAGGTGGTTTGGTGCAAAGAGTGATGTTACCGATGACCAAAGTACTATTTTTAAATCAGTGATTGCTACGGCTAAAATTACTGAAGACGCTGTTTTCATTCCAAATGGAAAATATGCTATTAATTCAACTTTATTTATTCATGAAGGACTGAATTTGTATGGTGAAAATATGAAGAACACTAAGTTAACAGGAACCGCTGGGTCATATGCAATAATTAAAAATGTATCTGATAATACAAGTAATGGTGGAAGGATTCAATTAAGCTCTTTTAGTATTGACACTGCTTCAGATATGGGTATAGAAACTGTGTCTTTATCAAATGTATATCCATTCACTGCATCTTATAGAAATATTGAAGTTAAGGCTAAGGAAACAGCTATTTCGGTTGAAGGACTTTCTCATGGTGAATTTCAATCTATTTTTTGTAAATCTGAAGGTACCGCTTTTAAAATGTTTAGTACAGAAAAAAACACTGGTGTAATTACATTTACAAATTGTCAATTTGGTGATGCACTTACAAACGAAATTGGGTTTCATTTTGCAGAGGGTTCGGCTTTAGATAGTTATACTTTCAATTCATGTTTTTTCTCAGGGAAGCAGTATAGTGAATTAATAGGTAATGGAGATAATAATGTAGTTGGTATTACTCATATAGCCTGTCATTACGAAAGAAACACTGATGGAGGTCCTGCAAATGCGGCTGCTGTGAAGTTTGAAGGTTCAGATAATGGTAGTTTATATATAGGTGGTGCTATATCATGCTCGTGGATTGATTGTCATATTTCGGCAGTTGGGGATAATGTATCTTCCGCTGTATCATTTGATAAAGGAAATTATCAAAGTATAAGCTTTCAAAACACAAGTTTTATACCTGGATCTAATTATGCATTTGATTTTGATGATGAAGCAGTCTTTAGAGATTGTAAAATATCTGGATTGAGGGGTAGTGTAAATCAAAATAACATTTTTGATGATGAATCTAAAGACAGACTTTGGGTTGAATTAATCGATTGGACTGGAGGATGGGAAATTGAAGCAGATAACATTAGAGTTATGAGAAATAACTTTGATCCAAATGGAATAAAATTTTCAGCAATAGAAGGAGCATACCTTTGGGATCAATATAAAGAAGGAGATGTTTTTATTAATAAGCAGGTTGGGTACGATTATTCAGGTCCAAATTATGATAAACCTTTTGCTGGTTATATTTGTGTAACTGACACAGATAGTAATGATAATGGTAATAAAATTGATAAAAATTTTAAACCATTTGGAAGGATCATCGCAGGATTTTCATCAGGGCCACCAACAGATAATAAAACTTATAAAAGAGGAGAAATTGTTTATAATACCAACCCTTCGCCTGGCAGTTATGTAGGTTGGATTTGTACTCAAGAGGGAACACCAGGGCCAGGAACTTGGAAAGGTTTTGGGCTTATAGAAAATTAATATAAATTATTATGATTAAATACAACCAATTATACTCTGTTCTATTATTAATTCAAGTATTATTTTTATTAATCTCTCAAACTAGTAATTCACAAGAAAAAGGTGACGATTTAATTTTAGAAGCTGAATGGATTGCTAATAATGGGGATTCATCGGTAATGCACTTCGCTTATGACCTAAATAATGTATTAGTTGCAGACGATAGCGCATCGAATAATATAACCCTTTACCCTAACCCAACTAATGATATTATCAATTTTGTTATTAGTTCCGAAGAAGAAACTGAAATTTCACTTTTTGATTTATCTGGTAAATTTCTTTTTAAGAAACTTATTTCTAATAAAAATAATGTGATAAATTTAGAATTATTAAATTCTGGTATCTATCTTCTTAAGATAAAATTTGCAAAAGATATCCTAATAAAAAAAGTTGTGAAACTATAATAATTATTTAATAAATAATACGATTATTATAAAAATCCCAGCAAGAGAATCTAATGATTTCATTGAGTTTATTGGAATTTATTAAACAAACTTATATTTCAACTTAAGGATTTAAAATAAGCTAGACTTTTATGGTAACCCTTTAAATAGAATCTTAAGGGATATATAAAAATATTGGACTCACTATATTAGCTTGGACAAAGAGTTGAAGAACTATCTTAGCAGATTTTTAAAAATTAAGAATTCTGAGAAAAAAATCGAGAGTTTACAGTATGGATTTTAAACGTAAAGCTGTAGGGTTGAGTTATGCTAAAGGTAGTGTTACAGAGGTAAGTAAAGAGTTGGGTGTTTCCAAATCAGCGTTAAGCAGGTGGTGTCAAGAACTAATGCAATATGGTAAGAACAGTTTTCCTGATCGTGGCCATGCCAAGATGACCGATGAGCAAAAAGAGATTGCCAAATTAAAGAAACAACTAAAGGACTTAGAATTAGAGCGTGACATATTAAAAAGGCGATCAGCATCTTCTCCGTGAGCGACAAGAAAAATACCAATTTATAAAACAGCATAAAATGAGTTTTCCTGTTGAGAAGATGTGTTCTTTTCTAAAAGTTGGTAAGAGCGGCTACTATAGATGGTTAAAGTCTAGTCCGAGTAAATCATGGCTGAAAAATCAAAAGCTGTCTTTATTAATCCAATCTATATTCGAAGATAGTCATGGCAGTTATGGTTAGTCAAGAATTACGGAAGAGCTAAAGGCTAGAGGTTATAAAGTATCCAGGCCAAGGGTAGGTCGATTAATGAAAGCCAATCATTTGTTTGCCAGAAGAAAAAAGATGTTCAAAGTGACTACCGATAGCAAACATAACTATCCGATAGCGCCCAACTTACTAAATCAAAACTTTAGGTTGACATGTACAAAAACCCCGTGTTTCCTAAGAAATACAGAGTAATGGATTTAATTGAGCCTATTTTAGTGACCTCGAGAGGATTCGAACCTCCAACCCTCAGAGCCGAAATCTGATATTCTATCCAGTTGAACTACGAGGCCTAATGCTTGATTATTTATGGTTACACCAAACTATTTTAAGACAATTTAGCTTTCACTATAGTAGAAATAGTTTTACCATCGGCTTGGCCGGCAAGGTGTTTGGAAACGATTCCCATAACCTTACCCATATCTTTCATACCTTCTGCACCTACCTCATCGATAGTGGCCACTACAACTTTTTCGATTTCTTCTTCGCTTAATGCTTCTGGTAAAAATTGGCTAATTACCTCAGCTTGATCAATCTCTGGCAATGCCAAATCCTTACGGTTCTGATCCAAAAATATGGCTGCACTATCTTTGCGCTGCTTTACCATTTTAGACAAGATTTTAATTTCTTGTTCTTCGGTCAACTCTTCTCCAGAACCTGAAGCTGTCTTTGCTAATAATATTTCTGCTTTTACCGCTCTTAATGCTGCTAAAGCTGTTTGATCTTTCTCCTTCATGGCTGTTTTCATAGCGGCCATCACATCATTTTGTAAGCTCATTTCCTCTTAATTTAATTGATTTGCGAATATACTAAAAAGTTATGGTGAATTTTAGATAAAACCTCATATCAAATAAAAACAAAGGTCCAAAAAGTTGAGGGAACTTTTTGGACCTGACAATGGTGCAAGACACTTAACTTAAACTTGCTATTAATCTACGTTATCGTGTAAAAATGAATTATTACTTCTCAATTGAATATCATCGTTATCATCTGTACCGACAGACATCCTAGAAGCGTTGGTTTCTGAAGAATACTGTGCATCTTCTAAATTAACACCTTGTCTTTTATAAGCAGGTTCTTTTTCTATTTCGTCAATCTTTGCTGTATTGAACTTATAGTTAAAATCTTTCATATGCTTTCTACGCTCATCTGCACGTGCTTTAATGAGTTCGGAAATTGGGCTGTTCATAGGGTCGATTTCATCTTCAATAGCTTCTTCAGTATCTTCAACAGGAAGTACTTTTTTCTCAAAAACAATTTCTTCCTTTACTTCAGCTTCTTTGGTATTTGTATTCATCGAAGATTCAAAAGTTTCAAAATCGTCCAATGCATAGCGCTTCTCCCCTTCTTCGTTCACTTCTGTAACCGAAACAATTTCAACAGGCTCATTGACATTGATGTCCTTTACATCTTCATCTAAACTGAAAAACATCTTTTCTTCTTTAGATTCTGGCTCTTCAACTTTTTCAGATTCATTGTTTGAAAGTGGTAAATCGAATGTTAAGGTGATCTGCTCTTCTTCGGGTTCAACTTCAAGCTCTTCTGCTTTATTTTCAATTGGCGTGATGATAAACTCCTCTGGTTCAACTTCAACTTCAGATTTAGTATCTAATACTTCATCATAAACCACATTCATATTCCTCAATAAATCTGTAGTGGGAATGATATCCATACCATTATCTATTTTAGGCTCAACCTCATCTTCATCAATCAAAACATGCTTTACGATAGGTGCTTCTTTTTTCTCCTCTAAAACAATGTCTGGAGTAATAATCGCAGGTTCTTTTTCTTGCGTACTAAACTCTTCTACAACGTCTTCTTCTAAAGCATGAATTACTTTTTTTGTCTCAGTATTTGAAATTTCATTTTGTTGGTCCAAATCGAATCCTGTGGCTATAATGGTAACAGCAATTGACTCTTGTAAAGACTCGTCTTCACCAACACCCATAATAATATTGGCACCATGGCCTGCTTCATTCTGAATATGGTCGTTGATTTCGCCAATCTCGTCAATAGTAATTTCCTGTGAACCAGAAACGATAAGCAACAATACGTTTTTAGCTCCCGTGATTTTATTATCGTTAAGTAATGGCGAGTCTAAAGCTTTCATAATAGCCTCTTGTGCTCTGGCTTGCCCAGAAGCGGTTGCCGAGCCCATAATGGCAGTTCCGCTATTGCTCAATACGGTCTTTGCATCACGTAAATCGATATTTTGTGTGTAGTGATGTGTAATAACTTCTGCTATTCCTCTTGAAGCCGTAGACAAGACCTCATCAGCTTTTGAGAACCCAGCTTTAAAACCTAAGTTGCCATAGACTTCGCGAAGTTTATTGTTATTTATAACAACCAATGAATCTACATGTGCACGCAGATTTTCAATACCACGTTGCGCTTGTTCGTTACGCATTTTACCTTCAAACTGAAATGGCATCGTTACAATACCAACGGTAAGAATATCTAATTCTTTCGCCATTTTTGCAATGATTGGCGCGGCACCAGTACCTGTACCACCTCCCATACCAGCTGTGATAAACACCATCTTAGTATTGGTATCTAACATTCTGCGAATATCTTCTAAACTCTCTACCGCTGCCTGCTCACCTACATCTGGGTTGGCTCCTGCGCCTAACCCTTCAGTTAAGTTGACACCAAGTTGAATTTTGTTTGGAACTCCACTGTTTTGAAGTGCTTGTGCATCGGTATTACAAATCACAAAATCAACACCTTTAATTCCTTGTTGAAACATGTGATTGATGGCATTACTACCACCACCACCAACACCAATCACTTTGATGACGTTAGATTGATGCTTGGGCAAATCAAATGAAATATTTCCAAATTCGTTGCTATTACTCATACTTTTTGAGATTATGTAATTCTATATTTTGATTAATTAATTTTTTTATCATTCTGCGTTGTCCAAAAACTCTTTGACGCGCTCCGTTAACTTGTCTAAAAATGAACGACGCTCTTTAACGGGTTCTTCAACCACAGCTTGTGGTTCTGTTTCAGAACCTTGCTCTACTTCAGCTTCACTATGCATTTCTTCTACTTCTTCTGCTTTTTTACGATCCTGACGCTTTAAACCATCCATAACCAAACCAACTGCTGTTGCGAATAACGGACTTGCAATGTCGTCGTCACTATCGCCAGCTAAATGCTCATTAGGATAGCCTATTCTGGTATCCATTCCTGTGATATATTCCACCAATTGCTTTAAATGCTTTAACTGGCTTCCACCACCTGTTAATACAATACCTGCAATTAGTTTTTTCTTTTGCTCTTCGTGTCCGTAATTTTTTATCTCTACATAAACTTGCTCTATAATTTCTACAACCCTGGCATGAATTATTTTAGACAAGTTTTTTAATGTAATTTCCTTTGGTTCTCTTCCTCTAAGTCCCGGTATTGAAACTATCTCATTATCTTTATTTTCACCTGGCCATGCTGAACCAAATTTCATTTTTAAAAGTTCGGCTTGCTTCTCTATAATTGAGCAACCCTCCTTTATATCTTCGGTGATGACATTACCGCCAAAAGGAATAACAGCAGTATGTCGGATGATTCCATCTTTAAAAACGGCTAAATCTGTTGTCCCACCACCTATATCAATCAATGCCACACCTGCTTCTTTTTCTTCTTGACTTAATACGGCATTAGCAGAAGCTAAAGGTTCTAAGGTAATGCCCTCTAATTCCAATCCGGCACTTTTAACACATCTACCTATGTTTCTAATTGATGATACCTGTCCAACTACAACATGAAAATTAGCTTCCAATCGTCCGCCATACATCCCTATTGGTTCTTTAATTTCTGCTTGGCCATCGACTTTAAACTCTTGTGGCAGTACATGAATAATCTCCTCGCCCGGCAGCATTACCAATTTATGTACCTGATTGATTAAGCGATCTATATCCGTTTCATCAATTACCAATTCAGAATTTGCTCTTGTGATATAATCGCTGTGTTGTAAACTGCGTATATGCTGACCCGCAATACCTACGGTTACTTCTTCAATCTTTTCTGATGCTGCAGCTTCTGCTTCTTGCACAGCTTGCTGAATCGATTGAATGGTCTGCGTAATATTATTTACCACACCGCGGTGCACACCCATACTTTTGGATTTGCCAACACCGAGAATCTCAACTTTACCATACTCATTTTTGCGACCAATCATGGCCACAATTTTTGTGGTTCCTATATCTAAACCTACCGATATGTCATGCTTGTCCATAGTTTATGTTTTGGTGCAAATCACTTGTTTATCAAATTTGAGATTCACAAGCTTATAATTATCTAATATTTTGTCTTTTAATGCTTTTTGGTAAAAAGCCTTAAAATTGTTTATTTTCTTTTTTAATTTTTTTAAAGTTCCTAGATGAACTATAAAATCACTTTTTCGAATTTTAAAATCGATCGTTTTATCGCTATTCTGACGAATTTCGATAACATGTTTTTTTAAGAATTCATCTTCATCGACAGCTTTAGCAAATCGAAAAACTGTTTCAAGATCATTTTTCTTAATACTACCAGTAACTAGCGGTACTCTAGCAGCATAATTAGATGACAAAGGCATGTACAACCCTTGGTCATCTATGTAATACGATGCATTAGTATTAACTCTTGCAATAGGTCGTTTTTGTTCAACTTCTGCTGAAAGCTCACCGTTTACTGACATAAACACTTCTGCTTTCTTTATCATTGGGTTAGAATTCAGGACAGTTTCTAACTCGTTCAAATCTATAATTTCTTTAGGCTGTTCCGTAACCGGTCGCTGATTTTGTATTAACAATTTACTAACAGTGGCTTCTGTGATAAACAATTTGTTTTCTCCAACAAATTCTACATCTGGTTTAGAAACTTTTCTATTGTCATTTCTATGTTTAGAAAACGCAAACAAAAAGCCTACCAAAAGGATTAAGCCAATGATTTTTATGTAGTTATAATTAATTCGCAATACTAAATGCTTCTTTTATATGTTTTACTTCTTCACCAATATCTCCAGCACCAAGAGTTAAAACAATCTGGGCATTGGATTTTTTAATTTCATCTATCAATGCTGACTTTGAAATCAGTTTTTTATTTTGGTTTTCAATCTTTTCTAATAACCACTCTGAGGTCACACCTTCTATTGGCAGTTCTCTTGCAGGATAAATATCCAAAAGCAGTAATTCATCAAACTTTGAAAGACTTTGAGCAAATCCATCTATAAAATCACGAGTTCTTGTATAAAGATGTGGTTGAAAAACTGCTAAAACCCTCCTATCTGGATACATTTCCCTAACTGCTTGACATACTGCATTAATCTCTTCAGGGTGATGCGCATAATCATCAATAAACACAAAATTATCAGTCTTTATCTGGTATGTGAATCTTCGCTTAACACCTTTGTAAGATGCTAAACCCTTAGCGAGCTGGTTGTAAGGGCAACCAAAGTCAACAGCCATCGCCAGGGCTATTATTGCATTCGACAAATTATGTCTACCAGGTAGGTTAAATTGAAAATCTTTGTATAATCCATTGGGTGTCTGCACATCAAACACATAACTTCCATTCTCTATTCTTACATTTTTAGCACTATAATCTGAATCATCTTCTACTCCATAAGTAATACCCTTTAAAGGCAAACCATTTCTAACGAAAAGCTTTCCGTTAGGTTTAATGCATTTAGAAAATTCTTTAAACGTCCTTACTAATTCTGAAGCATCACCATAAATATCTAAATGGTCAGCATCCATTGATGTAATACAAGCCAAATCTGGTGTCAGTGTTAAAAAAGAACGGTCAAATTCATCTGCTTCTACGACAGTAACATCAGTTCCGTTTAAGATTAGGTTTGAATTGTAATTTTCGCTTATACCACCTAAAAAAGCTGTAACAGGCACATCACATACATTAAGTATATGACCCAGAATGCTTGTTGTAGTTGTTTTTCCGTGGGTGCCCGCAACTGCGAGACATTTGGTTTGCTTTGTAATTTCCCCTAAAACTGCCGAACGTTTTAAAACCTGAAAATGATTTGACTTAAAATAATTTAGCTCGGAATGATTCTCTGGAATCGCAGGTGTATAAACCACCAAAGTATCTTCTTTATTAAAATATTTAGGATCGATTTCAATAATATTGTCATTAAAATGAATATAAACTCCTAAATCTTGTAATGCTTTAGTTATATCTGTAGCTGTCTTGTCATAACCTGCAACATGTTTTCCGTTAGCTACAAAATAACGCACTAATGCACTCATACCGATACCGCCGATACCAATAAAATAGACGTTATTTATAGCTTTTAAATTCATTAACTTTTTAATAGTTTTTCAACCTCGTCAACAATATCATTAGTTGCATTCACTAATGCCAAGGCTTCAATATTCTTACTTAATTCTTTTCTTTTTTCTTCATTTGAAACCAATTCAGAAAACTGATTCTGAAATTCGACATCTAAATCTTTTTCTCGTATTAGTAAGGCCGCGTTTTTATCTGCAATTGCTTTTGCATTTTTAGTTTGATGATCTTCCGCCACGTTAGGTGATGGGATAAAAATTGTAGGTTTTCCAACAATACATAATTCTGAAACCGAAATCGCACCAGCCCTAGAGATAATAATATCTGCTGCTGCATAAGCCATATCCATGTTATTTAAAAACGCATGAACTTGAACATGCTTCAATTTATCATTTTGTTTGTACCTATCGTAATACAACTTTCCGCATTGCCAAATCAACTGCACATTGAGTTTTTCAAAAAAATCGAGATTTGTTTCTATTAATTCATTTATGCGTCTTGCCCCTAAGCTTCCGCCCAATACCAATAGCGTGTGCTTGCCATGCATAAGCGCAAAAGCATCTTTCCCTTCAATGTGTTTTCCTTTGGCTTCGAGTAAATCCTTTCTAATAGGGTTACCGGTAAGTCTTAACTTTTCTTTCGGGAAAAACTTCTCAAGTCCTTCATAAGCTACACAAATCGTATTTACCTTTTTGCCAAGTAATTTATTGGTAATTCCAGGATAGGAATTTTGCTCTTGAATGAGACTAGGCACCTTTTTAGAAGCTGCCATTTGCAACAGTGGGCCACTCGCAAAGCCACCTGTACCAATAACCACATCTGGCTTAAAGGTTTTTATGATTTTTCTGGATCTTAAAAGACTAATTAATAACTTAAGCGGAAACATCAGATTTTTCAATGTCAATTTTCTTTGGATACCAGAAATCCATAGGCCTTCAATTTTATAACCAGCTTGTGGTACTTTATCCATCTCCATACGATCCGATGCACCAACGAATAGAAACTCAGCATCGGGATAGCGCAACTTCAACTCATCCGCAATGGCAACTGCGGGATAAATATGCCCTCCTGTTCCACCACCTGATAATATAAATTTATAGTTACTCATTAAATCGTTTCACTTAAAATATCCAAAGGATTATCACCTTCAAAAATTTCTTTTTGCTTTATTTCTTCGCGCTTTGCGCTAACACTCAATATAATGCCAATGGCTAAACAGGTCATCCAAATGGACGTTCCCCCACTACTTATCAATGGTAAAGTTTGCCCAGTTACAGGAAATAATTCTACAGCAACCGCCATATTTATCAATGCCTGAAATACAATTGGCAGACCAACTCCCAGGACTACCAATTTTCCGAAAATGGTATCGGACTTCTGAGACACTATAACAATTCTGAACAAAAACCAGGAATACATAATGAGCAAAAACAATCCTCCTATTAACCCGTATTCTTCAATTATAATGGCAAATATGAAATCTGATGATGATTGTGGCAAAATATATTTAGTTGGACTCTTACCTGGACCAAGTCCGAAAACACCACCAGATGCAATTGCGGTTTTAGAGCGTTCTATTTGGTAATCGGCTTCCGTATCTTCGCCATTTGAGAAATTTTCGATTCTACTCATCCAAGTATCAACTCGATTTGGCATGGCATCGGGAAACGCTTTTGCTACCAAAATAAATAGCACCAAAGACAATATACCAGTTCCTATGATTACCAAAAGATATTTAATAGGATAACCGCCAATAAATGTCAGCATCATTACCATGGTAAAAATGATGGCTGTAGTTGAAAAATTAGCCGGAAGAATTAATATTAAAACAAAGAATACGGGAACCCAAAGCGGCAAAACAGTGTCTTTAAAGAAAATTGATTTATCTCTTATTTTTGATAAATAACGTGCCACATAAACCATTAACACTACGGCTGCAAAAGTGGAAGTTTGAAATGACATATTTACCACGGGAATATTAATCCACCTGCTGGTGTTGGTTCCAGATGTATTTGTCGATCCTTGTAAAATTGTAATTAACAGCAATACCAAAACTACCGGAATCAGTATCATTGATAATCCCTTAAAATATTTGTAGGGAATTTTGTGCATCGCAAACATAATTGCAAACCCAAGGGACAGATGCATAAAGTGCTTTACGAAAAATGAAAGCGTACTGCCACCTTCTCCATAATCTGCTAAATTACTGGCTGCGCTGTACACAGGTAAAAAGGAAAAAATAGCCAACAGTGTAGCTATAGCCCAAATGGCTCTATCTCCTTTTATCTGTGAAAATATATTTCCCATCCTGTCGTCCCTTTAGGACATTCTTCCCAAAAGGAAGAAAACTTTAGTTATAATTAATCTCTGTTATTAGCCGCAACCGTTTCTTCTCCCTGTAAAGAGTTAAGTGGGCTTTTTTATAAATTACGTACCGCATTTTTAAATTGACGTCCTCTGTCCTCATAATTTTCAAACAAATCGAAACTAGCACAAGCAGGCGATAACAGCACATTATCACCAGCATCCGCTACTTTATAAGCAATCTTAACAGCTTCACTCATGTACTGTGTCTCTACAATAACATCAACCATATTACCAAAAGCCTCAAACAGTTTTTCGTTATCCACTCCCAAACAGATAATGGCTTTTACTTTTTCATTCACAAAAGGGAATAATTCTTTATAATCATTTCCTTTATCTACTCCGCCAACGATCCAAACTGTAGGTGCATCCATGCTTTCTAAAGCAAAATATGTAGCATTAACATTAGTGGCTTTAGAGTCATTGATGTATTGAACCTTATTGATTTTTAACACATGTTCTAATCGGTGCTCCACCCCTTGAAAATTCTCTAAACTCTCACGAATAGTTTGTTTTCTAATTTTGAGCAAATGCGCCACAGTAGAGGCTGCCATTGCATTTTTAATGTTATGTTTACCTTCTAATGTTATGTTTTCTGTTGGCATAATGATTTGATTGTTATCTATTGTTATTATTATCTTATTATTATCTAAATACGCACCTTCTTCTATAGTTTTAGTTAATGAAAAAGGCAACTTTTTGGATTGAATTTGATTGTGCTGAAGCCATTCCGAAATCACTTCGTCGTCGGCATCATAGATGAAATAATCATCTTTTGTTTGGTTTTCTGTAATTCTGAATTTTGAAGCTATATAGTTTTCAAACTTATACTCATAACGATCTAAATGATCTGGCGTAATATTCGTTAGAATAGCAATCTTTGGCTTAAAATCGTGAATATCATCTAGCTGAAAACTACTGACTTCCAAAACATAATTATCATAGTTTTCTTCAAGAACTTGTTTTGCAAAACTGTCCCCAATATTGCCAGCCAACCCCACATCTAATTCTTGTTTGAGAAGATGATGGGTTAATGTTGCAGTTGTTGTTTTGCCATTGCTTCCGGTTATGGCAACTAGTGTTGCATCGGTGTAGTTAGAAGCAAATTCAATTTCTGAAACCACTTTGATTCCTACCTCACGGATTTGTTTCACCAAATCCACTTTATCGGGAATGCCCGGGCTTTTCATAATCACATCTGCATTTAGAATTTTTGATTCCGTATGCTGCTTATCTTCAAATTCAATCTCATTATTTAAAAGAACGTTTTTATACTTTTTTTTAATTTCTCCTTTGTCCGACACAAATACATCGTATCCTTTATCCTTACCTAAAAGTGCAGTTCCAACTCCACTTTCTCCTCCTCCAAGAATCACCAGTCTTTTCATTATCTTATCTTCAATGTCACAATAGAAATTATGGCGAGTAAAATGCCAATAATCCAAAATCGTGTTACAATCTTACTTTCGTGATATCCTGATTTTTGATAATGATGGTGTAAAGGCGACATTTTAAAAATCCGTCGTCCTTCACCATACTTCTTCCTTGTATATTTAAAATAACTCACCTGCATCATAACCGATAAATTCTCTGCAAGGAAAATTCCACATAGAATTGGTATTAACCATTCTTTTCTAACCGCAATGGCTATTACAGCTATAATCCCTCCGATGGTTAAACTCCCTGTATCCCCCATAAACACTTGTGCTGGGTATGCATTGTACCATAAAAACCCAACCAATGCACCTACAAATGCTGCAATATAAATTGTGATTTCTTCTACCTGAGGGATGTACATGATATTTAGATATTTTGAAAAAATGATATTACCAGAAACCCATGCGAAAATCCCTAGGGTTAATACGACAATTGCAGAAGTCCCAGCCGCCAGACCATCAATGCCATCAGTAAGATTTGCTCCATTGGAAACAGCAGTAACAATTATTATGGTGACTAATATGAAAATAATCCAGGCGTACTTTCCCAAATCTGGACTAATCCAAGTGATTAGGTCTGAATAGTCAAATTCATTATTCTTTACAAAGGGGATCGTTGTTTTGGTAGATTTCTCTGCCACATCAAACAATTGGGCTTCTTGTAAATTAGGGTTTTCAGCAAGCAACTCTCTTTGCTCTTGTAGTGGCAATTCTTCCTTTATGGTTACATCTTCATGAAAATATAAGGTCAACCCAACTATAAGACCCAAGCCTACCTGGCCAAGTACTTTAAACTTACCTTTTAAACCTTCTTTGTCATTTTTGAATTTTTTTATATAATCATCAATAAACCCTATGGTTCCCATCCAAAGCGTTGTAATGATGAGAAGAATGATGTAGATATTTTCGAGCTTTGCCAATAACAAAACAGGAATCAATGTTGCCAGAATAATAATGATTCCACCCATTGTTGGCGTACCTGCCTTTTCTACCTGCCCTTCTAAACCTAAATCCCTTATGGTCTCACCCACTTGTTGCTTTTGTAAAAAACGAATGATACGTTTCCCGAAAATGGTAGAAATCAACAATGACAAAATAATAGCAACAGCAGCTCTAAAGGTTAAGAAACCAAAGAGTGATGCACCTGGGAATTGGAATTGTTGTTCTAAATATTCAAATAAATAATACAGCATCTACTTCTGTAATTGTTTTAAAAGTTCTTGTACGGTTTTATAGTCATCAAAATCAAAGCGCTCTCCTTTAATCTCCTGATATGTTTCGTGTCCTTTTCCAGCAATGAGTATAATGTCTTTAGCGTCTGCCATTTGGCAAGCTGTTTTAATCGCCTGCTTTCTATCCGTAATGGATAAGGTTTTTTTAAAGTTTTGAGGCTCAACCCCTTTTTCCATATCTTGGATAATGGCTTCTGGCACTTCACTTCTAGGATTATCACTTGTAAAAATCACTTTAGTGCTTAAAGCAGATGCGATATGCGCCATTTTAGGTCGCTTGCTTTTATCCCTATCACCACCACAACCAACAACTGTAATTAGCTCTTCATTTTTAGTACGTATGCTATTGATTGTTTCCAGTACATTTTTAAGTGCATCTGGTGTATGTGCGTAATCAACAATAGCTGTTATTTTTTCATCCGAAATGAAATACTGAAAACGACCTGAGACATTCTCAAGCTCACTTATCAACCTTAATGTTTCGTTTTTTTCCAAGCCCAATAATTCAGCCGTTCCATAGATTGCCAGGATATTATATGCGTTGAAACTTCCTATTAAACGTGTCCACAATTCACTATCATTAACCTTTAACAACAAACCGCTAAACTCATTTTCTAAGATTTGCGCCCTGTAATCTGCATAGTTTTTTAAGGCATATGTGTACTTTTTAGCTGCAGTATTTTGAAGCATCACCAAACCGTTTTTATCATCCATATTAGATAGGGCGAATGCATCTTTTGGCAAACCATCAAAAAAGGCTTTTTTTACATCTCTATATTCTGCAAATGTGTCGTGGTAGTCCAAATGATCGTGAGAAAGGTTGGTGAAAATCCCACCTGTAAACTTTAGACCTTCCGTTCTACTCTGATGAATACCGTGAGAACTTGCTTCCATAAAACAGAACTCCACACCTTCATCATTCATCAACTTTAGATATTTATTTATGGTTAATGAATCTGGTGTAGTATGCGTTGCTTTATAAGTAGCGTTATCCACCATAATCTTCACAGTAGACAACAGACCAACTTTATAGCCAGCTTTTTTAAATAGCTGGTACAAAAGACTGGTAACGGTTGTCTTTCCATTTGTCCCCGTAACTCCAACAAGTTTTAGATTTTCTGACGGATGCTCGTAATAATTAGCTGCCATATACGCTAATGCCTGATTTGAGTTGGCAACCTCTATATAAGTGACATCATCCTCAAGAGTCTCCGGAAGTGCCTCGCAAACAATTGCTGACGCGCCAGCTTTTATAACATCTTCAATATATTTATGACCATCAGTTACTGTTCCTGAAATTGCCACAAAAACATCATTAGTTTTTATTTGTCGCGAGTCGAATTCAATCTTGTTGACAGCAATACTCGTGCTACCAACCACAGCATTTATAGTAACCTTATACAATATGTCTTTTAGTACCATCATGATGCTTCTAAGATTATTGTTTGGTTAGGTTTTAACTTCTGGTGCCTATCAACAGATTGTTTCTTTACAGTACCACTACCATTCAACTTTACCTTGACTTTAACCTGAAGATTCTCTAGCAAGGCAATAGCATCCATAGCTGGCATACCAACTACACTAGGCATTAACTGTTTATACTTACGTGCATTTTCGTAGTAACTCTCAAAATCTTGATCTACTATATTAGTATCAAATTCTAAAGTTTTAACCTCTTCAATAATTGGCGTGTCTGTATAGATTTTTTGGGCAATACGCTTAAAAACCGGACCCGAAACATCTGCTCCATAGTAGCCAACCTTTGTGCTTGGTTTATGAATAACAACAATACAAGAGTATTTAGGATTATCTACCGGAAAGTAACCCGCAAATGAAGAAATGTATTTTTTATCCTTTCTCCATTCCTCATAGTTGGCATAATCCGTACGCGCAGTACCTGTTTTTCCAGCCATGGAAAAGGTTTCAGAATACATACGTCTTCCTGTACCACGTATCACAATATTTTTGAGAATATCTTGAATTTGAGATAGAGTTTTGTCCGAGCAAATTTTATCTACCAAAACTTCTTTTTCAAAAACCTCTATATCCTTATCAAAGGATTTTACAGAACGAATAAATCGTGGCTTAATCAACTCACCATTATTAGCTATAGCATTATAAAACGCCAAAGTTTGTAGTGGTGTCATCGTAAGGTTATAGCCATACGCCATTGACGGCAACGCATTTCTACTCCAATTACTTGCGCCCGGTCTAGGAATATCAGGTTTACCTTCACCTATGATTGAAACACCAAGTGGTTGATCTAGCTTCCATTTGCTTAACCTATCCAAAAACCTTTTTGGCTTTTTAGAATAATTGTCATCAATAATTGTCGCCAAGCCAATGTTAGAAGATACTTCTAGAGCTCTAGCAGCTGATATTTTCCCATATCCTTTACCTGAATCATTAATAGGACGACCATAAAACATTTTTCTGCCATTTTTGGTATCAATCACAGTCGAAGTATCAATCACTTTGTCCTCTAAAGCAGCCATCATTGCCATAACCTTAAAAGTAGAGCCTGGCTCATGGCTTTCCCCTACCGCATAATTCAACTTTTCGTAGTATGTTCCTCTTGATGTTTTCGCCAAGTTTGAAATTGCCCTAATTTCACCCGTTTTCACATCCATCACCACAACGCAACCATGTTCCGCTTCATATTTTTCAAGCTGACCCAATAGTGAATGGTGCGCTATATCTTGAATATTAACATCAATAGTTGTGTACAAATCATAGCCGTCTTGAGGTTCAACCTGGTCATAATCCGCAATAGGTTTCCATTGCCCATTACCTATTTTTTGTTTTAGTCGCTCCCCTTTTTTGCCTCTCAAATATTTTTCACCAAAAGCCCCATCAATACCAACTCTTGTGGCATAATTGTTTTCATCTATTTTTTCGTACCCGATTGATCGCGCAGCAATTTCTCCCATTGGATGCTCACGTCTTGTGGTTTGCTCAACGATTAATCCACCTTTTATCGCACCAAGATTTAAGAGCGGAAAATTGCGCATTCTGATGTAATCTGAATAACTAATATTCTTAGCTAAAAGAAAATATCTGTTTTTGTTGTTACGCGCTTTACGAATTATATTTTTGTAGTATGAAGCTGGTTTGCCTTTGTAAACCGACAGCGAATCTGCCAATGCCCCAATATGCTCATTGAACACAGCATCTTTAGCCTGGATAGCATCTATTCTTATATCATATTTTGGAATAGATGTCGCCAACAAACTGCCATCTACAGAATATACATTACCACGATTGGGCTCTATAGGAAATCTTTGTATTGTACGTTTTTCAGCTAGTGCCCTATATTCATCACCTTGAATAAACTGAATGCTACACAATTTAAAAACCACGGCCAATGCAAAGACAAACATGCAGCCTGCCACAAAGTACAATCTGTTTAATATGTTAGTTTCTGTTGTTGCCAAAGCTTACTCCTGATTCGATTTAACTCTAATTTTTGTAGGCGGAATTTCAGAAATCTGAATTCCTTTTTTTTCTACTTTATTTATAATGGACGACTCCATTTTTAACCGCATTAGTTTTGAACGGCCATCTACAAAAGCAGATCTTAATTCTTTTACTTCGTTAGTGAGTCTTGCAATCTCGTGTACTTTTTTGTCTGCACTATGAGAACTCGCTATCATAATAATGGCCAGAAATGAAATAAAAATGATGATGCGCCAATTTTTAAACGAATCATCACTGATTAGAAATTTTCCACGTAATATGCTATAGATATTTTTTTTCATACTACCTTCTGCGTAGGCAGGAATCGTTTATTATTCTAATTTATATTTCAAAAACACTTCAACTCTGCTCAGGGCAATATGCCTTTATATCTTCTCAGCAATCCTTAGTTTTGCACTTCGTGCTCTGTTATTCATTTTTATTTCTTCTTCTGATGGCACTATTAATCCATTCACTTTTTTTAACGGGACTTCAAAATTCCCAAACACATCACGCTCTGGCTCACCTTCAAACAAACCGTTTCTTATAAAACGTTTTACCAATCTATCCTCTAAAGAGTGGTACGAGATAAAACTCAATCTTCCACCAACTTTTAGAATTTCTGGCATTTGCATTAGCAATTCTTTTAATACTTCAATCTCTTGATTTACCTCTATTCTAATGGCTTGATAGATTTGAGCCAACACCTTATTTTCTTTTCTATGATTAAGAAATTGTTTTAAAACCATCTTTAGGCGTTCGCTAGTTTCAATAGGTGTATGTTTTCGTTCTGAGACTATAACTCTTGCCATAGCTGGCGCTTGCCTTAATTCTCCATACTGAAACAAAACTGTCCTAAGCTGCTCTTCCTCATATTCATTAATCACTTCAAAAGCGGACAACTTACTATCCTGATTCATTCTCATATCTAGCTTTGCCTCAAAACGGGTAGAGAAGCCTCGCTCAGCCACATCAAACTGGTGCGACGACACCCCAAAATCAGCCAAAACACCATCAACCTCTTTCACTCCATAAAATCTTAAGAACCTTTTTATATATCTGAAGTTCTCATTTATGAGAACAAATCGATCATCTTCAATCGCATTTGCTAAAGCATCTTTATCCTGATCGAATGCATATAATTTTCCATTTTCTCCAAGACGAGACAGAATCTCTCTGCTATGACCTCCCCCACCAAATGTGACATCCACATAAACTCCATCTGGTCTTACATCTAGACCATCAACCGTCTCTTTAAGTAAAACTGCATTATGATATTCCATCGTCACCATCCTCTTGTCCCATTACTTCTTCAGCTAAATCGGCAAAATCTGAAGCTGCATCATCAATCGCCTTCTCGTATTTAGTCTTATCCCAGATTTCTATAATGTTTACTGCAGAAGCCAAAACCACCTCTTTGGTAATACCAGAAAATCCAATCAAATCTTTGGGAATTAATAAGCGACCAGCATTATCAACCTCTACCACTTTTACCCCAGCTGTAAAGCGTCTTATAAAATCATTATTCTTTTTCTTGAAACGATTTAGTTTATTCACTTTAGCCATCAACGTGTTCCATTCTGCCATAGGATAAAGCTCCAAACATGGCTGAAACACAGCACGCTTAAGCACAAAACCATCTTGCAAAGCAGCAGATAACTGCTTTTTTAAAACCGCAGGAATCATCAACCTTCCTTTGGTATCCGCCTTACACTCATATGTTCCTATAAATGAATTCAAGATGTTTTATTTCCCACTTAAACGATTAAGATTCAAATATATTGAAAATTTTACCACATTTTACCACAGATTCCCACTTTTGTTAATAAGTTTTGCTTCACTATTTTTTAAATCGACAATTAATCCAACAAAATCAGTATATATAGACAATTTGGAAAGTGGGAATTATTAACACCAGAAATTCAACGATTCTGTATCAATAAAATTGAAAGCCATTAATTCTATTTGTTTTACAAAGGATTTAGTTATATTTGTTTTTAACACAAAGCACTAACTTTATAGATGGCACACCTTTTAAAAAAAGAAAAGGAATATAGTTATATTGAAGTAGGAGAAGGCACACCAATTATTGTGCTTCATGGACTGATGGGAGGTTTAAGTAATTTCGATGCTGTTACTGACTTTTTCAGCTCCAATGGTTATAAAGTGGTAATTCCCGAATTACCTATTTACACCATGTCACTTATAAAAACCAATGTTAAAAATTTTGCTAATTACCTTAAGGATTTTATTGAATTTAAAGGTTTTGACGAAGTTATCTTATTAGGAAACTCTCTTGGTGGGCATATTGGACTGTATCATACAAAACTATATCCTGAAAAGGTCAAAGGTTTAGTTATTACCGGAAGTTCTGGACTATATGAAAGTGCCATGGGAGGTGGTTACACTAAGCGTAGTGATTACGAAGTTATAAAAAAGAAAGCACAAGATGTATTCTACGACCCAGCTGTTGCCACCAAAGACATTGTTGACGAAGTTTACGAGACTGTAAATGACAGAAATAAACTCATAAAAACTTTGGCCATTGCCAAAAGTGCCATAAGACACAACATGGCAAAAGACCTACCAAAAATGCACACTCCTACCTGTATTATTTGGGGAAAAAACGACAGTGTGACTCCACCAGAAGTCGCTGAGGAATTTCACGAATTGTTACCCAATTCTGATCTATTTTGGATTGACAAGTGTGGGCATGCGGCAATGATGGAACATCCTGAAGAATTCAATACAATTTTGAATGGGTGGCTTGAAAAACGAAAACTATAAGCCTGTCCTTAATCTTTTCCAAAGGAAAGGAAACACACTTATAGAAAAACACTAAACGTTTAATTAAAATAAGATTCCCATTTTCACGGGAACTAGAGATGAGAATAAAATCTGCCGAATTTGTAATGAGTAATTCTGATGTGGCTAAATGCCCTGAGAATCCTATCCCAGAATATGCTTTTATTGGCAGAAGTAATGTTGGCAAATCTTCGTTAATCAATATGCTTACTGACCGAAAAAGTTTAGCCAAGACTTCTGGCAGACCTGGTAAAACACAGCTTATAAACCACTTTATAATCAATGATAGCTGGTATCTAGTAGACCTACCGGGTTATGGCTACGCTAGAGTGTCAAAAACTTCTAAAAAGAAGTTTCAAAAGTTTATTACCAATTATTTTGAACAACGCAAGCAATTGGTATCTGCTTTTGTTTTAGTAGATATACGCCATAAGCCTCAACCCATCGATTTAGAGTTTATGCAGTATTTGGGAGAAAGCGGTATTCCGTTTGGAATTATTTTCACCAAAGCAGATAAATTGAAACCTCAGGCCATTGACAGACAAGTTGAAAATTATTGTAATGTCCTTTTGGAAACTTGGGAAGAATTACCACCCTACTTTATCACATCTTCGAGTAAAAAGATTGGACAAGAAACTGTTCTAAATTTTATTGAAGATACTAATACAGAGATTAATGCTTTGCGATAACTCTTTCTAAGCTCATGAAGGTTAACTTTTTACTTATAGGTGCGGCAAAATCTGCCACGACCAGTTTAAGCGCAGGGCTAGCACAACATCCCGATATTTGTTTCAGCACCCCTAAAGAGCCCGATTTCTTTAATAGAGCGGATTGGAGATTACAGTTAGACGATTATCATTCTTTATTTAAAAAATCGGCAAAACTATATGGTGAGGGCTCAACAAATTACTCCAAATACCCTCACTATAACAAAAGCATTGTTAGTGATATATATGAGTACAATTCCGATATGAAAATCATTTATATAATGCGGCATCCAATAGATAGACTACTGTCTTATTATATACATAGCTATAACAGAGGTTACGAAACCATCAACGATGTAAATATAGCTCTAAAGACAGACCAGCACTACATCGATACCGGCAAATATGCAATGCAGATTGAACCCTACATTGAGACATTTGGTAAATCCAATGTACTGTTATTGTTCTTCGAAGATTTTATAAATGACCCACAAAAAACAACCAACCAAGTTTTTGACTTTTTACATTTACCCCCATTTGTCCTGAACAGTAAATCTCTTAATATTAACAAAAGTTTTAATAGACGTACTTTACACCACAAGTACGATGGCCCAAAAAGTTTTGGTGCCAAACTCAATAAAATAATTCAGATTTTACGCAACTATTCCAATTCAGATTTTATTGACCAAAAGCCATTAATTTCAGAAGCTACAAAAACTTATGTAATTGAGCATTGCAAAGAGGACATTTTGAAGATTGAAAAACTAACCCAAAGGGATTTATCTCATTGGATGCGCTAAGTCTTCACATCCAAGGCATCACGCAAAGCATTCCCCACTAACATGAAAGCCATAACCAATAGCATAATACATACACCCGGAATCAGCGCTAAGTAAGGCTTTCCTAGTATAATATAATTGTAATGGTCTTTTATCATTGCGCCCCAACTTGCCATTGGCGGTTGTGCACCAATACCTAAAAAGCTTAAACCACTTTCTATTAAAATAGCTGCTGCAAAATTAGCAGCTGAAATTACAATCAATGGCCCAAAAATATTTGGCAGTATATGTTTCGTAATGATTCTATAGTCATTATAACCTAAAGCTCTAGCCGCGGTAACATACTGCATCTCTTTGGCACTGATAATTTGACCACGAACTACTCTCGCCACCTCTACCCACATCGTTAAGCCCACAGCAATAAAGACTTGCCAAAAGCCTTTTCCCAATGCCAAAGTTATAGCAATTACCAATAACAATGTTGGAATAGACCAAGTGACATTAATAACCCACATAATTAGCGCATCTACTCTTCCACCGTAATAACCCGCCAGACTTCCCATTAAAAGCCCAACTATAAGTGAAATAAAAACTGCCACAAAACCGATGAAAAAAGATATTCGTGAGCCAATTAAAATACGGCTTAAATAATCTCTACCGTATTTATCTGTACCGAAAATAAAGCTTCGATTGTCGATGTAAGATTTATAATCTGAATTGGGGAATTGACTTAATTCAACTTGTTTTTCTAAACCTATCAATCCATCTGAAGCATATTCAATATAAGTTAGAGCATTAGCACCAACTTTGTAGGATGAAATCGGAATTTCGGTATCCGTATTTTCCTTTCCAAAAAATAATTTTGAAAAAAAGTTTTGATCAGATTGTATTCCTGAGGGAATGGTTAACATTTGCACTTCAAATCCTGGGGATTTGGAATGAATGGACAGGTGCATCTGGTTAGCATTCTTAGAAGCGTCTGGGGCGAACATATAAGCGAAAATTGAAATCAAACCAATACACCCGATAACCATTAAACTAAAAACGCCCCAAAAGTTCTTTTTAAACTTTTGGAGCGCCAAACTTGTAAGTGAATTATTGTGATTTTTCATTTTATAAAGACACCCCTATAGTCTCTTGAAGGGAAACAATCTCAAAAACTATTGGTGTTTAAGATTATTTTTCTTTTGTAATTAAACGCACCATAGAATCTGGACATGCGAATTAAACTCCAATCAATTCTTAACTCCTGCAACGTTATTTTTTATCGCATAAGTCATCTTTAAATCGCTGAGTACATTTAAGGCTTCTTCTATATATACATCTTTTGCTAAACTTTGGTGCCATCGCTCACGCTTCTCTTTCAAGACTGAATCTTGCTCCATCAACTTTATCTCATATGGCAAGGAACTAAATGTTAAATTGGTTTTGTATTCAGATAGTTTTTCAAATCGTTTTGCCTCTTCTTCATTGAGTTCCATTTCTTTTTTATACGTATCATAATTCAACGAATATATTTCACGATCTCTAATCTTCTTAACCCATTTAGCATTAGCGTCGATTAGCTTTAACTGTTCGTTGTTGGCCATACGTGCTTTACTTCTTTCAATAGTTGTATCGTAATCAAAATAATTTCCCCAAAGGTCATAATCTACAGCATCAATCTTATCCCAAGGTAATGGATTTTCTTGATCTTTTTCTCCAATATTTATATAGCTATAACGATCTGGAACCACCACGTCACTTTTAACTCCTTCCAGTTGGGTAGAACCACCATTAACTCTATAAAATTTCTGAGTGGTAAACTTTAAAGCTCCCATATCTCCATTTGAGTTATTACGTACCATTCTATTTAAATCCAGTACGTTCTGCACAGTTCCTTTTCCGTAGGTTTGCTTACTTCCAATTACTATGGCACGCTTATAATCTTGCATTGCAGCAGCCAAGATTTCTGAAGCAGAAGCTGATAATTCATTTACCATGATGACCAATGGTCCATCCCAAATAATAGCTTTATCTTTATCTTTAAGAACCTCTTTAGGTTCTCCTGTAGTTTTAACTTGTACTATTGGACCTTCTTCAATAAATAGACCGGCGATATCTACAACGGTTTGCAGCGATCCACCACCATTATTTCTAAGATCTAAAACCAAACCTTCGATACCCTCTTCTTTGAGTCTAAGAATTTCCTTCTTAATATCTGAAGCTGCATTACGCTTATTATAATCTTCGAAATTGATATAAAACTTAGGTAGATTAATAACCCCAAACTTTTTATCTTCTTTAATAACGGTTGATGATTTTGCATAAGTCTCCTCAATCTCAACAATATCCCTAGTAATAGAAATTTCTTCAATAGTCCCATCAACTTTTTTAAGTGTTAGATTAACCACTGTTTCCTTTGGCCCTTTTATCAATTTTATGGCATCATCTAAACGCATCCCAACAACATTAACTGGTGCTTCTTCATCTTCTTGTCTTACCTTCATAATTTCATCACCTACTTCGAGTTCGTTTGCTCTCCATGCTGGCCCACCACTAATAATTTCATTTACAATGATCGCATCCATCTTTTTCTGTAATCTTGCTCCTATACCTTCAAAATTACCAGACATAGCAACATCAAATCGGTCTTTGTCCTCTGGTGCAAAATAGAATGTATGCGGATCGAATTCCTCTACGATTGCATTTATGTATACTGCAAACCAATCCTTACGCTGTCTATCGTCTATGAAATCATAAAGCTCATCAAGCGAACGTTTTGTCGTTTCTCTTGCTTCTTTTTCTATTTCTTCTAGAGATTTCTTCTCTTTGGTTTTAGACTTTTCGTTTTCAGCAGAAAATGCACTCTCCGGAAGATTATTGGCTTCTAAATCTGTATTGCGTTGCGAAACAGCATCATCGTAATTTGCAATAGTAGAAAACTTAAGCTGTTGTCTCCAACGCTCTTTCATTTCACGCTTATTTGATGCATAATTTAAATTTTCATAGTCAGAAGAATAGGTTTCATCTTTTGAAAAATCGAAAGGTTTATCCAAAATTTCAGAATAAATCTTTTTAGATTCTTCTATTCGCTTCAATAATCGTTCGTGCGTGATGCTGAAAAAAGAGACATCATACGCTTTTATCTGATCGTCGATCTGATCTTTGTAAGCTTCAAATTCTTTGATGTCAGATTCGTAAAAATAACGCTTAAACGGATCCAATTGATTTAAGTAATCTTCAAACACATTGGCCGAAAATTCATCATTTATATCTTGAGGGTTAAAATGCCCTTGATCTAGGACATAGGTAATCAGTTGTATTAGTAATTTGTCTTTATCTGGATCATCAAACTTTTTGCTCGTAAAGCTACATGAAGCAAAAGCGATTAATAACGCTAATAATAAAAATTTATAATTCCCTTTCATCTGTTTAAATTTTATAGTTCGTACCATAAACAGGTCTCAATAATTCACTAAAATAGCAGAAAAAACCGTGCCATAAAAAAAGAAGGCACTAATTTTTTGTTAAAGGTACTATTCCATACAATTCGTAAGCTTTTTAGTATTTTTACGCTATTAAAAGTAAGCAGAAACATATGAGTAAACGTCCTTTGATTTTAGTGACCAATGATGATGGTATTACCGCACCCGGAATTAGAGCCTTGATTTCTGTAATGAACACTATTGGAGATGTGGTTGTAGTAGCACCTGACAGTCCTCAAAGTGGTATGGGGCATGCCATTACAGTAAATGCAACACTTTACCTAGAAAATGTAGAAATTGATGGAAAACAACAAGAATACAGTTGCTCTGGCACACCGGCAGATTGCGTGAAATTGGCTGTTAGGGAAATCTTAGACCGAAAACCAGATATTTGTGTTTCTGGCATCAATCACGGCTCTAATTCATCCATTAACGTTATTTATTCTGGCACAATGAGTGCCGCTTTAGAAGCTGGAATTGAAGGAATTCCTGCCATTGGATTTTCGTTATTGGACTATAATTGGAACGCTAATTTTGAACATTGCAAATCCTTCGTAGAAACCATTACAAAACAGGTTTTAGAACACGGTTTACCAGATGGCGTTGTTTTAAACGTCAATCTCCCCAATTTGAGCAAAAACAATATAAAAGGCATAAAAATTTGCAGACAAGCGCGTGCTAATTGGGTAGAAGAGTTTGATAAACGCACCAATCCCATGGGGCGTGACTATTATTGGCTTGCTGGCAAATTTGTAAATATGGACAAAGGTGAAGATACCGATGAATGGGCTTTAGCAAATGGCTATGTGTCGGTGGTGCCTGTTCAATTTGATTTAACGGCACACCACACCATACAGAAACTGAATACTTGGAAATTAAATTAAGTTCCATTAATTAAAATTACCGCTTTTGCGGAAAATAAAAATGACTAAAAAAGAAATAACAATTGGTTTTTTTGTTGGATTAATTGCTGCAACTTTTGGGTTGATTATTGCTATTCAAATTTTTGGAAAGTCCGATGATTGGGGAGAGGTTGTTTCGCAAGCTATAAGAAATGGCACGCTTACAAAATTGATGAGCATTGGCGCCTTATTAAATCTAGGTGCTTTCTTTTTGTTTCTAAAGAAAAATCAAGATCAAAGAGCAAAAGGGGTATTAATTGCTACATTACTTATTTTTATCACGACAATGGTTATAAAATTTATAAACTAAATGAAGTATTATATCATTGCTGGCGAAGCTTCGGGCGATTTGCATGGCTCTAATCTAATGAAAGCCTTATTAAAACAAGATAATAAGGCAGATATAAGATTTTGGGGTGGAGACTTAATGCATGCTGTTGGCGGTGAATTGGTAATGCATTACAAAGAACGTCAGTTTATGGGTTTTGCTGAAGTGATTTTTAATCTCCGAAAGATTGCTAAGCATATAAAACTCTGTAAGAGTGATATTGAAAAATTTCAGCCAGATGTTATTGTTTTTATCGATAATTCTGGCTTTAATTTAAGGATTGCCAAATGGGCTAAATCACGCAAATTTAAAACGCATTATTATATATCTCCTCAAGTTTGGGCATCTAGAGCGAGCCGAGTAGAAAAAATTAAGCGCGATGTTGACCAAATGTACTGCATTTTACCTTTTGAAAAAGAATTTTACAAAGCATACAATTACGATGTACACTTTGTTGGCCATCCGTTAATTGATGCCATTGCAAACCGTCCCCAGACTAATGAAAATGAATTTAGAAAAACACATCAACTCAGTGCTAAGCCCATAATAGCCTTATTGCCTGGAAGCAGAAAACAAGAAATCACCAAGATGCTCGGCATTATGCTAAGTGTGGTTGATGATTTTGAAGATTATCAATTCGTTATTGCCGGAGCTCCAAGTCAAGATTACGAATTTTATAAAGATTTTATTAAGCAAGATAATGTGAGTTTTATTTCTAATAAAACTTATGATTTATTAAGCATTTCGAATGCTGCTTTAGTTACCTCTGGCACAGCAACTTTAGAAACCGCATTATATAAAGTTCCGCAAGTGGTGTGTTACAAAGCCAATGCCATTTCTTATCAAATTGCAAAGCGCATTATTACTTTAAAGTTTATTTCGTTGGTCAACCTTATAATGGACCGTGAGGTCGTCACCGAACTTATTCAAGGTGATTTAAACAAAAAACGTCTCAAAAAAGAACTTTCCGACATATTAAACTCTGATAAGCGCGAACAACTATTTTTAGACTACTATGACCTAGAACAAAAACTTGGTGGTAAAGGGGCGAGTGAGAATACGGCGAGGTTAATCTTTAATGCTGTTAGAAATTCAAACAACTAAATTCCAAATCTCAAAAGCTATAGATGAAGCAATTACTACCAATACTATTACTAGCTCTCTTATTAAGCAGTTGCAAATCCAAAAAATCATATTCCAATAAAAAAAGGCAAACCCATACGGTTAAGGTCA
>CAYVNR010000010.1:71466-103360 GCA_964453045.1 uncultured Flavobacteriaceae bacterium
AAATCCAAAAAATCATATTCCAATAAAAAAAGGCAAACCCATACGGTTAAGGTCAATACGACCGCCAAACCATCTGAAGAAGCTGAAACCATTGCTAAATACGCCAAAAAATTCAATGGTACACGCTATAAATATGGTGGCACCACAAAACGCGGTATGGATTGTTCAGGTTTGGTATATACATCATTTAAAGACAATAAAGTTTCTGTACCCAGAACCACAAGAGATTTATCGAGTTATGGTAATTGGATAGATTTAAAAGAGGTCAATGTTGGTGATTTGGTATTCTTTGCAACTAAAAAAAATAGCCGCAAGGTCAACCATGTTGGTATAGTGACCAATGTACGACCTGGCAATGTTGAGTTTATTCATGCTTCAACCAGTAGAGGTGTTATAATTTCATCATTAGCCGAAAAGTATTGGTACTTTGCTTTTGTACAAGCAAGGCGCGTGCTATAAAATAATTTTCCATCTACTGATGCATCCAAAATACATTAGGTTTCCTAATTTAATTTCATTCTAATTATTAATAATAAAATAACAAAGTTTACATTAGGAATACCTTTTCTTAATAATCCATTCAGCATCTGTTAACGCAGTCAAAGTAGTTTTGTTTCAACAAATAATAAAACTACCATGAAAACACTTAAACACATTTCAATTCTTTTTACCTTATGTTGCTTTTTATCCTGCAACGACGATGATGACAACAATCGCCAGTCCCCAAACTTAGTTGACTTACAATCGCACTCGGACACACCAGTTTTACTAAAATTAGAGCCAGAGTTCTCGAGTGTAAACATTTATAACTTTTTGAGTTCTGAAGACCAATTGGAAAACACACCAAATTTTGTGTATGGTTCTATGGCAGATGGTGCTGGGTTGTTAAAAAACAATGACAATACTTACACACTTATCAATAATATTGAGGCAGATTATTCTATTGCCAGGATTACTTTAGACGAAACCTTTAAACCTATAGCTGGCGATTACATTCTAAATGCAGCAGCTACTGCTTCTACAGCACAATGCTCTGGATCTCTCATTACGATGGAAGAGCATGGTTTTGGCCCACTATATCTTTCTGGTGGAGAATGGGGAGGATCTTCTAAAGGCGTTTTTGCTACTGACCCGTATAAATCAGCAAATTCTGCTTCCTCTGCATTAATGTTGCCAGCGTTTGGGCAATGGTCTACTGAAAATGCCGTAGTTATAGGAAAAGATGCCTATCCAAACAAAACTGTAGCCTTTATCGGAGACGATCATTCTGACAACACAATCCCTTCTGGCCAGCTAGGGATGTATGTTGGGGATTTTGGAGATTTAAACGGTGGTCAACTTTACGGCTTACGAGTAACGCAAGCTGGTATTAACTTTGAAATGGATATGCAAGAGGGCGTATCATATCCCATGAATTTTGTTGCCTTGAACGAAACGAATATAGACTTATTGGATGCTGAGGCAAAAACTAAAGGTGTAATGGGATTCTCTAGATTAGAAGATATTGATTGGAGAAGAGGATCTGCATCTAACAACAGAGAAATCTATTTTTGTGTTACAGGAAGACAAAAACCAGATTTAGTTGGTAAGGGAACAACTTATGGCCGTATCTACAAAGTGGTTTTAAATGAAAATGATCCCTCTGGTGCTGGGACCATAACTTGTGTATTAGATGGGGATTTAACTAATGGTATTGCAAAAGCATTTCATAGCCCTGACAATATTTTAGTTACTGAAAACTACGCTTACATACAAGAAGATCCCAATGGCTATTTTGATACCGCAGACAAAACCCATTTTGCAAGACTATATCAATACAACCTTAATACAGGTGCTCTAAAAGTTGTATTGGAATGTGATCAAACAACAGCAGCAGCACAAGGGTACGGAACTATTGACAGAATATGGGAGCTAACAGGCATGATTGATATTTCTGATATAATAGGAGTCGATGAATCCTTTATTTTGATTACTCAGAATCATGGTTGGGAACCAGCCGACGGATCCGCTTTTACTGATCCTAATGCAAACCCAGATCCTGATAGCAGAAAAGAAGGAAGTATGTTATACGTACTCCAAGGATTAGACAGATAATTATGAAATATTTAAACTCAAAAAAGGCATACAGTATTTTTGTATGCCTTTTTTTAATCGTTTTTGGCTGTAAGGACAATACAATCAATTATTCTGAAGCAAATACCGAAACAAAGCAGCCCCTAGATGTATTGGAACTCGATTATAAAAAGCTACTCAACACCTGCATTAATAACTTAAACGCCCTAGAGCATTGTGAGGATTATGAAACTGCCCTAAAATACTATACAAAAGCTAGATACAACTTTAAATCCCTAGAGCCTGTACTTGCATTTGTGGACAAGAACAATTACATGTCGCTTAATGCCCCCAACATTCTTAAAGTTGAAGAAGAGGATGCTACCGATATAAAAATTAAAAAACCTTTTGGTTTTCAGGTCATAGAAGAAACACTACATGACAACTCCCTTAGTTTAAAAGATGTTGCAAAGGTTACCGAGATTACTAAAAACAGATTAAAACTCATAGAGCAAAACACTCAGCTTAAACTAAGAAATTATCATATAATCTGGTTATTGAGAGATCAAATAACAAGAATTGCCCTAACGGGAATAACAGGCTTTGATTCACCCGTTCTAGAAAATTCACTTGAAGAAGCCAAAGTGAACTACACAACGTTAAAAAATATATTGAACCTATACTCCAACAATTTTAAAAATCTAGATTTATTAAATGAATGGAAAAAGGAAATCAGTGCATCACAAAATATGCTGAATGGTAATTTTAATACTTTCAACAGATATAGTTTTATAAAAAACCATACGCATAAACAGTTGGAGTTGTTGAATAAAACAGTAGACGATTGGAATGTGGACTTTCCCTTTGCGATGGCATTCAATAACGACATGACCTCATTGTTTTCTAATGACACTTTTAATATTGATTTTTTTGCCAACTACATAGAAAAAGATTCTATACGTGAAGAAAAATCAAAGCTTGGCAAAATACTTTTTAACGATAAACGTCTTTCAAGAGACCACACTATGAACTGCGCTACTTGTCATAAACAGGAACTTGCATTTACAGACGGACTTAAAAACTTTCCAGAGCAAAAACGCAATACACCTACGTTGACATATGCCGCATTGCAACAGAGCATGTTTTACGATGGTCGTACCGGGAATCTAGAGGGTCAAATTGTGGATGTGGTAAACAATAAGGATGAATTTCACAGTAATTTAGAAGACTTGTCTTTAATAGTAAAATCAGATTCTACATACACAAATTCCTTTAACAGGCTTTACGACAAAGGTGTTAACGATGCCAACATTAGAAATGCTATTGCGGTTTATATCAGAAGTCTAAACAAGTTCAATTCAAAATTCGACAATAACATCAATGCTTTGGAAAATACGATAACCGAATCTGAAATTAATGGTTTTAATCTGTTTATGGGCAAGGCGAAATGCGCCACTTGCCATTTTGCTCCCGTTTTTAACGGCACTGTACCACCCAACTTTACAGAAACCGAATTTGAATTGTTAGGGGTTCCAAAAACCAAGCATCTTCCTGCGGTTGCCGATACCGATTTGGGACGGTATGACGTATTCAACACCCCTGAACGCAAGCATTTTTTTAAAACCCCAACCGTAAGAAATATTTCTAAAACAGCACCTTACATGCACAATGGCATCTATGATGATTTAGAAGAACTTATGGATTTTTACAATAACGGTGGTGGTGCCGGGCTGGGCCTTGAGTTTGAATACCAAACCCTGCCAGCTGATTCGCTAAATTTAAATGCCAACGAGATAAAGGACATCATTGCCTTTTTGAAAAGTCTGGAAGACAATTGACCGTTAAAATAATCGCACCATAAAAAAGCTGTAGTGCATATTACTTTAGTGACTTATTGTAATGAAGTTACTAAATTTTAATATCATAAAGCTTACCACATGCCTAATCTTAGGGATTATCTCTGCGCATTATCTTGCCATCGACGCTAGGGTTTCGTATGGTGCTAATATACTATTTTTGTTTGTTTAGGATTAAACTTGTTGGCACTGAGAATCCTTTTTTTGGCTTTGTTCTATCAAAAGTTACTTTTCCACGCTCTGTCTCAACTAAAGTCCATGAAGCTTTACCATTTTTTAATATTTCAAATGTAACCTTTCCATATTTTTTATAGCCAGTATCGAAAAAGCTAAAACAAATTTTATCTTCAAATTGATCATCCCATTCACTTTCATAAACTAGAGTCTTATTACTTTCGTTGCTATATTTGCAATCATTACTCGTATTAGAATGGCAATAAATACCTTTTAAAACTTCAACATAATTACCTGTAATCTTTGAAAGCTCTTTAACACTCATAATTTGAACCTTAAATGTTGTATTAGCATCTTTATAAATCCACTCACCTTCAAATTTTTCTGATACTTTGTCAGGAACTTTATAGGTAATTTCTTTTTTTGATGATTTAGGCCACACTTTACCTTTTTGCACTATTATTTCATCTTTTTCTTGTGCGCTTATATTCATTATGCTAAAAACTATTGCTATTATAAATATTAAATTTTTCATTTTTATTAATTTAACCCTAACCTAAAATAGATAAGTCTTCAAAAAGAGTAAGTCTTCATACTATGTAAAATAATACAGGGATAATCAAGTGGTTTTTTAAGCATATCATACTAATTATATAAAATTGTTATAATAGATTAAAAAGTTTAGCAATAAAAGGAAATAGTACAATAGCAATTGTTGAAAAATAAATACTCAAAAAAAAGATATTCGTTTTTTTGTACGACATAAATAGTTCTTTATCTCCTTTTATAACATATCCTATTTCAATGATAGATAAGGTTATTAGTATCCATATGTAAAAATATACTAATAAATAAACAGAGAAATAAATAGCCCCATTAAGCATAAAGAAAAGATAAGTCAATAGGCAAAATATGTTAATCACGCTAACTATATAAAATAATATGGGATAATCAAGTACTTTTTTAGACATACAACATTTGGTGCTATAAAATAATGTCCATTGGAAAATTCTATGAGTTCTTTTACACTAATAAATTCTAATCTTCTTAACAATACCTTTATCATCTATGAAAAAAGTTATGCCATCATAACGCATACTGGAAGGGATACTATTCTGTTTTCGATTTGTGGGATTTGCTTTCTTAATAATCTTTGTCTCATCGTATTACCTTTTTGCTTTAGTATGGTTTCATAGTTTACACCAACCCTAGAATTATCTTTTGTATGGTATTTATTACTTACAATATCTATGGCATGTATTAGGCTATCCCTATTGACCATTAATTTTACACCCTTAGTTTCCTTGGATAATTCATTCATTTTTGTACCAAGTTTAAAACTGCCAACTCCATATCCTTCCTTTATTAAAAATTCATCGTTGGCATTTTCACAATTTACAAGTGAAAAAAGCAACATTATTAAAACTATTCTTTTTACCATATTATTCATCACATAAATTTTCAGAATATCTCGGTCTTTATTTTTATGATATCCACAGATTAACTTTATGATATAGAATCCATTTATCATTGATTTTTCTATAAATAAAAAAATCACCTGTACTGCCTATATCATTATTATATATGTTAGATCTATAGATGATGACCCAGGTTTTAAAACAATTAAATATTGGCTTAGAAATTACGGTATAGCTTGATTTATACTCCAGATGCTCTTTGACATTATCAACTCTAATATACTTATCATTGAGCTGCTCAAAATCAATGCTTTTGATATTTAAGTGTATCTCAGCTTTTGTATGTGTGAAATTAAAATTTTTTAAAAATAATTCAATATCTGGTACACCTTCTAAAGATAATGATGGCCAGTTACTTTTAAAAAATTCAACAGATAGGTATTTTGTCTGCAAAGCTTCGTAATCCGCTCTTAAATAAGTTTTGGTTTCTACAATTTCATTTAAGAATTTATATTCTTGGGCAAATGCAGTGCTTGTTACCAATAATGCCAATATGATTGTTTTCATCATAAAATCTAATTACAGTTATTATCAATTAAAGGTAGAATACCGTTTGACAACTGACCAGTATTCTTTGCAAGAAAAGCATTGAAAATAATTGCACATGCTTTTATTTATACTATCTATTTCTTGATTTCTTATAAAACTTAACAATTAAATACTATAAGTACTAAAAAAAAAGAATATCAATATTTGAAAAAACATTGAGCCAAACCCCATACTGATGTTATCTTTCATAATCACTCAACCCTTAATTATAATTTATCTATTTTATAATTAATATCTCCAATAACATTTCTAGTTTCATCAAACTTGCTGTACTTTCTAAAAAAAGCTTGCGAAACTGTTTCATTTACATTTTTATCACCTATAGTATTTAACCCTTTGACTTTCATTAAATCAAAATAAAAAGGAATGAATTTTGAATCATCAAATTCACTATTCAATAATTCGTAAACATCTAAAAATAAGCTTTTAAACTCGCCTACTGGAGAGACAGTAATCTTACATACATCTATTACATTTTTTTTACCTAAAACAGAATGGTTAATTTCTTTTTGGTTATCAATTTCTAAAACTTCAATTGAAAAATAATTATTAATCAAGCTTTTGTAAAAATGTAACTCAGTAGAGTATCTTTTACTTAGACTAGTATTCAGTTTTATAACCCCAGATAAGTTTGGCACAAAACCAGCTGTAGTGGCAAATATTTCTCTTGAACTAACTTTTTCTTTTAGTTTCTTTATAAATCCATTTTCCCAAAAATTCATATAGGTTTCGTTATCGACAATAAACTTTTGAATTAGATTATCTAATTTGGGGAAATCAGAAAACAATCTGGCTGAATCTTTTCCATTATTGTCAAACCCATAATACTTCTCTATTTGATTATAAATTTCAGGGAAATTTTTTAATAATTTTTCTCTTTCTATAATTTCATATTTTAGCATTACCTATTCTTGGTTTAATCAATTGGACAATACATAGCTGTTGAAACAGGAACCCCAGGACATTGAGCAGATATTATCGAAACGCCATTAGGTATGCTAGCAAGTAGATTAAAAATTATTTCCTTGGTAATTTAAAATTTATTTCACTAATTCCTTTTTCATATTTCATTAACACCTCAATTTTGAAATTTTCTTTGTCCCAAATGATAAATGTTGGGTTTTCATCAAAAGTACCTTGCCTAGCTTTTGTTTGCTTTTTCTTTGTAGTCTGACCAAGTTTTTTGTTATATGTTTTTTTTGTCTCATGAACTATTCTATCTGAGACTAAAATATGATTTGGTTGACCATAAACGTCGACCATTTCATCATAGCTCGACTTATCAATTAAAGACATTAAGTTAATATTAATATCAGATATTGTTTTTTCCTCATTGAACCTAATAAAAACTGCATGAATAGTATTATTGTAATATGGCAATGGGGATTCAAAGAAATAGGAACACTTATTAGAATCACAATATTTTTGATATTGTGGTTCTAATTCAATATTTTCAATATTTTGCCCTAATAAATTATCGAATCGCATTTGTATAACGTATAATTGGATATATAAAAATATCAAGGTATTAAAAAAATATCTCATGTCAATAACAATTTCCTGTTCCCCATATACTTGTTACATATGGTGCTGGACTCGGAATATTGAACGGAGGTATTATAGTCCATGTACCTCCAATTGCAATCATCCTGGTCTGTAGAATAAGGTCTAATTGAAGACCTAGTTCATACTCATTCGCAGTTGGATTGCCCTGAAACCAAGTTGAGACATCATTAAATGACTCATTTACGGCTATGGCTGTCAATGTAGCTGCTTGCCCATTTGTCATCCAATTAGGCATTGTAAAGTAGATTATAGGATAGTTAACTTCAATATTATACAATCCCCATGATCCATCAGGATTCAATACAGATGCCCAAAAGCTGTCTCCAAGATTGGTAACTGCACAAGCTTTGACACTCTCACCTGCTGGTTGTGCATACTCAAAACTAGAACAATGAGGATAAGGAAAAGACACTTCGTCTTCTAGATACTCAATGATAGCCTCTTGAGCATCCTCACTACAATCATTTTCTGTTAAGTAACTGTTTATTGCAGTCCATTGTTCAGTAGATAAATCAACACCGTCTAAAATTTCTTGAGGTATAGTTGTATTGTCTGTTGTACTTGATCCATTGATACAATCATTAATTTCATCTATCAAAACACAATCCTCAACTGTACCACCATTAGCCAAGCATTCACAAACATCTAGATTGTTGCCGTTGGCGAGACATTCATCCTCGTCATCGTCTGTTCCCACGGGTGATGTCAATGAGTCGTTAAGTGGATTTCCAGAACCACCGCCAACACCATCATTACCGCCACCGGGACCACTGGTGTCCGGATTGCCCGTTACCGGGTCTTCAATGTCCCCAATGCCCGTTTCCCAACACTCGTAGGTTGCCAATAGAGAAGAACTGGGATGTCTCGGTGGATCGTTACTGCCATAGGTCCAATCATGGTTCGGATCCCAAGGCATATGCCCCTGTCCGCATGGCTCGCCCACAGAAATATAGGTAGTGATAACCGTACCTTCGCAATCATATGGATATAGGGTGTTGTCGCTACCGCCACCGCCACTTCCCCCTGGAAAAGTCTCCGAGCCACCACCATCAAAATCCTCTGGATCCAAGGGTTCCGTTATGTCGTTGATGCGCTCGGTACTGATACTGCTGATCCTTTTGTTCTGCACATCTCCATCTGAGCTTTCCTTTTTGTATTGTGTCACAAACATGCCCTCGTTACCGTTCTTGTCCTCTATGGTAATATTGTAAAACGTATTGGGGTCATCGTCCAGTGAGGCGATCTTCATAGTGTAGGACGTATAGTCTCCTTGGGTGATCTCCCTTACCTCATCGGTGTAGATGACGATGTTTGGAGCATTACCAGCTTCTGTTGCGTTTTTTTGTTGGGTGTTGCCAAGGTGCTGTATGCCCAAATGGTTTTTGAGTTTGTATCTGTCTTTTAGATGGTCAAAGGTTTCGCCAGCTTCTGTGATGTCTATGGTCTTTATCGATATGGGAGGTTGGCCATCTGTGGCTTCTAGAGCTTCTTCCTCGTTGAAGTTATCTTTCTCGCAGGTGGTGAGAAAAAAAGCGATTGCGATGAGCGACATACCGAATCTGAGGTACGATTTAGTGCGGTTGTTTACCATAACGTAGGTTAATTTTTGGGCTTTTGAGTTTAGATTTGGTGGTCGGCTATTTATAAGACACCATTTTCTTACAAAAGTCACATCAATTGATGGTACGCTATAATCTAGACTCTGTAAAGCTGCATAACGTCAACGTGATTAGAAATTATAAAATTGGTAAACTCGTCAATAGTGTTGAGTGGCTGGGCCTTGAGTTTGAATACCAAACCCTGCCAGCTGATTCCCTAAATTTAAATGCCAACGAGATAAAGGACATCATTGCTTTTATGAAAAGTCTAGAGGACAATTGACCGTTAAAATAATCGCACAATAAAAAAGCTGTAGTGTATATTACTTTAGTGACTTATTGTAATGAAGTTACTAAATTTTAATATCATAAAGCTTACCACATGTCTAATCTTAGGGATTATCTGTGCGCATTATTTTGCTATCGACGCTAGGGTTTCGTTATGTGTTACCATTATACTATTGGCTTTTTTAGGTTGTTATTGGTGGGTACTTCGCCAAAAAATAAACCGTTCGCCTTATTTTGCGCTCTTGACATTTTTCTGCATGGTTGGTATTGGCATTAATACATACAATCATAAAAATGAAAAACTGAGTTCCAGGCATTATACCAACATCTATGACAACCATAAACCCGTAGCGTTAAGCTTAAGGGTTTTAGAGCGTTTAAAACCCAACATATACAACGAAAGATATATCGTTTCAATACTTTCTGTAACAGATAAAAAAGCATCAGGAAAATTACTGATGAACATAAAACGAGATTCAACATTCAAATTTTTACCAGTTGATACCGTTTTATTTACTGAGTCCGAACTTCAGACTATTCAAAAGCCGTTAAACCCACATCAATTTGATTATAAAAAATTCTTAGAACTGAAACAAGTCTACCGCCAATTGTATGTAAAACGAAGCGATCTATTGGTGGCTTCAAAAGCTAATAGAACCATCTACGGTATTGCAGATCAACTGAGAACAGCCATCAATAACAAGTTAATTAAAGCTGGATTTAAAGATCATACGCTAAGCATCATAAATGCCTTGCTGCTTGGCCAGCGGCAAACCATAGACAAAAGCACTTACAACAATTATGTAAACTCTGGTACTATTCACATTTTAGCAGTTTCTGGACTTCATGTTGGTATTATACTTTTAATTTTAAACTTCGTTTTTAGACCTTTACTCTACATAAAGTATGGCAACTTTATAAGGCCTCTAATTATTGTTGCTTTACTTTGGTGCTTTGCTATTATTGCGGGCTTATCTCCATCAGTAACACGTGCCGTTACTATGTTTAGTGTTATCAGTATCGCTATGCACCTTAAACGGCCAACCAATATTTACAACACTTTAGCGATTTCAGCATTTATTATACTTCTCATTAAGCCTCACTTTTTATTTTCAGTGGGATTTCAGATGAGTTATTTGGCAGTTTTGGGCATTGTAAGCATTCAACCTAAAATCTACAAGCTATGGCAGCCTAAATATTGGTGCATAGATAAAGCATGGCAAATTTTTACGGTAACACTTGCTGCACAATTGGGTGTTTTGCCAGTAAGCCTGTTTTATTTTCATCAGTTTCCTGGTTTATTTTTTATTTCCAATATAGTCGTCATTCCGGTTTTAGGTTTAATTCTCGGTTTTGGATTATTGGTTATTGTTCTGGCTTTATTGAATGTGATTCCAAATATAATTGTCTCAGCTTACAGTTTTATAATTGACTGTCTCAATAGTTTTATTGCTTGGATTGCACAATTTGAAAACTTTCTCTTTAGAGATATTCCATTTACTTTGCTTCAAATGGTATTGAGTTATTTTATTATTGTGACGTTGGTTAATGTTTACAGAACCAAAACTTTTAGATGGGTAGCATTGTGTTTAGCGGGAATTATTGGATTTCAAAGTGTGATGATTTATAATAACATTACGAATCAAGATGATGCATTTATCGTTTTCAACAAAAGTCGTTTTACCATGATTGGACAAAAAAACGGCCATAAGTTAATAGTACATCATAACATGGATTCCATAAAGCAGCGTAGCGATAACGTGATTAGAAATTATAAAGTTGGCGAACTTATTGATGGTGTTTTAATGGATAGCCTGCAACCCATTTACCAATTTAAAAATAAGACCATACTGGTCATTGACAGTTTAGCGGTTTATAAAGGTATTAGATTTAAGACCGATTATGTACTGATACGGAATTCACCAAGAATCAATATCAATCGTGTTATTGACACTTTTAAACCCACTCAGATTATAGCAGACGCCAGCAATTACAAGTCCTATGTAAAGCGTTGGAAAACAACATGTGCAAAAAGAAAAATCCCTTTCCATTACACCAATGAAAAGGGAGCTTTTATTCTAAAATAAGCACTGTTTTAAGGCTGTGCTTTGGTGAGCACGATTTGTTCTTTCTGTTTGTTAATCATTTGATTAAAAAACTCTTTTAGAAAAAGATATGTATCTGCACTCATAGTAGCTTCATTAAGCTCAAGAGATGATGAGAGCTGGATTTTGTTTCCAATAACCTTAGATACAAAATTGAATTCCCCAAGCCCATTTGGAATTTTAACAACTACAGGCTCCGGGTTGGATTCTAACACATAATCTTCGGGAAATGCAATATTAACCATGTACCTGTTTTTCATTGGATATCCAAAATCTATAGGAAATGCTCTTGTTTCTGACCGAAATGGATTCTTATCGATCTTTAGGAATAGGAGCGGTTGGATATATATTTTACCATCGATGATATCTGCACTAGACTCTTTGTAGAAATCATACGACTCAGAAACATAGCCCTTATAGCCATCTGTGTTTTTTGCTTCGTAATTTGATATTTCAATATTATCTAAAACTTCCTCTTTTTCAGTGATGAACGCATCTAAATCACGGTTTTTAAAGTTCTGTCTAAATTCATAAGCACTGTGGTTGGTATGTCTAGATTTGATATTTCCCTCAATAACACCTTCTTCATCTAATTTGGCCGTAACCATGTATTGAGATTCACCTGTTTTTGGCGTAGAAATACCTACCTTCTTCCATACAAGTTTATTGTTATCAACTAAAATTCCTTGCCAATTGTAGTCTTTAAGCGGCAATAGATTAACATCGCTAAATTCATCTGTTGCATCCAAAAAGTATCTTTTATTGTTTATGTAAGCATAGGCTATAACATAATTTAGTCTATCAACTGTTGGAAAAAACGGAATTAAATTATCTTTAGTGCTTATTATCAAAGGATTAGCATCAATACCCGCATATCTTAACATAGCCACTAGAGTAAGGTTAACGTCCGCAGCATTACCTTTTTTCTCCTTAATTGCGTTGCGTATGCCTTTTTGAAAATACTTCCCATCTAATCCATTCCACTTAATATTTTGTTTTACATGCTTAAAAATGGCATTCATTTTTTCAATATCATTTTCTTTATCTGCAATTATTGCGTCCAAAGTATCATCAAAAGATCTTGTTTTATCTAATTCTTCTTTATAATCTTCTGTACTGCCTATAGTCTTGGCTACGTCTCCCCAAGTTTTTGCAAAATACTTACCACTACTTCCGTGTCTTTCAATTGAAACAAGCTCAAAAATCACTCCCGCTCTATAATTATCCATGTTATCAACAAAGCTTTCTTCTTTTAGAGCTGGCACGTGATCTAAAGTGTAATTTAGAACGTCTACAGACATACCTATAGCATTATCTTGCTTTAGAGTATGTTTTGGTGCAAAACTTAAATATCCTTTTTGCTTGGCATTGAAATTATATCCTTTAGGTGTTCTGATTTCTGCCTCTAATCGCTTTATTGGTATATCGTATTGAAATCTGAATTCATCGATATTGAAATAAAAAGGTGATGAAATCTTATACCTAATATCCATCACAGAACCTTCTTTTACATTAGGTAATGTGAATTTTACTTGGTTATAATTATAACTATACTCGGTTTTAAAAATTTGATCTTTATCTAATGCTGTTTTTTCAACCTTACCGCCTACCAAATTAAACGTATAAGCTTTTATTCTGCTAACCCTCTCTTTTGTATTTCTGTTTTTATATAAATTTAAACTTACCGTAGCTTTATCAAAACCATCTTTATTATATATTTTTATGCGCTTGTGTATCTCAGTAACCAGCTCTACACCTATAGAACTAGAAACAAAATAAGTCTCTTGATTCTTATACAAAATGACAGCATTGGCTGATGAGTCTCTGTCATAGTGTTTTTCTAAGAGCTCAGCTTTATCAACTTTACCAAACTTTGGGGATTGGGGAAAAACAAATTGAATAGAAACCAAACTTAAAAGTAGATATATTTTTTTCATTATAATTAATTTATTGCTTTTAGTACTATTTTTGAATTGTCATTCTTAGACACTTTCTTTCTAAAACTCCTATAACCTTTATAATCTGTTTTAGGGTATTCTCCTTTTTTTATTAATAACTTTCGTTTATAAATAAGCTTACCTTCTTCTTGTCTAACAGTAAAACTGTACTCCCCAAATTTATTTTTTATCTCCACATTATCAGGCAGTGCTTCAATTTCATAATTTTTTGGGATTACAAAAATGAACGTATCTTCATCGAGATAACCACGAGTTATATCTACTGGTGATTTTCTGTTTCTATATCTATTGGGAACGTAGGTGTTTTGATTAAAAATATTTGGCTTAAAAAGAATTCTGTCGCCAGTTTGTGTTATGTAGTTTTGAGCCGAAACATCTAACGTTTCCGTAAACTCAATATGAGTTTTATCATTGTGAAACTTGTACTTGTCCACCACCAGATCATTTATATAGCTCCAATTCTTTTTGTAAAAATTCATTATATCTTTATCAGATTGTCTTTCTATTGAGAAACGATTGTCATATCTTAAACCTTCGGTTTTCCTTGTAACGTGGGCTATGACACCTCCATAGCTATCAAATTTTATATCTGCATGTGTTGACTGGTAATTTAAGCTATCGGGATAAATTGTGGTTTTAACTATTTCGCTAGAATCAGGTTTAACTATAAGAACATTTCTATTGTCCGTAAAATCCCCTATAAAGTTGAAAGGGTGTATCTGACTAGTACAGTCTAGCCATAACATATCATCCTTGTGTGGTATTGCTAATATAATGTGGTTTCCTTGCTCTAGAGAAGCAAAGTCATCTTCTAGATCAATCGGGTCAATACCTGCTTCAACAATAGAGTAATAAGACTCAACTCCTGCAACTTCCAATAAAGATTGTGTATAATTAGTTAATCCCTTACAATCGCCGTATTTTAGTTCGTCAACTTCTAATGCAGGGATTGGTTGCACACCACCAATACCAACCTGTACGCTAATGTACCTTGTATTATTTTGAACGTATTCGAAGATCTGTTTTGCTTTTTCAATAGGGTCTTCAATGTTAGAAGTCATATCCAACACTTCTTGTTTGGTTTCTTCAGTAATTTCATTTCTTCCCAAAAGAAGTGCATTATAGACCCAATCCCCAAACTCTTTCCAGTTTTTAGCCTTACCTTCCACACCGTAAAAACTAAAACTCTCCACTGCAACCATAACTTGAGGAATCATTTTATAAAGTGAGGGGCTTAAGCTCTCTGGCTCTAAAGGCTTGGCATTTTCCACTAAATATTGTAAAGAATTTGCAGTATTTGATTTTGTTAATTCCAGTCCGTCTAAATTCTTTTCCTTATATCTCAAACCAAGGCCTGCTTTATCTACTAAACGATATAAATCTTTTTGCACACTAACGTAGTAACTTGTCAATGGTCTCCATGTTGGTATTGCAGCAGTATTTGATGTTTCTGTTTCACATATATACTCTACGGTATAAGGATATGAAACAGGGTCATATGCCATAGCCACTACCTTAGAATCTGAATACAAAGTCCCCCCATCCACTGCACTATGATCTATAAAATCTCTTCTCTTTATCTTCTTAATCTCCTCACCCTCAGCATTAAAAATCCTAGCTCCAATTTTCTTGATCTTATTATATCTATCATAACCAGAATATGCCTGTGTTGCCAAATTACCTTGTTCGTTAAGTACAGTCACTATTCGCTTTTCAGTGATCTTCATTTGATCATTAGATTCTATCTCAACAAGTACGTCGTTGAATCTCACCACAGCATTGGCCTTCGTCATTAATTCTAATGGAATGGTAGAGGAATTATATAGTGATTCTTCTTGCGAAAAACTGCAAAAAGCAACAAAGATTAAGAAAATAGCTAGGATAGGTTTTTTATAGGGCATGTAAAAATTAAAATTTCATTTATGCCGCACAATATATAAAGTATATGTAGCTTTACAAATGATAATTATCATTTTCCCCTACTCATCTAAGTTTTATGTAGTTTATAGAGATATTTATTCATATTTTTCGGAGCGTAATCTGTTTTTAACAAAAAAAGCGACAAGTAAAACTACAAAGCACGGTATACCAATATATTGTAATTCACTATAAATAACCCGTATCCCCCATTCTGAAAAAAATTGCTCAAAACCAATTGGCGAAACCTTGATTGCTCTAAAAGGGAAAAAATATCTTGAGTTTTCAAAAGGAATAAAAAAACCCACGCCCTTTCCACCCGATGTCATTGCGTCTAAAACACCGTGGGAAAGTGTTGACAAAAACAGAACTATAGCAAAAATCCACTTTCTAGTTTTACCAAACAACAATGACAACAGAACGCTCCATAACAAGGCAAATAAAACCGAATGTGTAAAACCCCTATGACCCAGAGGGTGAGTATAGGGAATACCAAATTTAAACGCTAAAACATCAATATCTGGTAAAATAGCTGAACCAATGGCTAAAAACAAAAGTAGCTTGCTTGACTTATAATCAATGATTTTCGATGTCGTAAACGCCACTAATCCATGACCAAAAATAGATGCCATTATGCTCTGAGTTTTGAATCTATAATAATGGTCACTGGCCCATCATTTATTAAACCCACTTTCATATCGGCACCAAAATCACCTGTTTGAATCGATTTTCCCAATTCAATTTGAAGTCGCTCCACAAACTTTTTATATAAAGGAATGGCGATATCTGGCTTTGCGGCTTTGATATAACTGGGGCGGTTTCCTTTTTTTGTACTGGCATAAAGTGTGAATTGACTCACCACGATAATATCTCCGTCTGAATCTAGTACAGATACATTCATAATACCATTTTCGTCTGGAAAAATCCGAAGATTTACAATCTTTTTACACATCCAATCTATATCGTCTTGCGTATCTTCATCTTCAACACCCAATAATATCAAAAGTCCTTTTTGAATAGAAGCAACCTTTTTTTGATTTATAGTTACCGAAGCTTCTAAAACTCTTTGTATTACTGTTCTCATCTCTTTAAGTTCTTATCAGAATCTTTTAATCATTTAACCTTGTTAATGATTTAACCATTGACTGCCAAATATCAACTAAGCTTTCCTGTCATTTTCTGCAAAAATGAAACTTTATTTTTTGAAAAATAATCTTGTGTACAACAATTTACTTTTCATCCCAATTGTCGGTTCGGTAATGTTCATCTTCACCTTCTAGTATTTGAAGATAGCTTCTATATCTTGAATATGATACATCGCCTTTTTCCAATGCGTCTTTCACTGCACATTTTGGTTCTTTGAGATGCAAACAATTATTGAACTTGCAATCTTGCTTTAGAGCAAAAAACTCAGGGAAATAATCCCCAACTTCTTCCCGCTCCATGTCAACCACGCCAAAACCTTTTATGCCGGGTGTATCTATAATCTTTGCTCCGAAACTCAAATCGAACATTTCTGCAAAAGTTGTTGTATGTTGGCCTTGCATATGTTGTTGGGAAATTTCTTTAGTCTTTAAGTCTAAAGCAGGTTCCATTGCATTGACTAGAGTAGACTTACCCACACCAGAATGACCTGCAAACATACTCACTTTATCCACCATAAGGGTTTTTACCTTATCGATATTTTTACCATTTGTGGCAGATATTTCTATGCATTCATAACCTATTTTTCTATAGATACCCATTAAATATTTTACTTCCAGCACTGCCGCTTCGTCATAAGAATCTACCTTATTGAACAACAAAACTGTTTTAACCGAATAAGCCTCAGCAGTCACCAAAAAACGATCGATAAAGCTCGAAAATGTCGGCGGGTTATTTATAGTAATTAAGAGAAAAACCTGGTCTATATTAGACGCAATGATATGGGTTTGCCTTGATAAGTTTACAGACTTACGAACAATATAATTTTTGCGTTCTTCAATTCTGTTGATGACGCCAGTTTCGGCATTGTTTTTTGTTTCTAACTTAAACTCTACGATGTCACCAACAGCAATCGGGTTAGTGCTCTTTATGCCTTCTAGCCTAAATCTGCCTTTAATTCTGCATTCGTAGAATTTACCGTTCATTGTCTTAACGGTGTACCAACTTCCGGTAGATTTATATACTGTCCCTGTCATTAGTAAAATTTACCAGTAACAAAGTAACAACTTTTTACTAAAAAAATATTTACTTTATGGGCTTAAAACAAACATTGACAATCATGAAAAAAAATTTATTAATTATCGGATTAATTATTATCGGTCTTGTTTCATTCTCATTTGTAGACCAAAATCAAGCCCCCAACGTAGAATATAAAGTGATTACTAGTGTAGAATCAATTGTACCGAGCGGACTAGGTCGTTCTAGGTTAATATCGTCTAATGTAGAAAGAGACTATTCAGAATTCACGTCTGAGCAAACTGAAGATGATAATACCAGAAATAAGTCCAAGAGAAAAAATATCCGTGTTAAGGATTTTGAAGAAACTAAGCTTTTAAACTTTTATAATATTGGTGGGATTCGTTTTCAAAATATTGTAGCCAACGATGCTGTTATAACATCTAAATTGATTGCCATGGGCAAGGAAGGGTGGGAACTAGCATTTGTATCTAGCTCATCAGAAAGTGATGCTGGTGAAGGGGATGGCCAGGGTATATTCGTTACAAGGTATATTTTTAAGAGGCATATTTAAGCTAAAATTCAACAAAAAAGGCTCATAAATACGAGCCTTTTTTGTTTTTAATGATTAATAATTTCTTCTTGATGGTTAATCGATTCTTGGTGTATCGCCTTAAACATTCTAAGTATAAACTCTTCGCTTAAGTTCTTTTCTTCTCCCTCTAAAATCATTTTGCCCAAGATTTCATTCCAACGTTTATTTTGAAGCACCGCAACATTATGCTTCTTTTTCAACATCCCTATATCATCTGCCACTTGCATACGTTTCCCTAAAATTTCAATCAATCGGTGATCTATAACATCAATCTTTGTCCTTAGGGTATTTATCTTGTTCTTAAATTCTGCTGCTTCACCAACTTCTTTCCTAATCCTTAAATCTTCAGTATACTTTACTAAAGTCTCTGGCGTAATCTGCTGTGCGGCATCACTCCATGCGTTGTCTGGATCGTGATGTGTCTCTATCATCAATCCGTCGTAATTTAAGTCTAAAGCGGTTTGGCTTAGATCAAAAATAATATCTCTTCGTCCTGCAATATGCGAGGGATCTAATATTAACGGTAAATCTGGAAAACGATTCTGTAGATCTACTGCGATTTGCCATTCGGGATTATTTCTGTACCGCGTTTTCTCGTAGGTTGAAAAACCTCTGTGGATCACTCCCAAATTGTCAATGTCGTTGGTATAAAAGCGTTCGACTGCTCCCAACCATAATGACAAATCTGGATTTACGGGATTTTTAATCAATATGGGCTTATCGGTTCCTTTTAATGCATCTGCAATATCTTGAACTATAAAAGGACTTACGGTAGTTCTTGCTCCTATCCAAAGGATATCGACATCGTGCTTTAAAGCCAATTCTACATGATTGGCATTAGCAACCTCCGTGGTAATCATCATACCAGTTTCTTCTTTGGCTCTTTGCAGCCATTTTAGTCCTAAAGCTCCTACACCTTCAAAATTGCCTGGCCGGGTTCTTGGTTTCCAAATACCAGCTCTAAAAACCGTGGCATCGCTATCTTTCAATTGATGTGCAATTTTTAAGACCTGATCTTCTGTTTCGGCACTACATGGACCAGCAATGACTAAAGGGTGGTTGAGGTTAAAGGCATCTAACCAATTTCTTAATTCTTTTTTATTTTCCATTTGCTATTAATCTGTTTGGGGTTGGATTGAATTAATTCCGTTTAATATATCTTTTATATGGTTTGTTGTTTCCATTTCATTGTAAACCGCTTCGAAATCTTCAGTTTCCATAAGCTTTTTAAAGTGTTTTAGATTATTGATGTACTCATCTAAAGTTTCAATGACATTCGTTTTGTTTTGCTTAAAAATTGGTGTCCACATTGCTGGTGAACTTTTAGCAAGACGCACCGTACTCTCAAAACCACTACCAGCCATATCAAAAATATCGCGCTCGTTTTTTTCCTTTTCAATTACGGTCTTGCCCAGCATAAACGAACTTATGTGCGATAAATGCGATACGTAAGCAATATGCTTATCGTGCGCCTTGGGGTTCATGTACCGTATACGCATTCCTAATTCTGAAAATAACTTTAGAGCTTTTTCTTGAAGCTTAAAAGCCGTTTCTTCTACTTCGCATATGATATTGGTCTTGCCTTTGTATAAGTTATGAACGGCAGCATTGGGTCCTGAATGTTCTGTCCCTGCAATAGGATGTGCTGCAAGGAAATTTCTGCGTTTGGGGTGATCTTTAACCTTTAAGCAAATATCTTCTTTTGTTGAACCCACATCAAATACAATGGTCTTGTCTGAAATTCTATCTAAAACGTTTGGTAAAAGCTCCAAGGTTACATCAACAGGAATTGCCACAATAACCAAATCGGCTTCATTTAAATTCTCAAAGCTTGCCTTTTTATGAATGATACCCAGTTCAATAGCTCTGTTTAAGTGATTGTCGTTTTCGTCTATTCCAAAAATTTTACAATCCGGATTCAGCATTTTAATGTCCAATGCGAAACTACCACCAATCAAACCAACTCCTATGATAAATATGTTATTCATGCACTTCTACTTATAATCTAGCTATTGCCTCTTTTATTGTTACTTCTGGCGCACATAACGAAAAACGCACATAGCCTTCTCCATTACTTCCAAAAACTGTTCCTGGTGCTATAAAAATGGAATATTTTTTTAGTATTAAATCTGTGAACTCTTCAGATTTCAGTTTAGGCGGTAACTTTGCCCAAACAAACATCCCTGTTGCATACTTATCGTAAGTACAATTTAACTTACTTACTAATTCCCATATTAGCTCACGTCTTTGTTCGTAAACGCTATTTAAACTTACAAACCACATATCCGAACATTTTAACGCTTCAATAGCACCTTTTTGAATACCATAAAACATACCCGAATCCATATTGCTCTTTACTTTTAATACTGCGGTTAAATGTTCATAACTACCCACTAACATCCCAACTCTCCAACCCGACATGTTAAATGTTTTACTCAATGAGTTTAACTCTAAACATACTTGCTTTGCGTTGTTATATCTCATGATGCTAATGGGTCTATCGTTGAGTACAAAACTGTAGGGATTGTCGTTTACGATAAGTATGTTATGACGTTTCCCAAAAGCAATCACCTCATCATAAAACTTGTTAGGTGCATTTGCTCCAGTAGGCATATGAGGGTAATTAATCCACATAATCTTTACCTTGCTCAAGTTTAAGCGCTCCAAAGCAATAAAATCTGGCAGCCAATTGTTGTCTTCCTTTAAATCATAAAAAATCAGCTTCGCCCCTAAAAGTTTAGTTACTGAAGTATAGGTTGGATAACCTGGATTTGGCACCAATACTTTATCTCCTTTATTCAAGAATGCCATAGAGATGTGCATAATACCTTCTTTGCTACCTAATAATGGCAATATTTCTGTTTTACCACTTAGATTAACTTTATAACGCTTTTTATAAAAATTTGCGATTTCTTCTCTTAACTCGGGCAATCCTTGATAGCTTTGGTATTTATTTGCTCCATCATCTTCTAATCCTTCTTTTAATTGTAAGACTGCGTTAGATGGCGGTAATAAATCAGGACTCCCAATACCGAGGTTAATGATTGGTTTTCCTTGTGATTTTAGAAATGCTACTTCTCGCAATTTTTTAGAAAAGTAGTATTCTTCTACGTGTTTTAAACGGTTGGCAACTTCGATCATAATCTTGCGTTTTTATATTCGCCCAACACTTTAAAATTTTCTGCCATTAACTGCATTATTGCGTTTGCTTTTTTGTAATCTTTGTAGTCTTCAAAAGTGATGTCTACAAAAAAAGCATACTTCCAAGGTGTATCAATTTTTGGCAAGGATTGAATTTTGGTTAGGTTGAGTTTACAATCACTCATTACATTGAGTATCGTAGCTAAGCTACCACGTTTGTGATCTAATTCAAACTTTATAGAAGCTTTATTGATGGCTTTTCGTTCAACCTTACTATTTTCTCGCTTAACAATGGCAAAGCGGGTTTCATTATGCTTAATGGTTTGAATACTTTCTGCTAGAACCTCCAAATTATACATCTTAGCAGCATTTTTACTGGCAATAGCTGCAATTCCACTTAAATTTTGTTCTACTATTTGTTTGGCAATATCAGCGGTATCCTTGGCTTCCACTAATCTTATATGCGGATAATTCTTCAAAAACACCTTGCATTGTAATAAAGCCATAGGGTGCGAATGTACTTCTAAAATTGATGCTATTGTTTGCCCTTTTAGAGCCATTAGATTGTGCTGAATATCTAGATAGTACTCGCCAACTATAGACAAGTTATGGTTGTCAATAAGTGCATAATTAGGGATAATAGAACCCGCAATAGAATTTTCTAATGCCATAACAATATTATCCGTATCTCCTTCCATAAGACGATCCACCGCACTATCAAACGACATACATTCTACTACTTCTGTTTTTGTGTCGAAGTATTGTTGAGCAACCTCATGATGAAATGAGCCTTTTATACCTTGTATTGCTATTGGTTTTTTCAAATTAAAATTTCATTCAAAGAAAAAGTCCCGATTAAATCGAGACTTTTAAAAACTATATTTTAAATAAAACATACTAAGCCTCGTTCCTTTTGTTATAAAAGAAATAAAACCAGTTGTAATATGTTTTAGATGTGTTCATGTTTATTATGTAGCTAAAGTAACCAATAAAATGAAAAAACAAAACCGATTAAACCAATTTTTATATTTATACGTTTAGTATTTGATTATTTTTACAAAAACTTGACCTAAATGGCTATTGAAGTTAAAAATATTACCAAACGCTATAAAGATCAAAAGGCACTAAACAATGTATCCTTTAAAGTCAATGATGCTGAAATCGTTGGATTTCTTGGCCCAAACGGCGCAGGCAAGTCGACCATGATGAAGATTTTAACGACTTATATTGATGCTTCAGAAGGTGCTGCTAGCGTCAATGGTTTTGATGTGGTTTCAGACAAAAAAAATGTGCAACGTAGCGTAGGCTATTTACCAGAGCACAATCCGCTCTACACTGATTTGTACGTAAAAGAGTATTTAAACTTTAATGCCAATGTTTACGGCACATCTAAATCTAGAATTGACAACGTTATTGAACTCACAGGCCTTACACCTGAAGCTCATAAAAAAATAGCGCAGCTATCTAAAGGTTACCGGCAACGTGTGGGTTTAGCAAATGCGTTATTACACAATCCTGATGTACTGATTCTAGATGAACCTACAACTGGTTTGGATCCCAACCAATTAGTAGAAATCAGAAATTTGATCAGAACCATTGGCAAAGAGAAAACCGTATTTCTCTCAACCCATATTATGCAAGAAGTTGAAGCGATGTGCGATCGTGTAATTATTATCAATAAAGGTGAAGTTGTTGCCGATAAATATCTTAAAGATTTAAGAGATGGGCAAGAGCAAATTGTAGTCGTAGAGTTTGATTATCGTGTTGAAGATGCTTTTTTTAATAAACTCCCTAAAGTAACAGATGTTAAAAACCCTATAGGTTTTGTTTATGAAATTACCTTTTCTACAAAAGATGATATGCGATCTCATGTTTTTGACTTTGCACATGATAATGAATTGAAAATTCTTCAGTTGAACCAGAAAAATGCAAGTTTAGAAAGTTTGTTTAGGGAATTGACAAGTTGAGAAAATAGACCTTAGACTGCTTTACTTTTAGATTATAGACTAGTCAAAAATCAGTTCTCCAATATAGATTTCCTCGACATCAACCAAAGGTGGTTCGTTAATAGAAATGACATCTCCAGTTCCTCGTATCAATCCGGTTAGGCTTAATTGCGGATTTACAATCATATCGTTACTTCCACGGTGACTTATCACCACGTTTTGAGCAATTAAATCCTCACCTTCAAAACGACCAGAGCCAGAGAAAAAACTAACTGAAAGATTATCTGTGTTTCCATTAATGTAAAATGAAGAAATATTATTAGATATAATGTTTAAACTCTGATTGTTGATGCTTAGCCTATAATCCCCAACGGTAAAAGCTACATTTTCATTAACGTCTTCTGAAACCAAACTTAAATTGGGATAAGATAATGTTCCGTTTGATGACACTTCGTACTGTGATGAATTTCTTATCTCTGTTAAGACAGGAGTCTCAACATATATCTTTGTAATACCAAAATCTCTCACATAATTGCAGTTATTATCGTCAGTAAGCACCAATCTATTCCCAATGACTTCCGCTTTAACATCATTGATTAAATTTTCCCCAGTTTCAATAACAACTTTGTAATCTGCTGCTTGAGTAATAATTAATTCCACTCCTCTGTTAACCAGAATCCTTTCAAAACCAGATATCTCAATTTCCTCTTGGATAATACTTCCTGCAGTTTGAAAACAATCATTAGCATCCTCGCTATTACAAGCAAAAATTAATACTAAGAACATATAAATAAATTTTCTCATCATTTAATTAAAAATTGATTCAGTCCTCACCTCGACAACGCTTCGACAAGCTCAGCATAATACACAAGAATGACAAATCTATAACCTGACTCCCACACCAAATTCAACAGCTTCGGCCTTTGCGCCATGAGACTTTAAAGTCATAGCTCCAAAAAACTTATTACCAAAATAACGCTTTAAGCCAATTCTAATATAGGTTCTCCCTTCAAAATCAAAAGGGTAGTAAACGTAATAACCCAATTGTGTTTCTATGGACATTCTGTTAATAAACAACTCATGTCCAACAAACAAACCAACACGTTTGTAATCTTCATCACCACTCACATTTTCTTCAGGAAAAGCAACCGATTGGTAATAAATCAATTCTTCCAAAAACTTGGAAAAAAACACATCTGCACCAAGTTGAATGGCACTGACATGACTTAAACGTTTATCTGCATATGCAGACAAAATATAAAACGGAAACTGACCACTACCAATAACATCGCTTTGATTAATACCTGTTCTAAATGCAATGTTATATTTAATACGTTCTGTAAACTTCTCGTCACTTAAGTTGTCTATATATTCTGAGTTCTCTTCGTCAAAATCGTAAGTCAGACCCAAATTAAAAGCTACAGTATTTACACTTGTGTTTGGGGCTTTAACATTGGCATTAGAATAATGTATTAAAGATAAACCTGCCTGCAAACCCACACGATTAAATAGACGCTCTTTCTTATAATTTATCATCATATAAGTAGAACTCAATATATGCGATCCAAAAGCTATATTTTTATGGTTATCTACTTTATCATAGGGGTTGGTATTATAAGCTAAACCTTGCCCTATGCGTAACATTAAATTTCGTTTAAAGAAGTAAAAATTATAATGTGCGTATAGCCCATAATTTTCACCTAAAACTTCGTTTCTTAAATTCTGAAAGATAAAAGACGCACCATAATCGGGGTAATTATAACGTTGCTGCCAATCTTCATCTCCAAAGGTCTTTTTATTCCAACTAAAAATAACACCTTCGGGATGACCTGTAATTAAATGCAGTATGTCATTATTATGAAGTGCAATATTTCCTGAGAAATAATTGAGATCAAAATATGAATCTAAAGCTTCCTTGTTTTGCGAAAACATGGAAAGTCCGAATAGAATTATTAAACTCGTAAGCCAGTACTTCATAAATAAATGGTTACTGGCAAAAGTAAGAGAATATTTAATTTATAATAACGTTGCCAATAAAGATACTACAGTTATTAGCAATAATTTAAATGCGAACCTAAGTTCTATTCTATACTTTTTCATGATTTAGGGTTTTTTTCAAAATTCTATAATATCTGAGATTAGAAGTTTATCTACAGCTAAAGAAACCGTTATTAAAACATTATATAAATCAACTTACCAATTGAATCAATGCAATTGAGCCGATAACTTTAAAACATCAGACAAGACTCCTCTTGCCGTAACGGTTTTTCCTGCACCAGCACCCTGAATTACCAAAGGCTGTTCTTTGTAAGCTTCGGTATAAAATTCAAATAACGTATCCGCTCCTTTTAGTTGCCCCAATGGTGAAGCTTTAGGCTCTGAAATCAATTTTACTTCCAATGAATTATTAACTGTATCTAACTCACCGACGTAACGCAAAACCGATTTAGGTTTTTGTATCTTTTTACTCTTTTCAAAAACAGAATTCAACTCATGAGAACGCGCTCTAAACTGTTTTAAACTTGTTTGCCCATTAAGTTTTTTAGGCACCAAAGATTCTATCTTCACTTGGTTCAACTCAGCCTTTACCCCAAGTTCTCTTGCTAAAATCAATAGTTTTCTGGCCACATCTTTTCCTGATAAATCATCCCTGGGATCTGGTTCTGTTAAACCAGCTTCAGAAGCATTACTGAGTATCTCATTAAAGGGTAAATCTTCTTCAGAAAATCGATTAAAAATATAACTCAATGAACCCGAAAACACTCCTCTTATTTTAGTGATATTTTCACCAGATTGATGTAAGTTTTTTACAGTTTCAATTATTGGTAAACCAGCGCCAACATTAGTTTCGTATAAAAACCTCTTGTCATTCTTTTTTAAGACTTCTCTTAAATTTTCATAGGATTTATGACTCAACGTATTGGCTACTTTATTTGCTGAGATAATATGGAATCCATTTTCAATAAGCAGTTGGTAATTATTTACAAACTCCTTACTTGCAGTGAGATCAATGGCAATGGTATTTTTGGCTTCAATAGATTTAAAATACTTAATAACATCCACAATATTGTAAGGTTCAGAAAAAATCTCAAAGTCGACCTTCCAATTTCCATCAGTCTCATTTGCAAAAAAAGCCAATTTTGAATTTGCAATTACAGGAATCCGTATGTCTAATTGCTGTTCATTTTTTAGCTTATGCTTAAGCTTTTGAATTTGATTGATTAATGTAGAGCCCACATTACCAATTCCGAATATAGCTAGGTTTATAGTTGTCATTTTTTTCGATTTTTGAATTAAAAACTGGTTGCAATAGCTTGGCTAATTGATGGTATTCGATTAAAAAAGCATCATGTCCATCATTAGATTTCAGCTCTCCAATAGTAACGTTTTCCTTAACTGATTTTAGCTCAACAAACGTACTCCAGTTCTCATCTGACTTAAATAATAAATCAGAGTTAATAGTTATAATGTGTATATGTGCCTCTATGCGTTTTGCCACATCTGTAAAGTTATTTTTCCCTTGGGTAATGTCTATGGTCTTTAAAATTTGATTCATCATTTTATAGGCCGAAAGTTTAAAACGAAGATTCAGCTTTTCACCATGATGCTTTAGCCACGCCTCAATGTTGTAAATAGCTTTGGATTTTTTTGATCTATTGAATTTTGATGTAACCGACTCTGGTGTTCTATAAAATGTCATAGCGTGCAACCGCGCATCACTTATAGGCTGAGACGAATGATTTAATATTTCATCTTGAATGAAACAATTACCAATTACCCAGTCAGTAGATTTCCAATCTGTAGCAATGGGAACAATATAATCTGCTAAACTAGGGCGCAAGGCCGCTAACTCCCAAGTAACACCTCCACCAACTGAAGCACCAATAACAGCATGTAGATGGTAAATATTAAGGCGATTTAAACCTTCTGAAAAAAGCCTCGCAATATCTCTAGCCGTAAATTCTTTGTAATATTTTGTGAAAGATTCATCGATATTGCCAAAGCCGTTTCCGGGGCAATTAAATGCCAAAACACTATATCTGTTTGTATCTATGACCTTGTCTTTTCCCACGATATCATTCCACCAACCATTTTTTCCTGTAACTTGTGAGTTTCCTGTTAAAGCATGATTGACTAAAACAATAGGAGAACCAGCTATCGGTTTCCCAAAAATCTGATACGACAATCTCAGGTTTATTCTTCTCCCATTGCAAAGTTCAAAATGATCGAACTCTATATATTGAAGTACACTCATAAAAAAAGATTTCATTATTAATTTTGGTGATTAATGGTAAATCAAACCGAGTGAGACCTCTCACTCAGTTTGATTAACACAACACTAATAGATTAAGGATATTAAACTAAATGCGGCTTATTTACCAATTGAAAAGCTTCTTTTAAGTCTGTTTTTAAATCTTCAATATTTTCCAAACCAACAGACAAACGAATTAAGTCTTTTGTTACTCCTGTACTTTCTTGCGCTTCGTCACTCAATTGCTGATGTGTTGTACTGGCAGGATGAATAATCAATGATTTTGTATCTCCTATATTAGCTAAAAGTGAAAATAGTTTGGTCTTGTCCGCAATGGTTTTTGCAGATTCATAACCACCATCTACACCAAAAGTCACAATACCGCTTTGGCCTTTTGGCAAGTATTTTTTAGCAAGATTTCTGTATTTACTTGTTGCTAATCCAGGGTAGTTGACCCAAGTAACTTCGGGTTGCTCTTGCAACCATTTTGCAAGTTCGAGTGCATTTTCGCTATGCTTTTTTATACGTAACTCCAATGTTTCTAAACCTTGAATAATTTGAAATGCATTAAATGGGCTTAATGCACCTCCATAATCCCTTAAACCCTCAATCCTTACCTTAGCAATAAAAGCAGCAGCCTCTAAAGCTTCGCTATATATTAGTCCATGATAACCTGCTGATGGCTCTGTAAATTCTGGGAATTTTCCATTGGCCCAATCAAAAGTACCTGCATCAATGATGACTCCGCCAAGTGCCGTTCCATTACCATTGATATATTTTGTTAACGAATGAATAACAATATTGGCACCATAATCAATTGGATTTAACAAATAAGGAGTCGCCACCGTATTATCTACAATTAAAGGTACTTTATACGCTTTGGCCTCTTTTGAAATGACTTCAATATCCAAGACATCAAGTTTTGGATTGCCGAGTGATTCAATAAAAAACGCTCTTGTATTTTCCTGAGCTGCTTTATTAAAATTTTCTGGGTTTGAAGGATCTACGAATGTTGTTGTAACACCATGTCTTGGAAGTGTTACGCTCAACAAATTATACGTACCACCATACAAACTATTTGAAGCTACAATATGATCTCCAGCTTTGAGTAATGTAAGCAATGTGGTAGTTATTGCAGACGTTCCAGAAGCCGTAACGACTGCGGCAATACCACCTTCTAAGGCTGCTAATCGCTGTTCTAAAATGTCATTGGTGGGGTTGTTGATTCTAGTGTATATATTTCCTGTTTCTGCCAAAGAAAATAGATTGGCAGCATGATCTGAATCATTAAACACATATGCTGTCGATTGATAAATGGGAACTGCTCGTGTTCCTCCATTGCTTTGGACATCGTGCCCTGCATGCAACGCTTTCGTTGCGAATTTTTGTGTACTCATTTTTCTAGTTTTTTGAGTTAAAATAAATTAAACCAAAAGCCAAATGCGCCTTAAATAAGCGTACTTAATAGAAAAATGTTATAAAGAAAATGCTAATCACAGATGAGTAATTAGTCTTGAGTTATCTATCCGAATTTACAAAAAATGACTTGCACATTCAAGTAGAATTTAGCACCTTCTTAGTAAATCTAAGGGTTGCTAAGGCTTCAACGGGTCTATTCCCTCCACCTTTCTTGATAACATTTCAGTAAGTGTTTGAACTTTGTGAATACAAATATTGCATTACAAAAATTTAATTTCAAAATAATTTGACCATTTTTTTATTTTTTTAACAATCCGAAACAACACCATTCACAGTAAATAAAATCCTTAAGCTAAAAAGCAATATTAAAGACTTATCACAATCATTCTACTTTTAAGATTTACTTATCAGTTAAAGACTTTCTATCTTAAATTTTAATCTTTACTTTTGCCAAGACTATTTAAATTTTAAATAGTCTTAAAATTAAGAGGAAAAATTTGCCTGATTGCAACCTCTCTGTTTTCTTTTGATTTAAGAAACAGATACCTAAAATTACCTTTAGGGATAAAAAATGCTAAAACAGAAAGTAATCCACTTTTGTAGCGACAAAGCAATCACCAAAATTCCTTTTTAGTTTAATAACCTTAACAAAAAAAGATATTTATGCCATATTTATTTACTTCTGAAAGTGTTTCGGAAGGACATCCTGATAAAGTAGCAGATCAAATAAGTGATGCTTTAATTGATAATTTTTTAGCCTTTGACCCAGAGTCTAAAGTGGCCTGTGAAACATTGGTCACCACTGGTCAAGTTGTGCTTGCTGGCGAGGTAAAATCCAACACCTACTTAGATGTACAAAAAATAGCGAGAGATACGATTAATAAAATTGGTTATACCAAAAGCGAGTATATGTTTGATGGTAATTCTTGCGGTGTGTTCTCGGCAATACACGAACAGTCGGAAGATATAAATCGTGGTGTAGACAGAGCCTCTAAAGAAGAGCAAGGTGCCGGAGACCAAGGAATGATGTTTGGCTATGCCACAAATGAAACCAATAACTACATGCCCCTGGCTTTAGATATTTCTCATTTAATCCTAAAAGAGTTAGCAGCTCTTCGTCGCGAAAACAAGGATATTACCTATTTAAGACCAGATTCCAAAAGTCAGGTTACCATAGAATACAGTGATGATAACACACCTCAGCGTATTGATGCTATTGTCATTTCTACCCAGCACGATGATTTTGACTCTGATGATGCCATGCTAGCAAAAATCAGAAAAGATATTGTCGAAATATTAATACCTAGAGTCGTTGCTAAAGTACCCAATCATATAAAACCACTGTTTAATAACGATATTACCTATCACATTAACCCAACAGGTAAATTTGTTATTGGTGGGCCTCATGGGGATACAGGTTTAACCGGTCGGAAAATTATTGTGGACACCTATGGAGGAAAAGGTGCGCATGGTGGTGGTGCTTTTTCTGGTAAAGATCCAAGTAAAGTAGACAGAAGTGCAGCATATGCAACACGACATATCGCTAAGAATTTAGTTGCGGCAGGACTTTGTGAAGAGGTATTGGTACAAGTCTCTTATGCAATTGGTGTTGTAGAACCTATGGGAATATTTGTAGACACTTATGGCACTTGTCCTTTTAATTTAACCGATGGAGAAATTGCAAAGAAAGTTGAAGCCATTTTTGATATGCGACCAGCTGCAATTGAAAATCGTTTAAAGTTGCGTCAACCAATGTATAGCGAAACTGCTGCTTATGGGCATATGGGACGGCAAAATGAAGTCGTAAATAAAACTTTCGATCAACCTTATGGAGAATCTATTTCTATTGATGTTGAATTGTTTACATGGGAAAAACTTGACTACGTAGATAAAGTAAAATCGGCATTCGGTATTTAGTACTCAGAATAAGCTTATAGCCCTTATAAACCTCACAATGTTTGTGAGGTTTTTTGTTTAGTCAATTTATAAAAAGGTAGGGAATTATTAAATCTATCTGTTTTATAAGAAAGATTAGCAACTCAATTAAATCAACACATTATGAAAAACATTAAAAATTTCCCAAATCTTATTTTAATGCTCCTACTTTCGTTATTCCTAGCAACGTCTTGTGAAAAGGATGATGATGGTTCTGGAAGTGGAGAACAGCAAGAAAATATCCCAGACACTTTCTCAGAATATTTCGGCAATCAAGTATCAAGGGATTTCCTTGGAAATGTTATCGATACTGACAGAAACCCAATCGAAGGTGTAACCATTACCATTGGAAATCAAACAACCATTACGGACAGTAACGGCATGTTCATTTTAAACAATGCCAATGTTAATGAGCGTTTTGGTTACATAAAGGCTGAAAAAGCAGGATACATTCATGGCTCTCGAAGTGTTGTGCCCAGCAACGGAACCAACAAAGTCACTATTATGTTACTCAATGCTACGGTTGTAGGCTCAGTAAGCAGTGGCAGTTCTGAAACCGTAACTGCTAACGATGGCAGTTCGGTTAGTTTTGACGGTAATTTTATAAAAGAAGATGGCTCTGCATATTCGGGCTCTGTGGATGTGATCATGCACCACTTAGACCCTGCAGACGAAGATATGACCATGCAAATGCCAGGAATGCTCTATGCACAAAATGAAGACGGAGCAGAACGTATGTTACAAACCTTAGGTATGCTTGCCGTAGAATTAAGAGGTTCTGGTGGTGAAGATTTAAACCTAGCGGAAGGCTCTACATCTGAAATCAAGATTCCTGTGGATGCGAGTTTAATGAATATAGCACCTGCTACCATTCCATTGTGGTATTTTGACGAAGTCAATGGCTA
>CAYVNR010000011.1:0-12248 GCA_964453045.1 uncultured Flavobacteriaceae bacterium
TTTCTCCGCAAAGAAACCAAGTGTTATGCACTTGGTTTTTTTATTTCATCAATTTTTTTAGCATTTAAACAATTAATTATCAAGTATTCTACTTTTAAATAATACCTTCGACATATAAAGCCCTGAATTTTATTGACACCTATGTAAAGTAATTTTCCCTAAGAATTAAAATTCAGCTATTTAATTAAATTATGTAAAATTTTGATGATACACCTTAATCATCCATCTAAAAATATAATTATGCACGAATCAGCTACAGACATTATGACAATTTTACCTTCTGATGCCGCTAAAGAGGTTTATGAAACCGCAGTATCGCATCGCCACGAAACAGAAGATTTAAGACGATTAGCGCCAAACGTAGTAGACCACATTAAGGAAACGGGACTGTTTAGATTGGGATTACCAAGATTTCTTGGAGGTTGGGAAGACAATCCGGTAGAAGTATTAAAATCCTACGAGGTGTTAAGTAGTAGTGAAGCCGCTGTTGGTTGGAGTGTTTGGAATAACCATTTGGCTTGTACTTTTGGACGCTACCTTGATGAGGACAGTATGAGAGAGATTTACAAAGATCCGTCTCATGTGTATGCTAATTCCGCACGTCCTGAAGGTGTTGCAGAAATAGTTCCGGGAGGTTATAACGTTTCTGGAAGATGGACTTTAGTGTCTGGATGCCAAATATCGGATTGGTTTGTTCTACGTTGTTTAGTCACAGGTGAAGGTTTACCATCTACTTTAGGGCCAGGAGCAAATTTAAAGTTGTTTTTTATTCCTAGAGAAGCTGTCGAAATCATTGATACTTGGCATGTTGGTGGATTAAGAGGTACAGGTAGCCATGATGTAAAAGTAGATAACCATTTTGTTAAAGAAGCTTATGCCGTAGATTTTGACAGTCCAGTAGCGATTGATAATCCCTATAGTCGTCTGCCAATAGGTTGTTTGAATGCTGCAGGTAATGCTGCTATTGCTCTGGGGATATTTAAAGCAGCAATGGATGATCTTATAAGAATATGCTTTGAAAAAATCACACCAGGTAAAAACCCAGATTTAAGAGATAGAGATAGAATTCAAAGTGTTGTTGCAAAAAGCAAAACATTGCTGAGTTCTATGAGATGTCAATTACACAATTCAGTTTCTGTTTTATGGGATGAGTCCTTAAATAGGAATACATATACAGATGAACAACTTGCCGATGTATGGTCTGCATCCATACAGGCAGCAACGACTGCGAGGTCCATGGTCACTGAAATTTATGCAGCAGCGGGTACGGTTTCATTATATACTGAAAATAAAATTGAAAGAGCGCACAGAGATGTTCATGCTGTTTTGCAGCACGGCATTGTACAGCCTCATTGGATGAATCAAGCTGGTATGGCTTACCTAGGTATTAAGCCCAAAGGGGCAATGTTTAGAATATAATTTCATTTTATTCTGAATATTTACACTTTAAAAAAATCTTTTTCAATTTCAAAATAATATAATTAGCTATAAAATGATTGAAGCAATAAAAGATAAGGAAGCTTGGAGGAAGCAAATTGCTTTAGTGGCCAATTCAGATTTTTATTATAGTTACGACTATCATTGTCTCTCCAAAAAAGAGGAGGAGCAGCCTGTACTTTTAAAGTACAGTGATGGTCAAACATCTATATTAATTCCGTTGCTCATTAGAAATATTGAAAACACAAACTATAAGGATGCAACCTCTGTTTACGGATATGCAGGGCCATTGGTACAGCAGACTAATGGGGATATTGATGTAGACAAATTTCAAAAAGAGCTTAACGCCTTTTTTCATAAGCATAATATAGTTTCTGTATTTTCTAGATTACATCCTTACATTGAGCATCAGGAGATGATACTAAATGGATTAGGTAATGTTAATACTTTAGGAAAGGTTGTTAATATTGATCTAACTGATACTATTGAAAATCAAAGGGCAAAGTTTAATAGACGATTAAAAACATATTTGAATAAATCACGAAGATCTTGTACCGTAATAGAAGGGAATTTAGACAAGCATCTCAATGATTTTATTCGCCTGTATCATGAAAATATGAAACGCGTTGATGCGGATGATAATTATTTTTTCAGTGATGACTATTACCGTAAGATTTTATTGAGTAAGGAATATAAGTCTGAATTGTCTCTATGTATTTATAATGAAACACAAGAAGTCATAGGAGCTTCTATGTTTATGAAAAAAGATAATATTGTTCAGTACCATTTATCGGGATTGAGCGAAAATCATTTTGAGCTCAACCCCATTAAACTGATTATTGACGAAATGCGTATTAAATCTACTAAAGAGGGTTACAAATACTTCAATCTAGGTGGAGGTTTGGGAAGTAGGGAAGATTCTCTTTTTAAGTTTAAAAGTGGTTTTTCAAAAGACTTCAAAGAGTTTAAGACTTGGAAGTACATTGTCAATGAAGAGCCATACCGAACAATAACAAATAATGTGCTTGGTGAAGATTCAGAAATAAGTAAGATTGATTTTTTTCCAGCGTACAGATCAAAAAAGAGCGTTGTTAAAGTCTAATAGATCTCATCCAGAACACAATAAACATTTTTAAATTCTAATATATCTTTTCAGTGATATTTGTGATTGCTTCGTTATTATAAAATTCTTTGCGTGTGAAGCATTAAAATAATTTGTACTAAAATTACAATGCTTATTCCTTATTTTTGTAAAAAATAAACAATGACTATAATAGATCATTTAAAATGGCGCTATGCCACCAAAAAATTTGATACTTCGAAAGTATTGTCAGATCAGCAATTGTTGATTTTAAAAGAAGCGTTTAATCTTACGGCATTATCCTATGGCTTACAAACATTAAAGTTGGTAGTAGTAGAAGATAAAGCAGTTAGGGAAAAGTTAATTCCCGTTTCTTATGGACAACGACAGGTTGCTGATGCATCTCACCTGTTAATACTCTGTATTCAGAATAAAATTGATGAAGAGGATGTTGACCAACATTTTGATAAGGTAAAAACACTGAGAAATACACCAGATAGTATTTTAGAGCCGTTTAAATCTCAAATGAAATCTACTATTGAAAATATGCCTGAAGATAAAAAAACAGTTTGGGCTACAAAACAGGCGTATATTGCTTTGGGTAATTTAATGACCGTTTGTGCAGTAGAAGGTATAGACTGTTGCCCAATGGAAGGCTTTATACCTAAGGAAATGGATAGGGTCTTAGAATTAGGTCAGCATGGCTTAAGCTCAGTATTGTTACTTCCCGTGGGATTTAGGGCTACCGATGATATGTTTGCCGATTTTAAAAAGGTGAGAAAGTCATTGTCGGAAACTATAATTGAATTATAGATTTTTTATAATTATACCTAAGCTAAACATTATATTTGTTAGCATATTTTAATATTTAATTTCAATATATTTTATGCCAGGATTTGAATTATTTGGTGATTTAGAGCGCAAAGAGGTTAATGACGTTTTGGATAATGGAGTACTAATGCGTTATGGTTTTGACGGCATGCGAAAAGGCCATTGGAAAGCTAAAGAACTAGAAACAGAATTGACAAAGACTTTTGATTCTAAATATGTGCAATTGGTTTCTAGTGGAACTGCTGCAGTTTCCGTAGCTTTAGCATCAGCAGGTGTAGGTGCGGGAGATGAGGTCATTATGCCAACATTTACATTTGTAGCAAGTTTTGAAGCCATAATGATGCTAGGTGCCATACCTATTTTGGTTGATATTGATGATACCTTAACCTTAGATCCAAAAGCTGTTGAAGTTGCTATTACCTCCAAAACTAAAGCAGTTATGGTTGTACAAATGTGTGGTAGTATGGCTAATATGGATGCACTTCGTTCTGTTTGCGATGCAAATAATTTAATTTTTGTTGAAGATGCTTGCCAAGCTATTGGTGGAACGTACAAAGGACAACCTTTAGGAAGTTTAGCAGATATTGGTTGCTTTTCATTCGATTTTGTAAAAACCATTACTTGTGGGGAAGGTGGAGCGGTAGTCACTAATAATAAAACATATTATACAAATGCAGACCATTACAGCGATCATGGACATGACCATATAGGCAATGATAGAGGTGCCGAAACCCATCCATTTTTAGGCTATAACTTTAGAATTTCAGAATTAAATGCCGCTGTTGGTTTAGCTCAGGTTAAACGATTGCCTGAGTTTATAAATATTCAAAAGAAAAATTACACAATCCTAAGAGAAGCATTAGCACAAATACCCGAAGTTACATTTAGAACTGTACCAGATGGTGGTGAAGAAAGCTATGCATTCTTAAATTTCTTTTTGCCAGATTTAAAAACAGCTTTAAAAGTTTCAGCTGCATTTAAAGAAAATGGTGTGGATGTCTGTTGGAATTATTATGAAAATAACTGGCATTACATTCGTAAGTGGGAGCATTTAAAAGATGCTAAATCTTTATATCCATTATCCGAAGCGATGACATCAGAATTATCAAAGCTTTCAAAAAGAGATTTTTCTCAATCCGATTATTGGATTAGTAGAAATATTTCATGTTTAATAAAACTATCTTGGACTGAGCAAGAGGTGGAAAATCGTGCTAAGAAAATGGTAGAAGCTATTAAGAAGGCGCTTTAATAATTGACATACTCAACAATCTCTAAACCATAGCCTATCATACCAACACGTTTGGTTTGCAAGGCATTAGACATTAATTTGAGTTTACTTATTTTAAGATCGTGTAGAATTTGGGCTCCAATACCAAAATCTTTAGAATCCATAGGTATCCTAGGGGCTTTTACCAATTTATCTTTAACTTGAAGATCTTTAAGAGCAGAAAGTCTTGATAACAAATTCATGGATTCTGCTTGTTGATTAATAAAAATAATGGCACCTTTTTCTTCCGTATTGATGGCATTGAACATATGATCCAATTTTTGGTCGGCATTGTTGGTCAGTGTTCCAAGAATATCATTATTTACTAAGCTAGAATTAACACGGGTAAGCACTGGCTCATTAGATTTCCAGTTACCTTTAGTTAGTGCTATATGTACCTGATTATTTGTGGTTTGTAAATATGCTCTAAGTCTAAACCTCCCAAACCGTGTTTCAATATCAAAATCTTCTTTCTTTTCAATCAATGAATCGTACTCCATGCGATAGGCCACTAAATCTTCAATAGAAACAATTTTTAAGTCAAACTTTTTTGCTACCTCCATAAGTTGAGGTAAACGTGCCATCGAACCATCTTCGTTCATAATCTCTACGATAACTCCAGCAGGTTCAAACCCTGCTAATCGTGCAAAATCTATAGCCGCTTCTGTGTGTCCCGTACGCCTAAGAACTCCACCTTCTTTTGCCACTAATGGAAAAATATGGCCTGGTCTGGCCAGTTCAAAAGGTTTGGTGTCGTTACCAACTAAAGCTTTCACCGTTTTTGCTCTATCACTTGCAGAAATACCAGTACTTACACCATTGCCCCTTAAATCTACAGAAACCGTAAAGGCCGTCTCCATAGGGTCTGTATTGTTTCTTACCATCATGTTAAGTTCTAGAGCTTCACAGCGATGTTCAGTAAGCGGGGCACAGATTAATCCTCTCCCATGTTTTGCCATAAAATTGATCATCTCTGGTGTTACTTTTTCGGCAGCGGCTAAAAAATCACCTTCGTTTTCACGATTTTCATCATCTACAACAATAATGACTTTGCCTTGGCGAATGTCTTCAATGGCTTCTTCTATAGTGTTTAAACTTATGTTTTTATTCACGGTTTTAATGGACATGTACACTGATTTTATAAAGCAAAGATACGCTTATTTTATATTTTGAAGGCAACTTCGGTAGAAGTCCTGCCCAATCCTATTTCTGAGAATAATGAATTTTAAAGGATAGAACGGAAGCGTTAAAACTAAGATTAACGGATTAGTAGCCTTATTTTTTTGCTCTATGGTTTTATAGAATTTTGAATAGACTACTGTATCAACAACAGTATATATTACAAAGAAGATAAAAGCTATAATACTTAAACTAAGTGATGCTTCTGCAATTTCGGGCAATTTATTGTTTTTAAAGACAAAGTGAAGAATCAGTAGGATGCCACCAATACTATAGCTAACCAGACTTGTTTTAGAATAATCTTTATAATCTTTAAATAATCTTTTAGCTTTAATGAGTTTGTCCGGTATGTTTAAACCTTCCGTTTTTAAAGATTCAAGTGTAATGTTTCTATTTAAAAGATTGTGGAGTGCAATTTCTTTTGGTTTTTTGTTTAAGTCAAATTCCCCTTGTTCTTTAATAATCTTAACCAACTCTTGAACAGAATATTTTTTATAATAGTTATAAGATTTGGTATCGCTTTCAGAAAGCTGAATCTTGTTCTTAGGTGTAAATAAACGTTTCAATGGTACCGAAATAGCATCAAACTGAAACACTCCTTTATCATTTGTAGCTCTAGTTGTTAAATAAATACTCAAGGGTAGCATCACAGCGGTTGATAGCCACGAGCCAATAATTGGACTAAAGCTTCCTTTTTCAGCACTGTTTTCAGCAAAAATCCCAAAGAAATGATAAGTTAGGAATAGTACAATAGCGATTACCATTGGTAAGCCAACTCCACCTTTTCTAATTAGAGCACCAAGTGGAGCTCCAACAAAAAATAAAATAACACAAGCAAACGCAAGCACAAATTTTTTGTGTAATGCAATTACGTGTTTGTTGATATGCACCTGCTTATTTTGAAAATTCTTCTTGTTGGAATCTAAGATTTGCTTTGTACTATTCGCAGAATTAATTGCCAGTTTAACAGTTTGAAGCTTTCTTTTGGTGTTAAAGAGATCTAAGACTTCGCCTGTATACAAGGTGTCTTTTTGTTGAGGCTTTATGTTGAGATCTAAAGCAGCATAAGTTGTACGGTTAAGCAGTGTGATTGATAGATTTTTATAATCCTCCTTTCGGCGTTTTTTTAAACTGTCTAAGGTGTAGTTGAGCTGATCAATATTCAACATTGTATGCTTGCCCTTGTAGTTTTTCTCGTCTAAATCTTCAGAATTTAAAATTTCGAGATCTACATTTATAGTATAACTATCAAAATAGCTTTTAACATGTGGTTTATTAACATTTTTACGGGAATCTTTATCAATTACTTCCTCGTAATAATTTCCATTAATGAGCTCTAATTGAAGGACATTAGAATCTGGACTACTTTTTAGCTCTCCTTTTTCTGAAACGATAACTTTATAATTTCCTGCTCTGGCGGTATTTTTATCGTGTATAATAACACCATCTAAAAACTGCCCTCTATCTCCGGTTTTTTTATCTACCTTAATATTAATATCGCCAATTTCATTAAACTGACCTTCTGCTATGGCAAGTGCAGGCTTTACTTTTGCAATATTTCGTCTTAAATTGTGGAAATTAAATTCTCCCCAGGGAATAACATTATTTGCAAAAAAGAAACAGCTTACGCCAAGTATTACAATAAAAACACTAAGGCTTCGCATGGCACGCTGAAGTGAAATACCTGTAGATTTCATGGCAGCAAACTCATAGTTTTCTGCAAAGTTACCAAACACCATTATTGAGGACAAAAGAACCGTCAATGGAACTACCAAAGGAATAAGCTTTGGCATGTAGTACATAATGAATTTTGCAGTAACAATAATATCTAAGTCTTTACCAGCAAGTTCAGCTATATAAAGCCATATACCTTGTAGCGCAAAGATGAACATGAATATAATAAAGACGCTAAAAAACGTCCTTAAGAATGTGATAAGTATGTACCTATCTAATATTTTCACACATTTGGATTTAAAAAACCTTAATCGATTCTATTGATAAAGTAATCGCTGTATTTACTTTCGTCAAATGTAAATAAGGTTTTTGAGATAGGCTCATCTGTTTTAAAAGAATTAACGGTTAATGTGGTTTTTGTACCGTTTTTACCAACTTCAATAAGATTATATATGTGCTTGGTTGTGGCATCTATGCCTAATAGTACATGCTTTATTTCAGAATTGGTATCGATAGGACTCAATTTTACATATTGAATTTTTCTTCCTTTTACATTCTGTATAATATCCATCTTGTAGATATAACCATCTTCATAAAATGATAACATTTTACTTGGCGTAATAGTACCTTCATCTTCAGTATTGTCTGAAGAAATTGTTACTTCTTCATCTTCTGGACTAATGGTATAAAGTGTTTTGCCATCATAAATACGTGTGACACCTAGAATATTGAGCTTGTATTTTTCGCCCTCAATAACGACATCTCCTCGTGTTTCTTGGTTTATATTTTCACTAACGTTATTTAGTTCGTATTTAAAATCTAAGCTAATATTTTTATAAGCTTTAATTTTTGTGCTCACTTCATTTAATAAGGCTTCTGCTTTGGCATCGTTTTGTGCAAAACCTGTAAATCCGAGTGTTAAAAATGCGATTGCAATTAATTTTTTCATCTCTATTTTGGTATAAACTTATTTATAATGTTTCATTTTCTAACAATTGGTCCAAAGCTGCCAAATCTGGTACTAAAACCTGTCTTGCTTTACTGCCTTCAAAATTACCGACAATTCCTGCAGCTTCTAGTTGATCTATAATTCTACCAGCTCTGTTGTAACCTAGCTTTAGTTTTCGTTGTAGCAAAGATGCAGAACCTTGTTGTGCGGTAACGATAATTTCTGCAGCTTCTCTAAACAACTTATCTCTATCGGAAATATCTATATCAAGATTTGTGCCACCTTCTTCACCAACATATTCTGGTAATAAGTGTGCATCTGGATAGGCTTTTTGAGAGCCAATAAACTCGGTAATTTTTTCAACCTCAGGTGTATCAACAAACGCACATTGAATCCTGATTAAATCATTACCTTGAGTGTAGAGCATATCACCACGACCAATCAATTGATCTGCACCAGAACCATCTAAAATGGTACGAGAATCGATTTTACTGGTCACCCTAAATGCAATACGAGCAGGGAAATTAGCTTTTATAATACCAGTAATAACGTTAACGGAAGGTCGCTGTGTCGCAATAATTAAGTGAATACCAATGGCACGCGCTAATTGAGCTAATCTAGCAATAGGTGTTTCTACTTCCTTACCTGCTGTCATTATTAAATCGGCAAACTCATCAACCACTAAAACAATGTATGGTAAAAACTGATGACCATCATTTGGATTTAATTTTCGGGCTTTAAATTTTTTGTTGTATTCGGCAATATTTCTACAAAATGCGTTTTTAAGCATTTCGTAACGGTTATCCATTTCTATACAGAGAGAATTTAAGGTGTTGATAACCTTAGTATTGTCTGTAATAATAGCATCTTCACTATCTGGAAGTTTGGCCAAATAATGACGTTCAATTTTATTAAAGAGGGTAAGTTCAACCTTTTTTGGATCGACCAATACAAATTTAACTTCAGCAGGATGCTTTTTATAGAGTAATGAAGTCAGTACAGCATTTAGACCTACAGATTTACCTTGTCCGGTTGCACCTGCCATAAGCATGTGTGGCATTTTTGCCAAATCTACCACAAAGGTTTCGTTACTAATGGTTTTACCAAAAGCGATTGGTAATTGCATTTTGGATTGTTGAAACTTCTGTGACGCTATTACGGAACGCATCGATACAATGGTCGATTTTTTATTGGGTACTTCTATACCAATCGTTCCTTTCCCTGGAATTGGCGCAATGATTCTTATACCGAGAGCAGCAAGGGATAATGCAATGTCATCTTCAAGATTTTTAATCTTTGAGATTCTAATACCTGCTTCTGGTACAATCTCGTAAAGTGTTACCGTTGGGCCTATGGTAGCTTTTATGCTATTAATACCTATTTTATAATTAAGAAGTGTTTCTACAATTCGGTTTTTGTTTTCTTCAAGTTCTTCTTGATCTATTGAGATGCCTTCGTTATCGTATTTTTTCAATAAGTCTAAAGGAGGAAATTGATAATTACTCAACTCTAAAGTAGGATCGAACTGTCCAAAGTCCTCAACCAATTTATCAGCAAGATTATCAGTTTCAGATTTTTCTTCCTTAGCTTCTTCAACTTCAATTTTTAACTCTGGTTCTTCAATTGTTTTCTCTTCGGATTTTTCAGCAACCTCCATTTTTAGATGTTCAGCTTTTGGTTGCGGTTTAGAATGATTGCTGATGGTGGGTTCGGCTTTATCCAAAGGAACTTCAAAGGCAGATTTGATAGCTTCAGCTTCTTGAGAATGACTATTATCTACAATGGCATCGGTATTGTTAGAGCTGTCGTTAGATTGTAAATCCGTTTTAAGATCGTGTTTGGCACTTTTGAATAAATTGGCAAATGTATCTCCCGTAACTTTAAAGCGAATAGCTAAGTAGGAGATAAGACCAAACAATAATAATAGAGCGGTACCAATTTTGCCTATATAATCTTGAAAGAAATGGTTCATCTCAAAACCAATAGTACCACCAAGAATGTCATATTTGTGTGAAAAGAAACCAAAAAAGATAGAAAGCCAAATAATAATTAATGTTCCCCAGATCCAATGTTTTCTAAGCTTGGCCTTTTTTAAATTTAAGGTCACATAAATACCGGAAAGAAAAATAAGACCAGAAAATATAAAAGAAGGAATTCCGAATCCTTTGGTAATAAAAAATTCACTAACTATAGCACCTAGTTGACTGGCCCAGTTTTTATATTCGGTAGATCGCTCTGGAAATGTACTTAGTATACTTTGGTCCTCCTTTCCTGTAAATATGAAAGACAAGAACGAAATAAACAGTAAGACACCAAGAATAATCAGCAAACTACCAAAAATTAGTTTTTGCTGATTCGATAATTTAAACGAAGGCCTTTTTAGTTTAGCTTTAGGTTTTGCCTTGGTTGTACTTTTCTTTTTAGTTGTTCTTTTTGCCATATGTATTTCTCATAAAAATGAGAATCTCTATTTTATTTATAATTCTTTGCCTCTTCTGAAATACCATTGACATAATCTTCAATAATATTGATCTTTGCTGCAAGTTTTGAGCCTTCAAACCCATTAATATCATCAGTGTCAATATTTAAATTAAAAAACTCTAAATATTGACTAGCCAAAGGTAAGTAAGACCAGTGCCACTTTTCGAGATTATAACCAGTTCTTCCGTTCTTTTTGTTGGTATAGACTTGGTAAAACCCAAAGGCATTGGCATGTACTGTTAACCAATTATATACTTCAAGTCCTTTTCCGCTGTTAAAATACGAATTATTTAAACTATTTAAATCTACATCGGTTCCCCAATGATGTCTTGACGAACTTGGCATGGAACTGTACTCTAAAATTTTTTGAGCGCGCTCAATGGGCTTAAGATCTGAATATTTGTTCCATTTGCGTTCCCAAATGGCTTTTTGTTCATGGAAATTACGTGTGCCTGAGATGATTTTTAATGTTATTCCAACCTTATTTGCAGAATCTGACATTTGTAAAAACGCATCGTAAACTTTGCTTTTTAGGTAGATTTCTTTTGCGGAATGTTTTGGGGCTACCTTTACAAATGTGGAATCATTTCTATAATCAAACTTTCCAAGTACAAAGTCTTTGGTAATATCAGTTGGTGTTTTCTTGACTCGTTTTTTAGTTTCAGTAGGTGCCTCTGCAACTTCGGTTTTGATAGCTTCTTTAGTTTTACTATTGCAAGCAAGACAAATTAAAATAAAAATTACCAATAGCTGTTTCATTTGATGACTTAGAAATATTGCATTTTTAAAGTTTGGCAAAAATACGATTATCTAACGCTTGTTCTATTGGTTTTGGTATTTAAAACAACTTCGGTAAGTAAATAATTCCGGCGATTATTACAGCTACAATGGAAGCTATAAAAACTGCGCCAGCTGCAACATCTTTTATTAAACCAATTTTTGGGTGGTGATCTGGATGCACAAAATTTGCAATATATTCAATGGCTGTGTTGACACCTTCTATGCTCATAACCATACCAATCATGGTAATCTGTGCTAGCCATTCGGTTTTAGAAATTTCAAAATAAAAGCCAGCTATAGTTACGGCAAGAGCTATAAAAAGCTGAATTTTAATGCTTGCTTCTGTCTTAATAAGAATGAGCATACCTTTAAAAGCAAAGCCAATACTTTTTAGGCGGTTAATGAGAAAAGATTCTTTTTTATGCATAGAATTACGCTAAACCTGCCAAGGCAGTTTAACTTTTTAAAATTAGTTAAGGCACTTTTCGTTTACCTCAAATAATGTATGTATTTGTTTATTTCAAAGCATCTAACGCTGCTTTGTAATTACATTGATTTATTTCAAAGCA
>CAYVNR010000011.1:12348-102768 GCA_964453045.1 uncultured Flavobacteriaceae bacterium
TTTATTTCAAAGCATCTAACGCTGCTTTGTAATTACATTGATTTATTTCAAAGCATCTAACGCTGCTTTGTAATTTGGCTCATCAGCAATTTCATCAACTTGCTCAGTATACAATACGGTTCCATCAGTATCAATAACGACGATACAACGCGATAGCAGTGTTTCAAATGCACCAGTAGTGAAAGTTAAACCATAATCATTGCCAAATTTCCCAGTTTTATAATCCGAAAGGCTCACCACATTCTCAATGCCTTCTGCTCCACAAAAACGAGCCATAGCAAAAGGTAAATCCTTAGAGATGCAAAGTACTTTTCTGTTTTCTAATTGACCAGCTTTTTCATTGAAGGTTCTAATAGATTGTGCACAAGTCCCCGTATCTACACTTGGAAAAATATTGAGTACTAATCTATTTCCCTCAAAATCAGTATTTGTTTTATCTTCTAAGTCTGTATTGGTCAGTTTAAATATTGGTGCTTTATCACCAATTTTTGGAAGATTTCCTATTGTCTCTACAGGTGTGCCACCTAATGTTACATTTGCCATTTTAGTTGAATTTTTTAAAGTCTAAATTTAAAGATTATTAATGTTTCTATTGCTAAATAAATTATAATGTTTTTAGAAATTTAGCTCATGTCTCTTCCTAAACAAACAACGAGTTAACTTAAAATTTACAATTCATTAACATTTAATCGAAGTATTTTGTCTTTCGCATAAATTTTTGATTACTATAGATTTTAAATTTTACCTTGGACTGCAAGAGCTATTAATTATTTTAAAATTGCAAAGGCAGAACTCCCTATTTGTCTTTATTCAATCATTATTTTTATGAAATTTGAATTACGAAAATCAAAGATTATACGCAATCTATTTATTGTGGTAGGTATACTCTTGTTAGGGAATCTTTTTGCGGTTTTTTTAAGGTTTAATACCGAAGGGATGAACAGCAAAATGACAAGGTTGATAATTAAGTTGTTCGATTTTAATCTCGAAGCTAATCTACCAACATATTTTTCTTCTTTAGTATTGTTGTCCAATGGAATCTTATTGGCATTAATTGGAAGCAGACATAAGGCAATAGGAAATAAGTTTTGGCATTGGTTGGGCTTATCTATAATTTTTGTCTTTTTGGCTTTTGATGAAATGATTCAAATCCACGAACAGTTAAGAGCTCCAATGGAATCTTTGTTTAATACCACTGGGCTTTTGTATTTTGCTTGGTTTATACCATACACTTTGGCAACTATAATTATAGCATTGGCTTATTTTAAATTTATGATGCGTTTGCCCAAACATGTATTGAAACTTTTTATAATTGCTGGTATACTTTACGTTTTTGGTGCAGTTGGTATGGAAGCCATAGGCGGTATGCATGCTGAAGTAGAAGGACAATACACTTTTGCTTATGCTATGATGTATTCTTTCGAAGAATTATTGGAAATGTCTGGTGCTGTAGTTTTTTTCTATGCATTACTGGTATACATAACTACAGAGTTTAAGAATCTAAAGGTGAGGTTTAAACCTAAAAAAAATAAAAACAATAAGGTTGTTGAAGCATAATAAAAAAGCCTTAAGTAAAGTTAAGGCTTCTTTTATGCAAGTATTTTGTTTTATCGTAGTTCAGCACCAAGCTTATTCTCAAAGTTAGATTGCAACTTAGACATAATCTTATCAATCTGTTTATCTGTAAGTGTTTTGTTTTCGTCCTGCAATGTAAAACTCACAGCATAACTCTTTTTACCTGCAGGTAAGTTCTTGCCTTCGTATACATCGAACAGATTTACATTTTTCAGCAACTGTTTTTCGGTTTGCTTAGCAATGGTATGTATATCCTCAAAAGAAACACTATTGTCTATAAGTAATGCAAAGTCGCGTCTTACTTCTGGATATTTTGGTATAGTGTTAAACTTGATTTTATTATGCTTAGCCATATCCAAAACATTGTCCCAATTAAAATCGGCAAACAATACGTTTTGTGCAATTCCGAAATGTTTTAAAACAGACTTTTTGACCAATCCAAAATCCACCATTTTGTTCTTTCCTAAAGAAAGACTCACACCTTCACTAAAAATATCTGATTTTGTGGCTGCTGATTTTAAACGATTTAAACCTAATCGCTGTAAAATGGTTTCAACAGTGCCTTTAAGGTAGAAGAAGTCGCTTGGTGTAGCACTTGAATTCCAGCGTTCAGCTACTTTATTTCCTGTGACAAATAGAGATAAGTGTTTGTGTTCTTCTCTTTCTTCAGCATATTGATGGTAGGTTTTACCAAATTCAAACAACTTTAAATCCTCACGTTTTCTATTGATGTTATGAGATACGGCTTCTAAACCAGAAAACAATAAGGACTGGCGCATTACTTCGAGATCGTTGCTCAACGGATTCAACATTTTTATATTATGCTCTGCATTGAGCTGCTCACTTAATTCCATATATTTAGGAGAAGTCAATGAGTTTGCCATAATCTCAAAAAACCCTTGTGATGCCAACTGATTACCAATAATATTTTGAAGCTTATAATCTTCAAAACGTGATGAATTGGAAATTGAGGCATTTAGCTTTTCGGTAGTGCCAACTTTATTGTAGCCATATACTCTAAGGATTTCCTCAATAATATCAGCTTCACGTTGCACATCGTTTCTGTAAGCAGGTACAGTAAGCCCTAAACCAGTTTCAGTAACATTATTTACTTTTATATCTAAAGAGGTAAGAATGCTTTTTATAGTTTCTCTCGGAATTTCCTCACCAATTAATTTCTTAGCGTTTTCAAAGCTTAAACGAACTTCAAAGTCCTTAATTTTATTAGGGTACGTGTCAGAAATATCACTTGTAATTTCACCACCTGCAATTTCAATAATTAATAATGCAGCTCGTTTTAGTGCATATTCAGTAATGTTTGGATCTATTCCTCTTTCAAACCTAAAGGATGCATCTGTATTTAGTCCGTGGCGTTTAGCTGTTTTACGAACACTCACAGGATTGAAATATGCACTTTCTAAGAAAATATTGGTTGTGCTTTCGGTAACACCAGAATCAATACCTCCAAAAACACCAGCAATACACATCGGTTTTTCTGCATCGCAAATCATTAAGTCGTCTTCGTGCAATTCTCTAACGACTTCGTCAAGGGTTGTAAATTTTGTGCCAGCTTTACACGTTTTTACTTCAACCTTATTGCCAACTATTTTGTGAGCATCAAAGGCGTGTAGCGGTTGTCCCAGTTCGTGTAGTACATAGTTGGTGATATCAACAATATTATTGATAGGGGATAAGCCTATGGATTTTAGGCGATGTTGCAACCAACTAGGCGAAGCTTCTACTTTAACCCCAGAAATGGTAACGCCACAGTAGCGTGGGCATTTTTCTTTGTCCTTAACATCGACATCGATTTTAAGTGAACGTGTATCAACATGGTAAGAACTCACCGAAGGTGTAATCAATTCTAACGATACTTCCTTTTGCAATAAGCCAGCTTTGAGATCTCTGGCGACACCGTAATGGCTCATAGCATCAGCTCGGTTAGGAGTAAGACCAATTTCAAAAACATCATCGTTTTCAACATCAAATATTTCTGATGCAGGAGTACCAACGACGTACTGCTTATCCAATACCATAATACCATCGTGAGACTCACCAATACCGAGTTCGTCCTCAGCGCAAATCATACCATGACTTTCTTCACCTCGGATTTTTCCTTTCTTAATTTTCCAGGCTTCACCTTCTGCTGTGTAAAGTGTAGTGCCTATAGTGGCAACCGGTACTTTTTGTCCGGCAGCTACATTTGGAGCGCCACATACAATCTGCACAGGTGCATCTGTCCCGATATTTACGGTTGTTACTTTCAGTCGATCTGCATTTGGGTGCTGCTCGCAGGTTAAAACCTCACCGACAACAATACCTTCCAATCCGCCTTTTATGGATTCGTAACGCTCAATACCTTCAATTTCTAGGCCAAGATCTGTGAGGAGTTCACCAGTTTTCTCAGCGTCCCAATCTGTATTTATAAACTGTTTTAACCAGTTGTATGATATCTTCATTTGTCAAATTAATCAAGCCACAAAGATAGCAAAAGCTGTAAGGCAATGAAACATCCTCGTCTAAATTTTAGATGCACACAGGTTTACTTTTTTATGTAAGGACAATGTTATAATTTCGAACTTTATATAAAAGATTTTTCCAATGAGATATATTATAGTATGTTTAATTGCATTAACGGCTTTTTCTTGTAAAGAAGCAACTAAAACAGAAATGATAAATGAGACTGGTCTTAAGGTTGGGACATACAGAGCCATTTTAGAAGTGCAAGATGATGAAGAATTACCTTTTATTTTTGAAGTAAAATCTCCTAAAAAATTACACATCTTCAATGCTGAAGAAGTTATTGAAGTTAATGAAATAGCGTATCGAAACGATTCTGTTTTTATAAAAGCACCTGTTTTTGAGGGGTATATCGCCGCTATTTTTGAAGGAAATAATCTAAAAGGCAGTTTTATAAAAGAAAGCTTGGATCGCATAGTGCCTTTTAAAGCTGAATATAATAAAGGACGACGATTTGAAACAAATAATGAACCCAAACATACTGTTGCTGGCACATGGGAAACCGTATTTAGCCCTAATATTGAAAGCGATAGATATATTGCAAAAGGAATATTTGAACAAGATAAAGAGAAAGTAACAGGAACATTTAGAACCACAACAGGAGATTACCGGTACCTTGAGGGTGTTTTAGATGGCGATACCTTAAAATTATCAACTTTTGATGGTGCGCACGCTTTTTTATTTAAAGCCAAGGTATCAGATTCCAAAATGGTGGGTACGTTCTATTCTGGTAACCATTGGAAAGAGCCTTTTGTCGCAAAGTTCAATGCGGATTACGAACTACCAAGTGCCAATGATCTTACTTTTTTAAAAGAGGGTTACGATAGTATAGATTTTGTCTTTCCCAATACTTCTGATGAGTTAGTTGGATTAAAAGATGATAAGTTTAAGGATAAAGTAGTAGTGGTACAGATTATGGGAACCTGGTGCCCAAACTGTTTGGATGAAAGCAAATATTATGCAGATTTTTACAGGAAAAATAAAGATAAAGATTTGGAAATTATAGCGTTGGCTTTTGAATATGCCAAGGACAAGGAAACCGCTTTTAGTCGCATAGATCGGTTGGCTGTTAATGTTGGGATTGAATATCCTATACTGTTGGCACAATATGGAACATCAGACAAAGTAAAGGCTCAAGAAAAATTGCCAATGCTCAACCATGTGTTGTCGTATCCCACTTCAATTTTTATAGATAAAGAAGGTAAAGTTCGAAAAATACACACAGGTTTCAACGGACCTGCCACTGGCGAAAAATATACTGAGTTTAAGACAGAATTTGAAGGGTTTGTAGCTGGGTTACTGGCTGAGTAGTTTTGTTAATTGTTTAGCTCGAGTAATTTAAGGTTCTTTATGCATCTTAGAGAAGCTCTGTAATAGAATTATAGTAAAGTTTCTCCTCTTATATTTACAAATCAACTGGTGAGTTTGTAATCTAAATTCATACTTTATCAATAAAATATCATTGTTATGATTGATCTTTTTTTGAAATGAATTGAAAACCCTAAGATTATAAAGACCTAATTAAAAATAAAAAAAGCCCAAAACAATAAAGTTTTGGGCTTTTTAAGTGTATTTCTTTTTCAGTTTATATGCGAATACCAACGGGTAGCATTCGTTTATATTTTCTGTTACTTCTTACAAATTTTGCAATTTCAGGGCTTGTAGGCACAACACTAATGTTACGTTCCTTAATGTCGTTAAATACCATTGCCAAGAACTCTTTTTCAAACTCTGTAGTTTTGATAGCTTCGGGAATAACCATCTTAGTTAAGAATATCTTACGCTCTTGTAAAGAATATTCAATAACAGCCATTTCATCTTCAACCTTTAATTCATATTGACGCAGAAAGTCATTATCAATCAGTTCAGCAGTTTCAGTCATAATTTTCTTTGTTTTTAAAGTTAGCGGTTGGCAAGTAGATACTATATTTTATATAGTTTTGCAGTGCAAAGGTACAAAAAATCAACAACACTTTAGAGTTTTTGGTGTTAAAACCTTAAATTTTAGACAATTATGCATCTCTTTTTTTATTAAAAATTGAACAAATAAAACCAAGTCACAACTCATGGATTCTAATGTTACACATGTTTACTTAATGCCAGGCATGGCAGCAAATCCAACTATTTTTGAGCATATTAAATTACCAGAAGAGAATTATAAAATCCACTGGTTAGAGTGGCAAATACCTAATAAAAATGAAACATTACAAGATTACGCAAAGCGTATGTGCAAATTTATAGAACACGATAATGCGGTATTGCTCGGTGTTTCTTTTGGAGGTATGCTGGTACAAGAAATGAGTCAATTTTTAAACTTAAAAAAGCTCTTTGTGGTATCTAGTGTAAAATCGCATCACGAACTGCCAAAACGATTAAAGTTGCTAAAGGTTACCAAAGCCTATAAAATTCTGCCAACGCAATTGGTTAGCAATATCGATTTGTTGGCTAAATATGCGCTTGGCGAAACGATAAAAAAACGTGTGGATTTGTACAAAAAATACCTCTCGGTAAGTGATAAAGTCTATTTGGATTGGGCCATTAAACAAGTAGTGTGTTGGGAACAAGCAGAGCCTCATCCTGATGCTATTTACATTCACGGAGATAAAGACGTTGTTTTTCCGCATTCCTGTGAAGGTAATTGTATTGTTATAAAGGGAGGCACGCATATTATGATTATTAATAAGTATAAGTGGTTTAACGAAAATCTCCCCAAACTTATCGAAGCTTAGGTTGTTATAGTTCAATAGATTTTTTACATTGTAAAAAAAATAAAATGCCATGCGAAATTTAAAGAATATATTAGCCGCTGTAGGACTGGTCTGCATTTCAGGTCTTTTTATCTTTTCGATGCAAAAAGCACCATCAGATAATACCTTAGGAAAAGAACAGCCAATTGTAAATGATTATAATGTCTATGCCTTGGAGATGCCAGAGGGTTTAAACTTTGCAGGAGAAATGGTTCCTATTGAGAATCCGGATATTTATGAACGTATGGATAGGGAATTGTTGGTAAACACTTATTGGCAGTCTAATGGGTTGCTTTTATTAAAGCGAGCTCAAAAATATTTCCCTGTTTTAGAACCGTTACTAAAAAAATACGATTTACCGGACGATTTCAAATTTTTGGCTTTGGCTGAAAGTGGGTTTATAGATGAGACCTCCAGTGCTGGTGCTGCAGGAATGTGGCATTTTATGCGTGAAACAGGTAAAGAATATGGATTGGAAATAAACAAAAATGTTGATGAGCGTTATCATATAGAAAAGTCAACAAAAGTTGCAGCCGAATATCTGAAGAAAGCAAAAGAACGTTTTGGAAGCTGGACTTTAGCTGCCGCTTCATATAATGCAGGAATTTATGGTGTATCAAAACGCCTTAAAGCTCAACAAGTTGATAGTTATTATGATGCACTATTGCCAGATGAGACTGAAAGATATGTTTTTAGAATTTTAGCCTTGAAAGAAATTATGAGCAATCCTTCGAAATACGGTTTTAATTTTAATCAAAGTGATTTATACAAACACATACCAACATACAAAGTTGAAGTAGATACTGCAGTAACAGATTTTTCACAATTTGCAAAACGATTCGGGATCAATTATAAAATTCTAAAGCTGCACAATCCTTGGTTGAGAGAAAACCATTTAAACAACAAATCCAGAAAATTATACACAATAGAAATCCCTAAAGAAGGTTACTACACATCTAAACCTTAAGGATTGGAGTATGTAAAAAATCATATTTGGCAGATTCTCATAGCTCTAAACTATGTTTTAGCACTTTCTGCAGTAGCTACGATTCTGTTTAAACGCTTAAATCCAACAAAAACATTAAGTTACATTATTGTTTTGTTGGTTTTTCCATTTATAGGTTTATTGGTTTATTATCTGTTCGGACAAGAATACCGTAAATCTAAAATCTTTAGTAGAAAAAACGTACTCAATCAATCTGTGGTAAAGAAAATTCAAGAAGAACTTGAACTGGATACCAAAAAAATTGAAGAAGTAGACCAATTATTGGACGAAAAATCCAAGCTTATTCCTTTACTATATAATAGTGAAAAGTCAAAAATGACCATTAATAATAAGGTGGAGTTGATTAAAGATGGTGATGCAAAATTCAAGTTATTATTTGAAGATATTAAAAAAGCAGAGCATCATATACATTTAGAATACTTTATCATCAAAGACGATAATATAGGTACAGAACTGCTAAATCTACTTTGCGAAAAATCAAAGGAAGGAATTAATGTTAGAATTGTTATAGATGACGTAGGTAGTAATATTTCACCCAAAATGAAAGCAAAAATTAAGCAAAGTGGTATTGAGATGCATGCTTTTATGCCAGTTTTGTTTTCGGGCTTAACAGGAAAGATGAACTATCGCGACCATAGAAAAATAATTGTAATTGATGGTAAGATAGGCTATGTTGGCGGTATCAATATCTCGGATAATTATGTAAATTCAAACAACAAGCGGTACTGGAGAGATACCCACCTAAGAATTGAAGGAGAAGCTGTAAAACCGCTTCAGATTTTATTTTTTACAACATGGGACTTTGCCAGTGGTGAGGAACTCAAAATCTCTAAGGACTATTTTCCAAACCATAATATCAAAGAGAATGTTCCGCTCCAAATTGCAGCAAGCGGACCAGACACGGATTGGTCTAATATTATGGAAGCTATTTTTGTGGCTATTACCAACGCAGTAGATTCAATACATATTACGACCCCATACTTTATTCCAAATGATGAAATCATTACAGCATTGCAAGTGGCAGCGCGTAGTAATTTGGATGTAAAGGTTATTGTTCCAAAAAAATCAGATTCATGGGTTGCGGAGTATGCTACCAACTCATATTTAGAGCAATTGTTAGAGGCTGGAGTAGAGGTTTATCAATACAGCAAGGGTTTTATACATGCCAAAACTATGGTTGTTGATGGTGTTTTTGGTACCGTAGGAACCGCAAATATGGATTATAGAAGTTTTAATATAAATTTTGAAGTCAATGCATTGGTGTATGAAAAAGATTTTTGTGAAGAACTCAAAAATCTTTTCAATGACGACTTAAAGGATTCCGAAAAATTAGATTATCAATCTTGGAAAAACCGTTCTAAAACCACTAAATTTATTGAAGCCATTGCTAGATTAGCTGCTCCGTTACTATAATATTACCTTCGACTTCTGCGATGTTGTCTGGCTGAAGTGGGTTGGCCATAATGTTGCTTTGGTATCGCAGCTTTTTTCATCTGTTGCTTCATCATTTTAATTTGCTCAGCAAGCATATCTCTTTTATCTAGTTTTTCTGCTTCGGATAATAATTTTCGCGCTTCCTGCTTACGACGTTTAGAAAATGCTATTCCTGCTAAATTCAATTTTGCCATAGCCAAATCATGATCCATAGATAAACCTAGACTAATTGCCTTTTTAAAATACTTCTCGGCTTCATTCATATTGGTTTGTGAAACCATAATTCCATTCAGATAATTTAGATAACCTTGCTGCTTTTTTACCAAAGCTGCTTTAGGGTTTTTTATTTTATCTAGCCATTTCTTTGCACCAGGGAAATCTTGCTTACGTAATCTTAAGAAGGCCAACAAAATCAATTCATTTTTAAAATAAAGAAAAATAAATATTGTTGAAAGGAGTATATACATAATACCATTGCCTACGTAACCTTCGGTGAATTGGTATATAGCATAACCAATAATTAATGCAGCAATGACTAACTTTATATTTTTATTGAACATAGTTCGCTTAGTTTTTAAGGTTGGCAAAGTTAATAAAATTCTGTTGAAATATTTTTATTTTGGCACTTGCTAAAGTAAAAACTTGTTGTATATTTGCACGCAGTTTTGAGATAGCACTCAAACATTAAATAAGTATATAAGATTTTTAAAAAGATAAGACATGCCAAAAAGAACGTTTCAACCGTCAAAGAGAAAGAGAAGAAACAAGCACGGTTTTAGAGAGAGAATGGCTTCTGTAAACGGAAGAAAAGTTTTAGCGCGTAGAAGAGCTAAAGGAAGAAAGAAATTGTCTGTATCTTCAGAATTAAGACATAAAAAATAATGATTAACAATTGTTAATATTTTAAAGGTGTTACTTAGGTGTAACACCTTTTTTTATACCCTATTGATATTTATTTTTGCAAAGCCAAATGAATTTCCGAATCAATGATTTTGAAGTTTATTTGGCATAATACTAAAAAAACAATCTCATGCCAAAAGACAAAAACATCAAATCTATTTTACTTATCGGTTCTGGTCCAATTATTATTGGCCAAGCCTGCGAATTCGATTATTCAGGTTCCCAAGCACTACGCTCGTTACGAGAAGACGGAATAGAAACGATTCTTATCAATTCCAATCCTGCAACGATAATGACAGACCCAACAATGGCAGACCATGTGTATCTATTGCCATTAACAACAAAGTCTATCATAAAAATTTTGAAGGAGCATCCTCAAATTGATGCGGTTTTGCCAACAATGGGCGGACAAACAGCTTTAAATCTGTGTATCGAAGCAGATGAAAAAGGAATTTGGGAAGATTTTGATGTTGAAATTATAGGCGTAGATATTGATGCCATTAACATTACCGAAGATAGAGAGCAGTTTAGAGATCTAATGACTAAGATTGGTGTTGGTATGGCACCGCAAGAAACGGCAACATCTTTTTTAAAAGGTAAGGAGATAGCGCAAGAGTTTGGTTTTCCTTTATGTATTAGAGCATCGTTTACATTGGGTGGAGCAGGAGCTTCCATTGTATATGATGAAAAAGAATTTGATGAAGCCTTAACCCGTGGATTGGAAATTTCTCCAATCCACGAGGTAATGATAGATAAAGCATTATTGGGCTGGAAAGAGTATGAGTTAGAATTATTACGAGATAAAAACGATAATGTAGTTATAATTTGTACCATAGAGAATATGGATCCTATGGGAATTCATACAGGAGATTCCATTACCGTAGCACCAGCAATGACCTTATCTGATAAGACATTTCAAAGAATGCGGGATATGGCCATTCACATGATGCGTAGTATTGGCGACTTTGCAGGAGGCTGTAATGTGCAATTTGCAGTAAGCCCGGATGAAGATGAAGAAATTATAGCTATTGAGATTAATCCACGAGTATCACGTTCCTCAGCATTAGCGAGTAAAGCAACAGGTTACCCTATAGCAAAAATTGCGGCAAAACTGGCTTTAGGTTACACTTTGGACGAATTGAGCAATCAAATTACAAAGTCAACATCCGCACTATTCGAGCCTACATTAGATTATGTTATTGTTAAAATTCCACGTTGGAATTTTGATAAGTTCGAAGGTTCGGACAGAACCCTTGGTTTGCAGATGAAAGCCGTAGGTGAAGTTATGGCGATAGGGCGTTCTTTCCAAGAAGCACTGCATAAAGCAACACAATCTTTAGAGATTAAGCGAAATGGACTGGGAGCAGACGGAAAAGGCTACAAAGATTACGAAACTATAATTAAGAAATTGAAATATGCGAGTTGGGATCGTGTTTTTGCTATCTATGATGCTATTGAAATTGGTATTCCATTGAGTCGTATCTTCGAGATCACTAAGATTGATATGTGGTTCTTAAAGCAGTATGAAGAATTATTCCAATTGCATAAGGAAATTTCCACGTTTAATATTGACACCATCGATAGGGAATTGTTACTTGAGGCCAAACAGAAGGGCTATGGTGATAGACAGATTGCACACATGCTCGGATGTTTAGAAAGTCAGGTGTATAATAAACGACGCGAACTAAATATCAATCGTGTATATAAATTAGTTGATACTTGTGCCGCAGAATTTAAAGCACAAACACCATACTATTATTCTACCTTTGAAAGTGAGGTAGAGTCTGCTGATGGTAAGATATTTGTCGATAACGAAAGTATAGTAACCGATAGAAAGAAAATTATTGTTTTAGGCTCGGGTCCTAACCGAATTGGTCAAGGTATTGAGTTCGATTACTGCTGTGTACACGGTGTTTTAGCTGCATCTGAGTGTGGTTACGAAACCATTATGATTAACTGTAATCCCGAGACTGTATCGACAGATTTTGATATTGCAGATAAACTCTATTTTGAACCTGTATTTTGGGAACATATTTATGATATTATTCAGCATGAAAAACCAGAAGGAGTCATAGTTCAGCTTGGTGGGCAAACAGCATTAAAGCTTGCTGAAAAGCTAGAGCGCTATGGTGTTAAGATTATGGGAACGAGCTTTGAATCTTTGGATTTGGCAGAAGATAGAGGAAGCTTTTCAACATTATTGAAAGAAAATAATATTCCATATCCACAATTCGATACTGCTGAAACTGCAGATGAAGCTTTGGCTATTGCCGATGTTTTGGATTTTCCAATTTTGGTAAGACCTTCATACGTGCTTGGTGGTCAAGGTATGAAGATTGTAATCAATAAAGATGAATTGGAAGCTCATGTTATCGACCTATTAAAATCCATACCAGGAAATAAATTACTTTTAGATCATTACTTGGATGGTGCGATTGAAGCCGAAGCAGATGCTATTTGCGATGCGGATGGTAATGTATATATCATTGGTATTATGGAGCACATAGAGCCTTGCGGTATTCATTCTGGTGACAGCAATGCTACGTTACCTGCCTTTAATCTTGGTGATTTAGTGATGCAACAGATAATAGACCATACACACACCATAGCTAGAGCTTTAAATACTGTTGGGTTGATTAATATTCAATTTGCCATAAAGGATGATACTGTTTATATCATTGAAGCTAATCCAAGAGCATCGCGTACAGTACCATTTATAGCAAAAGCTTACAAAGAGCCTTATGTTAACTATGCAACCAAGGTCATGTTGGGCGATAAAAAAGTCACTGATTTTGACTTTAATCCTCAGTTGGATGGTTATGCCATAAAACAGCCAGTATTTTCATTTAATAAATTTCCTAATGTGAATAAGAAGTTAGGGCCAGAAATGAAGAGTACTGGTGAAAGTATCTTGTTTATCAATAGTTTAAAAGAAGATGAGTTCTACGATTTGTACTCTAGAAGAAAAATGTATTTGAGTAAATAATGGCATAGTTTTCGATTAACTATTTAGCTAAGTGCTATATAATTATTAACTTAGCATCAAAAAGGAATAGCATATGAAAAGAATTTTACTCACGTTTTTGGCTTTTTTCATGCTCTATGCCATACCAGCTCAGATAGTTGTAAATCAATCTGATGATTTTGAGGATGGTACTGAGCAAAATTGGTTTGAAGCACCTGCATCTGGTGCTCAAGCAGAGAATGTTGATACAGACGGACCAAGTGGTGACGATGATAATTATCTAAGAGACTATACGACACAAAACCCAGCTGGTCCAGGATCGAGATTGATCGTAAGAAATACTACACAATGGATAGGTGATTATGCTGCCGCTGGCGTAGGTTCTATCTTAATGGATGTGAGAGCATTAAATGTTGATGTATCCGTTCGGGTGTCTCTTACCGGTCCCGGTGGTAATTTTTCATCACCAGCTGTAATGGTGACTGCAGGATCTGGATGGGGGCAAATTACGATTCCGATTTCTGAAACTGACTTAATTTCTGCGCCTGGTGCAAATGATAATAGTGCTGAAGGTACGGACGTCTCAGCTACTCTATCTGGCGTTACAGAAATTAGAATACTGAGTAACCCTAATCCCTCTTGGATTGGTGAAGTTACCAATGCAGAACTGCATTTAGATAACATTACCGCTGGTGCATCTTTGAGTACTCAAAATTTTAAACTTCAAAATACTGAGTTTATAATTTCTCCTAACCCAGCTAAAAATAAGCTTACTATTAAGTTGCCTGTATTAGATACAGATTCAAAATTAGAAGTTTTTGATGTCTTAGGTAAGCGTATTTACAAAGGCTTAATTAATCAATTAGAATCTTCTGTAGATATATCTAATTGGCGAAGTGGTATTTACTTGGTTAGAGTGTCAAATAATAAAACGACACAGACCAAGCGATTTATTAAGCAGTAATAAATTAAGTACAAATAATATATAAGCCATTTCCTAAAGAAATGGCTTTTTTATTTAAAGTCTATTTTAACACGGTAATCCTTAAGTTGCTCTAAGTAGTCGTCAACATTTTTATAAAGACCTTCTAAGTCTTTACTGCGCTTTGCATCACTTTCTCGTCTTATGATGGATTTTATAAAACGCTTCGCATCCATTTTGGTTGTCAGTATTAAACCAGGCACCTCAACTGTTTTACCTAATTTATCAACAGCAACCATAGTAAAGTAAGATGAATTACAATGCTTTTTTAGACCGGTTTGAATGTTTTCGGATTCCACACGAATACCTACAACCATAGATGATTTGCCAACATAATTGACGGAAGCTTTCATGGTGACCAGCTCACCAACTTCAATGGGGTTTAAAAAATCAACTTTATTAACAGAAGCAGTCACACAATAGCTACGCGAATGTTTAGAAGCACACGCAAATGCAATCTGATCCATAAGCCCTAAAATATAGCCCCCATGAATTTTGCCCCCAAAATTGGCAAATGACGGCAGCATTAACTCAGAAATTTGAATCCTGGAATCATCCGTGGTTTTATACATAAGTCAGATTTTATTTATATTTTTTATTCATCTTCCGAAGCGCGTTTAATAACGTTTTCTGGAAGTGATTTTTTAGCTTTAGCACCCATTTTCTTAATTTTTTCAACACGCGAAATCAGGTTGCCTTTACCGTCGACTAATTTGTTCATGGCAGAGGAGTAATCGTTTTTGGCAGCATCAATTTTTTTGCCGACACCAGTCAGGTCAGAAACTAAGCCCTCAAATTTATCATAAAGTGCACCTGCCTGTCTGGCAATTTCAATAGCATTTTGCTGTTGCTTTTCGTTATTCCACATGGTATCTATTGTACGAAGCGTTGCCAATAGGGTAGAAGGTGTAACGATTACGATATTTTGCTCAAAAGCCTTGTTGTATAATGTGTTATCTTCATTAATTGCTACTGCAAAAGCAGGTTCAATAGGAATAAACATCAGCACAAAATCTGGCGATTCTATATCATAAAGATCCTGATAGTTTTTGGCAGATAATTGATCGACATGCTTTTTTATCGAATTAACATGCGCTTTTAAAAACAGCGTACGTTCTTCGTCATCTGCATTGACCATACGCTCATAATCCGTTAGTGATACTTTAGAGTCAATAATCATCTTTTTAGAATCTGGAAGATGAAGTACGACATCTGGCATAACGCGAGAGCCATCTTCGCGCTTAAAATTTTGTTGTACAAAATACTCTCTGTCTTTTTCTAAACCAGATTTTTCTAAAACCCGTTCCAAAACCAGCTCACCCCAATTTCCTTGTGTTTTACTGTCACCTTTTAAAGCTTTGGTGAGATTGGTGGCTTCTTTTGCCATTTGTTGGTTGAGGTCTTTTAGCCCAAGCAATTGTTCCTTTAAGGCAGAATGCATACTAATGCTTTCTTTCTGTGTGTCTTCAACTTTCTTTTCAAAAGTTTTTATCTTCTCTTCAAGCGGATTGAGAATGTTTTTAATATTTTCTTTATTCTGAAGTGTGAATTTCTCTGATTTTTCATCCAAAATTTTTGAAGCCATCAATTCAAAATCTTTACGCAATTGCTCTTGTTGCTTTACTAATTCTTCATCACGTTTTAGATTTTGCTGTTGCAGATTTTCAAATTCTGTATTTCGTCTCGACAGTTCGGTATTTAAAAATTCCTTTTCTTGTCTTATCGCTTCTCGATCAGTTTCAATTTTTTCAATCGTTTGTTTTAGTTCTCCAATGGTATTATTGAGTTGTAGCTGGCGTTCTTCTAGTGTACTTTTATCACTTTTACTTTTAAGCTGAGCGAATTTAAGTCCAATAAAAGCACCAATTCCTGCAGAAACAATTATAGCTGTAAAAAGGATGATGTCGTTCATATTTAACCAAAAGAAATTTATCAAAGATAATCGATTTGTTATTCAGAGCGAAGCGAAGAATCTATATTTATTAAGAGATTATTAGGTCGTTTCATTTGCTTCGACCAAGTACAATACCTTGCTAACAGTGTTATTTTTTTACTCTAAAACTTCCAGTCGTATCATCAAAAGAAATTAAATCTTTTGGGAACAGCGATTCAAAAATACCTTCCGATATTAAATTGCAGGGCTGGTCGCAAACTACATCATTTTTGCGCATTACAATCATGGTATCACACAATTGGATGGCGAGATCAATTTCGTGAGAAGAAAACAAAATGGTTTTATGGGTGTCTTTAGTCAATTTTTGAAGTAACTTTAATATATACGCTTTGTGGTACATATCGAGATGTGTGGTAGGCTCATCTAAAACAATTATATCTGTATCTTGAGCCAAAGCGCGAGCAATCATTACTTTTTGTAATTGACCATCACTTAACTCATAGCATCGTTTATCTTTTAAATCGGAAATATTTATGAGCTCCAAAGCATTGTTTACAATATCGGTATCGACTTGGGTTAAATTCCCTATCCAGTTGGTGTATGGATGTCTTCCTAAAGCTACAAGTTCATAAACTGAAAGGTTTTTAGAGGTTAATGGCTCGGTTAAAACGATACTCAATTGCTTTGCCAAATCTAAGTTGCTGGTAGATTCTAGAGTGATGCCGTTTAGTTTTATAGAACCAGATAGCTTGGGTTGTACTTTTATCAACGTTCTTAAAAGTGTGGACTTACCAATGCCATTGGCACCAACCAAACCTATTAATTGTCCCTGTTGTAACTCAAAATTAATATTAGAAGCAACAATAGTTTCAGCTTTCTTGGTTTTGTAGCCTATGGAAAGTTGTTCTGTTTTTAGGATGGTATTTTTAGTATCTCTGGTCATTAGAACATCATTTTACGTTGTCTTAGCAATAACCAAATCACTACTGGAGCGCCAACTAAAGCTGTTATGGCATTTATAGGCAATGTGTAGTCGCTTCCGGGAATTTGAGCAATACTATCGCAAATTAGCATAACGATGGCACCAAATAAAAAAACGGCTGGTATTAAAATTTTATGATTGGAGGTTTTAAACAACTGACGTGTTAAATGTGGTATTGCTAAACCTATAAAAGCAATTGGCCCAGCAAACGCAGTAATAGTGCCAGCTATTAAACTTGTTGCCAAAATGATTATTAATCTGTTTTGCTTTAAGCTTACGCCCAAGCTCATAGCGTAGTTATCGCCTAATAAAAGACTGTTTAGTCCTTTTATGGAAGCTACACTTAAGGTGAGTCCTGTTAAATAAATTCCGAAGAAAATGATGAGATCACTCCAGGATAAGTTGCTTAAACTTCCAAAACCCCAAAAAATATATTGTTGTAACTGTTCGGCAGAGCTAAAGTAGGAGAGAACACTAACCACAGCTGCGGTAATGCTTCCAAACATTAAACCTATAATTAGAATAGCCATGGTATCGCGTACTTTGCTCGAAATTGCCAAGACCGCCAGTAATACAAGGAAGCTTCCTAAACTTGCTGCGACTACAATACTCCATTTAGAAATTGAAGCTGTTGTAAACAACCCGCCAAACAATCCTGAGCCTAAAATAACTAAGGCTACACCCAAACTGGCGCCCGAGCTTATTCCTAAAACAAAAGGACCAGCCAATGGGTTTCTAAAAAGTGTTTGCATGAGGAGACCAGAAATACCTAAACCAGAGCCCACTAAAATTGCCGTAATCGCTTTTGGTAATCTAAAATCGATTATAATGAGTTGCCAAGTTGAATTATCGATAGTTCCGAAAAGACTTCCAAAAATACTGTTTAAAGGTATGCTTACTGAGCCTAAACTAATGTTGGTGAAAAAGCATATAAGTAAGATTACAACAAGTAATGTAAATTGAAAGTGATATGTATTTTGAGTACTCAATGATTGTTTATCGTTCCTAAGAACGGGCATGTTATGCTTCAATACAAATTTAGACAAAAAAGATTCTTTGCTTTAGTCTGAATACCCATAATCTATTTTAGTTTTTTAAAAAAAAATGGATTGTAATTTTCCAATAGTTCTGGGTGGCAAATCTTTATTAAATCTTTTAGAACCAAATCTGGTCTTGCAGTACCTAATTCATAATACAGAGTACCACCTGTAGCACCTGTTGTGTTGGTAAACGTATAAATAGATTGATTTTTGAAAGCACTAAAATTGGTGTAGAGTGCATTAGCTTCTTTAAGTTGGTCAAAACTTCTGTAGTATGAAGGACTTAACCATAACTCTGCGTCTTTAGCTTTGTCTAAAACGGCTTCGAAACTCAATGCTAAACTTCCGTTTCCAGTAGTTTCACCCCATAAATAATCGACGTTCGCATCTTTTAAAAATTGAGCTTCAGGGCTAGAGCCGTTTGGTAAATACCAAACATCTTTGTGCATTGCACCACTCAGAACTGTTGGTCGGTTTTTGGCTTGCTTTGCAATGGATTTTGCAGCTAAATAGTCGTTTTCAATTTGATTAAAAATAGCATCTGCTTCCTTTTCTTTATTAAATAATGCACCAAAAAACTTAATCCATTCAGCTTTTGCCAACGCAGAAGACTCTACCCAATCACCATTATATATTACAGGAATTGCAGCCTTTTTAATGGTTTCAAATGTTTTATTTACACCATCAACTCCAAAACCAATAACGACATCGGGATTTAGTTCTAGTAACACTTCAGTATTTATACCTTCATTTTTGCCCAAGTCTCTGACTTTACCTTCGTCAATACGTTTTCTTACTTTTTCTGAGGATATATAATCTGTACCAGGAAAACCAACTAAAGTTTGTTCTACACCAAGCAATTCTAAGGCAGGAATATGTGTTGTAGAGGTTACAACTAATTTTTTTATATCATTGGTTATTACACCGTCATAGTAATCTTTTTGGAAAGTCATTTTAGATAAAGTTTCACTAGATGCTATCAAATATTTATAGCTTTTATCAGCTTTTGGCCAAGGTTTTAAAATGGTAAGCACTTTATGGTTGCCATTATCGTTTACGGAAAAGCCTTCAGCATATTTAAGCTCCAATGTTTTTGTTTTAGATGTGTTGGGTAAATCTATCTTTTGTTCATTTTTACAAGAAACAAAAGCAACTAAAAACAGAAAAAAAACGGATAATCTCATTTTTAAAGGAAGGGTTTATTTCGAATTCAAAAGTAAGATTATTTAAAGTTTAAAGTAAATACTTGAACAAATTGTTTAATTTCGTGTAGAATTTGGTTCTGTTTAGTTCTACTAAATGGATTAAAAGGGAATCAGGTGAAGCGATTAAAGATTTATGGTTGCTGATTGATGAGTTTAGACCTCAAAAACATCACATATTAATTCTAAAATCTCCATTCCTGAGCTGTTCCCGCAACTGTAAGCTATAAAGCTTGTTATTACCTTCAATGTCACTGGAAATATTTTCTGGGAAGACCGATAGCAAGACGCAAGTCAGGAGACCTGCCAACTTCAGCAAATAAAATTAGTCTTCGGGTAAAAGGCTTAATGGATATGAAACATATAGTTGTATTTTTATTTTTATTATTTCCGTTTGTGGTAATATCGCAAACATTGGATTCAATTCAACGTCTTGATGAGGTTGTTTTAAGAGCCGATCGCTTATTAAAGACATTTTCTAAGACACAGACAACCCAGGTACTTTCAGATAGTATTATAAAACGGAGTACTTCTTCTTTAACGCAGTTGTTAAACTTTAATTCGCCTATCTATTTTAAAGAGAATGGATTGGGAATGGTGTCTTCACCTTCATTTAGAGGTACAACAGCACAACAAACAGCAGTAATCTGGAACGGCATTAATATAAATTCGCAGTTTAATGGCCAGACAGATTTTAGTACTATAAATACCAGAAATTTCGATGAAATTACAATTAGGCACGGTGGAGGCAGTGTGCTTTATGGTAGTGGAGCCATTGGTGGAAGTATTCATTTAAACGATAAGATACATTTTGATACGCCATTTGAAAATGACTTGTTTGCCAGTGCGGGAAGTTTTAACACACAAGATATCAGCTACCGAACTCGATATGCAGATGATAAATTCAGTGTGGGTTTTGCTGTGGCTTATACACATTCTGATAATGATTATGACTATGTTGATAGTGATAGAAAAAACCTAAATGGTCAATTTTATAATGTAGGGCTGAGTACAACTTTAGGTTATAAAATAGATCAAAAAAATATACTACGCTATTACAACCATATATTTGATGGCGAACGTCATTTTTCATTGATATTGCCAACCGAAATTCGGACAAAATACAAAGATTTTAATACGCGGCAATTATTGGAATGGGAAAGTAGTTTTGGTAGATTTCTTTCAGTTTTAAGGACGGCATATCTAACAGAATCCTATAAATATTTTGGCAATATTGAAAATGAGAATTTTACGTTTGCTGAGGCCGAGACCTTTATTGGTAATTATCAGCTAAGTTACGAATGGGCAGATAATGCAAAGGTTATGGCCGTAGCAGATATTAATTACACTAATGGTGAAGGCTCTAGTATTGTCGAAGCCTCTCGTACCATTTCGGCATTTAGTGTATTGTTAAATCAACGAATCAAATCATTTTATTACGAAGCTACTGTTAGAAAGGAAGTTACTAATAATTACGAGAGTCCCTTGCTGTTCAGTTTTGGTGCAAAACAGCAATTTGGGGATGTTTATACACTTAGCCTCAATGGCTCCAAAAACTTTAGGATTCCAACTTACAATGATTTGTATTGGGCTAATGCGGGTAATCCCAATTTAAGTCCAGAAACTTCCCATCAAATAGAATTGGGTAATCAATTCAATTTTAAAAATGGGTTATTTAATCTTACTGGGTTTTATTATGATATAGAAAACATGATTCGTTGGGTGCCCAATACCAGTGGAATTTGGAGACCCATAAATACAGACCATGTTGTTTCCTATGGTCTAGAGTCTCAATTACAATATTCTGGACAATTTAATAAGCATCAACTTCAATTAAGTTTCAATTATGCTTATACAGTTTCAGAGAATCAGTTTAATGACAAACAATTGATTTATGTGCCATACCATAAGGGTTCAGGATCATTAAACTATACTTATAACAAGCTCAGTACTTATTTTCAGACGGCCTACGTAGGTGAGGTGTTTATTCAATCGGACAATGATCCCAATCGTGTAGTAGAACCTTTTTGGATACACAATTTGGGCATGGAATACAGGCTTTTTGATCAATCTGCTTTAGGATTGAGAATCCAGAATTTATTTAATGAAAATTATCAAAGTGTAGCCAATCGTTTTATGCCTGGCATTAACTATAATATTTATCTAAACTTTAATTTTTAATTACAATGAAACATTTACTAAAACTTTCTATTTACGGTTTTGCTTTGGCATTTATCGTTACATCGTGCAGCAATGATGATGATTTTACACCATCTGAACCTTTAGGTGACTACGAAAACGGATATTTTATTTTGCACGAAGGAGGTGGTTTAATTACCCCAGTGACCTACGTTGACGAAGATGGTACGGTGGAACAAAACGTTTTTGAAACGGTAAACCCAACTGCTGATCCTATTGGAGCATTTAAGCAAGACTTATTCTTTGATGACACCAGGGCTTTTATCGTTTCGGGCGGAGGACAAACAGTTACTGTTTTAAATAGGTATACTTTTGAGTTTATAGCTACTGTGTCTACGGATTTAATCAATCCACGATACGGAGCAGTTTATAATAATAAAGCTTATGTAACAAACTCTGGGGATTTTGGTACATCAACAGATGATTTTGTTACTATTATCGACCTTGCTGATTATTCTACCACCACCATTGTTATTGGTAAAATAGCTGAACGTATTGAAGCGGCAAATGGTAAGTTATATATTACCAATGGGTCATTTGGTTCAGGCAATAGTGTAACAGTTTTAGATCCTTCAAACTTGGGCTCAATGATAACTATAGATTTGGGTGCTGGCAATTCGCCAAATTCACTAGAGGCCGATAATGGTTTCTTGTATGTGCTGTCAAGTAATTCTGCGTCCAATGGTAAGATTTTTAAAATAGATTTATCCGATGATACTGTCGACTCCTCCATAGACTTACCTACAACGTTGACATCCCCAAGGCATTTAGACATAGATGGCAATATTACTTATTTTACAAATGGCACATCAGTTTACAGTTTTGTTACAGGTAGTACAACAGTGTCAGATGTACCAGTGATGACCTATGTATCTACTTCTCAGTTCGGCTCTATGTATGGCTTTTCGGCTAGAAATAATGTATTGTACATAGCAGATGCTGGTGATTTTGCTTCAGCGGGAACAGCGTATGAATACGACACGAGCGGTAATTTGCTAAATACTATCACTACTGATGTTGCACCAAATAGTTTTCATTTTAATTAAAATACAACTAACTCTAAGTTAAACGCATGAAAAATAGATTGTACAATATGATGGCTTTAGATGTTTGTTCGTCAATATTAGATAATGGGGAATCTAAAGTTTCATATAAGGGAAAGTCTAGTATTCAACTACCTCTTATGAGTTGGGATATATTCAGTATGGCCAATTTTAATAGGCGTATGGAAATGGAGAGAACCTTAGATATTATTAAAGTTAAGACTTTTGGAAAAAAGCTTAATTGGGAGGGAGACATTGAATCCATGATTGATAAAGAACAGTTTGAGGCCATTCTTATTACGGATTTGAATCAAAAGATATTATGGGTAAATAAGGGGTTCACAAAAATGACGGGCTATTCAAAGGAAGAGGCATTGAATAAAACACCTCGATTCTTACAGGGAGAAAAGACTTCAGTCAGCGTTAAACAAAGAATAAAAGAGAGGCTCGGTAATGATCTGCCTTTTAAGGAAGTGATAACCAATTACAAAAAGAATGGGTCTTCATACCGTTGCGAAGTAAAAATATTTCCATTATATAAAAATGGAAATAAAACGCACTTCATTGCACTAGAGCGGCAAGTTGGGTAATTTAAGAGTAAACGGTCTAAAAAGTGTTACTGAGAATGACATTTTTAGATCAACTCTTATGGAACTAGATCCACGTACCAAAAACCAGTTTTTTCAAGTTGATCCTTAGGGTTGTTATCGGTTTTAGGGGCATTGTATTCTCGGTAAACTTTTTCGCCAAGTCTAAACTTTATAGGCTTTTTAAAGATTGGGCCATCAAAACAAAACGTATGGAATTCTCCATTTTCTCCACAAGGATCTACATCTTCTGGTAGATTCTTTAAAAAATTATGGTCAATGGTGGTACCTACAAAATCTTTATCAAAATATTTGGCATTGGCACTTACAACTATGGTTTTAAACCCCAAATCGATAAACTCATTGATGAGCTCTTTAGTGTTTCTTTTCCAGAGTGGATATAGTGTATTTATATTTTAAATTGATAATTGTTTATCCCTGTAGTTACGTAAATCTTCTAAAAATATATCACCGAAGGCACTATGGGTGAAACCGTTAGCCGTAAGTATATCCGTGGTTTTCAGCATGGTTTTTTCGTAAACATCCATAGAAGGTTGTTTGGGCAATTCAATAATAGTTGTTTTTATACCTATGGATTTGGTTTGCTCAAGAAGGAGGTCTGTTCTTAAACCATGCATGGTAACTCTATTATGGTGTTGGTTAACGGTAGTAATTAATTGCTCAACAGAATAGCGTTTATCTTTTAGCAGATGGTATAATGCCAGTGCAGAATCTTTTCCAGAACTCCAATTAAAATATGTTTTCAGTTTGGACAATTATTTAATCTAAAAACATCTCTTGTTCAAAAGGGTTGGTGTTTAATTGAATTTTAACAGATCTATCAATTGAGGTCGTGTTATAGTACATTCCTATTATCCATAATATACCGTTAAAGAAAAGCCGATTATTTATATTCTTAAATATATCGGCTTCTAGTAATTTTCATATTATATTATTCCCTACCTATAGGATCAATCAGACCACCACCTTTGTTCTTTACAAGAATTTGTCTTACAAAACGATCGTTTATATGTACTGCATATTGACCAGTAGGAAGATGAGTTATGTTTATATTTGTTTCAATTCCATTGAAGTTAACATTAACCACAGGACTGGTATTGCCCAAAGCAGCGACACTATACATTTTAATATTTGTTGTTTGGTTGTTAATGTCATAGTCAAATGGAATGAGTATAGAAGAACCATTATATGTGTTCAAATAAATTCTACCAGAAGTAGAGCTTGCCCATTTTAGTGGAATGCTAATTTTATTATTACTTTCATTACTCTCGCTTACTTCATTAATAGCATCTAGTTTAAATAATATCTTATAATTAGAACCAAAAGCAAGTGGCGGAAAATCTACACCAAAAATAGTATGTGAAAAAACGTATGATGAATTGCCAGGTATAGAAGGTATATCAGTAGTATAGGGTAATTCATATTCAACAACACCGGCAGCTGATGTAGCTTCAACATAATATTTAACTTTTGATGATTGGGCAACAGCGGACGAACTATTTTCTATCATAGCACTAACTATTTGTAATGTGGTTGATGGTGTTATTTTATGTTTATCTGAGCCTAAATTTGAAAGTGTAATATTGCAGTCTGAGCAATCACTGATAACTAAAACGTTATTAGATGTTGTAACTAAATCAGGTTCTAAGTCATTATCGTCACCTCCGTCATCATTCCAATCACAAGGATTGGGGTTTTCAAAACCATTAAAAGATTCAGGGCAAGAGCCATATCCACATTTTGGCTCTAAATTTGTATGTTCTGTTTCCCAGTGTGAAACTGGAAAAAACCAATACATACCCGGATCGTTATTTGTAACCATTTTAGTTATTTTAAATCTTAAATAGTAATATTCATAGGGTAAATTCTCAATATTCAAACCCGTTCCTGAATATAAATTATACGAATATGCAGTATTGTTAATTATTGGAGTATAATCATCAACATCCTTTAAAACTGTATCAACTAGAACATGATTGCCATTTGAATCTATGCCGTATAAGTACAAATAGAAATCATATTTATAGTATCCAAAAGCGTGTGGAGGTCCAGGATGATCAGTTATAGGACTACCAAACCATACTACACCATTTATATTATCGCCACATTCATCTACGTTGGGGCTAAGACCTGTTCTAAAAACTCTTATACTCTTTAAACTTGATTCAAAATCTTCACCATCATAAGTTGGAGGTTCTCCAAATATTTGTGCGTTAGAGATTATGGGAAATAGTAGAAAAACCAAGTAGTAGATTTTTTTTTTCATTTTATTTAGATTTGATTATTTAAGTTCAATTTAACTTTAAGGGAAATTAATTAAGTCAACAAAATTGAAATTCAAATATAAAGCTTCTCTAATAACAAACCATTGATTTTAAGAAAAAAAAGTAAATAATATCTTACTTATTCTATATACATATTCTGTTCAAGAGGTGAAATGGTATTGGTACTAATTAAGTATCGCTGACCATTAAATTCATACGATTGTCTTCCAAGTCCTAATATATCAGAAATAGCAATAGATAAGAGAGGTTCTTGGATATTACCTAAACTACTGAAGGTATTCGGGGATTCAGTAATCTCTACATCTGGCTCTAAGCCATTTAACGGTACCAGTTCATCATTGACATTTGTAGAATTTGCTATAAGCGGTTGCATGGCGTAAGTGTGGTTTGGGTTAATGTTGTCAGTAGAAAATAGTGAAGGAGAATCATAAATTATTCTTGACGCTTGTGTTTTTCCTACTGTGTTTTCACCAATTACTATGACATCAATATATGATTTTAAACTGTTTATAATGAGTTCGCTAGCTGAGGCGGTTCTCTGATTTGTGGTTAAAACATATACTCTAGATAAATTGAGACTATTAATAGATCCACCACCTTCAATTGAATTGGTAAACAAGTAATCTCTATTTAAACTTTCTAGGTTTTCGTTATAAAATGTTTTAGAAAAAACTTCTCCTGTGAATTGTCCAGTAATCATACTGCCCAAATAGGCTGCAGTTTGTATAGTGCCACCACCATTATATCTTAAGTCCAATACAAGTTCATCTACACCATCCGCTTGAAAATTCCCAAAAGCGTTGTTTAGGGCATTATTAAAGCTAGAGTTAAATTGATTGTACATTAAATAGCCAACTTTGGTATTGTCCTCCAGAGTAATTGTTTGAGCAATATGGATAGGGTTTTCGGTGTATTCTTCAAGGGTAAGTGTTGCACTTTCTCCATTTAAGTTAATCGTATCGTCATCGGTTTCCGGTGTGCCGTTATCATCATAGTCTGCAAAATTTAAGGTATATGAATTCTGGGAGAGTAAAGCCGATACGTTATTTACATTTAGATTTACACCATCGACTGCCCTAAAAATCTGTCCGCGCTCTAGTCCAAGGTTGCTGGCAACACTGTTGTTCAACACCAATGTAATTGCCCCTAATACTTCATCACTACCTTCAGAAATTCTATATAAATTGAATTCTATCCCATTACTTAAACTTACTCCTTGTAGCTGGTTTTGTAAATCGAAATAATTATCAACGATACGACTAAACCTATCTACGGACTCTGGTAAATATTTTAAGGATTCAAACAAAGCTTCAGGTGTGGCAAAACTATTAAGATAATCGTTGTATTCTTCATTCGAATTAAACCTGTCGTTTGCCAAATCGGGGATTTCAGCTTTGTATAGGTACACAGCGTTCATACCTTTCCAAACAAAATCCTTTACTTCACTATTAGAAAAGCTGGTATTATCATCTATGTCATCAAAACAACTTGTTACGGATAATAGAATTAGACTCGCTAATAGCAATGTTTTAAAATTTTTCATCTTTCTCTTTTTATAACAATTTCTTACTTATGTCTGTAAAACCCTAAATTTACTTACATTATTATAAATAAAAAAACTTTGTAACAAAATGTAATGTGTATCGTCGTAAGTATGAAGAAGGAAATAAACCGACTTTACCACCAATCAAATTAGTAATGAAGCAGGCAGATTTTGTAAGCTTAGTAATGCCGTTTAAGGATAAAGTGTTTCGTTTAGCAAAACGATTACTGGTTTCTCGTGAAGAAGCTGAAGATGCTACACAAGAAATACTGTTGAAATTGTGGAGAAATAAAGAGAGGATAAGTGATTATAAAAATGTGGAAGCCTTTTCAATGACCATGACAAAGAATTTTTGCTTAGACCGGTTGAAATCCAAGCAAGCACAAAATTTAAAAATTGTTCACAGTAATTATACAGATAACAATTCGTCATTACAAAAACAGGTTGAAGCCAGAGATAGTATAGATTGGGTATCTAAGATTATGGAAGATTTACCCGAACAACAAAAAATAATAGTGCAACTAAGAGATATAGAACAATACGATTTTGCAGAGATAGCTAAAATGTTAGATATGAGCGAAACAGCAGTAAGAGTAGCATTATCTAGGGCACGAAAAACAATACGAGAAAAATTAACCAATACACATCGCTATGGTATTAAATGATATAGAAAAATTATTAGAAAAGTATAATAATGCAGAGACTACATTACAGGAAGAAGTTCAATTACGAGCCTATTTTACAAACGAAGATGTAGCTCCACATTTAGAACATTACAAACCAATGTTCTTATACTTTTCGCAATCGCAACAAGAACAATATACAAAAGACGTTCCATTAAAACCTAAGAACACAAAATTGTACCAATGGATTTCTGTCGCAGCTGTTGTCGTTCTTATGCTTGGAATATTTATTCCTAATTGGAATAATGGCCCAAAAACTTTGGCAGATTATACGCCAGAAGAACAAAAAATGTATTTAGAGACTAAAGCTGCTTTGGCGATGCTCTCAGATAAGTTCAGCGATGGAACTTCGAGTATAAACGCCTTAAGCTTAGCTTCTGAAAACTTTAACGTTGGTTTGGAAAAAGCCAGCCACGTTGCAGAATTTAGTAAAACAACAAACAAATTATTAAAGAATTAAAAACAAAAATTAAAAACAAGAATTATGAAAAAATTAGTAATTATAGCAGCGATAATGCTTACTTCGATGACTTCATTCAGTCAGAGTGTATTTGATAAATTTGAAGATTTAGAAGGGGTAACTTCGGTTATTTTAAATCAAAAAATGTTTAAGATGTTAGCCACTATGGGTGTCGATATTGATGATCCAGAAGCTAAGGAATATGTAGAAATGGCTAAAAGCATTACAGGCTTTAAAGTATTCACTACTGGAGATAAAGGTATATCATCAGACATGAAAGCCACGGTGACCAAGTATTTAAAATCATCTGATCTTGAAGAGTTGATGCGAATTAAAGATGGCGAGCAAACCGTTAAGTTCTATGTTAAAGAAGGCAAGGACGAAAACCATGTTAAAGAGCTTCTAATGTTTATTACCGGACTTAAGGAAATGACTGGTGGCGAAGTTAAAATTAATGGTGAGAAGCGTGAGTTTGAAACTGTAATTATGACCTTAACCGGAGATATTGATCTAAGACAAGTATCAAAAATTGCAAATCAAATCGATATGCCGGGTGGTGAGCAATTGAAAAAAGCAGGAAAGAAAAACTAAGAACTAATGTTACAATCAATCAAAAAATCAATAGTGGTGTTGTTTTTGGTTGCGGTTTTTACGAGCTGCAACCAAGGACCAACATTGCAAACCTATTATGTAAATAATCAGGAAAAAAACGGTTTTATCTCTATAGATGCACCAACAAGTTTATTGAATGTTGAAAGTGTAGATATGACTGACGAACAACGAGAAGCCTATGAGTCTGTAGATAAGCTTAACATACTTGCCTTTAAATTATCTGAAGATAATACTGAAGAATACAAGCTAGAATTAAAGAAGGTAAAAGGTATTCTCAATGATGTTAAGTATGAAGAACTAATGCGAGGGTCTACAAAAGAAGGAAAGTTTGTGGTAAAATTTTTAGGTGAATCTGAAACAAGTATTGATGAACTTATTGTATTTGGAAGCTCAAGTGACAAAGGTTTTGCCATAGTGAGAGTTCTGGGCGATAATATGAATGCTGGGGAACTTATGAAACTATCTGATATTATAGAAAGTTCAAATGTAGATGAAGGTCAACTGGGACTTTTAAAAGAGTTTTTTTAAATAAACTGACAATTATTTAAAATGTTAATGTGAATCGTCTTGAAGTTAATCTTTGGGACGATTTTTTTTGCTTTCATTTTTTAAAGCATAGTTTAAGGCAATAAAAAATAAAGCTCCAGAACCACTAAATAACAAAACTTTTATGATAAAATAGTCCAATACTTCAAATAAACCGGCAACAAAAAAGCCAATAGCAATAATACCTATAAAGCTTAATGCTATAGCGTTTTTACTTAAGGGAAAGAGTTTCATTGGCATGTAAGTTTAAATACCTGTATAATTACTTGGTGAAATCGCCTTTAATTCAGATTTAATAGAGTCAGAAACCTCTAAAGTATCTATAAAGTTAGAAATGGATGTTTCCGTAATTGCTTCATTGGTACGTGTTAATCCTTTAAGAGCTTCATAGGGGTTAGGATAGCTTTCACGCCTTAGTATGGTCTGTATCGCCTCTGCAACAACAGCCCAATTATTCTCCAAGTCTTGTTGAAACTTAGCTTCATTTAATAATAATTTACCCAAACCTTTTAAAGTAGACTTAAAACCAATAAGTGTGTGGCCAAATGGCACACCAACATTTCTTAAAACAGTACTATCTGTTAGATCGCGCTGTAATCTCGAAATAGGCAGTTTGGCAGATAGATGTTCAAAAATAGCATTGGCAATCCCTAAATTACCTTCACTATTTTCAAAGTCTATAGGATTTACCTTGTGTGGCATGGCAGAACTGCCAACTTCCCCCTTTTTTATTTTCTGTTTAAAGTAATCCATTGATACATAAGTCCATATATCTCTATCTAGATCTATAATAATGGTATTAATACGTTTTAGAGCATCAAACAAAGCAGCCAAATGGTCGTAGTGCTCAATTTGCGTTGTTGGAAAAGAATGCTGTAAACCCAATTTTTCCTGAACAAATTTGGTTCCGAAGGTTTTCCAATCTACATTGGGATAGGCAACTTTATGCGCATTAAAATTTCCTGTAGCACCACCAAATTTAGCAGCACTAGGTATATCATTTAATAAGTTAAACTGCTCTTTTAATCGTGCTGAAAACACTTTAATTTCTTTGCCCAATCGTGTTGGTGATGCAGGCTGACCATGCGTTCTTGCCAACATTGGTATCGCTTCCCATTCTTTAGCCAACACTTCTATTTTCTCTAATAAAGTTTGATATTCGGGAACATAAACATCGTTCATGGCTTCCTTAATACTCAAAGGAACCGCTGTGTTATTAATATCTTGAGATGTTAATCCGAAGTGAATAAACTCTTTGTAATCCGATAGGTCTAGAGCATCAAACTTTTCTTTAATAAAGTATTCTACAGCCTTAACATCGTGATTGGTAACTTTTTCTATGTCTTTAATTGCTGAAGCATCTACTGGAGTAAAATTCTTGTAGATGGCTCTTAAATCTTCAAAAACTGAACTAGATACAGATTTTAATTGAGGTAGTGGTAACTCGCATAATGCAATAAAATATTCAATTTCTATCAAAACACGATATTTAATCAATGCTTCTTCAGAAAAATAGTTCCCTAAAGCCTCAACTTTTGATCTGTAACGACCATCTATTGGTGAAATTGCGCTAAGCTGTGTAAGTGCCATTTGCTTTAAAATTTTGAAGCATCAAAGATAGTGAAGTTAGTTTGAAGTATGTTAGTGTTATGTAAAAAGTATGTCGGTATAAAGTATAAATTTTATAATTGCAGTCTCAGTATTCAGTTTGTGTTTTTCTGCAGAAGTGGTTTTGCGAGACACTTAATACTAACCACTTTAAACCAATTATTGTTTTATCTTCTTTAAAATATGTCTAGCCCTAGCTTTAAACCCAGAACTTTGCATTGAGAAATCGCGCTCTAAAATCATGGCCAATTCCGGATGGATCCAATCGTACTCAGAACCTAACAGGTAGAGTGAATTCATGGAATAGGCTTTGGGTGCTATTTTTTCGTCATTTATCATCCAATCAAAACAGGCTTCTATAATTTTTTCTTTATGTACCTCGGTAAGGTGTTGTTTTATTTTATGGTCTTTTTTAGAATAGTAAGCTTTTATCAAATATTCGCAAATTTTTGCCACAGGTCGCACGGCTGAGTCTAAATGTACCTTGGAGACATTTTGGGTAAATGTGTCTAGGTGCGGAATGATTTCCTCAAGATTTTCACCACACATAAATTCAAAAACCCAAGCTGCTCTGCAAGATATTTTGTCGTCTACATCGAATAGAATCTCCAAAAGTGGTGCTACAAGTTCTGGATTGTCAATAACCAGATTGGCGTAGTACAATCGCTTTTTGCGAGAGTGATTAACGTAATTTAATTCGTTGTAAAGTTGTGCTTTTGTCAATAGAAAATCCTTAATTTAGAGCCTTAAAATTAATCAAAAATGAAGATTGTAAAAAAACTTGGACTGCTACTTTTAATAGTTTTTATAATTGCACAATTTTTTGGTCCAGAAAAGAACGATGGTGATTTACTTTCGGTCAATGCATTCTATGCAGATACCAATCCGCCAGAGGATGTAAAACAGGTTTTGAAAACTGCTTGTCTAGATTGCCACAGCGACCATACACGCTACCCATGGTACAATACCGTGACACCTGTTAACTATTGGTTGGCAAGCCATGTAGATCATGGAAAAGGACATTTCAATGTATCTAAATGGGAAGACTATAGTGATAAGAAAAAAGACCATAAGCTAGAAGAGTTAATCGAAATGGTTGAGGCTAAAACCATGCCCTTGTCTAGCTATACCTGGGCGCACGGTGATGCAAAGTTATCGCAAGAACAGATAGATGCCATGGTATCTTGGGCAAAGGCCGCACGAATAAAATATTCGTTTCTAAAAGATCCGAAATAGATTGGTTTACGGTTACAGTAAACAGAAGTTTATGGGGTCTAAAAAATTATTAATAATTGGTCTGGTTTGGCCTGAGCCCAAAAGTTCTGCTGCGGGCAGTAGAATGTTGCAATTAGTTCAATTGTTTCAGAAGCATGGTTATGAAATTACATTTGCTTGTGCTGCCAAAACGTCTAATAACACTTATGATTTATCTCAGCTCGATGTAAAAACGCAAGCTATTCTTTTGAATGACATCTCGTTTGATGTTTTTATATCTGAATTGAATCCAAAAATTGTAATGTTCGATCGGTTTATGACCGAAGAACAATATGGTTGGCGTGTTGCTGAGCAATGTCCTGATGCGCTACGAATACTGGATACTGAAGATTTTCATGGTTTAAGAAAAGCCAGGCAATTGGCTTTAAAGGAAGATGTTGAAGTTTCAGTGGAGCATTTGCAGAACGATATTACAAAACGCGAAATAGCTAGTATGTATCGTTGCGATTTGAACCTAATTATTTCAGAAGCCGAAATTGAAGTATTAACGAAACAATTCAAAATTGATAGAAGCTTACTCTATTATTTGCCATTTCTGCTAGAGCCAATTTCTGAAGCAAATAAAGATCAATTACCAACGTTTGAAGAACGACAACACTTTATTACCATTGGTAATTTTTTGCATCCACCAAATTATGATGCAGTTTTATACCTCAAACAATCGATTTGGTCTTTAATACGACAACAATTACCAAAAGCTGAATTACACGTTTATGGTGCTTATGAATCCCAAAAAGTAATACAGTTGCACAATGAAAAGGAAGGATTTCTAATAAAGGGATTTGCAGAAGATGTAAACAAAGTGATGCAAAATGCAAAAGTATGTTTGGCATCCTTGCGCTTTGGAGCTGGACTAAAAGGTAAATTGGTCGATGCGATACAAAACGGAACACCTTGTGTAATGTCCAGTATTGCAGCAGAAGGTATGTTTGGTACTTTGAAAACACCAGGTTTTATAGAAGACAATGCAACTACTTTTGCATTAAAAGCTGTTGAGCTTTACACTAATAGTAAGTTTTGGCAGAGCAAACAACAAAATGGATTTGAAGTATTAAAGCAACGCTATAATATGTCTGATTTTAAAGGTGAATTTTTCAATAAGCTTGAAGAGTTGAAAGAAAATTTAAAATCGCATCGTCAAAATAATTTCATTGGAAATATGTTACAACACCAAACGTTACAAAGTACCAAGTATTTGAGTAAATGGATAGAGGAAAAGAATCGGTAGTTTTGAATTTTATTCATCTTAGTGATTTAGCCTGTTTTAATATATCGATTAAGCTCAGTAATAGACTTATCTAAATCTTAAACGAATTTTGAGGAAAATTTTTATAAATTGAAATTTTCCTTAAATCATTTGTTTAATTTTTAAATGTAAAGTATATTTGTCATTAAGGAAAATTAATTTTACTTAATAAAAAATATATTTGTCAATTATGAATACCAAAAAAATTATAGAATGTGAGCGTACCAAAATTGAAAAATGGTCACGATTTCAGCTATCTAACCGTTGGAAAATTATTGGGGCAGTATTATGCTTGGCCACCTTTTTAACAATGATAGGTTTAAAATTTACAGAAGCAGAGCCTTTATGGTTAAAAGATATTTTGAGAAAAGCATTATTAGTGGGGCTTCTCATCGTTATCTTATCCAAAGAAAAGATGGAAGACGAGATGATCGTATCCTTGCGTGCCAAGTCTTTTGCATTGGCATTTATTATCGGAGTCTTTTATGCCTTGGTACAACCTGTGGTAGATTATATAGTACATAATTTTTTGTTTGAAGCTAGCGAAACCAATGACTTCAGTTATTTTCAGGTATTATCTTTTATGCTGTTAATTCAGATGATGTTTTTTGAAGTTTTAAAGCGCAATAGATAATGCAAAATACAATTAAAGTAGAACGAGCCATTTTAAGCTTAACACAAGATGATTTGGCTAAAAAAATAGGGGTTTCCCGCCAAACTATAAACTCAATAGAAGCTAATCGTTATGTGCCTTCAACGGTTTTAGCGTTAAAGCTCTCAAAAGTATTTAATAAACCCGTTAATGACTTTTTTAAGTTAAGTGATAGTGATTAGTGTGGTCATCATTATTTTTAAATTGTTTTTGCATTTAGCAATGACATTCTTTTAGTATTTCGATATAGTGACGAATAACAAAATCAACACTAATATGAAAACTAAAATCCAATCTTTAATTTTTTCTGTACTATGTATCGCTATATTGTCTTGCTCTTCTGATGATGATGGAAACAAAAATTTAACTCCAGAAGGACAATGGCTTGTAAGTTCACTTTTAGTAGAATCGTCCTTCGATTTTAACGGAGATGGTACGGCTTCAAGAGATTTATTTGAAGAAACTCCTTGTTATGATGGAAATTTTATAGAATTTTTTGATGATGGAGAGGTCATCATAGATATCGACTTTACTAACATTTATGTAGACATTAACAATGAGCAGGCCTATCAATGCCAAAATGGTTTTGGATTAACTTCGACCTGGACACAAGATGGAAATACTGTTACAGTCGAAAATGATGACGAGCAAGGCGATATAGTCGGAACCATATCTGGAAATACTATAACAGTTACTATATTGAATGGTTTTGAAATGGAGCTTTATGATGAGGTTAATGATCAGCATGTTGGCGTAACTGAGGACTTCACTATTATATTTACAAAATCTGATAACTAAATTTATCAAGCCCGCATATTTTAAAAAGGTCGGAGTGACAATAATGTTCTGATCTTTATTTGAAAACGGAGATTAATTGAACTGACTAAGTTGGTATAGCGAATTTTATATTAACTGGTCTTTAAAATATTAAAAAGTTCTGTCATACCTTTAGTAGCTGATTTGGCGATAACGTTAATTTTAGGGTTTCTCGTCACGGCAGGTTTAGGGTCAATGTAATAAATTGGTGTATCAGGTTGTACATAATTTATTAAACCAGCTGCAGGATAGACTTGCATGCTCGTGCCAATAATAACCAATATATCTGCTGCATAGCAAATTTTCATAGCAATGTCTATCATGGGTACATCTTCTCCGAACCAAACAATATGTGGTCTTAACTGATGTCCTTTTTCACATAGATCACCTAAGTTAAGATCTTCTGTCCAATCTTTTACGTCGCTTGGGTTCCCTATACTTCTCACCTTTAATAATTCACCATGAAGATGCACTACGTCACTACTACCGGCACGCTCATGTAAATCATCAACGTTTTGGGTGACTATGGTAACCTTGTAATCCGCTTCTAGCTTGGCTAAATCTTTGTGTGCTTGGTTGGGCTCAACAGTTTTTAGCTGTCGCCGTCTTTTATTGTAAAACTCTAAAACCAGTTCGGGATTATCTCTAAAACCCTCGGTGGAAGCGACCTGCATTACATCATGACCTTCCCAAAGCCCATCATGGTCCCTAAATGTTTTGACACCACTTTCGGCACTCATACCAGCACCAGTTAATACAACAATATGTTTTTTCATAGACTAAAAATAGTCAATTTGTACCATTCAGTAAAAATAGCTTCATTGAGACATTTATTGATCTTTTGCAGCTACCAACTTAACTTGTAATACCATAAATTTGTACTTTGGCGTTATCCTTGTTATAGTTTTATAGTATGAAAAAATTACTGTCGGTTTTTGCCCTCTTTTTACAGAGCATGTCCTTTGCTCAGCAGACGGATTATGTAGATTTTAAGCGACTCGATGCTGATTTATTCGTTATTCCTGATTCTACGAATGTTAAAGGTGTTCTTAATTTTGAGTTTGATATTATAAAGGATATTGATTCAGTATACATTGATGCTAAACAAATGAAATTTTTTGATCTAACATTGATTAAAAACAACACCGATGCCAAATCCGTACCAATGGTGTTTAAAAATGACGAGAAACATCTAATTATATACAATGACTTCAAAAAAAATGAAACATATCATATAAGTTTCAAGTACACTGCAACACCAAAAAAAGCACTTTATTTTGTGGAACGAAATGGAAAATCACAAATATGGACTCAGGGTCAGGGTAAATACACAAGTAACTGGTTGCCCAGTATTGATGATGTCAACGATAAGATTGAATTTGACCTAAAGATTACACATAATAAAAAATTTAAGGTAATTTCCAACGGACTATTAGAGAAGAAGCATGCTAATGATTCGACTTTAACTTGGCATTATAACATGCAAATGCCCATGCCAAGTTATCTTGTCGCTTTAGCTATTGGTGAATATGATAAAAAAACAGAAACTTCAAAAAGCGGAATTCCTTTAGAATATTACTATTATCCAGAAGATTCACTAAAGGTTGAACCAACCTACCGTTACAGTAAGCAAATGTTCGATTTTTTAGAAGAAGAAATCGACTTTGCCTATCCATGGCAGAACTATAAGCAAGTTCCTGTTCATGATTTTTTGTACGCAGGTATGGAAAATACAAGTTGCACAATTTTTTCAGATACTTTTGTGGTAGACTCCATTGGTTTTAATGATAAAAACTATGTTAATGTCAATGCCCATGAGTTAGCGCATCAATGGTTTGGTAATTTAGTAACGGCAAAATCTGGTAAACATCATTGGTTGCAAGAAGGATTTGCAACCTACTATGCACTACTGGCCGAGCGCAACATATTTGACGACAACCATTATTTTTTCAAACTTTATGAGTCTGCTGTGGATTTGGGGAGACAAGATATTGCTGGTAAAGGGACTTCGCTTTTAGATCCCAAATCTAGTAGCCTAACGTTTTACCAGCGCGGTGCTTGGGTTTTACATGCATTGCGAAGTAAAGTTGGCGACCATATATTTAAACAGGTTGTAAAGAATTATTTAAATAAGCATCAATTTGCCAATGTAGAAACTTCAGATTTTATTTCTGAAGTTGAACGTTTATATGGAAAGTCTCTATATGGCTTTGTAAATCTTTGGATAAAACAAAAAGAGTTTCCTGTTGATGCGGCATTTAACTTACTTAAAAACCAATCCACCTATATTAATGAGTATCTCATGGTAGATTGCCAGACAAAATCATCTAAATGTACAGAATACCTAAAGTATTATGTGTCTGATGAGGCTAAGGTAAAAATTATTTCCCAAGCTCCAGATTTAGTAACTAAAGATACATTTAAACATGGACTAAAAGTAAGGCAGGCCATATCGCAGCACGTAACTAAAATTCCTAAAAACCTAAAAGAGGAGTACGAATCATTACTCGATGATAAATCTTATATAACCATTGAAAACGCACTTTATAACCTTTGGTCAAATTTTCCAGAAGAACGTGCCAAATATCTATCAAGAACTAGAAATGTGGTTGGTCTTAGTGATAAAAACGTACGATTATTGTGGATTGTTTTAAATCTGAGCACCCCTTTTTATCAAGCAGACAACAAACAAGGATTGTTTGAAGAACTGGTCGGTTATACAGATGAAAAATACAATGCTGACTTACGGATTAGTGCGTTTCAATATTTAGACCTCATAAAATCCTGTAATGAAAAATGTATATCGAATCTCGAGAATGCTAAGTCTCACCACAATTGGAGATTAGTTAAATTTGCAAAAGAATTTTCAGAAAAACTTCAAAACAAAGAGTAATGCGAGCATTGGTTATATCTGGTGGAGGAAGTAAAGGTGCTTTTGCGGGAGGAGTGGCACAATATCTTATAGAGCGCGAAAAGCGAAACTATGATATGTTTTTGGGTACTTCTACGGGAAGTCTTCTGGTACCACATTTAGCCGTTAATGATATTTCTAAGCTTTACGATATTTTTACTAACGTGCAACAGCAAGACATCTTTAGTGTTAGTCCTTTTGTACAACGAAAAAAAGGAGATAGGGAATATGTATCTATAGACTTTGTGAATTCACTGTGGCAGTTCATTAGAATGAAGCGTACTTTTGGAGAAAGCAAGGCTTTAAAGCGAAACATCAGAGAGAACTTTACGCGTCAAGAATACCAGAAAATTAAGGAAACAAAACACGATGTGGTTGTTACGGTATCTAACTTATCAATGAACCGAGTAGAGTATAAGTCTATAAACGATTATACCTATGAAGAGTTTTGCAATTGGGTGTGGATCTCGTGCAATTATATTCCCTTTATGTCTTTGGCCAAAGTGGATGGTTATGAATATGCAGATGGAGGTTTGGGCTGCGTAATTCCTATTAGAGAAGCTATTGTTCGTGGTGCTACCGAAGTTGATGCCGTGGTTTTGGAAGTTGAAAATATGGGTAAACAGCGAGTATTGGGAAAAAACCCATTTTCTCTGATGATGAATTTATTTGGGCACTTGCTCGATCAGGTAGAGCGTAATGACATTGTCATAGGAAAACTGGCCGCTAAGAATAAAAATGTCAAGCTTAATCTATATTACACACCAACAAGTTTAACCGAAAACTCTCTGATTTTTAGCAAACGGTTAATGGAAAAATGGTGGCAACAGGGTTATGATTATGCTGAGCAAAAGCACTCTAGTTAATTAATGGGTGCTGTTGAGCATTATAAAATAAAAGCTATATTATTTTTAATTTTGCTGAACCCTAAAATACTTACCATAATCCCGCTACTTCTTCTTTTATAAAAGAAAGTGCTGCATTGCTTGGTGCGGGCCTGTCCATAAGTTCGGTTAAAACGACTTCACGCAATTTGTTTGCTGTGTCGGTTTTATCATTCATATTAGCTTTTCTAATAAGTTGAATAGTAGCATTTTTAGCGGCCATAATGATACTCCAACATTGGTCACTAACATAGATTTGTTGTGATAAATTATGTTCAAATTCTTGTTCGATTGTTGCTATAAGTAAATTTTCGTAATCCTCATTATTTGAGGATGTTGGATGAATTCTGGTGAGCAACTTTGAAGGCGCAATACGCTCTAAGAAAAGCGACATACGCTCATAAGCTTGTAACCTAATGGGAAAAGCCTCTTTTTGTAAATCTTTTGTGATTAAAAAATTACGACGGTTGTTCTCGTTTTCTACATGTTCTCTAAAAAACAGATATGCAATCGCTCCTGTAATCAAAGCAGGAACCGAATACATTAAAAGATCTAAAAGCTGTTGTTCCATAAATTTAGTTGTTCTTTTTTCCGCCAAGATAAACACAATCTTTTAAATGTTGCATACTTTTAAATGCAATAGGCGTTTTTTCGTATCTAAACGTTTGATCAAAGTTTTTGGTTAAGTTATGGTCATCGACATTCATTTCAATATCATTCATGGTAAATTGGCAAGGATGTTCGTAACCAGCGGCGTGAGTAATTTCTATCAATTCTTTTCTAAAGGTTTTAAAATATTGTGCCAAGCGTTCAGATTTCAAGGGCACATCAATACCATTTTGTAACCATTTGCTTTGTGTGGCTACACCGGCAGGACAACGATTGGTATGGCAAATTTGTGCTTGGATACAGCCAATGCTCATCATCGCTTCACGCGCCACATTAATACAATCTACTCCCATGGCGAATGCCATAGCGGCTTTAGCCGGAAAACCAAGTTTTCCACTACCAATAAATACAATACGATCAGTCAAATTATGCTTTTGAAACAATTTGTAGACATCACTAAAGCCATAAATCCAAGGTAGGGAGACGTGGTCGGCAAAACTTGGTGGTGCTGCCCCAGTGCCGCCCTCACCGCCATCAATTGTAATAAAATCAGGACCTCTGTTTTCCTTTTTCATGATTTCGGCAAGTTCTTCCCATTGGTCTAGCTTTCCAATAGCAGCTTTAATACCAACTGGCAACCCTGTGGCTTTTGCGATGGCTTCTACAAAATCAACCAATTCAGGAACGTTAGAGAAAGCTTTATGATTTGGAGGTGATAAAACGGTTTTACCAACTTCTACACCCCTAATATCTGCTATTTCTTTAGTTATTTTTGCACCAGGTAAAACTCCGCCTTTACCAGGTTTTGCACCTTGGGAGAGTTTTACTTCGATAGCCCTTATGAATGGGTTGTCCTCAATAAGTCTAATCATTTTTTCCATGGAAAATCCACCATCTTCAGCTCTAACTCCAAAATAACCTGTTCCGAAATGGAAGACGACATCACCACCATTACTATGGTAAGGGGACAATCCGCCTTCACCAGTATTGTGGTAGGCATCAGCAATTTTAACACCTTTGTTTAAAGAATCGATAGCCTTGGCAGATAAAGATCCAAAGCTCATGGCAGATACATTAATGATCGATGCAGGCCTGTACGGTCGTTTACGTTTATTATATTCACCCATAACTTTTGCACATGGTGCAAAGGTCTTATCGGTTTTACTAGGATGGTCGTCTTTAACCTTGAAGGGCATCATTGCATTATTTATAAAAATATGCTGATGTGCATAGATGTCCCTATCGGTTCCGAAACCTTCGTAGTTGTTTTCTTTCTTTGCGGAGGCATAAATCCATCCGCGTTCAATACGGTTAAAAGGCAGTTCCTCTCTGTTGTTGGCTACGAAATACTGACGCATCTCTGGCCCAATACTTTCCAATAGATAGCGCAGATGGCCAATAACAGGAAAATTATGACTAATGGTATGTCTACGTTGAAAAAAAATATCTCTAATAGCAACAATGCCAATTGCTACGATAACCCAAAGCCACCAAGGAATTGAACTCAAAAATTCTGAAATGGTATCCATTTATGATTTAAAATTTGGACTAAGATATTGAAATTTAGTAAAAGAAAACTCTTAATATATTGTTTATAATTAATGGTCTTGAAGTATGGAAAAATCTAAGACTATATGTATTTTCACAGTTCGAAAAAATCAAACTTTGGAAAAGTATCTCAGTCAACTTAACGACGCCCAATTAGCGCCAACAATTCAGAAAGATGGCCCAATGATAGTCATTGCTGGTGCTGGTTCTGGCAAAACTCGTGTGCTTACGTATCGCATTGCTTATTTGATGAGTCAAGGAGTAGATGCGTTTAATATTTTAGCACTTACGTTTACCAATAAGGCTGCTCGCGAAATGAAGGGTAGAATTGCAGATATTGTAGGGGATAGTGAAGCAAAGAATCTTTGGATGGGGACATTCCATTCTGTATTTGCCAAGATTCTAAGATTTGAAGGACATCATTTAGGCTTTCCGAGCAATTTTACGATATATGATACACAAGATTCACAAAAGCTATTAGGTTCTATTATTAAGGAAATGGGTTTGGATAAGGATATTTATAAGACCAAACAGATTTATAGTCGGATTTCATCTTATAAGAATAGCCTTATTACCGTAAAAGCCTATTTTAATAATCCTGAATTAATGGAAGCGGATGCCATGGCACGTCGTCCGCGAATGGGTGATATTTATGCAGCATACGTAGACCGCTGTTTTAAAGCTGGTGCTATGGACTTTGATGACTTATTGTTGAGAACTAATGAATTATTGACGCGTTTTCCGAATGTTTTGGCTCAATATCAAAACAAATTTCGTTACATACTGGTAGATGAGTATCAAGATACCAACCATTCTCAGTATCTAATCGTTAGAGCTTTGTCGGATCGTTTTCAAAACATTTGTGTCGTTGGTGATGATGCGCAGAGCATTTATGCGTTTAGAGGGGCGAACATCAATAATATTCTCAATTTTCAAAAAGATTATAACGATGTAAAAGTCTATCGTTTAGAGCAAAATTATAGATCTACAAAAATGATTGTAGGTGCGGCAAATTCAGTTATTGAGCACAATAAAACCAAACTCGATAAGATTGTATGGACAGCCAATGAAGTAGGTGAGAAAGTAATCGTACACCGCTCTCTGACTGATGGTGATGAGGGACGTTATGTAGCGAGCACGATTTGGGAAACCAAAATGAACCAGCAATTGCCAAATAGCGATTTCGCTGTGCTGTATCGTACCAATGCACAATCTCGTGCTATTGAAGATGCGTTAAGAAAACGTGATATTCCTTATCGCATATATGGTGGTTTATCATTCTATCAACGTAAAGAGATTAAAGATGTTACAGCCTATTTACGTTTAATTTTAAATTCTTCAGATGAAGAAGCTTTAAAACGTGTTATAAACTACCCAGCAAGAGGTATTGGACAAACGACCATAGACCGTTTGGTAGTTGCTGCAAATGCCACTGGTAAGACGATTTATGATATTATGAAAGATATTGATAACGTAGCTATCAATATTAATAATGGTACCAAGAATAAGCTTAGGGATTTTGTAATGCTTATTGAGAGCTATAAAGTAATGAACCAAAATGCCAATGCTTTTGATTTGGCTGAACATGTTACCAAAACAAGTGGACTCATTAGAGAGTTAAATAAGGACGGAACTCCCGAAGGTGTCACTAGAATGGACAACGTACAGGAATTACTGAATGGTATTAAGGATTTTGTTGAAGGTCAAATTGAATTAGCTGATGCTGGGGATTCCTTAGCAGAATTTCTAGAAGATGTAGCTTTAGCAACAGATTTAGATGGAGATAAAGGCGACCCCAACCATGTGGCTTTAATGACTATTCACTTAGCAAAAGGGTTAGAATTTCCACATGTATTTATTGTTGGTATGGAAGAGGATTTATTTCCTAGTGCCATGAGTATGAATACCAGAAGCGAGCTAGAAGAAGAACGCCGTTTGTTTTATGTAGCATTGACCAGAGCCGAAAAACAAGCATATTTAACTTACACGGTTTCACGTTATCGTTGGGGAAAACTCATTGATGCTGAGCCTAGCCGATTTATTGAAGAAATAGAGGACGAGTATATAAATATTACAACTCCACTCAAAGAGCAACGTTTTAACCCAATGCTAGATGCTTCAATATTTGGTGATGTTGAACCGAATAAAATACGATTTGCAAAACCTAAATCTCCAAAGTTTAAAAAGAAAGAGACAAAAAAGAAACCAGAAAATTTCAAAATTAGTACTCCAAAAAAATTAAAGCCTGTCAGTAAGTCCAATGAAGGTATAAATTTATTTGACAGTAAGCTTACCGTAGGCAACGTAGTAAACCATCACCGTTTTGGCAGAGGCGAAGTGGTAAATATTGAAGGCAAAGGTGGGGATTTAAAAGCAGAGATTAAATTTGAAAATGGGGATACCAAAAAATTATTATTGCGCTTTGCAAAGCTCGAAGTGATAAGTTAATCACTTTACCATACAAACAGAATTTATATGGCCTTTGCCATCATACTCTTTTACTGTATTATAAGGGTCAGTTATCCATTTGCCATCAACAATAAATTTGTAATGGTATTTCCCGCCAGATAACCTTATGCTATAGGTCCAGCAGTCGTTTACCTTTTCCATTTTATAATTGTCTTCGGACCAATCATTAAAATCACCACTTAATATAACGGTTTCGGCATCTTGAAAATCGCATAATATGAATTCAACATTTTTTTGAACATCAATAACGGAATTAAAACCGCCAAATTCATTTTCAATTTTTGATGGATTGTGAGGGTCTTCTATCCAATAATGATTATCAATAATAAACTTATATTGGTATATATCTGGTCTTAATTGTAGGGTTACTTCCCAACCGTCATCTGTTGGTTTCATTACAAACCCAGATTCGTCCCAACGGTTAAATGTACCTGATAGTATAACGCTTTCAGCGTCTTTAAAGCCTTTAAGCTTAAAGCTTACGTTTCCATAATCTGTTGCAAAGGCACTGTATAATTTTAGGTTATAAACCATTAGTCTATGACCTTTGTAATCTCTGGCGTCTACAATGTTTTCAAAATCGCTGGAAGGCTCGGCCCAGTGTTTACTATTGACTATGAACTTAAATTCCCAATCAAAATCTGAAGTAAATAAGGACAAGCTTTTTTTCAGCTTGTATAACGAATCATTGACTTTGTTCATCTCCCATTGATCCTTTGCCCAATTGTTAAATTCGCCTGAAACATAGACATTATCTACAGTATCGCCATTATTCTTAATGTTTGGGTAATCATTGATATTGAATATAAAAATGACATCTTCTCCTTCTATCGTATAACCTTTAATAGTATGATCTTGGGCATAACTATTAAACGAAAAGAATAGTAGAAAAATAAAAAAGTGAAAATATTTTAATTTTATTTTCAAGGTTTAACTATAGGACTCTTAATAAAATAGAGCTTCTTCTTTTTGTAATTAATAATGGTTCTCTTTTGAGCGAAGAATTCAAAACCTAATATACCATCGAGATTTGTGCCAAAAGCATTGTTCATTTCTCTTAAATTAGTGAGCACAGTTTTCATTGGTCCAAAGTAAATTGAATCGTTCAACTTAACTCTATACAATTTCCCTGCCAAAACTTTTTTCCTTTTACCGCTTGCACCTGTAAGTTTTAATTCTTTGCTAGGGTAAAAATAGTCTAAAATTTCTGAATCTACTTTTTTGTTGAGTTGATTGTACTCTGCAGCTGTATCTAAACCAAACTTAACTTTCTTGTTGCCAACAAATGCCTCTAAAATTATAGTGTGCTTTTTAAGCTCAAAATCAATACTGTCATTAATGGTTTCTGCGTAAACCTTATCAGATAGTTTGTTACCGTTTTTATCAATTCTGGTTAAGGTCAATTGGTTAAGGTGCATATCTATAAAGACCTCAAAATCTTTTAAAACACTATAACCAATAATACCTAGCAATCTCATTTTTTTTGCTTTTTCAATGTGAGAAAGATCGATTACATCGGCATTGAGTTTTCTTAAGCTGAGCTTATTAAAACTTAAAGAATCCAAATATTTTTCTTTAATACTTTCTATCTCTCTATGTACACCACTTTTATTTTTGCCATCATCTCTATATTTTCGTGTGGGTTTAAAATGATTGCCATTTAGGATTAGAGACTCCGATCCCGTATCAATAATAAAATTACCTTCTTGATTTAGTAATTCTACTTCAACAATTATGAGTTGATCGATAACCTTAAAAGGAATACGCGTGGTAGAAGCGTTCACTATTTCGGCCTTCGTGAAAATAATTGGTGGTTTAGCTTCAGGCGGTACAGCTTCTGTAGCGAAAAGTCTCGCTGAAATAAACAGGGCGATGATGATTTTGATTGATTGATGCATACTATATAGACTGTAAGTTAATGCTAAATGTTACAGTATTAATGAAAATTATATTTTTTTTAGTATTTATGCGTATATTTAATTGATGGCAGAATTCATTAAAATATATCCCGAAAACCCTAATCCCAAGGAAATTCAAAAGGTTGTAAAAGTTTTGAAAAACGGTGGATTGGTAATATACCCTACCGATACGGTTTACGGTTTAGGGTGCGATATTACTAATATCAAAGCTTTAGAGCGTATAGCTAGAATTAAAGGTGTAAAGCTTGAAAAATCTAATTTTTCTTTCGTCTGCGAGGATTTGAGCAATCTTAGTGATTATGCAAAACAAATTGATACAACGACTTTCAAAATATTAAAGCGTGCATTACCTGGTGCATATACGTTTATTTTACCTGGGTCTAAGAACCTCCCTAATCCGTTTAAAAAACGAAAAACTGTTGGTATTAGAGTGCCAGATAATTCTGTTGCTTTGGCCTTGGTCAACGCACTTGGCAATCCTATTGTGTCCACATCAATTAGAGATGAAGATGAGGTTATTGAGTATACTACAGATCCAGAACTCATCTTAGAAAAATGGGATAATTTAGTCGATGTTGTAGTTGATGGAGGTTATGGAGGCAATGAAGCATCTACCATTATAGATTTATCTGTTAAGCCACCAGAGATCATAAGGGAAGGTAAAGGTAGTTTGGAAATATTTTAATGCTTGCCCCTTTAGGTTTAAGTGCTAAGCTTGCTAAAATGATACTTTTAGTATGCGAAACTTATTTAAGTAAGATTTCTGATAGTTTTTCTAACGCTATTGCTATTTGCATAAAATAATACTAGTGAAATCAATCCGCAAACCAAAAAACCGATAAACAGCGGAGTTACGGAATTCGTAACAAAACCTCCAATATAATTAGCAATTGGTACCGCCATTACGGTAGAAATAAATCCATTTAATGCCGACCCGATACCTGCAATATGTCCCATGGGTTCCATAGCCAGGGCTCTCAAGTTACCAAATAAGAATCCTATAGTGAAAAATTGAACAGCGAAAAAAGCAATTAAAACTTCTATGCTAGGATTATTACCTGAGTTAAACAAGACAATAAAAACCAATGAAGTTAATACAAAACTTAGCATGGCCAAATGTACGATGCGTTTCATGCCAAATCTCACAACGAGTTGGCTGTTCATAAACGTTGCTAAGCCTACCGAAATGGCTAAACTGGCAAATATTAAAGGAAACTCTTCTGCCAAATTATATTGCTTTTCAAAAATTTGCTGAGATGTACTCAGATACACCATAAACGAGCCTGTAATAAAACCTGAAAGCAATGTGTAAATCACTACAGATCTGATTCTTAAAAATTGAATAGTTCCTGTTTTAAAAATAGATAATCGATAAGGAATTCTATATTTATCTTTTAGGGTTTCAGGTTGCCTTAGCCAAAACCAAAGCATCACTAAAATACCAAAAGCAAGTGTGAAGGTAAATATAAATTTCCAACCGTAATGGTTCATAAGAAATTGTCCCAAGGTAGGTGCTACGACAGGTACCAAGATAAACACCATAACCACAATAGATAAAATTTTAGCCATATAATCACCATCATAAGAGTCTCTAACCATTGCAATACACATGGTTCTAGGCGACGCTAAACCTACACCCTGTAACACACGACCAAAAAGCATCATTTCAAAATTCTTAGTCGTTATACAGATAATGGATGCAATTATAAATAATATAAACCCCAAATAAACAATAGGTTTACGACCAAAGCTATCGGATAATGGACCAAAAATGAGTTGGCCTACACCAAGTCCTAAAAATATAGATGTAATCAATTTTGGGTTGTCCAATGGATTAGAAACGCTCAAATAGTCGCCAATCATTGGTAAAGCAGGCAATACAGCATCAATAGATAATGCTACAATAGACATTAGAGCAGCCATTAAGACGACGAATTCAAATTGAGACCGCTTTTGATTTTGCATAGCGTAAAAGTAAGTCAATTATTGTCTATTTTTGGATAGATATCACATTAATATTCAACAACAATTCAATATGCTAACAGAGACTCTAAGAAAGCTGTTTAAAAGAGATTTATATAAGTTGAAGGAGGAAATCAGTTTATATAATGATGAAGCGAATCTGTGGAAGCTTAACGGATTGGTATCTAATTCAGCCGGAAATCTATGCTTACATTTGGTAGGCAACCTAAATCATTTTATAGGGGCAATTCTAGGCAATACAGCATACATAAGGCAACGGGATTTAGAATTTTCTCTGAAAGATGTCCCTAAGAGAGAATTGATAAAACATATTGATGATACCATTGTAGTTGTAGAAGATGTATTGGGCCAATTGACCGAAGCTGATTTGCAACAGAACTATAAGGTTAGTGTTTTTAAGGAGCCCATGACTACCGAGTATTTTTTAGTACATTTAACGATGCATTTAGCCTATCATTTAGGTCAAATTAATTACCACATACGCTTATTAGATAATTAAATAGATAGCCTATGACTTTTAATAATTTTAAAATCGAACTATTAAGCGAAAGTGGAGGAGAGGCGTTCTATAACTTAATTGATAAAAATAGAACAAGACTTGAGGATTTCTTTGCAGGAACAGTATCAAAAACAAGAACTCTAGAAGATACTCTTAACTATTGTCATGATATACAAGAACGAATAAAAGCCTTGAGCTATTTGCCCTACATGATTATAGATATTGACACCAATGAATTTGTTGGGCTGGTAGATGTGAAAAATATAGATATGAATGTACCTAAGGCTGAATTAGGGTCGTTTATAGACAGCAGATACGAAAGCATGGGTATTGTCTCTAAAGCTACAAGCTTGGTGGTGGATCATATAGTTAAAGAATATAAGTTCGTAAAACTTCTATGTAGAGCCAATTCTAGAAACAAAGGTAGTATTGCGGTTATTCTTAAAAATGGTTTTGAATTGGAAGGGACAATCCGAAGAGATTATAAAACTACCAAAGGCGAAATCGTAGATTTAAACTACTACGGTCGTATTTTTTAAGATTTTAAAAAAATTTAGGCACTGCATACTTAATTTAGGGGATTAATAAACGCTTAGTCGTTTATAATCAGCATTTAATCTTCAATTAACATAGTTGTTTTTAATTTTTAATTACTTTAATACAACACAGCATGTTGTTTTATCCAATTAATTAAAAATATGTGTTATGAAAACGCCTTCCGCCAATGAGACCTGGTATAGTTTATACGCTCTTGTTAGAACTACTTTAGAAATCGGACAAAAGAATTCTGAGGTGACCTCTCCGTTTTTAAAATCATTAATTGCGTCTGATGACCAATATATAGAAGGGGCAAGTAGGTTGGGTTTGCTTTTGAAAGAGCTTCCTTCTTACTTAGAAAAGTTTAATCATTTACCTGGTCAAATAGATGGTAAGCCCTTGTTGGAATTATTAGAGACCTATAATAAATCTCATTTTTATAATAATATTAAACAAACACGTATTGAAGATATTAAGATTGCAAATGACATTAAAGATGAGATCAATACTATATATGCTCAAGCTGCTGATGGTGATAAACCGATACTAAAGCAAGAAAGAGCGAATGAACAAAAACAGGAACCATCCAGAACTAAAAGGGATAAAATAACGATTAAACGACCAGACGGTACGGTAATCGTTCTCGGTGGTGACGATCCTTCAGCAAAAGACAAGAAAGCGGATGGCAATGGGGATGACCCTAATGACATAGGAAAAGCAAAACTATATGGAGAAGAAATTGAGCCTTTGATAGGAAAATGCGGAATAAGTATACATAAAATAGAGTGTATAGAAGATGATGATTTGGAAGACGACATTATTTTTAGTGTCAGAACACAGCAAGAGTTTAAAGATTTTGATATCATCATTGTAAATTATGTAAGCGATTTGCACGAGGATATAGATGAAGGAGAAGTTTTGTCTGCCTTTGATACTGTTAGAAAGCTTACCAATACTACAGAAACCCGATTACGACTTTATGAAGAGGATAGGTGCTGTTTAAGATATTATGGAAAAGCTAACGTACAAGGTGTAATGAGTAAGTATATAGAAAATACTCAAGGATTTAATTTAGATAAGTTTAAGCGTTGCGTAGTAGATGTTACACTTATGGACGGAAGTACTACGTTTTTTGAATACCTGTCTAAAATTCTCGAGTTTCTAACATTGATTGGTGCGGTAGGTTTTGATATTTTTCAAATTACATCGATTAATCAAATAGTAAATAAAGTTACGGGATTTGCTGATAAGACTTCCATTGATAAATTACGAGAATGGTTTGAAAAATTATTAGATGAATCAAAAACAACCTTGGGTACGGTTAAACTAATAGTCTCGCACGATGAGTTTAAATCTAAAATAGAAAGTGGTAATTTAACAGTTGCCAAAGGTAAAGGCTTTAGTTGGATTGAAGGGGTTTCGGAATCCGTGACTGGACATCCCGATGCCGATTACAAAGTTACACTGCGTTACGAATCCTTTAACTAAGGCGACACATTACACATTTAAAGTGGTATATTTCCATGCTTACGCTTGGGTTTTACAACTTCTTTGTTTTCTAACATTGCAAAAGCCTTAATCAACTTACGTCTTGTATTATGAGGTAAAATAACTTCGTCTATAAAACCACGTTCAGCTGCGCTGTAAGGATTGGCAAAAAGTTCAGCATATTCCGCCTCTTTTTCCTTCCATTTTGCTTCTTTGTCAGCAGCAGCAGAGATTTCACGCTTAAAGATAATTTCTGCAGCTCCCTTGGCGCCCATTACAGCGATTTCAGCATTTGGCCAAGCAAAATTCATATCGGCACCAATATGTTTTGAGTTCATAACGTCGTAAGCACCACCATAAGCTTTTCTGGTAATAACCGTAACTCTTGGTACGGTAGCCTCACTAAAAGCGTATAATAGTTTGGCGCCATTTGTAATGATGGCATTCCATTCTTGGTCGGTACCCGGTAAAAACCCAGGAACATCTTCTAATACGAGCAGTGGAATATTAAAACAATCGCAAAAACGTACAAATCGAGCCGCTTTAGTAGAACTGTTAACATCCAATACACCAGCCAAAAACATAGGCTGGTTGGCAACAATACCAACCGATTTTCCACCTAAACGTGCAAAACCTACAATAATGTTTTCAGCAAAATCTTTGTGAATCTCATAAAAAGAATCTTCATCAATAATCCCTTTTATCACCTCATGCATGTCGTAAGGCTTGTTAGGATTATCTGGTACAATTTTATCTAAAATATCTCTGACTTCTTCTTTAATTTCAAATGAAATATCTAGCGGTTTTTCTTTGTTGCTTTGCGGTAAATAGCTTAGTAATTGTTTTACATCTTCTAAGCATTCTACATCATTAGCTGAGGTTTTATGAGCAACGCCAGACTTTGTGGAATGTACACTTGCACCACCAAGCTCTTCACTGGTCACTTCTTCGTTGGTTACGGTTTTTACCACATTTGGTCCTGTAACAAACATATAGCTGGTATCTTCAACCATTAATGTAAAATCGGTCATAGCAGGTGAGTAGACAGCACCACCAGCACATGGTCCCATAATTGCCGAGATTTGTGGTATCACACCAGAAGCTTGTACATTTCTGTAAAAAATATCGGCATAACCTCCGAGTGAACGTACACCTTCTTGGATACGCGCTCCACCAGAATCATTTAAACCAATGACTGGGGCTCCAACATTAACCGCCATATCCATAATCTTACAGATTTTTTCAGCATGGGTTTCAGAGAGTGAGCCACCAAAAACCGTAAAATCTTGTGCAAATACATAGACCAATCTACCGTTTACAGTACCATAGCCTGTAACAACTCCATCACCATAAAATTTTTGGTCTGCCATACCAAAATCTTTTGTTCTGTGTGTTACTAGAGCACCAATCTCTTCAAAAGAACCTTCGTCTAATAGGTACATAACGCGTTCTCTTGCCGTTAGTTTTTTCTTTTGGTGTTGCTTATCTATTCTGGCTTGGCCGCCACCAAGTTTTGCCTGCGAAAGCTTATTGTTAAGTGTTTTTATTTTTGAATCCATATGCTTATTGTTTGTCATTCTGAATCAAATTCAGAATCTATTTTGTAATATGATTACATTTTTTAATTTTTAATTACGATTGGCTTGGTAAGCGTAATATTTTTTGATCCTCTAAATATTGCTTTAACGCAATTTTAGCAGCTATTTCAGCTTCATTTTTATGCTGTTCTTCTAAAAGACTAGGCGAGTAGTACTTTTTTACAAAATGTGTATCAAAATTACCACTTCTAAAGGCATCATGTTGACAGACAAATCGCCCAAAAGGTAAAGTTGTTTGCACACCTTTAACGTGATAATTGTCAATGGCTTTTATCATCAACTCAATGGCTTCTTCACGTGTATTACCATAAGTAATTAATTTAGAAAGCATTGGATCATAATAAATAGGAATATCCATGCCTTCCTCAAAACCGTTATCGACACGTATATTTTCACCCTCTGGAAGCTGATATACTTCTAGATTACCAACACTAGGTAAAAAGTCATTCATCGGATCTTCGGCATACACACGAAGCTCCAATGCGTGACCATTGATTTTTAAATCCTCTTGTTTAATATCCAAAGCTTCACCACGCGCCACTTTAATTTGAAGTTCCACTAAATCTACACCAGAAATCCATTCAGATACGGGATGCTCTACCTGTAATCGTGTGTTCATTTCGAGAAAGTAGAAATTATGATCTGCATCCAATAAAAACTCTACAGTGCCAGCACCTACATAGTCACAAGAGCGTGCTACATTAATTGCAGCTTGCCCCATTCTCTCTCTTAACTCTGGAGATAAAACTGATGAAGGTGCTTCTTCAACTACCTTCTGGTGGCGTCTTTGTACAGAGCATTCGCGTTCAAAGAAATGTATAATATTACCATGATTATCGGCCATAACCTGAATTTCGATGTGTCTAGGGGAAGTCACATATTTTTCAACAAAGACCGAACCATCTCCAAAAGCGGATGTAGCCTCACTGATAGCTCGTTTCATCTGGCTTTCTATATCTTTTTCCTTTTCTACCACACGCATACCTTTTCCGCCACCACCAGCTGCAGCTTTTATAAGAATTGGTAATCCGATGTCTCTGGCAATCTGTACGGCTTCTTTAGGATCGGTAACCGCATGGTCAACGCCGGGTACCATTGGTATGTCGTAATCTTTAACTGCATCTTTTGCAGCCAATTTATCACCCATCATTTTTATGGCTTTAGAACGTGGACCAATGAAAATAACATCGTTCTTTTCGCATAATTGTGCAAAATCTGCATTCTCACTTAAGAAACCATAACCTGGATGGATACCATCTACATCTAGCGATTTTGCAACCTCTATAATTTTATCTCCTCTTAAATAAGATTGATTTGATGGTGCTGGACCAATACAAACAGCTTCATCTGCATACTTTACATGAAGTGTGTTTCTGTCTGCTTCAGAAAAAACAGCAACAGTTTTAATACCCATTTTTTTTGCTGTACGCATAACACGGATAGCAATTTCACCTCTATTGGCAATTAATATTTTTTTCATGTTATTCAAATTCTATTAGGAGTGAATTTTTTTCGACTGTCTCGCCTTGCTTTACACTGAGTGACTTTATAACACCATCTCTAGGTGAGTTAATGACATTCTCCATTTTCATCGCTTCGAGAATTAATAGGGCATCGTCCTCATTTACACTTTGGCCCTCCTCAACGTTGATTTCTAATATCAGCCCTGGCATTGGTGCTTTGATCTCATTTACTTTTTTAGAGGCACCAATTTCAAACCCTAAAGCTTCTATTTGCTGATCTAGTGCATCGTTAATGTTAACCTCATAAGTGTTGTTGTTAACCTTAACAGTATAGAGTTTGTTGTTAAAATCTGAATTTAAAATGGAAGCTTTTACAGATTTATTGTCTTGTAGAATGTGAAATGTATTCTCCGAAGTTTTTATACAATCTACAGCTTCAGCATCTTTTTTTGAAATGTCAAATTGATGAGAGGCATTCACTTTTATTTTATACATAGTAGCGATTTTAAAGTGTAAATTTATACATTAAAAGGGTTTTAAAACATGAACTAAATCATGTTTAATATTCTGTTTTTATGTTTTAAATGTTGAATTTTCCTGATGTCGTCGTATCGCTTTTTTTGAAAGGACAATACCAACAATCAAAGATATAAAAGCTCCAATAGATATACCTGGTATAAATCTTATAAATAAAAAGAAATCGTATGCACCATGGAAGAGTACTGCTAAAAACAAACCAGCCATATTTAGTTGAAACCTATTTTTAGAAAACTTGGCCTTACCCATATAATATCCCATTAATATCCCGAATGTGGCATGTGCCGGTACAGCGGTAAAAGCTCTTAGAACAGCCGTTTGGTAACCTCCTTCGAGTACATACATAATGTTTTCGGTACACGCAAACCCCATGGAGACCATAACGGCATAGATAATACCATCGTAGGGCTCATTGAAAGCTTTCTTAGGCTGGTTAAAATATTTTACGATAACATATTTACTAAATTCTTCCGATAGTGCCACCACTATAAATGCTTGGATAAACTGTTGCCATACACTAAACTCATCAGTAATGGGAATGAATCTCCCTGTAAATAAATACAGCACAGTTACAATTATAATACTAACTATGGCTCCAAAAAGAAAACTAGCTAAAAGCAGACCAATAGGTTCTTTTTCATATTTATCTTGAAAATAGATATAAACGATAATGACCATTACCGGCGCAACTGCCATGAGCAATAAATTCATATGTTGAGTTTTTCTTTAATGGTCTTAATTACAAAGTAGTAATACGATTTATTTGTTGGAATGAAATGATTATTGGTTTCACTCTGAGCTAATAAGTCTTCAAACGTTTTAAAAGATACAAGTTTTAAAGCTTCAACTTCATCTTTTTGGGGTGTGAGGTTTTTTAGTTCAGTCTTTAATTCAGCAATATACACCTGATGAAATTCATTATCTTTAATTGCACCATTTGCATAGTTGGTTTCATGAAACTCAACACCAATTTTTATTAAATCTTTAGGCTGTAGTTCTAATCCAATTTCCTCTTTCGTTTCTCTTATTGCTGCTTCTAAAAACGTCTCGCCTGCATCAATATGTCCTGCAGCAGATACATCCCAAAGTAAGGGGTGAATCGCTTTTTTACGTGAACGTTGTTGTAACAAGACTTCACCTTGTTTGGTATATAGCCATAAATGAATTGTATTGTGATACCAACCGTTTTTATGTGCTTCGGATTTTAAAGCCGTTTTGCCCGTTGGCTTGCCTTTATTGTCAACAATGTCAATATATTCATCCATAAAGAAAAATTGAAGACGCTATTTTGTCATTTAGAGGGAATTGAAGATTCTAAAACATATATTTTCAATAAGATCTTTCATTTTATTCAAAATAACTAAACGTTTCTCCATCCTTAATTTTTAAAAGTGTTTCATAAATTAGCTTTATTACATTTTCAACATCACTTTTATGAACCATTTCTACAGTGGTGTGCATATAACGCAGCGGCAAAGAAATTAGGGCAGAAGCAACACCACCATTACTATAGGCAAATGCATCTGTGTCTGTTCCTGTGGCTCTAGAAAGTGCGGCACGTTGAAACGGTATTTTTTTCTCTTCGGCTGTATCTGTAATTAAGTCTCTAAGTTTTTGTTGTACCGCAGGCGCGTATGCGACTACTGGTCCATCACCAATTTTAGCCAAGCCCTGCTTTTTGGGATCTATCATCGGAGTCGTAGTATCGTGAGTTACATCCGTTACTATAGCAACATTAGGTTTAATGGTTTCTGTAATCATCTCAGCACCACGTAACCCTATTTCTTCCTGAACGGAATTTGTTATATAAAGACCAAAAGGTAGTTTCTTTTTGTTCTCGTGTAGTAGTCGAGCGACTTCGGCAATCATAAAGCCTCCCATTCGATTATCTAGAGCTCTGCAAACAAACTTGTCTTTATTGAGAATATGAAACTCATCAGGGTAAGTAATGACACAGCCCACATGAACTCCCATTTTTTCAACTTCCTCTTTATCCTTTGCACCTATATCAATACAGATATTATCTGGTTTTGGTGGTTCTTCCTTCGACTTGTTTCGGGTATGTATAGCTGGCCAACCAAAAACACCCTTTACAATACCGTTTTTTGTATGGATATTTACGATTTTACTTGGTGCAATTTGGTGGTCGCTTCCACCATTTCTAATAACATACAGCAAACCTTTGTCCGAAATATAGTTGACATACCACGAAATTTCATCAGCATGCCCTTCTATAACGACTTTGTATTTTGCTTTAGGATTTATAACCGCCACGGCAGAACCATAAGTATCCGTAATAAAATCATCTACATATGGTTTTAGGTAGTCCATCCATAGTTTTTGCCCTTCCCATTCATAGCCTGTTGGAGAGGCATTATTTAAATATTTTTCTAAAAAGTCCATTGACTTTTTTGTGAATAATTGCTTTTTTGCCATTTATAAAAATTTTCCTTAAAAATAATAATATTAATACGAATTCAGGGTTAGTGCTTGTATTAATTCTTAATTTTGAAAATGTAATGAATCGTTCTTTGGAACGATTTTGGAAGTGACATTACCCATGAGACATATTACATACATATTGCTGTTGTTTTCTACTTTGGTTTTTGCCCAAGAAAATCCTGTGGAGCAAGATTCTACCCAGGTACACTATATGATTATTGAGGGTGATTCTATACCTGTTACTGAAATTGAGCTCGATGAGGTTTTAATGTTACCCAATTTAAGTTTTGAAGATAGGAAAGCAAGAATTAGATATATTGTTTTAAGACGTAAGACCTTAAAAGTCTATCCTTATGCAAAGCTTGCTGCAGAACGCTTAGAAGCTTTGCAAGAACGTTTAGATAAGCTAAAGCGCAGACGCGAAAAGAAGAAATATGCCAAAGTGATTCAGAAATATATTGAAGATGAGTTTTCTGCGGAATTAAAAAAATTAACAAAAACCGAAGGGCAGATTTTAGTTAAACTTATTCATAGGCAAACCGGTAAGACAACTTTTGAACTTATTAAGGAATTAAGGAATGGTTGGAGAGCCTTTTGGTTCAATAGTACGGCCAACTTGTTTGATATTTCCTTAAAAAAAGAGTATAGTCCAATCGAAGAAGAAGAAGATTATTTGATAGAGGATATTTTACAACGCGCTTTTCAGAATGAGCAGTTGGTACGGCAAAACGCAGCATTTAAAATTGATTTCTATGCATGTGTAAATAAATGGTCTAGGCCAAAGCCAAAAGCTGGTTCAAAAATTAAGCCTCATATTAATTCTAAACAATAGATGCGTGTACAAACTCAATTTGAAGAGCAACTCAATGCTTGGTCGCATGGCATTGGTGCTGCTCTAGGTATTGCAGCTTTGGTTTTACTTATTGTATTTGCTGACGTAGCTAAACCATGGAGTTTGTTTAGTGTTATAGTTTACGGAATTTCGATCATTACCCTGTTTTTAGCTTCAACATTGTATCATGCTGTGAAAGGACAGAAGCGCAAGCACTATTTTAGAATTATTGACCATGTGAGCATTTATCTACTCATTGCGGGTACATATACTCCGGTTTTATTGATTTTACTCAGAGATAGTTTAGGCTGGCATTTATTTTGGACGGTCTGGGGAATTGCAGCTTTTGGTGTGATTTTAAAACTTTTTTTCACTGGTAAATTCGAACTCTTTTCTACACTGCTCTATTTGGTAATGGGCTGGCTAATTGTTTTTGACTATTCCAACACTGCCGAAGCCTTGGGTACAGATGGCGTTTTTTGGTTATTTGCAGGCGGGCTGTTTTACACCGTCGGAATTGTGTTTTATGCTATTGAAAGGATACCTTACAATCATGTGATTTGGCATGTGTTTGTTTTAGCTGGCGCTATTTGCCATTTCTTTATGATATTTTGGCATGTTATTTAATTCTTATAGCTTACGTTACCCTAAAATAACATGAAGTTGAATACCTGATAAGCTTTTGAAATCTTTGACATATTTATTGTTTAGTGATGTGTCAATTTAGAAATTACATCTTGTAAATGTGGAAACAGACCTGTAAGCTCTTTTTTGGACTTAAGTTCAAAGTCCTCAAAGCTAAAACCTGGTGATACGGTACAACCAACTAGAGAAAATGTATCATCTTCTACAACTTCTGCAGCAAACCAACAACCACCTGGTACCACAAATTGAGGAAGTTCTCCTTTACTGAGATCTTTTCCAATTATATGTTCTGTATGTTTTCCTGCTTCCGTTATCATATGTAATCGTATAGGTGAACCATCATAAAAATGCCAAATTTCATCTTGTTTTATTCTATGTAATGCAGAAAAATTATCTGATGTCAATAAAAAATAGATACAAGTTGAATAATTACGTTCTCCATTATAGCTGGCTTCTAAGCTATCTGCATTTATAATTCCAGTACTTCTGTAGGTTTCTTTAAAATAGCCACCTTCGGGATGTGGTTTAAGGTGGAGTTTAGTTATTATACGTTCTATGGAATTCATCAAAATTAAATTTTTATTATGTCCTTATATTCCTCAAAAAATGCTTCAAGCAAAATCATATTTGTACTAAAGAATTCCATTACATCCCGCCAAGTATTTTTATTATGGATAGAGACTTTTTGTTCTAAAGGTAAATAGATGCGAGAGATTTCTTTGCCATTCTCTAAATAATATGTCTCTTCGTAAATAGCATTAGGCAGATATTCACTAAGCAAAATGCCTTTTAGAGCGATTAATTTTTCCCAGCAGTTAATACGATTTTCTAAATTATCTTCTAGGTCTAAGGCAATTAATGCTGATTTGGTATCGAAATGAAATTTAAAGGAGAGTCCTTTGATTTTGGTATTATATAGTAGCCACTTTCTTGGAAAAGACTTTCCAAAACTAGTCCAGAATTCTTGACGTAATTTTCGGCTTTCTTCTTTAGAGAACATTAAACTATTATTGAATTCTAAATACAATAATACGTTACTTTGATTGATTTTCAATTAAACTGTTGACCAAATGTTATAACATGGCATTGTCAATTATCTTTAAGAAATCTTGTCTTGTTTTTTCGTTTTCAAAACAGCCGCCATATTCTAATGTTGTAGTAAAACTACTTTTGTCCTTTATGCCTCTAGAAGAAACACATAGGTGTTTTGCGCAAATCATAACAATAACATCATCTGTTTCTAGTGCATTTTGCAAATCTCTGAGGATTTGAAGCGATAACCGTTCTTGAACTTGGGGACGGTGCGAATAGTAATCTACCAATCTATTAATTTTTGAGAGTCCAATTACCTTTTCTCTTGGTATATAGGCAATGTGGGCATAACCAGTTATGGGCAGAAAGTGATGTTCGCAAGAAGAATCAATAGTGATGTTCTGTTCTACTAACATTTTCTTGTATCCATATTTATTTTCAAATACAGACAATTTTGGTTTATTTTTAGGATTTAATCCGTAAAAAAGTTCCTTTACATACATCTTGGCGAACCGATATGGTGTACCTGACAAACTATCGTCAGATAAATCAAGACCGAGTTCTTCCATTATTTTACTAAAATGGTGTTGTATATTTTCAATCTTTTTCTCATCAGATTTCTCGAACGCATTGGCAAGTATAGGTGTTTCTACGCTTGTTGAAATATGATTGTCTCCTATTGTTTCAATTTTATTTTTATTCATCTATAGTACAACATTTATCATTTTTACATTGGCAATATTTTAAGTTGTAAATATGTAGTGCTGCAAGAGAAATGGCAGTAATGTACAACATAGTTTCTGGTAAGGGTAACCAATGTAACTTCTCATTTATGATTAGGGCAAAAAGTAAAAACCAACTTACCCATAAGGCTGGCTTCATAAAGTTTTTTGATGTGTTTTTAGCTGAGCGCTCTACTGCAAAAAAAGAGACAATCAAGAAAATATAATCTAAACTTTTCCACCAAACTGGTGCCGCTTCACAACCACCTGCTGCACAAGTATGTGCAATAAAAATAAACGGTGTAACTACACAATGAATAATACAGAGTGTGCTTGCCAATGCGCCAAAGGTATCTGGTTTTTGTAGTGCTATTTTCATTTTACAATCTACATTAATGCAACTGAGTTGCAAAAATAATAATTAATTTGTAATTGCAACTGAGTTGTAATAAATTTGTTACATGGGAATAATAAGAAAGACGCAATCCGTTGAAGTTTTACTTGCCGAATTCAACAATGATACAAGTGCTATATCTGCTAAAGAATTAATAAAACGTCTTGATTGTAAATTAAATAAAACTACGGTATATCGTGTTTTAGGTAAACTTGAAGATGATGGTGTTTTGCATTCTTTTCTGGGTAAAGATGGCATTAAGTGGTATGCAAAATGTAATGGATGCACACACTCAAAACACTCAGATGCACATCCGCATTTTCAGTGTATAAATTGCGGTAAAGTTGATTGTTTATCAGTCGATGTTCATATTCCCGAAATTCCCAATAGACAAGTGGTGGCATCCCATATTTTAATTCAAGGTAAATGTCAATCTTGTTTTGATTGATACTGCTTCAGTTTGTACCTAATAAATTAGATATTCTTTATTTTAGAAATTACTATGAAGATTGTTGTGTATATACTTTGCTTTGTTCTTATGCTAGTTCTATATGAAATAAGCAATAAAGACTCCCAAACAAATTGCAACCAATTTTGAGAGATTAAATTTATGACCTTCACTGGCCTCAAATAAAATAGTTGTAGAAATATGTAAAAAGATACCTATAACCAGAGCATTAATACTATTGAGATAAACAGGAGCTATAGATGTTGTGTTAGACACTAATGTACCTATTGGTGTCATGGCTGCAAAAATAAGTATAAAGCTGATAGCCTGTTCTTTCATATGTTTAGATTGCAATAAGAACGAGGTGAGCAAGGCTGCAATAGGAATTTTATGAATTAAAACACCATACACCATATCATTATGTTGATGAATTGGAAAGCCTTCTAAAAAACTATGAATACAAAGGCTTATAAAGAGCAGCCAAGGGAATTTATTATCTTCCTTGTGAATATGTACATGGCCATGTTCTGCACCTTTTGAAAAAAACTCTAAAATAATCTGTAACAGAATTCCACACATTATAAAAAGCCCGGTTTGTTTGGCTTCGAGGTGTTGGTAAACTTCAGGCAATAAATCAAATAGTGTTAATGCCAGTAAAAATGCACCACTAAACGACAATAAAAGCTTTGTTCCAATTGCCTTTTGCTTTTTGGTTATCAGGGCAATAATAACCCCAATGATTATTGCATATATAGGGAATAGATATTTATTCATGCATACCTATTTAAAAATCATAATCAAGCGTTCAGATGTTTTGTGATGGTATTTTCGTAATTTGTAGTCACCAAAAACATCCAATAAATGGACTCCGGCTTTTTTAAACAAGACTTCAAAATCTTCTAAAGTAAATGCCTTAACACGTTCTTGAAACTGATACTGTTCATCATCCGCTTCAAAAGTAATATCTTTAGTAATATAACCATCTTTGAGGCTTCTTTTTTGATGAAAACTTATGCCCTCAACCGTTTTTATATCTTCCTCTACTAAATTTTCAATAACATAGTTTGTGTTCATAAAATCGATAACACCAAAACCAAATTCATTTAATTCGGCTTTGATAGATTTTATAGTTTCGAGATTACAATTTTCATCTTCAAAATACCCAAAACTCGTAAAGAGGTTAAATACAGCATCAAAAGTATCAGGATAGGGTTTGGTCATATCGTGCACATCAAACTTAAGTGTATCATTTTCGTATTGACGGGCATGTTTTATACTTTGTTCGGATAAATCTACGCCAGTAACATTAAAACCAAGCGTGTTAAGGTAGATGGAGTGTCTTCCCTTACCACACGCCAAATCTAGTATTTTACCATCTTCAGGAATGTTAAGGTAATTGGTAAGGTTATCCATAAAGCCTTGCGCCTCAGAATAATCCCTGTCTTTGTATAGGATATGGTAATATGGCGTGTTAAACCATGAAGCGTACCATTGTTTTGTTGATTTAGCCATAATATTAACTGTCGTGCAAAAATAGTGTAAATTTGCATTCTATTTGACGAAGTACATGAACGAAAATTTCAAGATGGTAGCCAAAACCTTATTTGGCTTTGAAGATATTTTAGCAAAAGAATTGACACAACTTGGTGCAATGGATGTTGAGAAAGGCGTTCGCAATGTGAGTTTTGTTGGGGACAAAGGTTTTATGTACAAGGTTAATATGGGACTGAGAACGGCTATAAAAATTCTTAAACCCATTAAGTCCTTTAGAGTAGCTAGAGAAGAGGATTTATACAGAAGTGTTAAAAATATAAAGTGGGAGAATTATTTAAAACCCACAGGTTCCTTGGCCGTAGATGCAACGGTTCACCATAGTGTGTTTACACATTCGCAATACACAGCATTAAAGACCAAGGATGCCATTGTAGATCGATTTCGAGAAAACGGCGGCACTAGACCCAATGTGGATTTACGTTTTCCGGATTTAAAAATCAATGTACACATTGATAGACAACGTTGCACGATTTCTTTAGATACTTCTGGGGAATCTTTACATAGAAGAGGCTATAAAACGGCAACCAATATTGCCCCGATAAATGAAGTGCTTGCAGCTGGATTAATTATGATGAGCGGTTGGGATGGGCAAACCGATTTTATGGATCCTATGTGTGGTAGTGGAACTATATTGGCAGAAGCGGCCATGATTGCGTGTAATATACCTCCAAATTTGATGCGAAAGGAATTTGCTTTTGAGCGTTGGGAAGATTGGGACGTAGATTTATTTGAAAAAATTGAAGAATCCTTATTGAAGAAAACCAGAGATTTTCATCACAAAATTATTGGTTACGACAAATCACCATCTGCCATAAGAAAAGCTAAAGAGAATATAAAGAATGCACATTTAGATGAGTTTATCCATATTCAACATGAAGATTTCTTTAAGACCCAAAAGGCTGGAGAACATAAGCTACATATGGTTTTTAATCCACCTTATGGGGAACGTTTGGAAAACTTGAATGTTGAAGAGTTTTACGGTAACATAGGAACCACGCTTAAGCATGGCTATCCTAATACTGATGCTTGGTTAATAACATCTAATCTAGAAGCTTTGAAATTTATTGGTTTGCGACCCTCTCGAAAAATAAAAGTGTTTAATGCCAAACTAGAGTCACGTTTAGTAAAGTATGAAATGTACGAAGGAAGTAAAAAAGCCAAAAAGCAAAGAGGTTAAATCTCTTTTTTGTCATCTGGATTTCTTCCAACCTGTGTTTTTGGATAGGTTGCAAATAAATCTTTGACCAACCCATCTATATAAGGCTTTAGTTGCTTTTTAGATTTACTTAAATCACATAATATTGAAGCATGCCACAGTACTTTACTTGTTTGAAAATCTGCTACATAAACAATTAAGGATTCTTGCTCATACGTTTCCTCGTGTAATTTACAATTTTCCCAATATTCCAATTCTTTAGAATGCTCACAGTTTTTAAACTGCACCTTTTCTTCATTTATGAGTATTCTAAAACCTGCTTGCAATTGTGGTTCAAAAACATTTGTACGGTGTGCTTTGTTTTCCATTTCTATTGCTACGGCATCGGCTATTAATTGTCTTGTACTTTCATTGTCAATTTTGGGATTATCTAGATGCTGAACAGTAAAATCTTCTATGCACAGTACATAGGTATCGTATTGATTAAAATTAATATTTAAGTTATAGTCGTATACGACTTCGCTTGTTGCCGCACAGTTAAAAAGTAATAGAAATAAAAAACCAGAAATAATTGAATAAACTCTCATAACACGATAATTTAGAATGTTCTTAAAGTTCTAAATTAGTACTGATAAATACTATGATAAATATCAAGTTTTATAGAATGTTCGGTTTTTTCTTTCTAACAATCCATATATCCTGAGGAACCCAATTTTTATTTCTAGACGTTTGAATGATGTGTTCTAAAATATCAACATCCTTAAACAAGTTTTCCATAAATGGTTTTGGATGAAAAGCGGCAAACGTACGATGGCCTTCCTTTACTTGTCCTCTAACCACAAGTTTTCCTTGATTGTAGGTTTTGATTTCTGCTTCAGATAATTTTATCTTATAATTATCTCCATGCATGGACAATAATAAAATGCCATCTGGTTTTAAAACACGGTGTAGCTCATTAAACCACTCATAATGCATTTGCTCAGAAAGGTGTGTGAAAATTGAAATCCCATAGATTACATCCATTGAATTATTATCGTAGGGAAGATGTGCTTTGAGCTTATTGTTATTGAATGTGATCTTTGGTAAATTTTTAGCGCACAATCTATGGATTTTTCATTATAATCTGTGGCAAAAAAATTACAATTATTATTAATTACCGTTGGCATGTGTCTTATAATTCTACCAGGTCCACAGCCCCAATCCAGAATATTTTTATTATTTAACTCGGTATGCTTCTTTAAATGATTCGTAAGCCATTCTGCCATACTAAGTCCACCATTGTAGTATTTGTCATAATTTATCTGAAATGACTCGTACATAAGGTAATCTGGTGGGAGCTTGACTTCAGGATATTTTTTTTTAAAAGCAGAATTTGTCGCCCTGTTTTTAAACCTTTGATAATAAAAACGCAACCAATCCATTACATAGAATAGTTTTAATCTGCGTAATAGGTTGGTAAGCGAGGCCTTGTTCATTATTAAAAAGTTTTTGCAGTGATTTGGGCAAATATAGCATAATGAAAAACTACTTCAGTTCTTCTAATTGCAAATTATAATCGTATTGTAAATCTTCATGGAGCACACTGATCTTCTTTCTTAGAGATATGATCTGACGTTCATATAAGTTACTCAGTGTTCTATTTCTGTGAATAGAGGGTTTAAGGTCGTTTAAGCGTTCACAGAAATAGAGTAGGAGTTCTACCTCTGTCGTTTTCTTTAAGGAATAACGACTATAGGTTCTTATTTGTCTTAGAATTTTTCTAATCGTCTTTTTCATGTAGAAATAACTATCCGTGTTCATTCCTTCAAATAAATCATCTAGAGTTGTTTTTACACTTGCTATATAACCATCCTCATCATGGGCTTCGAATAGTAAATAGGTGAGAAGTGCTTTGTTTTCTTTTTTGAATTTCCCTAGTCTTAAACAGAGTTGGAGCAAGTCTTCTTTTGGTAAATGCTGAAGTTCTTTTTTTATGGTGACTATCGATTCTATTTTCATAGATTACAAATTTAAGGCTTTTAAAACAGTTTGCTTAAAAGTTTGCCCTATAGGAATGACGTGATTGTCTATGGTAATTTGATTACCTGAGAGATGGTTCATTTTATTAAGGTTAACGCTAAAGGATTTGTGCGTGCGTAAAAAATAATTGGGTAAACTTGCCATAAGTTTAGAAAAGGTACTGTGCGTTGTAATTGTTTTAGATCTGGTATGTACTTTAACATAATCGCCAAAAGCTTCTATATACTGAATATCATTAAAAAAGACTTTATGCAAAGCTTTATTCTCCTTTAGCACAATAAACTCTTCTTTGTTTTGAGGAACATTAATGGAATTTAAAACTTTATTGACGGCAATAAGAAAGCGTTCGTATGCTATGGGTTTTAATAAATAATCTGTTGCATTAACCTCAAATCCGTCCACTGCATATTGAGGATAAGCAGTCGTGAAAATTACTTGCGGTGCATTTTTAAGTGTTTTATAAAAATCTAAACCAGATTGTTTGGGCATATTAATATCTAAAAACAACAAATCCACACCTTCATTGAGCTGTAAATATTTAAAGGCTTCGGCAGTATTGTTACAAGTTGCTTTTAAGTGAAGAATTTCAGTTTCTTTTATAAAGTGCTGAAGAACTCTTTGGGAAGAGAGTTCATCATCAATGATTAGGCATTTTATGGGAGCTTTAAGCTTCATTGGTTATATGGAGTGTTACTTGAAATATATCTTTAGAGGTTTTAACCTCAAAACGATGCTGATTGGGATATATTAAATTTAAATTGTTTTTGAGATTTTCCAATCCGATGCCAGAGTGTTTATCTTCAATCTTGTTTTTAATATTCAGATTGGCATTAGAGATTTTAAATTCAAAATTATTGCCATGCTGGATCAGTTTTAATTGTATTGGTATCAGTGTTTCATTGGCAATGACACCATGTTTATAACTGTTTTCTAATAGTGGCAACAAAAGCATTGGGTATATTTTGAACTGCTCATTTTCAATATCGATTTCGAAATTAGTAGTATTTGGTGTTTCGATACGATGGTTTTGAAACGCAATATAGTTTTTCAACAAAGTTACTTCTTCTTTTATAGTAACACTTTCAGTATCGGAGTCGTAAATAACATACCTTAAAATATCTGAAAGTTGTACAATTGCTGTTTTTGTATCTTCTTTCTGTTCTAAAGCCAAAGCATAGATGACGTTTAAGGAATTAAATAAAAAATGCGGATTTATTTGAGCTCTTAAGGTAGATAACTGTGTTTCAATCTGCTGATTCTTAAGGCGTAATAGTTTGTTTTCATTGGTGTTGAAATAGAACCAATCTTCCGCTAGTTTTAGTAACGTTGTAGTCACTAAAAATATGGCAAAAACGGAAAACATATTCGATTTAGAAAGATAGGAGATGAAAAAATAATCCGGAAAGAGAATATTTAATGTAGGTTTTAAAAGCCAATTGCTCAATAAAACAAAGATTAAAAGGTTTACAACAAAATAAAGAATGTATAGGACATACTTTTCTTGCTTTAGAAATTTAGGGATTAAGACATAGAAATTGATACATACAGGTATAGCAAGGATAATTAAAACTGCAACAGTATAAATATAATCTACTGTGATTGGAGCTTTCCCTTTTGAGAATATAAACAGCAATATTACAAAAGCCAAAAACCACAGCACACTATTGAATATAAGTGGTCTGTGGTAATTTGCTTTTTTTATAAGTGAATTTATATTAAGGTTTTGCATTCGTTTTTGTTAAATGTAATTTATCAGATGATTTCCATTTGCGATCTTTTTCGTCGTATTTTTTAAATAAATCTGCTTCTGTATATTGGGTTAAAAATGCATACAACTCTTCGGAAGACGCAGTAAGTAATAAATCTTCTTGAAAGCCTATTTTCTCATGCTTTAGACGTATTTTTTCCCCATTAAACAAATCTTTAATTCGTTCTTCGCTAAGCCATGAAAATGTTATGTCCTTATCGGAATTTATATTTAGTTTGGCCACCGAATGCGTTTTTAGGAGGTGCTGGGCTGCTAAACTATTAATTTCTTCATCTTCAATCTCTATGGGTATAAAATCTAGAAAATAATGCTGTTTAATTTTAAAAGGCATCGCAATAAAACCTGCTTTTTTTTCTTTGCTAAGGTATTCGATATAATAGCCTTCTTCATAGGTTTCTAAGAAAGCTAATTCTTCTTTAGATATCTCTATACCTTGTTTTTTATCGTCTTCAAATTTAGTCTTAATGGATTCAACTGTCCATTCACCTTTCTCATGGTCTACCCAATTACCTACTAATTTTTCATTAAAGCTTAAGCTATCCTTTGTGTAAAATGGTTGAAGTGATTTTACAATACACGAGCTAAAGAATATAAAAGCCAAAATTAAAATGATTCCCTTTGTTTTCATAATTTATTTGTTTTAAAAGTTATAACAAAACACTTTATAATCCATCGGTATTACAATTAATTTCGACAAACAAGATGCAACTCATGCTAAACAATTTGTCGTAGAAATTTCGAAACAAAAAACATGAACCTAATTAAGATATGTATGCGTGGTTTTATTTATGAAATAATTCCATTGAGGTCAATAGTGTTTTCTTATCGTTTTTTTAACTCTGAACAATCTGTAAATACCAATAAGAAGTATTATGGCAGAGGCGATAATGAGTATAACTCCGTAAGATTTTAGGTCTGAAAAGAATTCGAGTTTAAGTATGGTGACGCCAGTCCCCAGGATAACCAAGAATGTTCTGAAATAAGCTAGAAATGTACGCTCGTTAGCCAATTTGGTGCGTTCTATAGCTAACCAATCTCTCGTAATTAGTGCTTTCTTTTCTTCACTGGTGTTTTGAGACATTAGTTTGTTCCTTTTAAAAGATTAATGCTTACGGTAGCCAAATCACTATCTGGGAATTTTGCAAAATGATTATCGTCGGGTTTTAAGCCTGCTTTTTCTGCTGTTTTTCTGAATACACCAACCTCTAAAATATACTGATCGCTGTAACCATGCGTGGCATCGTAAGCTGTTGCAGCTGTTTTTCCTAAATTTTTGGAAGTCAATTCTGGACTTATAGTATGTAATTCTATAATGAGTAATCCAAATTTTTCAACATAAGGCTTCCATTTTTTTAGATGCTCCAGTAATGACGCTTCAACATCATTGTTGCTTAAACGCTTTCCTTTTGAAGCATAAGCGCCAGACGATTCACTTACAAAATCATAGTTGTTTTTTGGAGCTTCCCAAATACGATTATGATCTAAAAATGTGCGTACATTTAATAAATCTTGTAATTCTATATTATAATCTTCTTTTAAATCTGAAGCTAATAAATCTGGCCTACCAATATCTCCCCAAATAACTTTTGCCCAAATATCTGCTTTTATAAGATTAGCTCTTGTAACTTTCAACGCAGCTTTGTTAAAATCTGCACCAACTAAAAATAGTGGATGTTCATCAAGAAGTTTTCCTCTGAGTGTTTGTTGGTCTATAACATTAAATATATGTTCAATAAAAGCTCCGTTGCCACAGCCCATATCTAAGATACCTTTGGGTTGCTCATCTATTGGTCGGTTAAATAAATCAATAATTACCTTATCGATTACTTTAAAATAGGTTGCGTGTGCACCTCCGCTTCCCCAAACATTCATTTCGCGGTGTACGTGTTTTTCAGTTTCGTTTGGCGATGCCGTTTTTAAAACTAATGGGTCACCAAAAATGAGCTCGTCTAATTGTAAAAACGTTGGGATGTAAGATACCGTTACACCATATGCACTGGCACGCTTGGCAAAAAAGAGACCTTTGTCTGTAAACTGATAAGTGTTTCTTTTTTTCTTAAACCATCCTAAGTGTGCAAAAAAGTTGAGGATCTTTTTAAAACTTTCGGGATCTTTATGATATTCTTCGGCAGTGAATGACGCCTCCATGAAGTATTTATGGAATAAACCGTTAACACCAAGCAATACAATGATTGGGCCGGCTATGACACCTTCAATATGTTTTAATACCTGATATTCTATTGAGCTTTCATTAGAAACATCTAGCCCAAAATTAATTTCAAACTTTTTAAATATACGCTCTAAAACGATGAAAGCATCAGCACTAATCATTTTATCGTTAGCAAATCGGTCCGAGTATTTTAATAAGTTAACGGCATCTTCATACAACGGAATAAGACCAAATGCTTTTTTTGTATTGGTATTGGTACAATATATAACGGTATTTGTTACATTGTCTAAATGTTGTTCTAACCAGCCTTGAGAGCTTAAAACACGGAGTGCAACATTAAGATAGCCATCGTTAGCATTGAACTGATCTGATAAATCTTTCACAGAGATTTTATCTTTTTCCAAAATATAGCTTAAAACCTCTTTTTTATGAAGCGCATAAGCTGAAGTTGCTGTTGCTATACCATCTAGGTGACGAAAGATGATGCTTCGTAATTGCGATTTATCTGATTTTGTCAGCATACTTTAAGTTTGACTTAAAGATATAAAAAAAGCACTTAGTTTAGTAAGTGCTTTTAATAACTGATTAGATGTTCAATCTTTAATGGTTTTAACGAAGTTTGAATCGTTAAACACCGCTTTATAGGTAATGATTTCTGGTTTGTACTCAAACTCTATAACTCTATTCTTTAAATCTGTAAGTTCATAATCCGAATTATTGTTTACAAATTTAAACTCCACTTTATTGATCGCCGTTTTTTGCGAAAACGTGCCCTCATAAATACCGTCATTATCCTCATCAGTTAAAGGCGCAGTATCATTCCAAGGATTGGATGTAAAACTACCTCTTACACCAACATTTTTAGGATTTTCTACAGTAGTCATATCGACTTTAAAGGTTATTGTTTTTGTGTGTGTTTCTTGAACACAACTTTGGGTTATCACAGCTACAACGATTATTGTAAGTCTTAAAAACTTCATAGTTACTGAATTTTAGTATAGTTATACGTGTTTCTGGTTAATCGTTCTTTGGTATCCAAATAAACCACCTCTTTAGATACTACATATGTAGTATCGGTTAGCGTATGTGTTATGTACATATCCGCTTTTCTGTCATCGTCCTTGCCTCTGTAAGTTGTTACTAAAACCTTGGTTCCATTGTCTTCGGTAAAACTTACCACTTTTTCATTTCCAAAATAAGTGCCATTTTTTCTAATTTTTACTGATCCATTATAATTCTTATTAGGTTCGTAAGTATACTGTACGCTAGTTTTAATTTTATCGCCATCAATTTTGAATTGCATGGTGGCGTCTATGGTTTCTAATTCGCCAGATTGGTAATCGGTATAGGTTAAAGTACCTTTCCAATTGGTATTGTCTATACTTTCAAAGTCCGAAAGTTTAATTGTGTCCTGAGCATTAGCAGTTAATACTAAACATAAAATACTGATGGTTGTAAAAAGTGTTTTCATAAGGTTTGTGATTTTGTTTCCGATAAATAGGGAAACAGGTTATTATTAATTTATTTTAATTTTTTACTGATTAAATAGTCTAATCCGAAGCGTCCAGATCCCAAGCATAGATTGTAAATTGCTACCCAAAGAAATCCTAGTGCAGGCAGCATTCCCCAAAGGCTTTGATTCCATTTTTGCATAAATATGGCAACCAACATTGTACACATAATTAAAAAAGCAGCAATTCTAGTTTTTAGTCCAAGCAATAGGAATAATCCTCCAACAGCTTCACTGAATGCTCCCATCCATGCAAAGAAAACGGGTGCCATTGCAAAAATGCCTCCGTATGAAGCTACGTCTTCGGGAAACCAAGCGGAAACTTCGAAAAGATTAAGGTTTTGGCTGTCTGCAGTCCATGGCATTCCGAATTTATCGGCACCGAACATAGTGGTTAGCCATAGGCCGCAAAGTATACGAGGTATAGCGAAAAGGAAATCAATGAGCCAATGTTTTTGAGTTATTGGTGTAACTATAAATTTTAAGATGGATTTTAATCGTGTCATAACAAATGGGTTTAATTATTCGATGACACAAATTTCTAATAGAAGTCTTTAGTAGACGACTTATAACGTACGAGAACGTCCTAAATACGATTTGAGACGTCTTAATTTAGCTGTGTTTTTAAATATTCGGTGGGAGAGTGGTCCGTCAGTTTTTTAAATACACGGTTAAAAGTGGCTTTGCTATTAAAGCCACATTCTTGTGCAATTCCTAAAAGGGATAATTGTTTATGCTTTTCTTTTTTGAGCATATCCTTGAATGCTTCTACGCGATATGTGTTAACAAAGTCATTAAAGTTTTTGTTAAACGCAGTGTTTACAATTTCTGAAAGTTGTCCGCGGGACATGTTTGCCATTTTTGCTAAATCAGAAAGATTTAATTCGGGATTGAGATATACTTTATCAACTTCCATTAAATTTTTGACTGTTGAAATATCGCCTTCAGAAATTGATTTTTGATTTCCTTCAAAATCACTTGCGTCTTCAGGAATACCAATAGTTTTAGGCGAAAAGGTGAAATCTAAACGGTTCAGTTTAGACGTATCTGTAAAATAACCTTTAATACCTACAAAAAGTGTAACAATGGCAGAAAGTAAGTTTAACCACCAACGTTGTTGATAATTGAGTTCTGTGTAGAAGCTACCTATTATATCTTGAACCGTTCCATATAAAAAAAGAACGCTAAAGAGTATTAAAAACGTTAGGATCCAATTTAATTCTAGTTTATAAATATTAGAAAAATATTGTTTAATCTTCTTCCTATAATTGTGAAATAATTGAAACGTAAACGCCAAGAACAATAGCATAAATGGTGTTTCTATAAATGCAGAAATATTTTGAACATAGGCTTCATCTAGCTTAATTTTTAATATTCCGTTTTGATTTTCGTTGAAACCAGGTTGAAACGCGTCATAGGTGTAAATACCAAATCTGTATAAAACAAAGAGAAAGGCAGGTACAAAAAACCACCAATATTTCCTTTTAAATTTAAAGTTGCTTTGGGTAATTGATTTTACATAGAGATAAATTAAAGGTGCTAAAGCATAAGCAATATTTATTAGAAAGTAATTGATTTTTGTTGTTTTAAACTCATTGTACCAACCCATAAAACCGACGGTGTAACAGGTTTGGGAATAGCAGGTGAGAAACAATATTAAACCTAAAAATAAATCTGAAATATTGCGCTTTTTAAAATAACGAACAAAAAGCAATATCACAAAGATTAGCCCTTGTAATACTAAAATCAATAACGGTAAACTCCATTGATTAAAACTGGGAAACATTCAATTTAGGTTTAAAACCTAAATGTATAGGATTTATCGCAATTTAAAAAAATCAATAGGGCTCATTTTGTACCTAGACATAAAAACGAATCCTAATCGTATCACTCATTTAAAATAGAACGCATTGTTTTTGGTCTAATGGTTTCAAGATCCTTAGTCTCGTAAGGAATAGATTTTAGGATATACTCAAAGGCTCTAATTCTCGCACTTGTTTTTCGGTTGGCCTTTATAATTTTCCAAGGAGCACTGATTTGTGTTTTTTCAAACATAATCTCTTTATATTTGGTATATTCGTCCCAAAGTGATAAAGCTCGTCTATCTACATCACTATATTTCCATTTTTTCAATGGTGTGCTTACAATGTCTTTAAAGCGACGTTCTTGTTCTTTTTTAGTAATAGAAAAATAAAGTTTCAGTAAGTATATACCTGAATCTTGAATCATTTTTTCAAATTCATTTACCTGTGACATAAAGATGTCATACTGTTTTTGTGTACAAAAGTTATTGACAGGTTCTACTACAGCTCTGTTGTACCAGCTTCTGTCAAAAAACACAATTTCACCATTATTAGGCAAACGATTGATATAACGCTGAAAATACCATTGGCCCAATTCTGTTTCATTTGGTTTTGGCAAAGCAACCACTCTAATGGCACGTGGAGGCAAATGTTGAATGATACGACGTATAGCACCACCTTTGCCAGCTGCATCTCTACCTTCAAAAATAATCACCACCTTTTTATTATTGGCTGCTACCCACTGCTGCAATATCAGCATTTCTTCCTGCAATTTTTCTAATCGTTTTTCGTACTTTACGTTGTTTACTGTTTTTTTTGGGTCCAAGTGTTTTTGCCTTAATAAAGCCTCTAGGCCCTTTTTGGTATTGATAATGTTGAATTCTTTGTCTGATAAATGTCTTAATGGGCTCATTATTGGTCGAGTTGAATGGTGTTTCTAAAATAGCGCTGAACAATATTTGGGTCTGGTAAGATGCTTTTACAATTGACCCCTTTATTTTCATAATCAAACAGACTTAATACATACTTTATACTTTCTAAACGAGCGCGTTTTTTGTCATTGGATTTTATGATAACCCAAGGCGAAAATGAATTGTGTGTTCTAGAAAACATTTGGTTTTTATAGGATGTAAAATCATCCCAAAGTTCTTGTCCTTTTTCATCCACAGGACTGAATTTCCACTTTTTAAGCGGATTGTTTAATCGCTTTTCAAAACGGCGTTGTTGTTCGTCTTTTGAAACAGAAAACCAAAACTTAATAATTTGTGTTCCAGATTCATAGAGCATATTTTCAAACTCTGGTACCTGAATCATAAAGCGATTATACTGTTGCTTATCGCAAAAACCCATTACAGGTTCTACTACGGCTCTGTTGTACCAACTTCTATCGAAAAACACAATTTCACCTGCATTGGGCAGTTCTTTGATGTAGCGGTTAAAATACCACTGGTTTTTCTCAACTTCAGTGGGTTTGTTTAAGGCAACAATGCGCATTGCTCTTGGGTTGAGATGTTCTTTAAAACGTTTGATGGTTCCTCCTTTGCCAGAAGCATCGCGGCCTTCAAAAATTATAGCTATTTTTTTATTCTCTTTTTGCACCCACCGTTGAAAGTCTACAAGTTCTGCCTGTAGAGGAAGCAATTCTTGTTCGTAATTATATTTTTCTAATGCAGATTGATATTTGGGATCTTCGTCTTTGTGAGCTTGTAAATACGCAACCAAGTCTGCATGTTTTTTAAAGGTGTTGAGAATCTCTTGTGTTAGCATAAATGTAAAATATGTATTATAGCTATCAAATTTAGACGATACCTCTACAAGTTTGTATGATTTATGTCAGTTTTTATTATAAAAAAAGCCTTTCATTTCCGAAAGGCTTTAAAGCTGTGTTCTAGAATTTACCTAGCGTAGTTTAGGAAAATCCATTGGGCTGGCTTCGTGCATAATATCGTATACAGCTTCAAAAATATCTTCTACCGAAGGTTTAGAAAAATAATCGCCATCAGAGCCATAAGCTGGTCTATGCGGTTTTGCAGCTAATGTTTTGGGTTGACTATCTAAATGCTGAAATGCGTTTTGCCCATTTAATATTTGATCCAAAATATAAGCTGATGCTCCGCCTTTTACATCTTCATCAATTACCATAACACGATTGGTTTTGGCTACACTTTTTACAATATCGTGATTTAGATCAAATGGCAATAAAGATTGTACGTCAATGACTTCGGCATCGATACCCACTTCTAACAATTCTTTTGCAGCTTGTTCGACTAATCTTAATGTAGAACCATACGATACTAGAGTGATGTCATCACCACTTTTTATGGTTTCAACTACACCGATAGGGGTTTTAAATTTGCCTATATTACTTGGCATTTTTTCTTTGAGACGATAACCATTAAGGCATTCGACAATTAACGCAGGTTCGTCACTTTCTAACAAAGTATTATAAAATCCTGCAGCTTTGGTCATGTTTCGAGGTACTAAAACATGAATACCTCTTATTAGATTTAAAATGCCACCCATTTGTGAGCCAGAATGCCAAATACCTTCAAGTCTATGGCCTCGTGTTCTAACAATCAAAGGTGCCTTTTGACGACCTTTGGTTCTATACTGAACAGTTGCTAAATCGTCGCTCATAATTTGAAGCGCGTAAAGTATGTAATCTAAGTATTGAATCTCAGCAATAGGCCTTAAACCACGCATGGCCATACCTATGCCTTGACCAAGAATTGTAGCTTCTCTAATGCCTGTGTCAGAAACTCTCAGCTCTCCAAATTTTTCCTGTAAACCTTCCAAGCCTTGATTAACATCACCGATATGTCCAGCATCTTCACCAAAAATGAGCGCCTCAGGATAGGTTTTAAAAATCGCTTCAAAGTTATCTCTTAATACAACACGACCGTCTACGTCTTTAGCATTATCGCTATAGATTGGTAAGACTTCATTTTGATGCTGTGCTTTGTGCTCAGATTCACTGTATAAGTGCGAACTATATTTGGGCTGTATAGTTTCAATATAAGTATTGATCCAGTTTTGTAATTCAATTTTTTCTGAACTGTCTTCAGAAACTATATATCGCAAAGCCTTACGGGCTGTAGATAATAAGTCTTTTCGCAGAGGTTCATCTATGCTATTTAAGTCATTCTTCAGCTTGGTAATAAAAACACCGTTGGCACTCGAGGCAGCAACCTTTTCTAACAAGGCTATGATGTGTTGCTTTTCAGATTTAATAGGATTGATAAATGCAGACCATGCCGCTTTTTTACCGTCTCTTACCGCTTTTTTGATGTCTTTCTCTAAAGCAGAAAGCTCTTCATCCGTTGCAATATTATTTGCAATCATCCATTGGCGCATTTGTGCATTACAATCGTATTCTGCTTCCCAAGCCAAGCGATCTTCATTTTTATAACGTTCGTGTGAGCCTGATGTAGAGTGTCCTTGTGGTTGTGTTAACTCTTGTACGTGGATCATCACTGGAACATGCTCCTTACGTGATACTTGAGCTGCACGTTGATAGGTGTCAATAAGCTCTGGATAATTCCATCCGTTTACTCTAAAAATTTCGTATCCATTGGTATCCTCTTCACGTTGAAACCCTTTAAGAATTTCTGAGATGTTTTCTTTTGTAGTTTGATGTTTGGCATGTACGGAAATACCATATTCATCATCCCAAATGCTAATAACCATAGGAACTTGTAATACTCCAGCAGCATTTATGGTTTCAAAAAACAAACCTTCACTTGTACTGGCATTACCAATAGTTCCCCATGCAATTTCATTTCCGTTTTTAGAAAATTTTGTGGTGTCAATACCATTGACATTTCTGTATATTTTTGAAGCTTGCGCCAATCCTAATAATCTTGGCATTTGTCCTGCAGTAGGGGAGATGTCAGCACTAGAATTCTTTTGCTCGGTTAAATTTTTCCAATTGCCATTTTCGTCTAAGCTATGCGTAGCAAAATGACCTCCCATTTGGCGACCAGCAGACATAGGCTCTTCTTTTAAATCTGTATTGGCATACAAACCTGCAAAGAACTGCTCAATGGTTAATTCGCCTATGGCCATCATAAAGGTTTGGTCCCTGTAATAACCCGATCTAAAATCACCGTTTTCAAAAGCTTTTGCCCATGCGATTTGCGGTACTTCTTTTCCATCACCAAAAATTCCGAATTTTGCCTTACCGGTCAAAACTTCTCTACGACCTAATAAACTGCACTCACGACTTGTTACTGCTAGTTTATAATCTTTAAGGACTTCAGCTTTGAAGTCTTCGAATGTGATTTCTGTCTTAGAGTTAGGGTTTGGCTTCATAATGAAAGAATTGCATCATGCGAAATTACTAAATCTTAGTAAAATGTGCAATAGTGGAATGTGTTATAATTTTGAATAATTCACAATAAATCATTTCAAAAACAACTAAATATTTAATTAAAATAGATTTTTTAACTTTTTAGTAAGAATCTTCTAATACCACTTGCGTGTAAAAAGACTCAGAAGTACTTGAGGGTCTACGGTAATAATAAAGCGAATGCGTTCACCATAGTTTGGTTGTGCAATTTCCCATCCTAGATTGGAATAGACTGGAAAAAACAACTCGAAATAGTCTTCTACAAGGTTTAGTCTTACGCCAGAATCGTACACAAACTTAGCGGAATCGAATTTGTTCTTTACCAGACCTATATCTCCATAGGCCTGAACATATCTCCAAATGGAAGTACTAAAATTAGCGGTTGTCATCCATTGATTGGCAAATGCTGTGTCTAGCATGGATTTAAAACCACCTTCGGCAATAATAATTTGCTGGCTAAATAGCCCTGCGGCCTCTGAACGCCCCAAATAGTTGAGGTCGAATAAATAATCTGTTGGTCTGTCTAATGCAAAACTGAAAAAGTCAGAATTAGGATCTGTATTGTTGCTTAGAAATACACCAGCGAAAAGTCTTAGATTAATATTTCTATTGCTTTTAGTGAGCTTTCTAAATTCATAATTCACAGAGAGTTTGCTAAAACGATCTGCAATTTGAAAGTCAGTATTAAACCTAGAGAAATTGATGATACCTGGATTTGAATGTGTGTACCTTAAGTTAAAAACCCCATAATCTGGCTCATCTACTTCAACAATGGCATCCTCTCCAATATCTCTACTGATACTCACATATCTCGCTGTGATGTTATCTAATCGGTCAGCTCTAAAGTCATCATCATTTCTAAAGGTAAATGACAACGATGGCCGTATTCTGGTAAAGAATGCGTCTTCGGCAAAGGATTCATAGCCAGCAGCTATACCATATGTAATATCAAATAGATTTTTATTTTCAATATTATGCGTATAGAATATGGATGTAGATCCCGTAAGTGCTTTGGATTTTGTAGCATACTGCGGTGAAAACCTATAGTTTAATCGTTTTCTCAGTATAGTTTTGTTATAGATTTTTGTTCCTAGCGTAAGACCATCATATATATTATTGAACTCAGCTAAGGGCATAAAGAAAATTTGATTGTAATCTGGGTCTTCAACATCCTTAAACAATCTAAATTGAAAGGGTTTATTGTTCAAAAATGATCCATTAACGGCTTTATAATTGTCCCGTTGATTAAATTCTGGTATGGTATTGTAATAATCTAATACAAATTTATCGGTATCATCTTTAGGTAGGGTTATGGTTTTAAGACCTTTAATGTTATCTACCCATAATTTATCTGTAACTGAATCGTTAGAAAGTTTAAATAAAGATACAGGCATACTGTTGTTACGCTTATTCTTTATCGTTACTTTTAGAGAGTCTTCTGTGGTTTCAACGGTCTTAATCTTAAAATCAATTTTCTTTCTACTGTTTACATAGTCGTTAAAAAACCAGTCGACATTTTTTGAGGTTTTGGATTTAAGAAATGTTTTAAAGTCCGAAACTTTTATAGGTTTGAGCTTATGTGCCTCTATAAATGATTTAATAGTTTTAGGCAAGTCGATATCCTCGGTATAATCATCTAAATAATTAAAGCCTATGCCGGCTTTGTACTTTCCTGCGATATTAGCATTAAATTTAATTAAAGAGTCTTTGGAAGTCGATAAGGGTTGATCCCTGTTTTTTCGAGCAATTTCCATTGAGTAAAGAAAATATTGAAAATTAAAATCTAAATCAGCAGCATGAAAAGCTCTAATTCCCCATATATCGGCCAATTTCCCTAAGAGTTTTGTGTCTGGATAATAGTCTTCAACATACTTCATCAAATAGTAGATTTGAAGTCCTTCATTTAGCCAATGCTCTTTTCTGGGATTGAGTAACAAAACATTGTCTAAATACTTTTTCAAAGCCGTTTTAAGAAGCTTTAATTCATATTGAAACTGATCTGGAAAAGGTCTTAAGAAACTTGGTAATTGATTTAATCCGTATAATGGATTTTTGTTATAATCTATCTTGGAAACTAATAAGCGTTTATGAGGATATTCACCCAAATTTTCGGTTAAAAACCGTGCTATTTTGTCTGATAAAATGGCTTTGTCGGCTCCGGAAAGCCCTTTTTCATCAATGTTTGAGATTAAGATTAAATCATCGGTTTGAACAAAATCGAAATCGGGAAATCTTTGTAAAGATAAATAGGTATCCGTTCTGTCGTTACCTTTAAAAATTGTGGTTTGTATTGTGTTAACTCTGTCTGCGATTACAGACGCCAAATCTAGCTCTGACATGGCTTGGTAATTCATGGGGTGGGTTAAGCGAATGGTAACATTAGATTTGGGCACATACAAATCGTCTAGATTCTTATTGCTATAATAATGCCATTTCCCGTCATAGACGGTAGGAGTAATGTACCAATGTTTAAGTTCAAAATCCCTGTTTTTGGTAATGCCGTAATCTGTAAATGTGGCATCTGGTAATACTAATATATAATCTAGGTTAAGGTTATACGATTCGCCTGGTTTTAAAGGTTTATCTAGAGTAACTTTAATGACATCTGGATGCGCTTCTAAATAATTGAATTTTAATCTCTTCTTATTGTCCGTTATGGCGGTCACTAATGTAAACCCACGTTGCTCACTTTTAGCCAAATGAAACTTGGTGCTAAATTCCTCTTCAAATCGTTTGGCAAGTGGAGTAGACTTTGTAGAGTAGCTATTGTTCCAGTCGTTGAGATAAATCTCGTTTAAGGTTGTGCTCGACTCGTTTTTGTAAACAATAATCTGCGATATGGAAATCGTTTTGGTTTCCACATCCACAATGGCATCAATATCTATTTTGTTCTGAGCAATTAAAACTGAACAGTAACCAATACAAAGCAATATTAGGATTACGATTTTTTTCAATGCTGAATTATAAATTTTAGGAGTTTTATATTCGAGTTTTTAGAACTTGGATTGTAGATACCGTTAGCTAATTCTGAAACATCAAAATTAGCCAATGGAATGACCGTTAAAAAACCGATTATTTTCTTTTTCATAGCATCGAATGTAAAATAAGGCTTTCCTAGAAATTAGGACTCAATCCGTATTCTTTATAAAAATCGTTCAATATATCTATAACTTCATCTGCAGTATCTACTAAATGAATTAAATCTAAATCTTTTGGACTTATATTGTTATTAGCTTCTAATAATGTTGTTTTTATCCAGTCTATTAAGCCTCCCCAAAATTTCTTACCAACCAAAATAATAGGAAACGTCTCAATTTTATGGGTTTGTATTAGCGTCATGGCTTCAAATAACTCGTCTAGTGTGCCAAAACCACCTGGCATTACCACGAAACCTTGTGAATATTTCACAAACATAACTTTGCGCACAAAGAAATAATCAAAATCTAAACTCTTATCATTGTCTATGTAAGGGTTATCGTGTTGCTCAAAAGGTAAATCTATATTTAATCCAACAGAGGTTCCACCAGCAATATGAGCTCCTTTGTTACCTGCTTCCATAATACCTGGCCCACCACCTGTAATTACACCATAACCATGCTCTACGATTTTCTGAGCCACTTCTTCAGCAAGTTTATAATATTTATGATCTGGTTTGGTACGCGCGGAACCAAATATAGAAACACAAGGCCCAATTTTACTTAGTTTTTCATAGCCACTAACAAACTCTCCCATAATTTTAAAAATCGCCCAAGAGTCGTTGGTTTTTATTTCATTCCAGCCTTTATGGTTATTTTCTTTTCTCATATAAAATTCAATAATTATATCTAAGCAATATAAAAGCCATATCACATATGGCTTATCTACTACTACGATTTTCAAATTTAATCTAAAATGGGATAAAAGGAAGTGAATTAACAAAAAAATAAGCGTTTAGAAATTCATCCAAACGCTTATGCTTACTATTTGTTAAATGTTCTTAGAGTGGTTTTCTGCCTGTAATTATATTATAAAGAATTACGATTATGGCAATAACCAGTAAAATATGAATTAAACTACTACTGCTTAATCCTGGTACTATACCCAAGAGTCCCAATAGCCATACAATAATACAGATGACTGCGACTAGCCAAAGAATGTTTTTCATAATGTTTTGTGTATTTGTTAGTTTACCTCAATTTACAAAGTAAAAACAATGCGTAGCTGTAATGGTATTATATGAGTTAATTTATTTTGTATTACGGCAATGATTTTATGTGAGTGGATATTACTGCAACTCTTTTTTCAAAAATTTGGCCGTATAGCTTTTTTTGTCTTTTATAATTTGTTCTGGTGTACCTTTGGCAACTATTTGTCCTCCACCTTTTCCACCTTCGTAGCCTATATCTATAATATAATCGACAGTTTTTATAACGTCGAGATTATGTTCAATAATTAAAACCGTATTGCCTTTATCCACTAATTTATTGAGAACTTTCATTAATACTCTTATGTCTTCAAAATGTAAACCTGTTGTGGGTTCGTCTAAAATATAAAATGTATTGCCTGTATCCCGCTTGCTTAATTCTGAAGCCAATTTAATACGTTGGGCTTCACCTCCCGACAGGGTAGTGCTTTGTTGTCCAAGCGTAATGTAACCTAAACCAACATCTTCAATGGTTTTTAGTTTTCTATATATTTTTGGAATGTGCTCAAAGAAGTTTACGGCTTCTTCAATAGTCATGTTCAACACATCACTAATTGATTTTCCCTTATAACGAATCTCTAAAGTTTCTCTATTGAAGCGTTTGCCTTGACAGGTTTCACATTCAACATAAACATCGGGCAAGAAATTCATTTCTATAATACGCAAACCGGCACCTTGGCAGGTTTCGCAACGCCCACCTGCAACATTAAAACTAAAACGACCAGGTTTATATCCACGAATCATTGCTTCAGGAATCTGGGCAAATAACTTTCGAATTTCATCAAACGTTTTGGTATATGTAGCAGGATTACTTCTAGGTGTTCTTCCGATTGGAGATTGGTTAATGTCAATAACCTTATCGATATGCTCTAAGCCCTTAATGCTTTTGTAGGGCATTGGTTTTTTTACACCATTAAAATAATGGGCGTTCATAATAGGGTAGAGCGTTTCATTAATCAAAGTAGATTTTCCACTACCAGAGACACCGGTAACTCCAATCATTTTACCCAATGGAAATTCTGCATCTACATTTTTTAAATTATTGCCCGTACAACCTTTAAGTACAATCTTTTTACCGTTGCCTTTTCTACGTTTTTTAGGAATTTCAATTACTTTCTCACCATTAAGATATTCTGCAGTAAGCGTATGATGTGATAGTAATTCTTTCGGAGTGCCTTCTGAAATGATTTCTCCACCATGCTTGCCGGCAAAAGGGCCAATGTCTATAACATGATCTGCACGTTCTATCATATCTTTGTCGTGCTCTACCACAATAACCGAATTGCCAACATCTCTGAGCGAAACCAATGAGTTAATGAGTTTTTCATTATCGCGTTGGTGCAAACCTATACTAGGTTCATCTAGAATATATAACACACCAACCAATTGGGAACCGATTTGTGTAGCCAATCGAATACGCTGCGCTTCACCGCCAGAAAGTGATTTGGAGCTTCGATTCAATGATAAATACGTTAAGCCGACATCTAGTAAAAATTGTGTGCGGGCTTTAATTTCTTTTATAATTTCTGCTGAAATTTTTTGTTGTTTTTCTGAAAGTCTATTTGTTAAACCTTCTAGCCATTCGCCCAATTCAACAATGTCCATTTTTACCAGCTCCGAAATATTTTTGCCATCTACTTTAAAGTAGAGGGATTCCTTGCGCAATCTCGAACCTTCACAAACCGGACACTCAATCTTGTCCATATAGGTCTTGGCCCAACGTACTAATGAGGTAGAATTAGATTTGTATTGGTTCTCGATAAAGTTGGCTACTCCTTCAAAATCGATATTGTAGTTTCGCTTTACGCCCAATAACTTGCTTTCTACTTCGAAACTATCTTTGCCACCATAAAGAATAATACGTTTTGCTTCTTCAGGAATATCTTTCCAGGCATCGCTCAGGGAAAACTCAAAACGTTGTGCTATGGTATTAAACTGTTTAAAGATCCAGCTTTTCTTTTCTGGTCCATGTGGAGCTAAAGCACCATTTTTAATGGATAGATTTTCATCAGGAACTAACTTTTTTTCATTTACTACATACAATTCTCCAATACCATTGCAATTCTGGCATGCTCCTTTTGGCGAATTAAACGAAAAATTATTTGGCTCTGGATTTGGATACGAAATCCCAGAAGAAGGACACATAAGGTTACGACTAAAGTAACGTGGTTCGTTAGTCTCTTGGTCAATTACCATAAGTACATCATCACCATGATACATGGCTGTGTTTATAGATTCCATCAAGCGTTTTTCGTTATCTTGAGAATCATCAATTTTCAGTCGATCAATAACAATCTCGATATCGTGTGTTTTGTAACGATCGAGTTTCATGCCTTTTTCAAGATCGACGATTTCTCCATCAGTACGTACTTTTACAAAACCTTGCTTTGCAATCTGCTCAAAGAGTTCACGATAGTGTCCTTTACGAGAACGCACCACAGGAGATAATATACTAATGCGTTTATCATTGTAAGATTCCAATATCAAATCCTTGATTTGCTCATCGCTGTAGCTTACCATTTTTTCACCAGTCTCATAACTGTAAGCATCGGCTGCTCTGGCAAATAATAAACGTAAGAAATCGTATATTTCAGTAATAGTACCAACGGTAGAACGTGGGGATTTACTTGTAGTTTTCTGCTCAATGGCTATAACAGGTGAGAGCCCATCAATTTTATCTACATCTGGACGCTCTAGACTTCCTAAAAACTGACGTGCATAAGCCGAAAACGTTTCAATATAACGACGTTGCCCTTCGGCATAAATAGTATCGAAAGCCAACGATGATTTACCACTGCCAGAAAGTCCAGTAATTACTACTAACTTTTCTCTTGGAATGGTTACATCTATATTTTTGAGGTTATGTACACGTGCGCCTTTTACCTCGATGGAATCGTCTAATGTTGTCATAGTTTATAGCAGAATTGAATTTTCTGGCAAAGCCTTTATACGTTAAAAAGTAACTTTAAAAGGCAAAGTTGCAAAGGTACGATTTTAGATGTTAAATTGATGTGAAGGTTGAGTTCTGTTTTAAAATAAGAAGTTAATGTTCTTAATGGTTTTAGTCTTATTGAGATTACATTTCGTACTGAATATAAAACGTACAGTTCAAAGAAAATTTTAACATTTTATCTAATTTATAATCAAGCTATTATATTTTATTCTAATTTAAATCATAATTCATTATGTACCATTTCCTTGACGGTACAGAATCATACTATAACATTCGTTGTTGACAGCACAATTAGTAAATAAGCACCTTTTGGGGTGATGTTTGCCGTAGTGTTTGCTATTAATTTTAATTATTAACCACTAAAACAAAATTATGCTTAGAGATTACGTATGCTCACTCTGTACCAACCGTTACAGTTATATACCTCCAGACGGTTGTTCTTGTAGTGAGCACAAAACTACTGTTTATTATGATGGTGCTGAAACCAAACGTCTTCAAGAAAAAGAAGAAAGGGAAAGACAGCAGCGCCAAGAACAGATCAACAAAGAAAAGCGTGAAGCCGAAGCCCGGGCCAGAGCCAATCAAAAATCAAAACCAAAATCTAAACCAGCGAACAATGCCTCTAGCTCTAGTAGTATAGGGCCTACGTTGGGTTTTATTGTATTTTTAATTGTTGCTGGCTATCTTTATTTTGCCCTTGAAGAACATTATGCGGTAGCACTTGGAACAGGTGCGGTATTAGGCATTATAATAAGATATACCTACAAGCTTATACTTTTAATAATATTTGCAGCAGTAGGATACTATATTTACAAGGAATATTTTGAAAAGGACAATACTTCAACAGCAATTCTGATAGAGCAAAATACCATCAACAAGAGCGATATATCTTCATTGGCAGATTCGTCTAATTTTTATCTTTAGATAAAGTATTGGTTAAGTACACATTAAAAAGCCCAAACGATAATTATGAATAATTAATAAAATCATAGTAGTAAGATTTTAAGTGATAATAGCTATTTTAGTTTTCTGAAATTATTTAACAATTGTTTCCCATTTCCATGGGAACTAAAAGTATTTATCATGAAATTATTAGGTATAGGCTCACGAATTCATCATTCAGAATATGGAAAAGGTGTTGTTACTAACGTCACTTCTAAGCATTATTGGGTGACCTTTATTGATAGAGGATTGGAAACTATAGATATTGATTCGGAATTTGACGTTATAGAAGCCGCAGAAGACGATGTGGATACCATAAGCTTTTACGAGGTTGAAAAAAGCTTAAGACAGATACTTAAGAAATGGTCTGATGTTACAGAGGTAGTGACCATAGCCGATAAATGGAAGGGCGGTAAATTGATTATGCAACCAGGAGATGAAAATCTAAAAGCCAGTGAATTACCAATTGATAAGTTTTTTCATAAGATTACTATGGTGAGGGATCGCTTGCGTGTCATGGAGCAAAAAATTAATTCTAGTAATTTAGATGAGCAGGAAAAAATAGATTTGCAGCAATATATTACCAGAAGCTATGGGAGCTTAACGAGTTTTAATGTGTTGTTTAAGTTGAAGTCCCAACAGTTTGTGGGACAGCGTAGTAAATAAGGTTGAGGTAATTTTTGTGTATGGTTTAGCACTTAGCTTTGCAAGTACACACCAAACTGAAAATCCGCAAGACACGAGTGAAGCGAACTGGCGCAAGAAATTTTCAGAAGCGAAGGTCTGAGCCTGTCGAATACTAGGCGAGAGCAAGCAATTACTTGTAGCCATTGTTGTGTGTAGTTATTTAAATCGGTTTATATTCTTTTTTAAATAATTCTCAATATTTGGTTTCTGTTCAGTTTGTCTAAATTGAAACATTGTGTTTTCAGTTGTTGTTTCGTTAGTTCTATATTCTGTTTCACTTTTAATAACAAAACTCAAATCAGATTTAATAATTCCGTTCATTTCATATAAATAAGCTGAATTGAATGAATCTTTTCCGGGTTTTTGCATTTCAATACTGTAAAACTGAATTTTGATTCTATCATTATTGATTTTGGCTAAACCTTTATTCCCAATGTCGTTTGGTTTAAATCCGCAAATCTGTTTAGTTTGTTTTTCTTCTGAATTTTGAGATTCAAGCATCAATTCAATTGCTTTGTGTGCACTTTCATAAGAGTTTTCAAAGGTTTTTCCTTGCGAACAAGTGTAATTGGTTATTCCGTCAATTTCACGAATATTCACAACAAAGCCATCTTCATAAATAAAAAATGCAGAAAGATATTTAATTTTTTCTCCTTGAATTTTGTCAAAATTTTGAGCTTCACGCTCTAATTCAGTAAAGTAATAACCATTCAGTTTTAAAGTCTTTTGAAGAATTTGATTATTCTCAAAATCAATTAGCTTATCCTTATGATGAGTTTTAAAAATTCCGCAAGAATTGTAAGTCAAAACCATTATAATTATCAGTAATATTCGATTTCTCACGGTTTTTCTTTTAATTGCTTACAACGGTCTCAACTATGAGTAGTTACGTGAGTTAGCACTTAACTTTGCAAGTACACACCAAACTGAAAATCCACGAGGATTTTCAACCGTGTAAATTAAGCCGTTTTAAAAGTACAATTTTTTGGTTATTTAATTTCACAGCAATGAATTATAGCCATTGTTACCAGCAGTTATTTATTTTAAAATTCACTAATATATTTATGTTTTATTTCAATCACTTCTTTTCCATTTTTATCAACTGCGCCCCAAAGATTATCTAATTCAACTTTACCAATTCCATTTTCAAATTTAAGAGCGTGCTGATATTTAAAATCAACTGCCAAATCACCAGTCGTGTCAATATATCCATATAATCTTGGTTCATCTGTTCGCCAATCAGTACTTACAACACAAAGTCTTTCTGAAAATTCATCAACCCAATGAAATTTGGGTTCAATAATTACTTTTCCATTTATATCTAAAAATCCAATCAAGTCGTTTTGTCTAAAACTGATAAGTCCATTATGAAGTCCGCCTAAAAAGTCATATTTAGGTTCAATTACATATTCTCCCTTTTCGTTAATCATTCCCCATTTTCCGTTTATTTCAACTGCAGAATGATTTTCTGAAAACATTTCTGCTGATTCATAAATGGCTTTTATCACAATATTTCCATCTAAATCTCTAAATCCTGTTTTTCCGTTTTCCCTATATTGGAAATACTTAATTCCTTCTAGTTCTCCGACTTCCCGAGAATTAATTCTAGGATCATTTAATATTTCTTCAAAAAGTTCTTTGTCCGACTTTTCTTTTGGTTTTTGTTTACAGGCATAAAGAATCCCAATAGGGATTATAATTATTATCGAAATTATGTAGGTTGTTTTCATTCTGTTCTTATTGCTGGTAACGGTCTCGGCTATGAATAGTTGAGTGGGTTAGCACGGATTTTTGCTAGTACACACCAAACTGAAAATCCGCGAGACACGAGTGAAGCGAACTGGCGCAAGCATTTTACAGAAGCGATGGTCTGAGCCTGTCGAAGACTAGGCGAGGACAAGCAATTACTTATAGCCATTGTTGGCAAATCGTTATTTCTTAATTATTTTTTTGTTTATTATATTTCCGTTATCTAAAATAATCTTTAATAAATATATTGATGATGGTAAGTCAGAAATATCAATTGTAGAATTACTAGTTCGAAATAAGAATCTACCGTTTATGTCATAAATTGAAACTTTATGTATTGAATTTTTGATAGAATCTATTGTTATTATTGAATTTGTTGGGTTAGGAAAAACGCTTAAAGAATCATTAAATAAATTATATTCATTTACACTTAAATTAAAACTAGAAAAATTGTATTTATGTATAAATCCTCTAGCCCAACTATACTCATGATTCGTAGATATCTGATATCCATTTTGACCAGTAAGGATTAAATTATTGCTTGAGTCTGTTGAAGCATAAATAAACGATAATGAACTAGGTAATTTGAACTCGCTAATTTCAACAGCGCTCTCATCAAATACCTTTACAATATTATCGAAATGCGTATTAAAAAAAACGTGATTGCCAACTTTACGTAAATAAGGTTGATTATAATATGCATCAATTGAGGTTGATAATAAATTTAAATTATTGTCATATATTTTTATATATCCATCGTCGTTTAGTGTAAATATATTGTTATTAGGTGTACTAATTACTTGTTTAATTTTATTACTTAAAGTTATATAATTATACTCATTGTTTAAGGTTATTCTATGAATTTTTGCATTGGTTTGTCCCCAAGAAGAAGAAAAATTTATGTTGCCAGTATCGTCAACAGAATAAGATGATATTCCGCCATAAGTGCCTGTAATAGATAAATTTGTTTCAAATTCTAAGTTAAAATTTTTGTATATATTCAATTTCGGCGAAGTGTCATTATAAGAGTTACTACCTGTGTACATATAGATATATGAATCTCCGGTTGAGGATATAAAAGAATCAAGAAAGTTTAAACCTTCAAAAGTTTGAGTATTCAATAAACTACCATCACCATTATTTATAGTATAAATAATGGTGTCATCGTCATTTGTAATATCGTTATCAACGGAAGTTGATATATTTATATTATTATTTTGATCCAAATAAATATTGGTGCTTCGAACACTTGGTACTTGGTAAAGAATAATTCCACTAGGTGAAATTTTTATAAGTTCATGGCTGTTAACATTTATCATTGAATTTATAAATAAATTATTTTCATTATCTATAACATAAATTCTTTCATTACTGGAATGTGTATTTACTATAAAATTATCCAATTCTAGAGCCCATAATAAAGTTAAATCCGAGTTATATTTATAAATTGTTTTTGTTACTGGTGCTCTTGAACCTCCAATAGACCAATTGTCTGGGCCTAATTTTTCCTCAGATGCAACAATATAATTATCTAGATTATCAATGATTATTTTTTGTTTAAAAGCTTTAGATGTTCCTTCACCCGAATAACTATAAGTATTTAATACTTGGTTATTATCTATTTTTTGTATTTCAATATCTTGTTGAGTTGCAAAATCTGAACCTGAGTACATTTGAGAAAATGTAGTTCTTGAGATAGCTATATGTGAATTATCAATTAAATTGAAATCATTGAAATTATTATATGAGCCAAAAAATTCATTTGTAAGATTTAATGATTGGTCGAAAAGTTTAAAATTACCATTTGAATAAACAAGTATAGAGTTATCGGAATAATGTTTTAATCCATTGATATAAGTCGAACTTGCATTTAAATCTGTAATTGCATTTCCAGAATTATCATATTCTAACAAATTTAGTGTTTTGCTGTCAGTTGAAGTAGATAATTTACTGTTGCATAAAAGTGTTAAATTATCATTAGAATTTATATAAACAGCAAAAATATCTTTATCATAATTAGCAGGTGATTGTATATTAAAAATTAGGGTTCCTGAATTATCAAGTTTTAACAATCGAAATTTATTAGAATCTTCTAACGGATAAGTTAAATAGATATTGGAAGTATCATCTACTTCAATTATTCCTTTATAAAATAAGCTCGTGTCATTTGTATCTATAATAGGATTTAAAGAATATGTTTCAATAGATGTAGAGTTAATTTTTTTAATAAAATGTTCATAAAAAGTAGGGTTCGAAGTTAGATTATGTCTTCTATATCTCAAATAATATTCATTGTTTTTAAAGAAAACTTCATAAGATATTCCTGTAAAATCGCTATTGTAGAAGTCTACTATATCTTCTCTGTGGAAGCTAGTGGTAATATTTCCATTTTCGTCTATTGTAAAAAAATGAAACCTAGCTGCGGTATTTGTTTGATTGGATTTAGCATGAATGATATGGAAGAAACCATTTTCATCTAAAAATGAATTCTGATATATATAGTCATCACTTTCAGAATCATTATAGCCATCCAAATTTAAATTCCATAATTCATTACCTTCCGAATCATATTTTATTACAAACAGTAACCCGTTTTGAGAGGACTGATTAGTTGCACTTCTTCCGGTAATATAGATATTATTATTGTTATCTAAAACCGAATTTAGTGGTATGTCATAGGATAAATCATTTTCTAAAGAAAATCGTTTTTGCCATAACTGATTTAAATTAGAATCTAATTTGGTCGTTAGTATATCTGTAAATGATGAATCTCTTTCTGTTGTAGCAATTGAAATAATATTTTCATTGCTGTCTATAACTGAAAAATACGTTACATCTCTATTTGTGTGGTTATTCAGCGCAAAAGATTCTTGTAAAGTTGGTTCTATAAAATCCTGCCCATGAGAGTTGAAAGTAAATAATAGAAGTAAAATAATTAATGTATTTTTTTTCATTATAATTTTGGTTTTAATGTTTGCCAACGGTCTCATATAACCATTAGTTACGGTTTTGAGACACATATTTTTCGATTTGGTCACTGCCTTCAGCAATTCTGAGTGGATTCGGGCATAGTCGAATCCGCCGTAATTGCGGTTATACATTGTTGGCATTAGTATTTTTATTCCACATTGTCTTTTACAACTTTGGTTTTCGATAAAAAATCGTGAATTCCGTTTTTTACAAATAGAAACGAAAGTCGGTCAAATGGAATTAGTCGGCAAAAAGTCCGAGTGATTATATCTCCGTCAGTCGGTTTTTCTCCGTTCATTTTCACAACTTTAGTTTTGGTCACAAACTTTCCGATTGTTTTTTGGAATTTAATTTCCATTATCGCATAGTAAGCTATAAAAGTTCCAAAAATTAAAATGTAACCAATTAGCGAAATCATTCCTTGGTCAGTCGGTTGAATAAAAAGTCCGATTATAAAAGTGATTATAAATGCTAAAACCAACCATACAATAAAGTCGATTAAAAAATTCACAAATCGGATTCCCGAACCAACCACGTTCGAGTCCACTTTTTCTTTTTGTTCTTTTTCTGCTGTTGCTTTTTCTCGGATTTTTTCAAATTCCGATGTGTTTATATTCCGCTTTTCAACTTCCGCAACTGCTGCTTCGATTGCGGTCGGATTGTATTTATCTCTTTCAACCGTTACTATTTTGATTAGTTCTTCGTCTGTTCTTTCGGGCATTACTTTCGCAAATTCGTTTTCCATAAGTTTATTGGTAGGTCAATATTAATGCCAACGGTCTCGGCTATGAGTAGTTGCGTGGGTTAGCACTTAACTTTGCAAGTA
>CAYVNR010000012.1:0-97141 GCA_964453045.1 uncultured Flavobacteriaceae bacterium
GGTTTTGGGATATTTTTAAGTTTAAAAAAGACTTTGAAAAGAATGCGGCTAAAGCTTTAAACGGCAGCTATCTTAATAAAAAAACAGAAAAAAGTTCTCTTGAATAAAGACCCTCTTATGAGATTTAAGTTATATACACCGCAATTTTTAGTGTTCGCGATTATGTTTATTTTATTCACTGTAATAGGTACATTGTCCCATGAATTTGGACATATTGCTGTTGCTCGTTATTTAGGTTATAAAACAGAATTACATTTTGCAAGTATGAATTATAAAGATTCAGATGATCAAAAACGAATATTTAAAATCTATGAAAACAATAAGCAAGCAATTGAAACAGGACAAGATTTTAATAAAAAACAAGAGTATTTAAATGGAATAGATAAGCTAAATAAGGATATACTTTACGTTAGTCTCGGAGGCCCTTTGCAAACTATTTTTACAGGTTTAATGGGATTTGTTTTCTTAGTATACAAAAGAAACACACTGCTAAAAAACGGACTGAAATTTATTGATTGGCTTTTTGTTTTCTTTTCACTCTTTTGGCTGAGACAAATTTTTAATTCAACTATTGGAATAGCAAACGGTTTAATAAAAAGAAATGGAATTTATTTTGGTGGAGATGAAAAGAAGATATCAGAACTTCTTAACTTGCCTATTGGAGCGATTTCAATTAGTTTTGGTCTATTGGGTTTAGCAATTTGTGTTTATGTCATCTTTGTTATTATACCCAAAAGAATAAGGTTTACATTTTTATGTGGTGGATTCGTCGGTGGAATTTGTGGATTTATATTGTGGATGCTCTTCCTTGGACCAAAATTATTGCCTTAATTGTTTTTTGATCAAATCAATGTACATAATTCTATTTACTCTGAGTTTAGAGATAATTTGAACGATTACATAATCCTAAAACTGTCAATCATACTACTTGTCAAATTCGTCTCAATATTTTTTTTTGGTACACCCATTGTATTAATAATTAGTGACTATGTCCAATAAAACTCTTTATTGGTAATAAATTTTTTAGTATCATGAAGAGAGTTATAATATTACATGTCATTTTATTTTCGTTCAAATTAACACATTCGCAAAATTTTAATACTGGATTAAATGTTTCAGATTCAATTGTACAGATTCAGTCCGAAGTTTGCCGATATTATGTTAATTCTAATTTTTACAAGTCTACTGTTTATCCTAATGTTCAACTTCAAGAGCGTCTAAATGGTGACAATCCATGCTCAACTTTTTTAGTTAATTATAATGGGTTTACGCAAGAAGCACAATCTGCTTTTGAGTATGCACTTTCTATATGGGAAAACTCTCTTGACTCTCCAGTTCCAATAAGAATCGTAGCAAACTTTGCAAGTTTGCAAAATAATCAAGTAGGCTTTGCAAGCCCAAGCGGTTTTATATTAATTACTGGACCAGAGATACCAGCCAACACAATTTTTCCATTGGCTTTAGCTGAGCGGATTTTAGGTTATGAAATTACTCAAAATGGACAACCAACTACAGACATAAATGTACAGATTAATAGTAGTGCCAATTTTTACTATGGTACAGATGGAAATCCCGGTGCTGACCAAATTGATTTTGTAACTGTTGTTCTGCACGAACTTGCTCACGGTCTCGGTTTTGCTGGCTTAGCAAACGTGATTAATAATGGTACCGAAGGTGCGTTAAGGAATTCGGGTTTATATACAACTATGTATGATTCTTTTATTGAGAACGGTTTAAATATATCTATACTAAGTTTTCCTGATCCATCAAGTGAATTATTATTAGAATTTACAGGAGATAATCTTTTCTGTAATGGTGATGAGGCAATAAACCAAAATAATGGTTTAGAGCCTAAAATATTTGCTCCAAATATTTTTGCAGCTGCATCAAGTTATGTTCATTGGGACGAGACAACTTATCCTCCAGGAAGCCAAAACTCTTTAATGACACCAGGTATATCTCCTGGTGAAGCTATACACAATCCAGGGTCTACAACACTAGGTATAATGTACGATATTGGTTGGGAAATCTGTGGTTCCTTGCTTGGAATTGATGACTTTGTCAATAACGATCTTTCAGTTTATCCAAATCCATTTAAAGAAGATATAAATGTTAAAATATCCGAATCTAAGCGAGACAATTATCACGTTGAAATTTTCAATCTTTCGGGTAAAAAGCTTTTCAAAAAACAGTATAATAATACTAATTTCATACAATTAAGAGCCTTGGATAGGCTTGATAAAGGTTTATATATAATGAAAATAAAATCAGAAGCTTCTAAGATGTCATTAATAAAAAAAATTATTAAATACTAGTAATGAGATAGTGATAAATAAATGAACTTATATATTATAGTTCCTTTTTTTAACATTTATAATCGTTCTAAAAAGTAAAATCCTATTAATTAAAATTCTGTAAAACTATGTCAAAACACAACTCTAAAATTATAATCTCAAATACATACGCGAAATATTATCTACTAATATCTATGGTTTTAATTTCGGTATCGCTTTTTGGACAAGATAAAAAAAATGTAATGCTATTTTTGAAAAAGCAGTTAAAGCCATTGATGATAATGATTACAAACACTTTCAGCCCATTTGGCTTCGGAATTTACAATGGCCTGACAAAAGGGCATGATTGCTAATATGATTTTAGAACAAATGTTTCCTCAATTAAACGATACAGTTTTATCCTATAAAAAAATTGGAGAAAGAATTAATAATAAAGTATTAGAGATTAATTATAATGTTCAGTATAAGAACCTTGGCAATAGGACAGCAACCATAAAGTGTAATGCTGAAAACAAACTGCTTGAACTGCTCTTAACCGAAACCATGCAGGTAAAAACCATGAGTAGCAGTTCAGATATAGAGGCAAATATTGAAAATGAAATTATCATTTCTTTTACCCAAAGCGGAAATCTTATTGTTGTTGAAGTATTATTAAACGGTAATTTGAGACCATTCATAGTAGATAGTGGTTCGCCTAGATTGGTTTTAAACTCCGTACATGTAAAAATACTAAATACAAATCAGGAGACAACTTCAATTTCAAATTCAATAGGTATTAATGGAAGTATTTCAGATATGAATATAACCAGAGTCGATTCGCTAAGCTGGGCTGGTATTAACAAACGAAGACGTATTAACAATGAATTTAGCGCATTTGGAGGCTGAGTTAGATATTGAAATTTATGGGCTTATTGGATATGAGATGCTTCATAATTATGATGTTTTACTTAATTATCAAGATAAAGAAATGGTGCTAATTGAGCCAAATTATTTCAACTCTTATAGGTCCAAGAAACTATCTGAAAAAAGTCTTGAAAGAGTTTCATTTACTTTAAATCGCCATATTCCTGTTTTAGAAACTACAATAAATAAGCAAACTTTCGATTTAGCGCTCGACATGGGTGCAGAAAGTAATTTGTTAGACGAAAAGTTGTATGCTAATCTTAAGAACCAATTGCGCAATGAAAAAACAGATAATCTCATAGGTGCAGATAAGGATGCAAAAAGAGTTATAACTGGTGAATTAAAAGCACTATATATAGAAAATAATAAGTTTAAAGATTTAATGACTGTATTTAATGATATTAGCCATTTTGATTCGGGCTATAGTCTCAGCGTTGATGGAATCATCGGTTATGAAGTATTATCAAAAGATATTGTCGTTATAAGCTACAATCACAAAGAACTTATATTTATAAAGTAGGTTCAATACTTATAATTGTTTGCGAAATTATATTTTTTTGAAGTTGTATATTCTTATATGCAGAGATGGCATCTTAAGTATTTTGAAAATAAATATTATTGTCTCAAAAAATTAGTTTGATACCTATACCAGTATTGGAAAAATTCTTTTGTAAAGTATTAATTGTAAAATTGTTATAAGATAAACTAGAATTAAAAGAGTAATCATCAAACTTTATAAATCAAAATTATCAGTTAGCTCTCCTTTTCTATATACATAAGTGAAAATAAGGTAAAATGAAAATTACAACCAATAAAACGTTATTAAAATTTCTAATAATACTTTTTAGCTTATGGATGTTTCCATTTCCTCTGCAATATATACCGGTTCTATCAAAACTTGCTGAATGGTGGAATGAAATGTTTCAATATATTGTTCTTTTCGTTGGGAATAATATCCTATCATTAGAACCAGAGTTAACCATTACACGGAGCGGTAGTGGTGATAAGATGTTTGATTTTGTTCAGTTACTCACGATAACGTCAATCGCTTTTTTAGGAACAATTATTTGGACGATAGTCCAAAATAATAAAGGTGATTATAAGAAGCTCAATTATTGGTTTTGGGTTTATTTACGATATAATTTGTTTGCGATAATGCTGAGTTATGGCTTGGCGAAAACCTTTCCGTTGCAATTCCCAGAACCTTCGTTCAGCAGGTTGATTACGGAATTTGGTGAACTATCACCAATGGGTTTAGCTTGGAGCTTTATGGGATATTCTAAAGGATATGTCATTTTTTCAGGATTAATGGAAGTCATTGGAGGGATTCTATTACTTCATAAAAGAACTGTTTTTTTGGGTGCTATGATTTTAATTGCTGTAACCGTAAATATTGTTGCATTAAACTTTCTATATGACATACCGGTTAAACTCTATTCTATCCGTTATTTATTAATGGCTTTTTTAATAGCATCACCTCAGCTTAGAAAAGTGATTTCATTATTCCTGACTAATAAAAGCATCAAACCTTTTCAGTTTTATAATCCTTTTAAAGCAAAAAAGAGGAAACTTATTAAAGATATAAGTAAATGGTCTCTTTTAATAATTTTTGTGAGTTGGCGTACAAATGCTGTATATAAGCAGATGTATTCTTATGGGCCTTTAGCAGAAAAACCGGCACTTTATGGTTTATATGAAGTTGATGAATTTAAACTGAACGACGGAATTAGACCACCATTGATGACCGATTCTTTAAGATGGAGGTATTTAATTTCAGAGTTTGAAGGAAGGTTAAAAGTCTACAATATGAAGAAAAAGCCAATATTTCTTAAAACTAAAGTGGATACTGTCAACAGAGAAATTAAAATGAACGGAAATATTGAATCTGAAAGAAATAGTTTTAACTTCAGATATGTCTTAACTGATTCAACATTGGTTTTAAAAGGCTATTTTAATTTAGATACAATTGAGCTAAAATCAAAGCGATTTACAAAAAAAGACTTTCCATTGATGAATAGAAAGTTCAATTGGATACAAGAATATCCCTACAATAGATAATTTAAATCAAAATAATAATGAAAAAGCATTTGTTAATTGTTGGCCTACTTTGCTTAAGTCTAAATTCCGTTGCTCAAGATTTAGAAAAATGTGGTTTAGATGATAGCTCTTATTTGACTGAAAATGAGGCTGTTTTTTTAAATCATTATTTTAAAGAATTTGATGTAGATTTTAAAAATAAAAAAGTTGCATATGTAACTGGTTCTTCTGGTACTCTAATACGAGGTAAAAAAATGTTTTTTAGACACGTAAAACTTTGGAACGAAGATAATGATAGAGTTTCTACTCAAGTTAGAGCACTAAATGAAGAGCAGAAATTAGAATCTGGCGGTTACGATTATATTATAACATTCTGGGTCAAACAATTTACAAAAAAGAGAATGAGGAAAATAATTAAGGTGCTAAGACAAAGTAAAAACTGATTATAAAATAAAATTTAAATGATTAATATGAAAAACAACCTAAAGCTTTTAAAGTGTGCTTTACCACAACTATTTTTATTCTACTCAGTACTCATTTCTGCACAAGATACTATTCCATTCATATTGGAAGAAGATAATAGAATTTACCTTAAAGTATCCGTAAATCAATCTGATACCCTAAGGTTTGTTTTTGACCTTGGCGCAAATACTACCGTAATAAATAAAACAAGATTAAAGAAAAATAAGATAAACATAAAATTTGATAGTATAGTTTCAAATCAAGGAACTAATGGAATTTCCGAAGAAGAAATAAGTACGGTCAACTCAGTTTCTATTTTAGGCAAAGTATATAATGACATAGAAATTCTTGGAATTTCCTATCCAGAAAATGCCACTTTAGATGGTGTTATAGGTTGGAATTTTTTTGAGGATAGAAAACTTAGAATCAACTATGAAACCAATGAGATAACAGTTTATGATGAATTACCCAAATCATTAAAAGGCTATAATGAACGGAAATTAAAGTTTATAGAAGGGGTACCTTTTATAGAGGTTATTGTTTTTAAAGACAAAAAGAAGGTGAAAATTTGGTCAATGTTAGATACTGGCTATAATGGGGAGCTACTTATTTATTATCCTGAAGTTAAGGAAAATGATTTATTAAATCAATTTCAAGTTATTGGCGAGGCAACCACTTCTGGAACGGATGGAGCTGTATCAAAATCTGATTTTGTCTTATTACCTGAATTTGAATTAGGAGGATTTAAAATTTATAATTTACCAGCTTACCTTACAAAGACAAAGTTTGAATCTATATTACCTTCTATAATGGGAGGAAATATATTAAAGCGATTTCATGTAATACTGGATTTTGAAAATGAGTTAGTTTTCCTAAAGCCTAATAGTAAAATCAATAGTTCTTTCTAAAATACCTGTTAATAAATGTTTGTAATTTTAATTTATAGTGAAAATGAGTCCATTTTTAAAAACCATTTTTAAGGAGGAAAGTTTTAAACCAAAAGAACTTGAACTGGTTTTAAATCAATTTGAACCTGTAGCTTTCAATAAAAATGAAAATCTGATTATTCAAAATAAAGTCTCTGACTATTATTGCTTTTTAGAAGAAGGTTATGCACGCTCATTAGTTATTGATAAGTATGGAAATGAAGTAACAACTAAATTTTTTACAAAAACTGATATAGTGATAGATTGGAATTCTTACTTTTTAAAAGTTCCAAGTCAAGAGTCTATCCAAGCCATAGCTGATTGCAAATGTTGGAAAATTACCTTCAATAATTTTATGAAACTCTTTCATATTAATGCATTTCGAGAGGTAGGAAGAACTCGTTTAGTTAAAGACTTTTTTGAATTGAAGAATTATTCAGTTTCAATGATTGCAGACCAGGCAAAAGATAGATATCTGGCTCTAATGAAGGAGAAACCAGATATTATTCAAAACGTTCCACTTAAATATATAGCAAGTTATTTGGGTATTACAGATACTTCCCTTAGCAGAATTAGAAAAGAAATTAAGTTATAAAAAAATTACTATGGATTTTTTTACTGACCAATTACCTACTGAGATTTCCGTACTTTTTTCAGTTATAATATTTATTCCTGTATTATTGATTGTAAATCTTATTAGCAAAGCAATTTTAGATAAGTCAACAAAATTTAAGCAAAAACTGATAGGTTCAGTTTTAGTCTTTTACCTCGCTTATTTTTCGACTGTCATTTTTGCTAGTTATTATGGGGTTTTCAGTGAACTCTCGCTTCCGCCAAAAATAATTATATATACAACGTTTCCACTTTTGGCTTTCTACATACTAGTAGTTTTTAGACTGAAAATCTGTAGGCAAATTCTAAGTTCTGTTTCAATAGAGAGATTAATCAGAATACATATATTCAGATTAATAGGTGTTTTTTTCATTATCCTTTACTTTTTTGATGCGCTACCCAAAGCATTTGGCTTAATTGCTGGATTCGGTGATATTACCATTGCGATGTCGAGTCTAATAGTTGCAGATTATTATAAGCGTAAGAAAAAAAAATCAAAAGGGCTTGCCATTATATGGAACACCTTAGGACTTATTGACATTATTGCAACTTCCGGTATGGCTATTTATTATACCAAATTAAGTATAGAAACAGGTGTCAAAGGCGTCGTTATACTTACCGAAATTCCTTTTTGTTTAATCCCTGCTTTTGCACCAGCTACTATTATTTGTCTTCATATTCTTATTTACAAGAAACTTTTATGAAATCGATAGACAGAAAAGATATAATATTTATAACAGAAAGGTTGATTGTTAGAAAATTAACTTTTGAAGATTCAGATTGTTTCTTTGATATGCAAGGTAATCCAAATGTGATGTGCAGTATGTCAAAAAGTATATGGATAAAAGTGAAAGTGATAAAGAGTTAAGGCGATTTATTGATTATTATGATGATAAAACTCAATTTTATAATATTTGGGCTATCATAGACAAGGATAAGTGCGATTTTATAGGTATATGTGGTATTTATTTAAATAGTTCTAGCGAATATGAACTAGCCATTAGACTAAGAGAGCAATACTGGGGCAACGGATATGGTAAAGAAATTGCTAAGCATTTAATCTCTTACAGCTTTACTAAAATAGATAACACTACTGAATTAGTCGCTTATGTCGATACGAGAAATAAAGGGTCAATAAAAATTTTAGAAAGTCAAATGCAATTCGTAAAGGAGTTTTACTCTGACAAAACTAAAACTTTTGAAAAGTTATATCGGATAAAAAAGAAACCAAATCATCTTGAAAGACCATAGCTGTTAAGTTAAAGGGTTTTTCTTGTCATATGACAAGAATAAAAGCTATTTCTAAATATAGATTTGTGTTGCATTAATTTTAAAAAGTAAGAAAATGAAAAACACAAAAGAATTTATGATGTTGTTTAGGTATTCGCCAGATTTTGATTATCAACCATCACAGGAAGAAATTGAAACCCAACATCAAAGTTGGGGAAAATTTATTGGGGAACTTGCTATATCAGAGAAATTAGTAAGCACACATCAACTAGGTTTTGAGGGTATGGAATTAAAAGCAGACTATACCCAAACCAAAGGTGTCAAAATCAGTGAAGGGCAAACTATAGGTGGTAATCTTATAGTAAAAGCAAATTCAGAGACTGAAGCTTTAGAAATTGCGAAAAAATGTCCAATCCTAGATATGGGTGGGACCGTAGAAATAAGAAATATCATTCCCATGGAATCTTAATAATTTATCAAAAATGAAATTAAAAATGGTTTTAACAGTTATAATAGTTGCTGTTGCAGGTTCAATAGCAGTAGGGCTATATCAAGCGAGTATTTTAAAGAAAATCAACATTACAAAAAGCGTTGTTGTTAATGTTGATAAAGATTCGGCCTTTAATATGGTAAGATATCTAGAAAACTTTCCAAAATGGTCACCTTTTCTAGAACAAGATCCTTCTCAAAATTATCAAGTAAAAGGTGTTGATGGAGAAGTAGGTGCACAGTACCACTGGGAAGGCAATGGAGGTAAAGATTTGGGATATCAAGAAATTAAAAGAATTACCCCAAGTGAGTATATTAAAATGGAATGCGATATTAAAAAACCTTTTGTCGCAAAACCAACTTTTGAATATACCTTTGAGCAGGTTTCCAATGGAACTAAAATAACACAAGACTTTAATTTAGAATCTGGATTAATGGATGCATTTTTTATGTGGGTCTTTGGTACAGAGAAAGAAATGGAAAAAACCAATGAAAGGGGTATGGAATTATTGAAACAATCTTTCGAATAATGGTATTTTATAATTATCTGGTTATTAAAAGTCTCAAAAAAATATTTTGAGACTTTTCTTTTTAGGTCGGTCGATTTTTATCTATTCTAAATTTCTTTTTTTGAAAAAAATCACAGAATAATGAAAAAAATATACTTTTCAACACTACTGCTTTTATCTAATATTCTATCATCATTTTCTCAAAACACTCAAAACTTAGAAACTCAAGAAAAACCTCAAATTGCAATACTAGGTACTTTTCATTTTGCCAATACTAATGATTATGCTGCGATTCAAATTGATGATTTGCTAACAAATAAACGGCAAACAGAACTTGAGAAATTAATTGAAAAACTTAAAAGTTATAATCCTACCAAGATAATGATAGAGTGGGAACCAGAAGTAAAGGATTCTGTAGGTAGCGAATTGAAGGCCTATTTAAAAGATCAATTTAGTATAGAAAGCAAAAGAAACGAAATTTATCAAATAGCTTTTAGGCTAGCTAAAAAAGTAGGTATCAATGAATTATTTCCTATCGATTATCAGTTGAACCTAGGTGATAAAGAAGTGGGTGAATTTCTAGAGGAGGACAAGGCTCTGATGCAAAAATTCAATGAAATAATTGGAGATGCAATAAATTTTGCACAATCAGAAACACAAATATTGAAAAAAACGGATTTGGTATCCTATTTCGAAAGGATGAATTCAGAAGAATTTGATAATAAGAATAAAAATTTCTATCTCGACAAGATATTGAATATATCTGAAGAAGCTGGAAATCCGATGGCGGAATATGTTGCAAACTGGTATAAGAGAAATTTATTTATTATTAATAGAATTGAAAAACACTTAGAACCCAATGATAGAGTTTTGGTGCTCATTGGTTCTGGTCATAGAGCCATTATGAAAGGCTTATATGAGGATAGAGAAAGCGTAAAATATATTGAAATTAATTCTTTTCTCGAGTAGTTCAATACCGAAAACTTCTTAATGAATAGTCTAGTTAAGCTAATAATAATATCAAATTCATCAAATCAAACAAATGAATATAAAATACCTAGCCACAATAATATTATTAACTCTTTTATCCATTAAGGTAAAAGCTCAAAACTTAAATAAAATTGACTCAACCTATAAAAAGTACTTCGTTGGTAGCACATTTTTTATGTTAGGGAATTTTGCAGAAAAAAATAAACCAGACTTTGTTCAACTCAATTTCGGGTATAGAATTACCACCAGAGATGTGGTTTCTTTAGAACTAAAAACTTGGAAATATGCTTGGTCGTTAGGTATCCCATATGGTAGTTCTTTTGAAGCGCCAGAGGAAGAATTTCCTGGCTATGTTAGAGAATATGGCATTGCTCTGGCTTATCAACGTTTCTTTTGGAAAGGGCTCTATGGAGCAATTCATGTGATGAATGCTAGACAGACATTTGTGGATGATAACGGTGATAAAATTAAAAACGGCTACCAAATGTTTAATACGTATCGATTGGGATATCAATTCAGGTTCTTTAAAAATAGATTTTTTATAGAGCCTTCTATTGCTATGACTCATCGCCCTATACGAACTAAAATGCCTAGCGGTTTTGCAGAATTAGATAATAAATGGCCGAGATACTTTATTGGTGAACCAGGTCTTCATTTTGGGTTTAACTTTTAACAGATTGAAAAAATGAAAAAGCGCATATTATTTTTTGTTTTAATAACAATTTGCCTTTTGGGTTGTTCAATAACATCAAAAATTAAAAAGGGACAAGTAGTTCCACTTGAATTTGATGAGGAAATAAAATTCTCAACTCAAAAATCAGTGATTATACTTCCAGTAGCTCTAAACGGAGTAGAAAAGAACTTTCTTTTTGATACCGGTGCAGATTTCAATGTAATACAAAGAGATTCATTAATAGGCAATCAAAAAAATATGAGGGTGAATCAAATAGAGAAATGGAGTTAGGCAATGAATACACAAAATCAATAAAAATTGGTGAGGTTGATTTCCAAAATACTTACGGAGTAAATGGTAATTTGACTGGCCTAAAGGAGCAAATACCTAATTTTGGAGGACTTATTGGTCAACCTATAATTAGTAAGGCAAATTGGTTAATAGACTATCCAAATAAATCTCTTAAAATTTCCAACAAACACTTGGCAGACAGCTCTTTTACAACAGTTGAAATTAAAAGAGAAGATGGTGCGCCTTATGCGTTTATAACTATTAATGAAAAGAGATATAAGGTAATTATTGACACTGGGTCAACATCTGATTTAAATCTGCCTAAAGAGTCAGAACTAGCACAGGAATTATTAACTATGTACAATTTTCAGGACAATATAAGAGAGCGATATACCTTGGGAGGATTGCAAAAAATCGCCGAAAAAGTAGGTATTGTACCTGAAATTAAATTAGGTAATCTAAATTTTAGAGATGTAAATATAAATATAAATGTTTCGAGTCAACCTAGAATTGGTATGGGCTTTTTTAAAGATTGTGTTATTTACATCGATAACATAGAAAATAATTATAAAATCAAAAAGATTGATTATAAAGAATGAAAAGTGAATCTATAGTAGAAAGGCCACATAAATTTCAAAATAATTTATTTCGCTTATTATAACTTGTCGCAAACAGTTTTTTTTACAAGTCATTAGTAAAATAATTAATATGAGATTACTTACAATGCTTATAGTTTTTTGCGTCTGTCAAACATCTATAGGGCAAAGAGCAAAGATTATAAAAGCTTTTAAACATCATTCTATTGTATTAGAAAACGATACAATAAATTATCATACATATGCCAAAAAGGATATCGACTCAACAAAAAATCTATTACTTTATATTCAAGGTTCAAAAGCTATGTCTCTATACCAAACAATGGAAGAAAATGGAAAGACCTATGTCGGAACAGTCATTCCTATTGATTTCAATATTTTACCTGATGATTATATGTTAGTTGTAGTTTCAAAAAAAGGATTTCCTTTTTTAACAGAAATGGATAAAGAGTTTCCAGTTCCAAAGGTATATTATGAGAATCAAACATTAGCTTACAGAGCTTTACAAGCAAATCACGTAATCAATGACATAATAAAAAATCGAAAAAATAAGTTTCAGAGGATTGTAGCACTTGGGCATTCTGAAGGTAGTGATGTTGTAGCAAAATTGGGAACTCTAAACAAAAAAATAACTCATTTTGGATATTGGTCAGGTGGTGGTAACACTCAATTTATTGACTTTGTAACTTTTATTAGGAAAGATGTGGATAAAGGAAGCTTAACTGAAGCACAAGCCGAGTCTAAGATTGATTCGTTATTTAAGGATTTAAGAAATATTATGGAAAATCCTAATGCTACAGACAAATTCTGGCAAGGAAGTACTAATAGTTATAAAAGGTGGAGTGGATTTTCAGAACCGCCTATTGAAAATTTATTACAAATTGAAAAACCTATATTCGCAGCAATCGGAACAAAAGACCAAGCTGTGGCTCTAGAATCAGCTTACTTAATTCCAGTAGAGTTCATTAGACATCGAAAAGATAATTTAACTTTTAAAGTATATGCTGGTTTAGACCATATGTTTGGAAGAGAAATGGAAAATGGAAAATTTGAAGAACATTTAAACGATGTTTTTTTAGATTTTTTGAGCTGGATTAAAGAACATTAGGAACAGTTTATCCCATTGTAGAATTAAAAATTACGATTTAAGTGCTTAAATTAGTTAAAGTGTAGAGACTTAATTTTTTCTGCTAAGGGCTTTGGAATATTTAGAATACAAAATGCTGGTAACAACACTATATATGACTTGTCATAGTAGAAAAGAAAATCATGAATAAGTTAAAAAACAAAATTTGGGCTCAAATATTTATAATTTATACCCGATATTTAATAGGTGGTGCTTTTGTGTTTGCAAGTCTAATTAAAATTAAAGGGACTAGGTTTACAACTGAAAGCGGAGAATTTAATCCCATCAACAGTGCTTGGCATTTTTTTGAAACAATGTATCAGTCTGGCTTGTATTGGAGATTTATAGGAGTAGGACAATTAATAGCAGGATTCTTACTAATGACACAGCGTTATGCTAAATTAGGTGCATTAGTCAATCTACCAATAATATTAAATATTTTTATAATAACATTGTCATATTACTTTGCTTTTACACCTGTAATTACAGGACTTATGCTTTTGGCAAACTTAGCACTTATTTTTTTGGGAATGGAATGAATTAAAAATTCTTTTTAATCTCAAACCAGATTTTGATAATAACAAGAGATTAGAAAATCATCTGGTTTGGCAATGGGTTGGACTTTTACTTTTCTTATTTACTTTCATATATAGGGCTTTTGTAGATAATTATAATATAGGTTTTTGGTTCATTACTTGTTTTCTCATTGGTTCGATTGGTTTTATAATAGGCCTTTACCAAAACAGAAAATCTAAAAGTAAATCAGCTTAAAAAAATCAAGTAATACTTCTATGATCTCTTTTACTAGTATTATTGGTATCAATAAATTAAAATGATACTATTCTGATTGCCTGTAGTTTCTCATAGTGTTCTTTCATATTAGATTTGGGTCTAAATATATAAACACAATTATGAAAAGATTTTTACTATCTACAGTTCTTACTTTTAGTTTTTTAATGAATACTTTTTCGCAAACTACCCTTTCTGCAGGTGATTTGGCAATTTTTCTGGTGCAAACCAGAAGTGTAGACGATTTTGCTTTTGTAACTTTTGTTGATATCTTACCTGGAACAGTAATTTATTTTACTGATTGTGGTGCTGATACAGCTGGGTTTAACACACCTTGTACAGAAGGTGCTTTTTCATTTACAGTTTCTGCTGAAGGACTTAACGCAGGTGACATTGTTCGTTATTCTGATAATATCAGTCTATTCAGTGCATACACTGATTCTCGAATAACGGGTACGTCTTTTTTATTGTCTACTCTGGGAGACCAGGTTATAGCGTTCCAAGATGCTAACAGTTCACAAGGTACCGCTAATGCTGGTAATAATCCAAGATTTATTTTTGTAAATAACGTCGAATCCACAATTTTCTCAGGTGATAAATCTGATTCAAATGAGACAGGTTTGCCATCAGGATTAAGTGATAGTGCAACACCAAGAAATGCCCTTGGTCTTGGTAATGGTCCAGGGCCTGGAGACGAATTTGATACAGCGATTTATAATGGGACTTATGATTTTTCCTCTGGAGGAATAGAGGCCGCGAAATTAGCGTTTTCTGATTTATCGAATTACTATCAAACCAATATAGAAGATGCAACATATAACAGTTTAATAGCCGCAATACCTTCAAATTTAATTTTAGAACCTTCTCTATCTACTGAGGAATTAGATGTTAATTCCTTGAATGTAAATGTTTATCCAAACCCTGTATCAACATTTTTGAATATTGAGAGTTCAAAACAGATTTTAAGTATAAGTTTATTTGATTTTCAAGGTAGGTTAATAAGAGATTATACAGAAATAAACGAAGTGTTTTTTAAGATAGATACTTCCGGTCTAGAATCCTCATTATATCTTATTACATTTAACACTAATTTAGGTCTGATAACTAAAAGATTTGTAAAGGAATAAATCGGACATTTTGTAAATGATATCTTCAAATAAATTCGTTTTTAGATTGATTTTTCTTTTGGTGTTGTTATCAATTGTAAAAATTCCATTTAATATACTTACTCATTTTTTCTTTGTTGATAATCTCGCTGCACAGCTACATACTGATTTTGTTAACTGGGTTTTGCAAAATATTTTTTCTATTGATGAACAACTAGCACCATTATCAAAATTTAATAGAGGAAGTGGAGACAGTACCTACGATTATATCCATACATTTATTCTCGCAGTATTAGCATTTTTCATTGCTGTTGTATGGTCAATACTTTCAAGAAAGAATATTTACAGTTATAAAAAATTAAACGACTGGTTTGTTGTTTTTCTACGGTACTATATAGTCTCTGTTCTTATATCCTATGGATTTGCAAAGATTTTCCCTTTACAATTTCCTGAACCTACTTTTAATAGATTGCTTCAACCTTATGGGGAATCTTCTCTCGTGGGACTATTATGGACATTTTTTGGGGTTTCTAGGGTTACTTTGTTTATTAGAATTATTGAAGTTTTGGGTGCGCTATTGGTATTATTTAGGCGAACAAAAGTTATTGGAGCTATTATCCTAAATATAGTTTTATTAGGCGTATTCATCTCTAATCTTTGTTATGATGTGCCTGTAAAAATATATTCTTTAGAATTACTACTGATAAGCATAGTATCATTACTTACAGATAAAAAAAGATGGAGATATCTGGCAATTGAAGTAGATAAATATGTTCAAGTCTTTGGTATGAATATGAAAAGAGACTTTTACAGATATCAAATAGACCCACTTAAAAAGACGCTTCGATTAATACATTTTAAAGACTCAACAGAAATATTTTTAAATTATATGAATAAGCAGAATTCATTAATAGTTAAAGGTTACATTAAAAGTGATTCTATCTATGCAAATTTCAAAAAATATTCAAAGGAAGACTTTTTACTGCTGGGGCGAGGCTTTCACTGGATAAATGAAAATCCACATAATAAATAAGACTCAAATAAATTCATGACGTTATGAAGTTATACTGTAAGGGATTACATATTCTTATATTCATTTTTTCGTTTTCGTATGTTTCTGAAGCCCAAGAAAAATATGTTTACGCTCAACCCATAACTATTAATGACAACTGGAAGACAGAAAACTTTAAAGACTCTAATCGTGACATTGCTTTAATAGACAAAATGTTCAATCAAATAAAGTCTGGAAGAGGTGACATACATAGTATTCTGCTTGTAAAAGATAATAAACTAATCATTGAAGAATATTTTGATGAGTATCAGATTGATGCAACCCACGACCTGCGCTCGGCAACAAAAAGTATTCGGTCAATTTTAATTGGAATTGCAATTGATAAAGGTTATATAGAAAATGTTAATGATTCAATTTTTAAGTATCTCAAAAAAAGGCCAAGTACAAATCATATCTCAGGAAAAGGGAAAATTACAATTAAAGACTTATTAACCATGTCCAGCGGATTAGATTGTAATGATTGGGATAAAAAATCCAAAGGTCAAGAAGACAAAGTTTATCGGAAAAGTGATTGGGTAAAATACACTTTAAATCTACCGCTAGTTAATGAACCAGGAGAAGTTAGTAATTATTGTTCTATGGGAACGGTATTAGTTGCTAAGATTTTAGAAAATGCCTCTGAAATGTCAATAAATGATTTTGCAGATAAATTTCTTTTTAAGCCATTAGGCATTACAAACTTACAATGGGGTCATACATCAAATAAAGAGGTTATTTCATCTGCGAAACGTTTATATATGACACCTAGAGATATGGCAAAAATAGGACAACTTGTCCTTAATAAAGGTAAATGGAACAATACTCAAATCGTTTCTGAAAATTGGTTATCAGAATCCATCAAGCCTTGGACTCAACTATCAGGAATTGATTATGGCTTTTTATGGTGGAACATTAAATTTCAAATTAATGACCAAATTTATACCTCAATAACTGCCACAGGTAATGGTGGTCAGTATATTTTTATTGTGCCTGGTTTAGATCTGGTTGCTGTGTTTACTGGCGGTGCCTATAACTCAGATGAAGACAAATTACCTTTTGCAATAATGAACGATATAATCTTGCCAACATTTATAGATGAATAACGCAATATCTATAAATAGTTTATTTCACAGATGGTATAAGTTCATCCACAGATTAAATTATTGTAGTTGTCAAAACTTTAGGATGTTTGCTAACAATGTTTATGAGAGCTATAATAACTTTTTTAATACTATCTATTTCAAGTCAGCTTATTGGTCAAGAAAACTTTATCATTTTGAAAGGTAAAATTGTAAATTCTATGAATAATGAGCCAATATATTATGCATCTATTGCCGTTTACGAAAATGATGATATTATTGATGGAATGGTAAGCGACGACAATGGAAACTTTACATTGCATATAGCACCAAATGCTACGAGATTTGATGTCAGTTACGTTGGTTTTACAACTAAATCTTTTACCATTGAAAAATATAAAAACACAAAATTTCTTGAAATTAAACTAGAATCCTCGATAACAACTTTAGACGAAGTCTTCATAGAAAATAAGAAAACCGTGTCTCAATTAAAGATTGATAGGAAAGTCATTAATATTGGAACAGATTTACAACAATCTGGTACAACCGCTTTAGAAGCTTTTGAACAGATTGTAGATATACAAACCGATATAAGTACAGGTAGTATTTCACTTAGAGGTAGTGGCAATGTAAGAGTGTTAGTAAATGGAAAACCATCGCCTATAAACACCTTTGAATTATTAGACCAAATACCATCATCCTCAATTGACCGTATTGAAATTACTACCTCGCCATCTGCCAAGCAACAAGCAGACGGACTTTCTGGGATAATAAATGTTATTTTAAAGAAAAATAAGACCAAAGGATTTAATACTAAGCTTAATTCCTCAGTAGGAACGAGACGGTTTGGATTCGGAATGGATTTAAATTACAGCTTTAATAGGTATAATTTTCGTTTAAATTCATCCTATACAAATAGGAGAATAGAAAGTCAACAGACCTTATTTAGAACTTTTGGAGATGGAACAAAAGAAGATATTTTCACACCCACATCGGTCGATGGTAATACAAAACTAATAGCTTTTGGTGTAGACATTTTTCTGAATGAAAAAAATGAATTCTCTGTAGACTTTAACCATACAGATGACCCTCACACATTCAATAACCCTTCCTTTTACACCAATGTAACTGGAGAGGACGATTTTATTTATAAAAGGAAAGCTTTTCACGAGCATCTTACAAGTAATTTTAATTTAAATTATAGATATAAAATTAATGATGAAGATTACTTAGAAGCGGATTATAATTACATTATAAATAATAACGAAGCTGGAGCGACAGACTTTAGAAATCAGTTGTTTGTTTTTGAGCAGCTTAGTGAAGACACAAATAGTTTACATACTTTTGCTTTTGACTTTTCAAATTCCTTTTCTGAAAACATTCATTTTGAGACTGGCCTTCTATGGAATCAAAGGCATTTGGATTTAAAATTTAAGATTGATTTAGATAACACTTCTACCAACAATCGCTTTGATTATCTTGAAAATATACTTGGAGTTTATGCCATGAGTAATCTAAAATTTGGAAAGTTGTCAACTCAGGTAGGTTTAAGATATGAATATTTCGACTCAAAATCTTCTAACACCATAGGCGAAGGACATATTAATAGAACGTTTTCCAATATTTTTCCTTCAATTCATTTTTCATACAATTTTAATGATGATAATGTTCTTAATATAGGGTATAGCAAACGGATATCGAGACCAGATTATAGACAGTTAAATCCATTTCAGATAGGTAATCCTTTTTTTAATTTTGAAGGCTCTCCTAATTTAAAGCCAGAATTTAGCGATAATATAGAAATGAATTATCAAAGCTCAAATGATAACTTTAATTGGGCAATATCGGGGTTTTATCGTTACCGTAAAAATGCCATTCAGCGTTTTGATAGAATCGAAGAAAATGGAGTTCAAGTAGCTAGTTATCAAAATAAAGGTGTAAATAACGTTATGGGAATAGAAGGTAATTTAAATTATGACATAAAAGATTATTGGAGTTCTGACATATCAGCAAATTATTATTTTACCAAAATTAATGGTTTTAATATGGTCACTTGGGATGAACTATATTCCTCAAATATTCAAATAAAAAATACAATTCAGCTAAACAGTAAGTTTAGTTTTGATTTCACTTACCGCCATATGTTTAAAAATCAAGGCGCCTTCAGATTTATAGAGCCAAGAGATAGAATTGATTTTGCCGCTAGGGCTAAATTTATTGATAATAGACTAAATGTCAACTTGCGAATTGTTGATTTGCTTGATATTAATTTAATGAAGCGAAACACAAGAATTAATGATTATGTACAGAATGAAATATGGGAATTTCAAACACAAACTAGAAATTATCTAGTTAATATAACCTATCAACTGTTTAAGAATTCAAGTTTGAGCAGAAATAGAAAGCAACGACAATATGATATTGACAATACAATGAATTAAACTAACATGAGAAATATTTGGATTATCACACTTTTAGCAATAGCATCAAACTTATTCAGTTGTATAACTAATAATGAGGCTCAAGAGCGAAAAATATTGGCTAAAGATTTTCTTAGTTGGAAAACTTTAGGAGAAGGCAAAGCATCGGTAGTAGGTGATATTTTAGTTATGGAAGAAACTTTTGGCTCAGATGGTTTTTTCTTGGTAAGTCCAGAGCCTATAAAAGGAGATTTAAAGATTAAATTTAAGTTTAAGGCTATCTCTGATTCATCAGTTATGATAGTTCTTTTTTCAGCATCAGACACAGGACAAGAATTAGCTTTGACTTTGCCTGAGTCCAATGCTTCACCTCAGGAAATAAATTCATGGAGACGAGAAATGAATCATTATAATGTAACCTTTAATAATTTGTCTCATGGTTATACACCATTTTTCTTCAAAAATATCTCTAGATATAAGAGAGATTTTCATCTCAGAGCTGAAGAAAACAAAATTATTCCTAAGAAATGGTACGATGTTGAAATTGAAAGAAGAAATCAACGGGTATTGTTTAAGATTAATAATGAAATAATATTTAAAAACAATGATTATAAGCCATTGTTCGGTGGTCATATATTGTTAAGGGTGAGTGGAACAAATGACGGTGATGTTGTTTTGGCTAAAGTAAATATCAAAGATTTCAAAGTTTATAATTGATTACAGAAAATCAAATAAAAAAATATGAGCCGTTTATACACATTCTATTATGGATGGGAGTATTATCTTATCCGTATGTTAAGTATTTAGGTAAAGAAAATGGATATCAAGAATCATTTATACACGAGGTTAATGCCTTGATTTTTATTATAATCACTTCATATACCAGCTATTTTTGGTTCTTTAGTGCTAAAAAGACAATTTTCAACATATTAATAATAGCAATTATATTCTGTTTATCAGCATTAGCTTTCAATTTTACAGATCACTATTTTCATCCTAATTTCTATATCGATGGTTGGAAACAATTTTTTTCAAGCCTCATTACTTACTTCACATTTGCTATACTATTTTACCTATTATTTATTTTTAAAGACTATTTAAGGAATCAAGAAAGATTATTAACTCTTGAAGAAGAAAACAATAAGGCTCAACTATTGGTATTTAATGCCCAAATCAATTCGCATTTTTTATACAACACACTAAATATGATTTACAGTAATGCAGTTTCAAGAGATGAAAATACGCCTGAACTCATTCTGAAAGCATCTCACATATTTAGGTTTATTACTGACAAAAATTCGGAACGTAATTTGATAACTGAAGAAATTGAATATATGAGTAACTATATTGAGCTTCAGAAGCAACGATTAATAAGTAAAGTGGATGTGTCTTGGAATTTTGATTACGATAATGACACTCAAAAAATAGCTACTTTACTCTTTATTCCCTTTATTGAGAATGCTTTCAAATATACCAGCCTGCTCAAAGGTCAAAATCATAAACTTAAGATATCATTAATATTAAAGAGTGGTATTTTAAGTTTTTTTTGTAAAAATCCTCATAATCTAGAACAAAACAGAAAGCAATCGACTATAGAAAGAAAAGGTAAAGGAATTTTAATGACTCGAAATCGTTTAAATCTCTTGTATAAAAACAAATTCCAATTGAAAACCACCATAAATAATAGTTTCTATGAAGTCTACTTATCTATCGATTTGAAATAGGCTCATTTTTAATAGGTAAGACAGAATTCATTTTTTTAAATCAATAATAGCATTAACACACGTTAACACTTGTTAACTAATAGTTCCAAAAACTTTATTTTTTTTTGCATAATCAAAAACAAACAAGTCATGTATATTAAAATTAATAAGTACACTTTTGTATTTTTCCTTTTTATCGCGGTTTCTATTTCTGCACAAAACAATTCTAAAAGAGATTTAATTTTCAAAAAAGTGGTACAAGCTATAAATGAGAACAGTTACAAGCACTTTGAACCTTATTTATCGTCGGAATTTACAATAGCTGGTCAAAAAGGATATATAGCAACCATGATTTTAGAACAATTATTTCCCCAGATGAATGAAACGGTTCTAAGTTATGAAAAGCTAAATGAAAAAATACATAATTCAATAATTGAAGTTGATTACTCTATTAACTATAAAAATGTTAGAGAGAGAATTGCAAAGATAAAGTTTAACAAAGAAAATGAGATTTTGGAATTACTTTTATCAGAAACGATGCAAGTTAAAACGATGGCGGGAGATTCTGAAATTGAAACAGAATTAAAGGATGAAATAGTTATACCTTTTAAACAATTTGGAAAACTAATAGTAGTCGATGTACTGCTAAATGGGGAAAAGCAACCTTTCATTATTGATAGTGGTTCGCCAAGAGTTGTTCTCAATTCTGCCTATATTAAAAACTCTGACGATGGTATAAAAAGAACTAAACTGTCAAACGTGGGTGATGTTAACGGAAACACTTCAAACATGGATATTACATCTGTTAAACAGCTCAAATGGGCAGAAATGTCAATGAATGATGAGGATGTTTTATCTGTAAATCTTTCTCACTTAGAAGAAGAGTTAGAAATGGAGATATATGGGCTAATAGGTTATGAACTTCTGAAGAATTATGATTTATTAATTGATTATAAAGAGAAAAAAATTACTTTAATTAGGCCTCAGTTTTTAAGCACCTACATCTCGAACAATTTTAATAATAGTAAACAGGAAAAGGTACCCTTTGTGTTAAAGGGGCATATTCCCATAATTAATGCTGTTATTAGTAATCAGAGCTTTAAGCTCGCTGTAGATACTGGTGCTGAGGTAAACTTAATATCCATGGATTCTTACGAAACTTTAAAAGACAATATATATAACCAACAAAATGAATCACTTATAGGATTAGATAATAGTAATACAAAAAATGTGACTTTAGCAACATTGAAATATTTGGAAGTTGGTAATATTAAATTTAATGATTTAGAAACTGTTTTTAATGATATTTCGCACTTTAACTCAGGATACAGTGTGAAGGTTGATGGTATTGTTGGTTATGAACTATTATCAAAACACAAGTCAATAATTCGTTATAACAATAAGGAAATTATCTTCCTACTTGATGATAAATCATAGATAATATAAAATAACAATAAATCTATGATTTCAATTTTGACTAGAATTTTTGTTGATAATCATTCATAAAGTTAGAAGAAGACATATAAATTTTAAGTAAATTTCAATAGGATAATTGATGAAATGTATAATAGTTGAAGATGAAATTGCTGCTCAAAGGATTTTGACAGATTATATTAGCAGAGTCCATGAGTTAAAATGTATAGGTATTTTTGAATCTTGTCTTGATATACCAATTACTGTACTTGGAGAAATTGACCTTGTTTTTTTGGATATTCAACTTCCTGAAATCACAGGTTTGGAATTTATTAAAACATTAGAAAAAAGCCCCAATATAATTATCACATCTGCCTATGCAAGTTTCGCTCTCGAGTCTTATGAAATTGAAGCTATAGATTACCTTTTAAAACCTTTTTCTTTTCATCGGTTTTTGTCAGTAATCAATAGATTTTTAGCAAAAAAAACTTCTATTGATAAAAATGAAGACTATGTTTTTTTCTATGCAGATAAAACGTTTCATAATATTAAGATTGAAAATATATTATTTCTAAAGGCTGAAGTTGACTATGTTAAGGTCGTTTCTAAAAAAAATGATATACTGGTTTTAGATAGTCTTAACAATGTTAAAAATAAGCTTCCTAAAGCTACTTTCATTCAAGTCCATCGTTCATTTGTTATTAGTATAAAAAATATTAATCAGATTAAAGGAAATAGAATCCATATTGAAAATTTCCAGATTCCTATAAGCAAAAAATATAAAGAAAGTGTCCAAAAGCTAATATTAAGTTAAGATTTTATTATCCCTTTGCGTAAGTACTGTATTTATTTTTTTTTTGAAAAAAATTATGAATGTTATTAAATATTATTATTATCAGCACTGTTGTATTTTTAACAACTGGACTGTTGTTTCTTCTAAAATCTAAAAATTCAGTTCAGAAATTAGTTTTAGTATTGCTCTGTTTTTTTGGTATTATATGGTCTCTTTATCATATAGCCTATTATAATAACTTAGGTCAGTTAGAGAAGATATTGGATTTTTTTGGTTTTATCGGCTTTGTTGTTGGGCCATTACTCTATTATTATTTATTATTTCAAATCAAATCATTTAGAAAATCGCGATTAAATTTTTTTTATAGTACATGCCCATATTTAATCGTATTGATATTTATCTCTTGGCCGCTAACATTTCAGCCAAGAATTCTTCAGGATTATGTTCTTTTTATAACCCCATATATTAATCCTCATTTAATTGTTATAGAGAATTTATATCTGCTTTTCTACATAACCTTATCCTTAAAATTAGTTCAGAAAATCAATAATAATTATCCTGCTATTTCTGATTATATTGACAACAAGACGCTAACTTGGTACAGCTGGTTGAACTTTGGACTATTTGCGATAATTACACTAGAGCTCTCTTTTACTATGTTAGATTTTTTTAATATTCGGTATAACTTTAACTCTGACATCGTAGTAGCAATAATTTTTTCAGTTTTCACCTTGCTAATAACATATTTGGCAATATTCGAAAAAAAAATCTTTACGCCATATCTGTTTACCTTAAAAGAATTAGAAAGTTCTGGTAGATTAAAAAAAGTAATTAATAAAAAAACATATTCAAAACATAGTTTTTCAAAAGGTGAAATAGAAATATTACGAATTAAATTAGATAACCAATTAATCAAGAATAAGGTTTTTTTGAATCCTAATCTTGAACTAAGAGACTTAGCCTTAGAATTAGAGATTTCTAATCAAAAGTTAACCACTTTTATTAATCAAAATTTAAAAACAAATTTTCAGAGTTTAATAAATTCCTATAGAATTAAAGAGTTCAAAAACCGAATTGAACAAAGAGATTTTGAGAAATATACATTATTATCTATAGCAATGGATTGTGGTTTTAACTCAAAATCTAGTTTCAATCGAATTTTTAAGCAATCGGAAGGGTGCACACCTACTCAATATATGAAAAGGATATATATCTAATTATTGTTATGTTATAGAAAAATACGTATCACTATTTGTTTTTGATACTATAATTAAACATAACTTAAAGTTATTAGATAGTGTTTATTTTAATTTTGGGTAAAAAATGAAGAGACGTAGTTCTTCAATTCTCTTAACGATTCTATTATGTAATTCTCTTGTTTTGACATCGCAATCTAACTTGAAAGCGGGAATAGAAAAAAATCTAGTTAAACCATTGGTGGACAAATCAGATGAATTGCCAACTGAGAGCATTTATCTACAAACAGATAAAGATATTTACGAAACGGAAGAAGATATTCGGTTTAGTGCAACTATACTAAATTCTCAGACTATAGAACATAAAGCTAGTAGTAAGATATATTATTTTAACTTATTAGATGAAAATAAGAACACCATATATTCGGAAAAATATCCTGTAGAAAATGGTAGTGTTAATGGTCACTTTTATTTATCGGATACTTTATCCCCTGGCAACTATATTCTTTTTGGTTACACTAAAAATTCAATTAATAGTTTAATTAGGAATTACAAGACCAATAAGCCAATAAAAATAAAAAAAACAATTATACCTAAAATCTTAGCAAATTACGACCTTGAAAAGATTTCCAATGAAGTATTTAATTTAAAACTAAAAGTTTTAAGACGTTCAGGTATAGAGTCTGGGATTATAAAACTAAAATTGAAAGCGTTTAATGGTTCTAGAAATGTAGTCCTAGAAAAATCTGAAACTGATTCATTAGGGAATGTAATAATTAAATTTAAGCTCAATGAGGATAAGAGTTATTCAAATTTCATTATTGAAGCACGAACAGATGACAAAATAGTAGAAAGCATCCCTTTAAATTTAGATTATAAAAATGAAATTTTGGATGTTTTATTTTTTCCAGAAGGAGGAAATCTATTAGCTAATGTTTATCAAAAGGTAGGGCTCAGAATTGAATCCTCAAGTTTTTACATAGAACCCTACACTTGTCTTATTTATGAAAACCAGAACGTTATAGACACCGTAAAAACTAACAAAGATGGTTTAGGACAATTTCATCTTATTCCAAAATTTGGCAAGAATTATAAATTAAAGATCCTCAAAACAAATCAAGAATTTTCCTTGCCAAGTTATCAGAGAAATGGTTATGCTATACATTTTTTAAATGAATTAAAAGACAGATACAAGTTTAATATTATAAGCAATAAAGACTTAATCGCTAATGAGACTATCTATATCAGAGTTCAGTCAAAGGGCATCATACGGTGGTTAATAGAAGGTGCATTAAAGGATGAAAAGACAATTTTTTATATCCCTAAAAATAAATTAGATTCAGAGATAACGGAGGTGTCTGTATACAATGGGGATTTTGAGCCTTTAACCTCACGATTATTCTATCCAAATTTTGAGAACCGTATTAAAATCAAATTACTTGATGACGTCGATAGAACATATCCTACTAAATCTAATATAAAATTAAAAGTACAACTCTTAGACAAAGACAATAATCCAATTAAGGGAAAAGTGAATGTGAGGATTTACGATAAACTATTTAAAAGTTCAATTTACAATCAAACAATGGAGTCATTCTTTAAGATTGAGGATGAACTTGTTTCCATAAATAATTATGCACAAAACTATCTAAATAGTAAAAGCGATATGGATTTATTTTTACTTTCAACTTCAGTTATCGATTACAAATGGCACCCAAAGCTTGAGCAAAATCAAAAAAATGAATTTTCGATAAAGGAAGAATTGTACTGCAAAGTATTATTAAAAGAGAAAAATGGAAAATTATCTAATGTGGGCAAAGTAGGAATAAACATTCTTTCGGCTCAGGGACTCTTTAGATCCGAAACTGATTCTACAGGAAATTTTATTATAGATGACATATTTCTTAAACAAGTAAGAGGGGAACAGATTTTCATTAAAACTCAAGACGAAAACATGGTAATAAAAGTTTTGAATAAAAATGATCAAGAATTCACTAATTCTCTATTACCAAAAATCCGTACTATTTTAACTGATATTGAAATCGCAGATGACTCAACTCAGCTAAAGAAAAAGATACAAAGCTATAGTTTTAACTCTATGAATTTTTTAGATGAGGTAGTTATTGATGGAAAAGCAGGTAGAAAACCAAAATATCTGTCTTCTGAATTGACGTATTTGGGATATGAAGGTGATTACGTATGTCAAGAAGCTGATGTTCTCAATTGTGAGAACCACGGATTTGGTTATAAACCTATACCCTATGAGTATTATTATGTCAAAGAAAATACTATGAGTTATGTCAAAAAACAATATATACCAACAGGTCTAACTAAGGAAAATGATGATCCATTTGAACTAAAAAATTATATTATAATCAACTCATTCTATCCTTACAAAGAATTCGAATCGCCTATCTATACTGGTAAAAATGAAAACTGGGAGCCTGATTACAGAAAAACGCTTTTATGGAAAACAAATATTCAAACCGATGATAACGGAATCATTACCTTAGATTATTCTACTTCTGATATCAGAGGAGAGTTTATTTGTGAAATCGATGCATTTACTTCTAATAAAGGTGTTTTTGGATATAATTCCTTTGGATTTTTTGTATACTAAATCATTCTTCATTTAAGAAGTGTCAATAGATTTATTTGAGACGTAAATATGATTATTATAAATGTAATTTATTTGAGTTAATAATAGTTTTGATTTTTAATCCTTAATTAAAATTATTATGAAAAAAATTATGTTAATATGGTTTTTATCTCATTTGTCTATTGTGGCAAAAGCACAAAGTTTCGATTGGTTTAGTAGTATTGGTGGTATTGGCGAAGACGTTGTAAAATCTCAACATGTAGATGTAAACGGTAATATTTATAGCACAGGTTTTTTTACAGATGAAGTTGATTTTGACTATGGCTCAGATGAGTTTAACCTTGTCTCAAATGGTCTATATGATGTTTTTATTACTAAAACAGACACTAATGGAAACCTTATTTGGGGTAAAAGCCTTGGTGGTAGTGATTATGATTATCCTACAAGTATTGTATCTGATATAGATGGAAATATTTATATAACGGGAAGTTTCATAGGTACAGTAGATTTTGATCCAGGTTTAGATGTCTTCAATCTAACATCTACAAACAACTACTATGATATTTTTATTTTAAAACTTGATGCAAGCGGTAATTTTTTATGGGTTAAATCATTAGGTGGAAATGATTTCGAGGAAATTGTCGCACTATCTATAGATAATCTTGGAAATTTAGTCGGTGTAGGTTTCTTTTATGGATTTCCAGACGATGAGACAGGTGAGGTAGAGCCTATCGATTTTGACCCTAGTCCTAATGAATTTTTCTTGACTTCCGAAGGAGATTCTAACACTTTTGTCTTAAAATTAGATAGCGATGGTAATTTTATAAATGCATTTAGATTTGGTGGAGCATCATATTTGAATATTGTCAATGATTTTAAAATAAGTGCCTCAGGTGAAATGTTTATTGTAGGGTCTTTTCAAGGTACAGCAGATTTTAATCCTAATGATTTGGAAGAATATATTTTAACAAGTGGAAGTGATCCAGAAGATGGAAGTATTTCAATGTTTTTATGTCATTTAGGGGCAAATGGTGAATTTATAAATGCGTTTGCAACTTCAGGTATCGGCAAAGTCTGGAAATCAGCTATAGAGATAGATAATAGCGATAATATTTATTTAACAGGTTATTTTGAATCATCAGTGAATTTTAAAATGCACCCAAATGATGAAGATCAAGTCTATTCTGCGAATACCAACTTTAATAGCTATATTATGAAACTTGATTATTTTGGTAATAGACAATGGGTTAAATCTACAGGAGGAGTAAATTATTTAATTAGTCTAGATATTACTTTAGATAACAATCAAAACATTTTTACCACTGGATTTTTTGATGGAAATGTAGATTTTAACCCCTCTGATGAGGAGGAATTCAATTTAGAGATAAACTCAATTAATGCTCAAGATTCGTTTTTGCAAATGCTTGATAGCGATGGTGAATTTTTAGATGCATTTGCCTTTGGTGGTGTTGATTTTATCGATGATGCCTTGGTCAGTTCAGATTCAAGCTCTAACATATACTTATCTGCCCATTACAATAATAGTGTTGATGTTAATCCTCTTTTATCCGAAGAACTTACAATCGATTCCGAGGGTTATAGAGATTCATATTTGATAAAGTTATCTTCTGAAAATTTAGGCCTTTCTGAATTCTCAGGCTTAGATGAACTATCTATTTACCCGAATCCCACAAACGATTGGATTAATTTTACTGAAGTGTCAAAAATTGCAGGCAAGCCCTATACGATAACAACTATCTCAGGAAAGGTTATTGCCAAAGATACAATACCATTTGATTACAAATTATCAATTAGGAGCCTCAGCCAAGGTGTTTATTTTTTAAACATCAATAATTTAAAGACATTTAAAATTTTTAAAAGTTAATTTTATTTTAAATTATAAAGAAAGTCTACTAGCATTTTTAAATTTGATTTTCATCAATCAATCATATGCTAGTAGACTTTATAATTATTTTAGGGTTAGTCATAACCATTCTTCTTTCTCTTTTTCTGTTCTTTCAAAAAGACTTCTCAAAAAAACTTTTAATAGTTTTTTTTATCAATTCATTTTTTTTCTTTTATACTATTATGCCTATAACCATAGAGTTAGATGGCTAGGTGCAATTTGTGTGCTTTTTGGAAATGGAGTTGGCTTTTTGTCAGGTCCATTCTTATTGTTTTATATAAAATCGCTTGTTCTTCCAAGGAAAAGAATAATTAGGTCTCTATCTTATCATCTAGTCCCGTATTTTATAATATGGTTTTTAGTTTCATTGCCATTGAGCATAAGTATAATGTTCGATAACTTTTCAGTTTACAAGACTGTTTTTAATAATGGCATAGCCGATATATTAAATATTGTAGAAAACATTTTTTATTCAGTCTACATAATATTTGTTTTAAAGTTCATCAATAGAATTAGAGAGAATAATAGAAAGGTTTACTCAAATTATGAGAACGATTTAAGTTGGTTTAGATATTTAGTTTATGGAATACTAATTATAGTCTTTTTAGACACTATTTATTCCATTTACGAATTGAATTATCCTCAGATAGCTTGGAATATAGGTAATGCAACTGCGTTTTCAATGGTTTTTCTCTATTGTCTTATAGGGTATAAAGGTATATTTCAATCTAAAATTTTGGTTCAAGATTTATATAATAATGCGAATCTTACTTTTAATTCTTCTGAGCAAAAGGAGTCGTCTGGAAAAAAATCTAATAGCTCAAGATTTACAGAAGAGGAGCATAAAGAGTTATATGAATCTCTCGAAAATTTAATGCTTAACGACAAAATTTTCATGAATCCCCATTTAAGTCTGAGGGAATTGGCTTTAAGCTTGAATTTGAGTAACAAACAAACGACAGATTATATCAATAATCACCTAGGAACTAATTTTCATAATCTAGTCAATAGTTACAGAATAGAAGAATTCAAAAAAAGAATAAAATTAGGTGAATATTCCAAGTTTACTTTGGAAACTTTGGCACTTGATTGTGGCTTTAATTCAAAATCGAGTTTTAATAGGGTTTTTAAAAAGAACGAAGGGATTACACCATCACAATACGTTAATAAATCAAAAAGCAAGAGTTCCATAATAATCTAATGTTTCCTCAATCGTTTAAAAATCGTATCATTAAATAATAATGATACTCAAAATTCAGAATGTTATCTTTTATTTTAAATCTAAAGTATAGTTTTGATTTAACTGTTATTAACAATTGATAGCATTTATTTACCCTTATTTAGATTCTGAAATAAAACATTTGTAAAAATTAAAATTCTTTAGTTATGAAATTGAAATCATTCTTATCAATTATTTTTTTATCCTGTTTGTTATGCAATAATATTTTTGCCCAAACCACAATTATCGATTACGAAAGACGAGCAAATATCGAGTATCAGTTAAGGAATATTAAAGACCCTGCAAGGCGTGCTATGGTTACTGAGGTGCTATCGCAACCAACTTATTTCCAACTAATAAACGCAAAAGAATATTCTGTTTACCGTAAAACCAATTCTGATGAATTCTCAAGTGCTGAAGGTGTTTCATATGAATCTGTTTCTAAACAGACTTATAAAGATTTTACTACAAGTCTCTATTACAAAGAGTCTACACTGAACGGTAAAAATTACATCATAAAAGACACTATAGAATCATACAATTGGAAATTTAAGGATGAGACAAAAATGATTGCTGGATACAACTGCAAAAAGGCAATTGCAGAAAGCGATACTGAGGAAATTACAGCATGGATTACTAAAGATATAGTGTTAAACGATGGTCCAGATATTTACAGTGTTAACGATGGAACAATTTTGGGCTTAGAGTTTAAAGAAGAAAGCTATTTAGCTACAAAAGTTTCTGTTAGTGATAAATCGATTAGTTTATCAAAACCAGATAAAGGTGAAATTATATCTCAAGAAGAATACGATAAAAAATTATCAGAGTTTATGAGCAGATTTATAATGAAAGATTAATTATGTGCAAAACAAATTTGAAAACTAAAATTCTTCTTTTAATACTTATTATTTACAGTGCCAATAATCTCTTTTCTCAAGAGTATTATCAAATAAAAGATAAAGTCCTAACAAAAGAAAAATTAGATGCTAAATTAAACAAACTTAAAAATGAACTTCAGCAGAAAAACCTAGATACTGTTGAATTCAGTTTCTATTATAAGATTTTAAACTCTTTCTTTAGGAATGATTCATTAATAAATGATATCGAAATCGTCGAAAAAACCTTAAGTAAGAAAAATTTATTCAATGAAAAGATATTTGCTTTGAAGGGAAAAGAACTGCCAGAGTTTCAACTAAAAGATTTAGATGGTAATACAGTCACTAGTGAAAGCCTAAAAGGGAAAGTCACTTTTATAAATTTATGGTTTACCTCGTGTCCACCTTGTATAAAGGAAATTCCGCAGTTAGCGAGTTTAAAAAAGAAGTATGGTGATAAAGTTAACTTTGTCGCAATCACCTTTAATTCGAGTTATAAAGTGAAAGCCTTCTTAGATAAACACAAGGAGTTTAACTACACACATTTGGTAGATGCCAGAGAGTATCTGTATGATACGTTAGACAATAAATCTTTTCCTAAAAATATAATATTGAATAAAGAAAATAAGCTTATTTACATTGATAATGGTATACCTGTAAGTGAAACAAAAGTTGAAAGTAAGGCAATTAATGAGATAGAGAATTTAATTGATTCTTTACTATAATTGTTTAACAATGGTTTTCTATGATTAATTTAAAGAAACAAATCCCTACTGTACTTTTTCTTTTATTATTTCTTTCTTGTTTAAAAGATGAGAAAAAGAGTAATATTATATCACAAACTGACGTTCGAGAAGATAATTTAGAAGTTCTTTTATTGGGTACTTTTCATTTTGCTAATTATAATCCTGCAAACAATTTGGATTTAGTTCAAAAAAACGTAAGCGACGTGCTTACACCACAGAATCAGGTTGAATTAGAGATCATAGCCCAAAAAATAAAATCATTTAATCCAGATAAAATTTTTGTTGAATATTCTTTCTATAAACAAAAAAGATTAGATAGTCTATTTAGGGTGTTTCCAAAAAATTCAGACTATTCTAAACAAAAAAGAGGAGAAATAATTCAAATAGGATTTCGTGTAGCAAAAGAATTGAACCACGAAAGGCTCTATGCTATTGATGTAAAGACAAGTTTTCCATACGATAGTTTGTTGGCAACGATGAAAAAAGCCAAACAATTTGATTTAATTAAAAGGGATAAAAAAGAATTAAAAGAACTTGAGAGTACTGCTAAAGACTTGTTCAATTCAGGCAAAAAGCTGTCTGAAATTTTATTCTTTTACAATGAGACCGATTATAGGAAGAATGATATCAATTGGTATGTTTCGTTAGCAAACCAAGGTGGGGAATTAAACAATTTCGTTGGTTCATATTTGGCTTCTGAGTGGTATAAGAGAAACCTTCAGATGTATGCTCTTATCCAAAAGCAGATAGCAAAAGATGATAAAAGAATAATGATATTAGCGGGTTCTAGCCACATCGCAATGATTAAAGAGTTTATTAGTTTTAATCCAAAATGGAGTACTGTTGAGCTACAGCAATTAATGGAAAAGTAGTTAACCTTTTTTATTCAGCTTAGGTCGTTAAAATGTGAATTCGTTTCCAAGCTTAGTTAAAAAAATGATTTATGAAAAATATTGTCACCCTTTTTTTGATATTACCGATCCTAATTTGTGCGCAAACAAAAAAAGATATTCAATCAAAGAGTGAAAGTTATATAACGACAGATTTAATTTCACCATTTTATTTCCAAGGTAACACGAGTGGATTCAGTGATAATGGAACACCTCGTTGGAGGATTGGATATATAAAAAACTTAAACCAAAAAACAAAAATAGGTATTGATATAGGATATGGAAATGCAAATAATTCTGTTATCCAAACATTTGATAGGTATTCTCTATGGGAAATACGACCTGAATATTACCATATAATAAATCCAAATAGAAAAACAGTAAAGTACATTTCATTAGAGCTGTTTTACTTAAACCATAAAGAGGAATTCGAGAATCAGTCATTTTTCTCGGAACAAAACGAATATCTGACTTTTGACAGAGCTGACTACAATAGACAAAAAATTGGTTTAATACCCAAGTTTGGAATGTTTATTGATTTATCTAACAAAATTGGGATAAATTGGTATACCGGAGTCGGAATAAATTATAGAATAAATAGTTACGATAATTTTATAAATCTTAGAACAAGGCAATTTGACGAAGACCATTTTTCATCTTATTACGGCGAAGAGGGCAATAAGATTGGTTTAGAATTTACAATTGGACTAAAAATATACTGCCTAATGAAAAGCTAATGGTAACAACTCATGTAATCCGTAGTTACTTAGTGCATTCTAATTGATATTTGGACAGTATTTAGGTTCTTAAGTCTAAGGTTATTTTATATTTTGATGGCGTTTGTCCTTCAGTCGTCGATTCCTAACAAAAAATGAAAGTTAATATGTATTTCGTAAAGTTCTAAATCTAAAAAGAATAATGAAGACATGATGAAGAAAATATTTTTGATTGTGATTTTATTTAGTCACATTAATCTGTGCTTTTCGCAAATTGAAATAAATGGTATTTTGAGAGACTCAGAAAGTCAAGAGGCAATATCATATGCGCACATAGGTGTAAAAAATAAAAACATAGGAACAATTTCTAAAGAGGATGGTAGTTTTAAATTAGTATCAATAAATGATTCGTTGCAATTACCTGTTGAAGTTTGGTTTTCGTGTATTGGGTATAAGACAAAGTTTGTTAGAGTAGACAAATCTAATTACAATAATTTAATTGTAACATTAGAAAAACAAAGTTTTGAACTTGATGAGGTTGTTATTGGAGTAAAGAGTAAAAGTAAACTAAAATCTTCCAAATTAGGTGGCTTTAAGAAGTCAAAATTTACCACAGGTAATGCCAACACCAGCAACTATGGAAAAGGAGAAGAATACGGAATTAAAATTAAAACAAATGGCAACAACTATCGGATAAAGTCTATTAATTTCCACACAAAATATAATTCAATGGATAGTGTACTTTTCCGTTTAAATCTTTATAAATTATCTGAAGATGGATTTCCAGAAAAGTCACTTTTAAATGAACAACTATTTGTTAAGAGCTATAAAAACCAGAAATGGATTAGTAAAAATTTAGAAGATGTTCATCTATATATTGACGAAGATATAGTGGTAAGTATAGAACCCATAAAGTTCTGGTATGACAATGAAAAATATATAGAACTTTTCTACACTCATTGCAAAAAATGTGGGGATTCATTTCATAAGGCGTCTAGCTTTTCAAAGTGGGAAAAGAACAAGATGCCTGCTTTTGCAATTTATCTTGAGGTTGAATCGGAGGAATAGAAGAGATTATATTATCTGCCAATCTTAGAAGCTTTTTGTTATTCTTAATTTGGTGCTTTATAGCCGACATTATTTAACCAATCTTCGCTCAAATAGCTCATTATAACGTTACTGTTTTGTTGTAATCAAATAGCCTTATTGAACAGAAAGTATCAATTAAATGAATTGATACTTTTTTTGATTTAAAACAACTTAATTTAATTTAAAGAAATAGTTTTTTTAGGATGTAAATCATTAATTCAAAAAACATTTAAAAATGAAAAAAGTACTAGTATTATTGAGCGTTTTCTTTGGCTTTAAAAGTTTAAACGCACAATCCCAAGTAAAGAATGGACCAACTTCTAAATTTGAAATTAAGTTAGTATCAAAATTAGGTTTTGCCAAATTTGAGCAATCGGGTTTTGAGACTGAGTCAGGTAATGTAGTTGGGGCAGATTTTAACTTGATTTATGGATTTGGAAACGGACTAAAACTATCAGCTGGTATTGGTTTTTTAGAGTTTAACACCAACTCTTTTATTTTAGATGGACAACAAATAGTACCATTAAAAATCAATAATGAGTATTTAAGAATTCCAATCCAGCTTAGTAAAGACTTTGTTATATCATCTAATGAATCTAAAGGTAGTTCTTTAGTTTTTAATGGTGGCTTAGGTGTTTATGGTAACACTTTGGTCGACGATGATAATCTAATCTTAGTTGAAGAAAACAATAGCAAGGGCTCTAACTTCAATATGGGGTATTCTTGTCAGCTAGGTGTAATATTCAATATATCGCCAAGGTTTAATTTTGGTATCGCAACCGAAACCCAAGGAGACTTATTTAAATTAGAAAAAAATAATTCAGAGCATAAGTTAAAAGAAATCAACTCGGTCAATTTTTCCTTAGGATATAAATTTTAAGTAGAATTAATCAGAATAAATTTTATATGAGTTATTTGCAAAGATTTCTTATTCTTCTATGTTTAATAATATTACTGCCATACAGCATTTTAGCTCAGGAGCCTACACAAACTATTCGCGGAGTAATCAGAGATAGTGATTCAAAGATGCCTTTGATGGGAGTTAGTATTGTTTTGAAAAATACAGATCCGTTGAAAGGAGCGGTAACCGATATGGAGGGTGATTTTATGATTACTGCTGTACCTATTGGTATCTATGATATCCAGATAACTTATATTGGCTATGAAACAATAGAAATTCCTAATATAATAGTGACCAGTGGTAAGGAGGTGGTTTTACCCGTAGAACTTAGGGAGTCTATAGAAGAACTAGAGGGGGTTGTGGTTACTGCTGCCCCGAGAAATCCATTTGCGGTGGTTAGTAAATTGTCATTTTCAATGAAAGAAGCCAAACAATATGCAGGAAGCTTTAATGATCCTTCACGTATTGTTACAACGGCAGCAGGAGTTTTTGGAGGCGGTGGTGCTGATGATGTTGATAATGAAATCATCATAAGGGGAAATTCGCCTAGAGGCTTATTATGGCGTATTGAAGGCATAGAAGTCCCAAGTCCTAATCATTTTACTGATCAGGGTGCTTCCAGCGGTTCCATAAGTATACTCAGTAGCAATGTCTTGGCTAGTTCTGATTTTTATACCGGAGCATTTTCGGCGGAGTACGGAAATGCTCTATCCGGAGTTTTCGATATTAAACTCAGAAAAGGAAATAAGGGCAAAAGAGAATATGCATTGCGAGCAGGAGTTTTAGGCATAGATGCTGCGCTGGAAGGTCCATTTAAAGAAGGGGGTGGTGCTTCTTATCTGGTAAATTATAGGTATTCAACCCTTTCTTTGCTTAATGATATTGGAATAGAGCTCGTAGAAAATGCACTACCAGTATTTCAAGATCTTTCATTCAATGTAAATATACCAACGGAGCGAATGGGTAATTTTTCCATATTTGGTATTGGAGGTCTAAGTGAAGAAACAGAATTTACAGAAGGAAGACTTAGTGATGGATCTATAATAAAAGTAAAAGAAGAGTCTTTCGGTTCGGATTTAGGTTTAATAGGAGTCAAACATAATTATACGATAAGTGATAAAGCCTTTGTTGAGAATATCCTTTCTTTTTCTGCCAGTCAGATCACATTTAAAAGAGCAGTACCTAATGCCGAAGAAGCCATTACCACTATTAATAATGAAGACTTTGTAGAAAAAAGTGTGCGGTATTCCACTTTATTGAACCACAAATTTAATAAGCGTCACCTACTGAGAACCGGACTTATTTATAGTAGTTTGGGATATGACCTTTTGTCTCAAAGCTTTGATTCTGATCAAAACGAATTGGTTGATATTGTTAGGGAGTCTGGCAATACAGGCACCATACAAAGCTACGTCAACTGGAAATTCAGGGTAACTAAGGATATTGTTCTTAATACAGGTCTTCACTTTATGCATCTCTTCCTTAATGAAGAAAACTCTATAGAGCCACGGTTTGGCGCAAAGTGGTCAATTGACGAGAAACAATCGTTAAGCCTTGGAGTTGGATTGCACAGTAAGAGAGAAGATCTGGCAACCTATCTGTCGTCTGTCAATCTAAGTGAAGGAGTAATTGGCAATAATCGACAGCTAGGTTTTTCGAAATCATGGCATTATGTGCTGGGATATCAAAAAGCACTTTCTGAAACACTTCAATTGAAGGTAGAAACATATTATCAGGATCTCTTTAATATACCTGTGTTAGATGATACCTTTTTTTCTATTTTGAATCGACGTCAGGGTTTTACTTCTTTTGAGCTGGTAAATAAGGGAACAGGGGAGAATTACGGGATCGAACTTACTTTGTCAAAGCAGCTGGCCAAAGGCTACTACTGGAATACTAACTTATCCCTTTTTCAGTCAAAATATATAGGTGGTGATGATGTAGAACGAAATACACTTTATAATGGAAATTTTATTTTAAACGCATTAGGAGGAAAAGAAATATCAATAGGTAAAAACAAATTATTGAACCTGAACGTTAGAGGGGTTTATGCCGGAGGACAAAGGTTTATTCCGATAGATCTGGAGGCGTCCCAAGACCAGGGAAGAACTATTTTTTCTCGGGACGGTATTTATGAAAATCGATTGGCTGATTATTTTAGAACTGACTTTCAAGCTAGTTATACAATAAATCTACCGAAAAATACATGGGAGTTCAGAGTTGATATTCAAAATGTCATGAATGCTCAGAATGTTCGGGAAATACAGTATAATCCTACAACGCAATCAATAGAGGAAGTTAGAAGGGGTCAATTAATTCCAGTAATAAGTGCCCAAGTTAAGTTTTAAGAGTATCAAATTAATAAATATCCGTTTTCTTATTTCTTAATATTATAGTTGAACAATTATAAAAATTTCGTTGTGAAACAAATCTAAATAGATAATATGAAATCATTTTATGATAATAAAAACAAAGTTTAAAGTATCAATTTATTTTTATGATACTTTTCTACTATTTAATTAACATTTTTTCAGTTCGTAAGCCTGTAAATTCGTTACAGCGCTAGACACGAAAGATGAGTGTCTTTAATAATATCATCAAATTATTAATTCTAAAAATTATAATTATGTTAAGCAAAATTTCAAAATTAAAAAACGTTAAGCCATTAACTTCAGAGCAGAAATCTACTATTGTTGGTGGAATTGAAAAAAGCAAAATCAAAGGACCTGCTAGTATGGCAGGATAGTAAAATTTTAATTTATAACTTTTTTTAAACGAGTTTATTTTAAAATAAATAAGAGTGAGTCTAAGGACTCACTCTTTACTTTTATATGAGTTTTCCAGCATACAAACAGCTTGATTATAAAGATTGTGGCCCCACATGTCTTAAAATAATTGCACGTTACTATAATAGAGTTATTCAAATCCAAGAACTTAGAGATTTATGTGAAACTACAAGGTTGGGAAGTACACTCAACGGACTAAGCGATGCAAGTGAAAAAATTGGTTTTAGGAGTTTAGGCGCTAAGGTTGATTTAATTACTTTAAATGAGTTGCCACTTCCATGTATTTTGCATTGGAATCGAGAACACTTTGTGGTTCTTTACAAAATTAAAAGGAATAAATACTATATCTCTGACCCTGCACACGGATTACTAAAATATGATAAACGAGAATTTCTAAATAATTGGATTGGGGCTGATGCAAATTCTACAACGGATGAAGGGATTGTTTTACTTTTAGAGCCTACTTCAAGTTTTTACAATTTTGAATCCAATAGCGACAACTCTGAACTTGGCTTTGGATTTTTATCTAAATATGTTCTTAGGTATAAGAATTATTTATGGCAAATAGTTTTTGGTCTAATCGGTGTAAGTATTATTCAACTTATTTTCCCTTTTTTAACTCAAAGTATTATTGACGTTGGTATAAATAATAATGATATCGGTTTTATTTACCTTATTTTAATAGCACAAGTAACTCTCTTTATCGGTAAAACTGCAATTGAAGTTATACGAAGATGGATTCTTTTACATTTAAGCGCCCGGATAAATATCTCTATTTTATCAGATTTTTTCATAAAATTAATGAATCTGCCAATGGCTTTTTTTGATTCTAAGATAACCGGAGACTTATTGCGCCGGATTGATGACCATAAACGATTAGAACATATACTTACTTCATCCTCATTGTCTATCCTATTTTCTTTAATCAACCTTGTAATTTTTAGTTTGGTATTACTTTATTACAATATTCACATTTTCATAATATTTTTAGTAGGTAGCTCAATTTATTTTTTTTGGATAACCATTTTCCTTAAAAAAAGAAGAGACTTAGATTATAAAAGGTTTTCGCAACTCAGTCAAGAGCAAAGTAAAGTTATAGAGCTCATAAATGGGATGCAAGAAATAAAGTTACATAATGCCGAGAAACAAAAGCGTTGGAGTTGGGAGTTTTTACAAGCACGCTTGTTTAAAGTATCTATAGAAGGTTTGGCATTAGAACAGTATCAAGATATAGGTTCCAGTTTTATTAATGAGATTAAAAATATATTGATAACCGTTCTATCTGCTAAATTAGTTATTGATGGTGAAATTACTCTAGGTGTTATGTTAGCCATTAGTTACATTGTGGGTCAGCTAAATTCACCAATTGTTCAATTGATAGATTTTATAAGAGAGCTGCAAGACGCTAAGATATCTTTGGAGAGACTTTCAGAAATTCATAAAAAAGATAATGAAGAAGTTAAGAGCAAAGAAAAAATAACAGAAATACCTTTTGATACCGATTTAAAGCTTTCAAATGTTTGTTTTAAATATAAGGGTTCAGATGAAAAAGTATTAGACAATATTAGTTTAATCATTCCTTCAAATAAAATCACTGCAATAGTAGGCTCTAGTGGGAGTGGCAAAACAACTTTAATGAAACTTTTATTGAAGTTTTACAATCCAGGTAGAGGAAAAGTAAAAATCGCAAATTATAATTTAGAGAATATTTCTCACAAAGCTTGGAGAAATGAATGTGGCGTTGTTATGCAAGAGGGTTATATTTTCAGTGATACAATAGCAAAGAATATCGCTGTAGGAGATGATTATATTGATAAGAAAAAGCTCGCACATGCAATCGATGTAGCAAATATTAGAGATTACATAGAGAACTTGCCGTTGTCTTATAATACCAAAATAGGTATGGATGGAATAGGATTAAGTACTGGCCAAAAACAACGATTATTAATTGCTCGAGCAGTATACAAAAACCCAAATTTATTGTTTTTTGATGAGGCGACAAGTGCTTTAGATGCTACAAACGAAAAAACAATTATGGAAAAGCTCAATACTTTTTTTAACAGTAAGACGGTAGTTATTATTGCACATCGCTTAAGCACGGTTAAAAATGCACATCAAATAGTTGTACTAGAGAAAGGTAAAGTAGTTGAAATTGGGAATCATGAGAGCTTGGTTAAGCATAAAGGAAGCTATTTTAATTTAGTAAAAAATCAACTTGAACTGGGAGAATAAATGTCAGGTAATCATCTAGATTCTATAGAACTTCGAAGTGAAGAAGTACAGGAGATACTTACTAAAGTACCTCATTGGTTAATACGTTGGGGAAGTATTATATTTCTCTTTTTGATTATAATAATATTTGGTCTTTCTTGGCTTATAAAATATCCTGATATTATAGTTTCTGAGGCTTATATTACCACTCAAAATCCACCTCAGAAAGAGTTCGCTAAAATTTCAGGGAAAATACAAGCATTATTAGTAGAGGATAATCAAAAAGTTACACATAACCAAGTTTTAGCGATTTTGGAAAATACAGCCAATTATAAGGATGTTTATAAACTGAAGTCTATTATAGATACGATTGCAATAAATCATGAGTCGTTTAATTTTCCATCAAACAACTTAAAAATAATGTTTCTTGGAGATATTGAATCTAGCTTTGCTGTATTTGAAAGTTATTACACTCAATATCAATTGAGTAAAAAATTAAGGCCGTTTTCTTATGAAATTTCGGCAAACGAGATTACAATTTTAGAATTGAATAGACAATTGCAAAATCTGAAATCTCAACAAAGAATAAGCGAATTAGAACTAAAACTTAAGCTCAAAGATTTAAATAGGCAAAAAGTCTTATTTGAAAAAGGCGTTATATCTGCACAAAATTATGAAAACAAAGAATTAGAGTATACTCGAGAATTGAGGAATCATGAAAAATTTCACTCATCCATATCTCAATTAAATGAAATGATTACTAATGCTGATAAACTATCCAAAACTACAGAAATAAATAAGATTAAAGAAGAAGTTATACAGTTAAAAAATGTGATTCAGTCGTTTAATCAATTAAAAAAGGCCATTATGGAATGGGAAGACAAGTATGTTTTAAAATCAAACATTAATGGAAATGTTTCTTTTTTAAATTTTTGGGATGAGAATCAAACAGTCAGTCAGGGCGATTTAGTTTTTACGATTATTCCAGATGATAATTTTTCACTAATTGCAAAATTAAAAATATCTGCATTAAAATCTGGTAAAATAAAAAAAGGACAATTAGTAAATGTTAAACTAGATCATTTTCCATTTAAAGAATATGGTGTAGTTAAATGTTTCATTCAAAAAATATCTTCAACAAAGGATGAAAGTGGATCTTATACGATTGATGTACAACTACCAGATGAACTTATAAGTTCTTATGGAAAGATACTCCAATATAAACCTGAAATGACAGGACTGGGCGAAATTGTTACTGAAGATCTAAGATTAATTGAACGTTTCTTATATACTCTTAAATAGTAAGTGAATTTTGTATTTAAGTATTCTAATAACTGATATGATTTATGTTTCTACCAAGATTGCATTTGTTAATTGTAGAAGCAGATATTGCTTTTAATTGTTTTGATACATTATTATTCGTAATATGATAAATGATTTTTACTTATCATTATTTTCTTAATCTAAAATTAGTTTAAAAAATTTAAAAGACATTTACTATGATTATTTTATCGAATTCGATAGTTAAAAGCCCAATTAAGGGAATAGTACATCAAACTTAACTTTTGAAATTATCATATTTTTAAAATTAGATCATGATAAATTTATACAAACAGATATAGACTAAAATTAGAAATCCACTTAGAATTGATTATAATAAGTAGCCAGATGGAGTAGATATTTAAAAAACTTTCTTGCAATAGGTTTTTTAGAGTATAATTTGAGTTTTACTATTAAATGAGTTAAAATTCTTTTTAGCTGATTTATGATGAATATTCAATACTTAGAGAGCTTTTTTTGTTTCTTTTGATTTCATTGAAGTAAATTCCTTTAATGAGTTATTGTAATTGTTGTATAAAAAACTCACTCATTGATTTTTTTTATAAGATTGATTTTCTCATTGAATTCATTGATTTCTTGTATTAATGAGTTCGATATTTTTTCTGTACGCTCTACTAATAAGTAAAGTGCTTCCAAGAAATTGGAAGCATTTCTTTTTTATCTAGTATAGAATAAATAGAATCATAGCGAATAATATTTCCATTCTCGTCAACTTTAAAAAACGCCAATTTTTATATTCGCAACATTTTGTCAGATAGTTTATTTTTGCTCTTAAGATGAACAATAATTTGATAAACGAATTTTTCGGAATAGGCATCCAAAATGGCAAGACACCAGAAAATCTTGGTGTACTTTGGCGTTCTGCTCAAAATCTTGGTGCCAGCTTTATTTTTACCATAGGCAACCGTTATTCTAAACAAGCTTGTGATACACATAATGCTGTAAAATCAATGCCATATTTTCATTATGATACTTTTGAAGATTTCTTCAATAACCTACCAAAGGGAGCAAGATTGGTGGGAGTAGAACTGACCGAAGGAGCCGAAAATTTAGAAAGCTTTCATCATCCTCGACGTTGTGTATACTTGCTCGGAGCTGAAGACCATGGTTTATCTAAACAAGCCATACAAAAGAGCCACTTTTTGGTAAAGTTTAAATCGCAATTAAGTCTCAATGTCTCTGTTGCTGGCAGTATTGTTATGTACGATAGAGGACTTGCCAAGCCTAGATCGTGATTTTATTCTATTTCTAATAAAAAAGTATAGTGCCAAAAGGGTCACAAGAACAAGCACTGTCCAAACCCACCATAAACCATCTGGAGCCAGATCTACTGGGCTAGAATCTCCAATTAAAACTAAACCTGCCCAGTACTGAGGAGAACGTGTTCTTCCTTCTGCATTTGTGATGTAATCTAGTTTTGCTTTTTGTAGTGCTTCGTCTTTAGGTAATCCATTTTTAAGATAACCATAAAAATTATCGATAATCGTTGTACTGGATTGCTCATCAATTTTCCATAGACTTGTTAATATGCTCTCGCTACCGGCATAGTTAAATGCGTGCGCCAAAGAAATCATACCTTCTCCAGATTGGTAAGTAGGTTTGCCGGTTTCGCAAGCTGTTAAAATCGCCAAGTTAGACGATAGGTTTTGGTTGTAGATTTCATAGGTATATAGAGAATTATCATCTGTTGCGGATTCATCACTTAAATTTTTGGCGAAAATGAGTCGAGATAATTCTGGTGATATATTATTGGATTCTGCATGCGTACCGATATGTATAATCTTATGTTCTTTTGCCTGAGAGGTGAAAACTTGTTTGGAAGCATTTTCGTTTATAAAAGATTCCCCGTTGAATAATCTGGAGTATTCACTGGCTAAATCTACAGTAAAAGGCTGTGGCAATAAGGTTAAATAAGTACGGTCAATGTTTAAGGAATCTGTAATCGATATTTTGTAGTTTTCTTTCATTTCACGATTAAACTCTGGTGCAAAAGCAATAAAATCATTAGAGTAATCAATGGTTTTTCTTTGCTCTTCTAATAGCAAGAGGCTATAGTTGTATGATATAGTATGCATTGAGAGTAAACTGTTGGAAGAGAAATCTTTTAAGGATTGGTTTTTTTTTCGGGTCATCATCTCAAAACTAAGATTGAACAATTCACCATCTGGGATAATTATTACCCTTTTATTTATTACTTTGTTTTCTATTGGCAACCATAAACTATTATAGAGTTCATGGAGCGTGTTGTTGATTTCATCTGTCTTGGTTACATCATTATTTAATGAATTGATGAGTTCTGAAATTCCGTCAGAATTTAGTGCTACTAAGCTGTTTTGGGTTTTGGAATACACATAGGCGTACAATTTACCATCTATTTTTAGATAGCGAACTACAGTGGTTTCTGTTGTTAATTTAGATTGTAGCTGGTTAATATCGGCTTCAATTTTAGCATAGCGCATTTTGTAATAATCTGGATAGGAAATTTTTAACGAATCAATAAAAATCCCCCAAGATTTTTCAGCTTTAAAAAAGGTATCAATTTTAGCATCCTTTTTTGAAAGGCTACTGGTCAGTTGTTTTTTCAATTCTTTTTCACGCTCAAAAATTGATTTCGGAATGTTAGCAAAGTTTACATCAAACTTTAAACTTAAGCGTGTTCTAATTTTGTTGTAAATACCAGCTTCATGTAACTCTATTATTTTGCTGAGGTATGCCGGTTTTGAGGTTAGATTATAAAGCTCTAAATATAATAGTTTGCCAAAATCTGAAACGGTCTTGCTCTCGGAGAGTAATGTGGAAATATCATCAGCATCAAATGTTATTGCTTTTCTCTTTTCTAGAATTGTAAAGGCTTGGTTGAGTTTATGTACTAATTTTAGAAGAAAATCTTCATCTCGTGATGGTGTGGAATGGTATTTCGATTTTACTTCAAAAAGTATAAATGTGGGTTTCCTAAATTCAACCTGTAGAGAATCCATTGCAAACGAAGCTTCTTTGATTCTGTTATCGAGGTATGTGTTTCCTTTTTCTGCCCACTCGTAAGCCTTTTGGTAATCTTCAGCTAAAAAATGAATGTTCGCAAGTGTTACATATTCTTTTAATAAGGGAAAGTTATCATTGCCACCGTTTTCTCTAACATAATTATAGGACTTTTTTGCTGTGGCTACAGCTTTTTCCTTTTCTCCGTTTTCAGCAAGAAATAGAGCATAATCTCGTAAGAAAATTAGATAAGCTCTACTGTATTCCGTTGTATAGACTTGGCTGTATAGCTCCTCGCTCTCTTCATAGATTTTTGTTGCAGTTAAAGCGTCTCCTTTTTCGGCATAAGCTCGTGCTTTTAACTGTAGAAACTCCGCTTCTAGAGAGGTGTATTTGTTAGGTGAGCTTTTAAGCTGAGCTAATGCTTTGTTGATGCTTTCTATGCCTTTGTCTAATTCCATAAGTTCAATTTCTGCCGTTGCAATTTGGTATAATGCGGTGACTAATCTTGGATTGGTAGGCTCATAGATCAATTTCTTTTTTTGGTAAGCATACGTTAACATATCATAAGCTTTGGAAATAAAACCGATATCGTTGTAAAATGCCGCTAAATTTGAAAAAGCAGAAGACTGTAAACGTTCGGATTCTTGTACCAATTCTTCGTCTTTTGAATTGTCAATAATATCACTAAGGTTTTTTATAATATCTTTTTTCATTTTGATGGCTTCACCAACGTTTCCTGAATCATCCAATACCAAAGCTAGGTTAAACTTAAATGCATTGATATAATATAGTTTGTCAAAACCTTTAAGTTCACTTTCTTCGGCAAATTTAATCGCCTTGTTGAAAGCTATTTTAGCACTGTCTAGCTTGTTTAATGTCCAATAAGAAACAGCTATGCCGTTATGGGCATCGGATACCTTGGATTTTTTGGCATCTTTGGATTTTTCGTAAGCAGAGGCAGATTGTTTAAAATACCCTAGGGCATTGCTTAAATCATACAAAGCGTAATAGTTACTGCCAATGACGTAATTTATATGGCCCAATTCCTTAGGTTTAACATCTGCTAACAACTCGGCATATTCCAATGCTTTTTTTGAGGCAATAACACAGTTGTCGTCATCTCCCAAATAAAGGTAAAGTTGATCCATGTTCAAATAAGTTCTAAATAATGTTCTTTTATTTGAAGTGAGCGACTTTAAATTGTCAACAAATTTTTTGGCTTCCTTTACAGCATCGGTAGCATTTTTTTTTTGAAGTGTTATTTTCCCAATGTACAGCGGATAATGATAAAGAGAGTCATATAACTTTAAGCGCATTAATTGGTTTATCTGGGTGTTTAATGCAGAGTCCGCTTTTTTAATTTGATTTGCGTCTAAAAAGTTATCAATTTGTTCAAGTTTTAAGCTTGAATCTTGTTGCGCAAACAATGGCAGTGCAATGAAAAAACATAATATGTATAGGCTATTTCTTAATGTCACAACCATGTTAAAAAGGTTTTAGTTATTCTATTTTAGCTAATATTTCTTTGCTGTTTTCTGAAGATGATTTTTTAAGATTCACTTTAGCTTGCTTAGTATTCCCATTTTTTAAATAGGCCAGTCCGAGATAATAATGTGCATCGTTTTTTAATGCGAATTCGGGATTCTTGGAAGCGTCTTCCAAAAATGGAATAGCAATTTTCTCGTTTTTGCTAGCTAAATGTGCAACACCAATAAAATAATTTAAGGTATCACTTTGAGGTTTCAAATTTCTTAATGATTCCCATTTTGAGATTGCACCTTTGTAGTCACCTTGTTTGTAATCTACCATAGCTTCATAGAACTCATAATTGTCGTTATTGCCCATTGTTGTCGGTAAACCTGGGTCTGGTATAAAGTATTTAGTATACAAACGTTCATTAGAGTTGCCGCCGAAAATCCAAAAACTTCCTAGACCAATAATTAAGACCGCAGCAACAGCGATTCTCCTCCAGTTGAATCTTCTAACTTTAGGTTGATTTACAATGGTTTTATCTTGATGGCTCGCTAATTCCTTATGAAACTCATTTAATTGTTCTTTCATAGCTTGGGTTTCTATACCAGTTAAAACAATTTTTATGTCTTCAACTTTAGTTGCAAGATGGTTTTCATTTTTTAGTCTATTTTCAAATTCTAGCAAATCTTCACTAGAAAGCTGACCGTTAATGTAGGCTTCGATCTTTTCAAATTCTTCTTGTGAAATATCATTTATATCCATTGCTATTAACTATTTATTTAGGGCTATTTGTCTTAACTTCTGCATACAACGGTATTTTTTATTTCTGGTAGAAGCCGAATCTAAAGCTAACTCTTCTGCAATGAGATTCATGGGCTTTTTTTCAAAATAAAACTTACGTAGTAAGCGTTTACATGCGTCGCCTAAATCTTTAAAGGCTAGCATTACATCTTCTAATCGTTTGTCTTTTAAAATGTCATCATCTATACCGTTGTTTTCATCATCTTTTATTTCAAAATGATATAACTGGGATGCTACAATAGTTTTTTTAAAGCCTTGTGAACGAAGTACATCCATCCATTTATTCTTTGCAATGGTGTAGAGGTAACCATGTATTGACGATTCGCTTTTAGGTATAAATTTATTTTGCTTAATGTTCTGCCAAAGTGCTAAAAATGCTTCCTGATATATATCTTTAGCGTGTTCTTTTGTACCGCTGTTTTTTAGAATCAGTGCTTCAATTTTTGGATAGTTACTTCTATAGATACTATTTAAAGTCTCAGAATCATTAGCCTTAATTGCACTAATAACTTGCAGTTTATGGTCGGTTTGGTATGCTTCCCTCATGTTAATAGCTAAACACAAGAAAGATACAATTAATTCATTTTTCTGCAAATAACCAGTCGTTAAATGACTTTATAAACGGATGAATGTAATTATTCACCTAAAAAATAGTCTTTGTATATTATATTTAAAATTTACTAATCTTCGTTACCTACTATTACAGTTAATCTAGCTGTGCTTACAACGGCTTCGGCATTATCTATAGCATTATCTAAATATATTAACGAACCACTTCCTGTACTTGTATTGGCATGGTAGACACCTGGTGTATATTCAGTAAGATGGCTTGCGCCAGAACCAACATTATTACCTGTTGGTAAAACCGAATCTGGAGTCCAAGTATATGTTCTTCCAATATTCGATGGGATAGGATCTGGTTCATACTCCAAGATTTCTAAGTGATAACTAATGGCATCTTCTACGGCATTAATCTCAAAATAGGTAACGATACCGTAGCCTCCACCACCTTCCCACCATCTATATTCAATATTTAAGGTTTGAATTATGACTTCTGGCTCTGTGGTAAAGAAGAATGTGGCTTGGGAAGTTCCACCATTTCCGTCCCTAGCCTCAACATAACCTTCGTAATTTGTCTCAGGTTCTAATCCAGAAAAGCTGTAGCTTAGGGTCGTACCACCAGAAGCAATTTCTTGTCCGTCTAATATTATTGCATAAGTAACTTCATCGTCATCAGGATCCAAGGCTTCTGTCCAACTAATCGTAGCACCATCAAATCTGGTCTCCGTAGTATTGGCTGAAAAAATTCCTGGATCATTGTTGTTTGGGTCATCGCTATCGGAACAGCTCATAACTGCAAGTAGCGAGAATACAAGTAAGTAAATGTAATTTTTCATAATTATAGGTCTTATTTATAGTTTGTTTTTTAGTTAATCGGATGATTATAAAAATGTCATCATTATTTTTTTAAAAAAGTGTTTTTTCCGGCCCAGCCACCACCAATAACAATCAAAAGTATTCCTGCCCAACGTATCATATTAAATCCAGAGGATGGAGGTTCCATGTCAAACTCAAATACGGATCTCCCAAAGGCATCTTTATCGGTTTTTATATTTTTGGCATCTTGGGGGAGTTCTATAATATAAGTTTGCTGCAAATTACCCCCATATTCTGGCGGACTGCTTACCAACATATATTTGTTATCTGCCAATTCCGTCAATTGTGCATTTTTTTGCTCGGTATCTACCATCCACTTACCGCGCTTATTTATCTCGCAAACTCCGTAAGCATTTAAACTAAGATTATAAGATCGGTTCATATCATCTTTTTCCAATTTAAAGTCGTCGAGAAAGTATGCGGGCATACCACGTTCTATATCACGTTTCAATGCAGAAGGGTTGTTGCCGTAATTACCATTCCAAATTTGCCATTCTTGCGCATTCATGGTCATGGATATATTGAGTTTTGCATTGCCAATAGAATCGATACGCATTTCTATTTTTTGTTGAGATTGGGCTGTAATCATTCCGCTGAATAGTAACGCAAATGACAGTATAAGTTTCGTTATTGTCTTCATCATCTTGAATTTTATTTTATGCTATTATAGACTTGATTTATGATACCTGAGTTTTGATTATACAAATAATCGGGCGCTCCCACGGCAACAATCCTGATACCGTTCTGCTTCCTCAGGGATTTACCAATCCAGTTAAAATTACCGTTAGCTGAATACGTTTGTCCTGCTAAAGTATTTCCATTAATTTGATAGTGTACTTCCATTCCATAACTTGACAGGTATTGATTTACGGTTGCCATAGCCTGTTGTACATTAGAAACTGGTATATCATAAATTGTAACCGTTGTCATCTGATCTGGTGCAATAACCTGAGCTGTCATAATTGGCATTTGAGGAACTGGTCGCATCATGGTTTGCCATCCTGTTGGAATGGAGAAGGAAAGTGCATTGTTACTCGTACGGATACGATTATCAGGAATTCTTATATTATTATTCACTGGATTATTTGGTTGTACTTGTTGTCCTCCAGACCAAGAAGCTACAATTTCATCCACTTTTTTACGCATAAAATCATTATCCTTTAAGTCCATTGATGTTACACCTTGGGCATTGACATTGTGTATATCTACTAAAGTATATCTAGGATCACCTGCTTGTGCACGTTGCATAAACTCTTGGAGTTGTTTTTGACCTTGTTTGTAGGCATCTTCAACACTGGAGATGCCTCCCATACCTTCTCCACCAATACCAGTGGCTTCAATTGCGTAATATTGCCCATTCATCCTAAAACCAGGATACGCATGGCCTGGTACCATATATATTATCGGATCAATCCCAGCGGAAGAAAGCACACTTGCATATAGACAACTAAGTTCTATACATAGTCCTGTGTTGCCCGTAATGACCTCGCGCGGTAAACGTACTTGCTGAACTATGCTCTGTACATCTTCGGTAGATTTTGGTATGCCTTTAGTGCCACTGTAGACCATGTGCGATTTTCGTGTAGCTTCATAGATGCCTGCCAAAAAACGAACGGCATCCTCAGGTTTACGAGTGATGGAAGCTGCTTCGCCTTTCAGTAATTTTTCCTGAAGGTTTTGAGTATAGTATTTTACCACGGGATCATTAGGAGTAACAAAGCAAGCGATAAGCGCATCGTTATCGTACATGTCTGCCCAAGAGCTAATTTCTTCAGATTTTATACCTGTATAGACATATTCATTTCGGTTGGTAAATTTAAAGGTGAAATCTTCTTCAATAATATCATCGTCTTCAGCGCCGTCCCAAGAAATTTCAATTTCTGTTTTCTCAATGGATTCTGTGGTTTTTTCGGTAATATCATTTTTGAACTTCGGATAACAAGGCACAACTAAGGTTTGTCCTGGGAACATCTCACCAGAAACCGTAAGTTCTGTCCAATCAACATAATTAGGAATACGATATTTAACAGTTACATCTTCTAGCGTTTCAGAGGAATTATTGGTGATTTTAGCCTTAAAGAGATAATATTTTCCGTCCATGGCATCAGGGTTTGCGTACACTCTATGCGCAGCAGGCATAATAAAAGAGGTTTTGTCAATAGTAATGTCTATATCATCGGCATCACTCTGTTTTGTGCCCATAAAACTAAATGCAGTTAAGGCAAGTCCTATAATGCATATTGCTATAGGGATGGCTAGTTTTTTCATAATTTAGATGTTATTTTTAGAATTCTTTTTGTTTTAAGGTACATTAGGATTGTTGTCATCAGGATCTCTTAAGATGTCAAAACCATCCATATCGTTATCTACAATACCTCCACTTTCGTTGACGTAAAGCTGAAAATTTATAGGTAAAAAGGTATTGGCAACTTGGGTATCATATTCGGCTTCGGGTGCTGTAGTTACTGATGTTGTTATGTAAGTAGAACTTGCGGCATAAGTCGTAATTACCCAAACCTGTGCTATCCTTCCGTTAAAACGAATTAATCTGGCGTTGAATTCCATCGGAATAGTCGCAAAGACTTGTTGCTTAAACTCAGAACACAGAACTTCTGGAGTTCCGTTAAACCCATAAAATGCGAAAAGATTGTTAATTTCATTGGCGATAAAATTTTGTGAAGGTATTTGCTGACCAATCACCGAACTAGATGGAATCCACCGAAATAAAACAGCATTATCGTCTCTAAAAACATTAACACCTATAGTTTGAGTTTGCGGATCTGTAAGTTCAAAAGCCGTAAATCCTTGTGGAATTGTAAACCCCAATAAGGGCTGTAAACTATGAATAAACTGTTGTCCAGGATTTTGTATTACAGGAACCTGAGATAAACCAGTCGGTCTTGCATTTGCAAAATCCCAATACAGACCAGTATAACCAACTGCGTTATCACAGCTAGACTGACGATTGCTTATATCTTGTTCATTGTTATCGTCCTCAGAAGAACATGATAATATGGTAATAGTAAAAATTAAGAGCATTAAAATTCTGTTGGATTTCATAAATAAGAGTTTTGGTTATTTCCCTTATATCGAAAAGGTTTTATAATGTCATCATTTAAACCATTACCTTTGTAAAAAAATAGTGAATGCACAAGGCAGGTTTTGTAAATATTATTGGTAATCCCAACGTTGGCAAATCAACATTGATGAATGCGTTTATTGGTGAAAAACTATCTATTATAACATCTAAAGCGCAAACAACAAGGCATCGTATTTTAGGTATTGTTAACGGAGATGATTTTCAAGTGGTGTTGTCTGATACACCAGGGATTATAAAGCCAGCTTATGAGCTTCAAACTTCTATGATGGATTTTGTGAAATCTGCCTTTGAAGATGCCGATGTTTTAATTTACATGGTTGAAATCGGTGAAAAGGAATTAAAGGATGAAGCGTTTTTCAAGAAAATCACAAATTCTAAAATTCCTGTTTTACTATTATTGAATAAAATAGATAACTCTAACCAAGAACAACTTGAAGCCCAGGCTGAACTTTGGCAACAAAAAGTGCCCAATGCTGAGTTTTACCCCATATCTGCACTAAAAGGATTTAATGTTCAGAATGTATTTAATAGGATTATAGAATTACTTCCAGAATCTCCGCCTTTTTATCCTAAAGATCAGTTGACCGATAAACCAGAACGTTTTTTTGTTAACGAAGCTATTAGGGAAAAGATCTTAATACACTACAAAAAAGAGATTCCTTATGCCGTAGAAGTTGATACTGAAGAATTTTTTGAAGAAGAAAACATTATTAGGATGCGCTCTGTAATTATGGTTGAGCGCGAAACCCAAAAAGGGATCATTATAGGTCACAAGGGTTCTGCGCTAAAACGCGTGGGTGTTGAAGCTCGAAAAGATTTAGAGAAGTTTTTTGGCAAACAAGTGCACTTAGAGCTCTATGTTAAAGTAAACAAAAATTGGAGAAGCGACCAAAGGCAACTGAAACGTTTTGGCTATAACCAAAAATAGTTAAGACATAGTACTAATATCTTTGTTGCGTAGTGTATCTCTCATAAAATGATGCAACTCGTGCATCTGTCCCATGCCAGCCTTTTTGCCCAAACGCCCACTAAAATATAAAGCAAACCAAATAACTATCATTAAAATGGTCAAAAACAATTGAATGGCATAATTACTTTCTAAAGACCAGTTTACATAAGCCCAAATAGCAAACCCTATAAAAAGAGCGGCAACTATAAAGTGAAAAAACATAAACATTGTCCAGACCGTGGGGTTTGGTCCAAAAAGACCATAAATGGTACTTTTATCGTTTTTTTCATAATCTTCATTAATTTCAAGATGTAGTTGTGGAGACCAAAAATGTTGTTTGTCTTTTGGGATTTTAATAAATACGTGGTCATCGACTCGGGTTACTATAAAATCTGATTGCTTTTTACCCTCATTTTCAAATAGAGATAATAGCGATTCATTATCATGGTTGACATTGAATTTAAATCGCGGTCTTAAAACTATATCATTGCTTACGATCATAGGCACTAATTTAAGTAAACTTTATTTAAACCTATAGGTTAGTGCTTCACACTAAAGTGTATTCTACTCAATGCTCGTTGGTTTTTCTCTGTAATAAGCTCTATTGATTTTAAATTTTAGACCACTAGTAAATATATTCGTTGAACTAATTTGTGGCTTTTTTCTTTAGTATTATTTTTGCCCCAAAATTGCTTCAAATGAAAAATTACATATTCTTATTGGCATTATTTGTAATGGGAGGTATAACAGCGCAAGTTGGTGTAGGTACAACGACACCAGATCCCTCTGCTGCTTTAGACATTGATGTAAATAATGCTGGATTACTGATACCGAGACTAACCACTGAACAGAGAAATGCAATTCAAAACCCAGCTGACGGATTGTTAATTGTCAACACGACTTTGGAGGCATTTCAATACCATTATGATGGAACTTGGTTTACCTTAAGCTCTTCTCAAGACTGTGGTTTTGCTAACTTTCCAAATTCTTTTGATGTATTTATGGACAAAGGAACATCAGAAAGTATAGAAACCCGTTTGCAGCAAACCGTGGGTTCGCCAGGTAATCTTACCACTGCTTTGGTATTTGCTGATGTTGGCTTTGATATTAGTGTAAACAGTATCACTCCCAATGGAGCAACTGTAGCACAAGCTCCAAATACCACCACACAAGCCATTACATTTACTCTAGATAATTCTTCTACAGCTGCGGTAGGTGATACGGGTCAAGCTATATTTCAAATTGTGTCAGATTGTGGAGAAGTTGCTTTTGTCACTGTAAATATAAATATAACAGGATGCGAGTTTTCAACTATTGATAATGAAGGTTTGGTACAATATGTTACAAAACCAGCTTCTGGTTCGGTACCTGTTAATTTTAGCTTTTCTATGGTACAGGAAGGTATAAATCCAGGTAATGTGAGTATGACCTACACTACAGCTACTCCTTCGGGAATAACGGAAGTGAGTAGTCCAGCATCCGTATCGTATGGAGGCACTATAAATTTTGACTTGGATGTGCCCAGTACAGTCAATTCAGGCACCTATGAATATGAGTTGACATTTACCTCTGATTGTGCTTTTACCGTTGTGAAGAATATTCAAGTTATAGTTGAAGCTGATCCAAGAGATTGTAAGCAAATTAAGACTGAAAATCCTTCTGCTACAGATGGCGTGTATCAGATTGATCCAGATGGAGTTGGTGGATTGAATCCGTTTGATTGTTACTGTGATATGACTACTGATGGAGGAGGTTGGACGATGGTAATGAATTACGTGCAGCAAGGTAACCCAAGTTGGTCTACAAGAAATGCATCACTACCGCTTCTAAATACGGAGAGTTTAACAAGACTTCCTAATGGAGATGTAGATACCAGCGTAAATCATAATGAAGGTGGAAGTGGTACTTTTTGGGGTCATGCAGGCACAACTATTATGGGTAAGTTTGATTTTAGCGAAGTTCGTTTTTATGGGGAATCTTCTATGCATACCAGAATTTTACATTTTAAGCACGAGCAAGAAGAAATGGTCGATTACTTTAAGACAGGAGTTGGACAGATCAATATTCCAGATCTAAGAAATAATTTCTCTGCCTTTACAGATCATACTGCGGGATTACCCTTTTTAGCAACCAACGGCCAAAGTAATCGTGGGGATTTATCAATGATAAATAGTCCATTTGGTAATAACAACGGTGGTGACAGACGTCAATGGCAGATCACCAATAATTACCGAATGGATAGTAACGGTCTAAATAATGCATTGCATACCACAATTCATCGCGCTTGGATTAGATAACTATATTATTAGCTCTATAGTTGGCTATGAGGTTAATTTCGTAACTTTGTAGCCAATTTTTTTGTATGGGAAACATTGTAGCAATTGTCGGAAGACCTAATGTTGGTAAATCAACTTTTTTTAATCGCTTAATTAAAAGGAGGGAAGCTATTGTTGATGCCGTTAGTGGTGTCACTAGAGATCGTCACTATGGTAAAACCGATTGGAATGGAAGAGAATTTTCCTTAATTGATACCGGAGGTTATGTCGTTGGGAGTGATGATGTATTTGAAGCCGAAATCGATAAGCAGGTTGAACTGGCCATAGATGAAGCAGATGCCATTGTGTTTATGGTAGATGTTGAGACTGGCATTACTGGTATGGATCAAGATGTGGCTAATTTACTTCGCAAGGTAGAAAAACCAGTGTTTTTGGTAGTCAACAAAGTAGATAATAACAAGCGTGCCGAAGATGCTGTTGAGTTTTATTCCCTTGGATTGGGAGACTATTTTACTATTGCAAGCATTAACGGTAGTGGTACTGGGGATTTGTTAGATGCTGTTGTTGATGCATTGCCAGAAAAAGAAGAAGTAGAAGAACAGCAGTTGCCACGTTTTGCTGTAGTGGGACGACCAAACGCAGGAAAATCGTCATTCATTAATGCACTCATAGGAGAAGAGCGCTACATTGTAACAGATATTGCTGGTACAACAAGAGATGCTATAGATACCAAATACAATCGTTTTGGTTTTGAATTTAATTTGGTGGACACAGCTGGTATTCGTCGCAAATCTAAAGTAAAGGAAGACCTAGAGTTTTATTCCGTAATGCGAAGTGTAAGAGCTATAGAGCATAGCGACGTATGTCTTTTGGTACTCGATGCCACCCGAGGTTTTGATGGACAAGTACAGAATATTTTTTGGCTTGCGGAGCGTAACAGAAAAGGCATTGTAATCTTAGTAAATAAATGGGATTTAGTAGAAAAAGAAACCAAAACCGCAAAGGAATTTGAAAAACATATTAGAAAGGAAATTGCACCCTTTACCGATGTGCCAATTATCTTTATTTCTGTACTAAATAAACAACGCATCTTTAAAGCCATTGAAACTGCTGTTGAGGTCTATAAAAATAGAGCGAAACGTATTAAAACTAGTGTGCTAAATGATGTGTTGCTACCAATAATTGAGCATAATCCACCACCAGCATATAAAGGTAAATATGTTAAGATTAAGTACATTATGCAATTGCCAACACCACAGCCACAATTTGCATTTTTCTGCAACTTACCACAATATATCAAAGAGCCTTACAAACGTTTTTTAGAAAACCAGTTAAGAGATCATTTTGATTTTCATGGTGTACCGGTTAGTGTGTACATGCGGAAAAAGTAGTATTTTTATAATTGCTATGTTAAAGTTAAGACTACATATACTTTATTTGGTCTGTATTTTCATGGGGTACTTGGGTTTGGCTCAAAGCCCACCCAATATATCTGCAACAGGAAATCAGTTGTATTGCGGGGAGTCACCTATGCCAATTGTTACAGATGTATCCATATCAAATCCCTCTGGTAATAATATGCTAGATGAAGTTTTTGTACAGATAGCAACGGGTTACACGGTTGGTTTTGATATCTTATCATTAAGTGGCGATCATCCAGATATTTCGACATCTTGGTCTATTGGTGAAGGCTTATTAACTCTTATTGGCCCAGCTAGTACGGATGCTTTTGAAGATGCTATAAGAGCTATTAGGTTTCAAACCAGTGCTAGCAATTTTACCCAAGACAAATTTTTTTCGATAAATTTAGGTAATGCTAACTTTCTACCTGTTACAGGACATTATTATATCTATGTTGCTGACGATGGTATAACTTGGACTCAGGCCAGACAAGAAGCATCAGAACAAACCTATTTTGGCCTACAAGGCTATTTGGCTACGATCACTACAGAGGAGGAAGTACAGTTAACAGGAGAACAAGCCTTGGGTACTGGTTGGATTGGTGGATCTGACCAGGCCGTTGAAGGTACTTGGAGATGGGAAACTGGTCCTGAAGCCGGACAAGTGTTTTGGGAGGGGTTGGCAAATGGAAGTGCACCAGATGGAATGTTTGCATTTTGGAATACAGGTGAGCCCAACAGTTTCGGTGATGAGGATTATGCGCATATCACCGCACCTAACATAGGTGTTTTAGGATCTTGGAATGATTTACCAGATCAAGGAGATGAAGACCCAGATAGTGATTACCATCCACAAGGCTATGTTGTTGAATTTGGTGGTATGTCCGGTGATCCCAATATCAATGTGTCAGCTAGTGTAGCTATAGTAATGCCAAAAACTAATATTTCTAAAAACAGTTTGTGTGACGAAGGCACAGCCCAAATTGATTTGACAACCAATACGGACGAAGTACTCTGGTATGAAACTTCTACATCAACAGAAGTCATTAATACTGGTCTTTCATACGAAAGCTTTATAGATACCAGTACAACCTATTATATATTGCCTTTATTTTCTGGTTGTACAGATGGCAACAGAATTCCTGTAACGGTAGATGTATTTGAATTACCAGTGGCTAACGATGTTACAATTATACAATGTGACGACGAAGAGGTAGATGGCATTTCAACCTTTAATCTTAATAATTATACGGATGATATTATTAGGGATGAGTTGGGGCAAGTAAACCCCAACTGGAATATTACATTTTATGAGGATGAAAATCTTACAGTCCCAATTAATGGTGGTAATTATATAAACACAAATAATTTTCAAGTTGTTTATGTTCAGGTTTTTGATGAGCTTACAAATTGTTTAAGTACATCTGAAGTAACTTTACAAGTCAATACGTCTGATGGTATTGCTGCCAATCTCGAAGTGTGTGACGACTTTATTGTTGATGGTTTTGTTTTTTTTGATTTAACCGAAGCAGATCATCAAATACTTGATAGTACGCCTGTAAACGCTACTATTCAATATTATGTAACTTATAACGAAGCCTTATTAAGAATTAACGAGATTACAGAAGACTATTTTAACGAAGTTGCCTATAATCAAACGGTATATGCAAGAGTGGATATTGATAATACATGTTACTCTATCAATCCAGTCAATTTAACAGTAAAAGAGCTGCCTAATGTAACACAATATGAGGAGGTCTATTATTGTCTCAATAGTTTTCCAGAATCCATTACTTTAGATGGTGGAATTATTGATGACATTCCCAATAATTATGCTTATGATTGGTCAACAGGAGACACAACAATACATATAGACGTCAATGAAATAGGAACTTATGAGGTCTTTGTAACCAGACCTGCAGGCTGTACCAACAGGAGAACGATTGTTGTTAAACCATCAAGTACAGCTACAATTGAAACAATTGAAGTAGCGGATATATCCGATAACAACACAATTACAGTTTTGGTTTCTGGTGAAGGGGAATACGTTTATGCACTTGATGATGAAAACGGCATCTACCAAGAGTCCAATACTTTCGAAAATGTTTTGCCTGGAATACATACGGTTTACGTAAAAGATACAAAAGCAGATTGTGGAATTGTTTCAGAGGCTGTTTCGGTATTAGGTTTTCCTAAGTTTTTTACCCCAAATGGGGATATGGTAAATGATACTTGGCAAATCTTAGGATTTTCAACTCAGTTTCCAGTAACTGCCAGAGTTGAGATTTTTAACCGTTATGGTAAAATTATAACAATACTCACAGAGAATAATCAAAAATGGGATGGTAAGTACAATGGTAAATTATTGCCTACTGACGACTATTGGTTTATAGCTACACTTATAGATGGTAGGACAATTAAAGGTCATTTTACGTTAAAACGTTAATCTTAAATTCTATGCTTTACAAGATAATAAGACTTAAATAAGTTTTAATTATAATTAGTTGTTTATTGTAACCTTTTCCCTTTTATTTTAGATAATATGATCCATGTGCTATCTCGTAGTACTTTATAATTCCAATCAAAACTATTTGCACTGATATTGTAAAAAGTGATTTTCCAATTTAACGACCCATCGTGCATTACTATTTCTTGTGAAGCGCTATTGTAATTGGCTTGCCAAATAGGAGACATTGTGTTTTTTCTATTATCTAGCCAAACACATTGCCATTTGTCTAACTGAGGATTAAACAATCTCATATTAATTCCGTTAAAATCTCTACCGAGAATAGTTGTGTTATTAGTGCTATCAATAACTTTTTCTATCCATGTATCTTCAATAGCATAGCCATCTAATGTATATTTAAATACCCATTTGGCCTTACTTTTATGCCAAGTTGAGTCTGGTAATAAATCGTAGGATGTACAATCCCACTGTCCTACTAATTGACCAAATTGAAGCGTTTCTGGTGGAGCATTTGCGTTGAGCTCGCCAAAAGTAATTTCGTTTTTGGTTTCGGTTGTTGTTTCGTTAGAGTATAAAGTTTTCTTCTGAATAAATAGTACGTAGCACAGCGCTGATAAGGTTAGTAGAAATAAGATTGCAAAAACAGGCTTTGATTTCATTTAGAAATAGTTTTTAACAAGTAACTCATAAAACTTATAAATAGGGTAAGCATTTACAATTATTAACTTTTTGGGGAATTGAAAATTTCAAAAGTAAACGTTCCATTAATCCCAAAGCACAAATAATGAATCCAGAGCTTTTTTAGTGCCAGTATAATAATCTTCAGTTTTAAAATAGGGTAGGATGATGCGCTCAATAATTACTTTGCACTCATAATCCGAAATTGTTTTTTCTGTTCCTAGACCTGTTGTTATAGCAACTTTTCTGTCATGTTTAGAAATTGTGATTAATAGGCCATTGTTTTTTTCTTTTGTGCCAATTCCCCAAGATTCTGCAACTTTTGTGCTGAAATATTGAATATCCATATTCCCTGGAATTGAATCTAAAGTTAAAATCGCAGCTTGGTTTGTGGTATGGTTTTCATATTGAATTATTGTCTTTATCAATGAATCACGTTCAATTGGGGAGAATAAATTCGAAGTATCATAAACAACACTTTGATTAGTATTTATAGGAATATAAGATGGAGTAGTAGAAGTGTTAGTTTTTTTGCAGCCAAAACAAAAAACCAAAATAATGATAGGAAAGCACAACAGATTTTTCATTTTATATTTTGGTTTGAAATCTAAAACTTAGAATTTTAAAAACTGCATATTGCCAAATTGAATGACTAAAAATTAAAATCACCATCCGCCTGAAGCTCCGCCACCTCCAAAGCTTCCACCGCCGAAGCCACCACCAAATCCACCTCCGCCAAAACTTCCACCACCAGAACTGCCACCAAATCCGCCAGAAGATGATCCTCTAGAATAACTGCCTCGTCCCATATTGCTTAGAATGATAGCTTCAAGAATACTTTTAGCGCTGTCGGAACGATTACCACGATTTCCACCTTTTCCACCTCCTCTTCGGCTTTTGGAAATGGCAATGATGAAAATGATAAAAATGATGAACAAGAAAAACAAGATTCCAAAAGGAAAGTTAGTGCCATTACTTTGTCGTGAACCTTGATATTCTCCAGTCATAACTTCAAATATGGCATCAGTTGCACGATTCAGCCCTCCATAGTAATCATTGCGTTTAAAATAGGGGATTATATCTCTATTGATAATCCGTTTGCTCATGGCATCAGTAAGTAAATGCTCAACGCCTTTGCCTGTGTTAATGCCTATCTTTCGATCGTCTTTAGCAAGCAGTATAAAAATGCCATTGTCTTTGTCAGCCTGACCGATACCCCATTTTTCTGCCCATTGCGCACCTAGGTAATTGATGTATTCGCCATTTGTAGAGCTTATGGTTGCAATTACAATTTGTGTTGAGGTTGTATCTGAATATCGTATAAGTTTTTGCTCTAAGCTGTTTTTTTGAGATGGAGACAACAAGCCAATTTCATCATAAACACTTGTTTGTTCTTTTGGTACAGGAGGAATTTTATATTGTGCGTAAACACTAAATGTACCTGCTAGAAAAAGTATAAGGCTTAACTTAAAAATTATATGTTGTTTACCTTGCATCAGCCTTTAGAAATCGTGTTGTCTAGTTCGTCTCTATCTCCATGATGCCATGGGAAATGTTTAGATAGTACATTGCCGGCCTCTTTAATTCCGTCGATAATACCCTGTTTAAAATTACCAGACTTAAATTGCAGAGCGATTTTATCGCGCGTAGAATTCCAAAAATCGTCATCGACTTTGTTGTTGATACCTTGATCTCCAAAAATCACAAAGGCTTTGTTATCGACCGCAACATAAATGAGTACACCATTTTGCTGTTTGGTATTGTCCATTTTAAGCATATAAAATACATCGAGCGCACGTTCGTAAACATCGATGTCGCACTGCTGTTCTATATGTACGCGAATTTCGCCCGAAGTCTCAAGCTCGGCATTACGTATGGTTGCAACGATTTCCTGTTCTTCTGCTGCAGTAAGGAAATCTTCAATATATGGCATGCTGCTATTTGTTAAAAGTCGAATTCTACATCAGGTGCATTTTCGCTTCCAGCGTCCGCTTTATAATAACCCATTTCATCGAAACCTAAAATACCGGCTATAAGTTTGTTGGGAAAAGTTCTAACATGGTTATTATAAGGCTCAACAGCTTGGTTAAAACGATCTCTTGCAATATTGATTCGGTTTTCTGTACCTTCTAGTTGACTTTGTAGTTCAATGAAATTTTGATTAGCTTTCAATTCTGGATAGCGCTCAACTGTAACCAATAAACGTGATAGCGCACTACTCAATCCACTTTGGGCTTGTTGAAATCTTGCTAGGTTTTCAGCATTTAAATCTTCTGTGTTACTAATATTTATTTCTGGTTTTGACGCTTCTGCACGTGCTTTTATTACAGCTTCTAGTGTACCTTTTTCAAAATCTGCGGCACCTTGTACAGTTTTAACTAGATTACCGATGAGGTCATTACGTCTTTGATAACTACTTTCAAGATTAGACCATGATTTCTTTGCAGATTCTTCAAGCTCAACAGCTTTATTGTTTACATTCATTCCCCAGAATGCTGCTAATAATATGAGAATAATTGGAATTATCCATTTTTTCATAATAAGTTGGTTTTAAAGTTGTGTTTTTATTTTAATAAGTTGTGCTTTTATACTTTCGAGTTTTTCTATAATTTCAAACTTTTCCAAGGATTGTTTCTTTTCTTCCTTTAAATGGGTTTTTGCCCCTTCTAGTGTAAAACCACGCTCCTTTACCAAATGATAAATAAACTTAAGATTCTTAATGTCCTCTGGCGTAAATTTTCGGTTGCCCTTGGCATTCTTTTTTGGTTTAATAACGTCAAACTCCTTTTCCCAAAAACGAATTAAGGATGCGTTGACGTTAAAAGCCTTGGCGACTTCGCCAATACCATAATAGCGCTTATCGGGTAATTCTATTTGCATGTTAATCGAGAGATTGGTTTTCTAATGATGCTTTTTTGAGCAGTATATCAAATTCTAGAGGTGATAAATTGCCGTAGTAAAAATTAATAGGATTGATACGTTCACCATCTTTAAAAACTTCATAATGCAAATGCGGAGCTTCCGAACGTCCTGTACTACCAACATATCCAATTAAATCACCTCGCTTTACACGCTGATTAACACGGACATTGTATTTGTACAAGTGAGCATAAAGTGACATATAACCATAACCATGATCGATACGTATATGTTTTCCATAACCTGATGAACTATTGTCTGCACGTTTTATTATACCATCTCCAGTGGCATAAACAGGTGTACCGCGTGGTGCTGTGAAATCCATACCAAAATGAAATTTTCTGGCTTTTGTAAATGGATCGGTTCTGTAACCATAGCCTGATGCCATTCGTGTTAGATTTTCATTATTTACAGGTTGTATGGCAGGTATAGCTTCCAAGAATTTTTCTTTATCTTCTGCCAGTTTAGCAATCTCGTCCAAGGATTTAGATTGTACTACGATAGCTTTTTCGAGAATATCTAAACGCTTGTTGCTTTCTGCTATTAATTGCGAATTGTCAAAACCTTCGAACTTTTTATATCGATTAATGCCCCCAAAACCAGCACGTCGTTGCTCTTCTGGTATCGGGTTGGCTTCAAAATATAATCTGTATATGGCGTTGTCGCGTTCTTCAACATTCTCTAAAGCAGCAATGGCATCGTCCATACGCTTGTTCAACAGCTCGTATTGCAGCTCCATATTCTGCAATTCTCTTGACAATTGACGCTCTTTAGGAGATTCAATATAACTGCTTGCTATGGCAAAGCACAGAAAACCAAACAATGCGGCAGCTAAAAGAAAGACTGTTGCGTACTTAAATGTTGTTCTTTTTTTCCGCTTTATTTTACGGTAAGAAAGCGTTTCCGAATCGTAATAATATTTTACCTTAGCCATGTTTTAATTTATGCTATTTTTGCAGCCAAAGACTCATTAAGAGCCTTGATTTTATTCGCAAAACAACCAAAGATAAAAATTGTTTTGCAATTGTGGTAATTTAAACGGAACAAGCTATAATTTCAGTATATGACGTCTCAAGAAATTCGTACTAAATTTTTAGAATTCTTTAAAGGAAAAGAACACCTCATTGTGCCATCTGCGCCGATGGTATTAAAAGATGATCCAACCTTAATGTTTGTAAACTCAGGTATGGCACCATTTAAAGAATATTTTCTCGGAAATGCTGAGCCTAAAAGAAATAGAATTGCGGACTCTCAAAAATGCCTTAGAGTTTCAGGTAAACATAATGATTTAGAAGAAGTGGGCTATGATACCTATCATCATACACTTTTTGAAATGTTGGGCAACTGGAGTTTTGGCGATTATTTTAAAAAAGAAGCCATTGCTTGGGCTTGGCAATTACTAACTGAAGTTTACGGTATAGATAAAGACATCTTATATGTCACTGTTTTTGAAGGCAGTGATGATGCCGATAATTTAAAAATGGATCAGGAGGCCTACGATTTATGGAAAGCGTTTATTCCAGAAGATCGTATCCTTATGGGAAATAAGAAAGATAATTTTTGGGAAATGGGAGATCAAGGGCCATGTGGACCTTGCAGTGAAATTCATGTGGATATTCGTTCTGCAGAGGAGAAAGCTAAAGTTGATGGAAAGTCCCTAGTAAATATGGATCATCCTCAGGTTGTTGAAATCTGGAATTTGGTCTTCATGCAATACAACCGTAAAGCCAATGGCTCTCTTGAGAGCTTGCCAAATAAACATATTGACACCGGAATGGGCTTTGAGCGTTTATGTATGGTTCTCCAAGGTGTGCAATCTAACTATGATACGGACGTTTTTACGCCCATAATTAGAGAGATTGAAACCATTACGGATAAAGATTATGGTAAAGATACTAAAGTAGATGTAGCGATTCGTGTAATTTCCGATCATGTTAGAGCGGTGGCATTTTCAATTGCAGATGGACAGTTGCCGAGCAATACAGGTGCTGGTTATGTAATTCGAAGAATTTTGCGTCGTGCGGTACGATACGGTTTTACATTCTTAGATAAAAAGGAACCCTTTATATATCGCTTGGTTGATATTTTGAGTAAGAAAATGGGAAGTGCTTTCCCTGAAATTAAATCCCAAAAACAGCTTATTGAAAATGTGATTAAAGAAGAGGAAACGTCTTTTTTAAGAACTTTAGAACAAGGACTTATTTTATTAAATCGAATAGTTGAAGACACTAAAGGAGATACAGTTGATGGTGAAAAAGCTTTTGAGCTTTACGACACCTATGGGTTTCCAATAGATTTAACTGCTTTAATCCTGTCGGAGAAGAACTTAAAACTTGATGAAAAGGGATTTGACGAGCATTTGGAAAAACAAAAGAGTAGATCTAGAGCGGCAAGTGAAATGTCAACTGACGATTGGACAATTTTGCATCAAGATGAAGTTGAAGAATTTATAGGTTATGATACTTTGGAAGCGCATGTAAAGATTACGCGTTATCGTAAAGTCGTTTCTAAAAAGAATGGAGAAATGTATCAACTTGTTTTCAATATTACACCATTTTATCCTGAAGGTGGTGGTCAAGTAGGTGATAAAGGTTATTTAGAAGATGTGCATGGAGATGTCGTTTATATTCTGGATACTAAAAAAGAGAATAACGTCATAATTCACCTAACCAAGAATTTACCAGAGCATAAGGATGAAGTTCTAAAAGCTGTTGTAGATGCAAAACAACGTTACAGAACCGAGTGTAACCATACCGCAACACATTTATTGCATCAAGCATTACGGGAAGTTTTAGGAACACATGTAGAACAAAAAGGCTCTGCTGTGAATTCTAAATATTTGCGCTTTGACTTTTCGCATTTTTCCAAGTTGACTGTTGAGGAGTTAAGAGATGTGGAAAATTTTGTAAATGCACGGATTGAAGGCAAATTACAGTTACAGGAAAATAGAAATATCCCTAAGGAAGAAGCGATAGCAGAAGGAGCAATGTCTTTGTTTGGGGAAAAGTATGGTGATACAGTGCGTACGATTAGATTTGGAAAATCTATTGAACTTTGTGGTGGAACCCATGTCAATAATACCGCAGATATTTGGCATTTTAAGATTACTTCAGAAAGTGCTGTTGCGGCAGGTATTCGGCGTATAGAGGCTATAACAAATGATGCGGTGAAGGATTTTTATTTTGAAAATAACAGGGCTTATTTTGAAATGAGAGATTTACTTAATAATTCAAAAGAACCCGTAAAAGCTTTACAAAATTTACAAGCTGAAAACGCAGATTTAAAGAAACAGATAGAGCAGCTTTTAAAAGATAAAGCCAAGAACATAAAAGGTGAACTCAAGAACGAATTAACTGAAATTAATGGAGTTCAGTTTTTGGCAAAAAAGTTAGATTTAGATGCAGGTGGAATTAAGGATGTGTGTTTTGAGTTGGGAAGTCAGTTTGATAATCTTTTCTTGTTATTTGGTGCAGAAAACAATGGCAAAGCGATTTTGTCTTGCTATATATCCAAAGAATTGGTGGCTACCAGAGACTTGAACGCCGGAGCTATCGTTAGGGGATTAGGAAAGTACATCCAAGGTGGTGGAGGTGGCCAACCGTTCTTTGCTAATGCTGGAGGTAAGAATCCATCAGGAATTGAGGATGCTTTAAAGGCAGCTAAGAATTATCTAAAGTAAAAGCCCTCGCAAAGGTTCCTGTAAAATGGAGAGGTAAAGAATTGGATTTAAAATATAGAACAAATTTAATAGTTGAAAACAAAGTTATAATAGAAATTAAGTCAGTTCAGGAGATTCACCCAGTTCACCCAAAACAGTTATTAACATATTTAAAGTTGTCAAAAATTAAATTGGGGTTACTGGTTAATTTTAACAGTCCTTTGATTAAGACAGGAATTACAAGAATAGTAAATGGCCTATAATTTTTAATAATAACAGCTTTGTGTCTTAGCGCCTTTGCGAGATAAAATAGTGAAACTACAAACACAAATACCACTAAAGAAACAAGTACATAATCAAATAGATTATAGCTCAAAGGTATTTTTATTGGGCTCATGTTTTTCTGAGAATATAGGTCGTAAGTTTGAGTATTTAAAGTTTCAATCTTCTATAAATCCTTTTGGAATTTTATTTCATCCATTAGCTATTGAAAATCTCATTACCAGAGCAATCAATAAAGATTACTATTCTGAAGGTGAACTCATTTTTTATAATGAACAATGGAGTTGTTTGGATGCGCATTCAAAGTTAAGTTCTACTTCTAAAGATGATTTATTACACCGTTTGAATGCGCAAATCGATTCAACACATCAGCACATCAAAAATTCAACCCATATCATCATTACTCTAGGCACAAGCTGGGTTTACAGATATATTGCATCGGATAAAGTTGTTGCCAATTGCCACAAACTACCACAAAAACAGTTTTTAAAAGAATTACTTTCGGTAGACAAGATTTCAGAATCTCTTGAAGCTATCATTAGTTTGGTAAAGAGTATAAACCCAAATGTAAACTTAATATTTACGGTTTCTCCAGTGCGTCATCTTAAAGATGGCTTTATCGAAAATACCCTTAGCAAATCGCATTTAATAGCAGCAATCCATAATGTCATTGAGCCGAGAAAACAACAATACTACTTTCCGTCATACGAAGTTGTAATGGATGAACTGCGTGATTATCGTTTTTATGATACGGATATGATTCACCCCAATAATTTAGCTATTAATTATATCTGGGACAAATTTAAAATGGTTTGGATATCCGAAGAAGCTCAGGAAACCAGTGAGCTTGTTGCTTCGATTCAAGCGAAAAAGGCACATCGACCAATCAACCCTAATTCTAAAGCACATCAACAGTTCTTGGTAAAGCTACAAACAGAAATTGACGAGTTGAGTGCTAGGTATCCACATTTTAATTTTGAGTAAAACTAAACACTTTTACCAAATTAATTTCCATAATATCTTCTTGAATAATATTTAAAAAACTATAAATCAATCACTTATAAAAATATACGTAATTCATCGTATGTTTTGCCTTTACCTTATTGTTGAAATTTGTATCAGTATTAACCAAATAATTATTTCAACAATGAGAACTTTAAAAAACTTTATGTTATTAGTAATGACAGTGTCATTAGTAACATTAACATCGTGCAAATCAGATGATGATGGTGATGGTGGCGGAAATGCAGCAGATGGTACGGTAGTAGCTTCTGTAGATGGGGATAGCTTTCAGTCCTTAGATATTTCATCTTCTGCTACTTTGGCCAACAATGGACAAAATCTAATAATTATAGCCACTAACAGTGATGGACAGGCCATCAATTTTACGATTATAGGCTATTCTGGAGAAGGAACTTATCCAATTGGAGGTGGCGCTAATATTTTTAACAGTGCATCTTATTCTGAGACAGACGTGGATATCAACAACCCACAAAATTCAACGACTGAAATCTGGCAAGCACCTTACAATGATACACAGGTAGGTGAAATCAGTATATCCAGTGAAACCGAGACAAAGGTGGTTGGCACTTTTAGCTTTACCGCTAAAAACACGGGTGGTGACCAATCTGTAAAGACCATTAGTGATGGTGCTTTTGATTTAGGCAAAGAAGTTATAAACTAAAATAGTTTACTATGAAAACGCTATTAATTCAAATCAAAAAAATAATGATGTCTGCATTCTTAATGAGTGCAGTGTCATTGTTTGCGCAACAAACACCAGATTTTCAATATAGTTTGGGTGCTAAGATTAACGACATGACCATTACACAAGGAGGGACTGTAGTAGTGGCTACAAACGATGGTCTTGTGGGTATTAAACCTGGAAGTAACGAACTGTTATTTAACTTTACAGATTATGGAAGAGTGAAGCCAGAAGAACTTAATTATATACCGCTATCGCCTTATGTTATGGTCGGTCAAACAGGCTTCGCCAATCTATCGTCTAAGAAGGCAGTTATAGATCACGTATCGGGTAAAGTACTTTTTACTACAGAATCTAAGGGTTGGAAAAATGTTTTCACTTGTGATGTTATTATGCCCCAAAATAAACTGGTAGTAAGTGGTTTTCAGAAAGGAGGTGGAAAAGCAGAAAATGTAACCCCCAAAGTTGCAGTTTATGATTTAGGAACCGGAGAGCTCGATTATTCGTTTTTTCTGATAAAACCAGGCAAAGTAAGCATGAAGTATTTTGCAGTCACAGGTAAGCCTTTATTATTAAAGGATAAATTATTGGTGCCGACCAGTCAAGGAATTTTGGCGAAATCTAAAACAGGTGAGACACTTTGGGAAAACAAAGTAAAAAATGTGAATTGGATGGTCGCTAACGCATCAGAAACTGATATTTATGGCTTTGCGGCAACAACAAATTTAAAGAATACAAAAATCTATAAAATTAATGCCAACGGATCTGAAGCATGGGCTGATGAACGTAAGGTGAAAGGGAGTGTTTCAAATTTTCAAATCTTACCGCAAGGTTTGGCTGTTGTGAGTGATGTTGCAGGAGGCAGTGGTGCTCTTGCTGCAAAATCTGAATCTAAGATAACTTTGTTGAGTGCTTCTTCGGGTGAAGATCTTTGGGACAAAGCTCCTAAAACCAAAGGCTACGTACAGCATTTTTATATAATGGACGATGGCATTCTATTTGGTATTCAATCTGGTGGAATTAATAAAATATCTTTCGATGGAAAAACACTTTTTAAAAAGCCACTGAAAACTGGGGAAAATATTTTAACCATGGCAGAAACACCACAGGGTCTTATCTATATTACTTCAGCAGATGCCAATATTGTAAATCTTAATACAGGTGAGCAAGTTTGGTCCAAACCCTTAAAGTTTAAAAGAGCGGACGCAGTAAGTTCTACATTTGATGAAAAAAATAACAGATACCTTATTGCGGCAGATGAAAAACTCTTTGCTATTGATGCCAATTCTGGTAAATCTGAACTATTAACAGAAGCCAACTTTGATGGTAAAGAAGATCCAACGGGTATAGAAGTAAGAGATGGCGGTGTTTTATTAACATCAGACCAGAATATGATGCTATTGGATTGGGACGGAAAAACCAATTGGCACGAGTACCACAGAGCACCAGGTAAAAGTGCTTTTGGAGCTATCTTGGCAGGTGTAACCGCTGTTGCCTCTACGGCTATGGCTATGAATGCGGCAGCAAGAGCTGGTGCAAACAAAAACTATCTAGGTCAGTATAATGAATATGGAGCACAAATGGATAGAGCTGCAACTATGTTTTCGGATATTGGTACTGCTTCTTTTAATGAAATGGCAAAACGCTTTAAAGCTACTTCGGCAACAAAAGACTCTCAATTTGTATTGACTAAATTAGACAGTGGTGTTGGTTTGGTTAAGCTAAGTAAGGACAGTGGTTCCGTAGAAAAAGAGATTATATTAAAGGATAAAAAGCCAGTTTATAAAGTTGATGAATATGGTGGTTATCTTTATTATAAGCCCAACGATAGAACAATTTATGCTTATAATCTTAATAAATAAATCTTGTTGTTGAGATTTGTTATGATTAGACGTAATTTGTAATGGAATTGCGTTTAATCTTTTTTAATTGCCTATTAATCGAATAAAAACTAGCCTAGCCATAAAATGTTATAAATTAGATATGCTATTAATCAATTTTTTTAAGAGAGCATCAGTTATACCTTCTGTTATTAACAATAGAAGGTATCTGATGCTTTTTTTATGTTACAAGGCCAAGTATTCAGTGTATTTCATTCTATTATTATTTTGCAGCCAATTTGCAGCATCCCAAAATGTTGATTCGCTCTTTAGTGAGATACAAAATACCACTAATGATTCTATAATTAGAGTTAAGGCATTAGATATCATCGACAAAATAAATTCTGATGATGACAAGGAAAATCTAGGCAAGGCTTATTTTTATTTAGCGTATTCCTATGAAAAAGAAAATAATACCAAAGCTTTAGAATTTTATAAAAAAGCGAATTCTTACTTAGAAAAGGATACCACCTTAAAAGATAGCTATTTCTGCCAAGCTAGATTGCACACGCTTTTTTCGGATTTCCCTGAAGCCTTAAACATAGCCCTTAAATCTCTTGAGTATAATAGGTTACACAATAATTTATCTAAAATACAAAGGGATATGTCTTTTATAGGTTACATACACGATCGCATGTACGAATTTAGGGCATCTATTGAATGGAACAGAAATTCACTTAAAATAGCAGAGAAACTCAAGGATACAAGCGCCATGGCTAGATGTTTAGGTCGTATAGGTATTGCTTATGATGAGTTGGCAGAGAAAGACGAATTCAATAAAAAGCTTTTTGACAGCGCTTTGTATTATAACAATAAGGCTGCAAAATATGCTGAATTATCAGGTGACTTAGGTTTTGCAAGAACTACATACTCTAACATAGGTAATAGTTACAGTAAACTCAAAAATTATAAGAAAGCCGAAGAATATACTTTAAAATCCCTTGCTGTGCCAGGTTTTGAAGCCGCAAAAGGTGTAACGTTAGTTAACTTAGGCAAAATTTATCTGGAAACAGGTAGGTATACAGAAGCAAAAAAAATACTGGATAGTGCCATGCAAAACACACTAAAGTATGGGACTAGAAAATATCAACTTGAAGCTTTTTATCGCCTGCATGAGTTAGATGTTAAAAAGGGAAATTATAAAAACGCATTAAAAAACTATATCGACTATAAGTCTATAGAAGATTCATTGCTAAATGAAACAAAAACAAAGCAGATTGTTGAAGTGCGAGAGCAATTTAAAACAGCAGAAAAGGAGAGGGAAATTTTAATTCAACGTACAGAAATTGCCGAGCAAGACCTTATAATTCAACAACGCAATTACCAAATATTTGGGTTAATTGCATTGGCATTGATTTTGGGAATTATAGGTTATTTAATTTACAACCAACAAAAACTAAAAAATAAGCAGCTAAAAAAAGAAAATGAGCTAAAAGATGCCTTAATTAAAATTGAGACCCAAAATAAACTACAAGAACAACGCTTAAGGATTAGTAGAGATTTACACGATAATATTGGGGCGCAACTTACATTTATCATCTCTTCAATAGATAACCTAAAATATGGCTTCGATATAAAAGATAAAGCGTTAGAAACAAAGTTAGACACTATCAGTAATTTTACTTCTGGTACTATTTACGAACTTAGAGATACCATTTGGGCCATGAATAAAAGTGCCATCACTTTTGAGGATTTACAAACCCGAATATCTAACTATATAGATAAAGCACATCTTTACGATGATGATATTGTGTTTAGTTTCACTGTCGACGATAGTGTTGACATTTCAAAAAAGTTTACTTCTGTAGAAGGAATGAATATCCATCGTGTGATACAAGAAGCCGTCCATAATAGTTTAAAATATGCAGATGCTTCAAAGATAGGAGTGTACATTTCAAAAAATGTATCTAACCTTATCTTTAAAATTTCCGATAATGGAAAAGGATTCGATCCAAGAACTGTTAAACGTGGAAATGGAATAGGCAATATGAAAAAACGCATAGAAAGTATTGGTGGCGAAATTCAAATTAACTCAAAAGAAAATGAAGGTACCGAGATAGTGGTTGTTATATAGATTCTTAAAATTAATGTTAGAATTTTTGAGATAATCAATCTGGTGTGTATTGTGATTAAAGATAACAGAAAAGATTTTGACAAAACTGAAGTAGAATTCGGTAAAGGTGTATAAAATATGAAAAAACGCAGTTGAAAATTAATGGAAATCTAACTGTGGAATAAGTAACAGTAAGAGAACGGCCGTGATTTTAAATCGTTAAAATATGACGAATTGCGTATGGTTTCATATTATAAAAATTTGGATATTTATTTAATATAAAAAACTATGACCACAAGAATAGCCATAGTAGATGATAATACGTTTTTAATAAAAGCAGTGGAAGAGAAGCTGTCTTTTTTTGAAGACTTGGAAGTAAGATTCACTGCGATGAATGGTGAAGATATTCTAGGTAAGCTAAAAGAGAATAGTAACATAGACTTGATTTTAATGGATATAGAAATGCCAGTAATGAATGGTATTGAAGCCACTGAGAAAGTTAAGCGAAAGTATCCTCATATAAAGATAATAATGCTTACCGTTTTTGATAATGATGAGAATATTTTCAATGCCATAAAAGCTGGTGCAGATGGTTATCTTTTAAAAGAAATTAATGCAGGCGATTTACACACGGGCATTCTGGAAACCTTAAATGGTGGCGCGGCCATGAATCCATCGATTGCATTAAAAACTTTGAAACTTCTGAGAAATCCTTATGTTGAAGAAAAGGAAAAAGAAGGGATAAAGCTTACGGGTAGGGAAGTTGATGTTTTAGAACAATTGAGCAAAGGTCTAAGCTATAATGCCGTGGCTGAAAATCTAATCCTTTCCACAGGGACCATAAGAAAACATATAGAGAATATTTATCGTAAACTACAGGTACATAATAAACTGGAAGCCGTTCAGAAAGCGAAGCGCAATAATATTATTTAGGATTCACTCTTACGCTATTTGGTACCAGCTTGGTATAATCGCCGTGATTTCTAATTACATCTCTAACGATAGAAGATGAAATGTAAGACGTACTTGCAGCAGTTAAAAGAAACACAGTTTCAATAGGAGCCAAATCTCTATTGGTGTGGGCAATAGCTTTTTCAAACTCAAAATCTGCTGGGTTTCGTAGACCTCTCAGAATAAATTCAACATCATTTTCTTTACAAAAATCTACAGTAAGACCTTTGTAAGTCACCACTTTTACTTTAGGTTCATCCTTAAATGCATCTTCAATAAATTGCTGACGCTCCTCTAACGAGAACATATATTTTTTATCGGCGTTGATACCAATGGCGACAATCACTTCGTCAAAAAGCTTAACACTTCGTTGAATAATATCGTAGTGTCCTAAAGTAATTGGATCAAAAGACCCTGGGAATATGGCTCGTTTCATGTTTACGTTCTACTTTTCGACTATGCTTAAGATACGCTACAGCAGGAATCTTTTTAATTAAACTCTAAACAAAGATAAGAATTAAGAATTGAGTGAATTATTCAAAAATCGTCAATCGTGATTTGTCAATCTTTAAGTGCTTCTTCAATCGCGTTATCAAACAAATCTTGCATACTAATACCTGCTTTGGTAGCTTGTTGTGGTAAAATACTTTCTTTGGTTAAGCCCGGGACGCTATTCATTTCAAGCAAATACGGTTCGTCATCTTTAAATATAAATTCACTTCGTGAAAAACCTTTCATACCAAGAGCTTCATATATTTTTTTGGCTTCTTTTCTAACTTTACGGGCATAATCGTCCGAAATTCGAGCAGGAGTAATCTCCTGTGACTTTCCCTCATATTTGGCTTGGTAGTCAAAAAAATCATTTTCTGAGACAATTTCGGTAATAGGTAACACTTTAGTTTCTCCTTTATAAGAAATCACACCAACGGAAACTTCAACACCATCTAAAAATTGTTCAATGATAATTTCATTATCTTCCTTAAACGAGTGCTCAATAGCAGCTTTTAAGTCTTCCTTTTTATACACTTTAGAAATTCCGAAACTGCTTCCGGCTTTATTGGCTTTTACAAAACATGGCAAACCGACTTTTTCTATTATGGCATTTTCGTTAATAGTATCTCCAAAATTTAGGTAGTAACTTTCGGCAGTTTTAATACCATAAGGTTTCAAGGTAGAAAGCAAATCCCTTTTATTAAACGTTAAAGCGGCTTGATACATACTACAACTTGTTTGTGGCATATTCAACAATTCAAAATACCCCTGCATGTAACCATCTTCTCCAGGCGAGCCATGTATGGCATTAAAAACACAGTCAAAGGTGATTTTAGTTTCATTTACCAAAACCGAAAAATCATTTTTGTCTACAGGAAACTCTTCCTCCATGTCATTTACAAATACCCATTTATCCTTAAAAACATGAATACGATATGCGTTGTATTTATTTTTATCCAAGGTATTGTAAACCACATTGCCACTCTTTAACGAAATCTCATATTCGCTAGAATAGCCACCCATGATGACGGCGATATTTTTTTTCATTTATGCAGGAATTTGCTTGTGCTAAACTTGTTTTAGTATTTCAATACCTATGCTTAGTCTTAGCATAAGATATTTATAACTTTATATTATACGTAAAAGTATCATTTATTTTCAACAATCTAAATCTTGTACGTATACGTATATTAATTTTATAACGTTAGATTATTTATTAGTTTTGTCTCACAATTGTTCACCTATGAGTTTAGTAAAGTTTTTAACCAGTAAAGTATTTTTAAAGCAATTGGCATTAGCTATTGTGGCTATTGTTGTACTTAGTTTTATTATGCTAAAGTGGTTAAACATGACTACAAACCATGGCGAGTTTATAGTGGTGCCAGATTTAAAAGGAAAATCTATAGAAACGGTAAAAATAGAATTGAACGATAATGATTTGGCTATGGAAATACAGGATTCGGCAAACTACAATCCCAATTATCCAAAGTATTCCGTAATAGAGCAAAGCCCTGTAGCAGGTTCGCAGGTTAAGGAAAACAGAAAGATTTACCTTATCTTAAATCCTTCGGGTTATAGAAAAGTTGAAGTGCCAAATATTCTAAAACGTACATTTAGACAAGCAAAGCCACAACTTCAGGCTTTGGAGTTTAAAATTGGTAATATCACATACATCGATAACATTGGTAAAGATGTTGTTTTGGGTATGAAATATAAAGACGAGACTCTAAAACCGGGAGCCATGTTACCATTAACATCTACCATAGATTTGATTTTGGGCAACGGAAACCGTTAGTTTTATGACTCATACTGTCGACAATTATAATTCGGATGATGAACTTTATGAGCATTATGCTTTTAAAGTCGAAAAAGGACAACAACCACTCCGTATTGATAAATATTTAATGAATTTTGTTGAAAATGCAACACGAAACAAAATTCAACAAGCCGCAAAAGATGGCTGTATTTTTGTCAATGGCTCTACAGTAAAATCGAACTATAAAGTTAAGCCCAACGACCAGATTACGGTAAAATTCGAGCATCCTCCGCACGAACACTTATTGGTCGCTGAGGATATTTCCATTGATATTGTTTATGAAGATGACGAGGTTTTGGTAGTGAATAAGCCAGCTGGTATGGTAGTACATCCAGGTCATGGAAATTATTCAGGTACATTAATCAATGGTTTAATATTTCATTTTGAAAACTTACCTAATAATTCGAGCAATAGACCAGGCTTGGTGCATCGTATTGATAAAGATACAAGTGGTTTACTGGTGGTTGCCAAAACCGAAAAGGCCATGGCACATCTTTCTAATCAATTTGCTGAAAAAACGAGTGAACGTGAATATGTAGCTCTGGTTTGGGGAAATATAGATGAGGATGAAGGAACGGTAGAAGGTCATATTGGCCGTCATCCAAAAAACAGATTGCAAAACACTGTTTATACAGGAGATGAGGCTTACAAAGGAAAGCCTGCCGTTACACATTACAGAGTTATTGAGCGTTTGGGCTATGTTACTTTGGTAAGTTGCAAGCTCGAAACTGGCCGTACGCATCAAATCCGTGTGCATATGAAACATATTGGTCACACATTGTTTAACGATGAGCGTTATGGTGGTGATAAAATTTTAAAAGGAACTACATTTACCAAATACAAGCAATTTGTAGAGAATTGTTTTAAGGTATTGCCAAGGCAAGCTTTACATGCTAAAACATTGGGTTTTGAACACCCATCTACAGGCAAATGGCTAAGCTTTTCAACGGAAATTCCAGAAGACATGCAACAATGCATTGAAAAATGGAGAGTTTACGCCAAGCACCAAGATTCTTAATATTTAATGAACGTCTTTGCGTCATAGGGAAACAATAAGTTTATAAATACTTTTCTCCCTAAATAGGCATTCATTATACCACTATCAAAATAAGTTTTCAGTTCTATTTTAAACAGTCTTTTTAAGGTTGTATTTTTGGATGTCAATTTTTCAGATAAGAAAAACAAAAAGAGGCTTTTTTTATGAAACTCGTATTATCACCAGCAAAATCCTTAGATTTCGAAAGCAAACTACCAACTACTAAAACCACAGAGGGTTGTTTTTTAGCTGAGGCAGAACGTTTGAATAAGTTACTAAAAAAGAAATCTGCAAAAAGCTTATCTAAGCTCATGAAAATTTCGGATAATCTTGGGCAGCTCAATTATGAGCGTAATCAAGAATGGCAATTGCCTTTTACCAAAGATAATGCGCGCCAAGCCATATATGCATTTAGCGGTGACGTTTATAGAGGTTTGGATGCATATACGATCGATACAAAAAAGTTAAGCAAAGTAGAAGATACGGTTCGTATCATTTCTGGATTGTATGGTTTACTAAAGCCTTTGGATTTAGTACAGCCTTACCGCTTAGAAATGGGAACGAAAATGCCAGTAGGTAAAAACAAAAATTTATATGAATTTTGGAAGAAGAAAGTAACCCAAGCATTAAATGAAGAGTTAGAGGATGGCGAACTTTTTCTGAATTTAGCGAGTAACGAGTATTTTAAGGCCATAGATACTAAAGCCCTAAAAACTCCAGTAGTTAACGTTGCTTTTAAGGAATTTAAAAATGGTGAGTATAAGATGATAGCCATTTTTGCTAAACTGGCAAGAGGACTCATGACGCGCTATATTATAGATACCGATGCAAATACTTTAGAAGATGTAAAAGGTTTTAACTACGAAGGTTACGGGTTTAGTGAAGACTTATCTTCAGAAAAGGAATTGGTTTTTACACGATAGTTTTTATCTTTAGTGGGTTAACCCATCTTACATGTTACGCTACTACTTAATTATCGCTCTGCAAGGCTATTGCCTTTATCATATTTACAAAAACCGAAATCCCTATTATTGGTACTTTATTTTGTTTTTTATTCCAGTTATTGGTCCAATAATTTATTTTATAACTAATATCTATAATAAACGTGATGCTGAGAAAATTCAGAGTGAAATTACGGCTATTATCAATCCTACAAAGAAGATTCGTGATTTAGAAAAACAGTTAGAGTTTTCAGATTCTTATACAAACCGAATTGCATTAGCAGATGCGTATGAAGAGCATGGTGATTTTCCTAATGCAATTACAAATTATAAGTACACGTTAAACGATACCGATCAGAATGATTTGTATGCCAGGAAACAGTTAGTGCTATGTTATTTTCAACTCAAGGATTACGTTGGTGTAGTGGAGCATGCAGAAAAGATTATGAATGAGTCAGAATTTTTAGGATCAAAACAACAGTTTTGTTATGGTTTGGCATTAAAGGAATTAGGAAAAGTCGACAAGGCTGAAGTACAGCTCAAGCAAATAGATAGACCATATTCAAATTATAACGAACGTTTAGAGTTAGCAAAGTTTTATCTTGAAAATGGAAGAAATTCTGAAAGTATGGATCTGCTCGAAGAGATATTAACTGAGTCACAGCATATGACAAAAACCAACAGACGCATCTACAGAAGTACAATTGTTGAAGTAGAACGCTTATTGAAATAAGTCATTATTAGGGCTGTAAATTATGCTTTTGCTTTCCGCCCGTAAAGAAGTATCAATATGTTTTTTCATAATCATCCTTACGAACCCTTTATACAAAAGGATACCAAAAAGCTAGTTGTTGGCACATTGCCACCGCCCCGTTTTTCTACAGGAGAACTCTTAGAAAAAGATGTTGACTTTTGTTATGGTAGCTATTACAATTCATTGTGGCTATTTATAGATAAAATTCATAATCTTAAATTACGATACGATAATTCCCAAGAGGCTGTTGACCAGCGCAAGCAATTTTTAATAAAACATCAAATAGGGATTTGTGATATTGTAAAAAGCGCTGAGCGTGAAAAAATCGATGCTTCCGACTTAGGTATGAAAAATATAAAATTGAGAGATGTTATTGGTTATTTGAAACAATATCCAAATATCGAGACAATTTTATTTACTGGTGGAAACAGTAAAAATGGACCAGAATATTTTTTTAGAAAACATTTAAAAGACTATAACCTTAAACTAGAATTGGTGAATAATGAAGTGCCACGAATTCACAAGTTTACGCTTTCTCACCCTAAACTTGTTTCAGGATCTCATAAAGCTAAGGCTGCCAAGTACAATCGAATTATAAAAACTGTTTCCTTAACATCAGGCTCAGGTGCAGCTAACATTTCCATTAGTAGATTGCCACTTTACAAACAGCTAAAAGCTAAAAATCCTAACTTTAATACGTTTGATTTTAGAGTAATGCAGTATCGCGAGTTTTTCTAAAACTTATAGCGCACATTAATACCAAAGCCATCCCATTTAAAATCAGTATCGTCAATAATCCAAAAAGTAGGTCTGTAGTCTATGCCTAAAACAATGGGCACTTCTTTGAAAACGTATTCTAACCCTATTTCACCACTGACACCCAAATTAAAATCGTCCTCAATATAAGTGGATGCGCCAACACCAGCGTACCAGTTGATTGCCTCTTCACCAATAGGTTTATAGATAAAATCGTATAGTGCATCGATACCAACTCCTTCTCCAAAAGACACATTGGCGTGTATTCTACTGCCTTCAAAATCAAAAACACCATCTATGGCAACGTTATTGCCGGTAACCTCGCCAAATCTTACACCTATTTCTTGAGCACTAATTGCTGTTGTGATTAATAATGTAAACGCTAGAATTATATTTTTCATAATTTATTCTTCAAATTTTTTTTCAAAGATAATACTAAATAGCATTTGCATTGCAATATTGAATTAGAAATAAACTAATTTAATTTTGAAACTTGCCCTATATCCAAACGATCAAATTTTCCTTCTGAATTTTCATGAAACTTAAAGTATACTTTAAACGTTCCCCACATACCTGCATCGAAATCGCCTGTGATGCTTTTGCCATTATGCTCTACTTTATCTATAGTGAGAAATTTTTCTTTTCCTAGAGCGTGATTAAAAAAGTCGTGAAAGTCTTTAGGGTTACCATCATCAGTCATGGTTGGGTTACTGGTAAAATAGTCATACCAAGACTGGTCTCCAGATTGTAATGCTGTAATCGCATTTTTTACATTGTTGTTTGTTATTACTGATAAATCCATTTTATTAGAATTAATAGAACTTGATTGCTTACAGGCAATCAAGTTCATTGTTAAAAATAGTATAGCTAAATACTTCATTTTACTTAGTTGTATAACCGCCATTTGCTAAGATGGTTTGCCCAGTGATCCACCAACCATCTGTAGCCAAAAAGGTTACTATTGGTACAATATCTTCAATTTTAGTAAGGCCACCTAAAGCCGAAGCAGATTTATGGTAAGCTACTGCTTCTGGGGATTCTTGCCCATAAAAAAACGGAGTATCCATTGGTCCAGGTGCTATGGCATTTACCGAAATACCCCTTTCACCAAATTCTTTGGATGCTGCTGGTGTAATGTTCCACAGGAGCTTTTCCACCAGCATAAGTAGAATATAAACCAGTATATGCTCCTAATAATGAAGTAGCAATAGTCATAGCTTTACCATTATCTTCTAAGTGTTTTCCGGCTTCTTTAAGGAAAAAATATGCCGACTTGCTGTTTACCGCTGACATAGTGTCGAATTCTTCTTCTGTAGTTTCTGCTAATGGCTTTTTTAATACCATACCAACAGTATTAATAGCGACATCAATTCTGCCTAGTTGACTTTTTGCAGTTTCAAATAGTGATTTTACATTTTTGGCCTTAGTCAAATCACCTTGTAACACAATTGCTTTTCTTCCAGTATTCTCAATAGCTTTTACTGTTTCTTCTGCAGCTGCCTTTGTACTATCACTGTTATAATGTACTACGACATCAGCTCCTTGTTTTGCAACTTCTCTACTAATTAAACCTCCTAGGTTTTTCGCACCACCTGCGATTAATACGACTTTGTTTTTTAAATCAATCTTTGCCATCTTTATTAGTTTTTAATTAATTATGTGACAAATTTAGAGTGGAATAAAACGTCTATTGTTGCGAATATTTTAGTCTGTTTTGCAAATTTTTTAGTTTTTGTGTTTTTTTCTAAAAGCTGAAGGTGATGTTCCTGTTTGTTTCTTAAAAAAGTTGCTAAAATGTGCCGTTTCAGTAAATCCAATAGCGTATGTTATCTCTTTTATGGATTTGGAACTGTTTTTCAGTAAGGATTTTGCAAAGGAGGTGTTTCGTTCTGCAATCCAATGTGAAGGAGATTTACCAGTTTTACTTTTAATAACCTGACTAAAATAACTTGAATTTAGCTGTTGCATTTTTGCAAAATCTTGTGTTTGTAGAATTATGGAGCTTTCTTTTTTAACTAAATCTCTATAATGCTTTTCAAGATGCTCTTTAAATTTTTTTACAATTTTAGATTGATTGTTGCCTTCTTCAAGTGGATAATAATTATCCCAGAATAATGCTTTTATTTTTAAAATTAAAGCCACCAATAAGCTACCGATAATCTTGTTTTTATATGCTGAGCTACTTTTATATTCAGAAAGAATTTGCAAATAAAGCGTTTCTATTTCCTTAAACTCTTCTTTACTTGGTTGTTGTGGTGTGACTGTTTCAGAAAGCAAGAACGGAAACTCCCTAAAAACATCTTGGTGTATATTGGTCTTTAAAAATTGTTCACTAAAGGTTATCAAATATGCTTCATTGAGTTCGTAAAATTCAAAAGCTTTAATGTGTCCAGGGTTGGTGAAATAGATGGTGCCAGATTCATATTCAAAAGTTTGTTCGTCCGTAGTGTAATTCCCCTTGCCATTTTTAATAAATACAAAAGAATAAAAGTTAGTTCTAAAAGCTGGGGATTTATAAGGTACGGGTTTGTGCTTGTGAATTTCCACCAAACTGTCTATGGAGAATTCACTTTCTTGCTCAAAAGGCACTTCTAAAGCATAATATAAATCTGAAACTTTTTCAAAAAAACTTATGTTATTATTATCCATTTAGATATTTTCTGATTTAGATGTTCTAAACTAAATTCGACTATTTAAACCAAAATATCAAGTCATTGGTATGTTAATCTTTTAAACATTGATCGAGTTCAGCAAATTGCTATAAAGTTGAATCGTTATGAAAAAAGTACTACAAATAGATAATGGATTGGCATTGGGACCTACGGTGTTTATTAATTATCCATCCACACAGCCCCAATGAACAATATGACTTTTGGCAAAATTTCAACAATGGAAAACATTAAGAAATTTAGAATAAATATTCAATAGCTACTTATTTAGAACAAAATAACTGTACCTTCGCCAAAATCAAAAGAGGTGAGCTTTTAATAGATATTCATCTTAACTAAATTCGATGTATGTCATTTAAATCATTGGGCTTATCTGAGCCTTTAATCAAAGCTATAAGCAAAAAAGGCTATGAAACACCTTCTCCAATACAAGCCAAGGCAATTCCTCCTGTTTTAGAAGGAAAAGATGTCTTAGCCTCTGCACAAACAGGTACAGGTAAAACAGCAGGTTTTACTTTGCCCTTGCTACAAATATTATCTCAAAATTCTTATCAAAAACACAGACCGATAAGAGCTTTAATATTAACACCTACCCGAGAGTTGGCAGCTCAGGTTTATGCTAATGTAAAAGAGTATAGTGAATTTTTAAATATACGAAGTGCCGTAATTTTTGGTGGTGTAAACCAAAAACCACAAGTGGCTACAATTAGACAAGGTATAGACATCTTGGTAGCTACACCAGGTCGGTTAATCGATTTGGAAGATCAAGGTGTGATCTCACTAAAGCGTGTTGAGCTTTTTGTCCTAGATGAAGCCGATCGTATGTTAGATATGGGATTTTTGCGTGATATCGAACGTATTATGAAATTGATACCTAGCAAGCGACAGAACTTAATGTTTTCAGCCACGTTTTCTAAGGATATAAAAAAGCTAGCGTATTCCATTTTAAACAACCCAATTCAAGTTGAAGCAACACCAGAGAATACTGCTGTTGAGGTTATTGATCAAAAAGTGCATCGTGTTGCCAAGAATAAAAAAACAGGCTTAATTATAAAGTTAATCTCTGAAGGTAACTGGGAGCAAGTTTTGGTATTTACAAGAACCAAGCATGGCGCCAACCGCTTGACCAAAAAAATGATTAATGCTGATATTACAGCAGCGGCAATTCATGGAAATAAGAGCCAAGGAGCCAGAACAAAAGCTTTGGCTGGATTCAAGAAAGGCACAATCAGAGTTCTTGTGGCTACAGATATTGCGGCACGTGGTTTAGATATTCCATTGCTGCCTCATGTCGTTAACTTTGAAATTCCCAATATTTCTGAAGACTATGTTCATAGAATTGGCAGAACAGGTAGGGCTGGGGCAAGCGGACAAGCCATTTCTTTAGTCAGTGCGGATGAAATCAGTTATTTGCGAAATATTGAAAAGCTCATAGGTATGAGTATAGATGTTGAAATTATTGAAGGTTTTGAGCCAGACCCGAATGCATCTACCCAGCCCATTAAACCTGGTCAGAATAGAAACAGAAATCGAAATCAAGGCCGAAGAAAAAAATCTAATTCTAGAAACTCTGGAAACTCCAAAAATTCTAGCCGAAACAGCAATCGTAATAGAAACCGAAGACGAAATAACAATAGCTCAAACCAATAGTAATTGTTCATTTGAGTAAGAATAAAACGATAATAATTGTATGACACCAAGTCTAAAAACCAAAATTATTGAGGTCTGTGATAAGAAAATTGCTAAGAAAGGAACTGACGTCGGTATTTCTTTTTATGCTTTTTTTCAAAAATAAGAATGATAATCCTGAATTGTTAATGGAAGCTGCAACTTGGTGGATACAGACACATCAACTAGATCATTTTGAAAAAGCGGTAAAGATTAGAGAATTAGTACAAGACTAAATAAGACTTTCGTACTGATAAAAATTATGCATTTATTGTCATTACTAAAGGAATGAATCTACTGAAGTCTGAGAAATAATATATTTTCCTGCCTGCGCAGTAATAACAAAAAAAAGGATGTCGGATCAACCCAATAACCCACTACATGGAGTAAAGCTAGAACAGATTGTAACCGAACTACAAGCGCATTATGGTTGGGAATATATGGGGTACCAAATTAATATCCGTTGTTTTACGCACAATCCTTCGGTAAAATCGAGTTTAAAATTTTTAAGGAGAACCCCTTGGGCAAGGACAAGAGTTGAAAAGATGTATTTAGAAATGTTGTGTAAAAGACGTTAATGCTTAGGTAGAACTTTATCCTTCTTTTTATCTAGATAATGTCGTAGAACACCTCCTTTTACGGTATTAACATCGAATTCAATTATAAAAGCTTTTGGGTCGACCTTGTCTACAATACGATACATTTTTTTAATATCAATTCTATTGATGATTATGTGTATAATGTCGAAGTCCTCTTGCTTACCCGAACTTCCCATACCACGAGTGCCTTTATAAAGAGTCATTCCTGTTCCGAGTTCTTCCATAATGGTAATCTCTACAGCCTCAAACTTTTTAGAGACAATGGTGACACCTATAAAATCCTCGAAACCCTCAATAACTAAATCGGTGACCTTTGCGGCAACTATGTAGGTTAATATTGAATAAAGAGCAACTTCAACAGATAGTACTAAAGCCGTAATGCCAAATAGTATAATATTGAACACCAAAACAATTTGGCCTATGCTTATGCCAAACTTATCATTGAGATAAATACCCAATATTTCTGAGCCGTCCAATACAGAGCCATTACGAATGGCAATGCCGATTCCTGCTCCCAAAAACAAGCCTCCAAAAATAGAAATGAGTAATTTGTCTTCTGTTATGGTGGCAAAATTTTCAAATTGAATAAAAAATGCAAGGCCAATGATGCTGATGATAGATTTAATAACTATACGTTTAGAAACTGTGTAAAAGCCAAGCATTAAAAACGGAATACTAAACACAACAAGTAGTATAGATATGTTAACGTCTATAAGAGTGCTTACCAATAGTGCAATACCAGTAACTCCACCATCTAAAAAGCCATTAGGTAACAAGAAAGCTTTAAGCCCAATACTAGCGAGTACGATACCAAAAGCAATTTGTCCATATTCGGATAAAAGCTTTAGTGTTTTTGAATTTTTCAAGGTTAGGTTTTATTTGATGAAAAGTTACGAAACCAAAATTATTTTCGACCCATCAAAACAAAAAAAATCCTCTAGAAATTCTAGAGGATTTTTTGTGACCTTTTACTAATGTCTTCGATGCTTTCGTTTGGCTTTATGCTTTTCTGTGCTCTCTACAAAAGTTTTGTACTCTTCTAAATCGATGTTACCATCTCCGTTTGCATCCATTTTTGTAAAACGCTTTTCAATGCGTTCTGCTTTTGCCAATTCTTTTAGAGATTTAAACTCCTCTATGGATAGACTTTCACTATCATCTGTATCTAAGGTTTTAAAACGTTCGTTAATAACTTCGGCTTTTACATCTTCTCTTTGACGTTTAGATTTAAACTCTTCTAAAGAAAGCTCACCATCGGTATTTGTGTCTAATTTTTTAAAGAGCTCCTCTGGATTACCTCTTTTTTTACTTTTATGCTCTTGTGCATTTACGAATGAAATAGCAGATAAAGCAACAATACATAGACTAATTTTAACTGTTTTTGAAATCATAATTTTTGTGTTTTTAATTAATGAACACTACTATGACTCAACCATTTTAAAAGGGTTTAATCCTCAAATTTGTTTTATGATAAAATTAACGCAATTGCCTTAAGCCCTCATAAACGATTATGCTCACGGCATTGGCAAGGTTAAGACTTCTTATGTGTTGGCTGTACATTGGTATTTTAAAAAGTTGTGCTTTGTATTTTTCGATTAATGGTTTTGGTAAGCCTACAGATTCCTTGCCAAAGACTAAAAACATATCATTTACGTAATTGATATCCCAGTGCGATTGCTTGCCATGACTCGATAAGAAGACCATTATGGCATTTTCATTTTTCACAAAAAAATCATCCATGGAATTGTAATAGATGACTTCTAAATGTTGCCAATAATCCAATCCCGCACGTTTTAGGCGTTTGTCATCAATTTCAAAACCAAAAGGTTTTACTAAATGTAATTGTGAACCTGTGGCTAAAGCCAATCTGCCTATATTGCCTGTGTTGTTTGGTATTTCTGGCTGTATTAGTACAATATTCAGTGACATAAAACGTATGGTATAAATGGTGTCGTTTTTATTATTTTGATAAGGATGGTCTTAGAAATTACGTAATGATCTTGGCTACAAAATTAGCAATCGAATTTGGTCCATAATGGGTTAAATGCTTTATAAAAGCACTTCCAATAATAGCTCCTTTAGCGTGTTTTGTGGCTTGTGTAAAAGTATCGTTGTTTGAAATGCCAAAACCTACAATTTGAGGATTTTTAAGGTTCATATTGGCAATACGCTTAAAATAGCTGGTCTGCACGTTTCCAAAACCAACTTTAGCTCCGGTTGTACTAGCTGAGCTTACCATGTAAATAAACCCATCGGAAACAGAATCGATATAACGAATACGTTCGTCTGAGGTTTGAGGCGTGATTAAAAATACATTGATAAGGCCATGTTTTTCAAACGTTTTTTTGTATTCTGAATGATAAACATCTACTGGTAAATCAGGAATAATTAAACCGTCAATGCCAACCTCTTGACATTTTTTACAGAAGGCTTCAACACCATATTGTAATATTGGGTTAAAGTAGCCCATTATTATCAATGGAATTGAGACGGTTTGGCGAATGTCTTTGAGTTGTTTAAACAATAATTGGCTTGTCATTCCATTTTTAAGCGCAGCAGTAGAGCTTGCTTGTATCGTTGGTCCATCTGCTAAAGGATCACTAAAAGGTAATCCTATTTCAACCATGTCAACACCACTTTTTTCCAGATTTTGAATGATGCTAACGGTGTCATTTATGCTAGGATAACCCGCTGTGAAATATATGGATAAGAGCTTTTTGTCTTCCTTTAATTTTAGGTTTATTCTGTTCATGTTTTAAATGTCGTCACCCTGAATTCATTTCAGGGTCACATAATTTTTAGTGTTTCAAGTTTTGGATTCTTCTCTTTAATAAGGTTTAGCTTCCATTCTTTGTGCCAATTTTTTAATTGATTTTCTCTGCCTATAGCTTGATTTACATCAGTAAACTTTTCAAAATAGATTAAATCTTTGAGGTTATACTTTTTTGTGAACTTTGAACCGATACCATTTGAATGCTCAATAACTCTCTTTTCCAAATTAGTTGTAACACCAATATAAAAAGTAGTTCTATGGGTATTAGTTATTATGTAAACAAAACTGTATTTCATTTCTATTGTAATGCTGAAACAAGTTCAGCATGACGCTACAATTTAAAATAATCAATATAGTTCTGTAAATCTTTATCACCTCGACCAGATAAACTAATAACCACAATGTCATCTGATTGAAATTTTCGATGTCCAAAAATGGCTAAGGCATGACTCGTTTCTATAGCAGGAATAATGCCTTCTAGCTGTGCTAGTTCTAAACCAGCTGTCATGGCTTCATCATCTGTTGCTGAATAAAATTCACCTCGTCCAGATTTATATAAATGTGAATGTAACGGACCAACACCTGGATAATCCAACCCAGCGGAAATAGAATAGGGCTCAGTAATTTGTCCATCTTTGGTTTGCATTAATAGCGTTTTACAACCGTGTATTATGCCTTCTTTTCCCAGAGCAGATGTTGCGGCACTTTCACCAGAATGAATTCCTTTTCCAGCCGCTTCAACAGCTATGATGCCAACGTCTTCATTATCTAAAAAGTGATAATACGTTCCTGCGGCATTACTGCCCCCACCAATGCAAGCTACCACAAAATCAGGATTTTCCTTGCCTTCCTTTTCCTTTAATTGCCATTTTATTTCTTCAGAGATTACAGATTGAAATTTGGTTACCATATCTGGGTAAGGATGAGGTCCTATAGCTGATCCAATAATATAATGTGTATCCACAGGGTTATTAATCCAATCGCGAATTGCTTCATTGGTTGCATCTTTTAGTGTTCGGCTGCCGGATAAGGCAGGTTTAACTTCTGCACCCAACATTTTCATGCGTGCTACATTAGGTGCTTGCCTGGCAATATCGATTTCGCCCATATAGACAATACATTCAATGCCCATAAGTGCACAAACTGTTGCAGTAGCAACACCATGTTGGCCAGCTCCTGTTTCTGCAATAATTCTGTTTTTACCTAAACGTTTTGCCATAAGGATTTGCCCAATGGTATTATTGACCTTATGTGCGCCAGTATGGTTTAGATCTTCTCGTTTTAAATACACTTTTGTATTGTATTTTTTACTCAATCGCTTGGCGAAGTAGAGTGGTGAAGGACGGCCAACATAGTCTTTTAATAATTGATTAAACTCTTCTTGAAACGACGGCTCTTTCATTATTTTTAAATAATTCTGCCGCAGTTCTTCAACATTTGGATAGAGCATTTCTGGTATAAATGCACCACCAAATTCTCCGTAATAACCTTTGTTGTTAATGTTGTAGCTCATACTTATTGTGTTTTGTCTTGTCGAGTGAAACTCTGATAAGAGTTTTCATCGAGATCTAAATATTTCTCGATACAATGTTTCATTTTTTCAAAAATCACTCGAAGTGATATATTTTTTAAATTCTTTTAAATCTTCAATACTTTTTAATCCTGGTTCAATTTCAAATTTGCTATTTACATCTATGGCATGGCAATATTTTGAAGCTGTAATTGACTCAAATGCTTTAATTTTTTCAAGCTCGTCCAACCCAATGCCACCACTTAAAAAGTAAGGCTTGGTCGAAGGATACCCTTTCAGTACATCCCAATTAAAAGTATAGCCGTTTCCGCCTGGTAACTTTCCTTTGGTGTCAAATAGAAAATAATCTACGTAATCTTCATATGGTTTTAAGACACTAAAATCAAATTCATCTTTTATAGAAAAGACTTTTATGATGTCTTTATTCGTAGATTGTAATAATCTGCAAACTTCAAGAGATTCATGTCCATGTAATTGAATGGCATCAAGTTGATGTTTTTCAATTTTATCTACAATGACTTCAACTTTTTCATCAACAAAGACGCCAACCTTCTTGATATTTTGTGGAAACTTAGGGATTGTACCTTCAAAATTCCGAGGTGATTTTTCATAAAATATAAAACCTAAATAATCTGGTTGCAGTTGTGCAATTTCAGCAATATTGTGTTTCATGCCGCAGACTTTTAATTTCATGTTCCCAAAGCATTTATGAATTCTGTTGCGCTTGCCCCAGGATTATCCGTTTTCATAAAATTCTCACCAATCAAAAACCCTTTGTAACCATAAGGTCGTAATTCTTTTATGGCTTCAACAGCACTAATACCACTCTCAGACACTTTTACAAAATCATCAGGTATCTGTTGGCTTAATTGTTTTGAAGTTTCTAAACTGACCTCAAAAGTCTTAAGGTTTCTATTATTTACTCCTAACATATCTAAGGATGGCATAATTGACTTGTGCAATTCTTCTTCGTTATGTACTTCCAATAAAACATCGAGATGAAGACTTTTTGCCAATTCAGAAAACCGTTTAATCTTATTTCTGTTTAAAATAGCTGCAATCAATAAAATAACATCCGCACCACAAGCCTTAGCTTCTATTATTTGATGTTCATCAATGATGAATTCTTTTCTTAATAGTGGAAGATCGCAACTTGCTCTCGCTACTATTAAATCGTCTAGTGATCCTCCAAAATACTTTCCGTCTGTCAATACAGACATACCACAAACTCCTGCATTTTCATAGCCTTTGGCAACATCTTGAACATTTAAACTTTGATTGATTACTGATTTTGATGGTGAACGTCTTTTGTGTTCAGCTATGATTCCTGATTGACTTATTTTTAATTTTTGTGCAAGCGATAGTGTTTTGCGTTCAAAAAGTATTGAAGTTTCTAACTGCTGTATTGGAATTAGAGATTTTCGTAAATCTACTTCTTTACGTTTATCAATTACTATTTTATCTAAAATGTTCATAGTTTCAGTATTCAGTTCATAAATTTCGTACTGTTGACTTCTTACTCAATTCAACTAATTTATTCAAACGCTCTTTTGCTTTACCGCTCAATAGCGACTCCTTGGCTAATTCAAATCCTTCTTTAAGAGAAACCTGCTTTACGGTAGCTATGGCTAATCCCGCATTGGCGCAGACCACATTATTATGAGCTTTAGAACCATTACCATTGATGATTTTAGTAAATAATCTGGCTGCTTGTTGCACTGTATTTCCTCCAAAGATTTCATTTTGCTCAACTTTGCTTAATCCTAAATCTTTGGGTTCGAATAGTGTTTCAGAAGTATTTGAAATCACCTTTGTTTTTCCTGTTAACGAGATTTCATCATAGCCATCTAAAGCATGTACAACCGCATAGTTTTTATCAGATTCTTGATACAGATAACCATAAAGTCTTAATAATTCAAGATTAAATACACCAACCATCTGGTTTCTTGGAAAAGCAGGATTTACCATTGGGCCTAGCATATTAAAAAATGTTTTTACCCCTAATTCTTTTCGAATTGGTGCTACATTTTTCATGGCGGGATGAAAAAGTGGAGCGTGTAATACACAAATACCCACTTTATCTATACTACGTTTTAAAAAATCTATATCGTTAGAAAATTTTATGCCCAAGTGTTCCATTACATTCGAAGAACCACAAGCGGAAGAGACTCCGTAATTACCGTGCTTTGTCACGTGGATTCCAGCACCAGCAGTTACGAAAGATGATAATGTAGAAATGTTAAACGTATCTTTACCATCACCACCTGTACCACATAAATCGATAGTATTATAACCATTTAGATCTACTGGAATACATAATTCTAAAAGTGCGTCTCTAAAACCTCTAAGCTCTTCTATAGTAATACTACGCATCATATATACAGTTAGAAAAGAAGCTATTTGACTTTGGTTATAGTCTCCTTTAGAAATGTTTACCAAAACATTTTTTGCTTCTTCACTAGAGATGCTTTCTTGATTAATAAGTCTATTCAGTAATGCTTTCATGATTAAGAATAAATCCAGTTTTTGAGAATTGTTTTTCCATTTGGTGTCAATACAGATTCTGGATGGTATTGCACGCCCTTAACATCATAGACTTTGTGTCTGAGAGACATGATTTGCCCATTTGAATCATGGGAAGTTGCTTCCAAAGTATTAGGTAAATTAGAACTGACGACCCAAGAATGGTAACGACCTACCTCAAAGGTTTTATTGAGACCTTTAAACAAGGGTTCATCATCTACAGAAAGTGTAACATTAGTTGCCACACCATGGTAAACCGTATCTAAATTTTCTAAAGTGCCACCAAAGACTTCACCTATGGCCTGTTGTCCTAAACACACTCCCAAAATACTTTTTGTTGGTGCGTATTTTGCTATGATTTGCTTTAGTAAACCAGCTTCGTCTGGTATTCCCGGACCAGGTGATAAGACGATTTTATCAAAGGCATTGACTTCCTCAATGGTTAGTTTATCATTTCTTTTTACCGTTACATCGCAATCTAAATCCTCTAAATAATGAACTAGATTATAGGTGAAACTGTCGTAGTTATCTATGACCAATACTTTTTTCATCTTGTGTTCCATGAAACCGGAATATCTTTTTAATTAAACTTCTTAAATACCTACAAGATTTTTGGAACCTTGCAGGATAACATTATATCTCTTTAGCTTGTTCAATAGCATTAGTTAAAGCACCAAGCTTATTATATACTTCTTGTAATTCGTTTTCTGGATTGGATTTAGCCACTAATCCTGCTCCTGCTTGCCAAAAGAGTGTGTGATTTTTGCTTAAAAATGTTCTAATCATTATGGCGTGATTAAAGTTACCTTCAAAGTCCATAAATCCAATGGCACCACCATAATAAGCTCTGCTTGTTTTTTCGTACTTTTCAATAAGCTGCATTGCCATATGTTTTGGTGCTCCACTCAAGGTGCCAGCAGGAAATGTATCTGCTACTACTTGCATGGTATCTGTGTTTTTATGTTTTGTACCAGTGACTTTGCTTACCAAATGTATAACATGCGAAAAGAATTGAACTTCCCTGTAGTTCTCAACAGTAACATCGTGCCCATGTCTACTTAAATCGTTACGTGCTAGGTCCACCAGCATTACATGCTCACTGTTCTCTTTATCATCGGCAATAAGTTGTTCTGCTAATTCTGCGTCTTTGAGATCATTTCCCGTACGTTTAAACGTTCCTGCAATTGGATGGATTTCAGCTTTATGATCGTTTACTATTAACTGAGCCTCAGGTGAACTTCCAAATATTTTGAAGTTTCCATAATCAAAATAGAAGAGGTAAGGTGACGGATTAATACTTCTTAGTGCACGATAGACATTAAATTCATCTCCGCTAAATTCTTGTGAAAATCGTTTTGATAAAACGAGCTGAAATACATCTCCGCGAGCACAATGTTTTTTAGCAAGTTCTACTTGGTCTTTGTAGTCTTCGTCTGTAAGGTTTGATTCAATTTTACCTTTAGTATTAAAACCATAAGATGCATATTGTCTGGTTTGAATGAGTTGAAGAATTTCATCAATATTATTTTCTGTGTCAAAACAATGTGCAAAAATATAAGCTTCGTTTTTAAAGTGATTAATGGCAATGATATTTTGATATACTGCATAATAAATATCTGGAATGTCAATAGCGTTCTCTTTTTTTGAGATGTTTATGTCTTCAAAATATTTTACGGCATCATAAGCTGTGTAGCCAAAAATTCCATTATTAATGAATTTAAATTCTTTATTGGAATCTACTTTAAATCGCTGAGTGAATTTATGAATTTCATCTACAACACCAACTTTATCAGTGAAGTTGTTTTTTGAACTCCCATCTGGATAGGCCTGAGAGATTACACCATTTTTAACTTGTATTGACGCTATGGGATTACAGCAGATGTAAGAAAAACTATTATCATTGGCATGGTAATCACTACTCTCTAATAAGATACTGTTGGGAAACTTGTCCCTTATCTTAAGATAAATGCTCACAGGCGTAATAGTATCTGCTAATATCTTTTTGTAATGTGTGTAAAGGCTAAATGTTTTCATATTTATGCCACGCCTTTAACGTGGTATTTTTTGTTTTGCTCTGTGATATTATTTATAAGATGCTGAAAATAAATTCTGCATTAAAAAAGGCTTGTCGTGAATGACAAGCCTTTTTTATAATATTTTGTATACCAAGGATTATTTCACGAACACGAGTTTGAGAAATTCCACCACCAGGTATGATTTGTTTTTGTTTTCATTTGAAATCCAAATATAGAAATGATAATCTGTAATGTCAAGCATTTAAATTAATTTTTTGTTAATTATTAAAAGGTCATCAAATGGATTGGTAACTTTATGGCATGAAGCGAATATTATTCTTATGCTTATTTGTTGTTTTTTCTTGTAAAGAAGAATCAAAAGAAGATGAAATAGCTAAATCGAATGTGAGTAGTTCAGAGAAAAAAGAAAAAGCTATTGATATCTTGCAAATAGATTTTGGTATTTATGACTATGATGGCTTAGAACCACTGATAAATAGAGAAGATGATAAGGTGCATATCGTTAATTTTTGGGCAACTTGGTGCGCTCCTTGTGTTAAAGAGTTACCATACTTTGAGGCTGTAAATGAGAAATACAAGGATAATGACGTTGAAGTGCTTTTGGTAAGCCTGGACTTTCCAAAAGATTACGATAAGAAGCTAAAGCCTTTCATTAAAAATAAAAACATTAAATCTCAAGTTGTAGCTTTAGATGATACGAATATGAATCGATGGGTTGCTATGGTCGATAAAGATTGGACAGGAGCAATCCCAGCGACAATAATATACAAAGGAGATAAAAGAAATTTCTACGAAAGGTCCTTTACACAAGAAGAATTAGAAACCGAATTAAAGCAATTTTTAAGCCCATGATCTAAGTGGGTTTTTGGTAATTAATATGTTATAGAAAACAAACAAACAAACCCTAAAATTTAAAAAAATGAAAACTTTAAAATTACTCGCAGTTATGGTGTTGGCATTGACACTTTCTGCTTTTACAATTAATACAGATGGTAACGGCTACAAAGTAGGAGATATTGCTACAGATTTTAGTCTAGAGAATATTGATGGTAAGATGGTGTCGCTTTCAGATTATAAAGACGCTAAAGGTTTTATTGTTGTGTTTACATGCAATACTTGTCCTTTTGCTGTTGCTTACGAGGACAGAGTAGAGGCATTAAATAAAAAATATGCAGATAAAGGTTATCCAGTAATCGCAATTATGCCTAATAATACCGATGTTAAACCTGGGGATAATATGGAAGCCATGAAAGCAAGAGCAAAAGCAAAAGGTTTTACATTTCCTTATTTAATGGATAAAGGACAGAAAATATATCCGCAGTATGGAGCTACCAAAACACCTCATATATACATATTGGAAAAAACTAAAAAAGGAAATGAGGTAAAGTACATAGGTGCTATAGACGATAATTACAAAGATGCTTCCCAAGTTACTGAGAAATATGTTGAGAATGCAGTTGATGCATTATTGGAGGGAAAAGAAATTAAGGTAAAAGAAACTAGAGCCATTGGTTGCTCAATAAAAGTATAAGAGTAAGAGATTTCCATTTTTTGCAGGAAAATATGTTAAATATTTAATCCGGAGTGTAACACTTCGGATTTTTTTACGTCTATATCATAAGGAAATGTTAATTTTGTTTAAGCAAAATAGCAATGCATGGCGGATTTATCTCAAAAAGATTGGACAAAACAGCTAGAAGAAGACAATAATTCGGTTGTTTTGGATGTTAGAACACAAGAAGAAGTGGATTTAGGAATTATACCTAATGCACTTCATATAGATATTTATAGAGGCCAAGGTTTTATTGATGAAGTTGATAGATTGGATAAAACCAAGAACTATTATGTGTACTGTAAAGCTGGTGGACGAAGTGCCCAAGCTTGCGCAGTAATGAATCAATTAGGATTTGCAAACACCTATAATTTAGTTGGTGGTTTTAGTGAATGGGAAGGAGACGTCGCCAGCTAAAATTAAATTTATAACAATTATGAAAAAAGTACTCTCAATCTGTTGTCTTTTATTAGCAATTGGTTTAAGCACAAGTTGTTTAGACAGTAAAGAAGCCAGTACAGATGTAAAACTTGTCACTGCTGAAGAAATGCAATCTATTATAGAATTAGAAGATGTACAATTGGTTGACGTACGTACAGCTGAAGAACATAATGCTGAACATATTGTAAACTCACAAAATATAGATTTTACATCTCCAACCTTTGATGAAGACATTAAAAAACTGGACAAAGCAAAACCAGTAATCTTATATTGCAAAGGTGGTAATAGAAGTGCTAAATGTGCCAAAAAGTTAAAGGATGCTGGATTTGAAAAAATCTACGATTTAGAAGGAGGTATTTCTAAATGGAAACATTCTGACAAATTAAAGATTGAGGTAAGATCATAAAGATTATATCAGCAATAAGTATAAAGCCAAACATATATTGTTTGGCTTTTTTTATCTAAATCCATAAGGATTTTATAATTTAGACGACTTTAAAATTGTAATAAAGCCACATGATTTAGATTTGTGGCTCAATGCATAATTCTATGACGTTTAAAAAAGGACTTCTGTACTGCTTTTTAGCATTTTGTTTTTCATTCAATTTATTTGCCCAAGTTTTAGAGCCTGTAAAATGGAATCAAGCAATTAAAAAGATTTCAGATAATGAATATGAACTCTTATTTACAGCCGATATTGAAGACGGATGGTATATGTATTCGCAAGAAGAGTCGGACGGTTTAGGGCCTTTACCTACATATTTTGAATATAAAGACCAAGAAGGTAATTATAAACTTATTGGTAAAACTAAAGAACCAGATGTTAAACCTAAATATGACAAGGTTTTTGAATTAGATGTAAAAAAGTTCGAAAAGGAGGCCCAATTTAAGCAGCGTATATCTTTAATAAATTTAGAATTTAAAGTTATAGAAGCGCGAGTAGATTTTCAAGCTTGTGATGATGGTAAGTGCATAATGTTAGACAAAACATTTAACCTTTCACTAGATGGTTCTACAATTGAAAAGAAAGACATAGTTATAGACGAGCGTAGTAAAGAACTATCTAGTGCTTTAGAATTAAATGTCACAGGATGGGATAAGTACGAAGAGCAGAATGTAGAACAAAAGAGTAACCTTACTATTTTCTTTTTAGGATTTTTAGGTGGTTTGATAGCCTTGCTCACTCCGTGTGTTTTCCCGATGATTCCTCTAACCGTATCATTTTTTACGAAGAGTGCAAGTGACCCTAAAAAAGGGCTGTTTAATTCTATCTTATATGGATTTTTTATCTTTTTAATTTATGCTTTGTTAAGTATTCCGTTTCATTTGTTGGATTCATTAGACCCTGGAATCTTAAACAATATTTCTACTAACGTGACGCTAAATGTTATATTCTTTATCATTTTCATTGCTTTTGCATTTTCATTTTTTGGATATTACGAATTAACGTTACCCCAATCCTGGAGTGCAGCAATGGATAGTAAAGCCAACAAAATAGGTGGTTTTATAGGCGTATTTTTTATGGCATTAACTTTAGCAATCGTGTCATTTTCTTGTACAGGACCAATTTTGGGTACATTGCTCGGAAGTTCATTAACAGCAGATGGTGGTGCAACACAATTAACGATGGGAATGAGCGGTTTTGGTTTGGCTTTAGCATTACCATTTACATTGTTTGCAATGTTCCCTAAATGGCTAAATTCATTACCTAAATCTGGGGGATGGCTAAATACTGTAAAGGTAGTTCTCGGTTTTATAGAGTTAGCATTGGCACTTAAATTCTTATCTAATGCAGACTTAGTTGAGCATTGGGGACTTTTAAAACGCGAAGTATTTATTGGGCTTTGGATCATTATAGGAATAGGCTTAGCACTTTACCTTTTTGGAAAAATAAAGTTTCCGCATGATAGTCCAATTCAAAAATTAAGTAAGGGAAGAATCACAACAGGAATTTTAGTCATTGCCTTTATCATTTATTTATTGCCAGGATTAACAAATACAAAATATGCTAATTTGAAACTCTTAAGTGGATTTCCTCCACCTATGTTTTATAGCTTATATGAGAAAACATCTGAATGCCCTTTAGATCTAAATTGTTATAAAGATTTAGAGCAAGGTATTATCGCTGCAAAATCTGAAAACAAGCCTATATTGCTTGACTTTACAGGTTGGGCATGTGTTAATTGTAGAAAAATGGAAGAACAGGTTTGGAGTACTTCTAACGTCTATGATATGTTACAAGATAATTATATAATTATATCATTATATGTCGACGACAAGAAAGAGTTGCCTAAAGATGAGCAATTTCAGTATTTAAGAACTAATGGTACAGTTAAAGATATAGAAAATATTGGTGATAAATGGGGAACTTTACAAACTATAAATTTTAAAAATAATTCTCAGCCCTACTATATATTATTGGATCATAATATGGGGTTATTGAATACTACCAATGCATATGAGTCAAATGCTGATGCTTATTTTAATTGGTTAGAAATAGGCTTGGAAAACTTTAAAAATAACTAAACCTCAAAATACACCTCTTCAAAAGGAATCCGAAAACGTGGACCATAGAT
>CAYVNR010000013.1:0-6875 GCA_964453045.1 uncultured Flavobacteriaceae bacterium
ACGGATCTTGTACAGACGATAACGGTAGAGGACACGACCGCGCCAACGGGCACGGCACCGGCGGACATCACCGGCCTGGAATGTGCATCCGATGTGCCTGCCGCCGATCCAGAGGCAGTGACAGATGAAGCCGATAACTGCGGTGGTGCAGTCACGGTAACGGTAAACGATACGGACAACGGTGGAAGCGGTTGTAACGGTGATCCATTGGTGGTCACCAGAACCTACACCTTGACGGATTGCGGTGGACTGACAACGGACTTGGTACAGACGATAACGGTAGAGGACACGACCGCGCCTGTTTTTGTTGAAGATACACCATTAGATATTACTTTAGAATGTGATCAAGAGATACCAGTAGCTGTAGTATTAACAGCGACAGATAATTGTAGTGACGCAATCGTGACATTTAGTGAAAATATTTTTGATGGCGATTGTATCAACAATTATGATATTGTTAGAACATGGACAGCAACAGATGTATGTGGATTGACTACGATTCACACTCAAACTATCACGATTCAAGACACCACTGCACCAGTATTTACAAGTGATCTGCCAGTAGATGGTTTTGCGGACTGTGATAACATACCAGAGCCAGCTACTCTTACTGCTACTGACAATTGTGATGGTGAGGTTACTATAGTTTACGATGAAACAGAGGAACCTGGAGATTGTAGCAATAGATATTCCATAGTTAGAACATGGACGGCTATCGATGCTTGTGGTAATGAAACATCTCATACTCAAACATTGAGTCTCGCTTGCGAAATAGAAGTATTTAATGCAGTGTCCGCTAACGGAGATGATGTTAATGATGAACTCTTGTTTGAAGGTATTGATTGCTATCCGAACAATAAAGTGATGATATTCAACCGTTGGGGCGTCAAGGTCTTTGAGGCCGAGGGCTATGACAATGTCAATCGTGTATTCAAGGGAATTTCAGATGGAAGAATAACGACATCGCGAGGAGATCAACTCCCAACGGGAACCTATTTCTATATCCTGGAGTACGAGTATACGGGTGAGATTAATCCACGCCCTATAAAACAATCGGGTTATTTATATCTAACCTCAAGAAACTAAATGGAAAACACTAAGTATATTACAATGAAGATAAATAACATAACATCGCTGGGGCGAATTGCCCTAATGGTACTGATACTGGCATCGTCAAGCACGATGACACAAGCCCAGCAGGACTCTCAGTACACGCAGTACATGTACAACACCCAGACGATCAATCCGGCCTATGCGGGGAACCGTGGCCTGTTGACCATCAACGGTCTCTACCGTGCACAGTGGGTGGGGCTTGACGGAGCGCCAGAGACGTTGAACCTCTCTATGAACACACCGCTTTCGGGCTGGGGCCTTGGCGGTGGTCTTATGTTCGTCAGCGACCGCATCGGCCCTTCGACCGAGAGCACGATAGCAGCAGATTTCTCCTACACGATCCAGCTATCGGAGCGCACGCGCCTGTCCTTTGGCATCAAGGGCGGAGTCAACATACTTAACGTCGACTTCACGCAGCTCAACACGTTCAATCCCTCTGACCCGGTCTTTATGGACAACATAAACGGTCAGGTCTCCCCAATCATCGGGACGGGCCTTTACCTCCACGACAGCGACAGATGGTACCTAGGTGTGTCCTCGCCGAACCTTATCCGTACGGACCACTACGACGACGTTGCGGTTTCCACGGCCAGCGAGCGGGCGCATTTCTATGCGATCGGTGGCTACGTTTTCGACCTAGGCTCTACCACGCAATTCAAGCCAGCGGTTCTGGCCAAGATGGTCTCAGGTGCCCCACTGGCACTAGATATTTCGGCGAACTTTTTGTTCCATGAGAAGTTCACCCTTGGTGCGGCCTACCGTTTGGATGCTGCGGTAAGCGGCCTAGCGGGCTTCCAGATATCCGACCAGCTGATGATTGGCTATGCCTACGATTACGACACAACCGAGCTTGGGAACTACAATTCGGGTTCTCACGAGATATTTTTAAGGTTCGACCTTTTCACCCGTGTAAGGAACACGGTCAACCCAAGGTTCTTTTAAACGATAACGATGCAAAACAATATGAAATCAACAAAGACAACATTCAGCGCCCTTAGCATCGCCCTTTTGTATATCTTGATGGGCTGCGCCCTCAATGCACAGAGCGGTAAGATGACCAGGGCTAACAAGAAGTATGACAACTTATCCTTTATCGACGCAATACGGATATACGAGGACGTTGCCTCCTCAGGCTACGGATCCGACGAGCTTTTCATGCGCCTTGGGAACTCCTACTATTTTAACTCACGCTATGCAGAAGCCGCGAAATGGTACGGCGCGCTCTTCGAGCGAAACGGCAACCAGCCAGCAATATACTCCCTTCGTTATTCGCAGTCGCTTCTGTCCATAGGCGATGAAGCGTCCTCCAAGCGTTACTACGATGCGTTCATCTCGAGCGTTCCAGTGCGGGGAGGTCTTATCGGTGGTCCCGATGATTATCTTTCGATTATCGAAGTGAATTCGGGGCGTTATGACCTTTCCCCATTGAGTTCCAATAGTCAGGGCATTGATTTCGGCGGTTCCTACATGGGTGACAGCACGCTGGTTTTTGCTTCGACACGAGATACACTCTCATTGGTAAAGCGCAGGAGTACATGGGATGGTCTAAGCTTTTTGGATCTTTACCAAGGTAATATCGGTGGCGATGGCCAGCTTAATGACATAGAGAAGCTTAAAGGCGATATAAGAACACGCTATCACGAGTCCTCTGCAGCTTTCAGCAGTGACGGCAGCACGATGTACTTTACCAGAAACAGCGGCAAAGGCACGGGCGATATAATCCATCTCAAGCTCTACAGGGCAAGCCTTGTGGATGGTGATTGGACAGATGTAGAGGAGCTTTCTATTAACGGAGAGAACTTTTCAACAGCCCATCCTTCGCTTAGTGCAGATGGTGGCAGACTCTATTTTGTGTCGGACCGTCCAGAAGCTATAGGGCAGACGGACATATTCTACTGTGATATCGATGATGAGGGTAATCTGGGTAGAGTTTTCAATGCGGGCGATCACATCAATACCGCTGGGAGAGAGTCTTTCCCTTACGTTACGGGCGACAATGAACTTTATTTTTCTTCCGACGGCCATTACGGTCTTGGGGGCTACGACGTGTTCTACGTTCGCCTTGATGGTGGGGCCTCGAGCCTTCTGAATGTTGGGCGTCCGGTGAACACGGCATTTGACGACTTTGCTTACGTCATCCGTGACGGTCGTGGCTACGTAAGCTCGAACCGTCCTAGTGAGGGCTCGTCATCATACGACAACATATATGCTTTCGTTGAGAACGAGCCGATACAGGAACTTCTAAAAATAGGTATCAACGGCATCGTGACCGATGCGGACACAGGTGCACCTATTGGAGGTGTGAAGATTAGGATATTAGACGGTCCCGATAATGTGGTAGCCGAACTATCAAGCGACGAGAATGGACGTTACTTGAAAGATGGTCTTGACAGGGACGTGAACTATACCCTACAGTTCTTTAAGGACGGTTACGAAAACGGGGAGGTGTTCTCTCGCCCATCTGGGGGTGACCGTGAGCACAACGTTGCTCTGGTTCCGGTGCCTGTTGACCCTATTGTCGACAATGACGGTCCAGACCTAGCGGAACTATTGAACATAAAGATTTATTTTGACCTTGACAGTTCGGTGATACGTCCCGATGCGGAGGTGGAGCTTCAGAAGATCGTCTCGGCGATGAAGCTCTACCCTGAGATACGTGTCGATGTTCGCTCACACACGGACAGCAGGGCTAGTGACGCTTACAACATGGCGCTGTCCCAGCGTAGGGCGGATTCTACCGTTTCCTATCTAGTTGCTAACGGCATCAACCGATCGCGCCTTACGGCAAAGGGCTACGGTGAGACCCAGCTAGTCAATGGCTGTGTTAACGGAGTCAAGTGCAGTGAGGCGGAGCACCAGCGCAACAGGAGAAGTGAGTTTATTGTGGTGGAATAGGTAAAATAAATAGACCTTTTATGATGATGTTATTTGTAAGATTAAATGAGATTTTACTGTAGTTATCATCAAGAATTTAAATTTTGTTTAACTAGGCACTTTCATAGCACACTTTTATGAAAGTGCTGTTATAGAACTAATTTTAATGCCTAGGGTAGAATACGTGTTTACTGGTTAGTATAAATTTTTAAGAAAACACAAGTGTATTAAAAACTCTAAAAATCATAAATGGATTCATAAGTTAACTTAAAATAGAGCCTATGGCGCTTTGTATAGAAGTTAGTTAACAGGACTTACGAATAGCCATGATATAAAATTTGATTTGTAAACCTTAAAAGAAATAAATATATAAAGCCTCTGATCTTTATGCTAAAAAATAGATTTCATTTTGTTAGAAAAGAAAGCTTTAATAGCTTTTTAGCAGCAAATACTAATAGAACAGTAGTATATCTTTTTTTACTACTGTTATATATATTGTTGTTCTTTCAACCATTTGGACTCGATAAGATACCCATTACTTTACTTATAATTGTGTCTTTAGGATATAGTACTATGATTGTATTGGGTTATGGTTTAAGTGTATCGATATTAAGGTCTTTAAAAGTAAAAAAGTGGAACAAATTTTATGAATTTTTCACCTATACGAATTGTCTTATTTTCATTTGGCTATTAACATATTCGTATGCTATTTTCAGCTATGAATTTTTATATCCTCAATGGGGCAGTCCAGGTGGCCAAATAATAGTTCAAGATTATTTTTTCTTTAAATCGTGTAGATATGTTTTAGGAATAGGGTATTTAACATATGCTCTAATTCAAATTTACCATAGCTTTTATTCGCGGGAAAGTAGAAATTCTGAAAATGTAAAACAAGCCAATCAACAACCGATTGATAATTTTGAGATTAGTAATACCGAATCTATTACTATTATTGGTAAAAATGAAAATGAGAATATTACTCTAAATTTAGATTCGTTTATCTGTATCAATAGTAAAGGGCACTATCTGGATATATTTTTCTTATGCGAAAAAAGTCATACTTTAAAGAGAAAAACATTTAGAAATTCATTAAAAAATATTGAATTTCAATTATCTAACTTTCCCTCTTTATACAGATGTCATAATTCCTACATAATTAGTATTAATCTATTAGAATCTGTTTATGGTAACGCTCATCAAGCTTACGCTAAAATTATGTATTACCCAGAAAAAATCCCTATATCTTATAATAAGATCAATTTTATGAAAGATGTTTTAAAACAGAAAAGAAATCTTATAAATATTGCATAAAAAATAACTTTTAATAGAATAAACTAATTTTTCCTTATAAGGGGGACTCTTTTATAAGGAAAAATGGTTTTTATAAAGCTCAGTTAAGGTCTTATTCTATTGAGCTAAAGCCTTACTTACACTAATCAATTTCTATCAACTTTCATTTTGAAACGTAATGAAAAATATTACCACAGTTTTAGAAATTATGTGATTCCTGTCACTTTAGTAAATCCAAATAATATTTATAACTAAAATTTCATTCTCATTTCATTGAAACTTTGTAGGGTTCAAATTCAATATGATTCATATTAGTTTAAAAGGGCTTATATCTGAATCTTATCATCTATAAAAATTACACACTAACGGTTAGTGTATAATTTATATATGAGTAATAATTAGCACTTTTTCAAAAGCGAGTCTTTTAAAGTTTTATCCTCAGAAACGACTAATAAATTAACTGCTTTTTTTATCTGTTTTCGTATTGATTGGTTACAGTTTAGAGCTATTGGATTTATACGTTTTTGTTTTCCTAATTAAATGAAAATCTGAACTTTAATTCTATTGATAAAAAATTAAACTCAAAAGACTCAAGAAATTAAAAGAAGTTTACTCCCTTAAAACTTAAAGACTTATCAGTATAAAAATGATAAAGGTTAAGTTTTGCAACTATTGTCACCTTTTGGCTACAAAAACGAGCATTTAGATTAAAAAAAAGCTTCATAATTATGAAATTGAAGACTTACTTTTTTTATTAAAAATCTAATAATCAGTGTTTTAATTTCATAATTGTGAAAAAAAGTTATACCCATGAATATAGACATATGTACGGCTTCTCAAATAATTATGTTTATCCTATAAATATTCATGTACGCAATGATTTATGAACGTATTTATTAAGTAGTTCAATTGAGTTTGTCTTCATGTATAACAAAAAATTCTAATCCTAACTCTAAACATTATGAAAAAAACATTACTTACTCTAATGCTTATGTCATGCATAGTGTCATACGCTCAAGTGGGTGTTGGTACAACAAATCCTGATGCATCTACGCAATTAGATATAGTATCCGCTAACAAAGGACTTTTAATTCCAAGGGTCGCTTTAACATCAGTAATCGATGCAACAACAATTACTAATGGTAATGTTGATGCTTTAACAGTATTTAATACAAATAATACAACGGATTTAACACCAGGATATTATTATTGGTACGATAATAAATGGAATAGAATAACTAATGGAGATGATGTAACCAGTATTGTTGCTGCAAACACGGATACATTAACTGATAATGGAGACGGTACTTTCACGCATACTTCAGTAGATGGTACAACAATAACCTTTGATGCCAACACTTCAGCCATGGTTGATAATGGAGATGGTACTTATACCTTTTCTAATGCAAATGGTGATGTGGTAACTATAGATGTAGTAGGTGATGTATTGACTGAATTACAGGACAACAGTAGTGATATCTTCAACGAGATTACAAACATAGTGGCCGCGAACGAGACGCTCACGACGCTCGTCTACGACGCTGCTAGCGAGGAGCTGACCTACACTGACGAGGACGGCGCGGCGACGGTCATCGACC
>CAYVNR010000013.1:6975-96704 GCA_964453045.1 uncultured Flavobacteriaceae bacterium
ACAACATCAACAACATAGTGGCCGCGAACGAGACGCTCACGACGCTCGTCTACGATGCGGCTAGCGAGGAGCTGACCTACACTGACGAGGACGGCGCGGCGACGGTCATAGATATGGCAGGAATAGTTAAAGCTAATGAGACAGTAACTACGATGGTGAATAATGGTGATGCTACATACGATTACACAAGTGAAGACAACACAGTAACAACAATTGATATTGCTGGAGATGTGCTTACTGAGTTACAGGACAACACTAGCGATATTTTCAATGAAGTGAGTGATATAGTGGATACAGCTGAGACTCTTACTAGCTTAGTTGACAATGGTAATGGAACAGTAACATACACAGATGAAGATGGTACTGCAAATATTATAACCGTTGGAGGTACAGAAACTATAACAACTTTAAGTCAAGATGATTCAACTGGAGATATTACCTATGTTAATGAGGATGCAGTGAGCAGTATAGTGGATGTGGTTAGTGTAGATGCTGATAATTTAGTGCAAGTTGGTACAGATGGTGGTGCTTACATAGATGGAACTACTATAGCAGAACCTTGGTTTGATCAAGCAAACGTGGGTAATCCGGCAACATTAAATACACAAGATATTTACCAAATGGGTAGAGTGGGTATCGGAACAGATGATATGTTAGGAACAGCAAATACTAATGTAGTATTGGCTATAAATGGTTCTATGTTAACGACTTCTTCTATATATGCGGATTATGTATTTGAAGGTTATTTTGATGGTGTTTCAAAACTAAAAGCGGATTATGCTTTTAAATCACTTGAAGAAGTTGAGACTTTTATTAATGAAAATCGTCATCTACCAGGTATAACTAAAATCGATGCTTTAGCTAAAAACGAAGATGGTGATTATGTTATAAATCCATCAGAGCTTTCCGTACAGGTTTTGGAAAAAGTAGAAGAATTGTATTTGCATACTATAGAACAGCAAAAGCAGTTGAAAGCTAAAGATCAGAAAATAAAAGAACTTGAAACTAGATTAGAACGTTTAGAAAAACTTCTATTGAATAAAAGTGTAGACTAAATAAATATTTAAACTTCCAATAAACCAAAATATAAAATACAATGAAAAATAATATCAATACTGCCATAAGATGCTTGTGCTTGTTTACCATACTTCTTTATGGAATACAGACAGTTAGTGCTCAGGTCACAGGCATTAATACACAAACACCAGATGACTCCTCGGTACTCGATATAGTATCTAATGATAAAGGTTTATTAATTCCCAGAGTAGATTTAACCTCTGCGACGTTAGATTTGGATGGCCAAGCTGGCCAAGCTGAAGGATTATTTGTATACAACACGGGAAGCACACTAGATACTGGTTTCTATTTTTGGGACGGTTCGGAGTGGATTAAACTGGATATTGTTAATAATATTGACCCCGAAATAAGTGCATTAAATTGTGATGATGCTGTATTAGATCCTCCAACCTTCGTTGGGGGTCAACCTTACACTGGAACTTTAACGGTACCATACGATGGAGGTAATGAGGGGAAATATCCCCAAGGGGCACCTATTAATTCTACAGGAAATACAGGCCTACAAGCAACATTAAAACAAGGTACGTTAGAATTTGGCTTTGGTGATTTAATTTATGATGTTACGGGTACACCTTCTGCAAGTTCTCCTACAGGGGCTAGTTTTGATTTAAGTTTTGGAACTACCACTGTACAAAACTGTACCGTCACTGTTGGTGATGAAGAAGAACTGGCCAATATTCTTGAGGTCGCTACTTTAGGGCCATTAGTGGATACCGCAGATAATGGTGTAAATGGTTACCATAGAGAAATTACTACCCCAGACGGAAAATTTTCAGTTAGGGTATTTGTCCCGGATGGAACTACTCTAGCAAATAGTGATGTGCAAATACGATCAAATGGAGCTTCTAGAACCATTATGTGGAATGCAGGTGTAAGTTACCAAGGTGGTAATTTAGGTACGGCAAGTAATGCATTTGCACTTTTAATACCTGATACTTGGTATGGTAACAGTGGTAATAATGGAGACCTTGGAGTAGTGGTTGGAACTAACTCTGCATGGGGTGATCCAGATGTCTATTTTAATGCACCTGAGCAACGATCCTACATATGGACTACAACAGATGTAACAGATGTAACGATGTATAAATTAACTTTTATGATGGGTGCGCCAAATTCTGCTGTCGCAGCTAATGATACCACTGCACAACAGACCAAAGCATTTTTGAATGTTCAACAAACTATAGCGGATTAAAAAGTTATAAGTCTGATAAAGATTTTATAATCAAAATTATGAAGGTGTAATTCTGTAAAACCGTGTGTTCATGCTTAATATCTAAAGTTCGTTATGAAAAAGTATTGAGTTTTTCAGAATATAAAAGTATAAGAGTGTCATAAAAGGTTTGATGCCTCATGGATAGGCTTAATATTCAAAGTTAGACGCTCATCGTAAACATATAAAATAGGTTTATAATAGATTATGAATAATATAAAAAAGTATAAAGCATTGGGATTATCATTATTGATAGTTGGCTTTGTGGCCAATGCGCAAACTACTAATTTGGGAGAATTAACGATAAGTACAGACACCCAAATGAGCGTGCTTGATGATTTTAACAATATAGCTACAGGAAGTACAATGAACGACGGAGAGTTGTTTATCTATGCCAATTTTAATAATGATGGATTGTTTTCCTATTTCAATGGAGCCAATGATGGTTTAATCCGTTTTGAAGGTACAAACATACAACAAATAACAGGTACTGCTATAAGTGAGTTTTATAATGTGTTATTTGATAACAGTTCTGCTCAAAACGCCTTTGAACTCAGTGGAGAAATAAATATTGTAAATGAAGCTGACTTCGATCAAGGTATAGTAAATAATGATGATTTTGGTGGAAGTATAACCTTTGAAAACTTAGCTTATCATATCAATACAAGTGATGATAGCCATGTTGATGGTTTAGTGTATAAAAATGGTAATTCTGAGTTCGATTTTCCTATAGGAGATAGTGGTTTTTATAGAGCTTCTTTGATTTCTGCACCAAATGATACAGGCGATTCATTTTCTTCAAAATATTATTTAGAAAACAGTAATACTTTACACCCTCACGAGTTAGCCGCAGGTGTTATTGACTTTATTGACGATACAGAATATTGGGAGTTAAATCAAGAGAGTGGTAATACAAACGTTATACTTACTTTGAGTTGGAGTGCTGACACTTCACCTCAGGAAATTCTTAATGCTAATCCCACTGCTATACACATCGTACGATGGGATGCTTTACAGGGACTTTGGATAGACGAGGGAGGTATCGTTGATGAAGACAACCAAACTGTAACTACAGTAGCCGAAGTATCTGGCTATGGTCTTTTTACACTAGCAACAGTTAAAGAAGATTTAATCTTACCAGATAATCTTGTGATATACAATAGTGTTTCTCCAAATAGTGATAACAAAAATGATTTCTTTTTTATTGATGGTATAGAAAATTATCCCAATAACAAGGTTATGCTGTTCAACAGATGGGGAGTCAAGGTTTACGAGATCGAGGGCTATGACAACGTGGATCGTGCCTTTAAGGGTCTATCCGACGGCAGGATTACGATATCTAGGGGTAGCCAACTCCCAACGGGAACCTATTTCTACATTCTGGAATATGAATACACAGGTGGAAACAGCCCAAGGAGAATAAAACAGTCGGGTTACTTATACCTAACAACAGATGATTAATAACAAGAGATCACGCAGACAATGAAAACAACAATAACAACAATAATACCAAGACTAATAAGATTGCTGTGCTTGCTGCTGCTTCTCTTTCTGAGTGGTACAACCACCGCCCAGCAGGACTCTCAGTACACGCAGTACATGTACAACACCCAGACGATCAATCCGGCCTATGCGGGGAACCGTGGCCTGTTGACCATCAACGGTCTCTACCGTGCACAGTGGGTGGGGCTTGACGGAGCGCCAGAGACGTTGAACCTCTCTATGAACACACCGCTTTCGGGCTGGGGCCTTGGCGGTGGTCTTATGTTCGTCAGCGACCGCATCGGCCCTTCGACCGAGAGCACGATAGCAGCAGATTTCTCCTACACGATCCAGCTATCGGAGCGCACGCGCCTGTCCTTTGGCATCAAGGGCGGAGTCAACATACTTAACGTCGACTTCACGCAGCTCAACACGTTCAATCCCTCTGACCCGGTCTTTATGGACAACATAAACGGTCAGGTCTCCCCAATCATCGGGACGGGCCTTTACCTCCACGACAGCGACAGATGGTACCTAGGTGTGTCCTCGCCGAACCTTATCCGTACGGACCACTACGACGACGTTGCGGTTTCCACGGCCAGCGAGCGGGCGCATTTCTATGCGATCGGTGGCTACGTTTTCGACCTAGGCTCTACCACGCAATTCAAGCCAGCGGTTCTGGCCAAGATGGTCTCAGGTGCCCCACTGGCACTAGATATTTCGGCGAACTTTTTGTTCCATGAGAAGTTCACCCTTGGTGCGGCCTACCGTTTGGATGCTGCGGTAAGCGGCCTAGCGGGCTTCCAGATATCCGACCAGCTGATGATTGGCTATGCCTACGATTACGACACAACCGAGCTTGGGAACTACAATTCGGGTTCTCACGAGATATTTTTAAGGTTCGACCTTTTCACCCGTGTAAGGAACACGGTCAACCCAAGGTTCTTTTAAACGATAACGATGCAAAACAATATGATATCTACACTAAGACACACTGCCCAGTTGTTCACGCTCTTGGCCATCTTTATGGGAGGCTCCCTATTTTCACAAGAGGCGAGAATCGACAGGGCAAACAAGAGATACAATAACCTTTCTTTTGTTGACGCAATAGCGATATACGAGGATGTTGCGGACTCGGGCTACAGGTCTGAGGAACTCTTCAGAAGGTTGGGCAATGCCTACTACTTTAACTCTAGGTACGCCGAAGCGGCGAAGTGGTACAGTGAGCTCTTTTCAGACAACGGCAACCAGCCGGCGATATACTCCCTCCGTTATTCGCAGTCGCTTCAGTCCACGGGAGATCTTTCGGGTTCCAAGCGTTACTACGATGTGTTCATGTCGAACGTTGAGTCCAAGGGCGGCACTCTGGGCGGATCTCGAGATTACCTTGAGATTATCGAGGAGAACTCTGGACGCTACGACCTTTCAGCCTTAGGCTCGAACTCCGAAGGGATTGACTACGGTGGCTGGTACATGAATGACAGCACGCTGGTTTTTGCCTCGACAAGAGATACGGTTTCCCTTATAAAGAGGAGGAGCTCGTGGGATGGTTTGAGCTTTTTGGATCTTTATCGCGGTAATATAAACAGTGACGGCCAACTCAGTGGTGTTGAGAAGCTAGATGGCGACATTAACACACGCTACCACGAATCTACTGCAGCCTTTACCAAGGACGGTAGCACGATCTACTTTACACGCAACGCCAAGGCCTCTGGCGGAGATAATGGTAATATCATCCACCTTAAGCTCTACCGAGCAAGCCTTGTGGATGGTGATTGGACAGATGTAGAGGAGCTTTCGATTAACGGAGAGAACTTTTCAACGGCCCATCCTTCGCTTAGCGCAGATGGTGGCAGACTCTATTTTGTGTCGGACCGCCCAGAAGCTATAGGGCAGACGGACATCTTTTATTGCGATATCGATTCTGAGGGCAATCTCGGGCGTGTATTCAATGCAGGTGGCCACATCAATACTGCCGGCCGCGAGTCTTTTCCCTTCGTTACAGACGATAATGAGCTTTACTTTTCCTCGGACGGTCACTACGGTCTTGGGGGCTACGATGTGTTCTATGTGCAATTGGATGATGGCTCGAGTTCTAGCCTTTTGAACGTTGGTAGGCCTATCAACACGGCATTCGACGATTTTTCGTATATCATCAGGGAGGGCCATGGCTATGTGAGCTCTAACCGCCCAAGTGGCGAGGGCACCAGCTATGACAATATTTATGCCTTTGTGGAGAACGAGCCGATACAGAACCTTTTGGCGTCTCGTATATTCGGGACGGTTACGGACAGCGATACGGGCGCAGTAATACCTGGTGCGCGTATCAGGATACTCGACAGTTCCAACAAGGTGGTCGCTGAGCTTTCCAGTGATCCTGACGGTGGCTACGAACATTCGGGCCTTGACAGGGGTACGGACTATATCGTGCAGTTTTTGGCGGACGGTTATGAGAACGGTGAGCTTTTCTCAAAATCTGGAGAGCTTGATCGTGAACACGACATGGCACTGGTGCCTGTGCCTGAGGTATCCACTGATAAAGGAGAGGTAGACTTGGCCATATTGCTTAACGTTAAGATCTATTTTGACTTGGACAGTGCCGTGATACGCCCTGATGCAGAGGTGGAGCTGCAGAAGGTGGTTTCCGCGATGCGCCTTTACCCTGATATACACGTGGACGTTCGCTCGCACACGGATAGCCGTGCCAGTGATGCCTACAACATGGCGCTGTCACAGCGCCGTGCGGAATCGACCGTGTCTTACTTGGTGGGGCAGGGGATCGACGGGTCTCGCCTGACGGGAAGGGGCTACGGAGAGACGGAGCTTGTCAACGGCTGCGTCAACGGGGTACCCTGCAGCGAGGCAGAGCAGCAGGCAAACAGACGCAGCGAGTTCATCGTGGAAAGGAAATAGTTATACTCTTTGTGATTTGAAAAATAATACTAAGAAATAGGATGTTACATAAAGTAATAATAAATGGATTGTTTTTTGTTTTGCTTTCTACAGGCTTAGTGTTGAATGCACAGGTTGGCGTTAACACAAATTCACCTAAAGCAACTTTAGATGTTGTAGGAACTGCTACAGATCCTGCAGTTTTAGATGGTTTGATACCTCCAAGAATAACGGGAGATCAACTACAATCTAAGACTTATACAGATGACCAAAATGGCGCTATTGTATTTGTTGCAGAACCAGCTTCATCTCCGAGTGGACAAACTGTCAATGTAACACTTAAGGGATTGTACTTTTTTGATTCATTAAATGATCAATGGCAATACCTAACTTCTGAAATCAATACCAAGAATGTATTTGTGAATACAAATGATCCTAATACGGCTACAATTTTTGATGACCAATTGCCAGTAGTGGCTAATGACAGTACATTGATAGAAAACTCGCAGTATATTTATTTTGGTGAAGACGGATCTACTTGGGTTTGGGATGGCTCTGCTTATATAGCCTACCAACAAATTATAGATTTAAATGTCGGAGAAAGGGTTAGTGTTTACAAAACTATGAGCTCTACTGCTGCAAATGGAACTCATCTGCCCGCTAGTGGATTGATAGAATTAGATGGTTTAATAAGAGTAGGGCTAAACCGTGTGAATGCTGCCTTTTATAACCCTTATATTTTAAATATTTCATCTAGCTCAATAAATGTCACTTTCACATCTCAATTTCAAGGTGCAACTGCAGAAAATAGATATTTGGTACAGGCAAGTATTCCATCGGGGAGTAATCAAGGTATTGATAATAATAACCTTACTTATTGGAGTACAACTGTTACAGAGACTTTGACATCTAATATAATATTGCCAAATGGTAAATGGTACGAAATAGAATGGTTTGCATTTGAACTCTCAGGATTAAAACATATCTATATGACGGTAGAAAGAAAGTTCTAAATGTTTAATGGCAGAATTGAATCTATACAATGACTAAAATTTTAAAAGAGTAGCAAATAATGACTCAAAAAATTATAATATTCTCTGGTTTTGCTGGTATTACTGTTTTTATAGGTGGGCTATTGGCTAATTTTTTCAACCATCATGTAAAGGAGTCACCAGTAAAACAAGAAATTGTACATGCACTAATGTCTTTTGGTTCTGGTATTATGTTATCGGCAATTGCTTTAGTACTTATTCCAAATGGTATGGAAGAATTAGAATTAACTTCTATTGTAGTTTCATTCTTAGCGGGCGCATTAATATTTATGTCTATTGATAAATATTTAACAAGAAAAGGCGGGAAAACAGCTTCATTATTGGCTATGTTAATGGATTTTATTCCTGAATCTATTGCTTTAGGTGCGGTTTTCGCAGTAAATACTAGCATGGCATATCTTTTGGCAATATTTATAGGGCTTCAAAATCTTCCAGAAGCGTTTAACTCTTTTAGAGATTTAGTAAATAGTGGATTTAAAGTTAAAAAGACTTTGGTGATTTTTTTCTTTATGAGTTTTCTAGGTATTGCAGGTGCATTATTGGGCCACTTCGTTTTGAGTGATTATTCGAATTTAACAGCCATTTTGATGACATTTTCAAGTGGTGGAATACTATATCTGCTAGTACAGGACATTATACCTGAAAGTAAATTGGATAATAATTATGTTGCATCTTTTGGTGCCACTTTAGGATTCTTAATTGGAATAATTGGTGAAAAGTTGATTTGACATATACCATTATGTAAAAAATATTTTGGATTGATTATTAGTAGTTTTAAAATTGATTATTAATAACAACAGGTTATATTTTTTCTTCTTTTTTATTTAAGTTGATTAATAGCAGATATGACCTAAAAGGGGAAATTTATTTTTCCCCTTTTAAATTAAACGTGTAGTTGTACTTTACCATATTCTGTATATGTGAAGTACTTATCAAAGTATTATGTATAATCAAAAAAATGACTGAATTTTAATTTCAATTTTTTTTACGTGACTTTATTCAATTTTATGTGTCTAAATTAAAAGAAGCGGATAAGTTCCTTATCTTTAGTATTAATTATAGGACTTATTTAATGATTAAACCAACTATAAGTTATTGACGAAAGCAACATTGTTGTTTGAAGTAAATGAAAACATTGAAGGTGCCATATTTAAGTACTTTATGATGGATTTTTGACATCATTATAGGGATTTATCTGTTAGTGTAATTATAAATAGCGGTATTAAATTATGAATATAACAGTTATAGAAGATAATAATAATGACTTTAACTACTTTAAATCATTATTTTCTAAGCACTTTAAAAGTCGACACGAATTGTTCCATTTTAAAGATGTTGAATCTTTTTTGCCTCATCAAAATGAGTTAAATACATCTCTAATGATTTTAGATATGGAGTTGCCAGGGATAGATGGCATAGAGTTTTTGAACTCTTACGATGAGTATGGGGTTAACGTATTATTCTGTACGAGCAGTGAAGCTTATGCTTTAAGAGCATTTGAGCACCAAGCATTGGGCTATTTACTGAAGCCCTATAATGAATTAGATTTTGTTAAAAGTATAAGTAAGGCCTTAAATCATATTGTACTAAATAATAATATTGGTGCAAATGCGAATATCGACAGAAGAATTGCTATACCATCTCATGATTGTCAATATTTTGTAAAACATTCTGATATCGTAAGGTTGGAAAGTGTTGATAATTATGTGAATTTTCACTTAAATAACAATGTAATACATTTGAGTTCTTATGGCATCAATCATTTTGAAAGTGAATTGGGCAAAAACTTTTTTAGAACTCATAAATCCCATATAATTAATATAGCCTACGTTGATCGATATTTTGCAGATGGAACTGTTGCATTAAAAAATGGAGATAGAGTGCCCTTGGCTAGAAGGCGCAGAAAAATGTTTCTTGACTTATTAAGTTAATTAAGATATTTATTTTTCTTTTTTATGTAGGGTACAGTGATTTGTACCTCTGTCCAACCTGCTTCACTTTGGTTTTTTCGAGTTTTTAAGTTATAAATATCTGTTTTATTTAAGTTATTCCAAATTGCTATCCGTTCTTTAATAATCTTTAAAGCATAGGATTTTTTACCCTTACTATTTTCTTTCCAGATTCCATTATCCTTAATCGTAATATTTGCTATCTTTAATGTACCATAAGATGAAAGCTTAATATCTAATAGGATTCTTTTATTTGTTTTGTAACTCAAAGTGAAAGCGTGTTTAAATGCATTTTCAATCAGTGGCTGTATAATCAAAGAAGGAATTTTAATATCAGCTTTTTTATCATCATATGTAATTTCTAAATTTACTTTTGGGTCTAAAAATGTATTTTCATAATGTGCATACGCATTAATGTACTCAATTTCATTCTCTAGTGAAACAAACTCATCTCTAGAGTTATCTAAAGTAAAACGAAATAACTTAGATAAGTTAAATATGTAGTTTTTTAATGTATCTGGCATTTCATTCTGATTGAACCCAGTTATAATAGTATTTAGAGAATTAAATATGAAATGTGGATTCATTGATGATCTTGTTGAATTTGCTAAAAACGTAAGGATTTTATTTTTTCTTAACAACTCCTCTTTTTTCTTTTTATAATATAGTTTTATTGCCCAACCAAAAATGAGTAGTGTTACTAATAAAATGGACAGTTTAAAAGCAAGCGTATTGTAATAGGGATGTAAAATCTTAAAATTGTATTCAAGCACATTGGCGGAAATAATACCACGAGAATCGTATCCTCTTATCAAGAGTTTATAATTACCAGAGGGTAATTTATCGAAGATCACATTAGTATTATTTGAGTTATCTACCCAATCCTTTGATAGCCCTTCAATTTTATATTCATATGTGTTTTGGTCAACATTAAATGAATTTGTAATAGTATAATTTATATAAATGTCTCTTGTATCATGAGGTAATTCAGTATTGTGATAATGTTTTCTATTAACCTCTAGCAAATCTTCTTTTTCAGTGGAATAGCCAAATGACATTGGGTAAATTATAGGAATCTCATTTTTATCTGTATCTGTATTTTCAGTGTTTTTGGTAAGGCCATTAATACTTCCAAAAATAACCTCTCCGTTTTTTAGTTTTAAATAAGAAGCTCTATTAAATTCATTAGATGACAACCCATCTTCCAAATAATAAGAAAACATGCCCATTTCATTGATTTTATGTAACCCTGAAAAGGAACTGAACCATAAGTTTTCTTTTGAATAAACCAACCCAACAATTTTTTCATTTTCAGTATCAGGCATAAGTTCTATAAGATTACTTTCAAATTTATAAAGTCCACTGTCGGTTCCTATCCATGTATTACCCAATTCATCGTAAGTGGAACAGTAAACAATCGCATCCTTTAAATACGTTTCTTGGTTTATAATCTTAAAGTCTGCATCTAGCGACAGACGCAAAAAACCTTTGTTTTGGGTACTGATATTAAGTAAGCTATCTTTCATCTCAATATGGTTGACCCGTACATCTTTCAACCCTGTGGTTTCAGAAATATTTACGGATTCGTTGGTGTACAGATTATATTTGTAGATACCGTTATGAGAACCCAAAAGTGCTATGGAATCATTGACCTTTGTCGTTGAGTAAATATATTCTTGAGTTGTATTTGGGATTTGCTGATAGTTTAAAGTGTTGAGATCTATTTTGAAGAAATTTTTATTGCTCTCCCCGTATGCAAAAAGTGTGCTATCATTAACTTTTTCAAAACCCCAAATAATTTTTAGTTGTGGAAATAATAAGGTGTTTTTTTCTTCGTCAAGTAGGTTTAACTTATATATACCATTATAGCTAGCAACTAATAGTTCGGTTGTGTCAGTTTGAAAAAAGCCTCTGGTGCTAACATTTGCTATTGACCCATTAGACTCCAAGTCTTTTAAGAAGGATTTAAACTTTTTTCTGTTAATCGTCATTTTGGAAATTTTATCCAAATGGCTTATATAGACAAAATCATTCCATACAGCAATATCCTCTATTAAGTTAGGGAACTTAACTCTTTCAACTTCTTCTAAATAATAATCGTTCGCTTTTTTTATAAGTTTTAGCATCACTATTTCATTTCCGGAAGAAGAAATGGTCAGTATATCAAACATACTTTTAAGTCTAGGACTACGGTCTGGGTTTAAAACGATATAATCCAAAAAAGGAAAATATGCATGGACTTGGTTTGAAATTGTATCGTATCTAAACTCATATTTATGGTCTTTGTATTTATAATGTCCAATATCTGGAAAACTAAAATCAAACGGTGTAAAACTTATGAACACATCTTCATTGCTATCCCTATACCATTTCTTATTGCTATGAAAATTTAAATCGAGTTCGTGATCTGGACTATTCTCAATGCTAACAACCCATCTTTCATCTGTATCTGTATCTATAGTATAAAAACTATTTTTGTTTCTTACGGTTACTAGGTTATCTTCATTGATGTTATTGACCACCACATGGTTTCCATTTTTAATTTCTTTATTGGCATCAATAAATATGCGCTTTGTCTCTTTGTTTGTATACTTTATAACATAACCTTGATTGGTCCCAACCCAAAGCGTACTGTCTTTGTAGATAGCTGAGTTGAACCTTAAGGCAATGTCATCAGAGAAATCACTGTTATATTTGTAAATAAATATATGAGTATCACTAAACACTGAAACCTTTATCGGGGAGAATAAAACCAACTCTCCACTGTCGCTAAACTTCAAACTCGAGCTATCAATGAAGGTATCATTATTTTTTGAGTCATAGACATACTGATCGTACTCTTCTCCAGAGCTTCTCACTAGCATGTTTGGCGGTGCTATGTACCATAATAATCCCATAGAATCAACATCTATTAAATTTATTTCAGCACCAGATTCATTATTTAAAAAAACATCATTATCTCTTATCAGGATTTCTTGAGCATAAAGGTGCTGTGATACTAATATTAGTATTGCCAAAAATCTAATAAAAAATAATCTGCGCATCTAAATAAGTGATTAATAACTAATGAAATAGTCCATAAAACAAACAATATATACCTATAAAAGGAAACTGTGTTACTTAACCAGAAAATAACCCTAATATGTAATCAATATAAATAATCAAAATAATATTGTAATGGACTTAAAAATTAATGATACAATTGATTTATGCAAAAAAGAAATCATCTTTTGCAGATTAAAATTGCATAACTATAAAAGTAAGGATATTATCAAATTTTTGAAAATAAAACCTCAACACATTTTTCGAATTGAGAGTGAATTGCTGAAAAAAACAGCTTCAATGAACCATGAGGAAATGTCAGTAAAATTGTTAAAATCAAATGTGTTGAATTTTAATGAATTTGCTGAAGATGAAATTAAGGATAATGCACTTCTATATGTTGATAAAATTTATAATTTGTTGTTTAGTGACAAAAAAGTTGACTTACAAACAAAGAGTGTTATTGAGGATATTTTAACGAGCTTTTTTAAGATAAATGAGATTAAGATAAAAAAGAAATGTTTTCTTAATGATATAGAGTCTGAATATATAGGTCTTAAGTTTAATGGATATGAAAAAGCAGACATAAAGAAATCTCTAATGTTAACGGACTCTCAATTAATTGAAATGTCTAACAATATAAAATCAAAATTGGGTGTTACCAATTGGTTAAATACATATAGAAAGGCTTTTGAAAGCGGTATTCTGGAAAAAGAGCACTATTCAACATTTAGTATATCATCACAGCTTGACGTGTTTGTTAACTACTTCTTACTACATGAAGATCGTTTGAGTGAAAAATTCATGAAGTTAGAAATATACGCTAGTCTTATTGAACTTCACCAAAAGTATATTTTAAGTTGTTTAGAAAAATACAATTGTGATATTACCAATACCGGTATGCATTTAAAACAAGCTCAGTAATCTAAAAAAAACTAACTGCCTAAAATTTATTAGCCACACAGAACTTAACACTAATATAAGATGTAAGCTTAAAAAAAACTTATACAAATAATAGTTCTTTCTGTTAAGGCGATTATTACTTTTTAATCGGATTAACAGGGTTGTGCCACTGGCTCATAAGCAGTTTTATTATAATGAAAAAAACAAAAAAGACTATTAATAAAACAAAAGAAGTAGCAGAACAAATCAAAAAATCTTCTAAAGAAAGGATATATGAAATAGTTGAAGGGAACGATACAAGGGCAGGTAGGTTGTTCTCTATTGGTATACAAGCATTAATTATATTTTCCTTAATTGTCTACTCAATAAGTACACTGCCAAATTTATCCCCTTTTTGGATTAAAATTATAAACGTAATTGATATATTTTGTTACGTTGTTTTTACTATAGAATATCTATGTAGAATTTATATAGCAAAAAATAAACTTAAATATATTTTTAGCTTTTATGGCATCATTGATTTACTGGCAATTCTTCCTTTTCTATTCGGAAGACAGATCGACTTAAGAGCCATAAGAGCATTAAGAGTATTGCGTGTTATTAGTGCTTTAAAAATATCTCGTTTTAGCGAATCCCTGCAACGTTTTGCTATCGCTATAAAGATTATCAAGCCAGAACTGACCTTGTTCCTCATTGTTTCTAATGTGTTCATCTTTTTAGCCGCCTCAGGTATCTATTATTTTGAAAACGAAGCACAACCAGAACATTTTGCCTCTATTTTTGATAGTTTGTGGTGGTCAATAATCACCTTAACAACAGTAGGTTACGGTGATGTGTATCCGATAACTTGGGGAGGACGTGCATTTACCTATGTGATTTTATTAGTAGGCTTAGGAATAATAACTATACCAACAGGTTTAATCGCTAGTGCCTTAGGTGAGGCAAGAGAATTGAGACAACAGGAGAAAGAAGATGAAGAAGGTATTAAACAAAATTAAGATGTAATGTCAGAATTTATTCAAGAACATTTTACGGAAACCGCTCTAGTTAAGGTTGCTATTACAATAATAGTTTGTTTGGTAATGGTTTATGTCCTAAAAGCATTGCTAAAAGTATACCTCTATGATAGGGTAAGTCATCAATCGTATATGATTTTTTCAAAAATCATATTCTTTGTTGGATTTACTATTATGGGAATAGTCATTACGAGCCAGTTAGGGTTCGAATCGTTGTTTACAACCATTCTGGGTTCTGCGGGTATAGCTGGAGTTGCTATTGGCTTTGCGTCTAAAACCAGCTTAGAAAACCTTATTAGTGGAATTTTATTGCTGTCGGATAAATCGTTTAAAGTTGATGATATAATACACATTGATAATGTAGAAGGCACATTAGAATCTATTGATTCTTTATCTATAAAAATAAGAACCTTTGATAATCAACTGGTAAGAGTACCTAATGTTAAAGTACTCAACTCTAACGTAGCCAATTTATACCCAGATAAGGATCGACGTAAAGATATATCCTTTAAAGTATCGTATGATACAGATTTATCAAAAGTGGAACGCTTATTAAGAGATATAGCCAATAACAATCCGTATATCATTAGAAAAGAAGATACTTATGTGTATTTCTCTTCTTTTGAAAACATTGGCTATAAAATCAAATATGGGGTTTGGTTTCCAAAAGGCAATATTACACTGGTTACTAACTCAATTATAAAAGATATTAGTCAGGTGTTTGAAAACGAAGGTATTAAAATACCTGTTACATCTATAAATGTTGAAAATACATAATATGCTTTAAAACTCTACTAATTTTAAATAAAAACAGAAATGAAATCCCTAACAGCTTTCCTTTTTTCAGTTTTCCTGAGCACTATACTTTTTGGCAGGTACTTGAAGCAATTCGGGGCTCAAGTGAAAGAATGTATAAAAGCTTTAAGCATAGCTTTTGACAATAAAATCGTTTTTGGAGAGCAAGACAGTTGTATGGATATTCCTATTGAATTTGCATTAGTTGTAAAAGTCACTAATAATAACTATGCCCTTTAAACCTTAGCACATGAAGCATTTACTATTTACTATTGTTTTCATTTTTTCTCTCTCTGTAGCTTCTGCACAACAACAAGATTATCCATGTCTGGCCGATGAGATTCATAAAGAAAAACTAAAGAATGACGTTGTTTATAAAGCAGAACAAGAAGCATTTGAAAAATTTGTTAAAAGAAAAAGATCTAAAGGGTTAAATAAAAACACATCATCAGTAAGTGCTAGAGTAAATCCGCTTTCAGGACAAGAAATTTATCAAGTGCCTGTTGTGGTACACGTTATGCATAATGGTGAAGCCGTTGGTAATGGCACTAATATAAGCGATGAGCGCATAAAGGAAATGATAAAAGAAGCCAACAACAGGTATAGAAAAATAGTAGGTACGGAAGGCGATGGGAATGGGGTAGACACTGATATAGAATTTTCACTGGCTGTAAGAGATCCAAATGGTAATTGTACCAATGGTATAAATAGAATAGATATGTCTGCCTATCCCGATTATGTGCAATATGGTATAGAAAGCAGCAATGATTTAGGTATGCCTGTTGCTGATGTTAGAGCTTTAAGCACATGGAATTTAGATAATTACATTAATATCTGGATTGTTTCCAAAACCGATAGTTCTATATGGACGGCGTTTGCTGGTGGTGGTAGAGTAACGGTTACGGTTTATTCGTTTAATTTTGCAAACACCTTAGCGCATGAAATTGGCCACGTACTCAATTTAAGACATACGTTTTACGATGACGACCCAGATGATGATGGTGTTTACACATGCCCTGCTGTAGAAACAGATCCTTATTCCGAAGGCGATTTTTGTGCCGATACACCAAGACATGTAAGATGGACTAGCGATTGTACTGCATCTAACCAAAACCCTTGTTATCCTAACGATCCTGCACAAGTAGATGATTTGCATGAAAGTAATTATATGACCTACGGTGGTTGTGGTAACAGAATGTTTACGCCAGACCAAACCTTTAGAATGCGTACACGTTTAGAATCTACACGATACGATTATCTCGCTTCGCAAGGTAACACAGGCTTAATACCGCCAGCCATGCACCAAACCAATTTTAAAGTCGCCAATGCCGCATCGTGTACTTTAGGATCAGAAGTTTATTTTTTTGATGACAGTTCTTGTATTCCCAACACCTATTTAGCCGATTCCGAATTTCCAAATATTCAGCACCAGTGGACGTTTACCAATGGTACATCAACCTTAAATTCATTTAACCAAAACCCCGTAATGGTGTTTAACGAAAAAGGGTATTACGATGTAACTCTTACCGTTACAACAGCCCAAGGTACACAAACCCTTACCAAGGAAGACTATATTTATGTGTCTGATGTAATCACAACTCCTGTATGTACTATTGAATCTCCGAATGTATATAACTTAAACACAACTATTTTTCAAGTAAATTTCAATACCCTAGATGGGCATTCTAATGTACAAACCAACGAAGGTTATAGAGATTTTACCTGTTCCGAAAGTACTATTTTAAAAGAAGGCGAAACCTATCCGTTATCTATTTATGCTAGAATTGAAGACGATAATTACGATACGCTTTATTTTAAAGCTTATATAGATTATAATGCCGATGGTGCTTTTGATGACAGCGAGATGGTTGCCCAGGGACAAACCAGTGAACCTTACGAAAAATTAACTACTAATGTAACGGTACCTTCAAGTGCCATAAAAAACAAACTGCTAACCATGCGTATTGTAAGTGATAGAGTTCCGATAACCACGCCTTGTGGTTCTTACATTAGATCTGATGTAGAAGACTATGGCATTCTCATAAAAAACAATTGCGATACAGACGCAGTAGATTTTGAATCCTTAGACAATTTAGTATGCGTAGGTGCTGAAATACAATTTCATGATAAAAGTTGTGTTTCTAATGACGACTATGACAATAGTACCACCTACAACTGGACTTTTACCAATGGCACAACCACGTACAATTCCACAGAGCAACACCCACGTATAACCTTTAACGATGCAGGTGTTTACGATATTACTTTACAAGTTACAACACCCAATGACGTAAGTAGTGTAACAAAAGAAAGCTATATAAACATAATCGAAAACAACCTTACTCAAGTCTGTACGAATGTTAACTCTAGCAGCAACAGTGATGACAGAAACATAAATCGGGTTCAATTTAATGTTATAGATAAACAAACTTCAGTAGACTTTAATGGGAATTATCAAGATTACAGGTGTTCAGATAATACCGTTGTAGAAGAAGGAGAAATCTATACGTTATCTATTACTACGCGTTCATCGAGTGCGTCAAATTTAGAACGTTTTAAAGTGTATATAGATTACAATAACAATGGAAATTTCGATGTTTCGGAACTTGTTTTTCAAGGTATGGCAACATCTGGTGGTTTTGAAACCTTTTCAACAGATATTTTAATTCCCGATACAGCTGTTAAAGGCGTATTATTAACCATGCGTGTTATCGGTGATTCACGAAATATAGACATAACCTGTGGTAATTTTAGAAATGGTGATGTAGAAGATTATGGTGTTATAGTATTGGAGGATCCTTTTACTTATATCTATAACGATGGTTGGTTACCGTCAGATCCTAATGGTGTATCGACCACATCCAATGACATTGAGGTTATATCTGGTAATGCAGTAATATTCGAAAATACCGATTGTAAAAGTATCACCATCGATCCTGGTGCCAGTCTTACGGTAGATACAGGAATAACCCTTAACACGTTTTCTGGAATGAGTTTGAAATCTAATTCTACAGCGTATTCTAGTTTAATTTTAGATGGTTCCATTACCGGCAATATAGAATATCACCGTCATGTTAATATTGTAGCGGCTCAAGGTACCGTAACTGGGGATAATGATCTTATTAGTTCACCATTATCAGGAGAAACTTTTGGAGCCTTTAGAGCTGCCAATCCCAACCTCCCGTCCGGAACTGTAGATGGTAACCAGTCATTTTTATTTGGCCCATTTAACAATAACACAAATTCCTATGAAGTTTACGGGCCATCGGAGGATGGCAATTTGCTCGCTTCTGGAATTGGCTACCGCACAGGTTCTATGGATAACGGTACTTTCACTTTTACAGGAATTGCACTAAACGAAATGGTAAATGTTTCTATAGATGCTACGACCACAAGCGATTGGTATTTAATAGGAAATCCCTATCCAAGTTATATGAAAGTACAGGATTTTCTCAATCAGTTAATGAACTCAGACATTATTGATGAAAATGCCACAGGTTTGTATGGTTATGACGGCAGCGCTTCCGACGGTTGGGTTATTTACAATTTAGCCACTACCGACAACTCTACGCTTATTGCACCAGGACAAGGTTTCTTTATACAGGCAGAAGCTAGTGGTGATATTAGTTTTACTCCAAGTATGAGAACGATAGGTATGGATGATGATTTTATAGCTGGGCGCTCTGAAAACGATTCGCAACACTTGAAATTAGGCATCCATACATCGGATGATACTTATACTACAGATTTTTACTTTAACGAGCATGCAAGCTTAGGTCTAGACCGAGGTTATGATGCATCATTGTGGGGAGGTGTAGCACCAACTTTTGCTCTATACTCTAATTTGGTAGAGAACCATACAGGTATTCCCATGGCCATACAAGCCTTAAACAATGAAGATATATATAATAATGTAGTAGTACCGCTTGGTGTTAACGCTTTTGCTGGTATACCCTTAACTTTTGATATTGTTGATTCTACATTGCCAAGTACTGTAAAGGTTTATCTTGAGGATGTTTTTACAAATACAACAACTTTGCTAACTGCAAGCCCTTATCTAATTACACCAAGCCAAAATATAAATGAAGCTGGGCGCTTTTTCTTGAGATTTGAAGAAAGCTCACTGTCTACTGATCCATTTGATTTAGGTGAACTGCTTATTTATACCAATCCACAAAATAGGCAGATTGTTATACACGGAAAACTATTTGAAGATACAAGTTTTAAGTTGTACGATATTCAAGGGCGATTGGTCACAGAGACAGATTTAGAAAGCCAAATAACAACACAGTATATAGATGTTAGTACATTGAGCCAAGGTGTTTATATCGCAGAGCTAAATAATGGTAACAGAAGAAAAACCCAGAAAATCATATTGAATTAATAATACGAGTAGTAACCCTAACTTGCACATACGTATTAATGGTTTATGTTAAGCTAATCATTCCAAAAAAAGACATGATTACCTTTTGATTTTCAGTTTGGTAAGTGCCTGCGTGCTAGCGCGCAGGCGTACCAAATTAGGTGTTGATCTGCTTTATTGCTTAAATTCAGTCTGTTGTGTACAGCTAATGTAATGGTACATCGGCTTTACTATTTTTGTATATGCCAGGTTTTAAACCCAAAAGGTATAGCTAGAACAAAGACTTGTTTTTAGATTTTTTGCTCATTGCCTTTTTAGGGACTTTTTGAATTTATCTTATAAGGATATGTGCTATCCTCCTGATATCAAAAAGTGATTTTTTGACAATAATTTTTTATCTAATCAAATTAAATTTTAAGTGAGCCGTATTTCGTGTTTATATTTTTTCTTAATCTGATATTTATCATATTTCTAAGGGAATGCTTATTGTAATTTTACCGTTAGAAATTAAAAATGAATATGATGATTAATAATTTAATAGCATTGGTTTATGATTGGTCAATGGGCGTAATAATGATTGGGGTGTTTGCCCTTGTTTGCATTATTTTAATCGGTGTTCTTGTCAATCTTATGTCAAGTGGAAAAAAGAAAAATGATATTAAAGAGAACTAAGTCTCCTTTTTGAGGAATACGAAATATTTGTGCTCTTTTTTGTAACATTTCTAAGTAATTTACGTCACATAGGTGTAAACATAAATAGATTATGGAATCAAATTATCATACCTTAAAACGTACAGACAATCAATTATTGATGATTACGCATTTGGCACAATTACTTACTTATGTTACTGGTTTCGGTGGATTAATAGTACCACTGATTATTTGGGCAACGCAAAAGGATAAAGTAGATGGTATGGATGCTCATGGTAAATCGATTTTGAATTTTCAGTTAAGTATTATTGTCTATTGCATTCTAAGCATTCCTTTAATACTTGTATTTGGATTAGGCATATTATTGTTAATTCTGGTTGGAATTTTAGCATTTGTAATGCCAATCATAAACGCTATAAAAGCTAGTAATGGAGAATTACCTAGCTATCCATTATCTCTTAATTTTGTTAGTTAGTTATTAAAGAAATGGAAATGAAAAGGCTTACCAACTGGTAAGCCTTTTTTATTTATACAGATGTGTAACTGTTTAATTATTTAGCATTACAGGCATCACAAGCATGGTTACATGCTCACCTTCATCCAATCCATCAATTGGGGTTAAGATACCAGCTCTGTTTGGCAAGCTCATTTCTAACTGTACATCATCAGAGTTTAGGTTATTAATCATCTCTGTTAAAAAACGTGAGTTAAAACCAATTTGCATATCGTCTCCTTGATAATCACAGGTTAAACGCTCTTCTGCCTTATTGCTGTAATCGATATCTTCTGCTGAAATATTGAGTTCTGCACCTGCAATTTTCAAACGAATCTGATGTGTCGTTTTATTGGAGAATATACTAACACGACGTACAGAGTTTAAAAACTGGGTTCTAGCAATGACTAATTTATTTGGGTTCTCTTTTGGAATAACTGCTTCGTAATTAGGATACTTGCCATCAATTAGTCGGCAAACCAGAACAGAATTATCAAACGTAAATTTAGCATTAGATTCGTTATACTCAACCAAAACATCATCATCACTTCCAGCCAAAATCCCTTTTAGTAAATTTAGTGGTTTCTTAGGCATAATAAATTCTGCTGATTCAGTAGCACTTACATCAGCTCTTGTATATTTCACTAATTTGTGAGCATCCGTAGCCACAAATGTTAAGTTGTCTTGAGAGAATTGGAAGAATACACCACTCATAACTGGTCTTAAGTCATCATTACCAGCAGCGAAAATAGTTTTGCTTATGGCTGTCGCCAATATATCTCCCATAATGGTAGTTTTGCTGGCATCTTCTACCGAAACCGCATTAGGGAACTCAGCACCATCTGCATACGCTAGTGCATATTTACCATGATTAGAACTGATTTCTACTGTATTGTTTTCTTCAACAACAAAAGTTAAAGGTTGCTCAGGAAACGTTTTTAGAGTATCTAATAATAAACGTGCAGGTAAAGCTATGCTGCCTTCAGAATCACTTTCTACATCAATGGTTGAAGACATTGTTGTCTCTAAATCACTTGCAGAAACGGTTAATTTCGATTGGCTTAATTCAAATAAAAAATTATCTAAAATAGGTAGTGTATTGCTGTTATTAATTACACCTCCCAAAACTTGAAGCTGCTTTAATAAATAAGTACTTGAAACAATAAATTTCATGCTAATTATGTATAGTTTATTACGTTTTAATTTGTCTTACAAATATATCCCAATAGATGGGTTTTGTAAAACAAACTTATTAACAATATATTCTTTTAAAAGTGGTATTCTCGTTATACCAAAACGGGCATATTTAAGTGTATTTACGTTTCCTCAAATAATTGAAGCCAAACCCGAATAAAGCCAAAAGCAATAGCGGTAAGGCTATATTTATGAGTTGCCATTTGACTTTGTTTTCTTTAATGATATCTGAATCTAGGTAGGCAATATTAATTTCTTTGGCTCTAATGTTTATAAGTCCTGTATCATCCAACAAGTAATTAATGGTGTTTAACAAGAATTCCTTATTTCCATATTCAAAACCTCTATAGTCAACACCAAGCTCTAGAGGTCTATTTCTTCTAACATCGTTTTTTATAACATCACCGTCAGAAATGACTACGATTTTTGTTGGCTTGCTTTTAGACATAAAGTTTTTTACTTTAAAAGGGAGTATACGTTTGTCATAAACCGATGTAAATTCACCATCTAAAAGTACAGCTAGAGTTTGTGGGCCATTACTGTAAGTCGCTTCATTTGGGGTTTTTGTAACGTCTGATAACGAAATTTGTGCAGGTGCACCTTCTAGTTTAGAACGTGGTGAACTCTGCAATAGAATTGTTTTGTCAATTCCATTTTTTAATGTATCCATCGGACTTGCAAAATCATATCTTACCAAATTGAGATTTTTGGTAATTGGATGATTGGGGTTGTGTGAAGCTAAAGGAGAATATTGCCATTGTACTGGCTGCAGTTGAGCTTGACTGCCTTCTCCAATCGCTAACATAATGGGTGCAGAATATAAATCCTTTACCAAACTTGGGTTTACCCTAACCCCATACTTAAAGAAAAAATCATTAAGATTTAAATCGCGCATAATGGACACAGCCATACCATTGTTGTACAAACTATCCTTATCCATAATTACAGACTCAGTTAGCCATAAGCTTTTTCCTCCATTCATGGTGAATTGGTCTAAGACTAATTTCTCCTCTTCAGAAAATGCTTCACTTGGTTTAGCAGCTACAATTAAATCGTAGGTTTTTAGTTTGTCTAAAGTACCTTGGGGATTTGTGGCCACACTATCTAAAGTAAATTGTGCCAGGTTGTAGTAAGGTTGAATGGTTTTTAGGAAATCTGCAATATAGATGTCGTTCAATTCTCCATTGCCTTTTAAAACCGCAATTTTCTTTTGTTTTGGTTTCACTAATTTGCTAAACCCATCAGCAAAAGCATATTCTAATGATTGTACAGAATTATTAATTTGCTCTTGTAGACCTTGGGTAATACTTCGTTTTAAGAGTGGTATTTTAACTCTTTTTTCCTTGTAACTTGCGTAAGCCCAAGGAAAAATAAGTTCTTGAGTAACCTTACCTGTATTAGTATCTGTATTGACATAAGGTTCTAAACCAGATTTGGTAAGTTGTTCAATAATTTGTTCTCGTGTAGCTTCATCTGCAATAGGATTGATGTAATTAACCTTAATGTTGTTGGTCTTCAGCTGAAATTCTTCAATAATCTGACGTACTTCAGTTTGAAGTAATCGAAATTCTGAAGGAAAATCACCCTCTAAAAACACGTCAATAATCAAAGGGGAATCTATATCTTCAATAAGAAGCTTTGAAGCTTCAGAAAGTGTGTAGCGTTTATCTTTGGTTAAATCGAAACGACCATATAAATTGCTGGAAATGGCATTAACGACGATTAAACCAACGATAATAACGAGTGTGTAAATAAGTGCTTTATTGTTTTTCATCCTCGTATGTGATTTCTTCTTGATAATGCCTCAATGCTTTAACTTTATCATTTTCAAAAGTGATTTCAACACATTCTTTCTCATCATTGAAAGCCCCAGGTTCTATACCTAAACCATAATTCCATTTATCTGTGTCATGGTCTTTCTTGGTGTCATCCCACGACAACCATTCATACATGCCCAGTTTGTGCGCAATTTTTTCTCTAGAAGTACCAATAAGCGTATCAGATTCAATAATATCATCAATCATTTCGTAACGCAAAGCGGGTTTCTCTTTCCAAGCTTCAGCATCAAAATACTTTTGGTGGTGGTAGTTACTCACAATATTTACAAAAGGATAGAACATATAGAAATACACAAATGGTGTCAATATTATACTAATTAAACCCGTGAGCCATTTGCGGCGATCTACTGTGTTCAAAAACAAAAAGAGCAGTATGAACACCACAAGCATAAAAATGACTAAAAAAGGAGTGATAATCATAATTACTGCTTTTGAATTCTAAGTTTTGTGACTATTAAAAATGCCAGGGCAATGCTAGTGAAATAAACCAAGTCTCTTGTATCTATTACACCACGACTCATACTATTGTAATGTGCTGACATACCAAGATTTTCCATATATACAACATCTCCGAAAACTTTATAGTTTGAAAGGCCTTCAAAACCAAAATAGAAAAAGAAACAAATGAAAACAGCTATTATAAATGCTACAATCTGATTGTCGGAAAGGGTAGAAGCAAACACGCCGATAGCGGTATATGCAGCGATTAAAAATAAAAGTCCAAAATACGAACCAATCGTACTTCCCATATCGAGGCTGTTTTCAGGATTTCCTAATTGTGAAACGGTATATACATAAAGTAAAGTTGGAATCAGTGCCAAAAGAATTAACACAAACGCCCCCAAATACTTACCCAAAACAATCTGAAAATGAGAAATAGGTTTAGTTACCAATAACTCTAAAGTGCCTTGTTTTTTTTCATCACTAAAACTGCGCATGGTTACTGCTGGCACAAGGAAAATTAATATCCAAGGTGCCAATAAAAAGAAAGAGGACAAACTCGCCAAACCATTATCTAGAATGTTGAAATTGCCTTTAAACACCCAAAGAAATAAACCATTTAACAATAGAAACACACCAATAACCAAATAACCTATTGGTGAAGCAAAGAAGGTGTTTATTTCTTTTTTTAGGATTGCTAACATTTTATAAATTCAGTATTCAGTATTCAGTATTCAGTATTCAGTATTCAAATTTTTATATTTACTCATCACTCATCACTCATCACTCATCACTCATCACTCATCACTCATCACTCATCACTCAAGCGTAGCTAACTTATCCACACTCCAAGCTTCAGGCTTTGCATTAAATAAAGGTTTTGTTTTTGCCCAAACCGCTTTAAACAACTCTGAATGCCTGTAATTATTTAAATCGCTTTCAGAATTCCAATAACTATACGTAAAAAAAATGTTGGTATTGTTTTGATCGCGATATAATTCTAAAAAATTACAGCCTTCAAAATTTCTAATTTTATGTTTATTGGTTTCAAAATTAGCTAAGAATTCATCAATCTTAGAAGGTTCAAAACTCATTTTTACAATTCTTACTAACAAAGCCTAAGATTTAAAAAAGTTTATCGTTACCGTATCCATGGTTTTCAATCCCATTAAAGTAGATGCACTACCAACAGTACTACAATTGCTTTTATAGACAGCAATTTCTAAATATCCTGAAGAATTAAAAACGACGAGCCCTTTTCCTTCGTCATTTCGCTTAGATTCTTCAAGATTGAAATTTACAATATCGCTATACTTGCTATATATTTTTTTGAACTTATGATTACGAGCTGAAATTTCATAAGCTCTTGTCTTTTGAACGTCCTCAAAAAATTTCTGTTTAATATTGGTCACAACATTACCATAATTATCAATATAGATGACACTGCCAATGATTTGATTTTTTTCATCATTAACAAATGGAATTAAATTTTTAATCGGTTTAATGGTGTTAATAACTTTTCCTATAATTTCGAGCGTGCCTCCACGAGCAATGTGACAAGCCACTTTTACAAACACATCCAAAACAGGAAAGCTGGTTTCGATTTTGTCGTGAATGTTAATTTCTACGATTTTTTCTGGAGCAATTTCAGCACAAATCATACTCATTATGCCATTGTTGGCACATATAAAGTAATGGTCATCTAAATTAACTGCAATATGCTTGTTTTCAGGGCTTAACTCAGAATCAATTCCTATAATATGAATTGTGCCCTTCGGAAAACTACTGTAAGCATTTAAAATAATATATGCCGCTTCAGAAATATTAAACGGCGATATGGAATGTGAAACATCTACAATTTTTACATCCTCTAGCTCACTATAAATTGCACCTTTTATGGCTCCAGCAAAGTGATCTTTTTCACCAAAATCAGTCGTTAAAGTGATTATTGCCATGGATTAATTGTTGATATTTTTTTTAGAATCGAGGTTGTAAAATTCTTAGATTTGTTTGTGTACAAATGTGACACAAAACTAATAAAAGAAAACAGATTAACACACTAAATAAAGCACGCTTTTGAACGAACTTATCTTAGAACTCGAAGAAATTACTCCAAAAGAATTCTTCGGTGCGCAAAATGCAAATATCGAACTTTTAAAAAAATATTATCCGAAACTTAAAATCGTAGCCCGAGGTAATAAAATTAAGGCTTATGGTGATGAAGACCTCCTAGAAGAGTTTGACCACAGAATGACAATGTTGATGAAACATTTTGGTAAATACAATAAACTAGACGAAAATGTCATAGAGCGTGTCCTTACCAGTAATAGTAGCGATGATTACAACACTTCGACAAAAAGTGGAGAAGTTATAGTACATGGTGTTGGAGGTAAACTGATTAAAGCACAAACTGTAAACCAGCGTAAGCTTGTAGAGAGTGTTCGTAAAAACGATATGGTATTTGCCATTGGTCCTGCGGGTACCGGTAAAACCTACACTGGTGTGGCACTGGCTGTACAAGCCTTAAAGCGTAAAGAGGTAAAGCGTATTATTCTTACACGTCCTGCAGTTGAAGCTGGTGAGAATCTTGGATTTTTACCTGGTGATTTAAAGGAAAAATTAGATCCTTATATGCAACCGTTGTATGATGCCTTGCGCGATATGATTCCTCACGAAAAATTAGATAATTACATAGAAAAAGGTATAATACAAATTGCTCCATTGGCTTTTATGCGTGGACGTACTTTAGATAATGCTTTTGTAATTTTAGATGAAGGACAGAACACTACACACGCGCAAATGAAGATGTTCTTAACACGTATGGGCAAAAACGCTAAATTTTTATTGACTGGCGATCCAGGTCAGGTAGATTTACCACGACGTACCATTTCTGGATTAAAGGAAGCCCTTTTAGTTCTGAAAAATGTCGAAGGTATCGGTATGATTTATCTCGATGATAAAGACGTGATTCGCCATAAGTTAGTTAAAAAGGTAATCGCGGCATATAAGAGTATAGAGAACAGAGATTAATCTTAGTTGGCATTCATAGTATACAGTTAAACGCACAAACAAAAAATGAGTAATACAATAATAGATACTAACTTCAACTTTCCTAATCAAAAATCTGTTTATAAAGGAAAGGTTAGAGAAGTGTATAACATCAACGATGAGCAATTGGTAATGGTTGCCACGGATAGATTGAGCGCTTTTGATGTGGTAATGCCAAAAGGAATTCCTTACAAAGGTCAAATTCTAAATCAGATTGCGACTAAAATGATGAAGGACACCGAAGATTTAGTCCCTAATTGGTTAGTGGCAACTCCAGACCCTAATGTGGCTGTGGGACACTTGTGCGATCCGTTTAAGGTAGAAATGGTGATTAGAGGTTATATGTCTGGGCATGCGGCTCGTGAGTATAAAGCTGGTAAACGATTACTCTGTGGTGTGCCAATGCCAGATGGTATGAAAGAAAATGACAAATTCCCAGAACCTATCATTACGCCAGCAACAAAAGCAGAAAAAGGGGATCATGATGAAGATATCTCTAGAGAAGATATTCTTAAGCGAGGTATTGTTTCTGAAGAGGATTACCTTGTTCTTGAAGATTACACAAGAAAGTTATTTCAGCGCGGAACAGAAATTGCAGCTGAACGTGGATTAATCTTAGTAGATACTAAATACGAATTTGGTAAAACCAAAGACGGTGAGATTGTCTTGATAGACGAAATCCATACACCAGACTCTTCACGTTATTTCTATGCGGATGGTTATCAAGAACGTCAAGATAGAGGTGAAGCACAGAAACAACTCTCTAAAGAGTTTGTACGTCAGTGGTTAATAAGTAATGGTTTTCAAGGTTTAGAAGGGCAAACCGTGCCATCTATGAGTGATGACTATATTGAATCAGTAAGTGAACGCTATATTGAACTCTACGAAAATATCACAGGTGAAACGTTTATAAAAGCTGATTTATCTGATATTCAGAGTAGAATAGAGGCTAATGTTTTAGGGTATTTAGAAAATGCTTAGTTGTTGATTTGGTTAGTCGTTTGGTTGTGTATCGTAATGCTTAATTTTGTTTCGGTATCTAGTCTAGCTATTATTATGAGATTCAGATAACAAGCTCTGAATGACCATGCTTAATATTTAGATTTCAAAGTTTCTGTATGGTGCTCCACATGATGCGCCGTCCACATAATAATTTCCCGTACTGGCATTTTTCCCATAAGCGGATGGGGAAGTACTACCGTATCTAAATTCTTATCACTGATCCTCTTGGTTTTATATTGTAATTTCTTGCTTTCGGTTTGTAATCGATTAAGAATATAATTTTTATCCTCCAGTTGTGGTACTTTCATGTTTTCAGATCTTTTAAAGGTTTTACCTTTAGCATCTTCTAAGCGTTCTTGGTAACGCTTTATTATGGCATTATAATCTCTAACGGGTCTGTTGGCTTTACCAAACTTATAGCGCAATAGAAACTTGGGCATGCTCAAAGCATTATTGAGTGGTTTTATACTCTGTAATAAATGTAGTGTTTGTTGTCCTTGCGTCCACTTGCCTTTGGGGCCTTCTGTCCAAGATTCTCCAGGTTGTTGTTGCAACCAATTAATTAATTCAGAATGTTTGGCTTCAATTAAATCTGCAATAGCTTCTTTGTCCATGGATGCAATTTTTACAAAGAAAAGATAGGGATTTATTTCTTTAGAATCAAGACCGTCTTACTTTGACTAGCTAAATACGAGTCGTTTTATAAGTGCAAGTTAGAACGAATTAATGCAAATACGGAATTTGGCTTTTGATATTTAGAATTTACTCTTCTTCTTTTTCTTGTACCACAACTTTATCTTTTTTGAAGATAGGTACTAAGTAAGATAAATTCAATCCAAAACCTACACCAAAACGACCACTATCATAGGTTCTGTTGAATCCAGGGATGTAAAGATTTTCATAATCGTCTGGCGAGGTTTCTGAAACTAAAAATTTAAGCTGTGTATTTATACCAGCAAACAAATTATTAAATAATTCTGCTTTTATCCCTATTAGTATTTCTCCCCAAATTGCAGTTAGACCATCAAATTCTGTACCTTCTTCTACTGAAAATTGCTGATCCCAATACTGGTTATTTACATTGTATACTTCGTAGCTGTTTAAAGTTTGGCTAAAGGTACTCGCACCTACTCTAAAACCAACATAGATCATGTTTTCCATATCTAGCCAATTTTTATAAAAATTGAGGTCAATTCCACCTTTAAAGTAGCTTCCTTTTGTGGTATTGTTTAAGACATCGTTATCTATGGTACGTTCTTCATTACCAATCTCGCCAGCCAAATAGATTTTTTTAGTGAGGCGGTAATCTCCCATAATTTCAAATCCTGTGTAGTTGTCATCTAAAAACGTGCGTGCCAGTTTACTTATGTCTGCACCTAAGCGCAATCCGTATTTTTGCTTGTAGACCAAAGTGTCCTTTACGGTTTTCTTGTTTTCTTGTGCAAATGCCATTGTTGATAACAACAGCAAAATAACGAGACTTTTAATGAAAGATGCGAACATGTACTGTGTTTTCATTTTCTATGTTTACGACGTCTATTTCAATATCGTCAATCCAATCATCACCATCACTATCTATGGTAATATCTAATTCTGTAAAAATACTTTTGTACCCACAGGCTCTAGAGACGTATTCAAATTGCGGTATGTATGAAATTTCAATTATATCTAAATTAGATGTAGCTGTTGGATCATCATCTATACGCAGATTTGTATCTTTTTCTAATACAAAGCGTATGGTGACGTCATCGCCTTCTGTTCCGATTAAAAGAGGTAGTCCAATTGTATTGCTGTTTACATCGAATAAAACAGTACCATCATATTCAACAATAGAATCTGATGATTCTATCGGTGGTGTAAATACTCCACTTTCATCAATAAACAATTCTTCGCCATAAACAGATATTCTAGGTACATTTTTTAAATCCTCAGGACTGTCAACATCATAAAACTCAATGATTAGTCTTGGCGTGGTAGAAGTACTCTCTGCACAGATGTCGTCACGTTCGCATGAAAATATTGCGAGGAATATAAAAAGAAGTAAAAATTGTTTTCTCTTCATTAATCTATAATGGATATTTCAGTTTATAATTTAGTTAGAATTATTTGGTAAATGTTTATTACGAGTTTCAAACAAAACCACAGTTTCTATATGTGCTGTATGTGGAAACTGGTCAACTAAACTTAACTTTTTTATATTATATCCTGCTTGCATCAATTGCTCTGTATCTCTGGCTTGCGTAGCAGGATTACAAGATACATAAACCAAACGTTCTGCATTAAGGTTTATTATTTTTTTAAGGGTTTTAGGTGCTATACCAGCTCTTGCTGGGTCTAAGATAATAGTTCTAATTTTGTTAGTGTATCCTGGGTGCTCGTTTAAAAACTTACCAACATCGGATGCGTAAAATCGTAACCCTTTAATATGGTTACGCTTGGCATTTTCTTTAGCATCCTCAATAGCAGAAGCAACAATATCTACACCTACAATTTTAGTATTATTAGCTTTGCTCGCTAAGATTTGTCCTATTGTACCAGTACCACAAAATAAGTCCAAAACCACAGTATTATCTACGGCATCTTTATTTTCTAAAGCATAATCTACAACTTTAGAGTATAGTTTTTCTGCACATTTTGGGTTGGTTTGAAAAAAGCTTTTCATGCTGATTTCAAAATTTAAGTCTAATAATTCTTCAACAATTTTATCCTCACCATAAATAAGATTTATGTTTCCGGTGGTAGCTATAGTACGATCACCAACTTCGTCATTAATAGTATGAAGCAATCCAGCGACTCTATTCCCAAATAATTTAACCAAATAATCAGCAAATTCACTTAAATTAAATTTTGGTAAATCATAGGATGTTGTTACTAAATTAAATAATAGCCTGTTGGTCTTGTACGACTTACGAACCACAAAATATCTAAAAAAGCCTTCTTTTTTTGGTCCATGCCAAGGAGCTAAACCAGTCGCTTCACAATATTGTCTTATGGCTTTAAGGTGATTCTCCAATTCAGCATCAAATAATCCTGAGTCTTTATTTAGGTTTTCGCCACACCACCAAAGGCCACGTCTTTTAAACCCAAGAGTAAATTCGTCGACGTCGGTTTTTTGATCTCTATCGTAACCAATTGCAGAAAAGCCATATTCCATTTTATTACGATAATGAAAGGTATTGGGTGATTTTATAAATTCATCAAACTTTTCTTCTATATCTGTAACCTTACCGATACGCTTAAACAGTTCTAGTGTACTTTGTTTTTTATAGTAATGCTGCTTTTCTATTGGCAATTGTATGTAGGGTGCTCCGGGAATATCTTGGTAGGGGATTTCAACTTCATCATCAGATGCTTTTAAAACATCGATTAATTTACACTCAGCATATTTTTTACTCGATTTTTTTACCTGAGCTTTTACCAATTGACCGGGAAGTGTATTGGGAACAAACACAACAAATTCACCATGCTCATTACGAATACGGCCAATACCCTTGCCGCCAAAGGCATAATCTTCGATTAAAATTTCAATAATTTGTCCGCGTTTAACAAATTTGTTGCGTTCTCGTCTTGGCATGTATTGTCAATTAGAGTGCAAATATAGTCCCATTTTAGACTATCTTTAAAAAGTTTGAAAATAAATTGAACCTTTTTAAACCTTCTTCGTCTTTAGAGTATGCAAGTGGTAAATTTTCATAAAAGAGTTATCCATGAGCCTAAAGAAAAAGTTTCAGAATTATTGAAGACTTTAGCAAGCTCAGAGGATTTGGTTTGGCCTTACGAAAACTGGCCAGCTATAAGATTTAATGATGGTTTGAAGGTAGGAAGCAAAGGCGGTCATGGTCGAATTCGCTATACGATTACTGAGCTTGAATTAGGGGACTATATTAAATTCGAGTTTTCTAAACCTGAAGGGTTTAATGGAACACATAAGTTAAAAATTACTGGAATTGATGACACCTCTTCAGAAATAGTTCATGAAATAAAAATGCAAACGTCCTTTAAAGCATCATTGCTTTGGGTTTTTATGGTGAAGTGGCTTCATAATGCATTGATTGAGGAGGCTTTTGATAAAGTTGAAAATCATTTTATAGAAACCAAAAAAGAAAGCAGATATAACTTTTGGGTAAGATTTTTAAGAGAGGTATATAAGAGAACATCATTTCAAACCAAGTACACTTAATTGAAAACAGATTACCACATAGATGAAGAATTAGTCAATGCCTATAAAGCTGGTGATAAAAGAGCTCTTGCAACTTTGGTGAAACGATGGCATAGGTTGTTTTGTGATAAAGCGTATTGGTTAGTGAAGGATAAAGATGCGGCAAAAGATATAGCACAAGACAGCTGGACAATAATTATAAATAAAATAGATAAGCTTAAAGAGCCAAAGCAGTTTAGATATTGGGCATATAGAATTGTATGCAATAAGTCAACAGATTGGTTACGATTACAATCTAAAAAGCAGAATAAAATAGTTGAACACGATTTAAATATTGAAGGCTCAACTAGCACATATTCAGAAAATGAAGAATTGAGGCAAATTGTATTAAAAGCCATAAATGCCTTGCCCATTGGGCAAAAGAAAGTAATTAAATTGTTTTATTTAGAATCGTATAGTTTAAAGCAAATAAGCGATTTACTTGGTATATCGGTAGGGACAGCAAAGTCCAGACTGTTTCACGCTAGAGAAAAATTGAAAGCAGAGCTATATTCTAATAAGGATAAATTTAATAATTAACATCTGTCACATTGATACTGTCATATTGAGCGCAGTCAAAGTTCAGTTGAAACACATATAGAAATAAAATGAATATTAACTGTTTCTCATCTTTATGAGAACAACAAAATAAATTTTTGAGATGAAAACTAATATGGAAGACATAGATCGATTAATTAGAGAAACACTAACAAAAGAGGAGGCAAAGTTTTATGATGACTTAGAAGAACAAAATTTATGGCAGATGGTATCAGGGATTTTTTCTGGTAAAAACGGCTGGATTGTTTATATGATGAGTATAGTACAACTCATCTTTTTCGGAATCTTTGTGTATTGCGCCATTCAATTCTTTAATGTAGAAGCTACCAATGACCTTATAAAATGGGGAGTTTTTGGAACCGTAAGTTTAATGGGATCTATTATGTTAAAACTATTCTCTTGGATGCAGATGGATAAGAAAGCCATTATCAGAGAAATAAAACGACTAGAACTGCAAGTGTCATCGTTGTCTGGAAAAATTTCTGAGTAAGTTTTATATACAGCAGATTATTTATTAATTTGCACGCTCTCAGGGATGATTTCTTTCCCACGCTGCTTTTTCGGGCCTCACCTTCACTCAGAAGTTTTTGTGAGCAAAGTCTTCGAAAGAATAAAGGTAGATAAGGAATGGTTATTTTTTTAATTTAAAAACGATATTAAAATGGCTGTTTTAGACCACATTTCATCGCAAGAGGCGATGGCACTAGAAAACAAGTATGGAGCACAAAATTACCACCCATTACCAGTAGTACTGAGTAAAGGCGACGGTGTTTTTGTTTGGGATGTCGAAGGCAAAAAGTATTACGACTTTTTATCAGCGTATTCTTCATTGAACCAAGGGCATTGTCACCCAAAAATTGTGAATGCTATGACTGAGCAGGCACAACGATTAACATTAACCTCAAGAGCATTTTATAACGATATGCTTGGGCGCTACGAAAAGTATGCGACTGAGTTTTTTAAGTTCGATAAGATGTTGCCAATGAATTCAGGTGCCGAGGCCGTAGAAACTGCACTCAAACTTTGTAGAAAATGGGCTTATGAGGTAAAAGGTATAGACTTAAACAAAGCAGAAATTATTGTTTGCAAAAACAACTTTCACGGAAGAACAACAACGATCATTTCGTTTTCTAACGATCCTGTAGCACGAAAGAATTTTGGTCCTTACACAGATGGATTCATAAAAGTAGAGTACGATAATCTACAAGAGCTGGAAGCGGTTTTAAGTTCCAACCCTAATGTAGCTGGGTTTATGGTAGAGCCAATTCAAGGAGAGGCTGGTGTTTATGTACCTAGCGAAGATTACCTAAGAGAAGCTAAAGCACTTTGTGAAAAGTATAATGTTTTATTTATAGCCGATGAAGTACAAACGGGTATTGCGCGCACAGGCCGTTTATTGGCAAGCTGTGGTAATTGTACATGTTCTGATAAGAACTGTTCTGGTACACCAGATGTAAAGCCAGATGTATTAATTCTTGGTAAAGCATTAAGTGGTGGTTTATATCCTGTCTCTGCTGTAATGGCTAATAATGAAATAATGAACGTAATTCAACCAGGAAATCACGGAAGTACATTTGGTGGAAACCCTATTGCAGCTGCTGTTGCTATTGCTGCACTTGAGGTTGTGAAAGAAGAAAAACTAGCCGAAAATGCAGATTACCTCGGAAAAGTTTTCAGAGCAGAGATGAATAAGTTTATTGAAACCTCATCTATCGTAAATTTGGTTAGAGGTAGAGGTTTGTTAAATGCTATTGTAATTAATGATGACGAAGATAGTGATACGGCATGGAATATTTGCTTAAAACTAAGGGATAACGGGTTATTGGCAAAGCCAACACATGGTAACATTATTCGTTTTGCACCTCCGTTGGTAATGACTGAAGAACAGTTATTGGATTGTGTCTCTATTATAATTAAGACTTTAAAAGCGTTTGAAGACTAATAAAAGTTGATTCTTTATATAGCAAAAAAGCGATTCTGTACAGAATCGCTTTTTTTATTTTGTGGTTTTTTTAGAGTTTATTCAATCTCTATACCCATCTGTTTGTAAATCTCTTTTTGTTGTTCCATGTAAGCGTCCCATCCACCAACAGAATATATTGAGTAAATTGACCATAGTAGTGTTATTACAGCAAGAACTAAACCGATAATAGCTATAATTTTAGCTGTTTTTACTTGACTAAAATTACTGTAAAGCTCAGGTTGTTCGGCATATAAGTTTTCATCTTTTTTTGTTAAGAATAGTGCTATGCCAGATAATATAATACCTCCAATACCTGCACTAAAGCAACAGCATATAAATGAAATACTTCCTAATACAATAGATATGGTTGCATTGGGTAATTTTTGTTGTTCCATAATTAATTTATTTAAGATAAAGTTTAAGTAAGTAACTGACTATGATGGTAACCACATTCAGAATAGCCAATATAGTAATAATTTTAGTTCCATTTTTAAAATTTTTAAAACTGTTTACGATTATAAAGCCTAATAATGCCATAAGCGTATATACAGCAGGATACATAATAAAGGCATCGATAAATTGCCCTTTAATTAAAAATGCAATAGAACGTTGAAGTCCACAACCCATGCAGTCAAACCCAAATAACTTCTTATTGAGGCAAGGTAACATGTAATCATCAAGTCCTTTAAGTACCAAAAACATAATGCTAAAATAAGGTTTTGCTTAATAATTTTATAATTGCTGTTCTAAATTGTTCAAAACCGTATTTTTGTACCTGCAATCTTATTTCGTAATGAATATATCTAGACTTATAAGTTTTATATGCATAGTTACAGGTGGCATCATTGCCATCTATGCACAAGCAGAAGAACAACAAAACACCTATTTATTAATGGTTGGCATCGTACTACTCATGTTTGGTGTCTATAGAATATCGAGGAATATTCCAAGTAAGTACGATAAGCAAGACGAAGAGACTTTTGTTAAAAGTGAAAGGGAAGATGAAGATTAAGATTGGCGATTGTGTAGAGACCATTGATGATAATATTTTGGGAACTGTCACAGGGATTTCAGGAGATATTATAACTATTGAAGATGGAGATGGTTTTGTGTTTCAGTTCGAGGCTAATGAGTTAATGATTTCCAATTCTAAAAATACCCTGGAAAGTGCCATTTACAATTCAGATATCGAAGCTGTAAAAAAGGAAAAAGAGACTACAAAACGAAAAAATGCGCCTGCTGTAAAACCCAAAGAGCGTAACGCGCCTAAGTTTGAAGTTGATTTGCACATTCATCATTTAACAGACTCCACGAGAGGCATGACCAATTTTGATATGCTCAATTTACAGTTAGACACAGCCCGTAGACAATTAGAATTTGCCATTAGAAAGCGTATTCCGAAAATGGTATTTATACATGGAGTGGGAGAAGGAGTGCTTAGACAAGAATTAGAAACATTGCTCGGTAGATATAACAATGTAAAGTTCTATGATGCCGATTACAAAACCTATGGCTTGGGCGCTACCGAGGTTAGAATATTTCAGAATATTGAGGGATAATTTTAATTATATGCCTTATTCTTGCTCTACATCAAACGAATAGATTAATGTACCAAGATCGATTTGCTCTGACGAGAGTATTTGTAGATTAATACCAGTACCTATAAAATTGACCGTTACGGATCTTGTATATTCATTATCATCTGTTACTCCCAAATCAGCAAAGGAATCATCTGCTTCAGAATATAAATATCTATAAACATCCATACCCTCAGTGTCTACAACTTCGTTAATGCCAGCTCTTGGGTTTTTCTCACCACTATTATCTTCCAATCGTGTATCTACACCATCATTATCGTCGTCTTCATCTAAATAATCTGGATCCTCGTCTCCATCAGTATTTAATGGATTTGTAGTAGGGTCACCATCGCCATCTAAATCATCGGTATCAATCTCAAGACTGGTTGGTACATTGTCATTATCATCATCCTCATCTTGGTAATCTGGAATTCCATCACCATCCCAATCTTGTGCATTGGGGTAATCACCATTTTCATCCATCTCACCTCTGTTTTCTAAATCAGAAGGAATGCCATCACCATCATCATCTTCTATCGTCACAGTAACATATACTGTACCAGAATCGGCTTCGTAATCTTCAACAATATTTAGGTTTGCTGGCGGAATAGGGTCACATAGCTCTCCATCCTCAACAGCTCTATTGTAGGTTCTGTATATAAATCTTATTGACGAACCATTGATAGTTAACTCTGTTGGCATATTAACAGGAGTAGGTTCCGTATATGGAAAATCTTGATTATTTGCTCTAGGTATTATCAATGATAAAGATTCATTAGGGTCTTCCCTCAAATCATATATTAAAAAGGATTCTGTATTATTGGTACAAAGGTCTAGTATTTGGTTAAATTCTAAATCAACAGTTATGATATCACCATCGTCACAGGTGATTAAACTCAGAAAACAAAAACATATAAATAAACGACGTATCATAGACTCAATTTTGAACAAAAATAACGGATTTGTAAAATTATAACGTTGCATTATCCAAATAATTTTATTTACGATATTTTTGCAATACCTATTAAAGTTAAGTTACATATGAAGCAGGTATATTTAGACAATGCAGCTACTACGGCCTTAAGACCAGAAGTTATAGAGCGAATGACAGATGTACTTCAGAACAGTTATGGTAATGCGTCATCAACACATGGTTTTGGACGTGCTTCGAAATCTCTTTTGGAGCAATGTAGAAAAAATATTGCGAGCCACTTTAACATCTCTGCTTCAGAAATTGTGTTTACTTCAGGTGGTACCGAAGCTGATAATTTAGCATTGCGCAGTGCAGTTAGAGATTTAGGTGTTACGGAAATCATTACATCTAAAATTGAACATCATGCAGTTTTGCATACCGCTGAGCAATTAAAGAGTGAATACAATATAAAATTGAATTTTGTTAATTTGGATGATTGTGGCCTGGTGGACTATGAGCATTTGGAAACGTTGTTAGATAAAGCAGATAAAGCCATTGTGAGTTTGATGCATGTTAACAATGAAGTTGGGAATATTTTGGATATCGTTAAGGTCGCTGAACTTTGTAAACGTAATAATGTACTCTTTCATTCCGATATGGTGCAATCTGTTGGGCATTTTAAATTAGACTTGCAGGAGATTGCTGTTGATTTTATGGCAGCTAGCGCCCATAAATTTCACGGCCCCAAAGGTGTGGGGTTTTGTTATGTAAGGAAAGAATCTGGTTTAAAGCCATTAATCTTTGGAGGTGAGCAGGAGAGAGGTTATAGAGCTGGCACTGAAGCTGTGCATAATATTGTTGGTATGGACGAAGCGCTAAAAATGGCTTACAATAATCTAGATGTTGAAAAAGCATACGTATCTGGTTTAAAAACGTATTTTATTGAACAGCTGGAAAACAGTATACCAAATGTAAGCTTTAATGGAGGTTGTAAGGATGTTTTAAACAGTACATATACTCTAGTCAATGTCTGCTTGCCCATTGCACCCGAAAAGGCACCAATGTTACAATTTCAATTGGATCTAAAAGGAATTGCCTGTTCTAAAGGTAGTGCATGCCAAAGTGGAAGTAGTCAACAATCTCATGTGCTTACAGCAATTCTTGACAATGAAAACTTAAAGAAACCTTCAGTGCGTTTCTCCTTTAGTATTTTTAATACAAAAGACGAATTAGATTATGTTGTAAATATCTTAAAGGAATTTGTTAGTTCTTAACAATAATCTTTTCAGATCTTACGATGTTTGAGTCAGAAGTGACCTTGACGATATAAACAGCATCACTTAGATTAACTGTAGACAATTTATATCGATCAGAAACACCATCATATTGGCTGTTTAGCATTCTCTTACCTGAAATATCAAAAACCTCAATTGATTTTACATTCAGCCCGTTAGGATTTAAAACTGAAAGTTGATGCAAACTATTATTTTGATTTATAGTAAGTTTACTAATTTCAAAGTCATCAATATTAAGAGATTCACCAGGTACAAATACTATTTCAAAACGCTCAGCATAATTACCAGGATCAATATTCAACTCGTAATCTTGCTCTCTAAGATTTACATAGAGTTCATTTTCAATATCATGGATATATATGCCTTGGGTATCATCAAAATTTTGAATATCAAAAACCCTAAAACGCAAAGGCTGTTGATTTTCTACATCAACAACCAATGGAATCGTCAACGTTTCATCAAAAGGATATGCTAAACCAGAGTACATGTCATCATTTTGGGTAAAGTAAGCATCAGTAGCTAAATTATTTGAACGATGTAATTCTAGACCTCTATCATCCCCAAAAGTGGCACTATCAAGAAAATTCAATAAAAGCTGTCTTGTATATTGGCCTTCGCTAACAGTAAAATCTATATTAATTCTAAATCTTTGGCAATGTGCAGGGACAACAGGTAAACCATTATCTTGGTAATCTACATCTGCATTTGAGCTTGTATTTGCAACATTAGCACCTCTAAAGAAATAACTATTTGCTCCTTCTTTTTGAAAAACACGATGAGAGTTTTTTGTAGTCACCACATTTGTAATGCCAGTTCGTCCTTCAACCATAAAGCCTTGTCCTATTGGAATATAGCGCCTTGCCTGTTTTGTACCACCTGGAGGACCAGGAGGTATACCTACTGTATTACCAGCTCCATCGTAGGTTTCGAATTGAGCAAAAGCATTCGATATTATTGTACCAGAAGCATCAATTGTAAATTCGTGATAACCACCAATATAATCTGTTACATAGTGAGAAGCTACGGTACCATCTTGTTCCCAGTAAAAAAGGGTTCCGATTATTTCGTTAACGTTGTCCGAATCGTGTATAAAAGCAGCAGAATCCATAGCACTTGGGTACGGATTGCCAACCAGTGTAAAATTACCATTAGAAACAGGATTTGTTATCGTTCCGTTATTCGGCTTACCTCTAAAGTCATAAACTTGACTTCCTGTAGTTGCAGTACCATTACCTTTCATGGTAAACCCTAAACCTGGATCTATTGCACCACTTTCACCAACATATACCCAATCTGAATAATTAGATGATGTTTCATAAGTGTATAACCAACGGTTAGAAATCGTTAAAGGGGATGCACTACCATTAAGACCACCAGTAAACAATGCTGGCACGGATGTTATAAGTCCATCTACATCATTTAATAAATTTACTCTACTTGTTTCATTACCACTAAGTGTAGAGTTATTACCTACAGGTGAACACCAGTAGTTATAGCTCCATTGATTAACTGTACCTGTTTGGTATACACTGAGTTTGCCTTCACCAGAATTGCCAGTAGGCGAAGTTAAATCGCCTTGTATCAATTGTGCCTCGTTGCGTAAATAAATATGACTGTTATTTTCAAGACTGATATCATCAGTTACAAATAGTGGTGCCGTAGTCGGTCCGCTTGAAAAAGCTGTACCATCTACATAGACATAACTACCATTACTTACAAATAAATCGGATTGTGCTGAAGCTATACTAAAACATAGCATTAGGCACGCAATTGGGGTATATTTCATGCTTAATAAATTTATAACTATAGCTTAGATAGGGTAACCTAAAGTGTATTATATGGTTGCAAATTTATGAAATTCAATACTATTCTTACAGTTATAGAACGAGAAATTCGATAGTTTCATCAAATATTTCGATATAATCAAAATCTAGCCGACAATCTTAAATTAAAAACACGTGGTGTTAAAAAGTTAGGAATAGCAAATTGACGTTTGGTATAGACATCTCTTACCCAAGTATTGGTAATAGTGTTTTGGTTGTTGAACATGTTATAGATTTCAAAACCAAGAGAGAGTTCTTTAAACTTCTTTTTCCAACGTGCGTTGTATGTTTTTGTTGGGTTGACCAACTCTAGGGAAATACCTAAATCTGCACGTCTATAATCACGCAAACGTATCTGAAAATCATAAGGATCTGCATAACTCGGTGAACCACCAGGTACGCCAGTATTATACACCAAGTTAAGATACATCTTTAAATTGGGCATATTAGGCACGTAATCTTGAAACAAGGCACCAAACTTTAAACGCTGGTCTGTTGGCCTTGAGATATACCCGCGATTATCTATATTCTCTTCAGTCTTTAGATAACCAAAGCTAAACCACGATTCTGTACCAGGTACAAACTCACCATTTAATCTCATATCCAATCCATAGGCATAAGCCGTAGCATTATTTTTAGCCCTATACCGAATTCTTACATTTTCTAATGTGTAAGGATTAACATCGGTTAACCCTTTGTAGTACGCTTCAGTAACAAGTTTAAAAGGTCTATCCCAAATCTTAAAACTATATTCGTTACCTAATACAATATGAAATGATTTCTGAGCTTTTACATTGGGTTGCACTACACCAGAAGAATCTCTCAACTCTCTATAAAAAGGCGGTTGGTAGTATAAGCCACCAGCAACCCTAAAAAGCATATCCTTGTCCCAGTTGGGTTTAATGGCAAATTGTGCTCTTGGACTAAAAACCGTTTGGGTGTTGCTTTCAATGTTTTCCCCACTAACAGTCCAGTTATGTGCCCTGACACCGATATTATAAAACACCTCGTTATCTCCCCATTCTGTACGCTTGCTATACTGCGCAAAAGCTTGCATACGATCAATCTTTACTCTATTGAGTGCTCTAATATTTTCAAAAGCAGTTAGTGGACCTTCAAAGGGCTCATAAGGTTGAAGATTGGGGATGCTAAAGTTTGGTGGTCTAATGGAGAATCCAGCAGAATCAATAATTTCATATTCTACTAAGCGATCTCTAATATCTTCATGTGTGTATTTTACAGACCATTCAACCGTACTTTCTTCATCAATTTTATAATCTCCACGATGTTCAGCATTAATTATAAAAGCATCCAAATCGTTACGAGCATGTATTAATTGTGAGCCAATACCTTCGCTAAATTCTACTTCACCTAAATTTTCATCTCCAATATTAGTGTTAACTTCACCCAAACGGTATTGGGCAAAAATGTCGAAATATTCTTGCTCTAGAGTATGGTATGCGGAACCAATAAACTTTAAGGTTAAATCTTCGTTGACAAAATAATTAGCCTTCAAAGCACCAAAATACGTCTGGTATTCATCTTCTTCGTTGCCTTCATAAAACACCAACAAAGCAACCGGTTCTTGTAATGTCCCGAAATTGGTCTGTCTGTTCTCCGGTTGAAAATTGTATTGATTTAAAGAAATGTTTCCAAGAAAATTTAAATGAAACTTATCTGAAAACCGATAGGTTAAATAGGTTTGGGCGTCTGCGAAAACAGGTTCTACGTTACCTTCGGTTTCTAGATTGTTTAAAATTAAACTGTTGTCTCTGTAGCGGACACCAGCTATACCAGAAAACTTACCGTCTTTAGAAATGGCCTCTGCAGCAACGCTTCCTCCTAAGAAGCTTAAATCGGTTCTTATACCAAAAGCCACAGGGTTTCTATATGTTATATCTAATACCGATGATAATTTATCTCCGTATTTAGCCTGAAAACCACCTGCTGAAAAATCTACATTCTGAACCAAATCCGTATTTACAAAGCTTAAACCTTCTTGGTTACCAGAACGGATTAAAAACGGCCTGTAAACTTCTATCTCATTGACATACACCAAGTTTTCGTCAAAATTACCACCACGTACTGAGTACTGAGTACTCAATTCATTGGAAATATTTACGCCAGGTAAAGTCTTTAGAATATTTTCTACACCTGGCTGCGCACCTTTTATGTTTCTTAACGTAGCAGGATCTATGGAAACAAGACCATCAATTCTTGTTCTAGTATTATTGTTGATAACAACATCTGGTAATTGCTCAACTTCAATTAACATTACCGGATTGAATTCTAATTCCTGACCATTTTTTAAATTAAACTTTTGAACTATACGACTATGTCCAACATGGGTAAATTCAATAGTAACTTCAGTTCCTGAAGGAATCTTTAGCTCATAAAAGCCATTAGCGTTTGTCGCCGTACCTTCCCCAGAAGAGGCTTTAATATTTACGTTTTCTATGGGGTTATTGAATTCATCAAGGATGACACCTCTTATCGTTGCGGATTGCGAAAAGGAAAATGCACTAAAAAGCAAGCTTAAGAGGATAATGAAATGTAAGCGTTTCAAATATTAGATTTTTAGTTAGGTTTTAGAAGCCAAACCTTAGAAATTGAACCAAAAATTGTTTTTGTTCTTGTTTCTAAATAGTGTAGCGGTCTAAGGTTTATTTAATTATTTTCTAAAAAATGTTGCTTCAAATGTAGAACTATTTCCAACATTATCGGTAACAATTATCTTTAATTCGTTCTTTGTATCCTTAACGATGTTATCATTAAAATCGTGTACAAGCATTTTGGTTTTGTAATCATACTCCATTAAGATCCATTTTCCGTTTACGGTGGCTCTGTACTTACTAATTCCTGATAACTCGTCATCAATTTTTACTTTAAGGTATCTGTATTTGCTCAACCATTTTTTATCTTGAAAATTAACAGGTGTAATTGTTGGTGATACCGTATCCATTGCTAAAGTATAGGTGCCGAAGGTTTTACTGCCGGCACTTAGAACATTGCCCTTACGCTTGGTACGCACATAACTTGGCTTTTTGTAATATCCATATAATCTTGCAATAAAAATCTTATCTAAATGTTCTGTTTTATAATGACTTAAATCGTAGTTGATGTAAAAGTTTTTTTGAAGCGGGATTTTATCTTCATGAAGATGAAGCGTATCTGAACTTACCTTAAAATCGATTAAAGCATCTTCATATAATGTGTTTTCATAAAACTCTACAGTGACATTGCCAGATTGTAGAGTAGTAGGTTGGCCGCTGTAAACTAAAGACATTTCAGAGGTATCGTTCTCTAAACTATTTTCAAGTTTCTCTTTCTTTCCGGTTACAGGGATGTTTATCCATGTTTCGTTATTGTTAAAGTCCCTAATTCTTACTTTGTAGACTGAAGATGTGCTGTCTTCAACATTTATGTAACCATTGTCATAAGCATTTTTATATAGGCTCAAAGGATTGTTCTGCTCAATAAACAACTTTTGAATTCTGGAGCGTTTGGTTTTAAAATATTCATAATCAATCAAACGCTTTATATGCTTGGCTTCAGCAAAACTAAACCGTTTAAAATCTATTTCCAGACTTTTATTGCCATTAAAAAAGGTCTGAATATTGCTTACTCCATTATTGTTTGGTGCTAAATCCTGTTTATCGTAAGAGGTTATTCCGAAGCCGATATTACCATATGCTGTAATTTTTTCAACTTCGTAATCACCACTTTTCTGTGGTATTAATCGTAACGGTACACGTTTGTTTTTACCATTGATAATGGCATTTTCGTCCTTAGGATAAGCGTAAACTGCTGAAACAAAAGGCTGCTTAGTGTCTTTTACTTTTATACCAAAAAGCATTGGGTTGATGGGACGTTCTTGATTATCTCTAATTTCAAAATGCAAGTGCGGCCCGCCAGAGCTACCTGTGTTGCCTGAGTAGCCAATAACCTCATCTGGAGCAATTACGAGTTCATCAGCACTTGGAAATACTTCGACTTCAAAACTTTCCTTTTCGTATTGGCAGTCTTTAATATACTTTTCTAAACGTTCTGAAAGCTTTTGAAGATGTCCATAAACCGTTGTATAACCATTTGGATGCGTAATATATATGGCTTTACCATATCCGTAATGCGAAATTTTTATTCTGCTCACATAGCCTTCGGCAGAGGCATACACCTTTAAACCCTGTTTTTGTTGCGTCTTAATATCTAAACCCGCATGAAAGTGCGAAGATCGTAATTCACCAAACGTACCAGAAAGCACCAAAGTAATATCTAAAGGATCCCTGAAATAATCTTGAGGATATTCGGATTGTGCATATACTGAGCTTGTAATTAAAAAAAAGAGTAAAATTTTTTTCATGAGTTATCTGATTCAGCTAAAATATCAATTTGATTAAGATTTGCAAATGCTAAAACTGTATTATTTTTCTTAACGCATTAATTGTGTTGCTATTATGAAGATGAAAAATAATTGTAAAAGAATTGTGTTTTTTCATTAGGTATGTTAACTTTGTTTCAACAGTATTGAATTACTTTAATGAGTAAAATAGAAGACATTGTTGATGCTTTAGAGAATAAAATCAGTAAGGTTTTACACAAGCAAGAGGTCTTAAAGCAGACTAATATCAAGCTCTCTGAACAATTAAAAAAGCAACAGCAAGAACTTCTTAGCCAACAAGAAGAAATAGCATCTTGGGCAGAAAAGTATGAAACACTCAAGATAGTAAATTCAATGCTTGGTAGTGACGAAAATAAACGAGAAACAAAGCTCAAAATAAATGCACTTATCAGAGATATTGACCATTGTATAGGTCAACTCTCAGAATAAAGTTGTAAATTAGTAAGACTAAATGTCAGATCAATTAAAAATTAAACTTTCAATTGCCAATAGGGTTTATCCTTTAACAATTAATCCTAAGCAAGAAGAAGGTCTAAGGAAAGCCACAAAAAAAATTGAGGCCATGATTGGGCAATTTGAGCAGAATTACTCTGTAAGAGATAAGCAAGATGTATTAGCCATGTGTGCTTTGCAATTTGCGGCTCAAGTAGAGCAAAAGTCAATAGATAAAGAGTATGTGAATGAAGAAGTCCAAGAAAAGTTAGAAGCTTTAGACGAACTTCTAAAACAGCACCTATAGCTCGTACGTTCTTTAAAATAAAAGGTTACTGCCTACATTAGTTTCATTTTTTGATAAACTCAACGTTAATTCTTTAAAAAGGGTGAGTTGAAGTTGTAAAACCGTGCTGCTAGTGCTTTATGCCGAATTTATTTCAGCCCCTAAAGTATCTCAGGCAGATTTTTGATCAGCTTGTTAGCCCTAAACTTGTTTTTAAGGAGTTTATACAAAACCGAAAACTGATGTAGGCTTTTTTTTTGTACAACTTTAATTTTTTTGAAATTAATTGTACTTATCCCAATTGTTAGATTGGGGGCTTTTTGATTAAAAATCAAATTATACTAAACTAAATAACTAAAATGGACACTAACACAATTTTATATATTGTTGGAGGAGTAGTATTAGGTCTAATACTAGGCTATATAATCGCAAAATCATTAGAAAAAGGTAAAGCTTCAAAGCTAATTGCTAATGCAGAAAACGAATCCAAATCAATTTTAAAGCAGGCTAAGAAAGATGCAGAAGCATTAAAGAAAGATAAGATACTTCAGGCAAAAGAAAAGTTTATAGAGCTTAAAGCTGAACACGAAAAAGTTATTCTTTCTCGTGATAAAAAAATGGCAGAAGCCGAAAAACGCATAAGAGACAAAGAATCTCAAATTTCCAATGAACTCTCAAGAGCTAAAAAATCAAATCAATCTTTAGACAGTAAAATAAAAGATTATGATTTTAGACTTGAGTTTTTAGATAAGAAAAAAGAAGAGGTTGAGAAAGCTCACAAAAGCCAAATAAAACAGCTAGAAGTTATATCATCGTTATCTGCAGAAGAAGCCAAAGAACAATTAGTGGAATCTCTTAAAGAAGAAGCTAAGACTGATGCTATGGGCTTTATCCAAGATAAGGTAGAAGAGGCCAAGTTAACTGCCCAACAGGAAGCTAAGAAAATTATTATAAATACCATTCAGCGCATTGGTACGGAAGAAGCTATTGATAATTGTGTTTCTGTATTTAATATAGAATCGGACGACGTTAAAGGTAGAATTATTGGTAGAGAAGGTAGAAATATTAGAGCTATCGAAGCTGCTACGGGTGTTGAGATAATTGTAGACGATACACCAGAAGCCATTATTTTATCTTGCTTTGACTCGGTAAGACGTGAGATAGCACGTTTATCACTACATAAATTAGTGACAGACGGCAGAATCCATCCAGCAAGAATCGAAGAGGTAGTAAGAAAAACACAAAAACAAATTGAGCAAGAGATTATAGAAGTTGGTAAACGTACGGTTATCGATTTAGGTATCCACGGATTGCATCCCGAACTAATAAAAATGGTAGGCCGAATGAAATACCGCTCGTCTTACGGGCAAAATCTATTACAGCACTCTCGCGAAGTTGCTAAACTTTGTGGAGTAATGGCTGCTGAATTGGGCTTAAATCCTAAATTAGCTAAGCGTGCAGGTTTATTGCACGATATTGGTAAAGTGCCATCATCTGAAACTGATGTTGAAACTCCACATGCTATTTTAGGAATGCAATGGGCAGAAAAGCATGGTGAAAAAGCAGAAGTATGCAATGCTATTGGCGCTCACCACGACGAGATAGAAATGACAACACTGTTATCACCGATCATCCAGGTTTGTGATGCCATTTCTGGTGCAAGGCCAGGTGCAAGACGACAAGTGTTGGATTCTTACATTCAGCGTCTCAAAGATTTGGAAGATGTTGCCTTTGGCTTCACTGGCGTAAAGAAAGCTTATGCCATACAAGCGGGTAGAGAACTGCGCGTTATCGTAGAAAGTGAAAAAGTATCTGATGACAAGGCAGCAAGTCTATCGTTTGAAATATCTCAAAAAATTCAAACCGATATGACTTATCCAGGACAGGTGAAGGTTACCGTAATCAGAGAGACTAGAGCGGTAAATATTGCTAAATAACTAAATACAGTAGTTTACTAAAATAAAGCGGTTGTCTGAAAAGTGTCATTCTGAATGAAAATGACAGTTTTAATACTTTCCAGACAGCCTCTTTTACTTTTTAAAGGTTAAAGTAAAAGTTGAACCCTCATTGAGTCTACTTTCAACTTCAATTGTACCTCCTAGCGCTTCAACTTGGGTTCGCGTTAAATATAATCCTACACCACTGGAATCTTTTCTATCTGTACCATGAAAGGTTTGGTACATTTCAAACAATTGATTTTTATATTTATCTACATCAATGCCTATTCCGTTATCAGCAACGATGATTTTTATAGCTTCACTTGTATCAATAGAACTGATAATAACCTGTGAGGATTTTTTGTCATCGGCATACTTTATTCCATTAGATATAAGATTATATATAATGCTTTCTAAATAAGCTCTGTTGGTAAACAATGTATCTTTAGGCTTTAGAGCATTAAATAGGTTTACTGATTTTTTAGAACTTTCTAATTTAAGACTCTCAATAATCTTATTAGTACATTCAAATAGATCTACCTGTTCATTCAGCTCAGTGGTTTCCGATTTAGATTTTATGCTAATGATATCATCAAGATTAACTATCGTTTTTGTTAGCGATCCAGAAACTGTATTTAAATGGTTTAAAAGCTCTTTTCGTTCATTATCGCTTTCTGCTTCGTCGTAGAGCTCAAGAATATTTTTAAGATTACCAATATGTGTTTTTAAGTTATGAGAAACAATATGTGTAAAGTTATGTAGTCTTTTGTTTTGATTTGTAATAAGCTGAAGGTTTTTTTTAAGTTGATTTTCAGCTTTCTTTCTGCTGGTAATATCAGTATGTGTGCCAATAATACGGATTGGGTTTCCGGCATTATCCCTATCAATGACTTTACCTTGATCTAATATCCACTTGTAACGACCATCCTTACATAAGATTCTATATTCATGTTCATAAACATCTTTTAGCCCATTAAGATGTTGTTTAAAAATATTGTAATACGAAGCCTTATCGTCCGGGTGAACACGTTTATCCCATTCTTCGGGCTTATTCTTAAATTCTTTGCTATCGTAGCCAAGCATTTGAATGGACTCTTCTGAATAGAAGATGTCGTTCGAGGCAGTATTCCAATCCCATACACCAACATTAGAAATTTGAAGCCCTATCTTAAAGGCATTGTTTTTTGAATTTTCATTTGATTCACCTGTAGCCGTGCCTCCTACACGAAATCTTAATAACTTCATTTTTGTAATTTATAATTAAGACACTATGTGTCTAAATATGTCACAAAAATTATCTAGTTATTTCCTAGGGTGAAATTTGTTTAATACATCACTTAAATGAGATCGGTCAACATGCATATACACCTCTGTAGTTGTAATGCTCTCATGGCCTAGCATCATCTGTATAGCTCTAAGATCTGCACCGTTTTCTAATAAATGAGTAGCGAAAGAGTGTCTAAAAGTGTGCGGAGATACTGTTTTTCTTAATCCAGATTTTTCAACTAGATTTTTAATAATTGTGAATATCATGGCGCGCGTTAATTTTTTGCCTTTGTAATTAAGAAAAAGAATGTCTTTAGAATTGGGCTGTACATCGATATGATTTCTAATAGCTTTCCAAATGTTAATATACTTTTTTGTGCTATCTCCAATGGGTACAAAACGCTGTTTGTTGCCTTTACCTGTTACTTTTATAAAACCTTCATCAAAAAATAAATCAGAAATTTTTAGTTCTATAAGCTCGCTAACACGCAGGCCACAGCTATACAGGGTTTCTATAATTGCCCTGTTACGTTCACCTAAATTAATAGTGTTGTATTGATAATTCAGGTCTATGGTATTTATTAGCAGATCAATTTCTTCCACAGACAAAGTATCTGGTAGTTTTCTACCGATTTTAGGTGTTTCTATAAGATCTAATGGATTGTCTTTTCTATAGTTTTCAAAAACGAGATAATCAAAAAAATTGCGAAGCCCAGAAATCAATCTTGCTTGCGACCTGGGATTTATGGACTTAGAGATGGTATAAATAAATTGCTTTATAATCTCATTATCTATTGAAATGGGAGCGGTTTTTATATTATGATTTTCAAGATATGAAATGAGTTTTTTAATATCATAACCATAATTTTCTATGGAGTTACTAGATAATCCACGCTCTATTTGGAGGTAATGCTTGTAATCATTGATAGCTTGCGACCATTTCATGTTTAAAAATACCAAAATATGGGGCAAAATTTAGTAAAAAACCTACGTATTTCATCGTATTTTTATAAAAAATTGTTAATAAGCTATTTTTTAAAACTTTGAAAATCAGATATTTAAATATTTTTGTTTACAAAATTGTTAATAACTGCCTCTGGAAACTTTATTATTTAAAAAAAAAGGCTTTAGTTTGTAGTAATCAATTTTAAAACTTTAAAGATTATGAAAAAATTATTTTTAGCTGCATTTGCAGTTTTTGCTTTTGCAAGTGTAAATGCACAAGACACTACTTTTGGTGCTACTGCAGGTTTAACTATTTTATCTCCAGATGTAGATGGTTTAGATGCTGATTCTGAAACAGGATTTCATATTGGCGCATTTGCAGAGTTTGGTTTATCAGATTCATTTAGCGTACAGCCAGAATTAACTTATGCTATGGCAGGTGATATATCTATGATAGCTCTTAATGCTTTAGCTAAGTATCACATTACTGAAGAATTTAACATTCATGCTGGTCCACAAATTGGATTTGCAGGTGGTGATGATATTGATGCTCTTGATGATGCTATTGAAGATTTCACTAAATTGAACCTACAGTTAGCTGTTGGTGTTGGTTATGATATCACTGAGGAAATATTTGCTCAAGCAAGATATGGATTTCAGTTGAATGACCACTTTACAGGTGATGGTGATGGTTCAATTAAAATTAATACACTTACATTTGGTGTAGGTTATAGATTCTAGTATTTACACTGATATTTTAAAGAATGAAAAGAGGCAATTTTTTGCCTCTTTTTTTGTGGATTAAAATATCGCTGTATGGCTTAAAAATTTAACATTTTTTTATACTTTATAAGTCATCGTAAACTTACATTTGCCGACCAAATTAATTTAAAATTAAACTCAATTATGAAAAAATTATTACTTATTGCTGCTGTTGCAGTTTTTGGATTTACAAATGTTAATGCTCAAGATGACAAAACCGTTGGAGGTTTTGCTGAAGGAGATTTCTATGCTTCAGGTTCTATAGGTTACAATTCAACTGAAGTTGGGGATTTTGATGTAAATAGCTTTACATTTTCTCCTTCTGTGGGATATTTCATTAACGAAAATATTGCTTTAGAAGCTACTTTGATTTTTGGTTCTAGTGAGACTACAGCTGATTTTGAAGGTGATTCTGTTGGTGTTGATAACTCTACTTTTGGCGGTGGTTTAGGTGCTACATACTTTTTCACACCTTCAAATCAGTTTTCTTTTACAATTGGAGCGGGTGCATCTTATACATCTACAAAATCTGAATTTGATGTTGATGGTTCCGAGGAATTAACTACAAATACTTTTGGTATTGCAGTTGCGCCAGGAGTTAACTATTTTATATCTGAGTGTATTGCACTTAGAGCTTCAGTAGGGGCTTTATCTTATACAAGTTCTAAATTAGATGTTGATGGTGCAGAATCTGTAAATTCATTTAATATTAATATGAATTTAACGGATATTAACTTTGCAATCACATTTAAATTATAAGCAGAATATTTCAAAATATGAAAACCGAAGCCAAAAGCTTCGGTTTTTTTATGCCCTAATTTTAATATCTTTACCTTATGAAGCAACTCATTATCATCAATGGTCCAAATCTAAACTTATTGGGCAAACGCGAACCAGAAATATATGGCAGTAAAACTTTTGAAGATTTCTTAAAAACTCTTAGACCTAAGTTCAGCGGTATAAATATTGATTATTATCAATCTAACATAGAGGGCGAACTCATAGACAAGCTACAAGAGGTTGGGTTTAGTTATGATGGTATTGTATTAAATGCAGCGGCGTATACCCATACCTCAGTAGGAATTGGTGATACTGTTAAAGCCTTAACCACACCAGTTGTGGAGGTGCATATATCCAATACATTTTCTAGGGAAGAGTTTAGACATCAATCTTATATTTCACCTCACGCAAAAGGTGTAATTCTTGGTTTTGGTCTACGGAGCTATGATTTGGCTATAGAAAGCCTTATATTGTAGAATGCAAAAGATAATAGTAGTTGTCGGAATTCTTTTTTTTAGTGGGTATAGTACATACGCACAAGAGTTTGGTGTTAAAGGCGGCTTAAATATTACGTTTTTTAAAGTTACGCAAGGAGATTTTGGTACCAACCCAGATACAGAGGTGGGATTTTATGGTGGTGCTTTTGTAGACTTTAAAATCGATAATGGGTTTCATATTCAGCCAGAGGTGTTGTACAAGGGTGTTGGAGATTTAGAGTTTATCAACGCACCAATTTATCTAAAGTATGATATCTACAACAGTTTTCATATTTTGGTAGGGCCAAGCTTAAATTATTTCTTCGATATTTTTAATAATAAATTTAAGGTTAGAGCAGATATCAGCTTAGAATACGATTTTGGCTCAAAATTAAGTATTCATATGAAATACACTCTTGGTTTTGAAGAGTTATCTCCTAATATTATCTTCCTTGGTTTAGGTTACAGATTATAATATGTCATGAACTCAAAAAATGAGTTTTTAACAAGTAATTTGTCTTTGAATAATGAATTTACGAATAAAGTAGCTTTTCAAATCAATGTTGGATTTGTACTGTACTTCTAAAAAAATGGGATTAAAAAAACCGAGTGATTTTCACTCGGTTTTTTTATATAAATTGTCTCTTAAACTTTTTGTTAGTGTTTTTACAAGTGTATCACTTCATCATAAGCATCTGCTACAGCTTCCATTACGGCTTCACTCATTGTAGGATGCGGATGTACTGCTTTTAAGACTTCATGCCCAGTAGTTTCTAACTTTCTGCCTAATACAGCTTCAGCAATCATATCGGTTACACCAGCTCCAATCATATGGCAACCTAACCATTCGCCATATTTTGCATCAAAGATTACTTTTACAAAACCATCTTTGTTTCCACCTGCACTTGCTTTACCTGATGCTGAAAATGGAAACTTACCAATCTTAACATCCATGCCTTGCTCTTTTGCCTGAGCTTCAGTTAAACCAACACTAGCTATTTCTGGGGAACAATACGTACAGCCAGGGATATTCCCGTAGTCTAGGGCTTCTACGTGTTGGCCTGCAATTTTTTCAACACAAAGAATACCTTCAGCTGATGCAACGTGGGCCAATGCTTGTCCCGGTGTAACGTCACCAATGGCATAGTAACCAGGAATATTTGTTTGGTAATAGTCGTTAACCAAGATTTTATCTCTATCTACAGCAATACCAACATCTTCTAGTCCTATGTTTTCTATATTTGATTTGATACCAACAGCAGACAAAACAATATCTGCTTCTAATATTTCTTCTCCTTTTTTCGTTTTTACGGTAGCTTTTACACCATCTCCAGAAGTATCTACTGAAGTTACTTCAGCAGAGGTCATTATTTTAATGCCAGATTTTTTGAAGCTACGTTCTAATTGTTTAGACACTTCGTCATCTTCAACAGGTACAATTTTTGGCATATATTCTACAATGGTAACCTCAGTGCCCATGGAATTATAGAAGTAAGCAAATTCTACACCAATGGCACCAGAACCTACAACAATCATTTTCTTAGGTTGCTTATCTAATGTCATGGCTTTTCTGTAACCAATCACCTTTTCTCCATCTTGTGGTAGACTAGGCAATTCTCGAGAACGTGCACCAGTGGCGATAATAATATGGTCAGCAGAATATTCTTTTCCATCAACATCAACTTTCTTTCCTGGCTTTACTTTACCGTAACCTTCCAAGACATCGATTTTATTCTTTTTCATTAAGAACTTAACACCATTACTCATCCCATCTGCAACGCCACGACTACGTTTTACAACGGCATCAAAATCGTGTTCTGCATCTTTAACCTTTAAGCCATAATCTTCGGCATGTTTTAAATATTCAAAAACCTGAGCAGATTTTAAAAGTGCTTTTGTAGGGATACAACCCCAATTTAAACAAACTCCTCCAAGACTTTCCTTTTCTACAACAGCTGTTTTATATCCTAATTGAGAAGCTCTAATCGCAGTTACATAACCACCAGGACCACTTCCTAACACTATAACATCGTATTTACTCATAAGTAATTTTTTAGTTGAATTTTGAAGCACAAAAATAATAAATTCCAAAAAGATAAATCCGAAATCCTTAAACTTTCATTACTAGGTCTAGAATGAAATTTGAAATATGTGTTTTTAACGTTCAATACTATAGGTCTTCAGTAAAATGTCTTTTACCTTTATCCTTTGAGAACTTATCTTTATTATAATCTTTTGACTTACCTTTTGGTATGGATAAAGATTGCCAATGCTTCCCTTTTATGAGTTTACCCAATAGTACAATCTGACCAATATGGTATGCGTAGTGCATCATTTGTCTATTTATAGCTTCCGTAACCGAATGGCCTTGATTTCTAATGTATACAACTCTTTCTAAATCATTTTGAGATAAAGGTTTTACAGCATTAAAAAGACATTGCCATCCTCTGTCCCAAGCATCAATGAGTTCTTCTTTTGAGGTAAAAGTATCCTGAAATTCTTCATCGCGTTTTCGCCATTCTTTCTCACCATCTTCAGTTAAAAAATTAGTCCATCTGCTTAGCATATTGCCAATAATGTGTTTCACTATTATGGAAATAGAGTTGGAGTCTTCAGCGAATTCTTTTTTTAATTCTTCAAAGGTCAATTGGGTAAAAGTTTTGTCCCCAAGACTTTTGTAATATTCAAATTGTTTGATGACGCTGGTTAAATATGAATTTTCCATAATTTCGAATTATACTAATAAAAATAGTGATACAAAATCATTATAATCCATTTTGACCATTGATAAATTTTATACCCCTATTATGGAATAATCTTTGGGAAATCTTATTCCTCAGCGGCAACAAATTTTAGTGCCACACCATTTATACAATGTCGTTTTCCTGTGGTGTCCTTTGGGCCATCGTTAAAAACATGTCCTAAGTGGCCACCACAAGTGGCGCAATGTTCTTCCGTACGTGCATAGCCAATATTGTAGTCTATTGAAAATGCCACATTACCTTCAATTTCTCTGTCAAAACTTGGCCAACCTGTACCAGAATCGAATTTATGTTCGCTTTTAAACAATGGTGTGTCACAACCTGCACAATGGTAAATACCTTTTTCGTAGTTCTTATTTAAGGGACTTGTAAATGCACGTTCCGTACCGGCTTCTCGCAAAACGTAATATTGTTTTTCAGTGAGTTGTGCTTTCCATTCAGCTTCTGTTTTTGTTACCGGGAATGTTTCTTTCTCTTTCGCTTTGCTTCTTTGTGCTGTGCTGTTACAGCTGAAAAATATACTAACAAGCGTAAATAAGATTATCTTTTTCATAGTATAAATATAAAAATTAATAAATGTTTTGTCGAAGAAATGTATATCGCATTACAAAGCTGGGCTAGTTTATTTAAATGTTAATTTATTGGTGTTGAAAGCTTAAAAAATCAATATATTTTGTTATTTTACAAATGATCGGAGAATAGGAATTGTAGACCTATTTCTTTATAAAATAATTACTCTTTATTTTGATCATCTCATTAATTTACAAGTGGTAAAACAACTTAAATGAAAGTATTATTTTTTACAAGAGAATTTCCACCTTATGTCTATGGAGGTGCAGGTGTGCATGTTGAATATCTAGCAGGGGAACTCTCCAAATTATTAGAAATGGAAGTTAGGGCTTTTGGCGATCAGGATATTTCTGGAAAAAGTTTGACCGTAAAAGGTTTCTCTTTTGAAAATTCAACCTTTGATAATGCAAATGATAAGTTAAAGGCTGTATTTAAAACACTAAGTACTGGGTTGAATATGAATGCCGAGGTAATTGATGCAGATGTTGTACATTGTCATACGTGGTATTCTCACTTTGCAGGTATATTGGCTAAATTATGTTATGGCACTCCTTTAGTGGTTACTACCCATTCCTTAGAGCCTCTAAGACCTTGGAAAAGAGAACAACTGGGTAGAGGTTACGATGCCTCATCCTGGGTAGAAAAAACAGCAATTGAAATGGCAGATTGTTTAATAGCAGTTTCCGAAGAAACAAAGGAAGATATACTTAAGCATTTTAATGTAGATGAAAGTAAGATTGAAGTTGTATACAACGGTATTGATTTAAAAGAATATGTTGTTGTTGAAGAAACTACTGTTCTAGATACTTACAATATAAACAAGACAAAGCCGTATGTGTTATTTGTTGGCAGAATTACACGCCAAAAAGGAATCATCCACTTGGTCAATGCCATTAAATATATTGATAAAGACACCCAAATAGTTTTGTGTGCCGGTGCACCGGATACTCCAGAGATTGCCAAAGAGATGGAAGACGCAGTTGCGGAAGCCTCAAAAACGAGAGATAACATTTTTTGGATCGATACAATGTTAGATAAGAAAGATGTTATTCAATTATATTCTCATGCAGCTGTATTTTGTTGCCCATCTATTTATGAGCCTTTTGGAATTATAAATATTGAAGCCATGGCTTGCGAAACAGCTGTGGTAGCAAGTGCTGTTGGCGGTATAAAAGAAGTTGTGGTAGAAGGTGAGACAGGCTTGTTGATTGATTTGGAACAACAAAAATCAGCACCATTCGTACCGGTAAACCCAAATAAATTTTCGCAAGATTTGGCAAACGGAATTAATATGTTAATTTCAAACAAAAAACAGCGAGACTACATGGCTAAAAACGGACGAAAAAGAGTTGAGGATTTTTTTGATTGGAAAGCCATTGCCAAGCAAACAGAAGCTATATATAAATCTCTAATAAAGAAGCAATGATTAACGACAAAGTTTTAAGTATTATTTTAGGTGGTGGACAAGGGTCTAGACTATATCCATTGACCGAGAATAGATCCAAGCCTGCAGTCCCCATAGCCGGAAAATATAGGCTAGTGGATATACCCATATCCAATTGTATCAATTCAAATATTAAGCGTATGTATGTTTTAACCCAGTTTAATTCGGCATCGCTAAACAAGCATATAAAAAACACTTATCATTTCAGTTTCTTTAGTTCAGCTTTTGTAGATGTCTTAGCTGCAGAACAGACCATACATAGCGATGAGTGGTTTCAAGGTACGGCAGATGCGGTTCGTCAAAGTATGCACCACTTTTTACAACACGATTTTGAATATGCATTGATCTTGTCTGGGGATCAGCTTTATCAAATGGACTTTAATAATATGATAGAGGCTCACGAGCAAAGCGGTGCAGAGATTTCTATAGCTACGCAACCTGTTAATGCCAAAGACGCTACATCTTTTGGTATTATGAAAACCGATGAAAACAACGTTATAACATCTTTTATAGAAAAACCAGATGCTTCCTTATTACCAGAATGGGAATCTAACGTCAGTGAAGCCATGCAAAATAGTGGTAGGCTATATTTAGCATCTATGGGTATCTATATTTTCAACAAGGATTTGTTGGTCAAATTGATGAAAGAACCCGGGACTGTAGATTTCGGAAAGGAAATAATTCCCAACGCAATTGGGAAACATAAAACGGTAAGTTATCAGTTTGAGGGCTATTGGACCGATATTGGAAATATTGATTCGTTTTTTGAAGCTAATTTAGGATTGACAGATAGTATTCCACAATTTAATTTGTACGATAATAATAAACGTATTTATACCAATGCAAGAATTTTACCAACCTCTAAAGTATCAGGGACACTTCTCGACAAGACCGTTATTGCTGAAGGTTGTCTCGTTCATGCTGCTAAGATTGAACGATCGGTAATTGGTATTCGATCCAGAATTGGGTCTGAATCCACAGTGATAAATTGCTATATGATGGGTAACGACTTTTATGAATCCTTAGAGGAAATAGAAGAGAAAAAAATTAAAATTTTTATGGGGATAGGTGAGCGGTGCTTTATTAAAAACGTCATTTTGGATAAAAATTGTAGGATAGGAGATGACGTACGGATTAATGGCGGTAGGCATTTAAAAGACATTGAAACGGATAGTTATTTCATTAAAGACGGAATTGTCGTAGTTAAAAAAGATGCTGTTATACCTTCGAGAACTATCATACAATAAGTAATTCCCTTTTTTAGAAAAAAGAGGGCGCCAAGTTAATTTTTAAACAAAATAAATTATCTTCCAGAGATTTATTCCCAATTTCAAACGTTGTAGGAGTTTATAGCCGTAGAATAGCTTTCATATATGGATAATCTATAGTAATTTCGCAACTTAATCAACATTTAACCAACACTATGCATAACCAAAAACGAGTAGTTATAGAAGCTGTTAAACCTCAAATTGACTGTGGGGAATTTTTTATAAAACGTATTGTAGATGAAATAGTCAATGTAGATGCTAATGTTCTTGCAGATGGTCACGATGTTATTGCTGCATCTGTACTTTACAAACACGAAAAAGAGCGAAAATGGAGTGAGGCTAGGATGCATCTGGTTGGGAATGATGAATGGAAAGCATCATTTACTGTAGATAAGCAAGGATTTTATGCATACAAAGTACAAGGTTGGGTAGATTATGCGCTGAATTGGCAACATGGTATTGAGCGAAAAATAGAGGATAACCAGCACGTAAAATCTGAATTGCTTGAAGGTATCACATTTCTAAAGCCTTTATTGGAAAAAGTAACATCTAACGAAAAGAAATATTTACAAGAATGTATAGATGCATTTGGTAACGAAAAATATTACAATAAAGCCATTAATGAAGCTAGAGGTATAAAGCTTCATGATATTTTTTATAAATATCCAGAAAAACATCTAGCAAATGAAACCAAAGAATTACAGGTTTATGTAGATCGAAAAAAAGCATTATTTAGTACTTGGTACGAGTTTTTTCCTCGTTCGGCTTCAGAGAAAAAAGGAGTTCATGGTACATTCAAAGATTGTGAACGTTTGTTGCCAAGAATCTCAGAAATGGGATTCGATACGTTGTATTTCCCACCTGTACATCCCATAGGCGAAGTCAACCGTAAAGGTAAAAACAACACCACAGATGCCAAAGAAGGAGATGTAGGTTCTGCTTGGGGAATTGGTTCTAAAGAAGGTGGGCATAAAGATTTACATCCTCAATTAGGTTCTGTTACTGATTTTAAGCGTTTAATTAAAAAGGCTAAAGATTTAGGAATTGAAGTTGCCATGGATTACGCCTTACAAGCTGCACCAGATCATCCATGGGTAAAGGATCATCCAGATTGGTTTAAATGGAGGCCAGACGGTACTGTACAATATGCAGAGAATCCGCCAAAAAAGTATCAAGATATATTACCAATTTATTGGGAAAGTAAAGATTATAAAAACCTTTGGAAAGAGTGTTTAGATACCATGTTGTATTGGGTAGATTGTGGGATCAATATTTTTAGAGTAGACAATCCGCACACCAAACCCTATTATTTTTGGAACTGGCTCATTTCTGAAGTTAAAAAGAAGCATCCAAATGTCATCTTTTTGGCTGAAGCATTTACAAGGCCAAAGGTTATGCAACGCTTGGCAAAAGAAGGTTATTCGCAATCCTATACCTATTTTACTTGGAGAAATACAAAACAGGAATTTATAGAGTATGTAACCGAACTCACACAAACGGACCAGCGTGAATATATGCGTCCTAATTTTTGGCCAAATACGCCAGATATTAACCCTTATCACCTACAAGGGGCAAATGAATCTAAGTACATCCAACGCTATGTTCTTGCAGCTACATTAAGTTCCAATATCGGTATTTATGGTCCAGTATTTGAACAAATGATCGATGCTGCCATTCCTGGGAAAGAGGAGTATTATATGTCTGAAAAATTTCAGGTATGTCATTACGATTGGTTTAAGGAAAACAAACTCACACTTTTAATTTCTAGAATCAATGCCATTCGTCATAATAATGAGGCTTTGCAACAAACAAATAATATAAAGTTTTGCAACATTCATAATGACAACTTGATAGCCTTCTACAAGTGGAATGCTGACAAAACTAATGAACTCTTAATAGTCATCAGTTTAGACCATCACTATCCACAGCGAGATAACGTTCAGCTTCCTTTGGAAGAATTACAATTACATCAAGGCCAACCTGTTTCGGTTTCAGATTTAGTTACAGGAAATAGTTACACGTGGTATAACGAGTGGAATTACGTGGAGTTGCATCCAACTCTTCCTTTTCATATCTTTAAGATAACTAAATAGTATGGCTAAGAAATCGACAAAAACTACCACTTTGCAACCTCCTTATAATTTTAATGATAAGTGGGAAGAACTTCTAGAAAATAAGGAGTTTATTAAAGTATTCTTGTCCGATGTGTTAGAAGATTATATTGTTAGGCAACGTTGGTATGGAGGTAAGGCCAGCAAGCTCAAGTATATAGAATTGGCAGAATATTTTAGAATTCAACAGCACGGCGAGGTTTACTACGGTTTAATATTAGAGGTCAATTTTGTTGAAGCTTTTTACCAACATTATTTTTTGCCAATAGCATTCGTATCGGACGAAAGCTTCGCAAAAGACGACAGAATACTACCAATAAGCATTCAAAATCAAGAAGGCTTTATCATCGATGCCATTAATCTCGAAGCCTTTAGAAAAGTCGTGTTTGAGCGTATTTTAACGGCAATGCCAAAGGATAAAACACGTGTTAGTTATCATAAGAGTGATTTATTCAAAGATTGCGAATACCAAACCTCTCGATTTATGGGGCTTGAGCAGAGCAATACATCTATAGTATACAATGAGGAGTACGTGCTAAAGTTCTTTAGACGTATTTATGCAGACCGTAACCCAGATTACGAAATGAGTCGTTTCCTTTCAGACAAGAAAGACTATAAAAACACACCAGCTTACTTGGGAAGTATACAGATTAAAGATAGTGATAATACCAACATCACCATAGGTTTAATGCAGCAAATGGTGCAAAACGAAGGTGATGCTTGGGATTATATGCTTAGGGAATTACATAAAGTATTTTCCAATCTAGAGTATAAAAATATTGTAATTTCACACTTGCCCAACACTGAGGATTTTGGCCGGTTGGAAATTACAGATGTACCACCACAGATTATCGATTGGGCGGGGCTCAATATTTTTCTTAAAATACAGACTTTGGCAAAACGTACGGCCGAAATGCATATCGCATTAGGGAGTGAATTTGAGGATACAGCTTTTACACCTTCACACTTTAATGGTGATTACGAAGTCTGGCTGAAGAATAGATTATTGTATCAATTTCAAAATAGGTTAAACACCATTGAGAATAGCTTACATAAGCTAGACGGTTTAGCATTGCAACTTGCCAACGAATTTTTAGAAAAGAAAAATATTATACGAAAGCGTTTTGTGGATTTCGATTGGACGAAGCTAAAAGGCGAGCGTATAAGAGTACATGGCGATTATCACTTAGGTCAGGTTTTGGTAAAGGATGATGACTTTTATATATTGGATTTTGAAGGCGAACCAGAAAGCACCATCAGAGACCGTAAGGTAAAGCAACCACCGCTTAAGGACATAGCTGGTTTATTCCGATCGTTCCATTATGCCATTTATGCCACCATTTTCAATAATTTAGATTTATACAAGCATGAACAAGAAGATCTTTTTGAAGCTGGGGAAATACTCTACCGATACTTAAAGTCTGTATTTTTAGGTACTTACGTGTCTAATGTTCAAGAAGCAAATCTAAATATAGGTTATAATCAAGAGCGTATATTTTTACTAAAATACGCCATGCTCGAAAAGGCAATTTACGAATTGGGTTATGAGCTCAATTCTCGCCCACGTTGGGCAGTCATTCCATTAAAAGGAATTTCTAACATCATTAACAGTTAATTTATGGCAGAAGTAATACCACATAGTCGCTTCACAGATTTTGATATCAATCTTTTTAAAGCAGGAAAGCATTATCGCTTATATGAAAAATTTGGATCGCATATTATGACGGTCAATGGTGTGGAAGGCGTATACTTTGCTGTTTGGGCTCCAAGTGCCAAAGCGGTTTCTGTAATCGGGGATTTTAATTTTTGGGTTGAAGGCACGCACCAACTCAATGTAAGGTGGGATAGTAGTGGTATTTGGGAAGGTTTCATACCGGGCGCAAAAAAGGGTGAGGCTTATAAATATAAAATACAAAGTAACCATGGCAATGTAAAGACTGAAAAAGCAGATCCTTACGCCAAGCGCTCAGAGCATCCGCCAAAAACAGCATCTATAATTTGGGAAGAATCTTATAAGTGGAAAGATAGCAAATGGATGAAAAAACGTGAAAAGCACAATGCTTTAGATGCACCTTATTCCGTTTATGAAGTTCATTTAGGCTCATGGAAAAAGAAACAAGTAGAGGGAGCCGAAGATCGTTTTATGACTTACGAGGAAATGGCAGATGAGCTGGTGTCTTATGTTAAAGACATGAATTTTACCCACGTAGAGTTAATGCCAGTGATGGAATTTCCGTACGATCCCTCTTGGGGTTATCAACTTACAGGATACTTTGCGCCCACATCGCGTTTTGGATTGCCCGAAGAATTTAAATTATTGATCGATAAACTGCATCAAAATGATATTGGTATTATTCTCGATTGGGTACCATCACATTTTCCTGAAGATGCACATGGGCTAGGTTTCTTTGACGGTTCGGCACTTTATGAGCACCCAGATAAAAGACGAGGCTATCATCCCGATTGGAAAAGTTTAATTTTTAATTATGGGCGCAACGAAGTAAAATCTTTCTTAATCAGTAATGCCATCTATTGGTTAGATCAATTCCATGCTGACGGATTACGAGTAGACGCTGTGGCATCAATGCTTTTCTTAGATTATAGTAGAGATGATGGACAATGGGAACCCAATATGTATGGTGGCAGAGAAAATCTAGAGGCTATATCATTTTTAAGAGAAATGAATGAAGCCGTTTATTCTAATTTTCCAGATGTGCAAACCATAGCAGAAGAATCAACAGCATTTCCAATGGTCTCTAGACCGACCTCATTGGGAGGATTGGGCTTCGGTATGAAGTGGATGATGGGATGGATGCACGATACGCTGGAATATTTTGGCAAGGAATCTGTGTACAGACGTTTTCATCAAAATGATTTAACATTTTCAATGACTTATGCTTTTACGGAAAACTTTATGTTACCGTTAAGTCATGACGAAGTGGTCTATGGTAAACGTTCTATTTTAGGACGTATGCCTGGAGACGAATGGCAACGTTTTGCCAATCTAAGATTGTTGTACAGTTATATGTTTACGCATCCAGGAGGTAATCTGCTGTTTCAAGGAGCTGAATTTGGACAAAGTAGTGAATGGAATTTTAAAACAGGTCTCGATTGGTATTTGCTGCAGTACGAACCTCACAAGGGAATTAAGCAGCTTATTAAAGATTTGAACAAACTATACAAGAGTGAACCTGCACTTTACGAGAACCAGTTCACTTCAGAAGGTTTTGAATGGATAGATCATAGTGATGCACAAAATTCTGTTTTCACATATATTAGAAAAGGAAAACATGAAAAGGATGATTTGGTCATTGCCTGTAATATGACTCCCGTACCACAAGAGAATTATAGATTAGGTATTTCCAGAAAAGGAAAGTTGAAAGAAATCTTTAATAGTGATGCCAAAAACTATTATGGAAGTGCTAATTATAAGAACAAGATGAAAACAGCCAAAACTGATCCTTGGCATTTTAGAGATTATTCTATAGACATAGATATCCCACCTTTAGGCATGGTAGTTTTTAAATATTTGGAGCCAACCAAACGTAAGCCTAAAAGTACAACCACTGTTAAGACTAAATCTAAAACAGCTACGAAGCAAAAAACAAAACCTAGAGCTAAAAAATAAAAGTGTTCTAAGTATATAAAGCCTCACGGATTCCAAATCTTGTGAGGTTTTATCGTTTTAGGGGTCGTAAGATATTTTCCGAAAACGATATAGTTAACAATTCGTGCTAATTAAAGTTTTAAAGGTTTTTTTACCTGCAATTTTTTCCGTTTTTTTACAAGCAATTTTATACAAATCTAACTATGATTGTAAACACGGAATTAGAGCATAAAGGAAATTTATTTCCTTCGAAAATAATAGATTTTAAAAAGGATGTAGACACCTTATATTTTTCTACAGATAATGATGTAGTACTACAATTAACCGTAGTTCGGGATAGTGTTTTACGCTTTAGGTATACCACTATTGGTAGCTTTAGTAATGATTTTTCTTATGCCATTACTAAGTATGCAAGTACTGGTTATAATAAATTAGAAATCGAAGAGAAAAAAGACCACTATGAGATTACCACATCAAAATTACGATGCGAGATTTCTAAAGAAAGTCTAAGGGTTTCTATATATGATGTTAAGGATAACACTTTAATCAATCAGGATGAATCTGGTTTTCATTGGGAAGAAAATTATCAACATGGTGGAAATATTGTAAAAATGAGCAAAGTGTCCAACGATGGTGAAAGCTATTATGGACTTGGCGATAAACCCAATCATCTGAGCTTAAGAGGTAAACGCTATACCAATTGGGTAACAGATTCTTATGCTTACGGAAAAGATACTGATCCTATCTATAAAGCGATACCGTTTTATACAGGCTTACATAGTGGCAAGGCTTATGGTATATTTTTTGACAATACGTTTCAAACCAGTTTCGATTTCGCAACCGAAAGACGAAACGTAACCAGCTTTTGGGCACAGGGAGGCGAGATGAATTATTATTTCTTCTATGGGCCAAGGATGAATCAAGTTGTGGAAAGCTATACGGATTTAACAGGAAAACCTCATTTATTGCCGCCACTATGGGCCTTGGGTTTTCATCAATGTAAATGGAGTTATTATCCCGAAAGTAAAGTTAAAGACATTACATCTACATTCAGAAAATTGCAGATTCCGTGCGATGCTATTTATTTAGATATTGATTACATGGATGGTTTTCGTTGTTTTACTTGGGACAAAAACCATTTTCCAGATCCAAAGCGTATGGTTGATGAATTGGCAGCAGATGGCTTTAAAACTGTTGTTATTATTGACCCGGGAATTAAAATAGATAAAGAGTATTCCGTTTTTAAGGAAGCCTTAGACAAAGACTATTTCTGTAAGCGCGCAGATGGCGATTATATGAAGGGAAAGGTTTGGCCTGGTGAGTGCTATTTCCCAGACTTTACAAATCCTGAAGTCAGAGAATGGTGGTCTGGACTTTTTAAGGAACTTATTGAAAAAGTGGGTGTCAAAGGAGTTTGGAACGATATGAATGAGCCAGCAGTTATGGAAGTGCCCAACAAAACCTTTCCTGATGACGTGCGCCATGATTATGATGGCAATCCTTGTAGCCATAGAAAAGCACACAACATTTATGGCATGCAAATGGCAAGGGCCACATATCAAGGTGTAAAACGATATTCTTATCCAAAGCGACCATTTGTTATTACGCGTGCTGCATATTCTGGGACACAGCGCTATACGTCTACCTGGACAGGAGATAATGTTGCTACTTGGGAGCATTTATGGATTGCTAACATTCAAGCACAGCGAATGGCAATGTCTGGTTTTGGTTTTGTGGGAAGTGATATTGGTGGATTTGCAGAGCAACCACAAGGAGAATTATTTACACGTTGGATTCAGCTTGGTATTTTTCATCCGTTTTTTAGGGTACATTCTTCTGGTGACCACGGAGATCAAGAACCATGGGCTTTTGGTGAAGATGTCACGGATATTGTTAAAAAGTTTATCGAAATTAGGTATCAGTTGCTCCCTTATTTATATACTGCGTTTTGGAATTATGTAGACCATGGAACTCCATTATTAAAATCTTTGGTATTGTTCGACCAAGACGACGTACATACCCATTACAGAACTGATGAATTCATTTTCGGTGAACAGATTTTGGCCTGTCCAGTTTTAGAGCCTAATGCAAAAGGTAGGCGCATGTATGTACCAAAAGGTAATTGGTATAATTTTTGGAATGATGAAGTCATAAAAGGAGGTAAGGAAATGTGGGTAGATGCAGATATTGACAGCATGCCAATCTTTATTAAAGAAGGAGCTATAATTCCTAAATACCCGATACAGCAATATGTTGGTGAAAAGGAAATTAAAGAGATTACATTAGATGTCTACTATAAAGAAGGCAAAGAAGAGAGCGAATTATACAGCGATGCCAATGATGGTTATGATTATACAAAAGGTAGATATAGTCTTAGAAACTTTACGCTTACTGGTCGCACAAATGAATTGATTATCAGTCAGTATAAAGAAGGGAAGTTTGTAACACCTTACGATACGTTTAATATTCAACTTCATGGTTTGCCTTTTGATATTGTAGAGGTCCAATTAGATAATGAAAAGATAGACCCTAAAAGTTTAAAAGTAAACGGTATAGAGTCCATTGTTGTAGATAAGAATTTTTCTGAATTACATATTTTGGGAAAAGAGATAAAATCCTAGTGACTTGTTAATTATATTGGTGTCATATAAATACGGACTGATTTTTGTATTTTAGTAATTATATAATTAAAACCATTAGCTATGAATATTAAAAAAACAATATTAACTATAGGGGTTATTGTTATTGTGTCTTGCGCAACAAATCCGTTTACGGGTAAAAAAACAATGGCGTTTGTATCTAATGACACATTATTCCCTTCTTCATTTGCACAATATAATCAAGTATTAAGTGAAAGTAAGGTTATAACTGGTACCAAAGACTCAGAAATGATTACTCGTGTTGGTCAACGTATAGCAGTTGCTGCAGAACGTTGGCTAAATGCAAATGGTCATCAAGGTTATCTAGACGATTATAAATGGGAATATAAACTTATAGAATCTGAGCAAGTCAATGCTTGGTGTATGCCAGGTGGAAAGATTGCATTTTACACTGGCATTCTTCCAATAGCACAAAACGAAACTGGTATAGCAGCAATTATGGGACACGAAGTTGCACACGCACTGGCAAACCATGGTCAGCAACGTATGAGTTCAGGAATGTTACAACAAGCTGGCGGTGTAGCAGTAGCAGTAGCCACAGGAAGCCAAACAGCTGAAAAGCAACAGATGTGGATGCAGGCTTATGGATTGGCAAGTAATGTCGGTGGTATGTTACCTTTTAGTAGAAGCCATGAGACCGAAGCTGATAAAATAGGAGTTATTTTAATGGCTATAGCTGGTTATAACCCAGACGAAGCTGCTGAACTTTGGAAGCGTATGAAAGCAAATAGTGGAGGACAAGCACCACCAGAATTTTTAAGCACACACCCAAGTAACGACTCAAGGATTGAAAATTTACAGCAATTAGCACCAAAAGCGAAAGCTGAGGCTAAAAAATTTGGTGTTACTTCATTTAGACCAATAAATCCATTATAGGTTAATAATAATTAACTATTTTAGAAGCTGATCAATTAGGGCAGCTTTTTTAATTAATTATTATGGGAGAACTTAAAAAAGGAAGCAAAAAGCTTCTCAATGCATGGGCGTTTTATGATTGGGCAAACTCGGTATATACGCTAACCATTGCTTCTTCAATATTTCCGATTTTTTATTCAGCATTATTTATCTCAGAAATTAAGAAAGTTACAGCTTTTGGATATGAGTTTAAAAGTACTGCGCTCATCACTTTTGTAACAGCATTTACATTTTTGGTTGTGGCTATTCTATCACCGATTCTGTCAGGTATTGCTGATTATGTTGGTAACAAGAAAAATTTCATGAAATTCTTTTGTTACGTAGGCTCGGCAGGTTGTATAGGTTTATATTGGTTTAGTTTAGAACGCATTCACATTAGTCTATTGTTTTATTTTATGGGGCTTATTGGCTATTGGGGAAGTTTGGTGTTTTATAATTCTTACTTGCCGGACATTGCTTATCCAGAACAACAAGATCGTATTAGTGCAAAAGGATTTAGCATGGGATATTTAGGTAGTGTGCTACTACTGATAATTAACCTTGCCATGGTTATGAAACCAGATTTGTTCGGTTTTGATATAAGTATTTCTTCAACCATCATGGAAAATGGGACTGAAGCAGAAATAGCTAAAGCTTTAGAAGAAGCTAAAAACAGTGCATCTTTTGAAGCTATGAAGGTTTCATTTATAACCGTAGGTATTTGGTGGGCACTCTTTAGTCAGTATACATTTTATGTTTTACCTAAAGGCGTATCTTCTGGTCATAAAGTAACCAAATCTATTATTTTTAACGGCTTTAAAGAGTTAAAAGGGGTATGGAATGAGCTAAAGGAAGACCTCAGGTTAAAACGTTATCTCTATGCGTTTTTTGTATTTAGCATGGCAGTTCAGACCATTATGTTGGTAGCTGTGTATTTCGGTGAAGAAGAAATTGCTTGGGGAGATGATGATGCCAAAACCACAGGGTTAATCGTTAGTATTTTAGTGATCCAAGTTGTAGCAATAGTTGGAGCAATTTTAACATCCAGAGCTTCATCAAAATTTGGAAATATCAAAACACTTATTGCTGTTAATTTTATTTGGATGGCATTGTGTTTTTATGCCTATTTTATGGAAACTCCCATTCAGTTTTATATTGCAGCTTCATTGGTTGGGTTGGTAATGGGAGGTATTCAATCGTTAGCAAGATCTACATACTCTAAGTTTTTACCAGAAACAGAAGATACCACATCTTATTTTAGTTTTTATGATGTTGCAGAAAAGATAGGTATAGTTATAGGAATGCTCATTTATGGTTTCATAGATCAAATAACAGGCAGCATGCGCAATTCTATTCTATTCTTATTCGTATTCTTTTTACTAGGTATTATTTTACTTTTTAGAGTGCCAAAGCGGGCATCGTGATTTGTCTGTCTTACTTAAACAAATGTCATATTTTGGGTACTAAAACAAAAAGGACAAGCATTATGCTTGCCCTTTTCAAATTTTGGTTGATTTAGCTATTAATTACTCACGCTACCTGAGCCTGAAATTTTAGTGTCTTTATTAGTGGGTTTGCCAGAATACCTAACATCGCCTGAACCAGAGATTCTAGCTTTTAGATTACCATTGCAAACCACATTAGCATCACCTGAGCCAGCTATTTTTACAGTCACATTGACACTACCCAAGTCCTCACCATCAAAATCACCAGACCCTGCAATTTTCGTGGTTAAATCTGTTGTAGAACCACTTAAGTGTATATCACCAGAGCCTGCAATACTACTATCAATTGAATTTGAATCCACTCTAAGTTCAATATCACCAGAGCCTGCTAATGACACATCAAAATCGTCTGCTTTAATAGTACCAGAGTTTTCAATATCGCCAGAACCTGCTAAGGAAACTAATTCAATAGACTCGTATGGCACGGTTACAACTATAGTTTTTGTAGGTTTAAGGTTAACACCATCTTTAGTTTTAACCACAAGTTTCCCACCTTTTACTTCTGTAATGATATATTCCATAAGATTGGCATCGCCCTCGATAGTAATTTCACCTTCCTTGCCTTCTACCAATTTAAAGTCCATAGGTCCAGCAGCCTTTAGACCATCGTAAGAGCCTGTTGATCTCGTTATGGTAGTAATGTTGCCATCCCCCTTAATTTTTTTCCATTGCGCATGTGTAGTTGTGGCGCATAATACAAAGGCTAGTACTGTAATTGATTTTAAAAGTTTCATTGTTCTAATTGTTTGGTTTTTGTTCGTTTTTTATTGATTGTTCTATTTATATACTCACTGCTAAGTCTAGTGAGAGATTTTCTGTCTTTTATATTCGTGACACAGAGTGCACTCGAAGTGACATCTATTGTAATTATTGCTGTTTAAAGCTTACACTTCCGTACTCAGATTTTATCCTTACCATATTACCTGAGCCTTTGGCGCCGTGATATCCATTATATTTTTTGTCTGAGCCATCAACCTCTTTATTAGTAAAATTAAAATTGTCGGAATCGCGCAACGATGCATATTCTAAGTCAATATCAAAATCAAAATTATAGCCTGCATCATAACCAATGGTTATTCCTGTAAATTCTGAATTGATGTCAATATTTTGTGCTTTAGAAGCCATTCGGTCTATTTTTAAAGATCCGTAATCAGTTCTAATTCTTACATTTTTATATACGTTGCCTAGCCTTAGTGAAAGATAATCACCATTGCCATCCAAATTATTGACATTCTCAACTTTTAAAGACCCATAGTCACAAATGTATTCTACATTTTCAGCAACTTCTATTACTGATTTGGTGTAATCGGCATTGAGTTTCAAATTTTCAGCTTTAGCTACGGTAAATCCACTGTAGTCTGCATAAATTTCCCCACTTTTTATATATTCAAAATAACTATGGTTAGTGTAATCGAATCTAATTTCATTATTGTCAGACATGAGTTCTTTAGTTGTAATTTTTCCATAGTCGCAGGTGATTTTTGCCCTACCTTCTAATCGGTCTAAGCTAATAGATCCGTAATCGTTACTTATATCTACATTGCCTGTTATGGGCATTTTAACGATATAATTGATTTCTAACTTTAAGTTCATCTTTTTTCCCCAGTTCCACCAATTCTTTTTGTTCTTTTCAATTTTTGTAATTGCAGACACCAAATCGTTACTGGATGAGAATTCTATATCGATTCGGTTTAATCTGTCTTGAACTTTTTCAGCATTGTTTCCTGTGACTTTTATAGTAATGTTAAAATCAATTTTATTTTGATCCCAAGTTATAATATCTAAGTTCCCAAAACTATTATTCACTTTTAAGGTAGCGTTTGAAGATACATCAAACGATTTTTTAATATTTCGCTCTTTGGTTGTTTTCGCAGCTTCTATTGCTGTGTTGGCTAATGCTATAAATGGCATTAACAAAATCAATAGAGCTAATCTAAATTGTATTTTTTGGTTCATTGCTGTTGTTTTTTAATTGTTTAATCGTTTCGATTTGTTCTAAAACGGTATTTAAAATGTCAATTCTATTTTGAAAATTATTGACCATGGCATAGATTACACGTTGGTCTTTATTGCTTTTAGTTAAATCGTTTTTTAAATTTTGATATTCTTTTTCTAATAAATCTATGCGGCTTATGGCATCGGTAATAATCTGCTCTGTTAAAGGGGAACGCTCGTTGTTCAACTTTTTTAATTCAGCTTCAATAGTTGCTGTAAAAAAATCTTGAGTTTCAGACATTTCTGATGAAACACTCGCCAAGTCTAATGCTTCTGGTTCATTTTGCGCAGTAGTGAATACTGCAAAACAGATTGCTAAAGACGCTGCAATAGCCAAGAAAGGTTTCCAGTTGAAGCTAGATTTTTCAACATCACTTGAAGCAGTTTCATTAGCTTTCAGTTTTTCCAAAAACCGATTTTTATGGCCTTCACGAGGTTCATTCATATCAAATTCACCCTTAAGGTTATTAAATAAATCGTCTATGTTATCGTTTTGCATAACTTTTTAGTTTAGGCTGATTGCATTAGTTTTTTACGTAAGCTTTCTTTTGCCCTAGAAATTAATGTTCTACAATTTGCATAAGAAATATCCATAATGTCACAGATTTCTTCATAATCGTAACCTTCAATGAGATGTAGAGTCAAGCCCATACTATAGTTAGGTTTTAAGGTTTTCATTACGCTCATTATTTGTTTTACTTTATCAGTATTTTGGTTACGCTCTTCAATGCCGTTGTCGTCTTCAACTTTGTACATTACCGTTTCTAAAGGTACTTCGTTTTGCTTAGCAGCTTTATTGTAGTGCGCAATACTATTATTCACTACAATTCGTTTTAACCACGCACCAAATAATTTGGTATCCTCTAGTGTATTCAGTTTTGTAAATGCCGTCAAAAAAGACTCTTGCATTATATCCTCAGCCTTAAAAGAATCTTTAACAATCCTTAGGGCTGTATTATACATGGCTTTGTTATATCTATTGTAAACTTCCAACTGTGCATGTTGGTTACTAGATTTACAAAGCAATAGTAACTGTTCGATATCTTGATTGGTTGATTTCAAAAAACAATTGCTTTACTCCATAGATGAAAGGTTTCACTAAGTGTTACAGTTTTGATAAAAAAACTTTTAATTTTTTCTAAAGATAATGGCATAACAATTGAATTTATATAGGTGTGAATAACTTTGAATATCTTATAAACTATTGATATTCAATATAAAGTTAAATATTAATACATTTAAACAAATGCCAGACTGTGAGTATTTAATGACAGAATGGCTTAAACTATAGTATGGCAAAACAAAAAATTTTAGGACTTGACAGTTTGTCATTTCAGGATTTTGATGAAAATTCAGAATTAATTCCATTAATGACACCTGAAGATGAAGAATTGATTAACAGCGAATCTTTACCAGAATCCTTACCCATTTTACCGTTGAGAAATACCGTATTATTTCCAGGTGTAGTCATTCCGATTACAGCAGGGAGAGATACATCGATAAAACTCATCAATGATGCTAATAAAGGCGGAAAAGTTATTGGTGTTGTATCTCAAAAAGATGAAGCGGTTGAAAATCCAACGGCAAAAGACATATACAAAACTGGTACGGTAGCACGAATTTTAAAAGTGCTTAAAATGCCAGACGGAAACACCACAGTTATTATTCAGGGCAAGAAACGTTTTGAGGTTAATGAGGTCATTGCAGAGAAACCCTATTTAACAGCCACAATTTCCGATTTATCAGAAGTTAAACCTGCTGGCGATAATGAAGAGTTCAATGCAATTATTGATTCTATAAAAGATTTATCGCTCGAAATTATAAAGGAAAGCCCAAACATTCCCACTGAAGCTACCTTTGCCATTAAGAATATTGAAAGTAACTCGTTCTTAGTGAATTTTGTGTCTTCTAATATGAACCTTAAAGTTGAAGAAAAGCAAGAACTATTGAAGATCAATGATCTTAAGGAACGTGCCCTTCAAACTTTAAAATATATGAATCTTGAATATCAAAAGTTAGAGCTTAAAAATGATATTCAGAGTAAGGTGCAGAGCGATATGAACCAACAACAGCGTGAATATTTCTTGCATCAACAAATGAAAACCATTCAAGAAGAATTGGGTGGAGGAGTATCTTCTGGTGAGGAAATTGAAGATATGAAAGCTCGTGCCAAAGAAAAACTCTGGGACGAAAAAGTAAAGGCCCATTTTGATAAGGAATTGGCAAAAATGCAACGCATGAATCCTCAAGTTGCTGAGTATTCCATTCAACGTAATTACCTAGACTTGTTTTTGGATTTGCCTTGGAATGAATTTAGTGAGGATAAGTTCGATTTAAAACGTGCTATGAAAATCTTGGATCGCGACCATTTTGGGTTAGACGATGTAAAAAAACGAATTATAGAATATCTAGCGGTCTTGAAACTTCGAAATGACATGAAATCTCCAATACTTTGCCTGTATGGACCACCAGGTGTTGGTAAAACATCGCTTGGTAAGTCCATTGCTGAGGCTTTAGGTAGAGAATATGTGCGAATTTCATTAGGTGGATTGCGTGACGAAGCCGAGATCCGTGGACACAGAAAAACCTATATTGGTGCAATGCCAGGGAGAATCATTCAAAGTTTAAAAAAGGCAGGAACATCAAATCCAGTTTTCGTTTTAGATGAGATTGATAAGTTATCGTCTGGTCATCAGGGAGATCCATCATCAGCAATGTTAGAAGTATTGGATCCAGAGCAAAACAATGAATTCTATGACAATTTCTTGGAGATGGGTTATGACTTGTCTAAAGTAATGTTCATAGCAACATCCAATAGTTTAAATACCATTCAGCCTGCACTACGAGATCGTATGGAAATTATAAACGTAACAGGTTATACTATTGAAGAGAAAGTTGAAATTGCCAAACGCCATTTATTGCCAAAACAATTAAAAGAGCATGGTCTAAATACTTCAAAACTTAAAATAGGAAAACCACAATTAGAAAAAATTGTTGAAGGTTACACACGCGAATCTGGTGTTAGGGGATTAGAAAAGCAAATTGCAAAAATGGTACGTTATGCTGCTAAAAATATTGCGATGGAGGAGGAGTACAATGTTAAGGTTACTAACGAAGATGTAATTGAGGTTTTAGGAAGTCCCAGACTAGAGCGCGATAAATATGAAAACAATAACGTTGCTGGTGTGGTAACGGGCTTGGCTTGGACTAGAGTAGGAGGTGATATTTTATTTATAGAATCAATACTCTCAAAAGGAAAGGGAAATCTTTCTATTACGGGTAACTTAGGAAAAGTAATGAAGGAATCTGCAACCATTGCTATGGAATATATTAAAGCTAACGCAGATAAATTTGAAATCAATACTGAAGTATTTGATAAGTACAACGTTCATATTCACGTTCCTGAAGGTGCAACTCCGAAAGACGGACCAAGTGCAGGTGTTACAATGTTAACTTCTTTGGTATCTTTGTTTACGCAACGTAAAGTAAAGAAGAGTTTAGCAATGACTGGAGAAATTACATTGCGAGGAAAAGTTTTACCTGTAGGTGGAATAAAAGAAAAGATTTTGGCGGCCAAACGTGCTCGTATCAAAGAGATTTTACTTTGTGAGGATAACAAACGTGATATTGAAGAAATTAAACCAGAATATCTAAAAGGCCTAACTTTTCATTATGTTAAGGATATGAGTGATGTTTTAGATGTAGCCATAACGAACCAAAAAGTTAAGAATGCAAAGAAACTTTAAGCTAATCTTGTCGTTTGTTGTTGTTTTATTGGCTGGGGCACTCGCTTTTAGTCAGGAAGACAATAAGGTAGAATACAAGGATGTGATTTTGGATGGAAAACCTGCAAAATTAAATGTTGCTACAGGCGAAATCACTTTTGTTAATCCAGATGACAAAAAGAAACCGGTTGAGCTTGAAGATAATGTTGTTACAAAAACCGAAAAAGAAACTAAAGCAGTAGTAGCTTCAAATTCTAAGGCTAACGATTATTACGTTGTTAAAGAAGGCGAAACACTTTTAGAAATTGCTAATCGTAACAACACCACCTTAACAGAGCTAAAACGGGTTAATAATTTAGAAACCACTTTGGTTAGTGAAGGTCAACGATTAAGAGTGCGTAATTTCGATGTTGCCGAAATTGAACCCAAAGTCTTGCCGGTTGTAAAAAAAACAGAGAGTCATTCTGAATTTCATATCGTAGAACGTGGAGAAACATTATACAGTTTGGCTAAGGAATATGGTTTAACGGTAGATAAATTGAAACAACGAAATGGTTTAATATCCAATACCATTAAGGTTGGGCAGAAACTTAATGTTTTAGAAACAGGCTTAGAGCAAGAACCAGACCATATATCTGTCTGGACAGTTGAAAAAGGTGATACGTTATACAGTATTGCCAGAAAAAATGGAACTACAGTTGAGCAAATTAAAAGCTTAAATGGGTTAACGAGCAACCTCATTAAAATTGGGCAAAAACTACAGTTAAGACAGTAAAGGACTTCTCTCACGAAAACTCTCCTGTGTATTTTGAAATATAAATCAATTTAACAGTCAGTTTCACGAATTTGGTCAAAATGCGAAGCTGGTTAAAAATAAAAAAATCATATCCTCGTTTTAAGATAGATTTAGTTATTTTGCAAAATCTATGATTAAGAGGATTACCAACTTATTTTTCTTGCTGTTGGCTTTACCAATGTTTGCGCAATTGGGTGGTGAGTCTACGTATCAATTTCTTAATTTGGTATCCTCACCAAGGCAAGCAGCTCTTGGCGGTAAAATTATAACTAATTTCGATTACGATGTTACGGAAGCCTTATACAATCCCGCATCAATCAATTGGCAAATGCATAACCAATTAGCTGTAAATGCTTCAAGTTATTTAGGTGGCATTACATACGGAACTGCTGCGTATGCTTATACTTGGGATAGGCATGTTCAAACATTTCATTTTGGTGTAACCTATATTAATTATGGTACGTTTGACGGTTATGACGTCAATGGCAATGCCACAGGAAGCTTTAGCGGTAATGAAGCTGCAATTTCAGCGGGATACAATTACAATATTCCATTTACAGATTTTTACGTTGGTGCGAATGTAAAGGTTATCACCTCATTATTAGAGCAGTATAATTCTATTGGTGGGGCTGTGGATATAGGGGTAATGTATATTAATGAGAAGTTAGATTTTCATGCGGCATTAACGGTAAGAAATATAGGTACTCAATTCACCACCTATGCTGGGCAAAATGAACCACTACCTTTTGAGGTTAATTTTGGAATGTCACAAACTTTGGAAAATGTACCGATTCGTTGGCATTTAACATTAGAGAATTTGCAACAATGGCCAATCGGAGTGTCAAATCCGGCGAGAGCAACAACAGATTTAGATGGCAATCAAACACAGGAAAAAGTTGGTTTTTTCAATAACGCACTTCGTCATCTAATTTTGGGAGCGGAATTGTGGCCAGAAAAGGGGTTTAATTTAAGAGTGGGCTATAACTTTAGACGTGCCGAAGAGTTAAGAATTGAAGATCAACGAAATTTCTCTGGTATTTCTGCTGGCATCTCTATACGGTTAAACAAATTACGCTTTAGTTACACGCATGCCAGATATACAAGCGCAGCTAACACTAGCTTTTTTGGACTTCAAATAGATTTGGATAATAGAAGGTGGAGATAGAAAGCAAGATTTGGTTAAATAATTATATTAAAATTAGCGTGTTGTGAAAGGATTTTCGGAATACATTTATTATAAACTATGCAAAGTATGAACAAAATTGTTATTGCTATAGATGGATTTTCCTCAACAGGAAAGAGCACAATCGCCAAACAATTGGCAAAACAGCTCAACTATATCTATGTGGATACTGGCGCTATGTATAGAGCTGTTACCTATTTTGCACTAGAGAACAATTTAATAGGTGAAGATTTTTTTCATTCTGAAGCATTAATCAAAAAGCTTGATGATATTCATATTACATTCAAGTTTAATGAAGCCTTAGGTTTTGCTGAGGTTCACCTCAATGGCAAGAATATTGAAAAAGAAATCAGAACATTAGAGGTATCGCAGTACGTTAGCCCAGTTGCCACGATTTCTGAAGTCCGACAAAAACTAGTAGAGCAACAACAACTAATGGGGAAGGACAAAGGTATTGTAATGGATGGCAGAGATATTGGTACTGTGGTGTTTCCAGACGCAGAACTAAAAATATTTATGACGGCTTCAGCAGAAACCAGAGCACAAAGACGTTACAAAGAATTACTTGAACGCGGACATAATTTAAGTTATGAAGACGTTTTAGAAAATGTTACTACAAGAGATCGTATAGATTCCACACGCAAAGATTCCCCTCTGGTAAAAGCGGAAGATGCCATTGAGATAGATAATTCGGATTTAACTATAGAGGCACAGCTCGACAGTATAATAAAATTAGTTAATGCTATTATCGCATAAAAAAAAGCGACTTTAGATTACTGAGCGTAACCGAAGAAGTCGCTTTTATAATTTTCAAATCTTTTGATTATAGATTAGGAATGATTAATTCCTGATCTGGGTGGATTAAATCCGGGTTCTTAAGAATATCCGTATTGGCTTCAAAGATGTCTTTGTACTTCATAGCATCACCATAATAGTGTTTAGCTATTTTTCCTAAAGTTTCACCAGAAGCAACTGTGTGTCTGGCGTAAACAGATTCGTCCGCCACTTTTATGTCTGCCATTATATCTGAAGGATTATCACCGCCAGCGGCTTTAATAGCATCCCACAATAAGTTTTTTTCATATTGCGTTTTTGCAGTTCCCCAAATCTTCAATTTTCCATCTTCTACTTTGACATCACCATCTTGAATATCTAATGTTTGTCCTAAGTCTAATACCCCTTGGTATTTTTCTCTAACCATAATTATTGTTTTTAATTTTAGTGTTAATACGTATTGTAAATATACCAAATTATATGCCAAAATTTAACATTTATGGCATCAATCTTAGTACTGCTTGTTATGACACTAACTTAATCAAAATGTCACATCGTTTAGTATTTGGTTTTCAGAATAATATATAGTACTTTTGCAGACCTTTTTAGCGATAAAGAAAATATAAAAGGATTTATAAAAACAAAACAAACACTTCTACAGCCTAATCGCTTTATTTTCTATAGGTTAGTAGAATACAAATTTTTATTCAGCACATGTCTGAAAAAGAAACACAACAAGCTGAGGTTGAAGCAACTGAAGCAAAAACAGTTGAAGCTCCAGTAGTCTCTGAAGCTCAAGCAAATCCAGAAAAATTCTTAAAGGAGTTCGATTGGCACAATTACGAAGAAGGTATCGAGCAAGTAGCGGACACTAAACTAGAAGAATTTGAAAAATTAGTATCTGAAAATTTCGTTGACACTTTAGATGATGAAGTTGTAGAGGGTGAAGTGATTCACATTACCGATAGAGATGCTATTATCGACATCAATGCAAAGTCTGAAGGTGTAATTTCTCTTAATGAGTTCCGTTACAACCCAGATTTAAAAGTTGGTGACAAGGTAGAGGTATTAATTGACGTACGCGAAGATGCTACAGGTCAGTTGGTATTATCTCACAGAAAAGCTCGTGTCATCAAGGCATGGGATCGCGTAAACAACGCACACGATACTGGCGAAATTGTTAATGGTTTTGTAAAATGCAGAACTAAAGGTGGTATGATCGTTGACGTATTTGGTATAGAAGCATTCTTGCCAGGTTCTCAAATCGATGTGAAGCCAATTAGAGATTACGATCAGTATGTTAATAAAACTATGGAATTTAAAGTGGTTAAAATCAACCACGAATTCAAGAATATCGTAGTATCTCACAAAGCACTTATTGAGGCTGATATTGAGGAACAAAAGAAAGAAATCATTGGTCAACTAGAAAAAGGACAAGTCTTAGAAGGTACTGTGAAAAACATTACGTCTTATGGTGTGTTTATAGATCTTGGTGGTGTAGATGGCTTAGTTCATATTACAGATTTATCATGGTCTCGTATCAACCATCCTAATGAGATTGTTGAGTTAGACCAAAAACTTAATGTTGTAATCCTTGATTTTGATGAAAACAAATCGAGAATTCAATTAGGTCTTAAGCAATTATCCAAGCATCCTTGGGAAGCTTTAGGTGAAGATGTAAAAGTCGGTGATAAAGTAAAAGGTAAAGTTGTTGTAATTGCAGATTACGGTGCATTCGTTGAAGTAGAAGAAGGTGTAGAAGGCTTGGTTCACGTTAGTGAAATGTCTTGGTCAACACATTTACGTTCTGCTCAAGATTTTGTATCTGTTGGTGACGAGATTGAAGCTCAAATCTTAACTTTAGATAGAGAAGATCGTAAAATGTCTCTTGGTATCAAGCAATTAACGCCAGATCCATGGACCGATATTACATCTAAGTATCCTGTAGGTTCTAAGCATACAGGTGTTGTACGTAACTTTACAAACTTTGGTGTTTTTGTTGAGTTGGAAGAAGGTATTGATGGATTAATCTATATCTCAGATCTATCTTGGACCAAGAAGATTAAGCACCCATCAGAGTTCTGTAATGTAGGTGATAAGTTAGATGTCGTAGTATTGGAGTTAGACGTAGAAGGACGTAAATTATCTTTAGGTCACAAACAAACTACTGAAAACCCTTGGGATAAGTACGAAACTGAGTTTGCTCTAGGTACTTCTCATACTGCTGCTATTACAGAAATAGTAGATAAAGGAGCTACAATAGAATTCAACGATGATATTACGGCTTTTGTACCACAACGCCACTTAGAAAAAGAGGATGGCTCTAAACTTAAAAAAGGTGAAGAAGCAGAATTTAAGATCATTGAGTTCAATAAAGAATTCAAAAGAGTGGTAGCATCTCATACTGCAGTATTTAGAGAAGAAGAAGCTAAAATCGTTAAGCAAGCTGTTAAGAAGGCAGAAGCACAAGCGGCAGAAGCTAAACCAACTTTAGGTGATGCAAACGATGCGTTACAAGCACTTAAAGATAAAATGGACGGGAAGAAGTAATTTTGTTCCTGCGCAGGCAGGAATCTCATCCTAATAAATCAAAAAGGCCTCCCGATTTCCGGGAGGCTTTTTTATTGTATTTGTTTTGTACGTTAGGACTTTGCGAGAAAAACATTGCAATCCACAATTTTTCATTTAACTTTGCCCAACAATAACGTTAGCATACTACATGAGTCAAAAAGTATTACTTAACTCTAAGGAAGTCAATATAATTCTACATCGATTGGCTTGCCAACTTATTGAAAGCCACGATGATTTTTCTGAAACTGTATTAATTGGGATACAGCCACGTGGTAAGTTTTTAGCGGACCGTTTGGCGGAGATGCTAGTTAATGACTATGGGATTAAAAATATTCAGTTAGGTCATTTAGATATTACTTTTTTTAGAGATGATTTTAGACGTAGCGAAAAACCGCTAGAAGCCAATACAACAGAAATAGATTTTATAGTAGAAGATAAAAATGTGGTTTTTATAGATGATGTACTATATACAGGCCGTAGTATTAGGTCTGCATTAACAGCAATTCAATCGTTCGGAAGGCCAAATAATATAGAATTGTTAACATTAATAGACAGACGCTTTAGTCGGCATTTACCAATACAGCCTAATTATAAAGGACGGCAAGTAGATGCAATCGACAACCAGAAGGTAAAAGTCAATTGGGTTGAGAATGAAGGAGAAGATGCGGTATATTTAATTGATAAATGATAGAAGCCAAGAACCGAAAGCTAAAAGAAATAAAATGAGCGAACTAAGTGTAAATCACTTACTGGGAATTAAATATCTTACCAAACAAGATATAGAATTGATTTTTGAGACAGCAGATCAATTTAAAGAGGTTATCAACAGACCGATTAAAAAAGTTCCTTCACTTAGAGATATAACGATAGCCAATCTGTTTTTCGAAAACTCCACACGTACAAAGTTATCTTTTGAATTGGCAGAAAAACGACTTTCAGCAGATGTTATTAACTTTTCGGCTTCGCAATCTTCAGTTAAAAAAGGAGAAACCTTGATAGATACCGTAAATAACATTCTATCCATGAAAGTGGATATGGTGGTAATGCGGCATCCTAATCCGGGAGCTGGAGTATTTTTATCTAAACATGTCGATGCGAGTATTATAAATGCAGGCGATGGAGCACATGAGCATCCTACACAGGCCTTATTGGATTCCTATTCTATAAGAGAAAAACTGGGTACGGTTAAAGGAAAGAATGTTGTAATAGTCGGAGATATTTTACACAGTAGGGTAGCACTTTCAAATATTTACGCCCTACAACTACAAGGCGCTAATGTAATGGTTTGCGGGCCAAAAACGTTGCTTCCAAAATACATTAAAGAACTTGGCGTAAAAGTTGAAACCAATCTTAAAAAGGCATTGGAATGGTGCGATGTGGCCAATATGCTCAGAGTTCAGAATGAGCGTATGGATATTAGTTATTTTCCAACCACAAGAGAGTACACACAACAGTTTGGGGTCAATAAAGAATTGTTGGACGGTTTAGATAAGGATATTGTAATTATGCATCCAGGACCAATAAATCGTGGAGTAGAGATTACAAGTGATGTAGCGGATTCTAAACAGGCCATAATTTTAGATCAGGTAGAAAATGGAGTAGCCGTGAGAATGGCAGTTATTTACCTATTGGCTGCTAAAATTAAACAGTAAAGTATGATTGTAGATAGAGACGGAAACATAACTATAATTGCACAAGAAAAGGCTTCAGTTAAAACCTTGGTAAATAACATAGAAGTTGGCTATCATAAGTACAAAGACTATCATCTTATTGTAAGACTATCTAGTCTCGAGCAAATTCTACTAGAAGATGTTATTGAATTTTTGCGCCTTAGTAATAATCATCGTAGTGAGAAAAAATCTTTTGTAATTGTAACAAGCCAAGCAGATTTGGATCAGATGCCAGATGAGTTGGCCATTGTACCGACCTTACAGGAAGCCTATGATATTATTGAGATGGAAGATATTGAACGCGATCTAGGATTTTAATTTATGAAGCTGACCATACTAGGCTGTCATAGCGCAACACCACGTACCAATACCAATCCGACCTCACAAGTTCTAGAAATAAAAAACCACATGTTTTTAATTGACTGTGGTGAAGGCACCCAGGTAGAATTAAGACGAAATAAAATCAAGTTTTCTAGGATAAAGCATATCTTCATTTCTCATCTTCATGGAGACCACTATTTCGGTTTGGTAGGTTTGGTTAGTACGTTTCGTTTATTAACCAGAGAAACCGAACTTCATATCTATGGACCAAAAGGATTAAAAGAAGTTATTACACTTCAATTAAAATTATCCGATTCTTGGACAAATTATCCTTTAATCTTTCATGAGTTGACCTCAAAAGCTTCAGAATTGATTTACGAGGATGATAAAGTTGAAGTACATACTATTCCTTTACATCATCGCGTATATACCAACGGATTTTTGTTCAAAGAAAAAGAAAACGAACGTAAGTTAGATATTAATGCCGTATTAAATGCCAACATCAATATGGCTTATTACCGAAAGCTGAAGCAGGGTGCAGATGTAGAGAATGACGATGGTATTATAATTAAAAATGAAATGGTCACAAAAGACCCATCGCCATCTCAAAGTTATGCCTTTTGTAGCGACACAGTTTATGATGAAAGCATTGTACCTGTAATAAAGAATACAACTGTACTTTATCATGAATCTACATTTTTAGATAAAAACGAGGATCTTTGTGAACGTACCAAACATAGTACAGCAAGACAAGCAGCTATTATAGCCAAAAAGGCAAATGTGGAGACCTTGATTCTCGGACATTTTTCTACGCGTTATAACGGTTATGAAGAGTTTAGATCTGAAGCAAAAGAGGAATTTGACAACGTCTTGTTGGCAGAAGACGGAAAAACATTTGAATTTTAATTAAACTCATTAAGATTTTTAACCCAATCAATCGCTTCACCAAGACTATGCGCTCTTTTTATTGGTATTGCAGCCATTTGCTTTTCAATATTGGCATTAATAAAGGTAGAATCTCTATAGCTCACTATTGATGCAGCTATTAAAATGCTATCATCTTTATCAAAATAAGACCAAAGTACAGGATCAATAGAGTAGGCATTCACACGGTTTGAAATATATGCCAAGGTTTTATGATTGCCATAATGAGATCTTAGTGACGTTAAGAGTATTTTGAGTTTGTCCCAATTAAAGTGCTCTCCTTCATTAACTTCCATAATAAAAAAATCGTCACATAAATAATAAGAGCCAAAATCTAAAACTATTTTATCATAATTAAGTGATTCTGAAAAAGGTGAATTTTCAAAGTGCATGTTAGGGCAAAAATTTGTTAGGGACTCAAAGCTACACTTTTTTTGACAGAAACAAAATATTGAATTAACTTCGTAGAACTATGGAAAAAGATCTAAGTAATTATAGAAAATCTTACGAAAAAGGAGAACTTTTATTAGATAATGTACCGGACAATCCGATGGAGTTGTTTCGGGATTGGTTTATAGAAGTCGACACACATTTTAATGTAGAAGAGGCTAATGCCATGACCATTTCTACCATTGGCTTAGACGGTTACCCAAAAAGTAGAGTAGTGCTGTTAAAAAAGTATACACACGAAGGCTTTATATTTTATACAAACTACAATAGTGAAAAAGGAAAGGCGATTAAAGCAAACCCAAATGTATGTTTGTCTTTTTTTTGGCATTCAGCCGAACGACAAATTATCATTAAAGGACAAACCGAAAAAATTGCAGAAAACCTAAGTGATGGTTATTTTGAATCGCGTCCAAGAGGAAGTCAGTTAAGTGCTTTGGTGTCTAATCAAAGCAAAGTGGTTGCAGATAGAGCAGAATTAGAGAATAAGCTAAAAGCTTTGGAAGCAAAGTATGAAGGCAAGGATATAGAACGACCAGAATATTGGGGAGGATTTATTGTAAAACCCATTGAATTAGAGTTTTGGCAGGGTAGACCCAACAGACTTCATGATAGAATTCGCTATAAATTACAAGACAATTATAACTGGAATATAGAGCGGTTGTCTCCTTGATTATCACTTATGCTTTATCGATGAAGAACATTTTTTAACCGACGAAAATCATTTTTACGGTTTAAAATCTTGCATTTCATCGATGTTTTACATAAAAACACGACAAAATACATGTATTTCATCGAATATCTATAGAATTTCTTTTTTTTTTGCGAGTAGGTGGCTAGATTAGTAATCCCAAATCTAAAACCCTACTTATGAAACCGACTAAACTATTGCCATTTTTGGCTATCGTTACCCTCTTAGGCTTTACATCTTGCTCTACTGACAGTGCTGCAGAAGATCAAATTGATTCTATAGAAGTTCCGGTTGCACCTCAAGCAAAACAGATTGAGATTGAAATCATGGAGCTAATTAATATACACAGAATTAATGAGGGATTAAATCCATTAAGCGATCACAGTACAGTCAAAGCTGTGGCGTTTACGCATACAGATTACATGGTAGAAGAAGATAATGTATCTCACGATAATTTCTTTCAGAGAAAACAAAGCTTACAGATTAATGCAGATGCTAATATAGTTTCAGAGAATGTAGCTTATGGTTTTAATTCTGCGGAATCCGTAGTTAATGCTTGGCTAAACAGCCCAAGTCATAAAGATAATATTGAAGGCGATTATACAGATTTTGATATCTCAGCCGAACAAAACAATGAAGGGAAGTGGTATTTTACCAATATCTTCATTAAGCGCTAAACCGCATAAAAAGTTGATTAATAGCCAAAAATTGCCACAGCTTGTGTTGTGGCTTTTTTATTAGTATATAGTTTGGTATTCTAGCCAATTTAATAGTTTAGATAGAGTGCTGAAGTTAAACTCTAAAATTATAACACGTCTTCTCTTATCGTTGGTCGTTTTTGTTTAAGGTGTGTAATAACAAAGGTTTCATTAGCTTCATTCCGCACTTTGTTTAGCTTCACAAATTTTTCATTTTAAAGTTTATTTAAATCTGAAATATTTTATTCATAATCCATAGAATAATAAAAGTAGCATATGCTTTTTATATGAAGAATAATTTAGGATTTACTTAATTATTATAAAATTAAAAGCAAGCCCAAATGAGCTTGCTTTTACTTAAGTAATTTTGAGGGTAAAATTATTCGTTAACAATGTAGAAGTAGGAGCGTCTGTTTAATTGATGTTCTTCTTCGGTACATTTTACACCATTAGCGCATTTATTTAGCAATTGTGTTTCACCATAACCGATGGCACTTTCTATCCTGTTGGCTTCTATACCTCTAGAAATGATATAATCTCTGGTGGATTTTGCACGCCTGTCAGAGAGCTTCATGTTATATCTATCACGACCTCTACTGTCTGTGTGCGATTCTATTTTAATAACCATTTCTGGATGTTTGCGCATTACATCCACGATGTTCTCAAGCTCGTATTGAGCGTCTGTTCTAATGTTAGATTTATCAAAATCAAAGAAAATAGGATTGATAACGATTTGGTTATCAATAATAAGGGGTTCCAATTCTAAATCTATGGTATTTACATGTTCGTTATCGTCAGTCGTTGTTATAGTTTCCTGGCCATCTTTATAATCAGGTTTGCTACCAGCTATCGTATACGTTTTATTACAATCTACCGTAAATGTGTATGCACCATCATTATTGGTTATTACTTCTTCAAGTACTTTCCCTGTCTCATCAATCAACCTAACTGTAACACCAGTAAGAATAATATTGGTCTTACTATCTCTGGCAACACCAGCAATCTCTTCTTTACATTGTTGTGCGTTAAAACTATAAATATCGTCACTTCCTTTGCCATTTGGTCGGTTGGATGAAAAATAACCTTTATTGGTGTCGGAGTTTACAAAGAAGGCAAAATCATCATAGCCACTGTTATAAGGAGCTCCCATATTCTCTGGGTCATTACGGTTACCTTTTAAGATATTTGATTTAAAAATATCCAATAATCCTAAATTTAGATGACCGTCTGAAGAAAAATAAAGCGTACTATCTTTTGCTACAAAAGGAAACATTTCTCGGCCTTCTGTATTGACTTTCTCACCAAGATTTTCTGGCTCGCCGTAAGAACCATCATCATTAATGGCAACCGAATAAATATCGGATTGACCCAAACCTCCCTCACGGTCCGAAACGAAAAATAGTGTTTTGTTATCAGGACTTAAGCTTGGATGTCCTGTGGAAAACACATCGTCGTTAAATGGCAGTTCTACAATATTGGTCCATTGCCCATCTTCTAATGATGCTTTATAGAGTTTAAGATGTGTTGTTCCTTTTTTATCATATTTCAGTCGATTACGTTTGCTAACATTATCTCTTGTAAAATAAAGTGTTTTACCATCATTGGTTATGGTGACTGAAGCTTCATGGTACTCTGTATTGATATCATCAGATAAAAGTTCTGAAACCGAGCCGTAACTTATAACTCCATCATCATCTTTTAATGTTACTTGGTATAGATCCAAAAAAGGCTCTTTGTTCCAACTGTAGATTTTACCTTCGTCATCCCTTGCAGAGGAAAAATAAAGTGTATTATCTGAAATGTAAGATCCAAAATCTGAGTTTTCAGAGTTAAAAGGTAAGTTGTCAATTTTCACAATAACCTCATTCTTTGAAGTCAACTTTGCGTATAAATCAACTTCATCAGGATTGTAACCTTGTAATCTACTATCACCTTGCTGTGCAGCGCTTAGTTCCTTGAACCATTTATCAGCTTCTTCATAATTGCCAATACTTCTTAATGATTGAATGTACTTATATAAATACTCTGCATCTATTTTTTTATGCTCTTTTAAGGCTTCTGCATACCATTGGGCTGCCTTTTCAGAATTAGAATTATTATAATAGGCATCTCCAAGGCGTGTGAGTACATGTGCACTTTTGTCACCGTTCTCAACAGCTTTTTCATAGAGTTCTATAGACTTTATATAACCATAATTCTCAAAAAACTTATCTGCTAACTTCGTTTGGGCATATGATAACGAACAGCTTATAATAAGAATGAGAGCTAATAATCTTGTCTTCATAATGCGTTTATTTTAGAAGTATCTTGGGGATTTTATACGTTTACTTTTAAAGACTTCGAACATCAGTAATACTTCGTGTGTACCACTTGTATAAGGTCTTAAATCTGAAATTGGATATTCATAGGCATAACCAATTCGTAATTGTTTTGAAACTTGAAAGTCAGCAATACCTCCAATTGCAGCAGCGGATTCGTTTATTCTATAACCACCACCAATCCAAAACGTTTCATTAAATAGGAAATTTGCTGAAATATCAAAAGATAATGGGGCACCGTTTGTAGCTTTCAATAAAACAGAAGGCTTTAATTTTGTTGTTCCACCTAAATCAAATACATATCCACCAGTGATGTAATAACTAATACGTTCTAAAGCAACATAATCTAATGTGCCTTGTCTACCATTATTATAGTCTGTATTAAGAATTCTTGGGGCAGAAAGTCCAATATACCAAAGTTGAGAATGCCAATATAAACCAGCACCAACATTTGGACTCCAACGATTAGAAACATCATTAAAAAATGGATCATTTACAACTGAAGGATCGTTTAGTAATTCCTCATCTAAGTTATAGTGGGTAAAACCACCTTTAAGACCAAAGGCTAATTTTGAATTAACTCCCGTTTGGATGGTGTATGAAAAGTCGCCATAGATGTAAGAGAAATTTTCGTAACCTAATTTATCATTAATAAATGAAAGTCCTAAACCAATCTTTTCGTTCCTTAATGGGGTATGAACAGATAAGGTCTGAGTCTCAGGGCCACCTTCTAATCCCACCCATTGGCTTCTGTGTAAACCAACGGCACTGAAGGTTTCTCTACTACCTGCATACGCAGGATTAATAGAGATGGTATTGAACATGTATTGCGTAAATTGAGGCAATTGCTGTGCAAAGGCAGTGGAAACACTCAATAAAAGTATAGCAATACTTAAAGTTTTTGATAGCTTCATCGGTTAAGTTTATTTATTCGTTGCTACGTAGATTGGACCAGCAAATGGTTTCAATCCACTATTTCTTAAATTAATTATATAATAGTAAGTTCCTGTTGGGACTTTTCCTGAACTTCCTACAGAAGATCCATGTGCATCTCCATTCCAATCATTTTGATAGTTATTGTTTTTGTAAATCTCAGCTCCCCAACGGTTGAATATCTGTAACTCTATTACAAAACCACAATCTTCAACACCACTAATGGTAAAGAACTCATTATAGGCATCTCCATTGGCCGTTACGGTTTTAGAAATGACTACATCTTCCTCTCCACATGGTAATACTACACAATCATCATCTATGGTAACATTGACTTCAACTTCTTTAGGACATGGGCCTTCTGTTATTGAGTACATAAATGTGTAAACACCTACATCAACAGTAGAAGGATCAAATAAGCTTCCGTTAATTGTGGCATCACCAGAAACTACACTCCACGTTCCATTCATATCAAAATCACCAGATAATAAATCGAATAAGTCAAATTCTATGTCCAGTATACAACGGCTACTGTCAAAAGCATTGATGATATTGCTTAGCTCTACCGAAACGGTTTGTACAAATTCGGCTTCATTTCCACAATCATCGGTTACAGTCCATGTTCTAATAATTTCATAATCTTCAAAATCATTTTGTTGTGTCGAAACTTCATTGAAGTCAACATCAATATTATTTGAACATTCATCTTGGAATACTAAATCTGGTACTGCAGGAATATCATCACATGCTGCTGTTATATTCTCATCAAATGGTGTTACTAAAGTTGGAGCAGTAGTATCTCTAACAGTAATGATTTGTGTATGTTCTATTTCATTGTTACAGCCATCAACTGCTTTCCAGGTACGTTCTATAATTTGATCACCTACACATGCACCATTGGTGATTTCTTCTTCAAAATCTACGGTAGCATCACCACAATTGTCAGAAGCAGTCAGTATTTCTGCAATTGGAATTGCATTACACTCTACTTCTATATCTGCTGGTAATGCTTCGTTGAAAGTAGGTGCTGTAGTATCTATAACTGTTATATTTTGCGTATGTTCAATACTATTTCCACATGCATCTGCGGCTGTCCAAATTCTTACGAGTGTGTATTCATTTTCACAATTACCAGCCATTGTATTCTCAACTACGGTAATAGTTGCGTTTCCACAATTATCTGTTGCTGTAATTGTTTCTACAATAGGAACGGCATCACATTCTACGGTAACATCTTCTGGTAGCATAACATCAAATGTCGGTGCGGTCGTATCGACCACGTTGATGGTCTGTACAAGGGTTGTCGTATTGTTGCACTCATCGGTGAGCGACCAAGTACGTGTTATCGTGGACTCGTTGGCACAGCTACCTGCGGCCACGGTATCCGTATAGGTCGCCTCAAGCCCGGTAGAGCAGTTGTCCGCCTCGTCGGTGACATCACCGGTAATGCCAAGGTCAGTGGTATCTACGTCACATTCCACGGTAATATCCGCAGGCACAGTAAACGTTGGTGCGGTCGTATCGACCACGTTGATGGTCTGTACAAGGGTTGTCGTATTGTTGCACTCATCGGTGAGCGACCAAGTACGTGTTATCGTGGACTCGTTGGCACAGCTACCTGCGGCCACGGTATCCGTATAGGTCGCCTCAAGCCCGGTAGAGCAGTTGTCCGCCTCGTCGGTGACATCACCGGTAATGCCAAGGTCAGTGGTATCTACGTCACATTCCACGGTAATATCCGCAGGCACAGTAAACGTTGGTGCGGTCGTATCGACCACGTTGATGGTCTGTACGAGGGTTGTCG
>CAYVNR010000014.1:0-92768 GCA_964453045.1 uncultured Flavobacteriaceae bacterium
TTTCTTTAAAGGGCCGTGGAAGATGACCACGTCGATAGGCTACAGGTGTAAAGGCGGTAACGTCACAGCCGAGTAGTACTAATAACCCATAGGCTTATTGTCACTTCGACTTCGCCCGGTGGCCACGGTTACCGGGCGGGGTGTTCTTTTTATAGGTACGGATCATGTAATTTTTTCAATATGTCAACAATATTAGTAGCTACAGCTACGGTAATTAGGCAAACATAAAGTTGTCGGTACAAACCGACCAACTGTTCGCTAAAGACTAATTGCCAACCTTTTAAGGTGGTTATAGCGACGGGGCTCACCTCTTACCATTCCGAACAGAGAAGTTAAGCCCGTTTTGCGCCGATGGTACTGCTTACTGTGGAAGAGTAGGTCGCCGCCTTTTTTGAATCCCGATTCTTGACCAAAGAATCGGGATTTTTTTGTTTGGAGTGGTTTTTATTTCGTTTTAAAAGTTTCAGATTTGTTATCTTCAAGATTTAGTAGACAAAGAGAAGTGAAACAAAATAAAGAACTTGAACTTGCTTGGGATTTTGTTAATAATACAAGCAGAAATATCTTTTTAACTGGTAAAGCCGGAACGGGTAAAACTACGTTTTTACATAAATTAAAGTTCCAATCTCAAAAGCGAATGGTAGTTGTTGCACCAACAGGTGTTGCGGCTATTAATGCCAAAGGAGTTACTATCCATTCATTTTTCCAGTTGCCATTCGGGCCAATTTTACCTAACGGAGAATTGGATTCTTCATCAACTTTCAATAGAAAATTCAGTAAAACTAAAATCAACATTATCAAATCTTTAGATCTTTTGGTTATAGATGAAATAAGTATGGTAAGAGCAGATTTACTTGATGGAATCGATAGAACTTTAAAGCGCTTTAAAAATAGGGACTTGCCATTTGGAGGAACACAATTATTGATGATAGGTGACCTCCAACAATTATCACCGGTAATTAAAGAGCAAGAATGGCAGTTATTAAAACCATTTTATAAAAATGTATTTTTTTTTAGTAGCAAAGCGTACCAGAATTCTTATCCGATTACGATTGAGCTTAAGCATATCTATAGACAAGAAAATCCAATATTTATAAATATTCTTAATGAAATTAGAACCAATAAATTAAGTCAAGTTTCGGCAGATGAACTAAATAAAAGGTATCGACCCGATCTCAATCCAAATAAAAATGATGGTTATATTTCGCTAACGACTCACAACCATAAAGCAAACCAAGTAAATAAACAAGAGCTTGAAAAACTTACGGGCAAGCCACAAGTATACAATGCCGTAGTTGAAGGAAAATTTCCAGAGCATTCGTACCCAAACAAAGAAGAATTAAAACTAAAAGTTGGTGCACAGGTAATGTTTATTAAAAATGATAGCTCGCCTGATAAACGCTATTTCAATGGTAAAATAGGTAAAGTTATTTTACTAGATGATGATGAAGTTGTAGTAAATTGCCCAGATGATGATTTTAATATCATTACAAAACCAGAAGTTTGGGAGAATATTAAATACAGTGTAGATAAGGATACAAAAGCTATTTCAGAAGACAGGATTGGTAGTTATACACAAATGCCACTTCGATTGGCGTGGTCAATAACCATTCATAAAAGTCAAGGTTTGACTTTTGAAAAAGCTATAATAGACGCAGAAGCTGCGTTTGCTCACGGTCAAACTTATGTGGCACTTAGTCGCTGTAAGTCTTTAGATGGTTTAATACTTAAAAGTAAAATAACGCCAAACCAAATTATTAGTAATAGTAATGTTACTTCATTTAATGAAAATGCAGAAGCTAACCAACCTGATGCAAAAATTCTTCAAGAGTCAAAGCGTACATTTCAATTAAGTTTGATTTCAGAGATTTTTAATTTTTATAAGTTTTTATATCCAGCAAATCGAATTTTGGATATTTATTATAAAAACAGAGGGAGCATTGAAGGTAATATAGAAACACCTTTAACAACTATTAAAGATTCTATTGCCAATCTACTCAAAATAAGTAATTCTTTTAACAATCAATTGAAATCAATCGGAGATTTGGTAGATGTCCCTGAATCAAATAACACACTACAAGAAAGGTTTACTAAAGCAATCAAATATTTTGATGAGCAAACAAAAGCGACTATAGAAAACTCGTTACAAGCTCTAAGTTTTACTACAGATAACAAAGCCATAAACAAAGATATAACAAAACAGTTAGATACTTTGGAAGAGTTATTGGCAGCTAAACTATTATTTTTTGATGGCCTAAAAAATGGATTTAATGTTCAACATTTTTTAGAATTAAGAGCTCAATCTGTCTTTTTAGCTAAAGAAAAACCAAAGAAACAACACAAAGTTATTATAGATAATACAGCTAATATAGAACTCTTCGAGTTATTGAAAACCTTGAGAAATGAAATTGCTCAAAGAGAAGATTTAGCACATTTTCAAGTTTTTACTCAGAAGTCTTTATATGCAATGTGTGAGATGTTGCCAAACACCAAACAAGAATTAAAAGCAATTCACGGCATGGGTAAGACACGTATAGAGAAGTACGGAACAGAAATACTACAAGTTATAAAAAGTTATTGCGAAGAAAATGAAATTGAAACCTCCCATAATATTTCGGTATTTGAAGCTCCAAAAAAACCAAAATTACAAAAAGGAGATACTAAGAAAATTTCGTTGGAATTGTTTAAAAAAGGAAAATCTTTAGATGAAATAGCTGAAGACCGAGAATTAAACCCTAATACAATATTCGGGCATTTAGCAAGTTTTATTCCTTCTGGAGAAGTAAAGGTCACAGACTTAATGCCAGAATCGCATTATTCAGAATTAAAAACAATTATTCCTACTAAAACTTTCGATAACCTTTCAGATCTAAAGCATCAACTTGATGAAAAGTACTCTTATGGTGAATTGCGGTTGGTGGTTAATGAGCTTACTAATAACTAAAAAGGCTTCAGAATTTAACACTGAAGCCTTTCAACATATTATTAAAAAGAGTTATTCTTTAATGACTCCCCTAGAAATTACAATTTTCTGTATCTCTGAAGTACCTTCATAAATCTGTGTAATTTTTGCATCACGCATTAAACGCTCTACATGATACTCTTTAACGAAACCATTACCACCGTGGATTTGCACAGCTTCAACCGTATGTTCCATAGCCACTTTACTTGCATAGAGTTTTGCCATGGCACTAGACATATCGTAGTTATTCCCTTGATCTTTGTCCCAAGCTGCTTTCATTACTAATAGCCGTGCAGCTTCAATGTCTGTATGCATATCTGCTAGCTTAAACGCAATGGCTTGGTGATTGCAAATTTCTGTACCAAACGCTTTACGCTCCTTAGAATATTTCAATGCCAACTCATAAGCGCCAGCCGCAATTCCTAAGGCTTGTGCAGCAATACCAATTCGTCCACCAGATAAGGTTTTCATGGCGAATTTAAATCCAAATCCATCTTCACCAATTCTATTTTCCTTAGGAACTTTAACATCATTAAACTGAAGTGTATGCGTATCACTTCCTCTAATTCCTAATTTATCTTCTTTAGGACCAATATCGAAACCAGGCATTCCTTTTTCAACAATGAAAGCATTGATACCTCTATGTCCTTTTTCTCTATCGGTTTGTGCAATGACTAAATAAACATCAGAACGTCCACCATTTGTAATCCAATTCTTTGTACCATTAATTACATAATGGTCGCCCATATCAATAGCTGTAGTTTTTTGCGAAGTCGCATCACTACCTGCTTCGGGCTCACTTAAGCAAAAAGCACCTATTTGTTCTCCTGTTGCGAGTTTGGTTAAATATTTTTGTTTTTGATCTTCTGTTCCATAAGCTTCTAGCCCATAGCAAACCAATGAATTATTTACAGAAACCATAACTGAAGCTGAAGCATCTATTTTCGAAAGTTCTTCCATAATTAATACGTAAGAGATGGCATCCATGCCACTTCCTCCGTATTTTGGATCTACCATAATACCCATAAATCCTAATTCGCCCATTTTACGAACCAATTCATCAGGAAAAGTTTGCGCATTGTCACGTTCTATAACGCCTGGTAGTAATTCGGTTTGTGCAAAATCACGAGCTGCATCACGAATCATTAAATGTTCTTCTGTTAAGTTAAAGTCCATAAAATTGATTAATTATTGAATTGATAAAATTTTCATGCAAAGATAACTTTTTATTACGGTATTTTCAATAAGGAATAGTATTTTTACTAATATGATAAAGTCCGAATATAGGGTAGTCGCAGTAATGTCTGGAACATCTTTGGATGGAATAGATCTCATTTTTGCTACTTACGTTTTTAATGGTATTTGGGAATCTGAAATTCACTATAGTGAAACGATAAACTATACCAAAGACTGGAAGCAGATTTTGAGTCATTTGGTTCATAAATCCAAGAATGAATTGTATGAGATAGATCAACGATATTCAGAGTATTTAGCAACTGTTATTTTAGGTTTTATTAATAAACATAAGCTTGAAAATATAGACTTTATCTCTTCTCATGGCCATACAGCTTTGCATCGACCAGAGGATGGCATAACACTTCAGATTGGGAATCAACAGATTTTAAGTGATGTTTTTAATAAAAAAGCTATATGTGATTTTAGAGTGCAGGATGTTGAACTTGGTGGACAAGGTGCACCTTTAGTGCCAATTGGTGATCGCTTATTATTTCATCAATATGATTATTGCCTAAATTTAGGTGGCTTTGCGAATGTTTCATACGAAAATAATAATGAAAGAGTAGCTTATGATATTTGCCCTGTGAATATTGTTCTGAATCATTATGTTTCAAAATTGCAATTAGAGTATGATGATAAAGGTGGAATAGCTTCCAAAGGAGATATTAATGAAGACTTATTATATCAGTTGAACACTTTAGAATTTTATCAAGAAGTACCCCCAAAATCTTTGGGTTTAGAGTGGGTTGAGGCTAATGTCTTTCCCATGATTGATTCATTTAAGATGCAAACTGAAAACGTTCTAAGAACTTTTGTAGAGCATATTGCCATCCAAATTTCTCAAAATTTAAAAATTAAGGGTAGTAATGTTCTGGTCACTGGTGGGGGAATTTACAATGAATTTTTAATATCAAGATTAAAAAGCTTGTCTAAGTCAGAAATTATAATTCCCAACACTGACATAGTAGAATTTAAAGAGGCTTTAATCTTTGGACTTCTGGGAGTACTAAGGGTTAGAAATGAAATTAATTGTCTTAAAAGTGTAACTGGCGCAAGTATTAATCATTCTTCAGGGAAGATTTTGATTCCCAATACCCAAAATTAATGTTTATTTCATTTCAAAGGTACTAGAGTTTTTTATATTTGTTACAACTAACTTAACTAACATAATAATTGATAAAGAAATTACTTCAGACATACGAAAATAGGCCGCCAGAAATCGTCTTTCATTGGAACGATTCTGAAACAGATGCAGAAGGTTGGACTGTTATAAATTCACTTAGAGGTGGCGCAGCAGGCGGTGGCACAAGAATGCGAAAAGGATTGGACAGAAACGAGGTATTATCACTTGCAAAAACTATGGAAGTTAAGTTTACAGTTTCTGGCCCTAAAATTGGAGGAGCAAAATCTGGAATTAACTTCGATCCCCATGATCCAAGAAAAAAGGGGGTTTTGGAACGCTGGTATACTGCCGTTTCACCTTTATTGAAAAGTTATTATGGCACAGGCGGAGACCTCAATGTCGATGAAATCCATGAGGTGATACCAATTACGGAAGAGAGTGGTGTATGGCATCCGCAAGAAGGTGTTTTTGAGGGGCATTTTAAACCTTCTCAAGCCGATAAAATCAACAGAATAGGTCAGTTGAGACAGGGTGTAATTAAAGTACTTGAAAACCCAAATTATTCACCAGACGTTACCCGAAAATATACTGTAGCAGATATGATTACTGGTTATGGTGTTGCGGTTGCCGCTAAGCATTTTTATGCTATTAAGGGGGATTCTATAAAAGGAAAACGTGTTGTTGTTCAAGGTTTTGGTAATGTTGGTGCAGCAGCAGCATTTTACTTTGCTCAAATGGGAGCTAAAGTGGTCGGTATTATTGATCGTGTAGGCGGACTGATTAGCACTGAAGGCTTTACCTTTAAGGAAATTACGGATTTATATCTGCGAAAAAATGGGAATACACTTATCGCTGATGATCTTATTCCTTTTGAAGAGATCAATGAAAAAATATGGTCTATAAGGACTGAAGTTTTTGCACCATGCGCGGCCTCAAGGTTAATAACACAAGATCAAATAGATGAGATGATAAATACTGGTCTAGAGGTTATTACTTGCGGAGCCAACGTACCTTTTGCGGATAAGGAAATTTTCTTCGGACCAATAATGGAGCATACGGATCAAAAAGTAAGTTTAATACCAGATTTCATTTCAAATTGTGGTATGGCTAGGGTCTTTGCATATTTTATGGAGCGCAAAGTTTTAATGACCGACGAAGCTATTTTTAATGACACCTCAAAGGTTATTAAAAAAGCTTTAAAGGAAGTACACAAAAATAATCCTACTAAAATTGGTGTGAGCGAAACAGCATTTGAGATTGCACTGAGACAACTAATATAACACTACTATGGAAACTGTAATAATTCTTGTTTTTGTTTTTGGCTATTTAGCCATTACTTTAGAACACAATATTAAGATAGATAAATTAATTCCGGCTTTGGTTATGATGGCTATAAGTTGGGCTTTGATTTCTCTTGGTATTGACGATTTCTCACAATGGTTCGATTCGGCTAAACATAACTTAATGGATAATTTTGGTTTGCTCCCTCATGAAGAAAAAATGCATCTCATGGAAGAAACTTTACTTCATCATTTAGGTAAAACAGCAGAAATATTAGTCTTTCTATTGGGAGCAATGACCATAGTAGAAATTATAGATTATTTTGATGGTTTCTCAACTATTAAGAATGCAGTAAATTTTAATAGTAGGAAAAAATTATTATGGATGTTTGCTATTTTGGCATTTGTATTATCTGCAATCATTGATAACCTTACCGCTACAATAGTGTTGATATCTATTTTGCAAAAAATCGTAAAAGATAGAAGTATAAGAATATGGTTTGCAGGTTTAATTATTATCGCTGCAAATGCTGGTGGAGCATGGTCACCAATTGGTGATGTTACGACTACCATGCTTTGGATTGGCGATAAAGTTTCTACGGGTAATCTATTTATATACCTGTTTATACCTTCATTATTGTGTATGGTTGTGCCAACATTTATAGCCTCAATGCTTAAACCTTTTAAAGGAACTTTGGAGTTACAAGCGGCAGATGATAAACCGAAGAGTAAATTCAGTTCTACAATGTTGTTTTTAGGACTTGGAGCCATTGTCTTTGTGCCTGTTTTTAAAGTAATTACACATTTACCACCATATGTTGGTATGATGCTGTCGCTAGGCGTTGTCGCAATTTTTGCCGAGATTTACAGTAATTCTAAGTTTGCGATTTCTACGGTGACTTCAGATGAACACTTGTCACACGCAAGTCATAGTCCTGTACACTATTCACTATCTAAAATTGAGTTGCCAAGTATCTTATTTTTCTTAGGAATTTTAATGGCCGTGGCGGCTTTGGAGTCTTTAGGTATTCTTTTTGGTTTTGCAGGTTCTTTACAAGAAACCATGCCAATGTTGAGTACAGAACCTGTTGGAACAAATGTTTCTGACCTGGTTGTGTTATTGTTGGGCGTAGGTTCGGCAGTGATTGATAATGTACCTTTGGTAGCTGCAAGTTTGGGTATGTTCTCTCAACCATTAGATGATCAATTATGGCATTTTATAGCCTACTCTGCTGGTACCGGTGGAAGTATGCTGATTATTGGTTCTGCTGCTGGTGTTGTGGCCATGGGAATGGAGAAAATAGATTTTTTCTGGTATCTTAAGAAAATATCCTGGTTGGCATTAGTAGGCTTTTTAGCTGGTGCAGTTGCCTTTATGATAATGAGAGGTATTATCTAAACATACTTAAGTAAAAAACTTAACGTTATAATTTACAGAAACTTTTAAACTTAAAACGTATTATATGATATTACTAAGTAATATTCAAGATGAAGTGGATGTTCTAACTGATGGTGAATCCGTTGAAAAAACATTATCTATTATAGAGCTCATTACAAGTGGGGGAACATCTGGTATGGTGATTATCCTTATTCTATTCTTACTTCTCATCGTGGCGACTTACATTTATTTTGAACGTATTTTTGCTATAAAGGCAGCTTCTAAAGTTGATTCAAATTTTATGAATCAAATAAAAGATCATGTCAGTAATGGAAAAATTGACTCAGCACAAATGCTATGTGCGCAACAGAACTCACCTGTTTCGAGATTAATTGCAAAAGGAATTACCAGAATTGGTAAACCGCTTGAAGATATTAATACGGCGATTGAAAATGCTGGACGATTAGAGGTTTACAGCCTCGAGAAAAATGTTAGTGTTCTGGCAACAATCTCTGGGGTAGCACCAATGATAGGTTTCTTAGGTACAGTAGTCGGTATGATTCTCTCTATTTTTGAATTGGCCAATGCGGGTGGAACTATACAAATGGATGTTTTAGCAAGTGGATTATATACGGCAATGACCACAACGGTTGGTGGATTGATTGTTGGTATTATAGCTTATGTAGCTTATAACCATATCGTCGTAAAGACCAATAAGGTGGTATACCAAATGGAAGCTAACTCAGTAGAATTTTTAGATCATTTAAACGAACCTATCTAAAATGAACATCAGAGGACGAAATAAGGTAACACCAGAATTCAATATGGCATCAATGACCGATATTGTATTTTTGTTGTTGATCTTTTTTATGATTGCTTCAACGTTGGTCACCACAAATGCCATTGACATTATTTTGCCAAAAGCCAGTGGTAAAACTGAAAACAAAAAGTCCACAGCGGTAAGCATCAAAAAGGATTTAACCTATTATATCGATCAGAAACGTGTTGGTGAAAGTGTTTTAGAGAGTCGTTTGATTTCTATTTTATCAAAACAAGAATCGCCAACAATCGTTTTAAGAGCTGAAAAGTCAGTGCCTGTAGAAAATGTGGTAAAGGTTATGGACATTGCCAATCGCAACAAGTTTAAAGTGATACTGGCAGTAAAGCCAAACTAAACGGCATCATTTTTGAAACTATACTAAATAAAGATAAAGTGCTGAAATGAAATATTTTGAGACCAAACATCAACGTAATTCAGCAAGAATCACTGCCTTAATAGCATTGATCCTCTTCTTGCTGCTGTTTTTTGTTGGGCCTCAATATTTAGATCCTCCAGAAGAATACGGAGTAGCAGTCAACTTTGGTACCACGGATTTTGGAAGCGGAAACAAACCATTGGCTCAGCCTAAAAAAGCGGTAGAAGATAAGGCGGTAGAAGAAACACCACCGGAAACGTCTAAAGCAGAACCTACTGAACCAAATACTAAAACCGAAGAGGTTATGACGGCAGAAAATGCCGAAGCTATTGCTATAAAAAAACAAAAAGAAGCTGAAGCCAAAGCTAAAGCAGAAGCAGAACGTATTGAACGTGAAAAGCGTGAGGCAGAAGAGCGTAAGAAGCGTGAAGAAGATGAAAAGAAAAAAAAGTTAGACAACTTAATTGGTGGTGTTAAAAATGCTGATGGAAATGATGATGGAGGAGAAGGTCCAGACAATCAAGGCGGAAATAAAGGACAATTAGATGGAGACCCATATGCACCAAGTTATTTTGGTGGATCTGGTCCAGGGAAAGGTGGTGTTGGTTATGGTTTAGGTGGTAGAGGAAAACCATCACGTAAAGTTTATAAACAAGATTGTAATGAATATGGTCTAGTGGTGGTTAAGATAGAAGTAAATAGACAAGGAAAGGTTGTTGAAGCCACACCAGGAATTCGAGGAACTACAAACACGCATCCTTGTTTGTTGGAACCCGCAAAAAAGATTGCATTATCTCACAAGTGGCCATCAGATCCTGATGCGCCAGCAAAGCAAGTTGGTTTTGTAAGTATTAATTTTGATTTGGGTCAATAGTTTTTATGAATTACCAAGATACTGTCAATTGGATGTTTCGGCAATTGCCAATGTATCAGAATAAGGGTAAATCGGCTTATAAAAAAGATTTATCTAATATACTCTTACTTTCAGGGCATTTAGGGAATCCACAAGAAAATTTTAAGTCCATTCATGTTGCGGGAACAAATGGTAAAGGTTCTACCAGTCATATGTTAGCCTCCATACTTCAGGAAGCTGGTTATAAAGTGGGTTTATACACATCACCTCATTTAAAAGACTTTAGAGAACGTATTCGTATTAATGGCAAAGTTATTAGTAAACAATTTGTTATTGGTTTTATTAAGCGTAACAAGACTTTCTTTGAAAAAAATCAGTTATCTTTTTTTGAAATGACCGTAGGGATGGCCTTCGATTATTTTGCCAAGCAAAACATTGATATTGCTGTCATTGAGGTTGGATTAGGCGGACGATTGGATTCTACAAATATTATCACTCCAGAATTATCTGTAATTACAAATATAGGTTTTGACCATATGAAGTTTTTGGGCAATACACTTGAAAAGATTGCTGGTGAAAAAGCAGGAATCATAAAACAGAATATTCCGGTAGTGATTGGTGAAACGCAAATGGAAACCAAAACTGTATTTGAAACTAAAGTCAAAGCCGTAAACTCTACCATTTATTTTGCAGATCAATTGGTAAATTCTGTTTTAGAATCTGACTTAAAGGGAAGTTATCAAACGCATAATATTAAAACGGTGATTCAATCCATTACAGTTTTGAGAGCATTAGGATTTCAAATTTCTGAATCGGAATTGAAAAAAGGACTTTTAAGCGTTGTTAAGAATACAGGGTTACAAGGTCGGTGGCAAGTATTAGGACAAAACCCAAAAATCATTTGTGATACAGCTCATAACAAAGAAGGATTGACTCAAGCAATAGAGCAATTACAATCCGAGCAATTCGATAAATTACATATAGTTTTCGGAGTGGTTAAAGACAAAGATTTAAATGCTTTAATTCCATTACTTCCTGTGAATGCTACTTATTATTTTTGTAAACCCGATATTCAGCGAGGATTAGATACCAAAGAATTACAATCAGCATTTACAAAATATGGTTTAATAGGAAACACTTACCAAAGTGTAGAAATAGCTTATAGATCTTCAATATCCAATGCGAAAAAAGATGACTTGATTTATGTTGGCGGCAGTACTTTTGTGGTAGCCGAAATAATTTAGTTTTTTTTATAAAAAACCTTTTGAGATTTTAAAAACTAATCTATATTTGCAGTCCTAATAATTAGGGCGCGTAGCTCAGTTGGTTCAGAGCACTTGGTTTACACCCAAGGGGTCAGGGGTTCGAATCCCTTCGCGCCCACAAAAGTTCACAGAAATGTGGACTTTTTTTATTTAAACTTAGGGTCATTAACTCAGTTGGTTTAGAGTGTTACCTTGACAGGGTAGAAGTCACTGGTTCGAATCCAGTATGACCCACGTAAAACAAAATCCCGATTTACTGAGGTAAATCGGGATTTTTTATTTGTAGAAACGGTTTTGATCCCATAACGTAGTTAAACCAAAGGCAATAATTACTTGCGCATTCATTTATTCACTATATCAAATAAATTTCATAATTCGTTCTAAAGCCATTCCTCTAGAGCCTTTAACCAATACTGTAGAAGCCTCTAAATTGAGAGTTTCTATAATAGGTTTTAAGTCTTCAAAGGATGAGAACGTATGTGTCGTTTTTTGTGTTTTGGTATTAAAGAAATTTTCACCAATCAAAAAGATGTTTTCATCAAAATTAGCTTCAACAAAATCTGTTATAGCCTGATGCTCTTTTTCTGCTTCATCACCAAGTTCAAACATATCGCCGAGAAAAAGATATTTATTGTTTGCTTCTAATTGCTTAAGGTTATTAAGTGCGGCTAACATACTTGTTGGGTTGGCATTGTAAGCATCTAAGATAATCTTAGTGGTGCCTCTTTCAATAATTTCTGACCGATTATTGTCTGGCTGATAATTTTCAATAGCCGTTTTAATGTTTTTTGTGGAAATATTAAAATGTTGCCCAATAACTGCAGCTACAGCTATGTTTCCATAATTATAGTTGCCTATAAGTTTACTTTTAATTTCAATACCGTTGTATTTTAAGGAAACAAAAGGATCGGCTGAGATAAATTCGACATTACAATCGTTTTTAGGACTAGAGCCAAATGTAATTGTATTTGTATAGTTATTGATCTGTTTAACTTGAATAGGATCATCTGTGCTTATAAAAGCTGTTTTATCATTGTGCTTTATATAATCGTATAATTCAGATTTACCTTTTATTACTCCTTCTACACCACCAAAACCTTCTAGGTGTGCTTTTCCGAAGTTAGTGATTAGTCCATAATCTGGTTGGGCTATGTTAGACAAGAATTCAATTTCATTTTGATGGTTGGCTCCCATTTCTACAATACCAAAATCCAAATCATTTGTAAAGTTTAATAATGTAAGTGGAACACCTATATGATTGTTAAGGTTGCCTTTTGTTGCACCAACTTTATATTGTGTTGATAAAACAGAAAATATAAGTTCTTTAGTTGTGGTTTTGCCATTACTCCCTGTTAAAGAAATAATGGGAATACCTATTACATTTCTATGATATGTTGCTAAGTTTTGAAGTGTTGTCAATACATCGTCTACTAAAATACAATTATCATTTACCACAGCGCTTTTATCATCTACAACACAATATTTTGCACCACCATGAAAAGCTTTGTTAACAAACTTATTGCCATCAAAATTGTCTCCTTTTAGAGCAAAGTAAATGCATGCTTTTTGTAATTTTCTGGTATCTGTACATATACCATTACTTTCCTTAAATTTTTGATATATCGACTTAATTTCCATAGGCTTAAAAATAAAAAAGTCCTGATAAACTTATCAGGACTTTTCTAAATATTATTAACGTTATTAATTACGTCTTTTTCCACCTTTTTGTGATTTAGAACCTACTCTAGATACTGCGCATCTAAAGCCAATATAGTCTGTAGCCATATCTTGAGGGAAATAACGACGCTGTGCAGGATCTAACCAATACGCTCTATCTCTCCAAGACCCACCTTTAAAGACTCTAACCTCATCATTGATTAAAGATGTTCTATTATTGGATTTATCATATTGTCTAACAAGTTTGCCCTCAACAGAATCTACTTCTACTCTATGCTTTGGTGAGTTATACATTTTTCCAGTCGTGTTAGTTCTATCATCAGATTCGTCAAAGCTTTCTCTGTAATAACGTGAAGAACGCTTATCTCCATCCCTAAAGTTTCTGTTGTCACTTCTATCGAACTGTGTTCTTAAATATGTTTCTTTTTCGTCAACAGGGATTTTTGCAATCTCACCTGGTAAATCTCTAGCAATAATTTTACCGTTTGGTAGAGTGTCGTAAACAATTTCATCAACTGTAACTATTTTTACAGTACCATCTTCGTTTAAAGCGTTTTTAGTATACACATTACCTCTGTAATAATTGAAGTCATTAAATTCATCATCTACTATTGGACGATAGACATCAGCTACCCACTCTGCTACATTACCTGCCATGTCGTATAAACCATAGTCATTAGGTTGGTAAGATTTAACCTCTGCTGTAATGTCAGCTCCATCATCAGACCATCCAGCAATTCCACCAAAATCACCCTTCCCTTGTTTAAAGTTGGCTAATTGGTCACCACGATTAACTCGTTTACCAGATCTGGTGTATTGTCCATCCCAAGGATATTTTTTACGTCCTCTGTAGACATTGTATTCTCTCAATTCACTTAAACCTAAAGCAGCGTATTCCCATTCTGCTTCAGTTGGTAGTCTGTATTTTACAGGAATCAATCCAGATTCTCTATTGGCATATACGTTAATTGGATTACCTTCTGCATCAGTTTGTTGTCTACGCTTACCACCTTCTAAAACTTCAGAGTTTCCTCCATAAGTTTGTGTTGGTGCATTAATGTATGTATCGACATCAAAAGTACTTTCTGCGCTTAAATCTGTGTATTGAGCGTCTCTTTTAATATAGCCAGCCTCTTGTAAAGACATTTCAGCTACACGGTTAGACCTCCAGTTTGCATATTCCACAGCTTGTATCCAACTTACCCCAACAACAGGATAATTTGCATAGCCAGGATGACGTAGATAATTCTCGGTCATCATTTCATTATAACCTAAACGATTTCTCCATACCAAAGTATCTGGAAGTGCCCCATTGTATATCAAAGAATAGTTTGGGTCGTCTGGTGGATAAACATTCTTTACATAATCTAAATAAAATAGATAATTAAGGTTGGTCACTTCATTCTCATCCATATAAAATGATTGCACATGCTGCTGATTTGGAGTATTGTTCCAATCGTGCATAGGATCATCTTGTACCTTACCCATTGTAAACGTTCCTCCTTCTACAAATGCAGTACCTGGAGGTGTTTCTTGTTCTTTAAAGTTGGTATTGTATTGAAAACCACCATTTTTATCATTGATTTTCCAGCCCGTAGCACTATCAACATTATTAGAATTAGACGATCGCTTACAGCTCACAATAGTGGCGCAAAGCGTTAGTGCTATTAAAAATTTTAGGTTTGAGACATTTTTCATATCCATACGTTTAAGTAAGCGCGTTTAATTTTAGTTCCGCAATATAACAATTAAAGGTAAACTGACAACTTTTTTTCGCATCAAAATTCAAAAAAATATGCATTTCATCCTTTTTTTTGAACACGATAACGGATATTTGGTCAATTTATCGGCGCATTTTGCTTCTTAATAACGAGCATTAAAATAAATTATTGTTGTATTTTTGAAATAAAAATTGAAGCTCCATAATAAGCTACTGTTGTGGGCGTTATTTTAATGTGAATTTATGTACGTTATCAGGTTAGTGATACATATTAATAAATTTACTGAAGATAAAAACCAATATTTTATAAATGAAAAATTGCTATATTTTTCTTTGCCTCTTTTTCTCGTTATTTGTTTTTGGCCAACAAAAGCAATTCAATATCCAATGGAATGGTGTAAAGACACTTGAAACTGAATATGGAAAAATTCAAGTTCCTTCTTTTGATGCCAAACATTTTAATTACGATGATGAAAGAGGTCTAACTTTTTTTGCACAATGGGGGAGTAATGGAAGCCTATTGGATGGCAATTCTGTGGTATTGTCTAATGTGTCTTACCAAACCATTAACGAAGCTGATCTTAAGAATTTAAGCACACGACTTGTGCCGAGTGCACCAAAGTATCAATTATATAATACAAATGCCAGAGGTAAACGTTCTTGTTATTTTGAAATAAGTCCGATAATTAAGGACAAAGGCGTATTTAAGAAAATAGTATCATTTACCATAAGCTATAATACACTTGCCGGTCGTAATAATATTACGATGAAGAATCAGATAACCAATTCAGTTTTAAGTACAGGAGATTGGTACCGTTTTTATATTGAGAAATCTGGTGTATATAGGCTAACCAAAAGTTTTTTGAGTAGTTTAGGAATCAATACAAATAATGTCAATCCGAGACAAATAAAAATATATGGCAATGGCGGTAGAATGCTGCCTTATCAAAACGCTGAGAACTATCCATTTGATGTTGTGGAAAACGCTGTGAAATTTGTAGGAGAAGAAGACGGCAGCTTTGATAATAACGATTACATTCTGTTTTATGGTGAAGGGCCGACAACATACAGCGAAGAGAGTAACACCAATTTAAATCTTTATACAGATAAAACATATTATTACGTTAATATAAGCTCGGGAAACGGCAAGCGTATTCAGTCCATGCCAAGTATTAACAGTGCGGCGGATATTCAAATCAGTACTTTTCAAGACTACCAGTTTTACGAAGTCGATGAACACAATTTAGCAAAGCTGGGAAGACGTTGGTTTGGTGACGAATTTGATATTGAGAATCAACGTGTTTATGAGTTTCAGTTCCCTAATTTAGTAACAAGTGAGCCCGTAAGCTTTGATATAGCTGTTGGTTCAGTTTCTGAAACTGTTGGTAGTACAATGGCAATTAATGTTAACGGAAATTTAGTTAGCAGCCTATTGTTTACTCCCATTAGTCCAGGTTCTGTATTGGCATCTGCATCTGCTTATAGTAATGATATTAATATATCTTCTGATGCAATTACAATAACATTAGATTATAACAATAATGGAAATCCTTCGGCCAAGGCCTATTTAGATTACATTAATATCGAAGCTACGAGAAGTTTAGCTTATGCTGGGGAACAAATGGTTTTTAAGAATAGGGATGTTGCTGCAACTCCTGGAATAGTAGAATATATCTTATCCAATGCTGCTTCAGTTGATGAAATTTGGGACATCACCGATCGATTTAATGTTACCAACACTCTAAATTCTGAAAATCAGAATAGCTGGTCTTTTAAGGCACAATCTGGTGAAGAGCGTGTGTATTTAGCCTTTTCGGGCTCAAATGTTTTACAGCCTAAAAAGGAATCGCAATCTAGAGTTTCAAACCAAAATTTAAAAGGCACCATTTTTAACAATGCGCAAGGCACTTTTGAAGATATCGATTACATTATATTATCTCCATCGCAGCTTATTTCCCAGGCCGAGCGCTTAGCACAGATCAATAGAGATCAATACAATTTAAATGTAAAAGTGGTTGATCTTCAAACCATTTATAATGAATTTAGTACGGGTAGCCAAGATATTGCTGCATTGCGAAATTTTGTTAAATATGTTTACGACAACGCAAGCATACCAAGTAGAAGATTAAAGTACTTGTGTCTGTTTGGCGAAGGTTCATATGATTACAAAGATAGAATACGCAATAACACTAACTTAGTTCCATCTTGGTACACCAATAACAGCTTTAGTCTAACCAATTCTTTTGTTTCAGATGACTTTTATGCCATGCTAGATGAAAACGAAGGTACAATGGCACTTTCCGATAGAATGGATATTGCTGTAGGGAGAATATTGGCTGAGGACGTGCAACGGGCAAAAGAAATGGTCGATAAGATCCAAGCCTACTATCAAGCGGAAGCTTACGGAAGTTGGAGAAATAACGTCATCCTTATTTCAGACGATGTAGATGTACAGTGGGAAAGAATTTTACAGGAAACTACTGATGGCTTGGGAACTGCTCTAGAAGATGAGAAACCCTTTTTAAATGTCACAAAGATTCATTCGGATGCTTTTGAACAAGAGTCCTCAGTTGCAGGTGATCGGTACCCAAAAGTCAATAAGGCCGTTAAAGATGCTATTGAGGTTGGTGCTTTGGTTGTAAATTATTTTGGTCATGGTGGTGAAAATGGTCTGGCTAAAGAGCGTATTTTTGATAAATTCGACTCACAAGAAGTCAATAATGTCTGTAAGTTCAATTTGTTTGTTACCGTGACTTGTGAATACACAAAATTTGATGATCCCGATAGGGATACTGCTGGCGAATTTACGTTTTGGAATAAAAATGGTGGTGCTATTGGCCTTATTACTACAACACGACAAATTTTTGTAACAACAGGAGTCAATTTTAATGAGACATTAGACAACTATGTTTTTGCCTTTGGTTCTAATGATTATCCGTCAATAGGTGAGGCTTTGCGATTAACAAAAATAGATAATAGTATAGGAGGCTCATCACAGAAAAGATTAGTATTCTTAATTGGTGATCCGGCTATGAAATTGGCCTTTGCAAAGCCAAATATTAGGCTTACCAGAGTTAATGACGTGGAAATTACACAACCAATAGATACACTTAAAGCATTAAGTTACACAAAGCTTGCAGGAGAAGTTACTGATGTTAACGGAAACCTTATTTCTAATTATAATGGTGTTTTAACTGCGACAGTTTTCGATAAGAAAATCGGACGCCAAACACTAGCAAATGATGGCGTAACCGATAGTAACGGTCAAATTATATTAGATTACACAACACTCGGGGAAATTATATTTAAAGGTCAAGCGAGTATAACAAACGGTCAGTTTGAGTTCGATTTTGTCGTACCAAGAGATATTGGCATTCCTGTAGATAATGGTAAAGTGAGTTTTTATGCGCAAACTACGAATCCGCTATCAGATCAAGCAGGTGCCAATTTTGATATTAAAGTAGGTGGTATTAACGAAAATGCTCCAGAGGATAATATTGGTCCAGTAATCAATTTATTTATGAATGATGAAAACTTTGTTTCTGGAGGTATCACAAATGAGTCTCCTTCATTATTGGCAAAACTTCAGGACGATAATGGTATAAATACCGCAAGCGGAATAGGGCACGATATTACGGCAATTATTGATGGAGATGAAACCAATCCGATAGTACTCAATGATTACTATCAAGCCAATGTAGATGATTATACCAATGGTACTGTTTCATACCCGTTTAGAGATTTAGAGCCCGGATTACACACCTTGACACTAAAAGCCTGGGATGTTTATAATAATTCTTCAACGGCTGAAATTCAGTTTACAGTTTTTGACAAGGATGAGCAATTAGTGGTTAAAAATGTGCTTAACTACCCCAATCCATTTGTAAATTACACAGAATTTTGGTTTAACCACAATAGTGTGGAGCCTTTAGACGTTTCAGTTCAGATATTTACAATTTCGGGTAAATTGGTAAGAACGTTGAATGGACAAACTTCGGGTGGTAGCAAATCCGTAAGTTCCTTGTCAAAAGATATAGTGTGGGACGGAAGAGATGATTTTGGAGATAAAATAGGAAAAGGAGTCTATGTCTATAAACTAAAAGTAAAATCTAACCGTTTAAATAAGCAAGTTGAAAAAATTCAAAAACTTGTTATACTCTAATAATAAATTATATTTGCTAACGAATTAATGCCAAGTACTTAGCATTAATAATCAATAATGAACATGAAGACATACACATTAACCCTTATCACCTTTTTAACCTTTAGTTTTTCCTTTGCCCAAGACAATACTGTTGTAATTCCTAAAAGTACTGACAGCAGAGTTATAACAACAGGCGTGCCATTTATGCTAATTGCACCAGATGCAAGATCCGCAGGTATGGGGGATATGGGAGTAGCTACTTCTGTAGATGGTTTTTCTCAACAATGGAATCCGTCAAAGTATGCCTTTTCTGAGGCTAAATCTGGTGTAAGTTTAAGTTATACACCTTATTTAAGTAGATTGGTAAACGATATTTCAATTAGTTACGCCACTTACTTTAATCGATTAAATGAATACAGTGCTGTATCTGCAAGTTTTAAATATTTCAGTCTTGGTGAAATTACGCTAACTCAAGGAGAAGACGATCCAGGGATTAATGTTAAACCAAATGAATTCACTGCAGACATTGCTTACACACTACGTTTAGCAGATCAGTTTGCTATGTCGGTAGCTGTACGTTATTTAAGATCGGATTTAAGGATCGATCAAGTAGACCCTAATGCAGATGCTGCAAGCTCTTTTGGTGCAGACATTTCAGGATATTATCAAAGTGAGGAAGAAGCCTATAACGATTTTAATGGTAGATGGAGAGCAGGTTTCGCAATTCAAAATTTAGGCCCTAAATTTAGCTACGATGATGGCGGCAGAGAAAATTTTCAACCTACAACTTTAAGGTTGGGTGCAGGTTTCGATTTTATTTTCGATGAATACAGCAAATTGGGCATTACAGCAGAGGTTTCTAAATTATTGGTGCCAACACCACCAATTCTAGGGGATAGATTTGAATTTACCGATAATAACGGTAACGGCACCTACGAGGAAGATGTAGACGATATAGCAGATGAGCCAGTAGAAACTGATGTTATAGTAGAAGGACAAGACAATGATGTGAGCTTTATCAGTGGTGTCTTTCAATCCTTTGGTGATGCGCCGGGCGGATTTAGTGAAGAGTTGAGGGAGTTCACATGGGCTTTGGGTGCAGAGTATACCTATCAAGAAAATTTTGCCTTTAGGGCAGGTTATTTTAATGAGGCCGAAGATAAAGGAGCGCGTAAGTTTTTTGCAATTGGAGCAGGGTTCAAGTATACTACAATTAACTTAGATCTTTCGTACCTTTTCTCAGCATCAAGAGTACAAAGTCCGTTGGAAAATACATTGCGCTTTTCACTCACCTTTAATTTTGGAGATGGTGAATATGATGAATATTAGAACGTATACATAACATAAATATTAGAAACTATTGTTTAAAAGCAATAGTTTTTTTGTCTAAAACAATATTGAAATATGAAGGAAGTAAAGATAGAAACCAAATTGCAGGTTTATAACGATATTAAAGAGCTTCCGAACGATATTCAAAGATTAATGGATTCGGCAATTGAAGCTAGGGATAATGCCTATGCGCCTTATTCTAAGTTTAAGGTTGGTGCTGCAATATTATTGGATAATGATAATATTGTTATTGGTAGTAATCAAGAAAATGCATCTTATCCCTCTGGCCTCTGTGCAGAACGTACCGCCATCTATTATGCTGGTGCTAAATACCCTAATGCCAAGATTCTAAAAATGGTACTAACAGCTTCGTCACAAAATCAAGTTACCGACACTCCCATCCCGCCATGTGGTGCTTGCAGGCAAGCTGTTGCTGAATACGAGATTAAGCAAGATCAGTTCATTGAAATCTATTTTATGGGAGCAAAAGGAAAAGTCGTCAAATCAAATTCATTGGGCAATTTATTGCCCTTAGGTTTTGATAGAAGTTTCCTATAACGTTTTCGCTGAAATTTTACGATTTTCAGTTTCTTCATTACTGTCTAATATATTATTTTTGTTATTCTGATTAAACGAATGAATCTAAAAAATGCAAAAAATAACTAAAGAGGTTTACCTAAAGTGGTACGAGGACATGCTGTTTTGGCGAAAGTTTGAAGATAAACTTGCAGCCGTATACATACAACAAAAAGTTAGAGGGTTCCTTCATTTATATAATGGTCAAGAAGCAGTTCTTGCTGGTGCGTTACACGCTATGGATTTAACCAAGGACAAAATGATTACTGCTTATCGTAACCATGTACAACCTATAGGCATGGGAGTGGATCCAAAACGTGTGATGGCAGAATTGTATGGTAAGGCAACTGGTACATCACAAGGTTTAGGTGGGTCGATGCATATTTTTTCTAAAGAACATCGTTTTTATGGAGGACACGGTATTGTAGGTGGGCAAATTCCTTTAGGAGCTGGTATTGCTTTTGGAGATAAGTACCACGATAGTGATGCGGTTACTCTATGTTGTTTTGGTGATGGGGCGGCAAGACAAGGATCTTTGCACGAAACTTTTAACATGGCAATGCTTTGGAAATTACCAGTAGTTTTTGTTTGTGAGAATAATGGTTATGCCATGGGAACTTCAGTAGAACGTACAGCGAACCATACAGACATTTGGAAGTTAGGTCGTGGTTATGAAATGCCTTCTGGTCCAGTGGATGGTATGAACCCTATTAAAGTCGCAGAAGCATTCGATGAGGCTATACAACGTGCAAGAAACGGTGGGGGACCATCTTTCTTGGAAGTAAAAACCTACCGCTATAGAGGACACTCTATGTCAGATGCACAACATTACAGAACGAAAGACGAAGTAGAAGAGTACAAAAAAATAGATCCAATTACACAGGTAAAAGACATCATCCTTGAGAAGAAGTATGCTACGGAAGATGAGATAAAAGAAATTGATAAGCGAGTTAAAGCTCGTGTCTCTGAATGTGAAAAATTTGCTGAAGAATCACCTTATCCAGATAAAAATGTGATGTATGATGCAGTGTACGAACAAGAAGATTATCCATTTATACCACATAAATTATAGGCTATGGCAGAAGTAATAAACATGCCGCGTTTAAGCGATACCATGGAAGAAGGAACTGTGGCAGCTTGGCTGAAAAAAGTTGGCGACAAAATTGAAGAAGGTGATATTTTAGCAGAAATAGAGACTGATAAAGCCACTATGGAGTTTGAATCTTTTAACGAAGGTACGTTACTTCATATAGGTATTGAAGAAGGCGAGACTGCTAAAGTCGATACGCTTTTGGCAATTATTGGAGAAGAAGGAGAAGATATTTCAGACTTATTAAATGGAAATGCATCCGTTGGAGAAGAAGAAACGGTTGTTGAGAACGATAACGAAGAATCTCAAGAAGCATCAGTAGATGATAAATTAGATGCTTCTGAATCTGCAGATATACCAGAAGGAGTCATAGTTGTAACCATGCCACGTTTAAGTGATACCATGGAAGAAGGAACAGTAGCAACTTGGTTGAAGAGCGTTGGCGAAGAAGTAGAAGAAGGGGACATTTTAGCTGAGATCGAAACAGATAAAGCCACAATGGAATTTGAATCTTTCCAATCAGGAACTTTGTTGCACATTGGTTTACAAGAAGGCGAATCTGCAAAGGTAGATGCTCTATTGGCAATCATAGGACCCGCAGGTACAGATGTTTCAGATGTAGCTAAAAACTTTAAGGTTGGTGGGGAGACCCCAAAAGAAGAATCAAAGCCAGAGCCCAAAAAAGAAGCTCCAAAAGCTGAAGTCAAAAAGGAAGCAGTAAGCCCTTCACCATCTTCGAATTCTGTTTCAAGCTCAACTTCAAACGGAAGACTATTCGCTTCACCTTTAGCCAAGAAAATGGCAGAAGAAAAAGGGATTAATCTGTCTCAGGTCAATGGTTCTGGTGAAAATGGTAGAATCATAAAACGCGATATAGAAAACTTTACACCAAGTGCAACACAGCCATCTGCTCAAGTTGCTAAATTTGTTCCATCTGGACAAGAAGATTTTGATGAGGTGCCAAATTCTAATATGCGTAAGGCTATTGCCAAAAATTTAGCAAAATCTAAATTCTCTGCACCACATTATTATTTAAATGTGGAGTTTGATATGGAAAATGCCATTGCATTTAGAGCACAGTACAATTCTATGCCTGATACTAAGATTTCATATAATGACATGATTGTTAAGGCTTGCGCGTTGGCATTACGTCAACATCCACAAGTTAACTCACAATGGTTTGATGACAGAATGCAGTTAAACAACCATGTACATATTGGTGTTGCGGTTGCTGTGCCAGACGGTCTAGTAGTACCTGTGGTTAAATTTGCCAATGAGCAAAGTTTAACACAAATAGGTGCTGCAGTAAAAGAATTTGCAGGTAAGGCCAGAAACAGAAAATTGACTTTGGATGAAATGGAAGGCAGTACCTTTACCATTTCTAATCTAGGAATGTTTGGTATAGAGAGTTTTACATCTATTATCAATCAACCGAATTCAGCAATTTTATCTGTAGGAACTATCGTGTCTAAACCGGTAGTGAAAAATGGACAAGTTGTTCCTGGTAATACCATGAAACTTACAATGGCTTGCGATCATAGAACGGTTGATGGAGCAACAGGAGCACAATTCCTTCAAACACTGAAAGGTTATATTGAGAACCCAGTAACTATGCTAGTCTAAAAAAGGAATATTTCTAAAAACGTAATTCATCAAATAAAATTTAAACTATGAAAAGCTTTAAAGTACTAACCGTTTTTTTATTAATAATTGTTTCGGGTATAGTAAATGCACAGAAGAAAAAAGTAGCAGTCATTACCTTTTACGCAGACAAAGTCATTGACCTTTCAGAAGTTGATGCTTCTGCAGATTTTATTGCTAAAAACACCAAACTTAGTGATGACCCAAACTTTAATCTAAGTAAGCCACTTGGAGATTTTCATGAAGCATTTTTTAATAATTACGTAGGTGAGTTTGATTTTGAACTTATCCCAGAAGAGACGGTTTTGCAATTACCTGAATATAAAGAATTTGAAGCAACTTATGGGAATTACAAAAATATTGGTAACCAAGATGCTCATGAAGTCATTGATGGATACAAAGTTGTACAAAGTTATGGTAGTAGATTAGAGGTTAAAAATCTTAAGCCACTTGCTGAAGCTTTAGGAGCTGATGCTGTAATGTTTGTAAGGTTAAACTATAAATTCAATAAAACTGGTATTGGAAAACTAGGTTATTATAGTGTTCAGGCATCAGTTGGTATAGATTTGTTCTCAAAAGACAATAAAAGTATTTTTCAATTTAGAGAAATAGCTGGTTCTAAGAAAAAGGCAGTTATGGTAGGTGGTATTCCTGTAATGACACCAGAAAAAATTCAGCCTATGTGCGAGAGTGCGACTGAAGAACTTATAAAAGATATGAACAAGAAAATTGAAAGACTCGCTAAGAAAGCTAATAAAAAGCTTAAATAACAGCTACACAATTTAAACCGAACCTGTTTCAAAACCATTGAGCAGGTTTTTTTATTTTTAAATATTATGATCAAAAGAATATGTTCTGTTTTAGCTATAGTGTTACTACTATCTTGCGGAGTAAAGCAAAAAGGATCTGATGATAAGTCCGCTGAAAAAATTGAGATTACTGCGGCTGATATTAAAGAAAGCATGGAGTATCTAGCTTCCGACGAAATGCAGGGACGAGCAACTGGTAGTGAAGGCATAGAAAAAGCAGCCGTATTTATTGAGAATTATTTTAAGACCAATGGAATAAAGCCTTATTTTGAAACTTATCGAGATACCTTTAAACTTGGTGAAATCATAGGTTATAATGTAGTTGGTATGATTGAGGGCAATGATCCTGAGTTAAAAAATGAATTTATAATATTGGGTGGGCATTATGACCATATAGGTAAGGGCAAAGAGGTCGAAGGTGATAGTATTGCAAATGGTGCCAATGATGATGCTTCTGGAACTATAGCTGCTATGGAATTAGGCAGATATTTTTCAAAATCTAAAACCAACAAACGTAGTGTTTTAATTACGTTATATTCAGCGGAAGAGATGGGATTAAAAGGCTCTGCTCATTTAGCAAAACGATTAAAAGATGCAGGATTAGATGCTTATACCATGATAAACTTTGAAATGATCGGTGTACCAAGAGCTGCTGATAAACCTTTAGCGTACATGAGTGGTTTTAATCGTTCTAACTTTGCGCCCTTATTAAATCAATACGCAGGTGAGCAGATTGTGGGATTCTTTCCGAAAGCAAAAGAATTTCAATTGTTTTTTAGATCAGATAATTTTCCATTCTTTAAAGAATTCAATATGCCGGCACATGCCATCTCAACTTTCGATTTTACAAATTTTGAGTATTACCATCATGTAGATGATGAGCCAGATAAAATGGATTATAATCATATGGCAAGTTTTATCAATAAAATGATACCTGCTTTGGAAGGTATAATGAATGCAGCAACAAAAGAAGTTGTTTTAAGCGATGAGTAAAAATATAATCATTACGGGAACAAGTAGAGGAATAGGTTTTGAGTTGGTACATCTTTTTGCCAATCAGGGACATAATGTACTGGCATTATCTAGAAATGCGCAACCTGTAAACAACCTACATTTTGAAAACATTACCTCATTTGCTTTTGATTTGTGCAAAGCAGAGGATTATAAGAGCGTTGAAGATTTTATTACCAAAGAATGGAAACATGTTGATATTCTCATTAACAATGCAGGCACACTTTTAAACAGACCTTTTGCGGAAACTACATTTGAAGATTTTGAATACGTTTACAGAACCAACGTATTTGGAGTTTCGGAAATGACAAGGATTGTATTGCCCTATATGAAACAAGATGGCCATGTGGTTACCATAAGCAGTATGGGAGGCATTCAAGGTAGTATGAAATTCCCAGGTTTAGCAGCCTATAGCTCTAGTAAAGGAGCGGTAATTACCTTAACCGAATTATTAGCAGAAGAGTACAAGGAGATAGGGCCGCAGTTTAATGTATTGGCTTTGGGAGCTGTACAGACCGAAATGTTAAAAGAGGCATTTCCAGATTATCAAGCTCCAACTACAGCTTTAGAAATGGCAACCTATATTTATGAGTTTGCACTTAATGGTAATAAGTATTACAATGGTAAAGTATTGCAAGTCTCTAGTTCTACACCTTGACATCAGTTTGTGTTTTATTTTGTTAATAACTATTTGTGTGAAGTTGTGAGATTTATTTTAATAATTTAAATTGCCAAAAATATAAAGTCTTGCAATTCAATAGAACTACCTTCTTTTTTTTAGTATTATGTATTTCAACACTAACATTTGTACAAGCGCAATGTAATCTTGTAGAGACCATTGTTATTTGTGATATGACGCAAATAGACAATGATAATGATGGTTCTCCAGATGGTATTATTAATTTATATGATGAGTATACCAATCTCACAGGGAATACCATCCAAGCAGGTACTTGGTTTGATCCTGGCTTTAACTTTGCATTAAATGAAGCTACAGGAGATTTATTTCTTTGGGATTTAAACGAATCTTCAACGACAACTACAGATTACCAGTTTGAATTGACCAATGCAAATTGCGGATCAGATGTTGCTTTAACTATCAACTTAGTATTGGGACCGTTTTCAGGAATTGCACTACCTACTAACTTAGAAGATGTTAATGTTCAGGTTTGTGATGCTGGTTCAACACCAATAGATGTTTGCGTAGCTCTTCCCGATATGGATCTTTTTGAAGCTTTAGAATCTTTACCAAGCCCTCATGCAAACGGAGAGTGGATTTATGAAGGAAGTAGTCCAAATTTCAATAATATTAGCGGATCTCAATTATTTGTTACAGTACCTTACGCGCCAGGGCCTCCTTTAGTGGATGAAGAAACGTTCGAATTGGTTTACAGAGTTGAAGGAATTGCACCTTGTGACCTTATCCAAGAAACCAGAGTTAAAATTTCTGTTGTTAGACAGGTGTTTTCTGGCTTGGCCCAAAATCAGAGAATCTGTGAAACCTCAATCCTAAATGGAGATTTTGATAATGATATTGACCTAACAGATGATCAATTTTTAATATTCGAAGACATTGAAGGTACTTGGGAAATGGATATGTTTGGGCAAGTAACTTCATTAGGGGATTCAGAAGTAAATATAAACAGCATCTATCAACAGATCATTGCCAATAATGTAAGGTTTGGATGTGTTGATGTAGGCTTTACGTATTCTGTGGAGCAAAGATCTGGTGTTTGTGAAGATACAAGTACAACAATTAGTTTTAAGTTATATGAATCTTTAAGACCATTTTCGCAATCTAATTTTCCAGAGTTTTGTGAAAATGATCCATCTATACCAACTACCATTAATTTATACGACCAACTTACGTTCACGACAGAAAATGGTGTGTTATTCGATTATCCTTCTGATGCATGCACACAATGGAGTTTATTGTCAGGACCTTCTAATTTAGGCTTAGTGAGTAATGGTGGAGGTTGCACACCAACACCAGGATATTCTCATCTAGGATCTGTTAGTTTAGCTGGTGCTGAACCCGGAACTTATGTTTTTCAATATACTGTTAGTCCTGAGGTAAATTGTAATCCAGATAACTTTTCAGCTTTAGATTACTTAGATGCTTGCACAAGTGTAGCAGATACTTCAGGCTTTTGTAATGCCGAAACTGCTGAAGTTGTTATTGTTATTTACCCCAAAAACTATGCAGGCGAAGACACTATGGGTATAGAGTTTTGCGAATCAGATATTACAGGACCTATCGATTTAATTTCATTATTGCAGACTAATGGTATAGATGACCCAATTTATCAGGGACCTTTAGGAACCTGGACAGATTTAGATACAGGAGGTACAATTGCCAACCCTTTTACATTACCTGCATTTACTGGTCAGCAAACCTTCAACTTTATATACAATACAACTACAGCAAATAATTGTTTGGATAGTGCGACGTTGACTTTTACAGTCTTTGAAGAATACAGTTCAGGTGTAGGTTCAACATTAGATGTTTGTAATGATGAGAGTGCTTTTAACTTATTTGATGTTTTAACTGATAATCCAAGTACAACTGGGACATGGTCTGGGCCAAATGATTTTGTGTCTACAGATAATAATGTAATTTTTGACCCCGCAACGTCAACAGCTGGCGAGTATATCTATACAGTGCCAGATAACGGATTATGTATGGGTGGCGAAACTTCTGTAACCATAACCGTTCTTTCTAATGCCAATGCCGGAAGTGATATGATGGCAACATTATGCCAATCTGACTTACAAATAGACTTATTAAATTTATTGGATCCTCAAGCAGATTTAGGAGGCATATTTGTTGATTTGGACAGTACATCTGCCCTAAATGGTAGTATTTTGGATGTTACTTCGCTAAATGAAGGTTCTTATGATTTTGAGTACCAAGTTCAAGGCAATACGCTTTGTGATCCCGACAGTGCGCTAATAACTATTGAAGTTTTAGATATAGTTTCCCCTAATGTGGAAGACCAAACATTTTGTTTAATTGATGGTGCTACAATTGCAGATTTAATTGTTACCAGTAATGATGCACAATCCTTTAATTGGTATGACGATGCCAGTTCAACAACTATTCTGCCAGCATCAACATTATTAGTTAATAATGAAGATTATTTTGTAACGGCAATAGATGATAATGGTTGCGAATCTGATAGGGTTTCTATGGTTGTAACGCTATTGCCTCTAAATGACGATACTTGTGATGACTGCGAAATCAATGATGGAATTTCCGATAATGGCGATGGTGACAATGACGTTTTAGACCTTTGTAATTTGCCTGTTGTTTTTCCAAATTTTGAGCTCGAAATATTCAACAGATACGGAACGATAGTTTTTAAAGGAAATAGAAATACAGAATTGTTTCATGGAGAATCTAATGTATCATTGACGTTGGGAGATCGTCTTCCGTCTGGTGTATATTTTTATGTTTTTAACCCTAATGATTCAGCAGCAGAACCTTTTCAAGGTCACTTTTATTTAAGCAGATAATTATATGAGATTGTTAATTACCATAATAACCGTATTGTTTTTTGGGTTCGTGTTACAAGCACAGCAAAATCCACATTATACGCAATATATGTACAATATGAATGTGGTAAATCCTGCGTATATGATTAACGAACCTGGTATAGTAGAAGTTGGTAGTTTGTATCGTACACAATGGGTTGGTATTGATGGAGCTCCAAAAACAGGAAACATTTTTGCAAATATTCCCATAAATGATAAAATAGAATTAAGTGTTAATTATCTTAATGATAGAATTGGTGATGTTGTCGATCAAAATTTATTCAATATCGATTTTGCATACAGAATAAATCTAACGGAAGACTTAAATCTATCCTTTGGTCTAAAAACAGGCATAGATAATTTAAGGTTCGATTTTTCAGATACAAATGTAAGTTCAGATAACCTTTTTGAGAGAACCAGTAAAACCGTTTTAAATATTGGTGCAGGAGCGTTTTTGTTTAAGGAGGAGTTTTATGTTGGCTTATCATCTCCAAACTTAATACCTAGTGATATAGACGTTAATAACGATGCATTATACCAGAATGCTATTCATGTATTTTTAATGGGAGGCTACGTATTTAATTTAAATGATGATTTTAAGCTCAAACCATCAACAATTGTAAAGATGGTTGCTGGTGCACCATTAAGTTTTGATATCTCTGCTAATGCACTTTACTTAGACCGTTTTGAGCTTGGTGCTTCTTATCGTTATCAAGATGCCATAACAGCATTGGCTGGTTTTAAGGTAACACCAAATTTACGATTGGGTTACGCCTACGATTTCAATACAAGTGCTCTTAACGATTTTAATGATGGAAGTCACGAGTTTATGTTAACCTATAGATTTGATGTTTTGGGATTAAGTAAAAAATATTCATCTCCAAGATTTTATTAATATGATAAATAGAATTCTTGTCATACTAAGTATATTATTTGTACAGGTTGTCACTGCACAACAGAAGACTAGGGCAGATCGCTTTTTCGAAAAGGGAGATTATATCAATGCGGCTTTGTATTATGAAGAAGAGCTCAAAAAGAAGTCATCTAAAAAAGCACTCGAAAATATTTCATTAGCTTATTATAATACTTTTGAATACCGTAAAGCAGCACGATATTTAAAGCAATTAATCAACGGTAAATTTTCTGAAGATGATAAGAGTTACGATAATATATACAATTTTAAGCTCTACCAAACATTATCAGCATTGGGTGAATACGATACAGCTATTAACTATTTAAAACGGTTTAAAGCCAATAACAATATAGAGATAAATACTGATGAAGCTATAGAAACCATAGAAACCTTTAAGCTGAAAAACCCTGATTATATAATTGAAAAATCGCAATTCAATTCTACAGCTTCAGAGTTTGGTGCTGTTAAATTTGGGGATAGTGTATATTTTACTTCAGATAGAGAAACGAAATCACTTTTTGGTAAAACGTACAAATGGACACATCAATCCTTTTTAGATATTTATGCTGTTAAGGTCAATGAAGATTTAGGAGTAGAGAGTGAGGTGAAACCAATGCCAAAACCAATAAACAGTAAATTGCATGAAGGCAATTTTTGTTTTACAAAAGATGGTAATACCATTTACATTTCTAAGAGTAATGTCTTAGATGGCAAAAAACAATTTGATGATAATGATAATAACAATATCCATTTATATAAAAGTACATTTTCTGAAGGAAAATGGTCAGAATTAGAAAAACTGCCATTTAATACAGATGGGTTTTCGTACCAACACCCAGCATTAAGTCCTGATGGCTCTAAGTTATATTTTTCTTCAAATAGAGAAGGTGGTTTTGGTAATTTTGATTTGTACTATGTTGATGTAAAACCATCAGAATACAGCGAACCTATTAATTTAGGCGCAACAATAAATACCGAAAACAGAGAGCACTTCCCTTTTATATCAGATAAAGGTCACTTATTTTTTGCATCTAATGGTCATTTAGGCTTAGGTATGCTCGATAATTTTGTATCTGAGTTTATTGAAGGAAAATTTGAAAGCCCAGTAAATCTTGGGGTTCCGATAAACTCTCCTTATGATGATTTTAATTTGATTTATCACAATTCTCAGGAAGGATTTTTTGCATCTAATAGAAATAGAAGAAATGACGATATATTTTTATTTGAGCAAACAGGTGAAATTTTTATAAGAGAATATATAAATAATTTTGAAATCAGAGATGCAGAAACCAAAGCACTGATTCCAAATACCGAAGTAGAGCTTTTAGATAAAAATACCGAAGTATTGTATGATAATACTTTGGGAGAAACAGCAAGTTTTAGTAAAAACCTACTAGAAGGCAATTATGTATTACGGGCTAAAAATGAAGACTATATTCCTAATATCTTAAATATAAAAGTACTTGAAAAGCAAGACCAACAACATGTTTTGTTTTTAAAGAAATTACCACCGCCTCCACCTCCACCTCCTGTTGATCCTGTGGATATTATAATAGCAGAAAAAGGAATTGATAAGGAATTAGAAGAAAAAGATCCAGAGCGCTTTAAATTACTTACTGATCCAGAAGGACCGCCAGTTGTAGAAAAAGATGGTAAACTGTTTTTTGAATTGAAACCTATTTATTTCGATTTTGATATGTGGAATATCCGTCAGGATTCTAAAGTAATTCTAGACGAACTAGCAAGTAAGCTAGAACGCTATCCAAATGTTCATTTAAAAATAAGCTCGCATACTGATAGTAGAGGTACTGCAAGATATAATCAAATACTGTCTGAGCGCCGTGCAGAATCTACGAGGAATTACTTAGCCTTAGAAGGCTATATTAATGCAAGACGTTTACAATTTGAAGGCTTTGGCGAATTGCAACCTATCGTGTCGTGTCCTTTAAATGATTGTACTGACGAAGAACATCAACTTAATAGACGCAGTGAGTTTGAAATCATTGAGTATAAGAAAGAAGAGTAATTATCTTGCTTCTATACTTTGATTAGTTGGTCTCATCTTTTTAATATCTGTCGGTAAATAACTGCGTATAATCACTAAACCGAATTGAGGGAATAAAATAATAATCTGTTATTTTTGTCTCAATGCAAACACAGCTTTTAGACTTTATTCCAAAAAATGCGCAGCCACATGTTATAGCTTTATTGGCAAAAGACAACTTAGTGGTAAAAGTTAGGAAAGAGCGGAAAACCAAGCATGGTGATTACAGACAATTGCCAGACGGAAAGCATCAAATTACGATTAATTCCAACCTAAATGCCTATAGATTTTTGATGACGCTGATTCATGAAATTGCACATTTCGAGGCTTACAGCAAATACGGACATTTAATTAAACCTCATGGAAGGGAATGGAAACACACCTTTCAACATTTAATGCTGCCATTTTTGCGACCAGAGATTTTTCCGATGGAACTATTACCGCTTTTGGCAAAACATTTTAAAAACCCAAAAGCATCGAGCGATACAGATACGCAACTCGCCTTAGCATTAAAGCGATTTGACGAAGGAGAAAAAAAAACCTATGTTTTTGAAGTACCTTTGGGAAAAGCTTTTAAACTTTATAATGGTAGAGTTTTTACAAAAGGTAACAAAAGAAGAAAACGCATTGAATGTGTAGAAGTTAAAACAGGTAAGTTATATTTGTTTAATCCTAATGCTGAGGTAGAAATTATTAGTTGATGAAAAATAAAAATTATTATGCCATACTAATGGCGGGTGGAGTAGGCTCACGGTTTTGGCCTGTAAGCACGCAGAACTTTCCTAAACAGTTTCACGATATGTTGGGGACAGGTGATACCTTAATTCAAAAAACATTTAATCGTTTAGCGAATTTAATTCCCGAAGAAAATATTTTTATCCTTACAAACGAACGTTATAACGATTTGGTTTTTGAACAATTACCTAATGTCACCAAGCGTCAGGTTGTTTTAGAACCTGCCATGCGAAATACCGCTCCGTGTATTTTATATGCGTCTTTAAAAATTCAAAAAGAAAATGAAGATGCTATAATGATTGTGGCGCCAAGTGACCACTGGATAGAGGATGAGGATGCTTTCTCTAAAAACGTTAAACATGCTTTTGATTTTTGCGAATCTAACGATGCCTTAATGACTTTAGGTATTACACCAACATTTCCAAATACAGGTTATGGTTATATCGAATTCAATGAATTAAATTCTTCAAACATTAAGCCTGTTAATCAATTTAGGGAGAAACCAGATTACGATACAGCAAAATCTTTTTTAGAGCAAGGCAATTTCCTTTGGAATGCTGGTATATTTATGTGGAGTGTGAAATCGGTAGTTTTAGCCTTTAAGAACAATCAGCCTAAATTGTATCAATTATTTGAAAACGGTTATAATGTTTATAATACGGAGTTTGAAGATGACTTTATAAAAGATAATTACGGAAAAGCCGAAAATATTTCTGTGGATTATGCCTTAATGGAAAAGAGCAATAATGTTTATGTGATCCCTGCTACCTTCGATTGGAATGATCTCGGAACTTGGGGAAGTCTTTATGATAAGTTAGATAAAGATGAAAGCAACAATGCCATTGTAAATGCTAAAGTGCTTGCTGAAGATACATCTGGCAATATGATTAGGTCTAAAAAAGATAAAATTGTAGTCATAGATGGTTTAAAAGACTATATCATTGTGGATAAAGACGAAGTTTTACTTATCTTTCCTAAGGCTAAAGAACAAGATATTAAAAAAGTACTCCAAAGTGTAAGGGGTACGTTTGGTGAATCTTATGTCTAAATTGTTATTAACCTAAATCCATATGTTTACAGGTTTGGAATCTGAAGTTTTCAAATATGTAACTTTTTAATGTTATGAGTGACGAAAGTAAATTCGATTTTACGGAAGACGAGCAGCAAAAAATAGAAAAAGACAAAGTTGTTGAAGAAAAAAAAGAAGCCGTAAGGAAAGATGCCCAAGGTCTGTTTTCTAGCGTGTCTACATTTTTAAGTGAGCTTCTAGACTTTAGAGATGACACCGATAGAGACGCTACTATTGCTGCAATAAAAGCAGATATTTCTTTTAAAGGAGCAACAGCTTGGATTTTGGTCTGTTCAATTATGGTCGCTTCGGTTGGTCTTAATGCCGATTCAACTGCGGTTGTTATTGGAGCTATGTTAATTTCTCCACTAATGGGGCCGATTCTTGGTGTTGGCATGTCCATCGCACTCAACGATATTGATACCCTGAAAAAATCAATGATAAACTTGGCTACAATGATAGTGTTGAGTTTATTAACTGCATTTTTATTTTTTTGGCTATTTCCTTTAAGTGAAGATACTTCAGAGTTATTAGGGAGAACAAGACCCGATATACGAGACGTATTAATTGCATTTTTTGGTGGTTTGGCACTCATCATAGCCAGGACAAAAAAGGGAACTATTGCATCGGTAATTTTTGGTGTGGCAATTGCAACGGCTTTGATGCCACCTCTATGCACAGCAGGATATGGTTTGGCCAAGGGTAATTGGGAATTTTTCCTAGGTGCAATGTACCTTTTTAGTATTAACACAATCTTTATTGCCTTAGCAACATTTCTAGTATTAAAAATACTGCGCTTCCCAATGCTTAAATATGCAAACTCTAAAAAGCGAAGACTTGTTATGAGGTTTGCAACTTTAATCGCAATAATTGTAATGATTCCAGCTGTATGGACTTTTTTAAAAGTTTTACAAGAAACCAAATACGATAGGGACTATAAAAGCTATGTAGAAAATGAGATTGAAACCAATCCTAACTTGTGGTTGCAACGAAAGAATTTAGATGTTAAAAATAAAAAGATAAGTCTTTATTTTAATGGTGATGTAAGTGATGAAATGATTTCAGATTTGCAAAATGAGAAACGGAATTATGAAAATCTTGAAGACTTCGACTTAGTTATTAATGCTAACAAAACAAGGAGTGCAGACAGGTTAAATCAATCTTTAGACAGAGCTTTTGCAGACTTAGACGAAAAAGATAACATTATTAATGGTCTTCAAATACAAATAAAGGAACTAGAGGATAATATTACTAACTTAAATCAACTCATAGAATCCAAAAACACGAATAAAAATGCTATTTCATTCAGTAGTTTGTCTCGAGATGCAAAGGTGAGATTTAATGATTTAGAATTTTTTGGTTATGCCCAAATGTTAGAATCGAAAGATTTTATCAATGTTGATACAGTAGATGTTGCCAGCGTAAGATGGAAAGTCGCTTTAGTAGACAGCGTAGTCTTAGTTAGAGAGAAAGAATTACAAAAGTGGTTGAGAGAGGAACTGAAAGTGGATACGGTTTACATTAGAAGAAACTAATTACTGGTTTTCTTCAAGGTACATGCGCCTTACCTTTTTAAACAAATTGGAAGAGTAGACAAAGTTGGTTACGGCTTCATTATCTGTTTTAAAAATAGTCTCTTTAGAGCCTTCCCAAGCTTTTAGACCATCTTTCAGAAAGACAATTTTTTCTCCGATCTCCATTACTGAGTTCATGTCGTGAGAGTTAATTACAGTTGTAATTTGATATTCGTCTGTAATTTCCTGGATAAGATTATCTATAACAATAGCTGTTTTTGGATCTAATCCAGAGTTGGGCTCATCACAGAATAGATATTTAGGTTTATTTACTATAGCTCTTGCAATAGCAACACGTTTTTGCATTCCTCCAGAAGCTTCACTCGGCATTTTATGATGTGCATCATCTAGATTGACACGTTTTAATACAAAGTCAGCACGGTCTTCCATTTCACTTTTACTTAGTTTGGTGAACATACGCAATGGAAACATCACATTTTCAGCAATGGTCATAGAATCAAAAAGCGCACTGCCTTGAAATACCATACCAATTTCAGACCTTAAATCGGTCTTTTCATCAGGACTCAAATTGCTGAAGATTTTTCCATCATAAGAAATACTACCTTCTTCATATTCAAATAAGCCCAGTAAACATTTTAAAAATACCGTTTTACCAGAACCACTCTGCCCTATGATAAGGTTGGTTTTACCTTTTTCAAATGAGGTAGAAATACCTTTTAAGATATGTGCATCCCCGAACGATTTATGTAAGTCTTTAACTTCTATCATTAGCCTAACAGTAAACTTGTAAGTAAGAAATTCAACAAAATAATGACCACACTTGTCCAAACAAATGAAGTTGTACTGGCTTTACCAACCTCTAGCGCACCACCTTTCATAAAGTAACCGTAAAACGATGGAATTGTTGCAAGTATAAACGCAAAGACCATAGTTTTTATAAAGGCATATGCCATATGAAAAGGTATAAAATCATTTTGAACACCGTCTATATAATCTTCTAAAGTACCATAACCACCATAAACACAAGCAGCCAATCCACCAAGAATTCCTAAAAACATGGCAATTGAAATCACAAAAGGATAAAGTGTCAATGCGATGAATTTAGGAAATACCAAATAGTTAATAGCGTTGATTCCCATAACTTCTAAAGCATCTATTTGTTCAGTAACACGCATAGTGCCAATGCTAGAAGTTATAAACGAGCCCACCTTACCGGCCATTATAATAGAAATAAAAGTTGGGGCAAATTCTAAAATGATAGATTGACGGGTGGCAAAACCAACCAAGTATTTTGGAATTAGCGGGTTGCTGATATTAAGCGAAGTTTGAATAGCAACGACACCACCAACAAAAAAAGCTATAAAAGCAACAATACCTAGAGATCCAATGATAAGATCGTCAATATCCTTAAGAATTAGAGTTTTTAACACAGACCATTTAGTAGGTTTGCGAAACATATCCTTAATCATTATAAAGTATGTGCCAATATTATGAAGGTACTTCATGTAAGATTTTATTAATGCTAAAGTATGAAAAAAGATGAGTTTATTAATGTTAATTTAAATTAAGATGGTCTAAAAAACGTATTTTTGAAATTCAATAAAATGCTTGCGTATCATGAAAAATATCTTCACGTTAATCATTACTATGTCATTGTTTTTTTCTTGTGGAGCTCAGGAAAAAACTGCTTTATCTAATGAAATGAAGCATAAAGAAACTAATCCCAAACCAAAGTTGGTTGTAGGCATCATCGTAGATCAAATGCGATATGATTACTTAACCCGATTTGAATCTAAATTTGGTGATGGGGGTTTTAGACGTATGATGCGACAGGGCTTTAACTGTAAAAATAATCATTTTAATTACGTGCCAACCTATACCGGGCCAGGGCATACCTCTGTATATACTGGTACAACTCCAAAATATCATGGGATTATCTCTAATTATTGGTATGACAAGGAAACCAAGGAGACCGTATATTGTGCTCAAGATGATACGGTAGAATCTGTTGGTACAACGAGCTCAGCCGGAAAAATGTCACCGCACAGAATGTTAACCACAACATTTGGAGACGAAAACCGATTGTTTACACAGATGCGTGGTAAAACTATAGGTGTAGCAATTAAGGATAGGGGAGCAATATTACCAGCAGGTCATACGGCAAATGCAGCCTATTGGTTTCATGGTAAAGATGAGGGAGTTTGGATTACAAGCACGTTTTATAGAGATGATTTGCCACAATGGGTAAAGGATTTTAATAGTTCTGGTACAGTAGAATCTTACTTAAAAGTATGGAACACATACCTACCTATTGAAACTTATATAGAAAGTGGAAGTGATTTAAATAATTTTGAAGGTGGTTTTACAGGAAAGGAAACTGCAACGTTCCCATACGATTTAGCAAATCTAAAAACTGAAAATGGCGGTTTTGATATTTTAAAGGCAACGGCTTACGGCAATAGTCTCACAGTAGATTTTGCTATTGCGGCATTAAAAGGCGAAGCTTTAGGGCAGGATAATGAAACAGATGTCTTGACTGTGAGTTTTTCGAGTACAGATTACGTAGGTCATAATTTTGGTGTGAATTCTAAAGAAATAGAAGACACTTATATTAGATTGGACAGAGATTTAGAACGCTTTTTTAACTATTTGGATGAAACCGTTGGAGAAGATGAGTATACTGTGTTTCTAACGGCTGACCACGGTGCTGTTAATGTGCCAGCCTATTTGCAATCAGTTAAAATTCCTTCGGGCTATTTGGACTATAATGATAGGAAAGAACGTTTCACAGCGTTTTTAGAATCTACTTATGGTACTGAGGATATTGTAGAAGATATAAGTAACAATCAAATATTCTTTAATAAGGCTAAGTTGAAAGAATTAAACCTAAATATTCATGACGTAGAACAAGCTTTAGTTGATGAGCAAATTAGCTATCCTAATATTGCTAAAGTATATACGGCGACGGCTATGAACAGTACTAATTTTACAACTGGCATTGAGGTTTTGCTGCAAAACGGGTTTAACCAAAAACGTTCTGGTGATGTTATTATAGTTGATGATATTGCCCATATAGCTTACCATAAAACAGGTTCTACACATGGTAGCGGTCTTAATTATGATACACATGTACCCTTGTTGTTCTTTGGAAAAGGAATTAAGCATGGCGAAACCTATGATAAAACGATAATACCAGATATTGCACCGACGATTTCAGCACTTTTGGGTATTAGCTTTCCTAATGGTGCCACTGGTGAACCTCTGGGGTTTATTTTGGATTAGCTGAGTTTTTTAAGTATTCCATTCCAGCGTAGTTTTCTAATAAATTTGCCTTCAGCATTGGAAACTAAAAATTCAGCTTGTCTGGATTTTGCTTTAAAATAGCCACTCATATAGTCTTTAAATAAGCTAAAACTTCTTTTCTTGTAGGCGAGCTTTAGCGCAGATATTAATGTAATCCAAAAGCCATAACGCATTTTGTACATGGCTTCGCCTTGTAAATATTTTGAAGCTTTGTTATAAGATTGACCTGTTGGTTTTAGGTGTTTAACATGCAACGATTCATCTGTTAATATTTCCCAATTATGATACTTTGCTAAGAGTTCATCAACCGTATCCCAACCCATTGATGGTTTTAATCGGCCGATTTGTTTAAAGCAATCTTTCCTGTAAGCTTTAAGTGCGCCACGAATATGGTCTTTATTGGTTAAGTTTTCTAAAATCCACGTTCCATTCTTTTCAATATAACAGAAACCAGAAGCCATTCCTAGCTTGGGGTTAGCTTTAAAATGATTTGCTATATTCTCTAAATAGTGGCTTGGAAAGATAAGATCCGCATCGAACTTACAAATCACATCATAGTTATTATCTAAAGTTTTTAAACCCTTATTAAATGCATGTATAATTTTTGAACCAGGTAAGTGTGCATCAGAAGATTGCGTATTCACCATGGAAATCCAATCATGTTTCAAAGTATAATGCTCAACAATCTCTTGGGTTTTGTCCGTAGAATTATCATTGACTACAACAATTTTTTTAGGAAGCAACGATTGTTCAACCAAGGATTGTAAAGTCTTTAGGATGAAAGCTGCTTCGTTATGTGCGGGTATGATGATGTAGAAGTCCAAATTCTAAATTATAGATTCCAAAAGTCAAATCTAAGCAAACCCTTTGGAATTTAGAGTTTAGGAATTGGAATTTTAGGGCCTTTCTGCATAAACGATATAATATCTATTTGTAAACCGTCTTAGAATTGGTCTGATGCCAATTTTATTTACAGGATTTGTCCATTTATCATTAGCTATGATTTTCCATCCCGTTTTTTCCAAGAGCCAATCCAATTGCCAATCTTCAAATTCATGATAGTGTCTATCTCTCAAATCTGTTTTACTGCGATAAGCAGGGGCAAACCATAACTTTAACGGCACACTAATAACGAGCTTTTTAGCTTTTATAGATTTTAGGACCTCGTAAGGAGATAACAAGTGTTCAAAGATTTCAAAAGCTGTTATTACGTCAGCCGATGAGTTTTCAATAGCTGAACGATCTTCGTCCAAATCTTCGCCTGAGGTATTTTCAACTCTAAAACCTTCAGCAACCATAATTTCCGATAATGGATTTTTTACCCCCAAATCCAAAATAGATTCTGAAGTATCAACATGTTTTTTTAAAAAATCTAAAGTATGTTTAAAACGTTTTTTAGGAAAACTTTTTTCGTACATTACTAAGATATTTTATCCAATGAAGTTTTTATCCCTTTGATTAAAGCAGAGCTGAATCCGTTGTGCTCCATTTCGTTTAAGCCAGTTATGGTACAGCCTTTGGGTGTTGTTACTTTGTCAATTTCGGCTTCAGGATGATTACCTCCTTTAAGTAAAAGTTCGCTGGCTCCTTTTACGGTTTGTGTGGCAATTTTAGTAGCCGTTTTAGCGTCGAAACCAATCTCAATACCACCTTGTATCATGGCTCTTATAAAGCGTAATACGTAAGCAATTCCGCAAGCACCTAAAACAGTTGCAGCATCCATTAGGGGTTCGTCAATAAGAATGGTTTCACCTAGTGCGTCAAAAATTGAAGTAACGTCTTCAATGTCATTTTCTGAAGCATTTTGTGTAGCTATACACGTTATGGATTGGTTCACCGAAGCTGCTGTATTGGGCATTGCCCTTATTAATGGTGGTTTGGTTTCTAAACAATTTGAAATATTTTCAATACTAAAATCGCTGACCACAGAAACAACTATTTTACTGGCTGTTATTTCGTTTGAAATTTCTTTCAGAACTGCTTCAATTTTATAGGGCTTTACAGCAATTATAATAATATCTGAAGTTCTAACGGCATCCTTATTGTTTTTAGTAACGACTACATTTTTATCTGAGTAGCCCTTAAGAAGCTCAATGCGATTTCGTGTTATAGTAAGATAGGATGGTTTAAAATCATTGGACAATAAGCCATCTGCAATGGATTTGCCTAAATTTCCACCTCCTATAATTGCAATTTTCTTTGCCATGCTAATATTTGTAAACTATAGCATTAATGTGCATACCAGCTCCGACACTGGCAAAAATGATGATGTCTCCTTTAGAAATACTGTGGCCTTTTAATTTTTGGTTTCTAATGAGGTCAAAAAGTGTAGGGACTGTTGCCACGGAACTGTTGCCAAGCTTATGAATACTCATTGGCATTATACCTTCTGGCACAGGTGTTTTATATAATCTGTAGAAGCGTTTTATAATGGCTTCATCCATTTTTTCGTTGGCCTGATGGATTAATATTTTCTTTACATCAGATATATCTATACCGCTATTGTCCAAACAGGTTTTCATGGCTAGTGGTACATTGTTTAAAGCAAATTCGTAAATTTTACGACCATGCATTTTTATGTAGCGCGTATCCTTGCAGAGCTCTTGGTTGTTAGAGTTTCCGAAGTAAAGGTAATAGGCCTCATCGTAAGTGAAACTTGCGGTTTCGTGGGCTAAGATACCTTCTTCCTCTGTGTTTTCAACAATAGTCGCACCGGCACCGTCAGAATAAATCATGGAATCTCTGTCGTGTTTGTCCACCACGCGCGAAAGTGTTTCGGCACCTATCACTAAACAGCGTTTCGCCATACCAGATTTTATAAACGCTTTGGCTTGTATAACTCCCTCAACCCAACCTGGGCATCCAAAAAGAATATCGTAAGCGACACATTTTGGATTTTTAATTCTAAGGCTGTGTTTTATTCTAGAAGCCAAGCATGGCAGAATATCGCTTTGTATTGCATTGGCCTTAACATCACCGAAATTGTGTGAACAAATTATGTAGTCTATTTCCTCTGGATTTACATTGGCATCCTCAATAGCTTTTTGGGCTGCTAAAAAACCAATATCCGATGCAGTCAATTGCTCATCCACGTAGCGTCTTTCTACAATACCGGTTATAGCTTTAAACTTATCTACAATGACTTCATTAGGATGGTCAATAGAAGATCCATCTTGATTTAAAAACTCATGTTGATGAAAATCTTCATTCTTTTCAATACTGCTTGGCACATAACTTCCTGTCCCTGTAATTCTAATTCCCATAGTTATTTTATTTCAGTTCAGTAATACGAAACTAACCAATAATAAAGAGTTTTCCTTTATTTACCGAATTAAAAGCGGCATTTTTTTTGAATTGATAATATTTCTTTAGGAAAAATGAGAAAATATAAAAAAAGCGCTCAATCTGAGCGCTTTTTTAAATAATGCTTACTAAAAACTAAGCTTCAATATAATCTTCAATCGGTGCACAGCTACAGATAAGGTTTCTGTCTCCATAGGCATCATCTACACGTCTTACACTCGGCCAGAATTTGTTGTCCTTTATATAATCTAGCGGAAAGGCAGCAGCCTCTCTTGTATAAGGTAGTAACCATTCATCAGAAGTTAGCATTTCCATGGTATGTGGTGCATTTTTCAAAACATTGTTAGGTTCATCTTTTGATGCGGCATCAATTTCCTTTTTAATAGAGATCATAGCATCACAAAAACGGTCCATTTCAACTTTGCTTTCGCTTTCCGTTGGCTCTATCATCATTGTACCGGCAACAGGAAATGAGACCGTTGGCGCATGGAATCCGTAATCCATTAAGCGTTTTGCAATATCTGTAACTTCTATACCATTAGCTTTAAAGGCGCGACAATCTATAATCATTTCGTGAGCTGCTCTACCATTTTCTCCTGTGTAGAGTGTATCGTAATAACCTTCTAAACGTTCTTTTATGTAGTTGGCATTTAGGATGGCAACCTCGGTAGATTTTTTTAAGCCTTTTGCGCCTAACATTGTTATGTAGCCATAAGATATGATACAGGCTAGGGCAGAACCAAAAGGCGCAGCTGAAATAGCTGTGATAGATTGATGTCCACCAGTTTTTATAATGGGGTTTCCAGGTAAAAACGGAACGAGTTGTTCTGCGACACAGATTGGTCCTACACCTGGGCCACCTCCTCCATGGGGAATGGCAAAGGTCTTGTGCAAGTTAAGGTGGCAGACATCTGCCCCAATATTTCCTGGGTTGGTTAAGCCAACTTGGGCATTCATGTTAGCCCCATCCATATAGACTTGGCCACCATTGTCGTGAATAATCTTCGTGATTTCCTTAATCGCCGATTCATAAACTCCATGAGTTGAAGGATAAGTTACCATAAGTGCTGATAAATTATCTTTATGCAATTCTGCTTTTTCTTTTAAATCCTCAACATCAATATTGCCATTTTCTGAAGCTTTTGTCACAACGACTTTCATACCAGCCATTACAGCACTTGCAGGATTTGTTCCGTGTGCAGATGATGGAATTAAACAAATGTTTCTATGATGGTCTCCACGAGATTCGTGATAGGCCTTTATAACCATAAGACCAGCAAATTCTCCTTGTGCACCAGAGTTGGGCTGTAGAGATGTAGCTGCAAAACCAGTTATTTCAGTAAGTTGATTTTCTAAGGTGTTTAGCATCAATTTGTAACCTATAGGTTGGTCTTGGGGAACAAATGGATGCATATTGCCCCAGCTGCTCCAACTCAGTGGTAACATTTCGGATGCTGCATTTAATTTCATAGTACAAGAGCCTAAGGAGATCATGGAATGATTTAAGGCTAAATCCTTACGTTCTAGACGCTTAATGTAGCGCATTAATTCGGTTTCAGAATGATAGGAATTGAATACTTCAAAAGTTAAAAAGTCCGATTGGCGCTTTAGGTGGTTTGGAATGGTCTCTGTTGCTGATAAATTACTGATCTTATCTGTCGTGCTTTCCGTTACACGTTCAAAAATTGAAATGATTTCGTTGAGGTCTGAAACGTTTGTTGTTTCATTAATTGAAATCGTAACTGTGTTTGCATCTGGATAATAAAAGTTTACTTCGCTTTTTTCGGCTTCATATTTTACCTTAACAGCATCTGCTTTTATTTGCAATGTGTCGAAATAATGGGAATTGACTTGCTCTAATCCTAGGTTTTTTAGAGCATTTGCTAATGTTGAAGCAGAATCCTTAACCTTATCGGCAATAAACGTTAGACCTTTTGGGCCGTGGTATACAGCATACATCCCAGCCATTACAGCTAATAGAACTTGGGCTGTACAGATGTTAGATGTAGCTTTGTCGCGTTTAATATGTTGCTCTCGGGTTTGCAGTGCCATGCGCAAGGCTCTGTTGCCATTGGTGTCTTTGGTAACACCAATAATACGGCCTGGTACATCACGCTTGTATGCTTCTTTTGTGGCAAAATATGCAGCATGGGGACCGCCGTAACCCATGGGAATTCCGAAACGTTGTGTGGTTCCCACAACAACATCAGCACCGAACTTTCCTGGAGCTTCAAGTTTAACCAAGCTTAATATATCTGCTGCTACTGCAACTTTTATATGTGCTTCGTTTGCTTTTTCGATAAATGATTTTATATCTGTAATCTGACCATTTTTTCCAGGATACTGTAACAAGGCACCAAAGTACTCATCAGATAGGTTGTATTCTGCTTCATTACCAATGACCAACTCTATGCCAATAGGGTTGGCTCTGGTTTCTAATAACGCTATAGTTTGGGGCAGTACCAAATCTGAAACAAAAAACTTATTGATACCGGCTTTCTTTTGTGCTCGTTCTCTAACGGCAAAAAGTAAGCTCATGGCTTCGGCTGCTGCGGTACTTTCGTCTAAAAGTGAGGCATTTGCAATTTCCATTCCGGTTAAATCAATGACCATGGTTTGGAAATTTAAAAGTGCTTCTAAACGACCTTGAGCGATTTCTGCCTGATAAGGTGTGTAGGCGGTGTACCAACCAGGATTTTCTAATATATTACGCTGAATTACAGCTGGTAAGTTAGAGGGATGGTAACCTAAACCAATATAAGATTTATAAACTTTGTTGAGTTGAGATAGTTTGTAAATATGGCTCAGATACTCTTGTTCACTCATGGCAGCATCGAGATCTAAATCTTTTTCTAGGCGAATGCCAGCTGGTATCGTTTCAGAAACCAATTGTTCTATACTTGTAACACCTATGGTGTTTAACATGGCTTTTTGGTCGTCTTTATTTGGGCCAATGTGCCTAAGTGCAAAAGAGGTCGTGTCCATTCTTTTTTATGCTAAAATTTTTGATATGCAAAAATACGCATTTAGCCTTTTTATATAGTTAAGGAAACCTAAAGTTTTTAACTGAAACTAAGGGTTATTAACATATGAAGTGATTCGGAATTTTTCTTTTTGTTGTAAAACAAAAAGCTTTAATGTCTTCATTGTCTATTTTTGTATAGTGGAGATATTAAAACGGATTTTAAATTTTTATATCAATTCTAGTATTCATGTTGCTTTAGCGGTTTATGCTTTAACTTGGATAACTGGACTTCAGTTTGGGTTGGGTTATGATGAAAATGTACTCTATTTTGTGTTTTTTGCTACCATTACAGGTTATAACTTTGTGAAATATTTTGGTGTAGCAAAGTTTCACCACAGAAGTTTGGCGAGTTGGCTAAGGTATATTCAGATATTTTCATTTTTGGCATTTGTAGCTTTGTGTTATTATGCTTATCAACTTAAAACAAACACGCTATTATTAATTGGATTTCTTGGTGTAATTACATTTTTATATGCTATTCCTTTATTACCAATGCATTACTTTAGAGATAATCAAAAAAAATTAAGGGAAATAAGCGGTTTAAAAATTTATGTAATTGCTTTAGTTTGGGCGTTTACTACTGTTGTTCTTCCTCTAATCGATAATGAATTAGATATAAATACAGACGCAGTTATTACGAGTATTCAACGTTTTGTGTTTGTAATTGTATTAATGCTACCTTTTGAAATCAGAGATCTTAATTACGATAGTGTGAAACTCTCCACAATCCCTCAAAGAATAGGTGTGAAAAATACAAAAATCATAGGTGTTTTATTATTGATAGTATTTTTCTTTTTGGAATATTTTAAAGATGAAATAGATAGCAAAGCAATAATTTCTACTTTAATGATAACTTTGGTTGCACTTATGTTTGTGATTTTTTCTAACAAACACCAATCGAAATATTATAGTGCGTTTTGGGTAGAGAGTATACCAATACTATGGTTGGGAATACTATTGGTGCTTGGCTAGTTCTTCTTCAAATTGTTTTTGAAGCTTGTTACGCTCGTCATTCTTCAAACAATCAACATCAGCTTTCTGCATCACTTCAGTTAACTTATTATTTCTTTTAGAATAAGCTCTTGTAATTCGGCACCAAGAGAGTCTAAGGCCCAATTTAACGCGCTCCCATCCTGTAGCTTCGCCATATTGTCTTTTGTCACAAATATGGTGCGCTTCCTCACAGCTTATAAATAAAAAACTTTTTTTCATTATGTTAAAACCAATTTTTTTGCATGCAATCAGCCAGAGCTGTTCTCGCTCTATGGATGATTACCCAAAGGTTAGACGCAGTAATTTCTAATTCATTACAAATGGTTTCGGTGTCGTAACCTAAAATCGTTTTCATTTTAAAAACCTCAGCTTGCTTGTCGGGTAATTTTCCTAAACAATCATAAATGGCATCGCCCAATTCTGAGTTTTCTAGTTTGTCTTCTGCCGTTTTATCAAAGGGATCGGCAACCCGCTCTTCCAACCAATCGCCTTCAGCATCTGTATCGCTATTGTAATTCATTCGTACTTCGGCTTTTCCTTTAGCAGAATTGATTTTACGATAATGGTCTATGATTTTACGCTTAAGAATTGAGATCAACCATGTACGCTCACTGGCTTCACCTTTAAAGTTTGCCATAGACTTAAGCCCAGCCAAAAAGGTTTCGGACACTAAATCTTGTGCGATTACCCTATCACTAACACGAGAAATCGTGTAGTTAAACAAGTAATCAGAATATAGTTTTATCCAGTTATTTGGATCTAATTGATGCTTAGGCATTAGTCTTTTTCATTGCTTGCCCAAAAATAGGATATTAATTTCAGAAAAGCTAGAATGTCAAATTTCAAATTCCAAAAATCAAGATTCGGGCATGGATTTTTCTGGTTTCACAATTTATGCCTTTTCTGCACTAATGATGTAGTATCCGAAACTTTTCATGTGTAAACCAGAAAGTAGGGCGTAAAATGATCCTTTTAGATTGTGAAAACTTTCTCGCTTTATAGATTTAAGGCGGAGTAGCTTTTTTAGAATAAAACCTATTATAGCAAAAGGAACATGTAAAACAGAAGGGGCAACTCTAAACGAAATATTTTCTACTTTTATATTTTTAAAGCCTATCTCCTTAAGCTTTTCTTCTATATAGGTGTGGGTTTCCAATTTTTCTAAACTCCAGTGGTTACAAAGCTTTTTGTAAGCATATTTCCCTCCTTTACATAGTTGGGTGTCTTCTTTTTTTAGAAAAGCATCTGCAATAACAAAACGTCCACCGGGTTTTAAAATACGGTGCGCTTCTTTTAGGGATCTGTAGCTATGGCCAGAATGGCATAAGCTTTCTATAGCTATCGCAGAGTCGAACGAATTTGACTGAAAAGAAGTGTTGTTATAGTTTTCTTTTAAAATAATGCCATTCTTACCTTTTAGCATTTCGTTACCTTGATTAACCTGGAAATCGGACAACGTCACACCATAAGCCATAATGTTTTTATAAAGCTTTAGTGCATGTCGCATTGTTGCGCCCATGCCACAGCCTAGGTCAACCAAACGGTTTTTGGATTTACCGATTTTAAGACGCTTTAAAACCTCGGTGTTCATTTGGTTGAGCATTTGGTCACGCTTAAAAGGGTTAGTTTTAAAAGGTATAAAATAACCAAAGTGCATGTTGTAATCATTGCTCCAAAATCCGTAATCTTCAGTCGCTTCGTTGTAGAAGTCGATCATTTCTATACGGTTTCGCTCTGAATGATTGTTTAGGTTTATGGTTTGTGTTTTCATGGTTATATGTTTTGATACGATTAATAAAGTGAAACAATCAAAAAAATACTACCTAAGTAAAGCCATAGTATAGTGAAGACTATATGAATTATAGTTTCAAATTTTTTCCCTTTCCAAAGTTTTGGTGAATAAATAAAGAGTTGGAAAAGCAATCTTACAATCCAGAATATGGCAAGCCCAAAAGACACTTTTCTACCAAGAGGCGTTTCAATGAGTTCTGTTGAAGATGTTAAGCAAAGTAAACCCATGAGGAGTACAATAAATGCTATGAAGAACGTATGTACACACATCATTTGTCTGTTCATTAAGCTTAGAGACTTTAACTCTTTATTCCAGTTAAAGTATCTTGGAAATATGATATGAATTGAGGAAAGTAGTATCAAAAAACTTCCTATTATTTGTAAATGAATGTTCATGATTTAATATATTAAATGTGGCAATTAAAGATTGACATAAATGGTGTAAACTTAGTTTCAGTAATTGAAGAAAAACCAGCTTCTAAATAAGCTTTTTCCCAAGTTTTTTTTGAAAAGAAGTGCGTAAATCCAACTGAGAAAGCTAAGAAATTAGGTAAGTCTCTTAAATGTTCAACCATGACTATTCTACCATTAGGTTTGCAAACCCTTTTGCATTCTTTTAAAAATTCAACCCTTTCCTTGTGTGTTCTTATTTCGTGTGCTGTAGATAGTAAAAAAACAATATCAATCGAATTATCATCCAAGGGGATGATATTAGTCTTTATTTGTTGTGTTTTAGGATAAACTAAACTTACTTTTCTTGCTCTGATAATTGCGGGTTCAGTATGTTGTTTTGGATTGTAAAAGTCAAATACCCGTAAGTGAGATTTAGGAAAATAATTTTTTAGAATGAAGCTGGTTTCATCAAAGCCAGCATTAATATTAATGATATTTTTGATACTAAGATCAAATAAGATATGGTCTTTTAGCCATTCAAAATTATAATAACCAGAAATATCATAAATGTAAGCAGAGACAATTAACGGCATTAAGAGACCATATAAAAAAGCTATGACTATAATATTGAACAATAAGTTCGACCAGTTAAATAATAGCCAACTTGCAGTTATAAGTAATAATACACTAAACCCGATAACATAAAAGTGTCTATTAAAACTTAAAATATTTAAAACACCCTGAAGTTTTTTTCTTTCTAATTCCATAATTCTTTCTTGCCTTTTTTCCAGTAGTATGGAATTTTTTCTATTATAAATGCATTTGCTAGCACTAGGTTCTTTAATTCTAATGCACCTAAAAAATTGATTTGATAATTGATAATCTGCTGAGGTTGCGGTTTCCAATTTGTCCTTACACCTTCAATAATTAATATTTCTTTGGTTTTTTCGTTGTATGTAAATGTGAAAGGAAGTGGCCCAGCATATCGTCTGGCTTCTTTCCAATTTTTAAATGGTGAATTTGGAGGTAAATCAATTTGAGACACTGCTTTGTCTATAACGATTTTGAAGTTTGATTTTTCTGAAGTTATGCTCCATAAATTTTCATTTAGATCGCTTTTAATATCTGTAGTTGTGTAATTATAGTGAGTAAATAAGTTACCAATAAACTCCATTTTCTTATTATCGGTTTCAGATTTTATGATGTATAATCCACGTAACCGTTTTCCTTTATTATTGGTGTAGCGAACAAATATGCGATAGCCAATTAAAAAGAAATGATTGCCTAAAAATTTCGGAAACCTTTTTGGTCTTAAATGTTTAGTCTGTACCATTGCAACAGCGATAAAAGCCCACTCATCTTTAAACGTATCTAAACTCAAACATTCTGGGATTAAAGATTGTAATTGTTCTTTTGGAACTGCAAATGTCAATACCAATGAATTATCAAAAAATGCTTCTACAGCAAACGGATGATTTTTAAGAGATTCTAACATAATTCGTATTATGAATGAAATAGGTATAATGAATGAGGCTTACAAAAGCTAAGGCAAAAATGATGTTGAACTTTCCCCAATACAACAAGTCTGGAACAATAAAAAATTCAATTATGTTCATGGTTAATACGACAATGATTTGCAGTATTGCGTGTAGCTTTGATTTATAATCCAAAAATATCCATAACGCAAAGATTATTTCTAAAATGCCTATTGCAATCGTTAAGGTACTTGAGGAAGTTTCGCCTAATATTTCGGCAACGATTTCTCGATGCCTAGGAACAAGATTAAGTATTTTGCAGAATAACCCATTGATCATCCAAATTATAGCAATTAATATTATAAGTGTTTTATAGGTTCTAGTTTGTTTCATTTTATATAGTTTTAAACTTTCAGAAAAAATTGAAAGTTTGATTCAAAAAATATATTAACTATTTCATCAGTTTTAAAACCGATTTCGTAAGCCAGTTTTGCTTCTGGTTAACGAGTTTGTTCATTAAGGTGTCCAAATCGTCTGTTAAATTTTTTAGAGCTTTAGTTTGTTTAATCAGCTCCTTCGTTTTTTCGGTACCATCATCTTTTATAGAAGAAACTTCCTCCAAAACTTTAATCACAGGTTTTATCTCTCGTCTGCTACGCTCCTTGGCAACAATTCGTGCCAATTCCTGTACATCCTTTTCAGTGGTAAAAAACTCTTTGCGTTCTCCAGAGATCAAAACTTTGGTTACAATACCCCAGTCCATAAGCTGTCTTAGATTCATGCTCGTATTACCACGGGAAATTTTAAGTTCTTGCATAATGTCTTCCATGGATAGGGGTTTAGTGGAAATAAAAAGTAAAGCTTGTATTTGGGCCATAGCTTTATTTATGCCCCAAAGCGACCCTAAACTTCCCCAGGTACTTATGAATTTTTCTTTAGCTTCTACATATTCCATAGTACAAATATACAATAATTTTTAAACTTTCAATAATTTTTGAAATTTTATCCTTAAAAGATTCTTCGCTTTGCTCTGAATGACAAACTGATTTTAGGGAGCGTTTCTTATTCTTATTTAAAGCTTGTAATATTTAAACACTAAGGTTTATTTTATTTGCAAATGTATGTGATCGTCGTGTCTAACGGATCGGCAACCGTGATAACGTATTCTGTAAGCCTTCCCTAGGCCAAGTTCTTGTTTCAGATAGGGCTCAATGAATAGGGTCTGGGTTTCAGATTTTGAGAGCAATGTTTTAAGTAAGATTGTTGTAGACTTTTTATTGAGTTGAAGACCCGAATTTGTTCCGAAGGTTAAATATTTAGTAAAGTCATATTGCCAATGTCCTTTTTCAATACAGCGATCGGACATTTCGTTTTTAGAATTGACATAAGCGCCATAACCAGAAGTTGAAGGCTTTTTGTGAGTTGTTTTTCCATTTTCGTCTAAATACATGAAGCTTAAATCTATTTTTTTGCCGTCATTATGGCTTAGATGTGGCAGTAAGGGAAACCCATTTACGAACGGGAAATTAGCATCTAAATAAGTAATTTTGATACCACTCGTTTTTGAGCTCTCAAACAGTAACTTTTTTAGTTCGGGGTTGACATAATTTCTAAAAGTCAATGGATAAAACCAGTTTCTTGGCGCCAAATGTGAATTAAACCAAGGCAATTGCACTCTTCCGAAATAGGATGCGATAGGCGGTATTAATATAATATTGAACAGCAGATACGTAATAATGAATACATAGCGTTTTTTCCAGCATTTCCAACTGGAAATAGCCAGAGTTAGCAACCATATTAATCCTCCGACTTGGGTAAGTGCAGTCAGTAATAATACAATTAATATATGTGCAACCGGTTTTAAGATTTTCATAAAATCTAAAACGGAAATATAATGGGCTTATTTTAATAACCCGGCGCGCTTTAATAAAGCTTCGGGCTTTGGTTCTTGGCCTCTAAACTTTTTATATAATGTCATGGGGTTTTCGGTGCCTCCTTGCGATAGCACAAAGTTTTTAAACTTATGGGCTACTGTTTTATTAAAAATACCCTCTTCTTTAAAATACTCAAAAGCATCTGCATCTAAAACTTCAGCCCATTTATAACTATAATATCCAGAAGAATATCCTCCTTGAAAGATATGAGAAAAAGAAGTACTCATACAATTCTCAGCTACATCTGGATATAAGCTGGTTTCACCAAAAGCTTTGATTTCATGTGCTTTTACATTATTTACTTGTGACGGATCAATACCATGCCAAGCCATATCTAACATTCCAAAACTTAACTGGCGTAAAGTTTGCATGCCTTCATGAAAAGTAGACGCTGCCTTTATTTTTTCGATGAGATCCATCGGAATGACTTCCCCAGTTTCATGATGCGTAGCGAAAAGTTTTAATGTTTCTTCTTCGTAACACCAGTTTTCTAAAATCTGACTTGGTAACTCTACAAAATCCCAATACACACTTGTGCCAGATAAACTAGGATATGTGGTATTGGCTAACATTCCATGTAGTGCATGTCCAAATTCATGAAACAGGGTAGTGACTTCGTTAAACGTTAATAATGATGGTTTGCTCTTGGTTGGCTTGGTGAAATTGCAAACTATGGAAACATGAGGTCGTTCGTTAACACCATCCTTTATTTTTTGAGGTTTATATGATGTCATCCACGCACCATTTCGTTTGCCAGCTCTAGGAAAAAAGTCAGCATAGAAAATAGACACTAAGTTCTTGTCGGTATCTATAACTTTGTAAGTCAAAACATCTTGGTGGTACTTATCTATGGTGTCTATTTTTATAAATTGTAACCCAAATAATTTATTTGCAACTGTAAAAGCTCCATTTATAACATTTTCTAATTTAAAGTATGGCTTTAATTGCTCATCATCTAAATTAAACAGCTTTTGTTTTAATTTTTCAGAATAGTATGCCGAATCCCATTTTTGAAGTTTGTCGATTCCATCCAAATCCTTTGCGAATTTTTCAAGATTTTCAAATTCTTCTTCAGCTGCTGGTTTTGCTTTCTCTAATAGTTCATTTAAAAAAGAATTCACCTTTTCTGGTGTTTCTGCCATGCGCTCCTCCAATACAAAATGAGCATGAGTTTTATAACCCAAAAGTTGAGCACGTTGAAAGCGAAGATTGGCAATTCTTAATACAATATCTTGGTTATCTAAATCGTCATTTTTAAAGCCTTTACTACCAAAAGCCTTAGATAATTTTTTACGTAAATCTCTGCTGTCGGCATAAGTCATAAAAGGAATATAACTGGGGTAATCTAGAGTAATTAGCCAGCCCTTTTTTCCTTTGCTTTCTGCTAATTGTTTTGCAGCTTCTTTGGCTCCATCGGGTAGTCCGGATAGATCGGAATCCTCAGTTAAGTGCATTTCAAATTTATTGGTTTCTGCTAAAATGTGCTCACCAAATTTTAGTTTTAACTGGCTTAATTCTTTATCTATATCACGTAGCTTTTCTTTTTGATTTTCTTTCAGGTTGGCACCATTTCTGGAAAACCCTTTATATTTTTTATCTAAAAGTGTTAGCTGTTCAGTTGTGAGATTTAATTCAGGTTTTGAATCATAAACTGCCTTTACACGTTTAAATAGGTCTTCATTCAAAGTGATATCATTACTAAACTCTGAAAGTAGGGGAGACACTTCTTGTGCAATTTTTTGGATGGTATCGTTGGTTTCTGCAGAATTTAAGTTGAAAAAAATACTGGAGACTCTATCTAGTTCCTCACCTGAATAATCTAAGGCTTCAATGGTGTTTTTAAATGTTGGCTTCTCAGTTTGATTTATTATGGCATCAATTTCAGATTTTGCTTTCTCTATTGCAGTTTTAAAAGCAGGAATAAAGTCTTCGGTTTTTATTTCTGAAAAGGGTGCAGTGTTATATGGTGTGTCAAAAATTTTATTGAGAATTGTCATATCTTAATCTGTCTAATTTTTCTTACTTATTGTATTGATAATGTGAATTTTAACTCTATTTTATGAGTGTAAAAATCATGTTGGTTGTAAAGTTTTAACTATTTTTGCAACATCTTCAAAGAGCAATAATTTTGTTCTTAGAGGGTTGGTTAATAGCTAAAAGCCTTAACGAAAGTTGAGGCTTTTTTAGAGGTTCTTAGCAGAATCTATCACTTTTGCTTTTAGGCCTTCCTTGTAAACAATGACTTTATCTAAAATGCATTGGTCAGAACTTCCAAGAATTTGAGCTGCAAGTATACCTGCATTTTTTGCACCATTAAGTGCTACAGTTGCCACAGGAACACCGCCTGGCATTTGCAGAATGGATAGAACGGAATCCCAACCATCAATGGAATTGCTGCTTTTAACAGGAACACCAATAATAGGTAAAGGAGATAGAGAGGCTACCATTCCTGGCAGATGCGCTGCACCACCTGCACCAGCAACGATGACTTTTATTCCCCTTGTGTGGGCATTTTTGCCATAGTCAAATAGTTTGTCAGGAGTACGATGTGCAGAAACGATATCAACTTCAACCTCAATATCAAATCCTTTTAAAATATCGATAGCGTCTTGCATTACTGGCAAATCGCTTTTACTTCCCATAATTACTCCTACTTTATTCATTGTCTTGCTTTAATTTTGAGATTATCCAATTTTTAATTTCTTCATGATTTAACTTTCCTTCAGATGCTGAAATAACAAAGTTATATTTTTCGTCTTCATTGGCATCAATCGTAAAACCCGCTTCAGTTAATAAAATACGCATGAAAGCATATGCCATTCGTTTGTTTCCATCTATGAATGGATGGTTAATTATTATACTTTCGAATAATGCAGCGGATTTGTCAATAATAGAAGGGTATAAATCCTTACCATCAAAAGTCTGAAATGGTCTGTTCAGGGCAGATAATAAAAGTGATTCATCTCTTAAGCCACTAGAGCCACCTGAGGCTTCTGAAATTATTTTATTCAGTTCAATTGCCAAGGTTTTTGAAATCATTTTGCTAATCTTTCAAAAAGTGACTTTTCAGACTCCAAAAGATGCTTTACAATAGCCTTTCTTTTGTGGTCTTTTTTCGATAAATCTTCTAAAAGCATATATGCTTCATCTAAATGCTCTTCCGAAATTTTATCAACAAGCTTCTTGATTCTCTGTTTTCTTTCGATTATTGTCATAATCATGGTTTTAATCAAAAATACAAACTTATTGAGAAATTACTTCAATGGTTCGTTTAACTTTTTCAGCTACTTCACGAGCTTTGGCAATATCTTTATTTACAATCGTCACATGGCCCATTTTACGAAATGGTCTGGTTTGTTTTTTTCCATAGATATGAGGTGTCACCCCATCCATAGCCATAATAGTTTCCATATTTTTATAAAGTACATTACCTGTGTGGTTTTCGGCACCAACTAAATTTACCATTACACCAGCAACTTTACTTTCGGTATTTCCTAATGGTAATCCCAATACACACCTAAGGTGCTGCTCAAACTGACAGGTGTAGCTGGCTTCTATGCTATAGTGACCAGAGTTGTGAGGTCGTGGAGCTACTTCATTGACTAAAATCTCGTCATTTTCCGTTTGAAACATTTCTACAGCCAATAAGCCAACATGTTCAAAAGCAGCAGCAGTTTTAAGAGCTACTAATTCTGCCTTTTTGGAAATAGTATCAGGGATCCTCGCGGGGCAAATTACATATTCCACTTGGTTAGCTTCTGGGTGAAACTCCATTTCAACCACAGGATATGTTTTTAAATGTCCTTCAGAATTTCTCGCAACAATAACGGCCAATTCGTTTTTAAAAGGGATTAAATCCTCGGCAATACATTCTACGTTTGGTAAATCCAATAAATCCGTATAACGTCTTACGACTTTAACACCTTGCCCATCGTATCCAAAACGTGCGCTTTTCCATACAAAAGGATAACTTAAACCACCATTATCAATGGCTTCGTCTATTTGGGATGTATGTGCAAAACGTGAAAAATCTGCTGTTGGAATATTATGATCGCGATAAAATAATTTTTGATGTGCTTTATTTTGAATGGTTTTTAACGTACTTGATGATGGAAAAACTTTTACACCTTCATCTTCCAAAGTTTCTAGGGCATCTACATTAACGTTCTCAATTTCAATGGTTAGAACATCAACTTTTTTGCCAAAATTAACAACCGTATCATAATCCAGTAAATCGCCAATTGAAAATTCATCACAAGCCAATCGTGCTGGTGCATCTTTACTTGGGTCCAATACACAGGTATAAATATCAAATTTACGCGTGCTGTAAAGTATCATTTTGCCTAACTGACCGCCACCAAGAATACCAAGTTTAAAGTCTGAAGAAAAGTAGTTCATCAACTTAAGTTGTTCCCATGGAAATGGGAAGCTTTTTTATAAATACTAAGATTTCCGATTTATCAAAAAAGTTAATGGAAATCTTTAAATTAAACATTAATTTGTTACAAAAATAAGCTAAATATGGTACATACTTCCAAATTCGTAAATCAAAAATCGCCAATCGTAAATCAAATGATTATCTTTGCAATTCTAAAATAACATCATAGTGTTAAAGCTTCACGATTTATACTTTAAACCCTTCATTTCTGAACAAGAAATTGATACTGCCGTACAAAGTATGGTGAATGCAGTTGCCAAAGATTTAGGAGACGAAATGCCAGTTTTTGTGGGTATTTTGAATGGCTCATTTATGTTTGTGAGCGATTTTGTGAAGAAATATCCCAAGCCGTGTGAAGTTACGTTTATTAAACTAGCATCATATGAAGGTGTTAAGTCCACTGAAGATATTCAGCGTTTAATTGGTTTAACACAAGATTTAACGGGAAGAACCGTAGTTATTTTAGAAGACATCATAGACTCTGGCAAAACTTTGGAAGAAGTGCATCGCATTTTTAAGAACGAAAACGTTAAGGAATTAATCATTGCGACTCTATTCTACAAACCTGAAGCCTACGATAAAGATTTTAAACTTCATTATGTTGGTATAGAAATTCCGAATAAGTTCATAGTTGGATATGGGCTAGACTACGACGGATTAGGAAGGGATTTACCAGACGTTTATCAATTAAAAACTACACAACACATGACAAACATTGTACTATTTGGACCTCCAGGTGCAGGAAAAGGAACACAAGCAGATTTCTTAAAAGAAAAATATGATTTAGTGCATATTTCTACAGGAGATGTTTTTAGATACAACATTAAGAACGAAACAGCTTTAGGAATGTTGGCTAAATCTTACATGGATAAAGGAGAGTTAGTGCCAGATCAAGTTACAATAGACATGTTAAACAAAGAGGTTGAAAAAAATGCAGATGCCAAAGGCTTTATTTTTGATGGTTTTCCAAGAACAAATGCACAAGCCAAAGCATTAGATGATTTAATGGATAGTAAAGATTCTCAAATAAATGCCATGGTGGCCTTAGAGGTTGATGATGAGGTTTTGGTTGAACGTTTATTGAAGCGTGGTAAAACGAGTGGACGCGCTGATGATGCGGATGAGAGTATTATTAGAAATCGAATAAAGGAATACTACAATAAGACAGCAATTTTAAAGGACTATTACTCTAACCAAGATAAATATTTTGGTGTAGATGGGGTAGGGAGTATTGAAGAGATTACGGTCCGACTGAATTCTGTAATCGATAAGCTATAGCTTATAATTGTTGCATTAGGCAGGAATTTCATTTTTTGATAATAAGTTTGAATTAAAAGATGCCCGTTTTCACGGTAAGTAAACATGACTGAAGGAAATTTTGTTGATTATGTAAAAATGCACGTTACCTCCGGAAATGGTGGTAAGGGTTCTGCACACTTGCATCGTGAAAAATATATACAAAAAGGTGGTCCTGATGGAGGAGATGGTGGTCGTGGAGGACACGTTATTATACGTGGAAATTCTAACCTTTGGACCCTAATTCATTTAAAATTTAAGCGCCACATTAAAGCAGGTCATGGCGAACATGGAAGCTCTGGTAGAAGTACAGGTGCCGATGGAGAAGATGCCATTATAGAAGTCCCGTTGGGCACAGTTGTAAGAGATACGGAAACTAACAATATTCTTTTTGAAATTACTGAAGACGGAGAAGAAAAGATTGTGGCCGAAGGTGGAAAAGGAGGCCGTGGGAATTGGCATTTTAAAAGTTCTACGAATCAGACACCAAGATATGCACAACCTGGGATTCCTCACGAAGAAAAAAATATTACTATAGAGCTTAAAATTTTAGCTGATGTTGGCTTGGTCGGATTTCCAAATGCCGGAAAATCGACATTGCTCTCGGTATTGACATCTGCAAAACCTAAGATTGCAGATTATGAGTTTACCACCTTAAAACCTAATTTGGGTATTGTAAAGTATCGCGATTTCCAGTCTTTTGTAATGGCTGATATTCCTGGAATTATTGAAGGTGCCGCTGAAGGTAAAGGTTTAGGCTATTACTTTTTAAGGCACATAGAGCGTAATTCAATCTTGTTGTTTTTGATTCCTGCTGATGCAAAGGATATAGTTGAACAATATGAAATTTTGGTGGACGAATTAAGGCGTTACAATCCTGAGATGTTAGATAAAGAACGCTTTGTGGTCATTTCAAAATCAGATATGCTAGATGACGAATTGAAATCTGAAATCTCCACTATTTTAGATAAAGATTTAGAATGTGAATATATGTTTATCTCATCAGTAGCCCAACAAGGTTTAGTGGAGCTAAAGGATAAACTTTGGAAAATATTGAATGATTAAATAACTATTCAATTTTAGTTTATTAGTTTGATTTAAAAGATATTAACAGCCCTTAAGTCCTACTTCGACATGCTCAGTGCATCGCCTCAAGGGGACAATTCTATAAAGCCACTAATTGCGCCTGTAGCCACGATGGTGTGAGACAACTATTATTATGAAAGAAAAGATTAAAAATATTGTAGAGTATAATGACAATAGACTCAGTAAGAGTTTTGCCTTTTTTATTCAGTTTTTAATTATAATTTCAGTAATTACATTTTCTGTCGAAACATTTCCTAATTTAAAACCCCAAACCAAAATTATTCTTAATTCTATAGAGATATTTTGCGTGGTGATTTTTACCCTGGAGTATTTAGCACGAATCTATGTTGCGGATAAGAAACTAAAATTTATTTTTAGCTTTTTCGGGATCATAGATTTTCTTGCCATACTTCCGTTTTATTTATCTTTTGGTGTCGACTTACGTTCGTTGAGGATACTGAGAATGTTCAGACTTTTTAGACTTTTAAAACTGGTGAGATACAATAAAGCAATGCGTCATTTCACTAAAGCAATGTTATTGGCTAGGGAGCAAATTATCCTATTTATGGGAGTCACTTTAGTATTGATTTATTTTGCTGCTATAGGTATTTATTATTTTGAAAATGAAGCACAGCCAGAACATTTTTCATCAATTTTTGATAGCCTTTGGTGGTCTATTATTACATTGACAACTGTAGGTTATGGAGATGTTTACCCCATAACGGTTGGCGGCCGTATATTTACATTTTTTATTCTACTTATTGGCTTGGGTATTGTAGCCATTCCTACGGGAATTATTTCGTCGTCTTTAACTAAAGTTGTTGAACCTCCTTCTGATGAAGAATAGTTAAAGTTTTTCTTTCTATCATTGCGTATTTGATACGGAATCTATTTTTTCATACCTTTAAAATAAAAATGAAAACGCTAAAATATATTTTTCTTTTACTTTTTGTTACGTCTTGTGGTACTGTCGTTAACTACGATTACGAGAAATCAACAGATTTTACACAATATAAGACTTATAATTATTTTGATGATATGCAGACTGGTTTAAGCCAGTTAGATAACAAACGCATAATGAAAGCCATAGATGCTAAATTGTCTTCACTGGGTTTGACACGCTCAGATAACCCTGACTTTTTCATTGATATTCAAAGCCAAGATGTGATGAATAGAAATAACTCAAATGTTGGTGTTGGTGTAGGCGGTGGAGGAAGAGGAGGCTTCGGTGGAGTTTCAGTGGGTTTGCCCTTAGGTGGAAATCAAAGCACCAGAGAGATTGTTATTGACTTTGTTGATAAATCCCAAAATGAAAAGCTGTTTTGGCAAGCCGTAAGCGAGAGTTCTTATAGCCCTAATGCTTCACCAGAAAAACGTGAAGCAACTTTTGCAAAATTGGTTGAGAAAATATTTTCAGGTTATCCTCCTAAATAAAAAAGGCCGCTATTAGCGACCTCTTTGTAAACTTCTAAATTTTAAGTTTTTTCAACTTAATAGATCTTTGTATTTGTCTTTGTAACCGTAAAGCACTAAAATATTCAATACCAGCAATACGACAGAACCGCCAATTCCGCCTGGATCCAAAACAGCATGAAATAAAAATGCATTTACAGAGATACTCATGAGGATTAGAGCGAATAATGCGCCATATTTATTCAATATCAATGCTATACCGGCAATAATCTCAACAATGCCGACAAGCATTAACGTTTTGGAGCTGTTCAATGCACCAAAGTATGCACCGGCGTCACCCGATAACTCTGGCATGGGTAAAAAATTAGCAAACTTGTTTACTCCAAATACGAGGATAAAAATTCCAAGCAAAATTCTTAGAACCATAAAAACTTTTGAATTCATAATCATGTAGTTTTATTAGTTAGTAATCTTAAAGTTACGAAATTATTTTTCGCACATGTTTAAAAGCTTTGTCGCTAAGCCTTTGATTAACTAACAAAGCGATTAATCCACGGAAATCCTAATGCCTTCGCTGTGACTACTAAACTCTGGGGCATACATAGACTGAATTGTACTAATTCCGTTGCTCATGTTGCCAGCATTATTTACTCTTAGGTCATATTCAAACACATAAACCCCTTTTGGCAAAAAGTCAATAAAGAAGTTTGTTGCTGCATCTTTAGTACTTTCATAATAGCCCAAACCATCTTGCCATTTGTATTGCGATAAAACATTAATAGGCTCAAAACCTGCAGCACGCATATCCTTAAGATGAACAAATTCCATTGAGCGATCTGTCCGTAATTCTATTCTAACTCTCACTAAGTCTCCAATATTAAGTTTGGTGTCTGAAGTGATTTCTGAGATTTCTTCACCTTTATCGGTATTGGTTTTTAGGAAGAGTTTTTTGCTCAATTGTAATGGTGTCTCTGCAAATGTGATTTTGTCTAAATCTTCAAAGTATTGCCAATATAGAGCTCCCCAAGCAATACCATCTCCTTTTTTAGAGATTGTAACATTGGCTTGTTCTGGTTGAATTTCTGATCCTGACCATGAGGTTTTGTAGTAGCCGGTTCCTGCTTCAACTTTTACGTTCTCTAATTTTTCTGGTGAAATCGATTCATTGCCAACTTTTACATCGACCATTTCTGTAATGCTCAACCAATCACTACCTTGAAGCAATAGGGCGTAAACAGCTTCAGTCGTAGCTTTTGTAGTTTTCCATTGATTGGTTTGTTTGTTTTTGAGCAACCATATTTTTAGGTTGTCGATGTCTTCCAGATTTTTAGTTCCATCTTGGATGGCAGCGCCAACTTCAGAAAATGCCTCAATCAACAAGGCTTGTGTTTCAATTGGTGCTTGATACCAGTGCCATGAATTGGTATTGGCTTTCCAGTACATACCTAATTCTTCTGAAGTAATACTGCTTTCTTTTAGTGATTTTAAGATTTTACCGGCAGTTACATCATCTTTCATTCTATGCATCGCCAATGCCATTAAACCTTTAGCATAAAGTGGGCGCGATAACCAGTATTCTTTAATCTGACCTTGGTAATAGTCTATTATTTTTTCAACCTCTTTTGAAGCTTTAAATTCTGGATAAAAACTACGTACATACAAATAATGCAATTGTGTGTACGACAAATGATCCTTGCTTAAATCAATATTTTTATCATACTTTTTTAAGTCTTTGTATTCTTTTACAAATTCTGAATCTAAATATTGGATAGCGTTTGTAATTATTTGGGATGCTTCGCTATCGCTCTGAATGACATTTAGATGTTTTAAATGTCCAAAACCAGCAATGATATGTTGTGTAATGTAACGGTTGGCGTACCCACCATTAAACCAAGGCCAAGCACCAGATGGTAATTGATTTTGTCTAAGCTTACGTAATGCTGAGGATAATTCGTTATTCATTTTATTAAGGTCGAATAACAGACCGATACGTTTTTTCTGCTCACTTTCAGATTGAGCATCACGTAACCAAGGTGTTTCTTGAATTAAAAGTGATTTCAACTCTTGGTTCTTTTCTAAGTTGCTCAATAAAGCATCGGTTGATTTCCATTGGTTGAAAACCGCTTCAATTTTTGGGTTAGATTTTACGATATGTTGCGCCAAGGCATTGGCATAATATCTCGAAAAGGTTTGCTCATTACAATCGTAAGGATACTCCATTAAATAAGGTAAAGCTTGTACGGCATACCAAGCAGGATTTGATGTCATCTCTAAGGTTAACTTATGGTTTGCCAACGTTGTTGAAGTGTTATGTCTTAGTTTATCCAAGGTAAATGTTTTCCTTTCATTTGAACGTATCCACATTGGCATGGTTTCCGTGACTAACATGCGGTTAGTTAACACAGGTAAGGCATTTTGCTCACCATCGCTGAAATCTTCTGATATAGCAATAATTTTATATTGAATGGCTTGAATTCCTTCGGGTATTCTTAATGTCCATGATACTTGAGTATTGCCTTTTGCATCAACTGTGAAATTTTTACCTGTAAGTTCAGTCTTTAAGGTATAGTTTCTGCTTGCATCACCTACAATAACTGTAGATAAAATATCTCCAGAGACAGCGTCGGTCAATTCTAATCTCGCCATACCAGACAATTCCTGTTCTGCAAGATTGGCAATTTTAGCACTAATGTTTATTTGGTCTCCTTCTCTTAAAAAACGCGGAGCATTTGGTATGACCATCAATTCTTTTTGGGTTACAGCTTCTAGTTGTGTAACTGTACTTTCTAAAGTTTTAGTGTGTGCCAATAATTGCAGCTTCCATGTCGTCAATGCTTCGGGAGCCTTAAAGTTGAAACTCACATTACCTTCTTTATCAGTTTGCAATTGTGGAAAGAAAAAAGCGGTTTCGTTGAGGTTTTTTCGGATTTGAATGTTGTCTAAATCTAGTTTTGATTTTTCAGCTGTTTTAGTAATTACTCTACCATTAGCTAATGTATCGTACTCAATATTGTCTTGACTTAAAACATTCATCGGTGCTGATTCTAATTGTGACTCCATTTCTTCATCAGATACAATTGAAACAGCGCCTACTATTGCTTCTCTTTTCTGTGTGCCATAAGCAACTACTACTACTTCCTCTAAAGATTTATAATCAGGTATAAGGCTTATTCTATAGAAATTATCACTTGTTACTTCGAATTCAAGAGTTTTCATACCAACATAACTAACAGAAATAGTATCTCCTTTTTTGATTTCAATCTCGTAGATACCATCAAAATCTGTTTGTGTGCCTTGACTTGAACCTTTAACTAATATATTTGCTCCCGGTAATGGTAAACCATCTTCTTCGGTCACTACTATACCTTTTATATACCCTTTTCTAATATCAGATTTTCTTTCTGAATTAAAGTAAGATAACATATTTTGATATTTATATTTTAAATACCTTTTTCTAATTTGATGATATGACCCATCAAAACTCAATCCAAACCAATTCAATTGGTCATAACTTTGGTTGGCATATCCATTAGGATATTCAAAGCGATTAAATAATCTAAAATTGGTGTTGCTAAAACTAGAGTAGGAATTTTTGTAGATACTTCCTGAGTATTGGTATCTGTTAATTGGGTTGAAGCTCCAATTGTGTGCTCTAAACTCATCTAAAGACGCATCGTACATACTCGCTAACAATTCGGCAGAAACCTTATCTCCTTTTGGGCCTTTAATTTTAAAACTCCATGTTTCGTCTTTACCCGTTTGCAGCTTATCTCTAAAGGTGTTGGTTTCAATTTTTAAATCGGTTTTAGGATAAGGTACATTGACCATAAAATTTTGTGACACATAAGCATTGAAAGCCGCAAAACTACAGTGTACTTCAAAACCGCCTAAATCACTTTTTAATACAGGTATGCTAATGGTTTGTTTAGAATTGTTGAGCTGTACCAGCTGAGTAACAATAATCTTATTGTCTTTTTCAATTTCTACAGTGATGGTAATATCTTTTGCCGCAGAACCTAACGTTAGCTTGGCTAGATCACCAGCTTTGTAACTATCTTTATCTAAAGTTGCTTCAAATAGTTGATTGTCAGCTATGGTTTTGTCAGATTTACTGTAAAGCGAAGTGAATACTTTGTCCTTTACGTTTTGCCCAAATTTATCTTTGCTTTCTGCAACAATAATATACTTTCCAGAATCCCATTTTTTCAATTTTTTTAAAGTGATGTTTTTTTCTTTTTCAGTATCAAAATCAGCACTGAATACCTCTTCCCCTTTATCCCAATTGGTTAATAAATGCTCATTACTGTAAGGATCGTGAGGGAATAGGCGTTTGAATTCTTCTTCAGAAATTACTTGAAAGTCTGGTGCATTCCAAGGTCTGTTTCGTAATACGTAGTTTGGCGCATTGAGTTTATAGACTTTAAGCGTTCCTTTTGCAGGGATGTTTTCGCCATTTAAGTTTTGTGACACCAAAGACACTTCAATTTCTTTTTGGGATTTATTAATAACTTCTGGGGCAACTATTTTTAACGTCATGGCATGATAGCCAACATTCACTGTTGTGGTTGCAGTGCGAGTTTCTCCATTAATATCAGTAACATCTGCTGTCACTTCATATCTAAAAATTGGCAGATTATCTTTTGAAACGCTTTCATCTGGCAATGCTTTAAAGATGACTTCAAACTCTCCTTTGTCATTAGTTTTGGTCTCACCAAAGGTAATTTCCTGTGGTTCGGAATTATAAAATGGTCGTCTCCAATACCACCAACTAGGATATTGTACTAGGCGCTTTACACGATAAACCACTTTAGCATCTGTAATGTTACTACCGGCAAAAGCGATTACTGTACCTTTTACCGTAATGCTGTCATTGACCTTATAGGTTTCTGTTATGGATTGAAATTCTGGTTTAAATTTTGGACGCTTATATTCTTCTACCGAGAAATAAGCGACATTAACCGTACCGTTACCAAATTCAATATAAAATTGGCCAGTTAAACCATCATTTGGTAATATAAACTCACCTGCAGCAGACCCAAATTCGTTAGTAACAAGATTTAATTCTTTAAGTAATTCTCTATTGGTATTGTAAAGACGTGCTGTAACGTTTTCATTTGGTGTTACAGTCGTTTTGTTGTCTTCTGTTATTAAAGTTATGCCCTTAAAATAAACTACTTGTCCAGGTCTATAAATACTTCGGTCTGTAAATATAAAGGTGTTTCTTTTTGCTTCATCCTTTTTAGGTTGCCTGTAGTTTCTGCCAATATTGTAGTTGCCAAAAAAGGCGATTTCATCCTTGTGATCCACTTTTATCTCTACAGCCCTGTAATAGTTTTTATCCCGATTAAATTTAAATTTACCAAAACGGTCTGTGCTTAACTTTTTGCTAAATGATTTATTTCTGTTGTTTCTGTAACTTATTTTAATTGCCGCGTTAATAATCGGTTCACCATTATTTCTGTTGATGAGTTGATAATATATGGCATCATTTTGGGTACTTTCTACCAATGCCATATCTGTAATTTGAATGTGTGAAGTGGCAAAAACATCATTCTTTGTGTTGGTATCTGCTTTAATGAGATAAAGCCCGTTTTGTAATTCTGGTATGATGATTTCTGTACTATGCTCTTGGTAATCCCCTTCAGATTTTAATGTGCTTGAAAAAGACGCTACAGTATTGAGATTTTTGAAAAACTTAGCCTTGTCATCAGCATCATAGATTTTGTTGAAATTATCTAATTGTTTTTTGTTGACTTTATAAATCTTGAAGTCTAAACTTGTTAAATTCTTATAGTTAACTAAAATTCGTGATGCTGAATTAACAGGAATGTACGCTTCAGCTTGAAGCCTTAAACTCGATATAAGTATTTGTTGTTTTAAAACTTTACATTGTTTTGCTCCGTCACTCTCAGGATATTTTGAAATAACTGCGTTACATAATTCAACAGCGTCTTTAAGTTTCCAACGCTGTGTGTTGTTGGTTTCAATTAGGGGGTTACCGCTATTGTATTGATTGCCTAATTCCTTATAAACTAAAGCAATTTCAAAATCATATAAAGCAGACAATGGCGAATCTTTCAGCTCATCGGATTTGGTTTTTAAAGTTTGTACCAATGCCTCTTCTTTATCGTTAAAAGTAGCATGTTGGGCAACAAACTTTAAACGTTCAATATCTACATCGGCAAATGCTTTGGTTACGTCATCTTTACGATGAAACCTCAGCAGGTTTTGGTAGATTCTCAAAGCATTTAATTGTAATGATAATGAATCTTTAGAATCAAGCTTTAAATTAATAAATTGCTCACTATCAGTAATAAAGACTTTGTCTTCTATTTTAAATTTATATGCGGGTTGCGTGATGCTATTTTCACTCGTTTTGTAAAATTGAAGTGCATTATGGCTCAATAAATCGAAAAGTGTAGGTCTGTAAATTTTAGAGTCTTCTGCTTCAAGTAAAATTAATTTGTAGTTTTCTAAAGGTTCTAACTGAAGCATCAAACTATTGTCTAGCGAACGCTGATAATACACATGGATTTCGTTGAAAAGCGTTTCTAGATCCCAAGTCCTAAAGTCATCACTAACTTTGTCGCTAGTCTTAGTACGATTATAAAATTTGTAGCGGTTTTGCTGAAAATATTGCCAATACAATGTCGCCAACATATTTTCGAGTAAATGTTTGGTTACTATATTGTCGGTAACATCAATTTCAGATTTAAAGCGGTTTACAATATTAAGTTGAGCATCTTCTTCTAACGTTAACATGTACTTGCTCTTGTGGAGTAGAGCTTTAATCTGTTGCTGTTTATTGTTAGATGCTATGGCATCATTGTAAATAGTATCTACAAGGTCAGCAGCACTTTTAGTTAAACCTTCATTTTCAAATTGGATGACCTTTTCCCATTGTTTATCAAAGTTGTTTTGAGCATTAGAAAAGGAAGCAAAGCAAATTAACATTAGTATTGAGATATAATTTTTCATCTATAATTTTATTTTCGATCAAAATACTTTCAAAAGGTATTCCAAAAAAAGCAATAAGAAGCCAACCTCTTGTTTCAATGAGTGAAGTTACACAATTTGTGAGTGAAAGAGAACGTTAATAAATTGTATTTTTGTAAAAAAAAGTACTGATAGCCATGAAGAAATTTCTATGTATTTTTTTTATATCATCCGTGTGTTTTTCTCAAACTTCAAAAGAAAAAGCACAGAGCTACATTGCCGAGAAAGCATTTCTAAAGGCACAGAATGAAATGGAGTCGTTTCTGGAGTCAAATCCTAATGATAAAGTGGCCATTGAACTTTTAGGGGATGCCTATGGACACCAGAAAAAGTGGGATAAAGCCATTGAGCAATACGAAAAGCTTAAAGACAAAGAACCCAATAATGCCAATTACCATTACAAATATGGTGGTGCTTTGGGTATGAAGGCACTGAGTATCAGTAAATTTAAAGCTTTGGGGATTATTGGAGATGTAAAGCGTTCTTTCTTAAAAGCTGCAGAGTTAGACCCCAATCATATTGATACGCGTTGGGCCTTAGTGGAACTGTACGTCTCTCTGCCTGGTATTGTCGGCGGAAGTAATTCAAAAGCGCTGAAATATGCGAATGAACTTCAAAAGCTGTCTAAAGTAGATGGTTACTTGGCAAAGGGCTATGTCTACGAGTATGATGATGAACCAGAGTTGGCTGAGAAATATTATCGTTTAGCTATAAAGGTAGGAGGTTCCGTAACATGCTACGACAAGCTTACAACATTTTATGAAAATCAGGGAAAACCAGAAAAGGCTATTAATAATCTAGAGGAAGCACAACAAAAGCTACAGCGAAACGCCATGCATTATCAGATTGGTAAAGTATGTGCGGATTATAACCTGCAGTTAGAAAAAGGGGAAAAATGTTTAAAGGCCTATCTATCTAATTATTCTGCAAAAGATGGTGTACCAAAGGCTTGGGCTTATTATCGTATGGCACAAATCTATAAGCACAGAAAAAATAAGACAGAAGCACTTAAATGGATAGACAAGGCTATTGCTGGCCTACCAAAAATTAAAGTTTTTAAAGACGAAAAGGCTACAATCTCCCAACTTTAATTTAACGAATATTAACCTTACTTATAAAACCTATTAATTATATTTATAATATAAATATTTGTTAAATTCTTATATTTGATAGTAATGCTATTATATTTGCAATTAAATATTTTACAGATGATGAATTTACTATCAAATATAAAAATATCTGTTCCCGATAAGATTTTTATAAAAGATCCAGAATCATCAGATTTGGGTAAGCGTATCATTGAGCATAGTATTTTGTTGATTGATGAGATAGGGTTCGATAGTTTTACATTCAAAAAGTTGGGAACAAAGATTGGTTCTAATGAAAGTTCCATTTACCGTTACTTTGAAAGTAAGCACAAACTCCTACTGTATCTTACATCTTGGTATTGGGCATGGATTGAATATCAGCTTGTTTTTGCTACACACAATGTGCCAGACAATACCGTGCAATTACGTAAAGCAATAGAAGTGGTTACGAGGACCATTAAGGAAGATTTAAACTTTACCCATATCAACGAAGTGGTCTTAAACAGAATCATTATTAATGAGTATTCTAAATCATATCTCACAAAGGAAGTTGACAGTGAGAACAAAGAAGGTTATTTTGTGGTTTACAAAAGGCTCATTAAACGTTTAAGTGAAATTATAGGTATGGTAAATCCCAATTACGAGTTTCCTTCGAGTTTGGCCAGTACTATAGTCGAAGGCGCATTGCATCAGCATTTTTTAAAAGCACATTTCAGTTCAATCACAGATTGTGGTAAGGACGTAACTCCAACAGATTTTTTTCTCAACATAACTCAAAAAGTTTTAAAGACAACAACAGATGAATCAAGATAAACCTCTTCTAACACCTTGGCAACGTTTCCTAGGGATTTTAAGATTAGAAAAAAAGGATTTATTGCAAGTGATCTACTATGCGGTATTTTCAGGATTAATCAGTCTTACATTGCCACTTGGTATTCAGGCGATTATAAATTTAATACAGGGAGCGCAAGTTAGCACATCTTGGATAGTATTGGTGGTATTGGTCACCTTGGGGGTTATTTTCGTAGGGATACTGCAGCTTATGCAAATGAGAATTATAGAAACCGTACAGCAACGTATTTTTATGAGAGCGTCCTTTGAATTTACTTACCGTTTTCCCAAGATAAAGATGGACGAGTTACGCAACTATTATCCGCCAGAGCTGGCAAATCGCTTTTTTGATGTTCTTACCGTTCAGAAAGGATTGGCCAAGTTACTGCTCGATGTACCAGCGGCCGTATTGCAGATTGTATTCGCCCTTATACTATTATCATTGTACCATCCATTTTTTATCGCTTTTGGTATTCTTTTAATACTATTGATCTATGTTGTATTTAAATATACTATACAACGCGGTATGAAAACCAGCTTAATAGAATCCAAGAAGAAATATATTGTTGCGCATTGGATACAGGAAGTAGCACGTTCAATAATGAGCTTTAAGATTTCGGGTAAGACCTCACTGGCTTTAGATAAAAATGATAAGTTGGTAAACGGTTATTTGGAGGCTAGGGAAAGCCATTTTAAGATTTTGGTATTACAGTTTATACAAATGATTGGTTTTAAGGTCATTGTTACTGCAGGGCTTTTAATTATCGGTGGTTTGTTGGTCTTAAATCAAGAGATGAACATCGGACAGTTTGTTGCCGCTGAGATTATTATATTACTGGTGATAACATCGGTTGAAAAACTAATATTGGGATTGGAATCCTTTTACGATGTATTGACTTCATTGGAAAAAATGGGTCAAGTAGTGGACAAGAGAATTGAATCTCAAGAAGGCGAGGAAGTACAGATCAACAATGACTTTAAAATACAGCTAGAGAACGTATCTTACCGCGTGCCAGAACGAGAAGCCCCAATCCTAAACAACATCACTTTTAATATCAACTCCAAAAGTAGAATTCTGATCCAAGGCGAAAGTGGTTCGGGCAAATCAAGTTTGGTGAGAATCATATCTGGTATTTTAAGGCCGAGCTCGGGGAGAATATTTTTAAACGACACCTCGTTATCTAATTTAAAGCTTAATAGCTACAGATCCCATTTGGGATTGTCCCTCTCTGATGAAACACCTTTTGAAGGTTCTATCAGGGAAAATTTAACACTGGGCGATCCCCTAATCTCTACACAACAAATTGAAGAAGTAGTAAGTAAAGTGGGTTTAACTAACTTTCTTAAGGAAACAGAATTGGGACTGGATACTATAATTTATCCAGAAGGAAAGCAAATGCCTTTTACGGTTTCTAAAAAGATCATTTTGGCAAGAGCTATACTTAAGCAGCCTAAACTATTATTATTAGAAGAACCTTTAGAGCATTTTCAAGAAGAAGAGACCGAACGAATTATTAAATATATCACTGCCCCAGAACATCCTTGGTCGCTAGTGGTTGTGAGCTATAATCCTAAATGGCAAAACAATTGTTCGGAAATAATAAACCTCAGAAAAGGTGAGATCATTTAAAAGATAAAAGCATGTTAAACATATCTAGAAATCCACTGAATAAGAATGTTGACTTAACTAAGTTTAAGTCCGCAGCTCTGGTTTTGAATAAAAGCTATTACAGACAATCCAAAAGATTTTTAACAGGTTTTGCAGTAGTTTGTGTTATTATTCTTTTTCTACCTTGGACCCAAAATATTTCGGGTAGAGGGCAAGTGACCTCACTTACTCCAGAACAAAGGCCACAGACCATACAATCTTCAATTCCTGGAAGTATTCAAAAATGGTATGTACGCGAAGGCCAATCGGTAAAAAAGGGTGACACCATCATGCAAATTGCAGAAATAAAGAGCGATTACTTCGATCCCAATTTGGTAGAGCGTACATCACAACAACGAGACGCAAAAGAGTTTTCGGCGAAGTCTTATGCAGAAAAGGTTAAAGCACAAGATGTTAGGATCGGTGCTCTGCAAAGAGAGCGTGTGCTAAAGTTAGAGCAGGCTGAGAATAAACTGCTTCAAGCGAGGTATAAAGTTGAGGCCGACAGTATAGATTTAGAGGCCGCTAAAACCAACCTAAAGATTGCAGAGATTAAATACAATCGTGCCGAAGATTTATTAAAGGATGGATTTACAGCCCGAAAGAATCTGGAAGATGCACAATTAAAGCTTCAAGAAACTCAGGCAAAACGTGTCTCTCAAGAGAATAAATTTTTGGCGAGTAAAAACGAAGTCATAAATGCGAAGCTGGAAATAACAAGAATAAAGGCCGAGTTTGCAGATAAAATTTCAAAAGCTAGAAGTGAAAAGTTTTCTGCACAATCCAATCAATTTAGTACAGAGGCAGATGTAAAAAAATTAGAAAACCAAGTCTCTAATTATTCTCTCAGGCGCGATATGCTATTTATAACAGCACCTTACGATGGTTTTATAAATACGGCTTTCCGTGGTGGTGTTGGGCAAACGTTTAAAGAAGGTGAAGAATTGGTGGGTATTATCCCAGAAAATATAGACTTGGCTGTAGAGACTTATGTTGAGCCCATAGACCTGCCGCTTATACATAAAGGCGAGAAGGTGCGTGTACAGTTTGATGGTTGGCCAGCCATTATCTTTAGCGGTTGGCCCAATGTATCTTACGGTACTTATGGCGCAGAGGTCGTAGCTGTGGAACGTTTTATAAGCTCTAACGGAAAATTTAGAGTGCTGTTAAAACCAGATCCAGATGACCACCCTTGGCCAAAGGATATTAGAGCAGGTTCTGGGGCATTTACTATGGCACTGCTGGAAGATGTACCGATCTGGTTTGAGCTATGGAGGCAGTTAAATGGTTTTCCGCCAAATTACTATCAGCCAAGCGACGGAGGCACTTCCAAAAAAGCTAAAAAATAAATCATGAAGTATCTAAGCACATTACTTTTAATTTTTATTGGTTTATTAAGCTTTGGGCAAACAGACAGTATTACAGAAATACTTCGGTTTGATGAATACTTGGGCTATGTAAAAAAGTTTCACCCCATTGTAAAACAAGCAGAATTGGTTATCGATGAAGGTCAGGCAAAACTTCTAAAATCCAGAGGAGCTTTTGATCCTAAGTTTGAGGTCGATTACGATCGTAAAAAGTTTAAGGGAACGGAGTATTTTGACAGGCTTAACGGAATGTTTAAGATACCAACATGGTACGGAATAGAGTTGAAAGCCACTTTCGAAGAAAACTCTGGTGAATTCTTGAACCCACAAGGTTTTGTGCCGGATGATGGTTTGTATTCTGCAGGTTTAAAAATTCCTGTAGCTCAAGGGTTGTTGATTAATGATCGTATGGCTTCTTTAAAACAGGCAAAGTTGTTTAGGGAACAAGTAAAAGCAGATCGCGATATTTTTGTCAACAACATATTGTTTGAAGCGTCGATGGCTTATTTTAAATGGTTAAAAGCGTATAACGAACTACTGCTCTTTCAAAATTTCTTAACCAATGCAGAGTTGAGATTTCGAGGTATAGAGCGTGGTGCCGAAGTTGGTGAGCGCGCTCAAATTGATGTTGTAGAAGCGCGTATAGCCATTAACCAACGTAGGTTAAGCTTAGAGCAATCTCGAGTAAAGTTGATGAAAGCTGCCTTAAATCTTTCAACGTTTTTGTGGCTAGACAACAATATCCCAGTAGAATTACAGCCCAACGTTATACCAGACGTAGATTCAGAGCCTATAATAGACACAACCTTTAACATTAATCAATTGCGAGAAGAAGAAGCTATAATTGAATCACATCCAAAAATGATTTCCCTAGATTATAAATTACAGAGTTTAGAGGTCGATAGAAGATTAAAATCCAATAAGTTATTACCTAAAGTTGATGTGGAGTATAATTTTATAACCGAGGTGCCAGAAGTCGCTAGAAGCTTCAATACAGCAGAATATAAGGGAGGACTTAATGTTAGTTTTCCGTTGTTTTTAAGAAAAGAAAGGGGAGATTTAAAATTAGCTAAAATCAAATTGCAAGATACTGAGTTTGAAATTGATGCAACTCGTGTTAATCTACGTAACAAAATAGATGCCTTGCAACAAGAACTAGAATCTTATGTTACCCAAAATGAGATAACGCTTCAAATGGTCACGGATTATGAGCGTATGCTTCAGGCAGAAGAGCGTAAGTTTCAATTGGGTGAAAGTTCTTTGTTCTTAGTGAACTCAAGGGAATCTAAACTTATTGACGGACAATTAAAGGCTATTGAAATTCAGAATAAATTTTTCAATACCAAAGCAAAGTTGTTTAATAGTTTAGCTGTGAATCCGGATTTGTAATCTTAGAGCTGTAAAAGTGACGCACAAATTCAATTCATATTAAACACTGTTTTTATCTTTTTGAGTTTGAAGGCATATAATTTGGAATTTGATTTTCGTAAGTTGATATTTGTTACATGAACGTACATTTTATAGCCATAGGCGGAGCTGCAATGCATAATTTGGCCTTGGCACTACATAACAAAGGCTACAAAGTTACAGGCAGTGATGACGAAATTTTTGATCCTTCAAAATCACGATTAGAAGCCAAAGGGTTATTGCCCCAAACATTTGGATGGTATCCTGAAAAAATCACTCAAAATTTAGATGCTATTGTTTTGGGTATGCATGCCAAAGCTGATAACCCAGAATTATTAAAAGCACAAGAACTCGGTTTGAAAATCTATAGTTATCCTGAGTTTTTATATGAGCAAGCAAAAGATAAAACGAGAGTTGTCATAGGTGGAAGTCACGGAAAAACTACGATTACGTCCATGATTTTGCATGTGATGCATTACCACGACCGTGATGTCGATTATATGGTGGGCGCACAACTTGAAGGTTTTGACGTTATGGTGAAATTGACCGAAAGTAATGATTTTATAGTATTGGAAGGCGATGAGTATCTCAGCTCGCCAATAGACAGGAGACCTAAATTTCATTTGTACAAACCCAATATAGCCTTGTTAAGTGGTATTGCTTGGGATCATATTAATGTATTTCCAACTTATGAAAATTACGTAGAACAGTTTAGTGTTTTCGTGGATTCTATCGTTAGGGGCGGAAGCATTAATTATAATGAAGAAGATGCTGAGGTTAAACGAGTGGTTGAAGCTTCCGAAAACCAGATTAGAAAGATTCCTTATCAAACTCCAGAATATACGGTTGAAGATGGTGAAACACTTTTGGAAACCCCAGAAGGGCCAATGCCGATTGAAGTTTTTGGTGCACATAACCTCAATAATTTAGCAGGTGCTAAATGGATTTGTCAACACATGGGTATTGATGAAGATGATTTCTACGAAGCCATATCTACTTTTAAGGGAGCAAGCAAACGCCTCGAGAAAATTGCGGAAAACCCTAAAAGTGTTGCTTATAAGGATTTTGCACATTCGCCAAGTAAGGTAGAAGCGACAACCAAAGCTGTAAAAGAACAATACAGCGATAGAACTTTAGTCGCTTGTTTAGAGTTGCATACGTACAGTAGTCTCAATGCCGAATTTTTAAAAGAGTACAAAGGTGCTTTGGATGCTGCGGATACCGCAGTAGTTTTCTATTCGCCGCATGCTGTGGAAATTAAAAAGTTAGAGGAAGTTACACACGAGCAAATCGCCAATGCATTTGAACGTGAGGATTTAATTATTTATACCAACCCAAAAGATTTTAAAGACTTTTTATTTTCCCAAAATTTTGAAAACAAATCCTTACTCTTAATGAGTTCAGGTAATTATGGAGGGTTGGATTTTGATGAATTAAAAACATGGTTTTAATAAATATAAGACTATCATGAATTTGGACTACGCAAAATATTGGGATGAATTTGTTGATTGGCTGGTGCATTATATACCTAAAATTGTTATCGCAGCTATTATCCTTACCGTAGGTTGGTTTGTTATCAAAAAACTTCAAAGATTGCTCCATAAGGCAATTGAACGCTCAAGTATCGATAATGAAATTAGTAGTCTGTTACAGTCCATTTCGGTAATTGCCCTCAAGTTTTTACTCTTTTTGGTTGTGGTTCCAATCCTTGGGTTTGAACTGTCTGCTATTTTTGGGTTATTGGCTGCCATTGGTTTTGCAGTAGGCCTAGCTTTACAGGGATTTTTAGGGAATTTTGCATCTGGCCTAACCATAGTATTTTTTAAGCCTTATCGTGTTGGGGACTGGGTGGAAATTTCAGACTCTTTTGGAAAGGTAAGGGATATTCAAATATTTAATACCATACTTAAGACCCCTGGTGATAAAACCTTGGTGATTCCAAATGGTCAAGTTACGGACAACATTATTACCAATTTTTCAACTGAAGGTCGCATAAGATTGGAGATCACAATACCAATAGGTTATGAACAAAACTTTCCAAAAATTCAAGAAATTATAAAAAAGGCATTGAATGATTTGGGTGATTTGCTCATGTCCAAACCAGCACCTTCAATAGGTATAGAGTCTTATGATTCGCACAACATTATGGTAACTGTAAGACCTTTTATTGAACCGGATGACTTCTGGGAAGCAACGTTTAAAGTTAACCAAGCCATTAAACGCGCATTCTCTGAAAATGGAATTGAAATGAGCTATTCTGAAGGCATTGAGAATGGGCCAATCGGAGCATAGGTCTTTATAGATTATTAAATTAATTCATTATTCCAATTCTAATAAAGATATATTTACGTACAATCTTAAATACCCTCTGCAAATTCCAAAAATACCTCCTTATGCTTTACTAAATCCAAATCTGGGGATAAAGCCGCACGTACAATATAGTCTTTATCGCCTTCTTTAGTTGTGCCTTGTGTTGAAGTTGCGGGGATGGTCCAATAACACCCTTTTAATTGACCATAGCTGACACAATACTTACTTTCTTGCGGGATTTTGGTAATCATAAGATTGATTAACCTATGGTTTAATGTTCTTTTATAGGTTTCTTTCTCTTCTTCAGTATTGCCTTTGGTGGGTAGATCTAAAGAAAATACAGATGGTGTAAAGCCTTGTTCAGCAAGTCTTTCAGAGACAAAGTTGATTTTTGCTTCCGGTAAAGTCTTCTCAACAAAACTCACAAACTCGCTAGTATTGGTATAAGCATCGCTAATGCGTTGCAACATAGATGGTAATTGTTCTGCTAGTATCTTGTACTGAAGAGCCGTTGCTTCGTTATTGCAAATGTTAAGGTGTTTTTCTATGCTGTACATTAAAGTTTCAGCTTTTTTATTGGCGACACAATAACCCGCTGTACATTTTCCTCCACTTGGAAATTTAGAACCACTAACATAAGCAATCGTCTTAACCGTTGAAAGAATATCACCATCTCCTAAAAATTGAACGTTAGGACAGAAGGTTTGGTCTAAAATAAAAACAGGAGCTATAGCGGCTTTACCTTCTAATGTTAGTCGCTTTTTGGTTAAAACTGCTTTTAACTGCTCTAAATTTGGAACTTCAACACGTGGGTTTGTTGGGATTTCTGCAATGATGAAAGGTACAGAATCATCGTTTGCAATATTACTTAAAACGGTCTCTAAGCTCTGTACCATATCATTATCACCATCCACTTCTAAATCCACTATATCAACATGGTTTAGGCAAGCGGCCACTCGTCTAGCTTGGTCATTTGTACCTCCATAACAGTTAGTAGGTACAATGAATGTAATGGTTTTTCCTTTGTGGCGTTCTAAAGCCTCTTCAATGAGTCCCATCATAATGGCATACTGAACAGAGAGTCCACTGGAACCCACCAGAGGTTGAGATGATGTATTGGTAATGGTTTTAATAGAATTAAATACACGGGTTTTTTCAGTATCAATAGCGCTACTTTGTGTACTAATTGAAGTCTGATCCGTTAATGCCTTTAAAGCAACTACACAATTTGCTGGTGTCATGGCTATAGTTTCTCGTCGTCGCACATGTTGTATATCTGAAATATAATGAGCGTTATGAGTTCCATTAACAATTAAAACACTTCCTAAACCCGAATAGAGATTGACATAAAAATCAATATGTGGATTTAGATCTGTGGCTTCAACCTTGTTTTGGTCAGAAATAAAAACACTGCTGCCTTCGTACTCAGAAACGTCTGCTATGCTGTCAACTTTTTTCAATTCAAAATTATAACCATAAACACGCTTAATAGCTTCTGGGTTAAAAGACTCATGTAATTGGTCTGTGTAAAAGATCTTGGTATTTTTATTATCGAGCAAATTTTTTCTGAGAATTGCCAAAACAGGAATGCTCTGTGAAGAAAAGCTAATCACATGTTCTGGTTTTTGATGTTGCAAGCTGGCAATCGCCCATTCTAAAATACAGGATAATGGATGGCCCAAACGAATATAGTCATAGGCTGTAGGTAATTTTGAAAGTGCTGAACCCTCAGAATTACCGTTTTGAAATAAGGTTTCAAGTTGATCCAAAAACTCTGTTTTTGCCAATGCTTCGTTGTAAATATCTAGTCGATGCGTTGTGAGATTTAACCAAGCGTTTGGCATGTTTTTTAAAACGGCTTCTATATAATTCAGTATTTTGTTTTCTTGCATAAGTTCCACTTTAAGGGATGGTAAAGATACATTAGTTGGCTTTTTATTTGAAATCTTACAAGGTGTTTTGTTCTTGTATAATATTTTAAATGTTACAGCGTTAATTACATAACCAATCAATTTTAATAGAAAGTATAAAGCACAGTTACGTTTCAAGAAGTATTAATCAATCTCAATAATCATGAAACGAATCATTTATGTTTGCTTTATTGCACTCTTTTTGTCGTCTTGTACTTCCGATAACGATGATAATCCACAAAACGAAAACTCTAATTTCTATGCTCTTACTGTAGGTAATCAATGGGTATATAAAAACTATGGGTATAACAACGCTACGCAAAATTATGATGATACAGGTGTCGTAGACTCCGTGAGTATAGTCGGTACAGAAATAATCAATGAGAACATCTATTACAAATTTAGGAGATGGACAACTGGAAATGGAGATGGTATTTCCTTTTGTAATCCGAACGGAGAGCATTTTGAGTTATTGAGGGATTCTTTGGGGTATCTCGTTAGGGATGACGGAAAGATAAAATACTCAAACAATGATTTTACAGCTAGAGTTTTGAATTCTGCAGATTGGGGAACAATATATGACCAACTTATAGCTTTAGATAATGAGATCACGGTTGAAGCAGGTACTTTTATTAGTACATACTCGCAGCGATATGCTATTTTGTCCAATGAAGAGCAATCACCAGGATTGGATCACTTTTACTATGCTAATGGTTATGGGCTTATTTACGATACTTCATCTTACGTAACCCAAGATATTCCTCAAATTGTCAGACGATTGCATTCTTATGTTATTGAGTAATAAGAACTAAAATAACGTGAGTTCGACATAAGATTCATGTACCTCATAATTTAAAGTACTGTTATTCAAATAGTTGAAATCGTCACTTCGAGTATGTTTTGACCCAAAAGAGAAAAATGTATAGAGACGTTTTTTAATAATTCTCGATACAATTTCTTTAGCTACGCTCTGTATCTTCAATCAAAATGTATTTTGATTTTGATAATCTCAGAAATCACTCGAACTGACAATCAATCTTTTACATCTTGGATGTTCTATTATTATATCGAACTCACGTTAAAATACTTTATTCAAAAACTGTCTAATGCTTTCTTGATTTGCTCTGAGTAATTCCTCACGAGCTAACTCGGTATCCTTTGGCTTTTTATCTTGCGAGAGTTTAAACTTTCCTTCCCAATTAGTGATAGAGATTTCAAACATTTCAATATAGTTTAGGTTTTTGTCTAGTCTCGGATTATTGGGTTCTAAAACATATTTGTGGTCTGGAGCCTCTAAAAATTTGGTCATGGTAATTAAAGACTGTTTTAGAGCTTCTTTACTCTCAATAGCTTTTGCTTTTCCTTTTAGATGCACCCTAATATAATTCCATGTAGGTAATTGTGTAGTTGAATATACCGTGGGCGAAATATAACACTGAGGCCCACCAAAAATAATATTAACGGCATTATCATTTTTTAGAAGTTCAGCTTGTGGATTAAAAATATTTATATGACCTATAAGTTTTTTATTTTCGTAAATTAACGGTAAATGTGTAATCAATGGCTCATTATCCTTTACCGATATAACCGTAGCTAAAGGATAAGTTTTAATAACTTCAATTATATGGTTAATGTCATTATCTAAATGATATTTTGGCGGGTATTTCATGTTCTATTATCCTGAACTTATTCTCCGGATTTAATCAAATTATTTTTTGCTGTTGTTCTACTGCACTCAGTTTAGTATATAATTACACTCCAAACTGTCTAAAATGATGGTCTAAATGCTTATACTGCATTTGTCCCCATTGCTGTGCTGTAAAATATCCAAAAGCAGGATGTGGCTGCCACTCCGCTTTATCTTTGTTTGAATAGGCTTCGTCAATTAAAGCTTCAAGTTTTGCTTTTTCAGTATTAAACTCTTTATCTTCCTTTGGTTTTAGGAATTTTGCAGTTGGCAATCCTTTTCGCCATGGCTTATCATTATAAAGTGATTTTTTAAAGAATAGTTTGGCCAGCCAATTGGGTTTCATGCCATAATCGTTTTTTCCAAGCAGAATATTAAATGGCCCTTGGCAATGCCATACCATTTGCCCTACGGTCATTTTGCCCCATTCTGCCGTGGAATTTTCGTTGAGATTTTTGAATCTTGATTTAATAGTCTTGTAAGTATCTTCTTCAAAGATGGATTTCATTTTTGATTGATTTTAGATGATTTTTTTTGATGCTTAAAATTACAATTTTTATATTTAACACATGTCAGAAAAATCAACTTCATTTTCTATTAAAAATTGGTCGCAAGACGATCAGCCAAGAGAAAAATTACGAGACAAAGGTAAAGCGGTATTGAGCGATGCAGAACTGGTTGCTATTTTAATTGGTTCTGGCAATCGAGATGAAAGTGCGGTAGATTTATGCAAACGGATTTTGGCTAGTGTCGATAATAATTTAAATACCTTAGGTAAACGTTCTATAAATCAGCTTATGGAATTTAAAGGTATTGGTGAAGCTAAGGCCATTGCTATTGTAGCGGCTTTAGAATTAGGACGACGAAGACGCCTCGAAGACAGTTTGCGATTAGACAAGATAGAATCTAGTCACTCGGTTTATAAAATAATGCAGCCCATTTTGGGAGAGTTACCCCATGAGGAGTTTTGGATTCTTTATCTTAATAATTCAAACAGAATTATTCATAAAGGCCAATTGAGCAAAGGAGGCATCACGGGTACTTTGGTTGATGTGCGTTTGGTGTTAAAGAATGCTTTAGAGGTTGGCGCTACTGCTTTAGTTTTGTGTCATAATCATCCTTCAGGAACTTTAAAACCCAGTCGAGCAGATAAGGATATCACCCAGAAATTAAAAACTGCAGCGCAAAGTTTGGATATTAAAGTGTTGGACCACCTCATTATAACGGAGAAAGCTTACTTTAGTTTTGCAGACCAAAACCTTATGTGAAAGTTAAATAACACATTCAAAACGCTGTCTCAAAAGTTAATTTTACAGAATAGACATTGGTTTTGAATTATTAATATCGGAATTTGTTATTTTTAGTTTTTGGAATTTGCTTCAACCCATGTTATTAGTATACACTCATAAAATCACACCACGTTTAAGATACACGTTTAAGCATATTTGTAAACGTATATTGGGTTTGGAAGTAAAGTTTACATCTAAAGTAGAAGATTTTATTGCGCACAATACCCTTAAGATGTCTTATGCTAAACAACCATTAAGTAATGAGTTATTTGTGCGCAGCCATACATTACTGTTTGAACAGGGCTTGGCAGATTTAGACATTAATGTACAACAGTGGGAAAATACCAAAGGGTTTTTTGCAACAGGTGAACGTAGTGATTTACCGTTTGATATTTTTGCAGCTTCATTTTATTTATTGAGTCGTTACGAAGAATACATGCCTCATGTAAAAGACGATTATGGAAGGTTTATGGCTAAAGAAAGCTTAGCTTACAAACACCATTTTTTAAACCAGCCTATTGTAGATGTATGGGCATATAAGCTTCGAGCTGTTTTGCAAAAACGTTTTCCTGATTTTGGTTTTTCTAACAGGAACTATAAAATTCAGCCTGTTATAGATGTACCAATGGCTTACTATTTTAGAAAAAAGGGATTGTTGCGTACTATTGGAGGAACATTTTCTGATATAGGAAGATTTAGGCTAAAACAACTTTATCAGCGTTATCTGGTTTTAATGGGTTTTAAGCGTGATCCTTACGATACGTTCAAATGGATTATAACAAAACAAAAACAAAGCAAATTTAAATTTCTGGTACTGTTTTTAATAGGTGATTATTCGACCTATGATAAAAACATAAACGTCAATAAAAGAGAATTTGTATCGCTTATAAAGTCTGTTGCAGATTATTGCAATGTTGGTATAAAAGCTTCTTATTTTGCATTAGAAGATATTTCAATATTAAAGAAGGAAAAACTAAAGTTGGAAGCTATTACCAATATTGAGTTAAAAGCGGTTAGGCATTCATTTTCTAAATTAAATTTGCCACAATCGTACAGAAATTTAATCGAATTGGAAATTCATCAAGATTTTACGATGGGTTATATAGACACACTTGGTTTTAGAGCTGGTACATGCACACCATTTCAGTTTTACGATTTAGATTACGAAGTGCAAACACCATTGCAGATTAATCCTTACCATTGTTTGGATTTTGGGCTGTTAAAGTACCAATCAGAATTGGATAAAAAAGAACATTTACAAAAGCTTATCGATGAGGTTAAAGCCGTTAATGGTACATTTACACCAGTATTCCACAATTATACATTCAGTGATTTAGACCGATGGAAAGGGTATAGGTCGCTGTTTAATTTAATACTAGAATCTGCTGAATGAGGAGACATATAAAACACGTATTTTTTGATTTAGATCATACCCTTTGGGATTTTGATAAAAACTCTGGATTAACATTCGAAAAGATTTTTAAACTAAATGATATTGAGACTAATCTCGAAGATTTTTTGGAAGTCTACGAACCTATAAACCTCAAATATTGGAAACTTTACAGAGAAGAGCGCGTGTCTAAAGCAAATTTGCGTTACGGTAGGTTAAAGGAAGCTTTTGATATTCTTGAGGTTGCTATTGAGGATAAGACCATCAATCATCTTTCGGTAGCATACATAGATTATTTAACAACATTTAACCACCTGTTCGAAGGGACATTTGAGATTCTTGATTACCTAAAAAATAAATATGAATTACATATTATCACTAACGGATTTGAGGAAGCTCAAGAACGAAAAATGAAGAATTCTAATATTAGAGGCTACTTTAAGACCATTACCAATTCGGAAATGGTAGGTGTAAAAAAACCAAACCCCAAGATTTTTAATTTTGCCTTAGATTCTGCAAATGCACTTCCTGAAGAAAGTATTATGATAGGTGACAGTCTTGAAGCTGATATTGAAGGTGCCGACAATATTGGTATGGATACCATTTATTTTGATTATAGGAACTTAAATAATACTAAAGATTATAAAAGAATTACCAAATTAAAATCGATAGAAAACTATCTGTAAAAATTACATTATGAGTAAAAAAATAGTAGTTGTAATTTCATTTATGCTTTTGGGATTATACAGTATGGCTCAAAAAAGCATTAATAACCATAAATATCTTGTTGTGCCCATAGAATATAAATTTTTAAAAAGCCAAGATCAATATAGACTGAATACTTTAACAAGGTACCTTTTTAAAGCAGAAGGCTTTAACGTGCTTTTTGATGTCGAAGACTTTCCAGAAGAATTAATGTTGGATAGGTGTAAGGGGCTTTTTGTCGATGTAGAAAAAGTAAAAGGTGGTTTTCTGTCAACAAATTTAGATATTGTTCTAAAGGATTGTTTTGGTAAAGAAGTATACAGGTCAACAACTGGTTCTAGTAAGGAGAAAAACCTTAAGGAGGCATATACCGAAGCATTAAAGCAAGCTTTTAGATCTGTGGAGGAATTAGACTATAAGTATAAGCCAGTAGAAGAGCAAGTCGAAAATGCTAAAAATCAGCCTAAAAATGATGTTGTTATCGTAAAAGCTATTGAGAAAGTACAACCAAATGAAGAACATTCAGCAGAACAAAAACTTACAGCAGAACAAGAAGGTTATAATGATTTGTATTATGCGCAAGCTATTGAAAACGGTTATCAATTGGTAAATTCGGAACCTAAAATCGTTATGACTTTATTAAACACAGCAGCAAATAATGTATACTTGGTTAAAGGAAAAAGTGCAATTGTTTATAAAGAAGATGGGTTTTGGTTCTATTCTGAAAATGATGGAAAGCTAAAAGAGAAGCAAACCTTAGATATTAAATTCTAGTATAAAATCAATAACCGTATTTCTCTTTCCAAAGTGCTTTGAGATACTTGCGTTGTGCTTCCTCTCGCGCATTATTACCAGGATTGTAAAGCATGGTGTTCTTTATGTCATCCGGGAGAAATTCATGATTGGCAAAGTTATTTTCATAACTGTGGGCATATTTGTACTGGTCACCATAACCAAGTTCTTTCATTAATTTGGTCGGGGCATTTCTAATGGATAAGGGCACGGATAAATCGCCAGTGTCTTTTACCAATTGCTGCGCTTTATTAATGGCTTGGTAAGCTGCATTGCTTTTTGGAGAACTTGCCAAATATGTTGCACATTGACTCAATATAATCCGAGATTCTGGACTGCCTATTACAGAAACTGCCTGAAATGTGTTGTTGGCAATAACTAAAGCCGTAGGATTAGCATTCCCAATATCTTCACTAGCTAGAATTAGCAAGCGTCTGGCAATGAATTTCACATCTTCACCACCTTCAATCATACGCGCTAAATAGTAAACAGCAGCATTGGGATCGCTTCCACGTATCGATTTTATAAATGCAGAAATAATATCGTAATGTTGTTCCCCTGTTTTATCATAGCGAGCGGCCTTACTCTGAACCTGTTTTGTTACTAAATCATTCGTTATAATTATAGGTTCGGTCTCAAATGAGGTTACTAATAATTCAAAAATATTTAATAGCTTTCTTGCATCACCACCAGAAAATCTTAAAAGTGCTTCGGTTTCCTTTAATTCGATATTTAATTTCGAAATGATTTCATCTTCCTTAACGGCGCGTTGCAACAATGCTTCTAAGTCTGCTTTACTAAATGCATTTAGGGTATAGACCTGGCATCTTGAAAGTAAAGCGGAAATAACTTCAAAGCTTGGATTTTCGGTTGTGGCTCCTATTAAAGTTACCCAACCTTTTTCAACGGCTTCTAATAATGAATCTTGTTGCGATTTACTAAAGCGATGAATCTCGTCGATAAACAAAATTGGATTTTTTGAGGTAAATAAACCACCACTTTTTTTGGCTTTATCGATAACATCTCTAATATCCTTTACACCAGAATTTATAGCACTGAGCTTAAAGAAAGGACGCTCAGATTCGTTGGCAATAACATTAGCTAAAGTCGTTTTTCCTATTCCTGGTGGTCCCCAAAGTATCAAGGAAGGAATCACACCACTTTTAATTTGCTGATACAACATACCATCCTTACCTACCAAATGTTGTTGGCTTAAATAGTCACTGAGGTTTTGCGGTCGCAGTCGTTCGGCTAGTGGAGTATTCATAGCCGAAAATTACGAAAATCATTCGTCATAGATTTATGATAATTAGTGAAATTCATTCTTTGTAGAAAATAGACTTCTGACAATATTTCATACAAATGGGTTTTGGCTGTAAATTTGAAGTACAACAACCAAATGATAATATGTCTTCGCAACAATTTAAATATTCTACCAATACCATTTTATATCCATTACTCATGGTCTTTTCCATTTGGCTGGTATTTTGGTATCAAGTAAGAGTGGATCATGGTATTAAATCTTTTGGTATAAGGCCTCAAAAACTTGAAGGTCTTTTAGGGATTTTTACAAGCCCATTTTTACATGGGGATATTAATCATATTTACAATAATTCCTTTCCGCTTTTTGTATTGAGTTTAGCATTATTTTATTTTTATAACAAAGTGGCTTGGAAAGTTATTTTGTATGGTGTTCTCTTATCGGGATTTTTAACTTGGTTAATAGCGAGTAATGGAAACCATATTGGAGCAAGCGGTTTAATTTATGTATTGGTAAGCTTTATATTTTTTAAAGGCATTTTTGCAAAACACTATAGGCTTATTGCATTATCGTTAATGGTTATATTTTTATACGGAAGTATGATTTGGTATGTTTTCCCTATAAAAGACGGTATGTCGTGGGAAGGGCATTTAGGAGGATTAATAACAGGCTTGGCCTTTGCTTTAATTTTTAGAAAACAAGTAGCAAAACCAGAACGCTATAAATGGGAACAACCAGACTATAATGAAGACGACGACCCGTTTATGCGCCATTTTGATGAAGATGGAAACTTCATTGAGACACTACCAGAAGATCATTCTGAAACAGAATCTGAACTTAATATAAATCCAACACCAAAGATTAAATATATATTTAAGAAAGAGGAAGATTGAGAACTAAATGTTTTCTATATAAAAAGCACCTATTTTCATAATTGAAAATAAGCGCTTTAACTAACTCCGCAATTTCTTGCTTCTTTTAATTTACTTATCTATTAATTCGATGGAAATGCCCATAAATCATCATCTAGTAAATGGCCACCTTGCGCAGAAATCGCAGCAGCATTATTAGCTTCATTATTTAATCGCTCCGTAATTGGATATAAAAATCGTCTTGGGATAACAAGAGATGGATTTACACTAGGTACAGCATCTGGGCTAGGTGTCAGTTGTGGATATCCGGTTCTTCTATAATCTACCCAAGATTCTATAGGAGCATTGCCATATAAGGCTTTGTATTTTTCAGTTATTATGGTTTCGATTTTTTGTTCTAGTGTTCCTGAAAAATCCAAGAGAACATCGGTATAATATTCTATTAATGTTAAATCGGGAGTGTTTTCATCGTTATCGTGATCAAATACTGTAATTTCTGGGGTGTTGGGATCATTATCAAGATCAATACCAGCCACATCTATATATTGCATGTTAGATCTAATAGCTTCCTTGAGAGCCTCTAGTGCCTCATTATCGCTACCACCAGTTCTTACAATTGCTTCTGCTTCTATAAATTTCAACTCCCAGTAGGAGATCAACGGAGTAGGGGAATCAGCTCTTCCCCAAAATATTCTTGGTGTATTTGATGAATCGTCATCAACAAAAGATTCACCATTTAGTGTATAATGTTTTAAACGAGGATCGTCAAATGAGGTCATTGATCCATTTACAAATGGGGATGCTATATTAGTCATCATACCACCTAAAGTCGTTCCAAAACCTAAGGTGCTAGGTCTATCAAATTCAAATAAGTATAGAGGGTTTGAATTTTGAGCAGGTTCTGAGTAGACAAAGTCTGGTTGTGCTAATGTACTCGTAAACGCTTGCTGAGCTTCAGCAAGAGCATTAGCGGCAGCTGATTCGTCCACAGAAGTTAAATGCATATAATAACGTGCTTTTAGTGCATGGGCAGTGCCTACCCAATCTGCTCCACCACCTTCACCCAAGAAAGAACCTATGCCGCTACTCACTCCCTCATTGATAGATTCCGTAAGTAAGTTTTGTATGGTATTATAAACTTCTTCTTGGCTATCATATAGAGGGGTTAGATTGTCCAATCCCCCAAAGGCATCAGAATAGGGTACATCTCCCCATGTGCTTGTGGCCATGCCTAGGTTGGCTGCCATATATAGTTTGGCCAATGCGCTTACTTCACCAGGGAATTTTTTTATAATAAAATCACAGTCTGTCATGGCACCGGCACCATAAAGACCAAAATCCCAAGCATCATCAATATCGCTTTCGCCGATATTATACTGCGCGTATTGGGCCTGCTGTGCGTCCAAACCATCAAAGTGTTGTATTACAATACCTGCAATTCTGCCATTTAAAGCCACTAAATTTCTGTGGGTTTGTGTTATCATTCCTGGATATACGGCTCCGGCATTGACAAGTTCCTCAGCAGGATTGTCTGGGTCAACGTTAACATCTGTTATCTCACACGAGATAATTGATAATGTTAGGATAAATAGTACAATATATTTTATGTTTTTCATAATAATTTAAAAATTAAGTTTTACTTCTAAACCGTAAGATTTTGTGTTGGGTTGATTAAAGTAATCAAGACCGATACCATTGGTGTCGCCCGTAAGATTGGTTTCAGGATCTACACCGGGATAGTCAGTGCTCAACCATAGGTTTCTCCCAAAAACTGATAAGGTGACATTTTCAAGAAAAATATCGTCCAATAGGCTATCTGGGAACCTGTAAGATAATGTTACCTCTCTTAATCTCACCCATGACGCGTCGTATACGTTAGCTTCCGACAAACCTCCAAAACCATAACGCCTCCAATAATTGTTGTTTTCGCTAGTTGTATTATCAAAATATGGAACAGATTGAGTGTTGACTTGTCCAGTGGATTGCACAATTCCTTGAAAAACGGTAGATTGTTCTCTAATCAATGTTCTGTCTGATGTCCCAAAATAATCTAATATTCCACAGGTACCACACCAAACGTCGCCACCTTGTCTAATATCGAACAAAACGGATAGACTAAAGTTTTTATAGGAAAAGGTATTACTGATACCAGCTAACCAATCTGGGATAGGGTCACCTACGATACCATCGGTTGCATCTGCAAGTGGATAACCACTGTCGTCTATTAAAATCTGTCCAGCCTCATTTCTCAAAAATCTTGATCCAAATATGGCTCCAAAAGATTCTCCTTCCTTGGCAACGGATGAAGTGCTCGAAAAACCATTGAGTGTTATCACTTGGTCTGGAGATTGCAGTTCTTCAACCACATTTTCGTAAGTCGTCCAGTTAACACTGATGTCCCAAGAAAAATCCTCAGTTTGTATAGGTGTACCGCCTAAAGAGATTTCAACCCCTTTGTTAGAGATAAGACCAACATTGTCAAATCGGTCAATAAAACCTGATGAAGGTGCAGTGTCAATAGGAATGATTTGGTCTTTAGTCTCTCTATTGTAATAAGTAACATCAAAAAGTAAACGATTTTCGAAAAACTTAAATTCTAGACCAGCTTCAAATTCAGTAGTTTCTTCAGGCTTTAAATCTGGATTGCCAGCTCTAGAGTTTCTTTCAAAAGAAACTTGGTCGTAAGCAGGAAACAATGCACTTTGAATAAATCCATCCCCAGAGGCTGTATATCCTATGAAGTTGGTTGATGTGGCATATTGTGGGGCATCATTACCTGTTTTACCATAGGACAATCTTAACTTTGCATAATTAACGGCATTGGACTCTTTGAAAAGTAGCTCGTTAAAAACAAAACTTGTACCAATGGAGTAAGATTGAAACGTATTGTCGCCAACAGGCAATGTAGAGGACCAATCATTTCTAAAGGCTGGAGTTAAATAAAGTACGTCTTTATAGTTTAAGGTTGTGGATACAAAAGCACCAATTAGTTTTCTATTGGTTCTTGAGCCTTCAAAATTTTGTGTGCTTGCTGCGTTTACGATATTAAAGAAGCCTGGTATGACCATGCCGTCACCAAATGTTGTACGTCTATTAGATTTTGTATAAAATCCGTCATAACCAATATTAAAGCCTAGGTTTAAATCTTCACTTAAATTTCTAGAACCCGACAATACAGCATTCCAGTTGATATCTTGGTTATTGATATTATCCAATATCATTCTCCCACCCCCAAAACTAGCATCTCTTATATCAAAACCTATAGTTCTTACATCAGTATATCTGTCAATCGATGCCGCTGTTTTAATGCTTAACCAATCATTGATTTGATAGTTTAAGCCCATTTTACCAATTAATCTATTAACGTCATCTTCATTTTTATTTCTTGCTGCTGTAAAATAAGGATTGTTATAAACACCATCTCTGTATGTTCTTTGGTTTGGTAACTCCTGTCCTGCCACATCGTAAAAATAGGATGAAGCATTATTTGCAGCTGCTTGACCGGTTAGGCCATTACCGTTGTCAAAGGTTGGTGCAGTCCTGGTTAAACCTAACATAATACCAGATATATTAGAACCTCTTTGTACTCTATTACCGCCAGAATTGGTATATTGAGCTGAGGCATTAAGTGAGATTTTATCAGATAACTTGGCATCTAGATCCAACCGAAATGTTTTTCTTAAGAATTCCTCATTGGGTGATATTCCTTTTTGTAACATGCGGCCCATTGATGCTCTATATCTAATTATGTCATTGCCACCGCTGGCAGAGATATTGGTATCATAGGTCTCACCAGTTTTAAAAAAATCGTAATGGTCATAAGTTTGAGCAGCAACACCATTACCTGTACCTACGGGAACTAAGCGTCCGTTGGGATTAAAAGGATAAGTGGAGTCCCCATCATACTCTAGTGTTGAAACCCTTGGTCCCCATGAGTCACCTTCGCGTGTTTCAGGGCCTCTCCATATCTGATTTCCGTCTACAACACCACCTTGAGCATACCGCCTTTGTAAACCAGGTACTTTGTTGTATTCAGAGAAACTTACAGAATTGGAAATATTAATCCTTGTCTTCCCAGATTTACCCTTTTTTGTTGTAATTATGACAACACCGTTAGCTGCACGCAATCCATATAGGGTCTGTGCAGCAATACCTTTCAATATAGAAATGTCTTCAATATCTGCAGAGTTTAAATCAATTGCCCTATTGGAAAAATCTGAGCCACCTAAACTAGAATTGTTAAATGTTGTGGTTGGATCTTCGGAAAAAGATGAGTTATCAATAGGTACGCCATCTACGACAAATAAAGGGGCATTTGATCGTGTAATAGATGTGTTACCTCTAATTCTAATATTAGCAGAAGCTCCAACTGAACCAGAAGATGCCGTCACTTGTACACCTGCAGCTTTGGAGCTTAAGGCTGTAGCAATATTTGCTTCTCTAGAATTGGTGACTTCTTTAGAGCCAACCGATTCTACAGCGTAACTTAGAGCCCTAGGTTTCGCTACAATACCTTGTGCGACTATAACAACCTCTTCGAGTGAGTTGTCTTCTTCTAGAGATACGTTAATTGTGTTAGAGTCATTGACCGTCATTTCCTTTGTGGAATACCCTACAAAACTAAAAAGAAGTATGTCCCCTTTGTTTGCAGTAATCGAATACTTACCATCAAAATCTGTCGTAGTACCAGTACTCGTACCCTTAATAAGAATAGTTGCCGTTGGTAGCGGTATACCACTTTGATCGGTTACGGTTCCTGTAATCGTTCTTTCTTGTGCAAATGTACTTTGCATTGTATACATTAAAAATAATGTAAGAATTAACTTGATTTTTGCTTTCATTTATGTTAAAATTTTAACATAAACGTACACTAAAACTTACAAATTACCAAAATAATATGAAATTTTCTTACACACGAAATTATATTTTTCTTACAAAATATTTCGTCAGCCCAGTATCGACCTAGGTTTTAAGAAAATTCCTATAAATATATTTTAGTAGAATAAAAAGTTGAAACGTTAGCCTTTAATACGCTGTTTTACGACTTCGTATAAAAAAGCACCACAAGCTACAGAAACATTAAGTGATTCTATATCCCCTAAAATGGGAAGTTTGGCTTTTACGTCTACAGCTTTTAAAACTGAAGGGTTGATACCTTTACCTTCTGACCCCATAATTATGGCGCATGGCTCTTTGAAAGATACATCGTATAAATAATCATCAGCCTTTTCAGTTGCAGCAATGACTTTTATACCAGAAGATTGCATGTGGAATACGGCATCCTTTATATGGTCAACTTTGCAAATGGGCATTTTAAAAATTGCTCCTGCACTGGTTTTTATGGTATCACCATTTATGGGTGCGCCACCTTTTTTCTGAATAATAATGCCATTAACACCAGTGCACTCAGCTGTACGCACAATGGCACCAAAGTTTCTAACATCGCTAAGTTGGTCTAGCAATAAAAATAAGGGTGTTTTTCCAGATTCAATGACCTGCATCACTAAATCATCTATATTATGAAACTCAATTGGCGAAATTTGCGCAACAGCACCTTGGTGATTACCACGTGTTAAACGGTTCAACTTTTCAATGGGTACGTAAGACGAATTGATACCTTCTTGTCTTAATAAGTGTTCCAACTCTTGAAACAACTCACTTCGTACTCCTTTTTGTAAAAAAACTTTGTCAATGGTCTCACCAGAATTTACAGCTTCGATTATGGCTCTAATTCCAAAAATTGTGGTTTCATTTTTCATGCCGTAAAGGTATTGAAACCAATTTAAAAAGTAGCTGTTAAACTTACATGAACTTTAGAATCCGATAATCTAAACTGTCTGTTTTCAGATTTTCCACTAGAATAGTTTAATCGAAATAAGCCAGCGTTGGTAAGTAAACCCAAACCAAAGCCAAAGCCAAAGAGTTTTTCTCTGGTATCAGTGATTTGATTTTCAAAATATGCGGCATCCAATACAGAGTGTACGTAAATGCTACTGCTCAATCGGTATCTGTATTCTGTATTAATAACGCCATAAAGATTGGCAACTAAACTATTCTCTTCAAAACCTCTTATGGAGTTGATGCCGCCAAAGCGAAATAATTCGTTATCCAAGTAATCATCTGAAGTTAAAATAGCACCGTTAAATCTTGTGTAAACACTATTCTTGTTATTAAGATTGAAAATTTTATAGGTGTCTAAATTAAAAATGCTTTGCGTTTGTTTTCCAAAGTCATTATTTCTGTTTCCAAAACCAGAAGAGAAGTCAAACCAAAAGTTAATAGGGAATAATGGGTCGTAAAACTGGGCTTTGGTATGGTTGTAACTTAGTGTGTAGAAATTGGATGTGTAGTCATTTAATAAAGCGGTATCATTTTCTAACAGGTTGGTGGAATTGGTAGAAGTAATCCCAACGCCAATTCTGTGCTTTGCATTGATTTGATAGTTGATCTTCGCATACTGATTTGCATTCAAAAAAGTGGAGTCTTTCCTAAAGATTCTGAGCCCAACTTGCAATCCTACTGGTGAACCAAATAGATAAGGTAAGTCGGCATCCACTCTAAAAGTCTGTTGGTCAATTTCGTCACTTTTATAAAATAAGTTCAAAGTCTCTCCAAAGTTTAGGTTATTTATGAGCCTTAAATCCAAATAACCATCAAATTCGATTCTGTTGGTGTTTTCGTTAGTTCCAAAACCGAGAAACCCATCAAAGTTATTGGTTCTGGTTTTTTCTACATATAAATAGAGTGTGGTGGAGTCTTTTGTAAAAAGCACTTCGGGGTCTTTAATCTTTCTGGCAAACCTAAGATCTTGCAAAAGTTCAACTTTATCTCTAATAGCATTTAAGTTGAATGATTTACCGGTTCTTAGTTTTAAAAAGCGTTTTACATAGGACTTTGGAAACTTTTCGTAACCTTTTACAATGATTTTATCTATGCGTCGTTTTTGATTGTTTGTGATTTTTAAATCAGCGGACATCAAATCAGAATTCAACTTAGAGATATTTATAAGCTGTAAGCTTGAAAACGGATCACCTTGTTCTGCAATTTTTGAGTTTAACTCATTTAGGGAGCTTTCAAGTTCACTGATATCTATCTCAAAGAAATTATCACCCTTTTTGTGGTTTATAAAATTCAACAACTCAGCATTAAAAGTAGAATCGTATTGAATTTTAATTCTACGAATCTTTTTGCCCAAAAATAAATAAGCATTAAATAGAGTGTCATTTTGTTTCGTAATACTGTCGATAGTCGTATCGATATAACCTAGGCGTGCTAGTTTATTTTTTAAAGAGTTTAATTCGGCTCCTAAGCTGTTGTAGTTTTTATAAGAAGTTTTGTATCCAGCAGAATCGATAACTGAAGTTTTAGTTTCGGTTTCACCTGTAACCTTTAGATTTAAGTTTTGAGCAGTGAGCCGATTTACAAAAACCAACAGAGCAGCTATAAAAATAAAGTTATAAATTTTAAGCATTTACTTATGTGAGTCTATATTCTAACACCTAATCAGTGTAACGATCTAAATTCTTTAGAAGAATAACGTAAAAATAGACCATTATATATATGTAAAAAATGAATAGTAATATTTCTTTGAAAAATAAATTCTCAACTATTTGAATAATAAATATATATTTCTACCTTTGCAGCC
>CAYVNR010000015.1:0-90755 GCA_964453045.1 uncultured Flavobacteriaceae bacterium
GAACTTAACGATTATTTAATATCAAAGCACAAAAAATGGACTTGCTATATTGCAACGCACATAAAGCCCAAGAAGCCTCCTTATAGATATTTTAGCAATTACGCAGAAAAACACTTAAGGGATGACGTGTTTAATTTTCAAATGTTTGAAAAGGGGCAGAACTTTCAAAAAGGAAAAGCACCTCTTTGAGAAGTGCTTTTAGTTAGCTATCAGTAAGGGTAATCATTGAGCCAGTTCCTTAGGTATCAATTAAAAGTAAACCCTAAATTACTTTTGTATGCTAATCTAGGGAAATCATTAAGATACATCAAGTTTTATTTGGAAAATTGTTCTGCTGTTTGGGCAAATTTTATACGGTTGAGGCTATGTAAGCCACAGTGCAGATAAACCTAATAAAACAATGGCTAGACTCAATTTTTCAAAGGACATATAAGTGTTTTTGATAGAGAAGTAATCAATAAAAAACTGTCCAATTAGTACTTTCCTAAGTATTAATGATTATATACTCTAATGATATTAATTGTTACTCCTTTTTCTATTTGCTTAGCATCAACAGCTCATTCACCATAACTTCTGTAGTGTAACGTTTAATACCGTCTTTATCTTCCCATGAACGGTTAGTCAATTTTCCCTCAACGGCGATTTCCTTTCCTTTCGTTATATACTTCTCGACTATCTCAGCAGTCTTGTTCCAAGCAATTAGATTGTGCCAGTGCGTTTGGGTCACACGTTCACCTTGAGCATTCTTGTAACTATCATTAGTTGCTAACGAGAACTTTGCTATTTTCTTTCCGTTCTCCAAGTTGATGATCTCTGGATCTTTTCCTAAGTTTCCAATTAACTGTACTTTATTTCTTAATGTGTTCATGATTTCTATATGTTAAATTGTTATTGATTTTTGCATTGGGTCATAGCCCAAATAATTAATGATTTTTTGTTTGTTTTCTGAATTGGGTATTGCCTTTCCTCTCTCCCATTTTTCAATGGCTGATTCATAAACGTCAAGTTCCAGTGCCAGTTCTAACCGGGTTAGACCGTTATCTAAACGTATTTGTTTGAGGTATTCGCCGTAAGTGGAAGGATGGTGGGGATAGCCCTTTTTAAGCGGCACAGGCGCCGTTAGTTCCAAGGCACAAATGGTCAACGCTGTTGTGCCATTGTGTATCGGTCACCTTTTCACCTTGAGCATTTTTATAACTTTCATTTGTAGCGATTGAAAATTTCGCCAAGGTTTTACCTGACTCTAAATTGATAATTTCTGGGTCATTGCCTAAGTTACCAATCAACTGTACTTTGTTTCTTAATGTGTTCATAATTTCTAAAATTTTAATGTTAAACAGTTAATACTATCGAGTTCTTATGTTTCGACATGGCAAATATTGCAAGCTTGGCAAATTTTAATCGGTAGTTACCCGTTTACATTCGTTTGTAAGTATTTGTAAACGCTTAAAAACGTCTAAATATTTGTTATCGTTGAGGTTTGTTATATTTTAGTGGTAATTAATGAATATGCGTATATATGCGTGTTGTGGGTAATGTAACCAAACCATATAGAAAAAAATGAATGTAGAAAGTTTACTTAATAAGATTAAGATATTTACAGAATTAGTAATTGACTCTGGATTTAAAAGAGATGTGATTGACTACAAACAATCAATAGCTCAAGCTCAAAACCAGAATTTAGTCTTTATGAAAGGGCTTTCTGAAAGTATAAAAGAGAATCTGATTTACTTTGAAAACAATTCCCTCGATAGCGAATTGAATAGTGTTTTAAGAGAGAATGAGCCATTTACGTCCTTGAACACATTGGAGGAATTAGAAGAGTTGGATTCAGACAAAGAAATTGATGGTCAACAATATTTTCAAAAGTTCAACCAGATTCTAAATAGACTTCAAAAAGCAATACAAACAAACGAATCTGAACTAAATACAGTTAAAACCACTTTTGACAAATATGTTTCAGAAAAAGATGACTATGACGATGACGGAGAACAAGCCGTTATGTCTCTGATATTTAAAGACCTTGAATCCACAGGAAGTTTAAAGGAGTTTTCGAGAGTATTGCATCGATGGAATAGAACTTTACTTATTTACCATACTCTATTAAAATCTGAATCACCAAAAGAAATTTCGCTTGTTGAAATTCAGAATGGTTCAATAGATGTAATCTTTAATATAGACTTTGATGTTGCCATAGATTTGACCGAATTAATAAAAACAGGATTAAAGGTTTATGGAGCATATTTATTGTATAAATCCAAAACAGCTAAAGAGATTATTGCTTCATATATGGGTAATAAAAAGCTAATTGCAACGGAGAAAGAGAGAGAAAAATTAATGTTAGATAATATTAAGGATTCGATAAAATTAAAAGCTCTTGAACAACACAAGGAAAATTTAAAGACTGATTCGCCACCTACAAAAACTGGAGCGACTAAAAAAGCAGATGAAGTTGCGAAAGTTATTACTGACCATATCGTAAAGGGCAATGAGGTCAAGCTATTGACACCACCTGAACTGGAAGGAGAAGATAAACCAGATATGTCGACTGAATTAAGAACAGAAACTGCAACGGTAAGGGAAAGATGGAAAAAATTGGACGAAAAAGAAAAGCAACTTCTGCTTGACAAATACACGATTAAAGAGGAAGAAGAGGACAAAAAAGATAAATAAAACACTACCCACAACAATGGCTATAAGTAATTGCTTGTTCTCGCCTACTTCTGAAAATCCTCGCGGATTTTCAGTTTGGTGTGTACTTGCAAAGTTAATCGCTAACCCACGCAACTACTCATAGCCGAGACCGTTAGGTGCAATTTGAAAAAACAATATGAACCCAGAAGATTACATTAAATGGATTCAGCTAATCATCAATGCTTTTGCTCTTGGTGCAGCTGGTTGGATTTACAAAGCCTATATTCAGAATTTAAAAGCAACAGTCACTGCGAAAGATGAGCAAATAAAAGTTGTCGAAAAAAACCTGAATTTATGGAAAGACAGAGTGTCCGAATTAGAAAGAAAAACACCTGATTTTATTGAGAATGCCTTAAGTAAAAGAATAAAAATTCGCGAAGAAGAAATTGAACGGCTAAATCTGGATAAAGAAAATCACGCACTTGAAATCCAAAAAAAGAATGAAGAATTACTTCTGTTTAAAAGTGAATTAAAGAAAACAGGAGAAGTACAAAACACTATTTCCCAACTGATTGAGGATTTTGGAGAGTTCGGAGATTTTTTAGACAAAGACAAAGAATTGGAAACTACTTTAGCTGGATATGTAGATGTAGATAGTGGACAATTGATGTTGACTGACCCTTGCTACGTTGATTCTCAATGGAAAAAACAACCCTATGAAGATTTGAGACTTTTTAAGGATAAAGAAACAGGAAAAACCTATCAGTTTAGAAAAGACTTCAACCACTTTGATGAAAAAATAAAAGGGTTTGACCTTACAGTTAATGAATTATTAGAATCGGAAAGATTTGAACGAATAAAGGTTGACAGAAAATCGGAATATTCATATTCTTATGCAGGAGCTTGTTATGCGACTTTAAGTGATGAAGGATTTGGAGCTTTGACTCACGAAAAAGGACACGAAGGTGCAGCAGTCGCTTTTAATACTTTTATGGGAGATGGTTCCTATCCAGTTTATATTGAAACTTATGGAGGTAGAAACATAAGAATGTACGTTGATTTAATTTAAAAAAGTAAAAACTGCACCTAACAACGGCTATAGTTAATTACGGCTGAAATTCCTAATCGGAATTTCGAGCCTTTTTGCTAAATTTATGGTTACTGCTGAATGATACTCGCGTACCATTCCGCAACGAGCCATACACAAAACCGTTACCTACCATTAAAAAATGACCATTCTGCTATTAGATATTGATGGAGTTTTAATAACTACTCCTACTTGGAAGGCCGACAGTTTGCATTCTGATGGATATTCTGATTTCAATAAGACCTGTGTAGAAAATTTGAATGTACTGCTTACAAAAGGAGATTTTGAGATATGGCTAACTTCTACACGAAGAACTACAAAGACTATTGATGAATTCAATCAAATATTCCGAAATCGTGGCATCAATTCCTCAATAAAAGGCTTTGTACCTTCTTACACAGACAGTAGAACCAGAAAAGACGAAATCCTGAGTTTTCTGCTTGAGAATAAAACATCTAACTTTTTAATACTAGATGACGACAAGTCACTAAATGGACTTGAGAACCATTTTAAAGAACGTTTAATATCAACTGAATTAACTAAAGGTTTCAATGCGGATAAACTTAATGAAGCAATTAAAAAAATAAAAAACGGCAGCTAACAAAGCATATAGCTTATGGCGCGAGAACGGCTACTAGCAAGTTTTTCGCTTCGTACCCAGCTTTAGTTTCTGCGGACAGGAAAGTGCTTCGAAACCGCCACAAGCCATATGCAAACCGTTGCCAACAATACGAACAAAAAATAAATGGAAGAAATCGGAATTATAACTTTGTTGCTAATCATTGCAAATGGAATAGTAACATATAAAGGTTTAAAAGGTTTTGTTTTCTTCGACAAATTCTTATTTAATGTTGACCGAATTTTGGTTGACAAGGATTATAAAAGACTTATCACATCTGGATTTTTACACGCCGACTGGACTCACTTTGGCTTCAATATGATAACGCTTTATTTGTTTAGTCAAAGTTTAGAATCATATATCGGGATGTCAGCATTTTTGGTTTTGTATTTTGCGAGTTTAATTGGCGGAAATTTATTTGCACTTTATATTCATAGAAATCATCCTGACTATTCTGCTATTGGAGCTTCAGGAGCTGTTAGTGGATTAGTCTTTGCGTCAATCGGACTTTTTCCCGGAATGGAAATTGGATTTATTTTGCTTCCAATTTACATTCCTGCTTGGCTTTATGGAATAGCTTATGTTTTATACTCGATTTATGGAATTAAAATAAAGAAAGACAATATTGGACACGAAGCTCATTTAGGTGGTGGAATTGTCGGACTTTTAATAGCTATTGGTATAAAACCAAGTATTTTACAAACGAATTACTTTCCAATAATTTTAATCCTAATTCCATCTTTGATTTTTTTATACTTGATTGTAAAAAAACCACATTTTTTAATTGTTCAGAATCCATTTTCAAAACCAAAAAGCGTTTTTACAATAGAAGACACGTATAATTCAGTTAAAGCATCAAAACAGAGTGAATTGGACAGAATTTTGGATAAAATAAACAAAAAAGGGTACGACAAATTATCGAAAAGGGAAAAGGATAAACTTAACGAATTATCAAAATAAAGTAATGGCTCTACGCGAGGCGCGCCTCACTACGCCATACACAGTGGGCGTTGTGTGCAAGCTGAAAAATGAACTACAAAAAGAACAAAATAGAACTTGAAGAAAATGGATTTTCCGTTTTAACTGACTTATACTCGGACAAAGAAATAAGCAGAATTTTAGCTTGTATCGAAAATGCTGAACAAGAAGGAAATTCGTTTATGAAAACAAAGGATTTATTTGCGATTAGACAATTAATCAAAAATGTGCCTGAATTGACCGATTTGGTTTTCAACGAAAAACTAACTGAATTAATTTCTGACCTTTCCAAATCTGAATATTTTCTAACTAAAGCAATCTATTTTGACAAACCAAGCGAATCGAATTGGTTTGTCGCATATCATCAAGATTTGAGCATTTCGGTTGACCAAAAAGCGGAATTGGGAAACTATACTAATTGGACTTTTAAAAAAGGGCGATATGGAGTTCAACCACCAATTGAGATTTTGGAAGACACAATAACAATCCGAATTCATTTGGATAAAACGGACAGCAATAACGGAGCGCTGAAAGTTATCCCAAAATCTCATCTTAAAGGAATAGTTCGTGCTGACTCAAAAGATTGGAATTTAGAAAACGAATTTATCTGTGAAGTAGAAAAAGGCGGAGCAATGTTAATGAAACCTCTAACTTTACACGCTTCGAACAGGACAATAAACGGAAAGAAAAGAAGAGTAATACATCTAGAATTTAATAAACATAATCTGACTAAACCGCTGGTTTGGTTGGAGCATTATAGAATAAAAAAAGCCAGCACACAACAACGGCTATAGTTCATTACAGCTGAATTCCTAATCGGAATTCATAGTAATTCGCTATCTTTCGGTTACGGCGGAAAATCATAGCTGATTTTCCGCAACGAGCCATACACAAAAACGTTACCTGTAATTATGACAAAACATTCGCTAAAAATATTATTGCTGACTTTAATTTTAGTTTCAACATCTTGTAAAAATGAACTCGAATCAATGTTAGAAACTGATTACAAAGTGATTGAATTGGATTACGGATTTGACAACTATATGAAAAACGTAAGAGATAAAGCCGAACCATATATAATCAAAGAACGAAATTTAGTCTTAATCAATATCGACAAAAACGGAGAAACATTTATAGAGGACATTTTTGTTCCTGACAGCTTAATTATATCTGAATTTAAGAAATATATAATGCCGAATCCAACGAACGAAAAAATGCCAATGACGGTTGAAAAGGATTTTGAATACTCTGGAAAAGTCGATATGCATAAAAACATAACCATACTGGCAAGAATTGACAAAAAATTGAATTACGAGAAATACAGAGAAATTAGAAACAAATTCTACTTGGCTTATAATGAGGTTCGGAACGAATTCTCACTCTCGAAATTTGACAAAACTTTGACTGAATTACTGAAATCGGATGAACAAGAAGACATTATAAAATGGCGAGAAATAAGACAAATTTTCCCAGTCCGATTAACAGAATCGGTGGACTAAAAATAACTACAGGTAACAACGGCTATAGTTCATTACGGCTGAATTTATGGTTTACTACACCAGTTCGCACTGCGTGCTCGTGTCGGCGGAATGATACTCGCATACCATTCCGTAACGAAACCATAGCCAAAACCGTTGTGCGTAATTTGAAAAATGAATAGAAGTAAGACATACTTTTACATCTCTCTAATTCTGACTTTAAGCGTTATTACACTTTTAGTTACTGGTTCTTCATTACTCACGATGGCATTAAATAGAGACGAAACAATTCCATTTGGAACTATAATAACTTGGACTGGAATGATTTCATTACCCTTAACGATTTATTGGGGAACAAAAGAGTTGAGAAAGCCATCGAGCAAGCTGAATAGGTTTCTTTCTGGATTGCTTAAAATCATTATCGTTTTAGGAATTCTTTGGGTTCCAATATCCTATTTACTTGCAGGTAGTCTTTCATTCAATTTTTCTGAAAAAGAAACATTTCGGGGTGGACAAGTAGCAATGCGATGGTTTTGGCGGTTAAGTTATGGAATAGGAATTGGATCAATTTTGACAATTATTGTCTATCGGATTTCTCTAATTTATCGTAAAAAGTAAAACTTTTGCCAACAACGTATATGAAAAATAGAGGCTTAATCGCTTAACCAAAAGAAAATGAATAAATTGTAGGTAATTGCAAAACCGAAAATCAGTGTATAAAATTCGCTACTTTTCACATACAAAAACGCTGTACAACATTTAAGAACAACCGCAAAAACAAATGAATAAAGAAGTTGACAAATACCTAAAAGGACTTGAAAAGTGGAAAGTCGAACTGACCAAACTTCGAGAAATTGTATTGGAATGCGGACTGAATGAAGATTTTAAATGGATGCACCCAAGCTATTCAGACAATGGAAAGAATATCGTATTGATTCACGAGTTTAAAGATTACTGTGCTATTCTTTTTCAAAAAGGAGCTTTACTAAAAGACCCGAAAAACATTTTGGTTCAGCAAACAAAAAACACACAATCTGCTCGACAAATTAGATTTACAAGTCCTAAACAAATTGATGAACTTGAAAAAACAATTAAGGAATATATTAACGAAGCTATCGAAATAGAAAAATCCGGACGGAAAGTCGAAATGAAAAAAACTTCGGATTATAAAGTACCTAACGAATTGGAAGTAAAATTCGCTGAAAATCCAGACTTTGAAAAAGCATTTAAGAAACTAACAGCAGGAAGACAAAAAGGTTATTTGTTGCATTTTTCAAAACCAAAGCAATCGAAAACCAAAACATCACGGATTGAGAAAAATATGGAACGGATTTTAGATGGTTATGGATTGACAGATTGCACCTGCGGACTTTCAAAACGTAAACCAAATTGTGACGGTTCGCATAAACAATTAGAAAAAACTGAATAAAAAAAAACGCCGCACAACAATGGCTGTAAGTAATTGCTAACACACGCAACAAACCATAGCCAAAACCGTTGACAGTAATTAAAGAAACAAAATGGATTTAACTATTTTAGAGGAGGTTTACGAAATAAAAGAAGAACAAATAGATTTCTTCAAAAAGAATGAATTTATTAAAATAAAAGAGGTTTTAACACCTGATATAGTTAACTATTTTAATTCAATTATTTCTAAAAAAGTTTCAGAATTGAATAAAATTGATGTCCCCATTGAAGAACGAGATACTTATGGCAAAGCTTTTCTTCAATTATTTAACCTATGGACTCAAGATGAGTTGATTAAAAAGCTAATATTTAGTAAGCGATTAGCAAAAATCGCAAGTGATTTAATGCAAGTTAGCGGAGTTCGTATTTATCATGACCAAGCACTATTCAAAGAAGCAGGAGGTGGAATTACGCCTTGGCATGCCGACCAACATTATTGGCCTTTATCTTCTAATAAAACAATTACAATTTGGATTCCTTTGCAAAAAACACCATTAGAGATGGGACCACTTGAATTTAGTGCAGGAAGTCAAAAGATTAAAATAGGTAGAGAATTGTCAATTAGCGATGAAAGTGAGCAAGAAATTAAAACTAATCTGAAGATAAATAATTTTCCGCATATAATAGAACCATATGATATTGGAGAAGTCAGCTTTCATTCAGGTTGGGTTTTTCATAGAGCTGGTGCAAATATTTCCAAAGAAACTCGAAAAGTGATGACGATAATCTACATTGATAAAGACATGAAATTAAAAACCCCGGAAAACAAAGGACAAATGAATGACTGGAAAACATGGTGCCCTGGTGTCAATATAGGTGAAAATGTAAATTCTATTTTAAATCCAATAATATTCGAAAAATAACTACTACCAACAAAAAACAGAAGATAAAGAATATTTATCCGAGTTTGATTCCAAAAGAAATCCATAAACGCTTTCAATATTGTACCAACAAAATTGAGAGAATGGATTTAACTTTAAGGACACATATTAAAAGACTGAGCAGAAAAACGATTTACTTTTCAAAAAATGAAAAGTATCTTAACACACATTTAAGGATTTATTTTTGGGGATAAGGAGGATATTGACCTAAAAGTTTATGCCCTTAAAAACAAGCAATAGATTATTAAATCTATGTAGGCAAATTATTTAAACTTCCTGTAGATTTTATAGACTTGAACTAAAGCTAATACGGCAACTATAATTGCAAGATAACCGATGATGTCTCCCGTTTTATCTGTATCGATTACTCTCGAAATAATGATTAAAACCATAGCCAAGAAAGTAAATATAGGGCTTAACATTTCTTTTTTCATAACCTTAATATCCAACTTTTTCCCTAACACGCTTCAATACATCATTAGCCACTAATTTTGCCTTAGTAGCTCCTTTAGACAAAGCAGTATCCACTTCGTTAAGGTTGCTCATATAATAATTATAGCGTTCTCTGGGTTTAGCAAAACGTTCTAAAATCAATTCGTACAAAGCTTGTTTGGCATGGCCATAACCATAGTTGCCTCTTTCGTAATTGGCTTTCATTTCTACTACTTGTTCTTCAGAACCAAGTATATTATAAAGCGCAAAGCAGTTACAGGTTTTCCAGTCTTTGGGATCTTCTAGTGGTGTGCTATCGGTTTGTATAGACATTATCTGCTTTCGCAATGTCTTTTCTGGTAAAAATATATTAATAATATTGCCTTTACTTTTGCTCATCTTGGCACCATCGGTTCCAGGAATCAACATGGTATCTTTTTGGATATCTGCTTTTGGCAGTACAAAAGTTTCACCCCCCATTTTAGCATGAAAACGCGATGCAACATCACGGGTCATTTCTATGTGTTGTTCTTGGTCTTTACCAACAGGAATGATTTCAGAGTCATACAATAAAATATCTGCGGCCATAAGCATTGGATAGGTAAACAAACCACCATTAACATCATCTAATCGATCTGCTTTGTCCTTAAAACTATGTGCTAATTCTAATCGTTTAAAAGGAAAGAAACAATTTAAATACCAGGCGAGCTCAGTAACTTGAGGTACGTCACTTTGCCTGTAAAATACAGTACTATCGATATCTAACCCAAAGGCCAACCAAGTTGCAGCAGTAGAATAAGTATTATTGCGTAAGGTTTCAGCATCCTTAATTTGCGTTAATGAGTGTAAGTCTGCAATAAATAAATAAGAATCATTAGCTTTATCTTTTGCTTTTTCTATTGCTGGTAAAATTGCACCTAAAATGTTACCTAGATGTGGTGTTCCTGTACTTTGTATGCCTGTTAATATTCTTGCCATGCCAACTTCCCAAAAAAGTGGGAATCCCATTAAATTAAACTTAATTCTAAAATCGAAAACAAAGATAATTTTTTTAACAGAACTATTTCCCTAGTTTTGGGCTGATGAAGTTTTTTAAATACTCTTTTTGGCTTTTATATCGCATTTGGTTCTACATTTTGGTAGCCTTACCAATTATTGTTTTGTTTCCAATACTTTTAATCTCTATTTCTAGAGAACAATGGTATCCGTTTTTTTTTAAGTTAGCACGTTTTTGGGCGAAGTTTATTTTATTGGGTATGGGTTTCAATTATAAAATTACAAAAGAAGAAACTCCACATCCTAAGAAGAGTTACATGTTTGTTGCCAACCATACTTCAATGACAGATATTATGCTTATGCTCGTTTCTGTGAAAAATCCTTTTGTATTTGTTGGCAAACAGGAATTGGCAAAAATTCCATTGTTTGGATTCTTCTACAAACGTACATGTATTTTAGTGGACAGAAGTAGCGCAAGGAGTAGACAAGCTGTTTTTTTGAGAGCACAAAGGCGATTAAAACAAGGCTTAAGTATTTGTATTTTTCCCGAAGGTGGTGTGCCAGAGGAACACATCTTGCTCGATGCATTTAAGGACGGAGCCTTTCGTTTAGCCATTAATCATCAAATTCCGGTTGTGCCTATTACATTTTACGATAATAAAAAGCGTTTTTCATATACGTTTTTTAGCGGAAGTCCAGGGAAGATGCGTGCTAAAATCCATAAATTTTTTAAAACAGATGGGCTAACGATTGAAAGCACCAAAGCCCTTAACGAAAAGGTAAGAACCGTAATTTGTAATGCATTAAATAGTTAAGGCATTAAAAAAGCTACCCTAACCACGAGTAGCTTTTTTATTATTGCTGTCACCATTGCTTTATAGTTTTCCTGTTCTGTGACATTTAGATTTGCAATAACTTAACAACCTAATTTAAATTTAACCTAAAACTTAAAACTTAATCCTGTATATACTCCAATAAAGAAAGGCCTAAAATCACCAGACGTATTATTGAATGTATTTATTTGGTACTTGAACTGTGGTTCAAGATTAATATTCCATTGTTTTGACAAGTTGTAATCTAGTCCCAATCCGAAATTGGCACTAAAACTTGTTGAATTGATATTGCTGGCTTCACCGATTAAAGTAGAAGTCCCATCAATATCAACGTATATTTCATTCTGACTTAAGAAAAACGTACTAAAACCACCAATGACGTTGAGACCAAACTTTCTGTCAACCAAACGGTATTCCAACTCTAAAGGTACTTCTATAAAACTGAAACGTTGATCGAGATCACCTGCAATTTTGGTGTTAAAAAGCTCTGGTGAAGAGTTTCGGTTAAACACATTTGCACTCATTAATGTTACATCTCCCGATCCATTTTTTGCACTAATATTTCCCATTTGAGTTTGTTGGGTGCCTCGCGATGCAAACTCACCATCTGTAAAAGCTAATACATCTGAAGTGGTTTGGTTGAGATTAACCCTATTAATACCGGCACGCACCTTTAATTTACTTGAAATAGCATAGGCACCAGAAATACCATAGCTCATATTTACATCGCTACTCTTAGAGTTCTCATTAAACTGTCTATGTATTGAAGATCCTTGGCCCAAAGAACTAAAATAAACAGGTGCAACATTAGGCGCAATGCTCCACCTGCTCTGCTCATCTTCTTTTTCTTTTTCATCAATGTCTTCGTTTTCTTGAGCCGCAACGGCATCTTTAATAGATTGTTTTTTCGGATCTTCTAATAAGGTATCATCTTTTTTATCGCTATCATTAATAGCATCGGTATCTGTGCTTTCTATACTAGAAGCATCAGTGCCTTTTATGGGGTTATTGTTATCGGTAACTGCGGTTTTATTATTTCCTATAGTTCCCTTTATTACTGATTTTATTTCATCTTCATTAGTGAGCGCTGTCTTTTTGTTATTCTCTGAGTCTTTAATGTCGGTGTTTTCCGCTACTTTAGTGCTATTGCTCCCACTTATAATAACTGAAGATTTATGTTTTTGAGAACGTATTTTCTCTTCTTTTTCACTAGGATTTTCAGCAACCGTATTAGGGTTTGAGTGAATAGGAGATGTTAATTTGTTAGACGTGTTTTTGCTCTGAGGATTGTTACCATCATTACGATTGGATTCCTCATTTTTATCAGATCCTACAAGTTCAATCTTCTCAAAATCGTCATCATTACTTGGCTTATCTACCTTATTATGATTTGAAGGGATATTACCATTGTTGTTGGTTTTATTGTCTTTTTGGGTGTCTTCAGTATCAACAATAACAGGGGTTTCGGTAGATTTAGTTTCTGAATTAAATACAGATATACCCACAGTAAGTAATAGGGCAATTACTGCGGCAACACCACCAACTTGCCACCAAAGAGCAACAACTCTACGTTTTTTCTTTTTCTTAGGTAGACTTTCGCTTATACGATTCCAAACCGCACCATCAGGTACTGCTTCAAAATCTTTAAACTTTTCCTGAAAAAGCCTATCTATGTTCTTCTTCTCTTTCATTATTTATAATGATCGCGAATTTTTATTCGCTCTGTAATCTTCTATTTTATCTTTTAAAATCAAACGTGCTCTAGCAAGATTTGATTTTGAGGTTCCGGTTGAAACATTAATCAATTCACTTATCTCCACATGTGAATAACCATCTAATACATACAAATTAAATACCAATCTATATCTGTCTGGCAATTCTTGAACGATTTTCAGTAAAAAGTCTATACTTATATCTTTATCGTTTATATCTACCGAAACATCTTCTATATTCTCTTCGTTTACAATATCGTAAACGCCAACATCTTCCCTATAGCGCTGCAATGATGTATTAATTGCAATCCGTTTTAACCAACCTTCAAAAGAACCTTTACTATTATACTGATTTATTTTACTAAATATCGTTATAAATGCATCATGCAGGTTATCTTCTGCCTCTGCATAGTTTCTAGAATACTTAAGACAAAGCGAAAATAATTTACTGGCGTATTGCTTGTATAATTGGCTTTGAGCTTCAGCATCTTGTTTAATACAATTTTTTATGAGTCTGTCTAAACTCACATTGTTATTGGAATTAATTAATAATTACTTAATTTTTTGGGTCAACACTTTGCCTACCCATAGACACTGGCACTTCAACAATATGGTATTGATCTACCCCCGCAGTGTTTCCACCTTGATAAAACTGAAATACATATGTTTCTGTGCTTGTTACTGTAAAATCAAAACCTACATTAATAACTTGGGGTTCACCAGGGCAAGGATCATCTCCTGCATCATAGACCGTATTAACAACAGCTACAGTTCTCGTTTGTTCATCAATGTCATAAGCAAAACTATTAAACTCATAACATAAGTTGGGTTGTGTATAATTTACATTTATCGTGTAGGTTTCACCATGTATAAATTCCTCGGGAACTTCTACGCTTTCAATAGGCATAAATTGAAAAGAGAAATCTGGTCCAGACCCTTCATCAGTAGAGCAGGAGGTAAAAATCATGAATAACACAATAAAAACTAAAGTGCACTTTTTCATTGTAATATATTGTAACTAATTCTATCTATAGATGTAGAAAGTGTAAAAAGGTTGCGTCAAAAAACAAAAAAATCCTGATTTTTTTTTCAGGACTTTTTATTTCGCGTTGTTAGTTGTCATTTATTAATGCTCTAACTTTTTCTTCTAATTCATCCATTAAGTCAGGATTATCCTTAATTAGAGTTTTTACAGCATCACGTCCCTGACCTAGCTTTGTATCTCCATAACTAAACCAAGAACCGCTCTTTTTTATAATATCACGCTCAACGGCTAAATCTAAGATTTCACCAACTTTACTGACTCCTTCACCATACATAATATCAAATTCTGCCAACTTAAATGGCGGCGCAACTTTATTCTTAACCACCTTAACCCTTGTTTTGTTGCCCATTACGTTTCCGTCAGTGCTTTTAATTTGAGTAGAACGGCGAATATCTAAACGTACCGAAGCATAAAATTTTAGGGCATTACCACCTGTTGTAGTTTCGGGATTACCAAACATTACACCAATTTTTTCACGCAATTGGTTAATAAAAATCACGGTGCAATGTGTTTTACTGATAGAGGCCGTTAGTTTTCTTAAGGCTTGTGACATTAAACGTGCATGTAAGCCCATTTTAGAATCTCCCATTTCGCCCTCAATTTCACTTTTTGGAGTCAAGGCCGCTACGGAGTCAATAACAACGATGTCGATAGCACCAGAGCGAATTAAATTATCGGCAATTTCTAGAGCTTGTTCACCATTGTCTGGCTGTGATATAATTAAATTATCGATATCTACACCTAAGTTTTCAGCATAAAAACGATCAAAGGCATGTTCTGCATCAATAAAAGCTGCAATTCCACCGGCTTTTTGTGCTTCTGCAATAGCATGAAGCGTTAAAGTTGTTTTACCCGAAGATTCCGGCCCGTATATTTCTATAACGCGACCCCTTGGGTAACCACCAACACCCAAAGCAATATCCAAACCTAAAGAACCAGACGAAATTGCATCCACATCTTCAATGGCCTGATCACTCATTTTCATTACCGTTCCTTTGCCATAAGCTTTATCTAACTTATCTAGCGTTAACTTTAACGCTTTTAATTTTGCATCTTTTTCACTACTCATTTCTTCTGTTTTCTTAATTAAAATTGATACCAAAAATACCACTTATTTTATTTTTTTCAATTTTATGACGCAACCATTTTACACTTTTTACATCTACTAAATGAAAAAGGAAAAAATTGCTATGAAAAAGGCTTGATAAAATATTCTTTTAAAGAAGAACTTCTCAAGTTAGCGAAAAACTAAGGGTATTTACTGTTTTCTTAAGCAGTAGCTGATATATCTCAGTTAAATTACCTTTTTCAATAAGTTTTAAGTTAATTGGTTGGTTAGAAAAGCACTTTGATAAATTCAAAGTGCTTTTTTTATGCCAATCCAGTAAAATAAATACCTTTGCACCACACACCGAAACCTTGGAGAAGGTGTATATTAAAATCTTTAACCTTAAAAATTAGTATAGCATGCAACTGTACAATAACTTAAGTGCTAAAGAAAGAGCAGAACTCATTGAAAAAGCGGGCAAAGACCGCTTAACGATCTCTTTCTACAAATATGCCAAAATAGGCAATACCGAAATTTTTAGAAACCATATGTATTTGGCTTGGAACGCGCTTGATGTCCTAGGTAGAATCTATGTCGCTCACGAAGGTATAAATGCACAATTATCTATACCAGCTGATAACTTTACAACGTTTAAAAATCACTTAGACACTATTACGTTTTTAGAAAATGTAAGATTAAATATTGCCATAGAGCACGATAATTTTGCTTTTCTGAAATTAAAAGTGAAAGTGCGACATAAAATCGTTGCAGATGGTCTTAATGATGACACTTTTGATGTTACAAACAAAGGTATTCATGTTAATGCAGAGGAATTCAATGAACTGATAGAAGACCCAAATACGGTTTTGGTGGATATGCGTAACCACTACGAAAGTGAAATAGGTCATTTTAAAAATGCCATTACACCAAATGTAGATACCTTTAGGGAATCCCTAGATTTAATTGAAGAAGACTTAAGAGCGCATAAAGACGATAAGAAGCTTGTAATGTATTGTACTGGCGGTATCCGTTGCGAAAAGGCCAGTGCTTATTACAGGCACAAAGGGTTCAAGAATGTGTATCAGTTAGAAGGAGGTATCATAAATTATGCTAGACAGGTTGATGCTGAGGGTTTAGAAAACAAGTTTATAGGAAAAAACTTTGTATTTGACCAAAGACGATCAGAACGCATAAGTAATGATGTTATAGCTAATTGTCATCAATGTGGAAAACCAGCCGATTTACATACCAATTGTGTTAATGAGGCTTGTCACCTGTTGTTTATTCAGTGCGAAGAATGCAAAGAAAAAATGGACAACTGTTGTTCTACACAGTGCCAAGAAATCATTAAATTGCCATACGAAGAACAAAAAGCCTTGAGAAAGGGACAAGGAAATAGCAATGATATATTTAAAAAAGGAAGAGCAGATCACTTGCCTTATAAAAAAGACTTAAGAAATATATTTGAGAGCTTAAAAAAATAAAACAGTATGAATGTTTACAAGCTTTTGAAGCTCAACCGAAGGATAAAAAGTCATAGAGTTAAGTTTTTAGCACTATATGTACTTCATAAGCTTAATAAACGCTATCTGGCAGTTAACCTAGATCCAGTAATGGCATGCAACCTACGTTGTAAAATGTGCTATTTTACAGATGCGGATTATGTAAAAACACTAAAGGGGCAGTTTAAAGACCAAGACCTCGACCTTGTCGCTAAAGCCATTTTTAACAGAGCTTTGAAGTTGCAAATAGGATGTGGCACAGAACCAACGCTGTATAAAAATTTACCAAAAATTGTAAGACTCGGAAAGCAGTATAATGTACCCTATATATCTTTAACTACAAATGCCAACTTACTAACCGAAGAAAAAATAGAAGAGTTACTTATTGCGGGTCTTAATGAATTTACCATATCGCTTCATGGTGTTACAAAAGACAGCTATGAAAGTTTTATGAAAAAAGCAAGCTATGAAAAATTTCAAAATGCATTTGCCGCATTTAGGATATTAAAAGCCAAGTACGACTTTAAAGTTAGAATCAACTACACATTCAATAAAGATAATTTTTATGAGCTCGAAGACTTTTTTAAGCATTTTGATGCTTCTGGCTTTGATATACTTCAGTTAAGGCCGATTCAAAAAATTGGAAATACAGAATACAACGATTTTGATATTTCTTCTTTAGAAAAAGACTATACGGGTTTAGTATCTAAAATTAGAGCAAATTGCGCTGAGAACAATATCACTCTTATGGCTCCAAACAAACTCGAAAAACTTAAAGATGAAAACACATCGAGTTTTATATTCGATTATACATTTTGTTACATTTCGCCCAATAAATTCTGGAAAGAAGGTTTTAATTGGAGAGCAGAAACGTTCAATACATATTCTAAAAAAATTGGCTGGAGTCAACTATTGCTTTCAAACGTGTTTAAATCAAAATCGCATTTAAGAACGCTTTCAAATAAACTTAACTACGAGATAGAACTTAACTGACTTTTTTTAGCTTTATAGTTTTCTTTCAGTTATCTTTTTCATGGTAAAGGTTAAAACGAAAGCACTTTATTCAACTAAAGAAATAATAGTATCTTTACTCATTATTAAATTATGAATCCTTTATCTAGACATTGCGATCTAGATTAAAATATATATAACTTTTATGGCTTGTAACAGTTGCTCAACTGGTAAAGACGGTCAACCAAAAGGATGTAAAAACAATGGGACTTGCGGCACTGATAGCTGCAATAAACTCACTGTTTTTGACTGGCTGGCTAACATGTCGCTTCCTAATGGACAAGACCCCTTTATAGGTGTTGAGGTACGTTTTAAAAACGGGAGAAAACAATACTACAAAAATACTGAGAATTTAACATTAAGCATAGGCGATATTGTCGCTACCCAAGCAAAATCAGGTCACGATATAGGTATGGTGACCTTAACTGGCGAATTGGTACGCGTGCAAATGAAGCGCAAAAAAGTGGATATCAACGATGAAGAAAATGTTCTGAAGATATATCGAAAAGCTTCGCAACGCGATATAGACGTGTGGTCTAAATCGCGAGACAAAGAAGAACCTATGAAGGTTAAAGCACGTCAGTTTGCCATTGACCTTAATCTCAAGATGAAGATTTCTGATATTGAATATCAAGGCGATGGCAGTAAAGCTACGTTCTATTATACAGCTGAAGAGCGTGTAGATTTCAGGGAACTCATTAAGGTTTTTGCGAGAGAGTTTAGAACCCGTATTGAAATGCGTCAAGTAGGTTTTAGGCAAGAAGCAGCAAGACTTGGTGGTATTGGCTCTTGTGGAAGAGAATTGTGCTGTTCTACATGGTTAACAGATTTTAGATCCGTAAGTACATCTGCAGCAAGATATCAGCAGTTATCTTTAAATCCGCTGAAATTGGCAGGTCAATGCGGAAAATTAAAGTGTTGCTTAAACTACGAATTAGATGCCTATTTAGATGCCCTAAAGGCATTTCCAAAAAATGACACCAAACTTTATACCGAAAAGGGAACTGCAGTATGCCAAAAGACGGATATTTTTAAAGGCTTAATGTGGTATGCTTATGAGGGAGAATGGATGAATTGGCATGTCATTACTACAGAACAAGCCAATGAAATTATTGCTAAAAACAAGAAAAAAGAAAAAGTTGCCAGTTTAGAAGAGTATGCTGCTGAGCATATACAAGACACTAAAACTGAATTTGAAAACGTTGTAGGGCAAGACAGTTTAACACGTTTCGATAATCCAAAATCCAAAAGGAAACGTAAAAACAATAGGAACAGAAACAAAAAGCGCAGTAGAAATCGTAATCAAAAACAGAATGCAAAGAAGAATTAATGGCATATTATCCACAGTTGGTTTATGTGTTTTGATTTTGGCTTGTGATTCAAAAGCGACTTTTGATGTTTATAAATCCATGCCCAACAAATGGCACAAGGATTCGTTAGCTAGTTTCAACTTTAGGGCTCCAGATACTATAAACAACTATAATTTGTATGTCAATCTGAGAAATACAAACGATTATAAATTTAATAATCTATATCTTATTGTAGAGCTAAATTATCCGAACGGAAAAACAGTCAAGGACACTTTAGAGTATAAAATGGCTGCACCAAACGGTGAGCTTCTGGGTGAAGGATTTACAGATGTTAAGGAAAATAGGCTATGGTACAAAGGTTATAAAACACCATTTAAGTTTACTGAAGATGGAGACTATAAAGTTAATATTCAGCATGCCATGCGCAATAATGGCGAGGTTAATGGCATAGAGAATTTAGAGGGTATAACAGATATAGGTTTTAGGGTAGAACAAGCGCAATAATTAATACTATGGCAAAAAAGAAGACAACAAAATCTAAAACAGAAGTGGCGGATTTTTCAAAATATGTAAGGTGGTTTTGGATGCTCTTTACAGGAGGTATCTTAGCGATTGTGTTAGTGTTTCTTTTTGCATCTTGGGGACTTTTAGGAGAGATGCCAGACCATACAAAGTTAGAAAACCCCGAAACCAATTTGGCTACAGAAATTATTTCTTCTGATGGAAAAACTTTAGGGAAATTTTACTTTAACGATAATAGAACGCCTGTAGGGTATAAAGATTTACCAAAAAATTTAGTAGATGCTTTAATTGCTACGGAAGATGCAAGATATTATGATCACTCAGGCATAGACGCGAGAGGAACATTACGTGCATTCTTCTTCTTAGGGAAAAGAGGGGGAGCAAGTACAATCTCTCAACAGCTAGCCAGACAGTTGTTTGTTGGTGTAAGGTCTAGAAATAAATTCGAAGCAATGACGCAAAAAATCAAGGAGTGGATCATTGCTATTCGACTAGAACGTCAATATACCAAAGAGGAAATCATTGCACAGTACTTCAACATTTATGATTTTGGTAATAATGGTGATGGTATTCGTTCTGCATCAAGAATTTATTTTGGTAAAGAACCAAAGGATTTAGACATGAAAGAATCAGCGATGTTAGTTGGCATGTTTAAAAATTCTTCACTTTATAATCCTAGAAGAAATCCTGTTGGTGTAAAAAACAGGCGTAATGTAGTTTTAGCCCAAATGCACAAATATGAATATATTTCTGAAGAAGTAAAAGATTCATTACAAGCAACAGAGTTGGATTTAAATTACACTCCTGAGTCGCATCGCGAAGGAATAGCTACTTACTTCAGAGAGTATCTTCGAGGCTTTATGAAAAATTGGGCCAATGACAAGAACAATCGAAAACCGGATGGCAGCAAATATGATTTGTACAGTGATGGTTTAAAAGTATTCACCACTATTGATTCAAGAATGCAAAAGTACGCTGAAGATGCAGTAGCCCAACACATGCCAAGATTGCAAGCAGAGTTTGACCACCAAAATACACCGGACAGAAATAAGACAGCACCATTTTTGGAATTGAACCAATCTGAAATTAACAAGTTGATGAAGGATGGTATGCGCAGGGGCGAAAGGTGGAGAATTTTAAAAAATCAAGGCAAATCTGATAAAGAGATTGAAGCTTCATTCCATAAACCTGTAGAAATGACGGTTTTTAAATGGATAGATGGTAAGCCAGGTGAAGTAGATACGGTTATGAAACCCATCGACTCTATGCGTTATTACAAGTCGTTTCTACATCCTGGAATGATGTCAATGGATCCTTTGACAGGTCATGTAAAAGCTTGGGTAGGTGGAATGAACTACAAGCATTTTCAATATGATATGGTAAAACAAGGGAAACGCCAAGTAGGTTCTACGTTCAAACCTTTTGTTTATGCCACGGCAATCGATCAATTACAAGTATCACCTTGCGATTCGTTTCCGAGAACACCAATAACCATTGAAGCCAATAAATTTGGAAATCCGGAGTCTTGGACTACTAAAAATTCGGATGGTAATTACTCTGGAAAACAGACTCTAAAAGATGCACTTGCCAGTTCTACAAATACTATTACGGCAAGGCTTATGAATGAGATTGGTCCACAACCTGTTGTGGAAATGGCAAAAAAATTAGGCGTTGAAGAAGATATTTTACCAGTGCCAGCAATTGCTTTAGGGACACCAGATATTAGCGTGTACGAAATGGTAGCTGCCTACTCTACATTTGCCAATAAAGGAGTCTACAATAAACCTGTTATGGTAACGCGTATTGAAGACAAAAATGGAACAGTGTTGTACCAAGTTGCCCCAGAAAGTAAAGATGTACTAAGTGAAGAAGTGGCCTATGTTACTGTTAATCTTATGGAAGGCGTGACTAATGCAGGTTCAGGCAGAAGGTTGCGACACAAGGGGTATGATAAATTTAATGCTGTATACAGGGAGATTATAACAGGCTATCCTTATGAATTAACGAATCCAATAGCCGGTAAAACAGGTACCACACAAAATCAAAGTGATGGTTGGTTTATGGGTATGGTACCAAATTTGGTCACTGGTGTTTGGGTTGGTGCAGAAGACAGGGCCGCACACTTTAAAAGTATTACTTACGGTCAAGGAGCTTCAATGGCATTGCCTATTTGGGGCTTGTACATGAAAGCGTGTTATGCAGACAAAACCTTAGACGTATCAACAGGTAACTTTGAAAAACCTTCAGAACTGGATATCAATGTAGATTGTAAAGCCCATGATGAAGGAGATCTTGGCGCAGATTCCGATGAAGATGACGGCCAAAGTGTTGATGTGGATTTTTAAATTATATCTGTGATTTTCTCAAAATATTTAGGCAAATTTTAATATGAAGTTTGCTCAGTCTTTTGTATTTTTCAGAAGCTAAATTTCTCAATTCATGATTAATAAAAAAGTAGCAAACGTTACTGAAGCATTACGAGGTGTAAACGACAATATGACCTTTATGTTTGGTGGTTTTGGGCTTTCGGGTATTCCTGAAAATGCTATTGCAGAACTTGTAAGACTCAACATAAAAGGATTGACTTGTATTTCTAATAATGCAGGTGTAGATGATTTTGGTTTAGGCTTATTGCTACAACAAAAGCAGATTAAAAAAATGATCTCATCTTATGTTGGTGAGAATGATGAATTTGAACGACAGATGCTGTCTGGGGAGTTAGATGTGGAGTTAATACCACAAGGAACACTAGCCGAGCGTGCCAGAGCAGCACAAGCCGGTTTTCCTGCATTTTATACTCCAGCAGGCTACGGAACAGAAGTTGCTGAAGGTAAAGAAACTAGGGAATTCAATGGTAAAATGTATGTTTTGGAACATGCTTTTAAGGCAGATTTTGGATTTATAAAAGCTTGGAAAGGAGATGCTGCTGGTAACTTAATATTCAAAGGCACGGCAAGAAATTTTAACCCTAACATGTGCGGTGCAGCAAAAATAACCGTTGCTGAGGTTGAAGAATTAGTACCAGTTGGAGAATTAGACCCAAATCAAATTCATATTCCTGGGATCTTTGTGCAGCGCATATTTAAAGGAGCACATTTTGAAAAACGTATTGAACAACGCACGGTAAGAGAAAAGCCTTAGGTCAGTTATTCCTGCAAAAGCGGGAATCCCTTTTATATAATTAAGTTCCAATTAATAAATTTTTTAATAAGGTCCGAATGGACAAACTAAAGTTATGTTAGATAAAAACGGAATAGCAAAGCGCATAGCAAGAGAGGTGAAGGATGGTTACTATGTTAATTTAGGTATTGGCATCCCAACATTGGTGGCCAACTTTGTTAGAGATGATATCGAAGTAGAATTTCAGAGTGAGAATGGAGTTTTGGGCATGGGACCATTTCCGTTTGAAGGCGAAGAGGACGCAGATATTATTAATGCAGGAAAACAAACCATAACGACATTACCGGGAGCCAGCTTTTTTGATTCGGCCACAAGCTTTTCCATGATTAGAGGGCAACATGTTGATTTAACCATACTTGGTGCCATGGAAGTCTCGGAAAATGGAGATATTGCCAACTGGAAAATTCCAGGTAAAATGGTAAAAGGCATGGGAGGAGCCATGGATTTGGTTGCAAGCGCAGAGAATATTATTGTAGCCATGATGCATACCAACAGAGCTGGCGCATCTAAGTTGCTAAAAACATGTTCTTTACCTTTAACAGGAGTTCAATGTGTAAAAAAAATAGTAACAAATATGGCTGTTTTAGAAGTCACCGATAAGGGCTTTAAACTATTAGAGCGTGCCCCGGGAGTTTCGGTAGAGGACATCAAAAATGCAACCGAAGGTCATTTGATTATAGATGGAGACATACCAGAAATGAACGTATAAACAATACTGCCTTTAGAATTAATCCTGCAACCTAGTTATCGTATTTTTGTAAGCATAATCTTCAATAATATGTTTAAATGTTAAATAAATGTGTATTTCATCGATTTATAAAGTATTTAAACCGATAAATTGAAAATAAGTACCATATTAGCAATCCCAAATTAAATTAATCAAATTTACCTTAAACTCAAATTACGATTTGCCCCAAATCTACCGTAAATTTTATTGACTTATGAAAACGACCAAATCAAATCTACCAGAACCTACTTTAAATGACAATGTTATGTTTTCAAACTTAAAAAATACCATGAGAGTCATTTCTGGTGTTCTAAAGTTAACCAAGAAAATATTCATGCTATAATCCTTTTGGAATAGCATGAATTAATTTTTTGGTGTAGTCTTTCACAGGCGATTCATAAATTTTATCAGCATCTCCTAATTCTTCAATTCTTCCTTGGTTCATTACAAGCAATTGATCTGCCATATATTTTACAACAGCTAAATCGTGCGAAATAAAAATATAGGTAAATCCAAATTGTTCTTTCAAATCGTTCAAAAGATTAAGCACTTGGGCTTGTACTGATATGTCCAATGCAGACACAGATTCGTCACAAACTATTAATTGAGGCTCTAAAGCAATTGTTCTGGCTATACCTATACGCTGTCGTTGACCACCAGAAAACTCATGCGGATATCTACTGAATGTAGAAGCTTCTAAACCTACTTTTTCTAAAAGTTCTATTACTTTTTCTTTTCTTTCGGCATAAGAATTACCAATCTTATGCACTTTCATAGGCTCTATAATGGCGTTTCCTACAGTTAGTCTCGGATTAAGCGACGCAAATGGGTCTTGAAATATAATTTGAATATCCTTTCGCAATCGGCGCAACTCTTTTTTTCTTAGACCCGTTATATCTTTACCATTATATTTTATAATTCCAGATGTAGCTTTATCTAGTTGAAGAATCGCATTACCTAAAGTAGATTTACCGCAACCCGATTCGCCTACCAAACCTAAAGTTTCGCCTGGGTAAACTTTAAAGCTTACACCATCCACAGCTTTAAAAGCAATATCCTTAGAAAAGAAGCCTTTGCTAGATAGATAGATTTTTTCAACATCAATAACTTCCAGTAATGGGGATTGCGCATACATTTTTTCATGGTTTTTCTTTCGATCTTCAATGGTAATAATTTTTGTATCAACCTCATCCTCCATAAAATCTGAAATCGTCGGCAGTTTTTTTAGCCTATATGCAGTAGATGGCCTAGCACCAATTAATGCTTTGGTATAATTATGCTTTGGGGCATTAAATATAATTTGGGTTTTATCTTGCTCCACTATTTCCCCTTTGTACATCACTAAAACTTTATCTGCCAATTCAGCAACCAGAGACAAATCGTGCGATATAAATAAAATACTCATTTTTGTCTCTTCTTGTAGGGTTTTCAACAGCTCTAAAATTTCCTTTTGTACAGTAACATCTAAGGCAGTTGTGGGCTCGTCCGCAATAAGTAATTTTGGTTTGCAGGCAATTGCCATGGCAATCATAACACGCTGTTTTTGTCCTCCAGAAATTTCGTGCGGATAGGACTTAAAGATCCTATTAGGGTTTGGAAGCTTTACTTTTTCAAAAAGCTGTAAAATTTCAGATTTTATCTCAGAAGCAGACAAAGTTGAATGTTGCCTTAAGATTTCTTCGACCTGTCTCCCACAACGCATAGAAGGATTTAAAGAACTCATGGGCTCTTGAAAAATCATTGCTATGTCATTACCTCTAATCTTTTGAAAGCTTTGTTCAGGATAATTGGCTAATTCTTTATTTTCAAACAAAATAGAACCAGAAGTTATTTTTGAAATCTGTTTAGGCAATAAACCCATTATGGCCAGGGATGAAATAGACTTACCGGAACCTGATTCCCCTATTACAGCTAATATTTCATTTGGTTTTACTTGAAATGAAATGGACTTAATGATTTTTTTTTCTGTTTTTCCATCAAAAAAAGAAATAGACAGATCTTTAACGTTTAGCAAATCTTTATTTGGCATAGGTAAAAATAATCAAAATCAAAGAGTAAAAATAAACCTAAGACACAGATTTGCATCAATATTTAGTTGAGTAAGAATACATCTTAAATTAATGGTAATCAATTGTTTGTGTTTTTTGACGATCTAAATTAATGCATTTCGTCGATTTTTTATGCGTTTTATCTGTTTTTTGAAATAATTTACAATATATTAGCAGACTAACATAATTCATTGAAAGCCCTAAGCAAATGAAAAAAATTACCTTAACCCTAACCGCTTTGCTAGTAAGTTTACTTAATGTAAACCCAAAAGAACCTAAACTTTTTTACTTAATAATAGCAATTCTTCTTAGCTTACAAATTAATGCACAGACTCCTGGTGTTTCAATCTATTACGAACAATTTTCTGGTGATAACAGAGAATATATAGAATATATACCTGGTAATTTGCCTATTATTATTTCTGCGCCACATGGTGGTGTAAAACAATCTGGACAGACAATTGGCAGTGTATTTTACCCAGACAATGATTCTACTTTACCAGATCGTAGTTGCGGTACCAATGAACGTGATGATAACACCGATATTTTAATCAGGGAAATACAGGCAGAAATATTTGCATTAACAGGCTGCTATGCACATGTTGTTATCAATAATCTACACCGCTCTAAATTAGACCCAAATAGAGAACAAAGTGAAGCTACCTGTGGAGATGCTGATTCTATAGACCATTGGAATGCTTGGCACAGTTTTTTAGACCAGGCCAGTGCTTCAGTAGAAGCCAATTGGGGCAAAGGACTCTACATTGATTTACATGGACAAAGCCATACAATTCCAAGAATTGAAATAGGATACAACATTACATCCAACCAATTGAATTCTGGTAATTTAAACAGCACAAGTAATATCAATAGATCAACGATTAAAAATCTGGTTGGTCATAATCTTAATAACCATACTCACGAAGAATTAATTAGAGGTAATAATAGCTTAGGTCAATTGTTTCAAGAAGCTCCAGCTGTTTTTTATAATACCAATGTGAATCCTGGCTGTGGTGTCACCTCAGGTTACAGAGCAGTGCCTAGCGCATCAGATTACGGGAATACGAGTTGCGATGATACCACACCTCATTCCAATGCTTATTTTGACGGTAACTATTACAATAATAGAAGGCATGGTTCTGGTAACGGGAGCGGAACAAATGCTGGTTCTCATGATGGTGGTGGAAATGTTGATGGTATAATGACAGAAGTAAATAGACGTGTCAGAGATTTAGGTACTTATAATGGTAACTTCTATGATAGTCGACCTCAAACCTTAGTGCCATTTGCAAAAGAGTATGCTGCTGTTGTTCTCGATTACATAGATATACACTATAATGATTTTGCTACATTTACATATCCTTTAAGCACTTATGATGTCAATGATTCTGACCCTTCACCAACGATTACTGGCCGATCGGGAGGTACATTTACCAGTACTTCTGGTTTGTCAATCAATGCAAGCTCGGGAGTGATAGATTTATCTTCTTCTTCAACAGGAAATTATGTAGTAACCTATACCGTAGGATCATGCGGATATTATGAGGAAACTTTTAATATTGAGATAACAGGAACCCTAACAGATACTGAAGCACCAACAGCACCTTCGGGCTTAGCCGCTAATAATATAACTGAAAATAGCATGGATTTAAGTTGGAATGCCTCTACAGATAATATCGGAGTTACGGACTATGAAGTTTATCAAGACGGAGGTCTTATAGCGACTGTTTCGTCCCTTACTTACCAAGTTACTGGCCTATCTGCAGAAACTTCCTATAGTTTTTACATTATAGCTAAAGATGCTGCAAACAATAGTTCAGCAACCAGTAATGTAATAAATCCAAGCACATTAGAACCAGATACTGAAGTACCAACAGCGCCAACAAATTTAGCAGCTAGTAATATTACACAATCGTCTATAGACCTGAGCTGGGACGCATCTACAGACAATGTAGGAGTTACGGATTATGAAGTGTATCAAGACACTAATCTCATTGCAACTGTACAGACACTTACGCATCAAGTTACTGGTTTAAATCCTAGTACCGCTTACACATTTTATGTGATTGCAAAAGATGCAGCCGAAAACAGCTCTGCGCAGAGTAATTCTGTAAATGCAACCACGGACGAACTAGACACTGAAGCTCCGAGTATTCCTCTAAATCTATTGGCCAGCAACATTACTACGACTAGTGTAGATCTCAATTGGGATGCTTCAACGGATAATGTTGGAGTAGCATCTTACGATATATACCAAGATGATGTTTTAATTACAAATGTAGGTTCAACGTCCTATCAAGTCACTGGGCTTTCTGAAGAAACAATCTATAGTTTTACAGTAAGGGCAAAAGATGCTGAAGGAAATACTTCTACAGATAGTAACGAAGTTGCCGTACTCACATTGGCAAACAATCCCTCGGGTTACTGTGCCTCTGCAAGTACAAATGTAAATGACGAATTTATAAGTAGGGTACAATTGGGTTCTATAGATAACTCATCGGGAGGTCAGTTTTATTCAGATTTCACAGCTGAATCTACTGTACTCAGAAAAGGAACGCAATATACAATTACTGTAACACCAACTTGGACAGATCAGTTATATGACGAAGGCTATTCCGTTTGGATAGATTACAACAATGATGGTGATTTTGAAGACAACAACGAACAGGTTTGGACACAGACACCAACTCAAGATACACCAGTAAGCGGTAGTTTTACGGTTCCTGCTACGGCATTGGAGAAAGAAACCAGAATGCGTGTAACATTGCGATATAATGAAATTCCTGGTTCATGTGATAATTTTCAATATGGAGAAGTGGAAGACTATACCGTAAAGTTGGTTGGCACCAATGATTTAGTATATACGAATGACGCTTGGGCTCCTTTTGCTCCTTCAAGTTCTACGGGTACTAATGATGCTGTGATATTAGATGGTACATATACAGTGAATACAGATGTTGTTGTTAATTCCATTGATGTAAAGTCTGGAGCAGATGTAATTGTAGCTTTCAATGGCTCTATTACTGCTAATGGCAATTTGATTTCTAATGACAATGTAATGCTCGAATCAATCTCTGATCAATATTCAAGTTTGATTGTCAATGGCTCTGTGGTTGGAAACATACAATATAAACGCCATGTTAACACGCTCGCAGGTGGTAATGATTTAATTGCTCCTCCAGTTTTTGGTCAGCAGTTTAATATTTTCAAGGATGCAAATTCTAATATAGTGAGCAATGCTGGCAACACACTTTACCTATTTGGTCCTTTTGAAAAAGTAACCAATACCTACGTTACTTATGCAAGTAATGAAACAGAGAAATTAGGTGTTGCAAAAGGTTATCGTGCTGCTTCAACAGATGATGGTACATTTACATTTTCAGGTTTGGTAACAACCAAGGATGTGTCGGTACCTGTAGTTATTTCTGGACCTAATACACCAGAATGGAATTTAATAGGAAACCCTTATCCGTCATACATTATGCTGAGTGATTTTTTGAGTTTGAACAATTCAAAATTCAATATAGAACGTGCTGGTATTTACGGTTACGATGGTAATGCTTCTAATGGTTGGGAGATTTGGAATCAGGCATATTCAGAAGCCAATCCCTTTGCCGAAATAACGCCTGGTCAAGGGTTTTTAGTCGCAACCAATACAAGTGGAATTAATTTCAACTTTACAGCCGCAATGCGTACCATAGGAGATTCCGATGATTTTATAGAAGGAAGATCTAGTAACACCAATACGATTTCGCATTTACAATTAAAACTAAATGGAGTGTCGGACTTTTATAAAACTGATTTCTACTTTACGGATAATGCCACATTGGGTCAAGACCCAAATTACGATTCCGAGATTTTTGGTGCATCCCCTTCGCTAGCAATTTATTCACGATTGGTTGAAGAAGATGCCGGTAGAGCTATTGGTGTTCAATCTATTGGAAATACGGAACTATCCGATGTTATAATTCCATTGGGAGTACACGTGCCAGATGGTGAACAGGTAACATTCAATATCTCTGAAAGAACCTTGGCAGACAATGTTGAGGTATATCTAGAAGATAGACAGACCAATACATTCACCTTGTTAAACACTTCGGTGTATACGTTCACTGCGGATACTGATTTAAGTGGTATAGGCCGTTTTTATCTTAGATTCTCCCAAAGTACTTTAGGCATTACAGATACTGATTTTGACGGAATAACCATTTTTAATGTAAATGCTTCGCAGACCATAAACATCAACGGACAGTTAGATTTAGATTCTGAATTTATAATTTATGATCTGCAAGGACGATTGGTAAAACAAGTAACCTTGTTGTCCAGTTCCAATTCGCACCAAGTAGATGCATCAAAACTTAACGCTGGAGTGTATATTGTAAAGCTTAAAAACAGAAACCAAGAGAAAACACAAAAGCTAATCATCAAATAGATATAGTCTTAAACGTGTTTTATTTCATGGTTATGTAATAACTCGTCGCCTCGTAATCGCAGTAGTACTTGGGCTACAGCTATGGTATCTTTTTCGCAGTATGTTATAATGCGATCAATATCATTGTCTTTGTAATACACATCATAGACTTCACTGCCGTCGATATCGTCTTTTGGGGAAGGAATACCCAAAACGTTAGTCAGTAATTTAAGAGATGTGTAGGTTTTGTAGTCGCCAAATTTCCATAGCTCCAAGGTGTCTAAATGGGGTACTTCCCATGGTTTTTTACCAAACAGGTTGAGCTTATAGGGTAATTCTATATTATGGATAATCATACGTCTTGCGATGTACGGAAAATCGAATTCCTTACCATTATGCGCACAAAGGAGATGCTTGTTTGAGCTAAAATGTGTAATCAATAGATTTTTAAACTCTTTTAGAATTTTAATTTCATTACCATAAAATGAAGTTACCCGAAAGGTTCTTATATCACCTCCTATTTTAAAATACCCAACTGAAATACAGATGATTTTACCAAACTCTGCCCAAATTCCTGCTCTATTGTAGAATTCTTCGGCTGTAAACTCTTCTTTACGCTGATATTTGGATTTTGCCTCCCAAAGCTCTTGTTTGGTAGGATCTAAATCATTGAATTTTTCAGTTTCTGGAACCGTTTCTATATCTAGGAATAGTATGTTTTCTAGGTTAAGTTTGCTAATCATGGTCTTTTTTGAGAAAATAGGGGCTTTTAATTGTTATTTTTTTTGCTCATCATCTCATAAGCTTCATCAATATACAAACTGATGTCATAAGTGTATATACCATCGCTTGCAAGATTTGGTGACTTTTGGTGTCCAAGCCTTACAATAATAACATTATCTTCCGGTTGCACAATAACATACTGACCCAAATGGCCTCGCATCATAAAAAAGTCTTTTCCTAATTGATGGTGTAACCACCAACCGTAACCGTACTCTGGGCTTTCAGCAAACCGTGGTTTTATGGACTTTGCGACATAACTAGAATCTAATATTTGTTTACCATTCCATTTGCCATGGTCTTTAAATAATTTGCCATAACGCGCAAAATCTTTGGCGTTGCTTGCTATACAACAATACGCCTTTACCAAATCGTGACCTTCGCTATCCACTTGCCATAATGTTGGGTTTTCGGAACCTAGAGGTTTCCAAATTTTTTCTTCAAAATAGTCATAGAGTTTTTTACCCGTTGCCTTCTCTATTACCATAGCCAACATTTGCGTGTCCCCACTAGCATATTTAAAGGCTTTTCCTGGGTCTGTTTCCATTTTTAAACCATTCATTACTTTGGCCAAATCATCATCGAAATATGCACGTGTTGTAATAGATAAGGGCGAATAATAGGCTTCGTCCCAATTGGTGCCAGATGCCATTGAGGATAAGTCACCAACCGTCATATTTGCCGCATTACCTTCACAAAATGCAGGTAAAAAATCGCATACAGGCTGATTTAAACTTTTTATGAAACCATCTTGAATAGCCATGAACATCAATCCAGACACATAGCTTTTGGCCATTGAAAACGAATTCGATTTTGAATCTTCACCAAAGCCATCGTAATAGGTTTCAAACCAAATGCTATCATTTTTTATAATTACATAAGCTACTGTTCCCCAATCGTTGTTAGCGTTTTTCAATACATCGGTTGCTTCAGCGGTATTATAATTTTTATGATTGGGCCAAGGTTGCGGATTGTTACTCGCTTGTATAGTCTGGTTGTCAAATTCTTTGTAATCTTCCAGAAAAGCTGTGGTATGGCCTTTCATGTATATAGTCCTTACAGCTTTGATGAGATAATCTGTATCTGTAATGTAAAGAACAACAATTAGTAATCCGAAAAGGATGATTAAGAATTTAAATAGTTTTTTAAGGAATTTCATTGGGGTAATTTATTGGTTTTTCGTTCTACGCTTCCTAAGCTTTTCTTTATAAAAACGTTTGTCGGCGATATAAAGTGTTTTATTAAAAGTAGCAATTATATTTTGTTCTTCGTTAACAAGACTCATGGTTTTTAAAATATCGGTTTCATTGTGTTTAGCTACGTTCTGTTTTATCGTTTCAATTTCATCTTCTGTAAAGATAAATTCACCATAAATAGTTGACTTAGCTGGTTTCTTGTAACGTGCTTCAACAGCCTTGTCCCAAACCACATAATCATCCCCCAAAATTTGAATCAATTGAATCATATAAATTGGATCTGTTGCCGCCAACATACTGCCTCCAAAAATAGAACCGGCATAGTTGCGGTTTTTCCAATTGAGTTTAAGTCTAATCTTTACATAGTGCAAATCATCACTAACCTCAATTAGTTTTGCTGTAGTTCTTCTATACATTGGCGACCAGTTAAAACCATACTTATAAATGGTCGAAACTTTAAAAAATCGCTTTAATAATTCTGTTCCAGATTTGTACATTAAAACAGGGTTTGTTGTTTATATTCACTTTCGTGATTTAGCAACCACTGTTTTCTGTGCAACCCACCGGCATATCCTGTTAGACTACCATCACTGCCAATAACACGGTGACAAGGTACAATAATCCAAAGCGGATTTTTACCATTGGCACTTGCTGCTGCTCTTATGACATTTGCATCGCCTAATTGTTTGGCTAAATCTAAATAAGAAATGGTTTTACCATAAGGAATGGCTTGCAATTGTTTCCAAACCTTTTTTTGAAATGCTGTACCTTCTGGATTTAATTTTAAGCTAAAGGTTTTAAGCTCGTTTTTAAAATAGGCCTTAAGCTGCGTTACACAATCTAAAAGTGGTTCTGGAATAACTTCAGTTAGTTCTTGAGTTGTATCTAATATTGAAATTGAAGTAATGCCATTGTTATCTCCAACAATTTTAGCATGGCCAAGCGGTGTTTCAATATAGCAAGTTGGCATTAGTTTTCGGGATTGTCGTTTTCTATTAAGCCTAAACGTTTGGCTCTGCTTTCCCAACTTTTTCTTGCCAACATTTGTAGGTCCGATACATTATCGCTCTCATCCATAATTTCTAGTCCTAAAAGCGTCTCGATAACATCTTCCATAGTGACTAGACCACTAACAGATCCGTACTCGTCGACGACTAAAGCCATGTGATTTCGGCTTTCTACCAGTTGCTCAAATAGTTTCGGAATTGGCATACTGCGATTAACAATAATTATATTTCGCTTAATGTCCAAAAGTAGTTTGGAACCATTACCAAGAGCCATTTCCTTAAAGACTTCATCTTTTAGAACCAAACCTGTAATGTTATCTGAGTCTTCAGTATAGACAGGGATACGAGAAAAACGAATATTTTGGTTTGCGGCAAAAAAGGTTTCGATATTCATGGTCTCGTTTTCGGTTTTCATTACCGTACGAGGAGTCATAACATCCTTGGCTTGTACTTCCTTAAAGGTTAAAAGATTTTTAATGACTTTACTTTCGTTTTCTTCAAACACACCTTCTTCGTGAGCAATTTCAGTCATGGCTACAAAACCTTCGCGACTTAAAACACTACCATGGCCTTTGCCACCTATTAATTTTGTTGTGAGTTGAAGTAACCACAAAATACCTGTCCACTTTAATGGAAATATCAACACGTTGAGCGCTTTTGCTGTAAAATTTGCCAATTGTTTCCAAAAGGTCGCACCTATGGTTTTGGGAATGATTTCTGAAGCGACCAATATTAAAATCGTCATGATTGTAGAAACGACACCAACCATTAAATCTTCTGTGAATTCTACACCAAGAATACTGCGTTTTGTGGTTCCGTAGAGTTCTGCATAAGCAACTTTTGCCTGTACACCAACCAAAATAGCACCAACAGTGTGCGCAATTGTGTTTAAGGTTAAAATTGCAATTAAAGGCCGGTCAACGTCTTTTTTTAGTTCTTCTAAATCGTTAGCATAAGCTTTGCCTTCTTTCTTTTTAACGTTGATAAATGTAGGTGTAATACTAAGTAGCACAGCTTCTAGAATAGAACACAAAAATGAAAAGAAGATAGATATAACAGCGTAAAAAATGAGTAAGCCCATTAATGCAAAGAAGTTTTGTTACTGCGAAGTTACAAAATGAATAATTAACACACTGCTAAATCTTTTTTTCATAAATTTAAGTATGAAACATATTTTAATACTTCTAATCCTAACGTTTTCCTTTCTATTAAATGCACAAATGAAAGGAAAAATAGTTTATGAGGCATCTATAGACAAAAGTACTATTGAAGAGCCTTATGAGAACCCTGATAATACCGAAGCTAAAAACGAAGCTTTGGAAATGCTGCACGAGTCTCAGCCTGTTGAGGCCTACTTGGTGTTTAAGGATAGTATTGCTCTGTATTATGTAGAAGAAAAAGTTGAAATCCCTAAATGGGACAACGATAATGGTGTTGTTAATATTACGCCTTCTGGTATAAACATGAGTTGGTATATGGCAGGCAGTGCAAACTTGTACTATTCTGATTGGACAAGAAATTATAACATTAGCACTACTGATGTTATGGGAACTAGAAAACGTATAAAAAAAGAGCCTATGCTTTGGGATATAACCGAAGAAACCAAAACTATTAACGGTTACTTATGTTATAAAGCTATTTTAACGGCGAAGGAAAACCGTATAGCTTGGTTTACAAAAGAGATTCCTCTTCCACATGGCCCAAGGGGATTCAATGGACTTCCTGGCTTGGTTTTAGAGCTTCAAGATAACAAATACAATTATTTGGTAAAAGACATACAGCTAGATCATTACGAAGCTGAAAATATCGAAGAGCCTCTCGATGGTGATCTTATAACAGAAGAGGAATATAAAAAATGGGCTAGTGGATTTTGGTCTAATACTGGTAATTAAACAAACAGAAAAGACCATTAGAAAAGTGTGACCAAAAAAATCCAATGGGCTCTTATTTTTTTGGTGTCAGTACCAAAGATGAAGTGTTTTTAAATCTTCCCCAAGTTTTATGATTTTTTGAAATTCATAATAATTCGTTTTAACGATTGTTCATAACAAATCTAACTGCCAGAATTGGCTAAAAAAAGGAAATACCAAGCGTTAACCCAGCATTAACCTTAAATTCTGTGAAAATTACCATGTATTTCAGGCTTAAAAAATTGCGTTTGACCTATGTTAATACATTACTATTTAGTATTTTTAAGCATAAATACCCATTAGTGGGTATGGAAATACCTTCCCTTTAGACCTAGTTTAGTAGCATAATTTAATATTTTGAATTATGGATGCTAATACCTCCTTACACAAGTTACAGAAGATTACCTGCAATGATGATTCTTGCCAAAAAGAATTTAGCATAATTACATCGCCTATATATACAGTAGTTACGAGACCCACAATGGAAAGTGATTTGAAAATTATGGGAGTAGACACCATAGAAGAAGGCACAATAGACGATTACATTGTTGTAAAATGCCCATGTGGCAAGAATACCCAGAGAGTTTATTTAAAGATCAATAAAGATGAGCGAGCTTAAAGATTTTGACCCGTTTTGGTTAGAGAAAGGACAGGAATTAGTTAACAATACATTTACTAATCTTAATAAGCATTTAATAAACTACAACACGTATTTAAAATTCTTATTGGGATTTTATACTACAGCGGGTTTAACAACTGTGCTTTTGTTCAAGTCGGTTTGTCCATGGATTTACATTGGGTTTTTTCTGCCATTAATTTTGGTCTATTGGGCATTATTTAAAATTTCGGTGGGACAAAGTATTTCTTTAGACAGCTTAGATATAAGAAGCCCTTTAAAAATCAATGATACATATAATAAGTTGGTTATTAATTTAAAGAAAGATATTGTTAGCGCAAAACAATGGGTAGGGCTTGCGACATTTGCAGTACTGATAGGGTGTTCTACTGCTACATACTATCTGAATCTAGAAATAAAAGAAGCAGACAAGGAAAAGGTATTAAAAGACGCGGAACAGAAAAGATCTGAGGATCTTCTTAAGATAGAAAACGAAATTTACAAAGATTTTAAGAAAGGACAGAAACTTCATATTGAAGTGAATGAAAAAGACCAAAAACTAATAATTACAGCAAAATTGCTTGAGGACAAGACAATAGCCATAGAATATATAGATACAGATGACAAAACACAAAATAGAGCTTTTGAGATACCTAAATGGACTGACTATAAAAGAGATATAGATAATGTAAAAGAGTTAATAAAAATAAAAGACTAAATAATAATTTAAATTAAGAAGTATGAAAAATATTGTAAATGAAACAGAGTACAATGTGGACTCAGGTGAAGCCTATTATTTAACGATTACTTTTGGTAACGGTCAGGATGGCGATTCCAGCTTTAGAGATGTTGAAGGTCAATATCACACAGGAAGCATAATAAATATAAAGATAGGTACTGGAGCAAAGTTAGAAGGAACTTTTATTCTAATAGGCTCTTTGGTTACTGATACCAATCCCGATACTAATACAACTAGCATATCTTATTATATCAATGGAGAGGAAGTGGAAACATATAGTGAGGATGTTGAAGAAGACAATTCAGCGATTTATTATACAACGTTTATTAAATTTATTTGAGTTATGAGACTACGACTATTAATATTAAGCATTCTGATATTTTTTAATTATTCAAACGCACAAGATTTTGATCTAACAGAATTAAAAGCACCATCATCACCAGCATTTACAATTTTGGGTGTTCAACCTACAGAAATTGCCAGGCCAACAACTTTTGATGCATTTAAAGCCAATTTATTCGATAATTTTTCTGATGAAAACGGGTTTTCAGTTCCTCAAAACCTAGCATTAGAGTTTTCACCTTATTGGCTCTTTAATCACAAAAATCTAACCTTTGATAAATTATTGGATCCCAGTCTAAACTCGGTTTGGACCAATATGGCCAGAAATTCCTCAATCTCAATAGCAACTATGGATATTGAAAATCAGATTGATGACGAAGTGACAAGTACCAGCAGACGTTTGGGTATTGGGTACAGAACATTGATTTTCTCAGGGTCACCATCAAAAAAGAATAAAGAAAAGCTTCAAAAAGCTTTATTAGAGTTAAAGGAGGTTCGTTTGACTATGGTAAGTGCTATTAATCTAACCCAGACTTTAGCAGTTGACCCTAATTACACCGATTTTAATGCATTTCTCGATAGTATCCCTGCCGAAGTTGAAAAGTTGTTTAAGTCTAAGAGCCTAAACTCACAAGTAAAAGAACGTATCAGACAAATTATTGAAAAAGATATTGTAAGCCCTTTGAGAGAACAAAACAACACGTCGCCTTTAGACACACAAGCCAAATTACTATCTTACATTAACAGCACTTTAGTAGTACAAGTACTAACTGAAAACAAAAATGATATTCAATCTAAATCACAAGCTGTTGAAACACTTATAGACTTAAACAATAAAAATTATAAAGGATTTTTCTTAGAGTTTGCCTCAGCTTTTACATTAGACTTCAGTGATAATGAATTTGATAATTCGAGTGTGCCAAAATGGGGTTTCTGGTTAACACCATCTTACAGAACAGAAAACGAAAAGTTTGAATTCTTAGGAGTAGCTAGATTTATAAAGAATGATGTTATCGATAATGTAGAAACCGATAATTTTGATATTGGTGCCAAATTGGTTTTTGAAAAAGATAAGCTTTCTTTCTCTGGCGAATTTATTCAAAGATTTCAGAATATAGAGCTCATGGATGATTCAAAAGAAGACCTTAAAGCGGTATTAAATATTGAATATAAACTCGCTAAGAATATTCTAATTACATATACGTTCGGTGAAGATTTTAATGTGAATACTGAGTCTGATGGTAACGTAATTTCTACAGTAGGCCTAAGCTATAATATTGGGGGAAGTACAAAGAATATAAAATTATTTGATTGAGTATATCAATAATAATCAGCCAAAAATATTAAAACAGCTTTGGTTTTTGCTGCTATACAGAAAACCTATTAAAATCTATAAATAGATATTTTGTTGAATGAGGTAATGGATTTTAATTGATGAGATGTTCAGGTTGCTGAAATCAAAGCTTTTCCACTGCCGTCTTATACCTTCCATTAATAAAATATTAGTACTAAAGCTATTAGTTTTAATCTTGTCGAAAATGTGTGTGAGGATAATTTTCCGTAATATGGTTAAAGGCAACGATTAAGATGTTAGTCTCACCACATCTTTAGCAAAATAAGAAGCGATTATATCAGCACCAGCACGCTTAATGGACGTGATTTGTTCTAGCATCACCGTATCATGGTCTAACCATCCTTTTTCTGCTGCAGCTTTGAGCATGGCATACTCACCAGAGACTTGATACACCGCAACTGGAATATCAAAGCTATTTCTAATGTCACGGACAATATCTAAATAACATAAGCCAGGTTTTATCATAACAATGTCTGCTCCTTCGCTAATATCCATTTCGGTTTCTCGTATGGCTTCGTCACGGTTGGCAACATCCATTTGATAGGTCTTTTTATCTTTCGGTACATCTACGATATCAACAGGAGCAGAATCCAAGGCATCTCTAAAAGGACCATAAAAAGCAGAAGCATATTTTGCGGAGTAACTCATAATTCCAACATCCAAAAAGTTAGATTGATCCAAGCCTTCTCTGATTCCAATAATTCTACCGTCCATCATATCGCTTGGGGCAACAAAATCAGCACCAGCTTCAGCATGAGAGATACTCATTTCTGCTAAAACCTCAACCGTAGCATCGTTGACCACTTTTCCTCCTTCAACTATACCATCATGTCCATAAGAGGAGAATGGATCTAGAGCAACATCGGTCATTACTAACATGTCTGGACAAACATCTTTAACCGCTTTAATGGCACGTTGCATTAAGCCATTGGGGTTTAAGGCTTCAGTACCTTTGTTGTCTTTTAAAGCATCATCAACCTTTACAAAAAGTAATACTGATTTTAAACCTAAACTCCAAAGTGTTTTTATTTCGTTTTTAAGTAAATCTAAACTGTAGCGATAGTAGTTAGGCATAGAAGCTATCTCTTCTTTAATGCCTTTGCCTTCTACTATAAAAAGTGGCACTAAAAAGTCATTAGGAGAGATAATGGTTTCTCTAACTAAACTTCTAATGGTTTCGTTGGTTCTAAGACGTCTATTTCTTCTAATTGGAAACATGTTCTAAAATTATAAATTATAAGTACAAAGTTATAAGTTACTCACTTACGACTTTATTGTTTTATTTGAAATACCATTCAGAATGCAATGAAGAAACTTATAAATATAATATCAAAAGATTCTCCACTTTGTTCAGAATGAAAAAATTACACCCAATCCACAGGATTCTGCAATACATCAATCAATCGTTCTTCTTCACTACCTCTTTCTGGATGGTGATCGTACACCCATTGTACATGAGGAGGCAAACTCATAAGGATACTTTCAATTCTTCCATTGGTCTTTAATCCAAATAAAGTGCCTTTATCATGTACTAAATTAAATTCCACATAACGACCACGACGAATTTCTTGCCAATTACGTTGTGCTTTGGTATATGGTAAATTTTTTCTTTTTTCTACAATCGGAACATAAGCTTCTAAGAAACTATTACCAACTTCGGTAACGAAGTCGTACCAGTTCTGCATGCTCATCGTATCCGTTTTTTTACAGTAATCAAAGAACAATCCTCCCACTCCACGCGCTTCGTTTCGGTGCGAGTTGTAAAAGTATTCATCACACCTAGCTTTGTATTTTGGGTAGAATTCTGGGTTGTGTTTGTCACATGCCGTTTTACAAATCTGGTGGAAATGCTTTGCATCTTCATCAAACAAATAGTAAGGGGTTAAATCTTGGCCACCACCAAACCACTGGTCTACGATTGGTCTTTGCTCGCCTGCCCTGAGCGCAGTCGAAGGGTACATCTCAAAGTATCTCCAGTTGGCATGTACCGTTGGCACCATCGGACTTTTTGGATGTAATACCAAGCTTAATCCACACGCAAAAAAATCAGCATCTTTAACTCCAAAATAGTTTTGCATACTTTCTGGGAGCTTTCCGTGTACACCCGAAATATTGACTCCGCCTTTTTCAAATACATTTCCGTTTTCAATAACACGGGTTCTACCGCCGCCACCTTCCGGTCGTTTCCAAAGGTCTTCTTTAAACTTTGCTTTACCATCTACAGCTTCTAATTTTGAAGTGATGGCATCTTGCAGTTTGTGTATGTAATTGAAGAATTTGTCTTTGATAGAGTTGTCTCTTTCAAAACCTACAAGGTCTTCGAGACCTTGCAGGTTGGAGTTGTTGGTTTCTTGTCCTGCAAGGTTTTTAAAACCTTGTAGGTCTTTATTATTATATTGGTAATGCACTTCTTTTAAATTTTCAATATCCTCAAACAGGTTTAAAGCATGTTGTTTATTTATATTCAAGTTTTCAGGTTGTTTTTTATGAATGTAATATAGGTAAGATGAATACTGATAACTTTCCCAATTCCCTAGGGGGTTTAAGTGAATGTAGCAAAAGAGTTTTATGAAATATTCTTCGGAATCAATTTTTTTTCTTTTGAAATGTTTTTCAAATAAGCTTCCTGTTCTGTCATTTTGTTTATTGAATGCTTTTGAATAAGCATTGAAAAAGTTTGAAAATGCTTGTGTTGCTTGTTTTGACTCTTTATTGACCTGGATTAAAAAATGATAGTGATTATCTAAAAGACAAAAAGCGATTACAGAAACAATATTTTCAAAATGTTTTGCTGCCAGTTCAAGAAAATAACGCTTATTTTCATCTGAATTGAAAATTTTACAGCCATTAATTCCACGATTATAAATGTGATAGTAATTGTCTTTTTCTAGTTTTTCCATGTGTTATTATTTGAACCTACAAGATTTTTTAAGACCTTGAAGGATCAGAGCAATTTAGTTTTTATACAATTCGTAAACCTCCATATCTAAAGCCTGCTCACCAGGTGGTGTGAATTCTTTTACATTAGTTCTTTGCCATTGGAAGCCATTGTTCGTGGCAACGTTTACACTTCCTACATTGTCTTTGTGTACAATAATTTGAAGGGTTTTTAGTCCCAAATCTTCAAAGGCATAAGTGGACAATTCTTTTATGGCTTTAGTCATTAGTCCTTGCCCTTTGAAATTATAGTCAATACAATAGGCAAACTCACCTTGTTTCTCTTCCCAATCGAGTTCTTTAATATAAATGAGTCCAGCTAGTTTTCTGGTTTCAGATTGTTTTAAAGTGAACAAAAACTCTTCTTTGTTTTTAAATTGTTTCACCTTCTTTTCTACAAATAGATTTGCCAATGTAGGATTTAGATTTTGCTCCAAGGTCTTTGGAAAATAACGCTTAAACCGATCTGCATTGGCAACCATAAGATTACAGATTTTCCAAGCATCTCCATTGTGAACGGAACTAATCTCAAACGCTTCAAATTGTATAAGCATCAATCCAGTTCTATTTTATCAAAAGGTTCAAAACCAATCTCTTCATCATCATCAAATAATAGATCCACAGCAATGACAGATGCTGAGGTTACACTTAACGGCAAGACCAAAATCACCCCTATAACAGGAATCAATAACAATAATAAAAAGCCTATTCCATTACCTATGGCCAGACCTCTGTGTTGTCTAATAAAAGTAACGCTATCTTTATACTTAAAGTGACGCTCTAAGGTGTAATCCATATTAGCAAAACCTGCATAATAAGCTTGTACCATAAAGAGTAAGACTGTTGAAAAAATATTGACAACAGGTACAAATTTTAACAGTAAAATAGGAATGGTATAGAGCAACTCCTTCGATAAATTTCTTAAGCTAATTCTAATACCACGCATTAACTGTTGGGAGAAAGAAGTACTGACATAGTTTTTGGCGGGCTCTCCTGTAAAATAGGCTTCAATTTTCTCTGAAACAGGACTCATAAATGGCGAAGATAATGCCATAATGATATGCTTATAAAGAATAAGTCCAATGGCAAAAATCACAATACCCCCAATAAATGTTGAAATTGCAGTAAAAGTAGCTTTACCAGTTTCCCAAACCCAAATTCCTGCTATCCATTCACCAAGATTATCAGATAAGCCATAGGCGGAAACAAAAATCATGGCAAACACAACAATGCTTATGGCAATAGGAATTATAAAGTACTTCCATAGTTTTAATTTAGAAATTAAACCATAAGCACCCGAATAGACCTGTAATCCTCTAATAATATTTTTTATCATACCGCAATATCTTCTTTAAGCAATTGCTCATCTTCACTGTTCATGGTTTTGGACCATATTGCAAGCCCGAATGTTAATACACCCAAGCGACCGATGAACATTAGCAAAATCACTACAAATTTACCAAAGGTATTTAAATCTCCTGTAATCCCAGTACTTATACCCACGGTACCTAGTGCCGAAGAGACTTCAAATAATATATCTTCAAATTTAAGATCGTTCGTTAATGTTATTAAAAATGTACCAAAGACGATAATGATCGTATAGAAAATGAAAGCTGAAGTTGCAATATAAAGACGTTCATAAGGAATTTGACGGCCTAAAAATGTAATGTTTTTGCTGCCCCTTAAACGACTTTTCATAATTGCAAAAACGGCTGTCAATGTTGTTATTTTTATACCACCTGCTGTTCCTGATGGTGATGCGCCGATATACATTAAAAATATACAGATAAGCATCATGGCCTGAGTAAACATTCCAAAATCTACAGTATTAAAACCCACTGTTGTCATAGCGGTCATACATTGAAAAAAAGCAGCCAAAAATCTTGAATCTGTGCTTGTGGCAATTGTTGGTTCTAAGAAATAAAAGAAAGCTGTACCTACGGTTAACAGAATAACAAATCCATAAAGGACAATCTTTGTAGTAAAACTGAGTTTGTGTGATCGGTTTTTTATCATCATTCCAAAATCAGTAATCACTATAAAACCTAATGAGCCACAAATAGCGAGCATTGAAATTATGAAGTTGACAAAACCATTATCTGCATAACCCATAAAACTATCATTAAATAAGCTAAAGCCAGCAGTGCAAAACGTACTAACACTATGAAAGATTGAAGACCATAATGCCTCACCAGTTGGCATACCTTCATTTTTAAATGCTATAAAAAATAGAATAGCACCAATTAATTCCATAATAATGGTGAACAGAATTACAGACTTAAGAAAATCTGTAATCTTTATGGTTTTTGGTAAGGTGAATTCTGTAGAAAGAATTTTTTTATGCCATAGGGTCATCTTTCGAGTTGTGGATAGCAGCATAAAGGTTGTAAAGGTTAAATATCCAATACCACCCAGTTGAATGAGGGCCATGATTATAAATTGTCCAAAACCATTATAGGTATCAAAAATAGATACTGTGACCAAACCAGTCGTTGATACGGCTGAAGTTGCAATGAAAAAATGATCCAACACCGTTGCCGAACTTTTGTGGGTAATAGGCAATGACAAAAGAATGGCACCAATTAAAATATAGGTTAGAAATCCGTAAAATAAGTTTTGCTGAGGTGTCCAACCTTGCTTTAAAAGTTGATATTTTTTTGCTATTCTCTGAAATGAATTTGGCATAAAATAATGTTTATACAACAAAAATAGGATTTAGCTTTCATACTCTTTAACTGCATCAATAAATGCTTTAGCATTGTCTAAGCCTATATTGGGCAAAATACCATGCCCCAAATTTACAATGTATTTATCTTTTCCAAATTCATTGATCATTCGGTGTACCATCTTCTTGATTTCTGAAGGTGGAGAGAACAAACGTGTTGGGTCAAAATTACCTTGTAATGTAATATTCCCACCTGTTAAATAACGTGCGTTGCGTGCAGAACAGGTCCAATCTATACCAAGTGCAGAAGCACCAGATTTAGCCATTTCCCCTAAGGCAAACCAACAACCTTTTCCAAAAGCAATAACTGGAGCATCGTCTTTTAAAGCATCAATTATTTGTTGAATGTACTGCCAAGAAAATTCCTGATAATCTACAGGAGATAACATGCCCCCCCAAGAATCAAAAACCTGAACGGCATTACAACCCGCTTTTACTTTTTCCTTCAAATAAGCAATCGTTGTGTCTGTAATTTTCTGCAATAAGTGATGTGCAGCAATCGGATTTGTAAAACAAAACTCTTTGGCTTTATCAAAGTTTTTAGAACCTTGACCTTGTACACAATAGCATAAAATAGTCCAAGGAGAACCAGCAAAACCAATTAATGGAATTTCATCATTAAGTTTTTCCTTAGTTGCTTTTATGGCCTGGTAAACGTAATTCAGTTCTTCTTTTACATCTGGAAGGATAACATTATCTACGTCTTTTTGAGAGCGTACAGGATTTGGTAAGTAAGGTCCAAAATTGGGTTTCATCTGTACCTCAATATTCATGGCTTGCGGAATCACTAATATATCTGAAAATAATATTGCGGCATCCATTCCATAACGTCGAATAGGCTGAACCGTAATTTCACTCGCCAATTCTGGTGTTTGGCAACGCGTAAAGAAATCGTACTTTGCTTTTATCTCCATAAATTCTGGCAAGTAACGCCCAGCTTGGCGCATCATCCAAACGGGTGGACGATGTACAGTTTCACCTTTTAATGCTCTTAAGAATAAATCGTTTTTAATCATGGTGGCTCTTTGCTATTGGCAATTAGCCTTTAGCTATATTTAATTTATTAATTAAACTATTAATCATTTTTGCTTCTGTGTTTAAAAGTTCAAAAATGGTTTTTAAATCTTCAGGTTGAACAAACTTTGACTTTTAAGAAAGAACACAAACTTGCTTGACTATTTGAATTTCATTTTTCCAAATTTCAAGTTGTTTAAAGTTTCTCATTTCTTTCGTTTTTTGACTAATAGCTAAGGGCTGACAGCTATTGCACATAGTGCAAGTTCACCAACTCAATTACACTTTCTACCGTAGGTACTTTTGCGACTCTCACATCCTCAAAATACTGTCTTGCTGATTTTGCTGTAGTTTCACCAATACAAAATGCTATTCCTAATGCTTTATTTTGTTTTAAAAAACTTTCTACGGTTGATGGGCTGTAAAACATAACGCCATCTAAATTGTGGTCTACTTTATCAGCATCAAACTTGGTTTGGTAAGCTTCTATTTCGTTTACGGTAATATTATTTTTGGTTAAGATGTTCGGTAAATCATCTAATCGTAAGTCACTACAGAAATAGGTAACTTCAGTTCCATCCATAAATTCAACCAAATAGTTTGCTAGTTTTTTAGCATTAGCTTCGGTATGTGTCACTTTACCAATACGTTTTTCAACCATGCGCTTGGTACGTCTGCCAACACAATATATATTTTTGAATTGTAACTCTGGAGCAGAGAAATTGGTCAATAAGGCTTCAACCGCATTTTTACTTGTAATAATCACGTTCTGGATTTCGTTTCTCACCAAAGTTTTAGGAATACGGTTCAAACTGATTTTTATAGTATCATTACTATCAACTACAACATCATTGTGAAATAATAATGATTGATCGTCGGTTAATTTTTTAGTCGAATATATATTGGTTGCTTTGTCACTACGCTGTAACTGGTCAATTAATGTTTTTCCTCCTTTGCTAATAACGTAATCTGCACAAAATTTAGCTAAATCATGGTGTTTTCCTAATGGAACGACTTTAGAGACTTCAATCTTTTTAGTGCCATCTTTGCTCAGAAGAATACCCTTAAAATTAACCTCTTCATTTTTTATATAAGCCAATGCACCAATTGGAGCGGTACAGCCACCTTCTAGTCTATTTAGAAATTCGCGCTCAATAGACGTACTGATTTCCGTTTCTTCATGATTAATTTCGGCACAAATGGCTCTGGTTTCTTCATCACTTTCTAAAGCAGTAATCATAATAGCTCCTTGCGCAGGTGCAGGAATCATCCAATGTAAATTGATTGAGTTTTCTGGGGTAAGATTTAAACGCCCAATTCCGGCACCAGCAAAAATAGCAGCGTTCCAATCGTCATTATCCTCTAATTTTTGAAGTCTTGAATTTACGTTACCACGTAAACCAACAACTGTATGTGTCGGGTATCGGTTAAGCCATTGTGCACGTCGTCGTAAACTGCCAGTAGCTATTACAGCATCTCTTTCGGATAGAAACTCTTCATTTTTTTTAAAAACCAAAGTATCATTGACGTTGCCGCGTTTTAAAACGGCAGCTTGCACGATACCTTTAGGTAAAATGGTTGGTACATCTTTGAGCGAATGGACAGCGATATCAATGTCTTCGTTAAGCATTGCTATGTCCAGTGTCTTGGTGAAAATCCCTGTGATTCCTAATTCGTATAAAGGCTTATCGAGTATTAAGTCGCCTGTAGATTTAACTGGTACCAAAACGGTCTTATGACCTAAATGTTCAAGTTGTTCCTGAACTGTTTTTGCTTGCCACATAGCCAGCTGGCTATCGCGTGTGCCAATGCGAATTGTTTTAGACATTATTGGTAGTTTCTAACTGAAATATTTTTTTGATGAGCTCTATACTCTCATCTGCAGAGTTGCCATCCGCCCTTAAGTGATGGGCGAATTGATTGGTTATTTTCTGAATAATATTATTGGTAATCAGTTCAGCTTGATCTTCATTAAAATCAGATAACTTTTTACGCTGCGTATTTAATTCAGAATTTTTATAATCTGTAAGCTTATGTTTAATCGCTTGAATCGTTGGTACAAATTTAAGCGTGTCTAACCAAGCATTAAATTCTCCCATGATGTCTTCAATAATTGCTTCGGCAGCCGGAATATATGCCTTACGCTTTTCTAAAGTATCGTCAGTAATCTTAGCCAAATCATCTAAATGCACTAAAGTGACATTAGATAATTCTCTAATATCTTCGTTGACATTTTTCGGGATAGACAAATCTAAAACCAATAGTGGTTTTTCAGTTGAAATCAAAGATTTGTAAACCGTAGGATTTTGTGCTCCAGTGGCTACAATTAGAATATCTGAACCATTAACTTCTTGTTCTAGATTTTCATAATCCTTTACAATCAAATTAAATTTACCGGCAACTTCTTCAGCTTTGGTCTTGGTTCTGTTGATTAAGGTAATGTGAGAATTCTGAGTATGTTTTACTAAGTTTTCACAGGTGTTACGTCCAATTTTACCTGTACCAAAAAGTAGAATGTTTTTTTCTGAAATATTCTGAACATTATTCATAATGTACTGAACAGAAGCAAAAGATACGGAGGTGGCACCAGAAGATAGTTCCGTCTCGTTCTTTATACGTTTACTGGCTTGGATTACAGCATTAATTAATCGCTCAGTAAAAGAATTTAACAAGCCTGCTTTTTTTGAAGCTCTCGCCCCAAATTTAAGCTGACTAATAATTTCGAAGTCACCAAGAATCTGACTGTCCAATCCAGAACCCACACGAAACATATGGCTTATGGCGTCTTTGTTTTTATGAATATAGGCTACATCCTGAAACTCTTCAACCGTTCCTTTGGTGTTTTCACAAAGCAGATGAATTAACTGATAAGGATGCTCCGCAAAACCGTAAAGTTCTGTGCGGTTACATGTGGAAATAACCAAGACACTTTCTATGCCATTACTCTTGGCTTGAGCCAATAAATTTAGCTTGGCAGTATCACTTAAACTAAAATGACCGCGCACTTCCGCATCAGCTTTTTTGTAGCTGAGCCCAATGGCATAAAAATATGTGCTTTTGTGTTGTTGCATTCGCTCGTTTACCTGACTAGGAAATTAACAGTCACAAATGTAATTTTGTTAAGACTAAAAAAGTAACGCTAGAGGAACTTAAAGTGTCGTTTCTGGTTTTTTGAGTTTATTTTTTATTAAAACATGATTTTTGTCATACTTTTGTAGTGAAATCAAGGGGTTTTTGATCTTTTGTTTAGAACGAATCTAAATAAGAATAAAATGAATTTAGAAAATTCTACTTCAAAAAGTGTCGCTAGAGGTACTTTTAACGAAACTTTTATTGAGAATGGTTTTTTTGTATTAACATCTAAAAATGAAGTGCATGCTGTTCAAATTCTTGAACGTGAGATTGATAGCACTTATATTCAGTTTCACTTTTGCACCAAGGGTTCTGCAGCTTTTGTGTTTAATAAAGGAAGTTATACGTTAAATATTACTGAAGATACGTCTTTATTACTTTATAATCCTCAACGAGATTTACCCATTCATTTAGAACTACAACCCAACTCTTGGCTGGTATCTTTTGTTATTTCGATTGAGAAGTTTCATGGTTTGTTTTCACAAGATGCCAATTATGTTACTTTCTTATCTGAAGACAATAAGAACAAAAAATATTATACAGATGGCAAAATAAACCCATCAATGGCAGTCGTTTTAAATCAGTTAATAAGCTTTAATCTCAACAGCTCAGTTAAATCTTTATATTTTAAAGCTAAGGTTTATGAACTATTGAGCTTGTACTTTAACCGTAGTGAAGATGCAGATATAGAGCAGTGCCCATTTTTAGTAGATGAGGTTAATGTGGCAAAACTTAAAAAAGCAAAGGATATTATTATTGCTAACATGGCAGAGCCACCAACTTTACAAGAGTTATCAGAGTCTATAGGGTTGAGTCTTAAAAAGCTTAAAGAAGGTTTTAAACAAATCTATGGTGATACGGTTTATGGCTTTTTATTTGATTATAAAATGGAAGTGGCACGCAAGCTTTTAGAATCTGGCGACTACAACGTCAATGAAGTTGGGCTAAAAGTCGGTTACAGTACGTCTAGCCATTTTATTGCAGCCTTTAAAAAGAAGTTTGGGACTACGCCGAAGCGGTACATAACAGCTTCTAGTTGAGATTACTAAAATCTATATTCTAGCTTTAGAAGTACAAATTTTGGTAATAGTCTATATTCTATGGTAGAACTTCCAATATCACTGATTGAGAAGTTTCTAAAGGTCTTGGTATTGAATAAGTTTTTTCCAGATAAACCTAAGTTAAGCTTGTCTTTTATTAGTTTATATCTTGTTTCAAAATCCAAAAAATAATAGGTATTGTCCGATTGTAAGTTCCCAAAATAGTAGCGTTCAGTTTGTATCTGAAAATCAAACTTTTTATTCAATAAAAAACTTAAATCTAAAAAGCTAGTGTTGTTTGTGAAACAATTATTCATTGTAGTTTCTATTTTGCTATAAAGCCATTTGGTACCAATGTGATAATTAAAGATCCCTTTAAAACCAGAACGCAATTCTAAGCCGTAATTAAAGCTTTGAGAGTTTACGTTTCTTAGACCTGAGTTGTTGACACTATTTTTAAACTCGCTTTTGGTGTAACCCAAATCTAATTTTAGGTTAGAGGTTATAAATTTAAAGTAGTAATCTAGTTTTGAGTTTACAGTTATAAATTCACGGTCTTGTATGATTATTTTGTTGGATTGTGTGAAATTTTGATTAATTAGTGTATTGGTAGAAAAGAAATCATGATTTTTATTGTATATCATAAATGTATTGGCAAAAAAGCGATCACTCCAGTTACCCAGTTGGTAATTAAATGAAAAACTGGACATAGCAAGTTGATTTAAATTTCCTGTACCAGCAGAAAATGAGCGGAATCCTGTCAGCACAAAATTATCATAAACATCCAAAATACTAGCATTTGAGGTATTGTAGCTATAATTTGTTATAATTTTGTTTTTGTCATTTATTTTCCAATCTAAACCAACTCCTGGATTGATAAAAAAAGGATGCTGAGTCCGTGATGAATTTGAATCCTCAATATTATTAAATAGCTGGTGAAAATCAAGTCTAGCCGTAATACCAATATCGCCAGTTTTAAAACGGTACTTACTTTTTAAATAAAGATCATTTACTGAATATGTTAATCTATTTTGAAACTCATTAGGTTCATCTACAGTAGTGCTATCTTCAAATAGCGAGAACCTTGTATTTAATTGGTCATTACGATATTCACTACCCAATTGTAGTTCTAATAAATTACCATTTTTTTTTCGGTCCAAAAGGTGTGCATTTATTCCTAGAAACTGCATTTGGTTGCCGCTTAACTGTTTAACATTATTTATATTATTTGAGTTTTCAAACAAATCCTCATAGAAAAATTGATTGATGCTGTAATTTTGAGGTGTTTTCTCGTTAATAAACCGACCAGTTAACAAAAATACTTTAGTGTCTTTAAATTTGTTGGTATAGTTGATTTTTTGGTCAAAAAGTGTGTTTTGGTGTTGTAAACTCTCAATAGTAGAGTTGCCATTAAACACTAAATTAGAGCCATCATCAAAATTGCCATTATTGTATTTAGTTGTGGCTTCGAGCATTTTTGTTTTTGATATATTGTATGTGATGTCAAGTTTGCCAAAGGCGATTCTTTTTCTATTCAGCAGCCTATAATCCTCGGTATTTGTAAAATTAGCGTTGTTTACATTGGTAACGTCTATGCTGTTTCTAAAAAAATCGGTTTCGTCCCAATTAAAAAACCCAAGAGTTTTGATTTTAAGTTTTTCGGTAGGATTAAATATGGCGTTAAGCGATACTAGTTCTGCATTATTAAAATTAGTTCTACTTTGTTTAAAATTCAAATTCCCAGCCGATAAATTAAGTAAATCGTTAACCTTCTGGTTGTCACCAACACTACCAGGCTCATTAAAGCTAAATGGTCTTATGAGTTGTTGTATATCTCCAGTAGCATCATAACCAATACTATTACCATTTGCCAAAAAATAGTACTTATTTTTTTTACCAAAATTCATAAGGTTACCTTTTAGCTGGTAAAAACTGTCATTGCCAAAACCAAGTTCTGCATTGCCAAACCAAACACGTTTAGACTTTTCACTTAGTTTAAGGTTTAGAGCTACTTTGTTACTTTCTTCAATATCTTTTAATAGTCTATTGTTGGAATAACGTTTTAGAATTTCTATTTCTTCAATAGGGTACGCAGGCATATTTTTAGATAGAATCTTATAACCCTTTTCAAAAAGGTCATCACCATCGATCATTAGTTTTTCAATTTCTTGGTTGCCTACTTTTATGTTACCTTGATCGTCAACTTGCAAACCTGGGATTTTTTTGAGTAAATCCTCTACAGTTTGTTCTGTACCATCTACAAAATATTTAGTTTTAAAATTAATGGTGTCTTTACGAACAGAAATAGGTTTGTCTGCGTTAATAATTACTTCTCCTAATTCCGTAGTACTTTCTTCTAAAACAATATTTTTTACAATTAGCTTTTCCTTATTAATTATTATCGGGATAATTTTAGTTTTAAAACCAAGTGAAGAAAATGACAATTTAAAATTACCATACTCACTAATGTTTAAAATATAGCCCCCATTTTGATCTGAAAATGTATAAGCAACAATTGAGCTATTGAGAGAGTCTTTTAGAATAACACTTGCAGAAGGAATAAAATTTTCATTTTTCTCTGTAACTGTTCCTTTAATAACTGTTTGAGAAAAAACGAAATAGTTTAAGGTTAATAAGACAATAAGACTTAATCTTCTTCTTCCCATTCAAACTTAATTTCAAAACCTGTCCTTGCAACTTTCATTTGAGTTACTTGGACTCCTTTTGGTAGCTTGCTCGCCATTCTTTTAAAATGATCATTATTATTAAATTTTCTATCAGCGTATTGTTTTAGAGTCAGTGTCTCTTTTCCTTTTAAAATAGGGTTTAAATTCAGAGGAGTGTCTTCTGTTTGTTTGATTGAGTTTATTTGCCAATGGTAACGTTTAGTTGTATCATATATTTCCATAATTAGCCCAGGCAAACCACTAAATTTCCATGGCCCAAACGCCAAAGGATATTCTTCCGAATACCAAGCGACATAATTTCTACCCCTAAAATATAAAGTTGCCTTTTTTAAAAGGTACTTGTCTAGCATTTTTTCTTCGTTATGGATTACCCATTTCAGCTGCGGGATATTTTCTTCTACTAAAAACTGTTCAGAAAATAAATTTACTCTAGAAATAAGTGTATCCTTACCTTTATCGTGGTAAAAAACCTTTTTTTTGCCACCAAGAAATATATCATATTCTGCATTTTCATCTTCATTTTGTTTTACACTAGACTCTGTGTTTTTCCCATAAACGAACAAAGATTTTTCTCTTAAGCTATCTAAATATAGAATACCTTTCTGTGTGGTTGGCCTTTCGGTATTAAAGAAGATTGTATATTCTATTTCAAGATCATAATTAATACTTTGTGAATACGTGTTTTGAGCTATGATATTAAAAAGAATAATGGTATAAAAGATTAGTTTCATATAAAATATAATTATTAGCTAGGTTTTGGTTATTATTAAAGTCTGATTAATTAACCAGACTTTAATAATAAAATTGATTATACAAATTAGATTATTGGTTAAAAATATTGACCTGCATTCATATAAAATTGTAATATTCTCGAATCTAATGCGCACCCACCTTCAATATCAGATAAACTTGATTCCCAAGTTAAATTGTGCATACCAATTAAATTTCCTTCATCATCAAAATGAAAGAGAATGGCTGTACATTGTCCATATAATTCATAATATGTATAGTCAATTGTCTCTACAGAGGTATATAAGTCTGTCAACTGAAAATCGTCTTTGATAACCGTTTCATTTGCTTTTTCATTGGCAAAAGTCAAAGTGCTGAATAGCGCAAGAATTAGCGCAAAAAATAATTTTCTCATAATTTTTAAGAGTTAAACCTTTATAAAAAGGTTGATTAATAATTATGCAAAGATGTCTTGCAAAGAAAATTATAGCAAAGAGGCTAGCAAAAAAATAAACCAACGCCGGTTTTGTATTAATACACGCTCAAAAAAATACTTAGGCGTCTTTGCTTTTCACCCTTGTATAAATTAGAACAAGGTAAAGTTATAAAAAAATATTTATAAGCAAAATCTTACATAAAATTTAACAAAAAATAAACTTTTCTTCTTATATTAAACTAAAAGCATGATTGGGATATTAATAATCATAATACCCATTATAACTAGCTCTAGAGCTCGGAGTTACACGTTTTCGGTCCTTGTAAATGGCAAGATTAATAATTTCGATGTATTGCTCTTCTAAGGTTTTGGTTTCATCTACGGTAGTGCCATAGTTTTCAGATATATCATAAAAATCTATAACCAATTGTTTTGGGTCTTTTGGTTTTATAAATGAGATGTAATGCAATATTTCAGATTTGCCCGAATAGTCATCATTCTTATCAATTTTAAAGAAATACATTACGGCATCTTTACCTTTGTCCGTTTTAAAATTTCGCTTCATTAAAAAGGTAACAGAGTCTTTTTCTTTTTCGTAATTGGCTTGGGATAACAGTTTAGATTTGGCATACTGTTGTTGGCTGATATTAAGCGATTTTATGGTTTTTAATAGTTTGGCATCCTCCAAGGCTTCAAGAAGATAGTACTGGTTGTCTTCGTCTTCAATCAGTTTTTCCTTAAGTGAACTCGGAATAGCTTCCTTATTTTTAGTTAGCAGGATATAGTACTTTACCAATGCCGATTTGTCTTCTACATTCAACATTTTCTCGAAGAAATCTTTAGCACTGCGCTCTTTTCTGTAGGGAAAAATGAGGTTTACATAAGTCGATAAATCATCGGAATACGTTCTGTATTTGTAAGTATCGTTGCTCAAGCTACGCTTAACTTCAATCTTACCATCGTTTATCAATTGGTTTTTGTACTTATTGTAGGTTTTGGTTTTTATATATCCGCTATCTTTTACCTTTGCCAGTAAATCATAAAGTGGTTGTTTGTATTCGTTAATAGTGCTGTACTGAAGGATTTTGGGATATAGCGAAGCTTTTAACTCCAAAGAATCTTTGGTGTAATAATTATAAAAAATACTACCAACAGATGCTAAGGGTAAGTCACGTTCCATTAGGTCCAAAGCCAAATCATAGTTCTCTTTTTTATTGGAATCAAACAAACCTTCTAAAATCGAAGTCTGCGTTTGGGGATCGGAATAACTATCAAAATACAACTGTTCAATAAACGCCAAATTGTTCTTTAGGTCAATTTCAATAAGTTTTTCTACCAGGTGAGACTTAATGTCTAAGCGTTCTTTTTTAAATTCAAAATCCTTTAAAACCGAAACTATGTCCTTGCTGTTGTGTTTTTTGAATTTTATGAGATTATAGGCTTCTAAAACAATACTGTCGTTTTCTTTTAGAGCTTTAAAGAATTGTCTGGTTTTGTCTTTTAACACACTTTTACCCATTAAAGTGTCTATAGGTGTAAAAGTATTATAGAATTCGGTTACAAATTTTGACGGACCACTTATAGAATCAATTAAAGTCTTCAATTCGAAAAGCACACCTTCTCTTAAGATATTCTTTACCATTACCTGCTTTGCACTCGCTGAATCTGTATAGGTAAAACTGTAATAATAAGTGTCGTCAGTTTTCGATTTTGAGCGGTTAGAGATATGAAATTTATTTTCTGGAGTGTAATAGCGTGAGCCGTAATTTACTTTACGCTCAATATCTTTCCATAAACTGTCTACATTATGATACATCTGCAAGTCATGAAATTTCACTCTAGAAACCTCTATCTGCTCATTGGATTTTGTGGCATAAGTTGTGGATTTTGTCTTTTCTTCGTAATCTTTAGCATCCTTGTTATTGTAACTACCATAACCATAGGGGTTTGGTATTGGAGCTTTGGCATTGGTCTGTACTGAAAAATGTAATGAAGTATCTATAACTTTTTTAAATCCAGTATAATCGGTTGTATTAAATTTAAAGGATTTAAAGAAATTCGTTTTGTCTGTTTTATTCGTGCCAACATAACCTAACAGATAATAGCTTCCGTCCTTAACTATGGTTTTTAAATAAAGATTTTTGCCCGATATCGAATCTAAAACTGCATAGGATTCATAGTTTTTATACGTGCCAGCCTTAAAACCACCTTTTTCTTCTTTAAGCTTATAGGTTTTGTAAAGTGCATGGTGAAAGTATTTAGCTTCAAAACTATCTTCTTCTATATAGGTCAAATCATGGAGTGCTGCCTCTTGCACAAAATAATAGGCATCATTTTTATAACCTTCTATTAGTTTTTTGCCACTATTGTACATATTACTGGTAACATAATATTCAGGGAAATTAACCTGAAATTTTTTGTTTGGAGACACAAACAAGGTATTGCCATCCGAAGGTTTCTTCAGCGTTATGGAGTTGAAAATTTTTTCTTCGTGCTGTAACACAAAATCACTGCGGCCAGCAAATTTTATAATAATGATTTCTAAAGGTGTTTGATAAATATGATACTTCTGAAATTCTCCTTTTTTTGTTTTGTTAACAATGCTAAGTCCTGGATAAGGATTGGTCAATTTTTCTTTTCTCACAATATCACCAGGAATATCCTCATAGAGTAAATCATCAATTTCCTTTAAAGTAATATTTTCCTTTTCGTTAGGTAAATAGGTAAAACGGCTAATTCTGTTAACTGTTAAATAAGCCCCATTGGTCATATCTGGATCTAGATAGTATTTCTGTCCGCCATAGGAAAACTCTCTGAGTTTATCATAAGTGTTCAGACCTAAAAAACCATCAGGTGTATTGTGCATTTTTAGTGTTGGCGCTACAAAAAGACTATCGAGTTTTGTTTTTTCGTTTTTGCTGAAATCAGTTTGTTTTGAAGTTAAAGCCTTTACGGTATAACCTCTGTCTCTTAGCATATTAATCATGCCTTGATTTCCTGGTAAATGTGCTGCACCAACACCAGCAAATACAGACTTTTTTGGCATAAGCTCAACTAAAGAATTAACCATGTTTTCATTACGAATAAATAGCATATTCTCTCTGTAAAACTCAGTATTAACTCCAGCACCAATAGAATCCAAAAGGTCTAAGTTTCTATCGCGGTATAAATTTTCTTGAATGAGATATGGATTTTCCTTGGCATACAGTTTCTGAATCCAAGGATCTAAATCCTTCTTGTTAGCATTATAGGCAGCTTTTGTGGTTAAATAACGTGATTCTGCTAAATCCTCCAGTCCGTAAATATCTTTGCCGTTTTTCTTTCCAGCTTGATAAATAAACATATCTAGATAAGTTTCTTCTTCAAAATTATCAGCAGCATTATTTTTTCTGTACAAGTACGCATTAACAGCTCCGTTATCCATTCTAACAGAAGCTCTTACGGCCATTTCCTCTGGATGTGTTAGTTTAAAGAGATTGGTGTAAAAGGCGTTTCTGTAATTATTATAACGACTCATTTCATTTAACATCATATCATAGTTAAAACCCGGCCATGTTACAGGGTCAGATTCTAGAGCAATACAGTCGCTTTCGTTTAAAGCTTTATAGAACACATCATCTAAGCGAAAAGCTACCTTTTTGCTTACATGCATAGTTCCGTAGAGATACGATGGTTTTTCAAGACCATTCCCAGTGATTTCCCAAAGCAAGCTTTGGTACTTTTGTTGGGAAAAACCTATTATTGAAATTGTGAATATAAATGCCGTAAGATTTTTTTTCATTATATGTTCCGTGAAAATGGAATGTCTTTTAATTAAACATCAGGACTCGTAAAGATATTTAATTCCCTGAAACAGCAATAGTCAATCCCTAAAACTCGTTTAAAAACTAATATTTTAGATGTTTTATCTTAAATATTAACGTCGAAAAGTCAAAATATTTCATGATAACAGTATTAATAATTCCTATTGTAGCTAATTAATGATATTGTAAATAGAGTTGTATTTTTGCTTATGAAAACCCATTATGGGTATTTGACCTGCAATCGCACACATTGGTAGATTTAACTAGATTCTAAAACGACAGACGATTGCAATAATTTAATAGGTTAAAAATAAAGCATGAAAAGAGGAATACTGCTAGTAAATTTAGGATCACCAGATAGTCCAAATCCAAAGGATGTTAAAAGGTATTTAGGTGAATTTTTAATGGACGAAAGAGTCATTGATGTCCCTCTTTGGGCTCGGAATCTTTTGGTGAAGGGAATCATTCTAAATACCAGACCTAAGGCCTCTGCCAAGGCCTATAAAAAGATATGGTGGGATGAAGGTTCTCCTTTAATTGTACTTTCAGAAAGGCTACAGGAGAAAGTTCAAGAACTCGTAGATTGCCCTGTGGCTTTAGCCATGCGCTATGGTAGTATGACCATTAAAAATGGGCTACAGGAATTGGTAGATAAAGGTTGTACCGAAATAAAGACCATTCCGCTTTATCCACAATTTGCCATGGCGACAACTGAAACAATTGATGTAAAGGTAGATGAACTGGTTGCTGAATATTTCCCTCAATTAAAAATCACAAGAACCCCAGCATTTTACCATCGCGAAGATTATATTAACGTACTTTCAAAAAGTATAGCTGAAAAACTCGATGGTTTGGATTACGAACATATTCTTTTTAGTTATCATGGTGTTCCCGAAAGACATATCCGTAAAAGTGATATTACCAATGGTAATTGTAAGATGAATGGTAAATGTTGCTTTAAAAAAGGGAGTCCACAGCATGAATTTTGCTACCGCCATCAATGCGAAATTACGACTGTTAATGTAGCGAAAAAGTTAGGTTTAAAAAATGGGACATACTCCACTACATTTCAATCTAGACTTGGTTTCGATCCATGGTTAAAACCTTATACAGACCGAACTATTGAACGCATGGGGAAAGCAGGCACTAAGAAAATGGCTATCGTTACACCAGCTTTTGTTAGCGATTGTTTAGAAACACTTGAAGAAATTGCCATGGAAGGAGAGGAAATCTTTCACGAAGTAGGTGGGGAAGAATTTACGGTTATTCCTTGTCTAAACGATCGTGAAGATTTTGCTCAAGTCCTTGCAAATATGGTAGAAGAATGGGTAACTGCTAAAAAACCCTTAACCGTTTAATGGCTAAGGTATCAACACAAGATTTAGGGCAAGAATCCATAGGGAAATTATTGATCCGCCAAGCAGTACCTGCATCTATTGGTATTTTGGTAATGTCACTAAATATTTTGGTTGATACCATTTTTGTTGGAAATTGGATAGGCCCAACGGCTATAGCAGCCATTAACGTTGTATTACCAGTGTCATTTTTTATTGCCGCATTGGGTATGGCCATTGGTGTTGGTGGCTCATCAATTATTTCGAGAGCATTAGGAGCAAATAACCAATTGAAAGCCTGTAAGACGTTTGGCAATCAGATTACATTAACCGCTTTTATTACTGTAATATTTGTCATTTTTGGGTTGTGGTTTATCAATGATCTTATTCCTGCCTTTGGTGGTAAGGGAGATATTTTTGAACCCGCTAAGATATATTATAGAATCGTATTATATGGCGTGCCAATTTTAGCACTTTGTATGATGGGGAACACCGTTATACGAGCAGAGGGCAAACCTAAATTCGCCATGTATGCTATGATGTTTCCTTCCGTCGGAAACTTAGTGTTAGATGTGCTATTTATAAAAGTTTTTGACTTCGGAATGGCAGGAGCGGCATGGGCAACAACTGGATCTTATATCTTATGTTTTTTATTCATTCTTTGGTTTTTTATGTCTAAGAATTCAGAATTAAAAATAAATATTAAACACTTTGGGTTGGATTTTCCTATTGTAAAAGAAATAGGTTCATTGGGTTTTGTAACCTTGTCAAGACAAGCTATTGTTAGTGTAACGTATTTACTTATGAACAATATTTTGTTCGATTTGGGAGGTGAAACTTCTGTTACGGCTTATGCTATTGTAGGACGAATGCTCATGTTTGCGTTGTTTCCCGTATATGGTATTACACAAGGCTTTTTACCAATTGCGGGCTTCAATTATGGTGCTGAGAAGTACAAAAGGGTTAGGGAAACCATTATGACGGCCATTAAATATGGAGTTTTATTGGCAGCCATTGTATTTGTATTTTTAATGATCTTCCCAGATGCCATTACAAGACTATTTACACAAGATGCTGAGGTGCTTAAAGAAACCCCACCAGCCATGCGTTGGGTATTCGCTGCAACCCCAATAATAGGTATTCAGTTAATCGGTGCCGCATACTTTCAAGCGATAGGCAAGGCGATTCCAGCTTTATTGTTAACCTTGTCAAGACAAGGGTTTTTCTTTATTCCTTTAATTTTAATTCTTCCAAAATATTATGGCGCTTTAGGAGTTTGGGTGGCATTTCCCATTTCTGATGTATTGGCAACACTTGTAACCGTTTTCTTTTTGCATCGCGAGGTAAAGTTAAATTTGTTGCCTAAGGAGACAGAGTGATTTTTAATCCGTAATTTTAGAACTCTAACTAACCACAAATTTATTATGAAATTTCCAACTATTGCAGTAGTCGTATTATGTTCAATTTTTATATTAAATATTGAAGCGCAAAGTTTCCAGGAGTCAAATTACGATGCGTTAGAATATAGATTACTCGGCCCTTTTAGAGGTGGACGAAGTGCAGCGGTTACAGGTGTACCTAATCAGCCAAATTCATACTATTTTGGCTCTACTGGTGGTGGCATTTGGAAAACTACAAATGGAGGTCGTCAATGGGAGAATATCTCTGATGGTTATTTTGGTGGCAGTATAGGTTCTATTGCAGTTTCTAAAAGTGACCCGAATGTAATGTATGTTGGCGGAGGAGAAAAAACAGTTAGAGGAAATGTATCTTCTGGTTATGGTATTTGGAAAAGTGTGGATGCAGGAAAGACATGGCTAAAGTCAGGGTTGAAAAACTCAAGGCATATCCCACGGATAGCGATCCATCCAACAAATCACAATATCGTGTATGCAGGTGTTATGGGCAATATTTATAAGCCAACAGAAGAACGAGGCATTTACAAAAGTACAGACGGTGGAAAAACTTGGAAAAAGACCTTGTTTGCTAATGAACATGCAGGAGTAGTAGATTTAATTATGGATCCAACCAATCCAAGAATTTTATACGCTTCTACTTGGCGAGTACAACGTACCCCATTCAGTTTAAGTTCTGGAGGTCAAGGTTCAGCACTGTGGAAGAGTACAGATAGTGGTGAGACTTGGGCAGAAATTTCAAACAATAAAGGATTTCCTGAAGGTATATTAGGAATTATTGGTGTTACAGTTTCACCAGTAAATAATCAACGTGTTTGGTCCATCGTAGAAAATAAAGATAAAGGTGGTTTATACCGAAGTGAAGACGGAGGTGAAACATGGACTCAAGTTAATAGTGAACGAAAGTTACGCCAACGTGCATGGTATTACACACGTGTTTATGCCGATACAGAAGACGTTGATAAAGTCTATGTGCTTAATGTACGCTACCATAAAAGTACAGATGGAGGAAAGACGTTTAGCACACACAATGCACCACACGGCGACCATCATGATTTATGGATTGCACCAGAAAACCCGGATAGAATGATTATTGGTGATGATGGCGGAGCACAAGTTACGTATGATGGTGGCGAAACTTGGAGTACCTATCATAATCAACCCACATCGCAGTTTTATCGTGTCACTACCGATAATGCATTTCCGTATCGTATTTATGTTGCACAGCAAGATAATTCCACAATTAGAATACCACATCGTACAGATGGTTGGTCTATTGGAGAAGACGATTGGGAGTCTACAGCTGGAGGAGAATCTGCTCACATTGCTATAGACCCAGAAGACAACGATATAGTCTATGGTGGAAGTTATGACGGCTTTTTAACTAGAGTAAACCATAAGACAGGAACTGTAAGAGCTATTAATGTATGGCCAGATAATCCAATGGGGCACGGTGCTGAAGGCATGAAATATCGTTTTCAATGGAACTTTCCAATTATATTTTCAAAGCATAACCCTAATCGCCTGTACACATTTTCACAGCATGTTCATGTTACAGAAAATGAAGGACAATCCTGGAAGATCATCAGTCCGGATTTAACACGGAATGATCCTGAAAAGCTAAAATCTTCAGGTGGGCCAATTACCCAAGATAATACTTCTGTAGAGTATTACTGTACCATTTTTGCTGCTCAAGAATCGGCACTAAAGGAAGGTTTGCTTTGGGTTGGAAGCGATGATGGTTTAATCCATGTGACACAAGATGGTGGAAAAACTTGGAGCAATGTAACGCCAAAAGGTATGCCAGAATGGATGATGGTTAATAGTATTGAACCAAGTGCATTTGATACCGGAACTTGTTATGTTGCAGGAACAAAGTATAAAACAGGAGATTTTACACCATACTTATACAAAACAATGGATTATGGTAAAACATGGAAGAAAATCACCAATGGAATTAATGAAGAACACTTCACTAGAGTTTTAAGAGAAGACCCAAAGCGAAAGGGATTGTTATATGCGGGGACAGAAACAGGAATGTACATTTCTTTTAACGACGGAAAAGATTGGAACTCATTTCAGCTAAATTTACCGATTGTACCAATTACCGATTTAACCATTAAAGACAATAATTTAATTGTAGCTACACAAGGGCGAAGTCTCTGGATAATAGATGATTTAACGGTTATCCATCAATTATATGACATGGATTTAAGTAAAAACGTATTATTTAAACCCAAAGACACCTATAGAATGCGTGGCGGCAGTAATAAAGGAAGTAAAACCAGAGGGACAAACCACCCCAATGGTGTTATAACCTACTTTAATTTGAAGGATTATAAGGAAGACGACAGTGTAGCTCTTACCTATTTTGATACAAAAGGAGATACGATAAAGACCTTTTCAACCAAGGATAAAAAAAACAAACTAGAAGTTAAAAAAGGAGCGAATCAGTTTGTTTGGAATATGACTTACGATGGTGCTGAGCGGTTAGAAGGTATGATTTTGTGGTGGGCGAGTTTGGAGGGCCCAAAAGCAATACCGGGACAATATAAAGTTAGTCTAAATGTTAACGGTAAAGAACAGTCAAAATCATTTACAATTCTTGCGGATCCAAGAGCAGAAAGCACGTTTACGGATATGCAAAAGCAATTTGAATTTATTAAGGATGTAAATGAAACCATGGATAAAGCGCATAAATCCATAAAGAAAATTAGAAAAATCAATGCGCAATTAAGTGCTTTCAAAAAGCAATATAAAGATGATGAGAACATAAAAGATTTAGTTGAAAAAGCAAAAGCTCTTGAAGAACAATTGTCCAACATTGAAAAAGAATTGTACCAGACCAAAAATAGAAGTAGCCAAGACCCCTTGAATTTTCCGATTAAGCTAACCAATAAGTTGGGGCATTTAAATTCTTTGGTAAGTATGGGGGATTTTGCACCGACAGATCAAGATATTGCAGTAAAAGATGAGCTAACAATTAAAATAGAAGAACAACTATCAGCGTTTAATTCAATCTTGAATGATGAAGTTAAAGCTTTCAATGCGGCATTTAATTTAAAGAATTTGAATTATTTGTTTGTTGAGGATTGATTCGTCTTCTATTAAAGTAAAATGAATGAAAACCTTACTTTTGTTGTTCAAAATCATAGCTTATATTTAAGAAAGTGGGATGAGATTCCTGCTTTCACAGGAATAAAATGGAATACTACAACTATATAAAATCCCTACACCTCATTTTTGTAATCACATGGTTTGCTGGTCTATTTTACATTCCGAGATTGTTTGTATATCAAATAGAAGCTTTTCATAAACCATCACCAGAAAAGGAAATTTTAGGAAAGCAGTTAAAGCTCATGGCAAAACGTTTGTGGTTTATTATCACTTGGCCTTCTGCTGTGCTAGCTACAGTTTTTGCAATTTGGCTTATGGTACTTCAACCCTTTTGGTTAGAACAAGGCTGGATGCACGTAAAATTAACCTTTGTTGTCCTACTCTTTATATATCATTACAGAACGCATGTGTATTATAAACAACTTCAAAAAGATGAAGTAAAAGTTACATCAAACTTTATGCGTATTTGGAATGAAGGTGCGACATTCATTTTGTTTGCCGTGGTGTTTTTGGTCATTTTAAAGAATGCTATTAATTGGGTTTTTGGTGTGATAGGTATTCTGGTCTTAGGAATTTTAATTATGCTAGGCTTTAAGCTTTATAAGAACATACGTTCTAAAAACCCTAATGCTTAATTGGCTTGATTATTGTTATATTTAAATCTCAATTCAAAGTTAAAGATACCATGATTATGGTGTCGCAATTCTATGAAAATTAAACGACTGTCTTTAAGAGCACGAATATTTGTAGCCATGATACTTCTGGTATTATTAGCTTCAATTTTAATTGCTGCAGTTACCATTTATCAATATAATGAAGAAGCCAGGGATTATCATAGAGAGCGTTTAGAGCGTAAGGAAAAAGCCATTCGTAAGAGTATTAATCTAGTTATTAAGGAAAAAACCACATACCCTGTAACCACTGAGAATATTCCGCTTATATTTAAAGATGAAATTTTTGATATTGATGCTATTCACAACCTTCAGATTAATCTTTATGATTTAGAGGGGCAACTATTAATAAGTTCTAAGCGTACCATTCAACGTGATACAACTGAGCGTTGCTTGGAAGCCGAAGTCCTAAACCAATTATCTAATACCGCTGAGCATCGCTACGTGATTAAAAAAGAGGAAAATGGGCAAACGTTTCAGTCCTCTTATTCCTATATAACAGATAAGAAATTTAAAAACTTAGCTATTCTCAATCTGCCTTATTTAGAAAATGATGATTTTCTAAACAAAGAGCTAAATGAGTTTTTGCTGCGTTTAGGTTACGCCTATTTGGCAATGATTTTTGCTGCCATTGTATTTGCCTATTTTATTTCAAAATTCATTACTAAATCACTTAAGACCATTAGTGATAAAATGAATGAAACACGACTAGAAAAACGTAACAAAAAAATACAAATAGAATCCTCTAGTGAAGAGATTGAAACGCTTGTCAATTCGTATAATAGCATGATAGACGAGCTCGAAGCGAGTGCTGTAAAACTGGCTACAAGCGAACGCGAACAAGCGTGGAGAGAGATGGCAAAACAAGTGGCCCACGAGATTAAAAACCCGCTGACACCAATGCGATTGAGTGTGCAGAGTTTTCAGCGAAAATTTAATCCAGAAGATGAAAATATTCATCAAAAAGTAGACGAGTATAGTAACACCTTAATTCAGCAAATCGATACGATGAGTTCTATTGCTTCGGCATTTTCTAATTTTGCGAAAATGCCAGCGCAAAAAAGTGAAGTTTTAGATGTTGTGCATATTGTAAAGTTGGCCTTAGATATTTTTAATGAACATTATATAACTTTTGAAGCTGAAGAGGAAGAAATCATAGCTAAATTTGATAGAACACAATTAATAAGGGTCGTGACCAACCTTGTTAAAAATGGTATTCAAGCTATGCCAGAAAATTCTAAAGATCCAAGAATCAATGTTAAGGTTTTTAGTGAAGATAGAAATGTAAAAGTTACGATAGAGGATAATGGTTCTGGTATTTCAGAAGAAAATAGTGCTAAAGTTTTTGAACCAAAATTCACGACTAAAACTAGCGGAATGGGATTAGGGTTAGCAATGGTAAAAAACATTGTGGAAACTTATGATGGAAGTATTACCTTTGTCTCTGAGCTAGGAAAAGGCACTACTTTTACGGTATCTTTTCCGAGGCAATAAATGTCAACTAAGGAAAAAACCACGTTTTATGAACTACCAAAACATACTGTCCGAATACCAAAACGGCATCACAACCATCACCATTAACAGACCAAAAAAGCTAAATGCTTTAAACACAGAGACCATCCAAGAATTGCACGATGCTTTTAGTGAGGCCAATGGAGACGAAGACACCAAAGTTATTATCTTAACCGGAAGCGGAGAAAAAGCTTTTGTGGCTGGTGCGGACATTAGCGAGTTTGCAGATTTTAATGTCAATGAAGGCACAAAACTAGCTGCTCAAGGTCAAGAATTATTGTTTGATTTTGTAGAAAACTTAAATACCCCTGTTATTGCGGCTGTAAACGGATTTGCACTGGGTGGCGGATTGGAATTGGCAATGTCTTGCCATTTTAGAGTAGCAAGCACAAATGCCAGAATGGGATTACCCGAAACCTCTTTAGGGGTTATTCCGGGTTATGGGGGCACACAACGTTTGCCTCAACTGGTTGGTAAAGGTAGAGCTATGGAAATGGTTATGACTGCTGGTATGATTGATGCTAGCCAAGCTTTAAACTATGGTTTGGTTAACCATGTTGTTGAGCAAGAGGAATTGTTACCACTTTGCGAAAAAATAGCAGGTAAGATTATGAAGAATTCTTCTGTTGCCATTGGCAAAGCGATAAAAGCCATTAATGCCAATTATAAGGATGGCAAGGATGGCTATAAAGTTGAAATTAAACAATTCGGCGAGTGCTTTGGCACAGAGGATTTTACTGAAGGTACTTCTGCGTTTTTAGAAAAGCGCAAGGCTGATTTTCCCGGGAGATAAGCTTTATACAGTATCTAATTTGGTAGGCCTTTCGTCTACAAGCCTATGCAATAAATAGAACGGACTCAGCATTATAAAGGTTACAAGTAAAATTGGGCTAAGAAGTATTAACATAATATGTTTCCTTTTCATGATTGTGTTTTATACATATTTCAATATATTTCAAGTTGCAGAAAACAAGTATTTTAACGAATTACTGTTGAATATTAACATTTTCAAGACTAATTAATCTGGTTCTTTTCGAGATTAATATATTCTTACATAATTTGTGGATAACCCAATTTGTTATTAACATATTTGAGAGCAAATAATAGGTAACTTTAGTGTCCTACTTTTTCAAGTTTCACTTTTTAATTATCCATTTATGAGCTCTAAATCTATCATTAGGGGACGTGGCGCCCAACGCAATATTCACAACCGTTTTTTTGAATTATCGCACGAAATGCGAGATGATTTTTTAGAGTTTTGCGAGAAAGAGGGAGAGATTGCCGATAAAAACAGGACACAATACCTCAACGTATTTCCTAAAACCATAGTCAACAAAGTAACGAGTCCAGACGTTGGCATGGCATATTCCATGAATATGTATCAAGGATGTGAACATGGTTGTATTTATTGTTATGCACGTAACAGTCATGAGTTTTGGGGCTATAGTGCTGGGTTAGATTTTGAAAGACGAATCTTAGTTAAAAAAACTGCTCCCCAACTTTTAGAAACTTTGTTAAAAAAGAAAAGTTGGAAAGCACATCCTATTGTAATGTCTGGTAATACAGATTGTTATCAACCTGCGGAGCAAAAGTTTCAGCTTACCAGAAAATGTCTTGAAGTATTTTTAAAATATAAACATCCAACAGCAATTATCACTAAAAATGCTTTGATTTTGAGAGATTTAGATTTACTCAAGGCATTGGCAGAAGACAATTTAATTTCAGTTAATGTTTCAATAACATCGCTTTCTGAAGATACAAGACGAATATTAGAACCAAGGACTGCTACGATAAAAAGAAGATTAAAAGTTGTGGAAGAACTCAGTACCAATGGAATTCCGGTAAATGTAATGTTGGCACCGATAATTCCATCAATTAATAGTCATGAAATTTTGCCGATGGCTAAGGTAGTTTCAGAGGCAGGGGCTTTAAGTATTGCACATACTATTGTTAGACTTAACGGAGCCATAGGTGAAATTTTTACAGATTGGATAAGAAAAACAATGCCAGATAGAGCAGATAAGGTTTTACATCAGATTGAAAGTTGCCATGGGGGCACCTTAAACGAAAGCCGATTTGGGGTAAGAATGAGAGGTGAAGGGCAAATAGCAAAACAAATCAATGACTTGATTAAGTTGGCAAGGCTTAAATATTTTAAGGGCAAATCCATGCCAAAGCTAAACACAACACTGCATGAGCAATATAAAGATGGACAGATGAAATTATTTTAAAAAAAAAGTGGGCTACTAAAAGCCCACTCCTTATCTAAAAAAATAACTAATTACATAAACAATAACTTATAGACTAAAGTTTTTAATGTACACTCTGTCATTGGTTTTTATAACCGCACTATAATTACCTCGATGAGTTTTATCTAATCTGTAAACTCTGTTTATGATATTTTCACGACCTTCAACTGTTTCAGTATGAATTAGTTCATCTTCAAAATAAAGTTTTACGTTCATTTTATTAGAATCTAAAGCTATTTTAGAAACGATGAGTTGACTGTCTTCGGTTCTAATAACAGGTTTAAAAATCTTTTCTTGAGAATTTGCGACAAGCACAACGTTTTTGTCATTGACTTCAAGATTTAAGGTCTCAATTTCAAAAGCTTTACCAATTTCAACCTTGTAAATACCATCTTTTAATTGACTAAAGTCAAATAGTTTTGTAATATCTGTGGTGTGCTTAATACGACCGTTAAAAATCACTTCGCCAGAGGCATTAGTTACAGATATATTGTCTCCCGCATTTACCAATTTAGCTGTAGGTAATACGTTTAATGTCTCACTTGCGTAGCCTGTGTATGTTCCTAACATCACTGCTACTACCAAAATACTTTTAATAATTGTTTTCATTCTTTTCATTTTTTGGGGTTAAACTAAATTAACGGTACAAAGATATTTTAGAGTTTAGGTATAGAAAACAAGCATATTGGCATATATATGTTCAAAATTAACCTCAATATAGCATTGACTGCATTATTGAGTTAAAATAGCACATATTAATGATAATTGGGCATAGTTTTTGCTTTTCAATTACAATTAAATTTGCATTAACTACATGGTTATGAACAAAACAAAGAGAAAACCCACTTTAGAGAAAATAAGCCCTGAATTTGGGAGCTCTATGCGTGTTATAAAGCACGAAGCATATATTGGAGAAAACAAACCTTTTTGGCATTTTCACCCAGAAATAGAGTTGGTTTATGTTAATAAAGGAAAAGGGAAACGCCATATCGGAAACCATTTATCATACTTTAACAACAGTCAATTATTACTTATTGGGTCTAATTTACCTCACAACGGATTTACCGATCGTCTTACTGTTAATGGTACAGAAACTATCGTTCAATTTAGAAAAGAGTTTTTAGGAGAGTATTTTTTTAATGTTCCAGAAATGGAAAGCATCAATAATTTATTTGAACGCGCTAAAAGCGGTATCTTATTTGGTGTTAAAACAAAAAAGAAAATTGGACAAAAAATTGAAAAGCTTTCAGAAAAAGAAGGTTTTAAAAAAATATTGGTATTGCTCGAAATTTTACATGGGCTTGCAAAATCTGAAGATTACACCATTTTAAATGCTGATGGTTTTACTTTTGAAACTGAACCACAAGATAGTGCTAAGATTGATTTGATTTTTAAGCACATTAATCAAAATTTTCAAGAACATATCAGTTTAGATGAAATCGCTGATAAGGTCAGTATGACAGTTCCGGCATTTTGCCGCTATTTTAAAAAGGTAACAGGTAAGACCTTTACCAAATTAGTTAACGAATATCGTGTGGTCCATGCTACTAAGCTATTATCTGAAAGCCAAATGAGCATCACAGATATATGTTACGAATGTGGGTTTAATAATTTTTCTCATTTCAATAAGCTATTTAAGGAATTTACAGGTAAGAGTGCTTCAAAATATAGAAGTGAGCTGAAATTAATGGTGCAATAAATTTCAAAAGTTATGGGTAAGAAAATTGATAGTGCAATAGCCTATTACACAACTAAGGGTAAAGAAATCTTAAGTTTGGTAAATTCCAAATCAGATTTAACGGCTGACGAGCTTATAAAATATGGTGAGGAAATGGCTATTATAGAATACAAATTAACAGCCTTAGAGATCGCTAAGGAAAACTGATTTAGCCCTCACCTTCCCACTCAGCATAAAACTGATTAAGGTATTGCTCCATAAAAGCATGGCGTTTTTCAGCGATTTGCTTTCCTGTTTTAGTATTCATTTGGTCTTTTAATAGCAACAGCTTTTCGTAGAAATGATTGATTGTTGGTGCTTTTGCAGCTTTATATTCAGCTTTGGTCATGTTGAGTTTTGGTGGAATATCTGGATTGTACAAAGGTCTGTTTTTAAATCCACCATAATTAAAGCAACGTGCTATGCCAATGGCACCAATAGCATCTAAGCGATCGGCATCTTGCACAATTTCCATTTCTTTTGATGTAAAAGATGTATTTAAATCAAATGAGTTTTTAAAAGACATGTTTTCAATAATCTGAGTCACATGTTCTATAATTTTACTGTCCACATTTTGTTTTAAGAGAAACTCGCTTGCTTTTTGAGGTGCAATACTCTCATCACCATTATAGAATTTAGGATCGGCAATGTCATGCAGTAAAGCTGCTAATGCTACAACGGTATTATCTACGTTTTCATTTTTTGCAATGGCTAATGCATTCTTATAAACACGCTCAATATGAAACCAATCGTGCCCACCTTCAGCACCTTTTAATTCCTCCTTTACAAAAGTAATTGTAGATTCTATAAGTGCTTTGTTGCTCATACTTCAATACTACTGTTTACCTGTGCTTCAATTAGACTTATCAATTCTAATTTATCTTCGTATATATTAGCTTTTAGAGGCTTATGAACAGTATAGGAGATATTTGCTCCCAGTCCCATTGGGAATTTTCCATAACGCAATGTTTTCCATGAATTGTTAATGGTAATAGGAACTACCAATGCGTTTGGCGCATGTTTTATCATAGTCAGCAAACCTTTGGTTTTAAAAGGTTTTGGTTTGCCGTCTCTACTCCTGGTGCCTTCGGGAAAAATAACAGCAGCCCACTTATTTTTTTCAATGCGCTTAGCAAAACCCTCAATAGCTTTTATAGAGTCGACAGGATCTTTTCTGTCTATAAGAACTGATCCTCCGTGTCTTAAGTTATAGGATACGCTTGGTATACCTTTACCCAATTCTTTTTTACTAATAAATTTTACATGATGCTTTCTCAAATACCAAATTAGAGGTGGAATATCGTACATACTCTGGTGATTGGTAACAATTATAAGCGGGATACCTTTTTCTATGGCGTAAGGGTTGGTAAAAGAAAATGTGGTACCTAAAACATTAAGGCTTCGCATTATAAAAAACTGCAGCCAGTCTACACTAATTTTATGGGCTTGGTAACCAAATAGATTTTTACAAAGCCACTGTATAGGATGAAAAATCACTAAGGTTAGACCAAAGCAGATAAAATATAAAACGGTAAGTGGATAAGCTAAAAATTTCATGATGGTGTAAAAATAAAAAAACTGTCATATTGAGCGTAGTCGAAATGTCTTTTTGAAACTAAAAGGTTTCTTGACAGCGCTCAATGTGACAGTAAGTAAAATTTAATAATTTGAAGCTTTTATACTTTCTAGGCTTCAAATTTGTATTTTCCTAGCAATGCTCGTTATAAGCATCCATTAGGTTTTCTGCTATTAATTCTGCAGGGCGACCTTCAATATGGTGACGCTCTAACATATGAACCAATTCTCCATCTTTGAATAAAGCCATACTTGGCGAACTAGGTGGAAAAGGAATCATGTGTTCTCTGGCTTTATCTGTTGCTTCCCTATCTACGCCCGCAAAAACAGTTACTAAATTAGTAGGATGTTTTGCATTTTGTAAACTCATACGAGCTCCCGGTCTAGCATTTGCTGCAGCACAACCACAAACCGAATTAACAACCACTAGAGTCGTTCCTTCTTTTGCTAAGGCAGCATCAACAGCTTCTGCTGTATGTAATTCTTCAAAACCTACGTTAGTTAAGTCTTCGCGCATTGGTTTTACTAATTCTGCTGGATACATATTTTAATCTTTTTAATTATCTATTTTGAAATGCAAAGATAATGAAAAATACCAGCGTGAACGTTACAATTTGGTTGGTAGAATAAATTGCACTATTTCGATTTTCTATGTTAAAAAAACATATAATAGTGATTTTATTTATTAAAAGTGAGTAAGAAGCCATCTGCTGCAATACCTTCATCCAATATCAACTGTAGATTTTCTAAAGTAGTAATATCTAAGGTTAAATTTTCAACAGTCAACGTTTGAATGTCATTGGTTGAATCTAAAACATAGTCGTAAGTACCTGTAGCTAAGCCATCAAAAACAACAAGTTCTACATTTAAATTGGAAACGATGACCTGAGATGTTTCCGTATTAAAAGTCCAAGTAATTAGGCCAGCATCATAATCGTCGTCCAAACCCATTAATCCACCAGAAACATTAACTAAAGACCAAGAGCCATTAAGTGTTGGATCGTTATTTTGTTGAGCGTCGTCATCATTGTTACAACTTAGTGTAACCAATATTAAGATCAAAATGTAAAATTTAGACTTCATTGATGTTATGGTATTGATTATATATTGTAAGATACGGTTTAGTACAAAAGGTTGCGCGATAAACGTAACAAAATGCATTTTCATCTTACTAACAAATAGTATATTTGGTTTTTACTTTAAATAAAATAATACATGAGTTTTGCAAAATGGATAGGTGGTGCTATTGGTTGGTCTTTTGGAGGGCCTATTGGAGCTATTATTGGAATTGCATTAGGAAGTTTTGTAGATAACTTATCGGGCAATGGATCACCATTGTTGGGAGAACGTCAATCTGGAAGACCACACCAGCGCGACCCTTACCGAAAACGCCCTAAGCAAACCCGAAAGGACCAAAGACCCAAAACACAATCTGGTGATTTTGAAGTAAGCCTATTAATTTTAGCTTCTATTATAATTAAAGCCGATGGCAAACAAGATCAACGCGAATTGGATTTTGTACGTCAACAGTTTAGAAATATGTACGGTACTGAGCGTGCCAACCACGCTTTTGAACTGTTTAAGCGCATTAGCAAACAAAATGTATCCATGCGCAAGGTTTGTATGCAGATACGACAAATGATGGACCATGCGTCGCGATTGCAGCTATTGCACTTTTTGTTTGGTATTGCCAAAGCAGATGGCCATGTTGCTGAGGTGGAGATTAAACAAATCTATACCATGTCCGGTTATTTGGGTATTAGCAATAAAGATTTTGAAAGTATAAGAGCCATGTTCTATGATATGACCAATAATGCTTATAAAATTCTAGAAATTGATAAGACCGTTTCTGATGACGAGGTAAAACGCGCCTACAGAAAAATGGCAAAAAAATATCATCCCGATCGCGTAGGACATTTAGGTAAGGAGCACCAAGAAGGAGCGGAAGAGAAATTTAGACAGGTTCAAAGTGCTTATGAGCATATTCAGAAAGAACGCGGATTTAAATAGAATTTATAAAACCCAGTAAAATTGGTATTTTAACATCGTAATTTAACGTGAGTTCGATATAATAATAAAACATCCAAAAAGTAAAAGACTGATTGTCAGTTCGAGTGATTTCTGAGATTATCAAAATCAAAATACATTTTGATTGAAGATACAGAGCGTAGCTAAAGAAATTGTATCGAGAATTATTTAAAAAAAGAACGTCTCGATACATTTTTTTCTTTTGGGTCAAAAAACACTCAAAGTGACGATTTTAACTATTTGAATAACAACACTTCAAATTATGAGATACATGAATCTCATGTCGAACTCACGTTAATTTATAGATTTACCATAGAAAATGTCTTCATTTTGTCACGCTCTTTCATCTCTAAAGACAATGATCTATTCTCGTTAGGAGAAAAAGTAAAGATTGAATAAACACATCCTTAAAACTATAGAAAAAATAATTTTGTTATCACAATAAATATATTTTTAGATATACCTAAAAATATATTTATATTTGCATAAAATTTATGTGAATGAGAAATATAGTCATATTTTTTTTGCTCGGTCTTAACACATTGTTAGGGCAAGAAATACATGTAAAAGGTAATGTGAGTTCTGATGATGTATCTATATCTTACGCTTTACTAGAGTTCCAAAGTTCTTCTAAGTCTTATTCTACTTATTCAGATAAGAATGGGGAATTCACTTTAAAAATACCTTATGGTGAATACAAATTAACCGTCAATGCCTTAGGATATAAGCCCGAAGCCGATACCATTATAATAACTGAAACAAATAAGACCAATTTAAAAATCATTTTAATTGAAGATTTACTAGGCCTAGATGAAGTCGTAATTAGTGCAACACGAAATAGAGTTAATAAAAAGGAAGCTCCAATAATAGTGAACACATTAGGTGAAAAGTTAATTAACGCTACACAATCCCTTGCAGTTTCAGAGAGCTTGAACTATTCGCCCGGTGTTCGTGTAGAGAACAATTGTCAAAACTGTGGGTTCACACAGGTACGGTTAAATGGCTTAGATGGTGGCTACTCACAAATTTTAGTAAATAGCCGTGCAGTTTTTAGTGCACTTAATAGCGTTTATGGTCTTGAGCAAATACCTACGCAGATTATAGATAAAGTAGAGATTGTTAGAAGTGGAGGTTCAGCACTCTTTGGCTCTAATGCCATTGCAGGTACGGTGAATATAATAACAAAAGACCCTGTTCTAAATACGTGGGAAGTTGGTAGCTATTTAGGCTTAGTGGATGGCGATACACCAGATCGCTTGCTTAGTTTTAACACATCTTTGGTTGCTGATGATTTAAGAAGTGGAGCAACATTCTATGGTATTCATAGAAATAGGGACTCATGGGATGCCAACGGAGATGGCTTTACCGAAATGGTGGAACTGAAAAATACAACCTTTGGCACTAAATTGTATTACAAACCAACAGATCGAAGCCGACTTACTGTTGATGCTACGGTATTAAATGAATATCGTAGAGGTGGTGATCGCTTGGATTTAGCACCACATTTAACAGATATTACTGAAGAGTTGACCCATAATACTATTATGGGAAGTGTTAGTTATGATTTCAATAATGCAGCAAATACCAATTATTACTCAATATATAGCTCGGTACAATATACAGATAGAGACAGTTACTATGGTGGTTTGGGTGGTGGCAGAACACCACAAGACAGTTTAACTGCTTTGAATGCTTATGGTATTACAAAAGACTTGGCTGTGGCTAGTGGCTTTCAGTTTACTAAAGAATTTAACCGCGATATACTCACTTCAGGAATCGAATATAATATTAGTACAACTGAAGATAATATTGCGGGATACAACAGACGTATAGACCAGAGTGTCAATGCCATTGGATTATATGCACAATATGAGTGGAAACCCAATAAGGATTTTTCTGCCTTAATTGGCTCAAGAATAGATCATATAAGTGTTGATGGCACTTATGATGTTGGTGATATTTCGAGAAACGCAGATATTTCACAAACAACTTTAAACCCTAGACTTACTCTAGCCTATCAATTGACCAAAGATTTAAAATTTAGGGGTGGTTACGCTAGAGGTTTTAGAGCACCACAGGCTTTTAATGAGGATTTACACATTTCATCCGTTGGTGGTGAACCTCAGTTTGTGATACTATCTGATGATTTAGATGCAGAATTTTCAAATGCTTTCACGGGTTCATTCAATTATACAAGAGAGTTTAACAGAATACAGACAAACATTTTACTGGAAGGGTTTTACACCAACCTTGAAGATCCGTTTACTTTAGTTAGTACAGGAGTACAGTTGCCAAATGGATCCATTGTTGAAGAAGTAAGAAATGGCGAAGGAGCCAGGGTTTATGGTGCAAATTTCGAATTTGGTATATCCCCATCAAAAAAATGGCTATTTCAGTTAGGTGGCACCTTGCAACGCTCGGAGTACGACGAACCACAACTATTGTTCGAAGCAGACGGAAGTAACCCCAACGAAAGCGACATTAGCATTTCAGAATTTACTAGAAACCCTAATTTTTATGGATACCTAAATACCAATTGGACACCTAACGACAGGTATAGTTTTTCTGTAACAGGAACGTATACGGGAAAAATGATTGTGCCACGTGTTATTAGCGAATCTGGGTTTTTAAGTCTAAACGAAAGCGACCCGTTTTTTGATTTAAATCTCAATGCTGAAGCTCATTTTGATGTATCTGAAGAATTTCAGTTAACTTTAAATGCTGGTATAAAAAACATGTTTAATAGTTTTCAAGATGATTTTGATACTGGTCCAACAAGAGATTCAGATTATGTATATGGCCCGTCATTACCAAGAACTTTTTTCTTGGGCATTAAAATAGGAAAGATGCATTAATGAGATATTTGGGAATCATAGTATTAATAGGTTGTTTCATTTTGAGTTTTACACCAAAACCAAATGTCAATTGGTTATCTTTTGAAGAATTGGAAACAGCCTTTGCAGAAGCGCCAAAAAAGGTGGTCATTAATTTCTATGCAGACTGGTGCGTGTATTGCAAAAAAATGGAAGAAGCGGTTTACTCAAAACCCGATATTATTGAACTATTGAACACTGACTATTACAGCGTTAAATTTAATGTAGAATCTAAAGACACGATTCAGTTAGGAGAAAAGAAATTTGTTAATCTTAATGTCGGAAAGAAACGAACGGCCTATCACCAGATACCAGAACTATTGGCAGGTAGAAAAAACAAGGACTTAGCATTACCGGCGACTGTAATTTTAGATGAGAATTTCAATATTATAAAACGCTATTATCGTTATATTCCACCAAAAGAAATGCTGTCTATACTAAAGCAACCCTAATATGCTAACAACATTAACAGAAGAAAATTATTTGAAGTCAATTTACCATATAAGCCAAACCTCAAAATCTGGCGTTAGTACTAACGCTATTGCCAATAAAGTTGACGCAAAGGCATCCTCAGTAACAGATATGCTAAAAAAATTGGCTGAAAAAAATCTCATTACCTATATTAAATATAGAGGTGTTAATTTAACAGAAAAAGGACGGTTAACTGCGGTTGACATCATTAGAAAACACCGTCTTTGGGAAGTGTTTTTAGTTGATAAATTAAATTTTTCATGGGATGAGGTTCATGATGTAGCAGAGCAGTTAGAACACATTAAGTCCCAAAAGTTAATTAATGAATTAGATGCTTTTTTAGATTTTCCGACTCACGATCCGCATGGAGATCCTATTCCTGATAAAAATGGACAAATTCAAAGAACCAATAAGATTGTACTATCTCAAGCCAAATTGGGCACAACATATACTTGCGTGGGAGTTATTGATTCTTCTTCAGAATTTTTGAAATATTTAGACAAATATAAGATTGGCATCGGTACGGAAATACAAGTGGAGGATCAAGAAGATTTTGATCAGTCCATGACTTTAGTAATCAATAAGAAGTCGATGGTTATGTCTAAAGCTATCACTAATAATATTTATGTAAAAAAATTATAGATCTATGGATAGTATCATACAATATTTTGAATCAATCGATCCGGTTTTAGGGGCTCTTTACGCCTCACTATTCACGTGGATTTTAACTGCAGCTGGGGCATCTTTAGTGTTCTTTTTTAGAGGCATGAACCGAGCTGTACTCGATGGCATGTTAGGTTTTACTGGAGGAGTCATGGTAGCAGCAAGTTTTTGGAGTTTATTAGCTCCTGGAATAGAGATGAGTGAAGGTGAAGGTTTTGTAAAAGTTATCCCAGCTGTTGTTGGGTTTGCTCTTGGTGCTCTGTTTTTATACGGTTTGGACAAGGTGATGCCACATCTACACATCAATTTTAAAGAGGATGAAAAAGAAGGTGTTAAAACACCTTGGAGACGTACAACACTTTTGGTATTGGCCATTACACTTCACAATATACCAGAAGGCTTGGCTGTTGGCGTGTTGTTTGGTGGTGTTGCGGCTGGAATTCCCGAAGCGACCATTGGTGGTGCAGTAGCATTGGCTTTGGGTATCGGAATTCAGAATTTTCCTGAAGGTATTGCTGTGTCCATGCCTTTACGACGCCATGGTGTAAGCCGTTTTAAAAGTTTTTGGTATGGACAACTTTCGGCAATTGTAGAACCAGTTGCAGCAGTTGTAGGAGCTGTAGCGGTTACTTTTTTTCAACCTATCTTACCCTACGCATTGGCTTTTGCTGCTGGTGCGATGATTTTTGTGGTAGTTGAGGAAGTAATTCCCGAAACTCAGCGCGATAAATATACTGATATTGCGACGCTAGGATTTATAGGAGGGTTTATTGTAATGATGACATTAGATGTTGGTTTAGGATAGAGAAATCCATCTGCTACACTATCAATTTTTTAGAATCATGAAACAACAACTCCTGTGATTATAGTAATTTTAAACATGGGGCAAGATCCACAATGTTTTTATAAAATGAATACGAAATAGCTTAATCACAACCGCAACCGCCGTTTCCACAAGCTTTATCGGATTTTGCGTTCTTGGGTTTCCAAATGAATTTTCTAATCAAGAATATTAAGGCAAAAACTAATGTTGTAAAAACCAATATGTTTTGAATAACCGTATTCATCTATTTTTTCGATTTTAGTTGTATTTGTCCTGTAATAAGAAACACCAGTCCAGATCCAACAAATAATCCCATAAGAAATTCCGCAAAATTATTTTTAAGCTGTAATTGGCTCAATACGATACCGGTTACAACAAGTAAAAGTCCAAAAAATCTTATTTTATTCATTCTTTATTTTATGACTTGATATACTATTAAAGCTACAAGATAAGCAAAACTGCTCATAATTACCAGTTGATATAATGGCCATTTCCAAGAATTGGTTTCACGTTTTACAACAGCCAATGTACTCATACATTGCATGGCAAAAGCATAAAATAATAGCAAAGATATACCAGAAGCCAAGTTAAATACTTTAGTGCCGTCACTATTGACTTCTTCTGCCATTCTGCTCTTTATGGTTAACATGGCTTCATCTTCATTCTCAATATCGTTAGCGCTCCCAATACTGTAGATTGTTGCCAAAGTACCAACAAAAACCTCTCTTGCCGCAAAGGAGGTTATAAGTCCTATTCCTATTTTCCAGTCATAACCCAATGGTTTTATTGCAGGCTCTATGGCTTTACCAATAATTCCAATATAGGAGTGTTCTAATTTATGCTCGGCGATGATGTCATTCTGTGCATTTTCAGAAAGATTGGGATGTGTTTTTTTAATAATACTTTCTGCATCATTAAACTGCTCGCCTGGCCCATAGGAAGCCAAAAACCAAAGCACTATAGATATTGCCAAAATTATTTTACCGGCTTCGAAAACAAATGTCTTTGTTTTTTCAATGACCGTTAAAAGAACATTTTTAAGTAATGGAATTTTGTAGCTTGGCATTTCTACAACAAAATAAGACTTACTTTTAATTTTTAGAATCTTGTTTAAAATATAGGCTGAAAAAACCGCTGTTAAAAACCCGATAATATAAAGGCTCATTAATGTTAATGCTTGATAGCTTATACCTAGAAAAGTACCGCTTGGAATAACTAAAGAAATAATGATAACATAAACAGGTAAACGTGCCGAGCATGTTGTAAATGGTGTAACAAGGATTGTTATAAGACGCTCTTTCCAACTTTCAATATTTCTTGCTGCCATAACAGCTGGGATAGCACAGGCATTACCAGAAATGAGAGGTACAACGCTTTTTCCGCTTAGGCCAAACCGTTTCATAATGTTATCCATTAAAAAAACCACACGACTCATATACCCACTTTCTTCTAAAAGCGAAATGAATAAAAACAGGAATGCTATAGGAGGAATAAATACCATTATACCACCAATCCCTGCAATGATTCCTTCTGCCAATAAATTGGTAAATGCACCGTCAGGAAGCTTGTTTTTTACCCAATCTGCCAAGCTTGAAAACCCAGCATCGATTAAATCTGTTGGGTAAGTTGCCCAATCATAAACCGCTTGAAACATGAGAAGTAAAATGGCAAAGAAAATAACGTAGCCCCAAACCTTATGCGTTAAGATTCTATCGAGTTTTATTCTAAGGTCTTTTGCAGCTTTGAGGTCAATGGTCTGTCCTTTTTTTAGCGTTTCGTTAATAAATTGATAACGCTTTATCGTTTCTTTTTGCTGAAGACGTTTTAAATCGGCCTTAGACTTGGTCTTAAAATCTGAGACGGCATCAATGGTTTTTCTATCGGTTTTCCCAAAGTTAACATCTTGTGTAATGACAAGCCAAAGCTTGTACAATAACTGATTGGGGAAGGCTTTCCTCAAGTCGTTAAAATAAACCTCATCAATTGAAGATGCATTCATACAAGGCTTAACGGAAAGGGTTTCAAAATCAGCTATAAGCTCTTTTAAGTCTGTAAGACCTTTATTTTTTCTTGTGCTGATTAAAGCAATTTTGGTTTCGAGATGTTCTTCTAAATAATCTAAATCTAGTGAAATCCCTTTACGATCCATACGATCAGACATATTAATGACCAAAATGGTTGGTATCTCTAAGTCTTTTATCTGCGTAAATAATAATAGATTTCGTTTTAGATTTTCAACATCGGTGACAACGACCGCCACATCAGGAAAATTTTTATCATTTTTATTTAGAAGCAGCTCAATGACTACGTTCTCGTCAAGTGAAGATGCATTTAAACTGTAAGTGCCAGGTAGGTCTATAATATGTGCTTTAACACCATTGGGTAGTTTGCAAATACCTTCTTTCTTATCTACTGTAATGCCAGGATAGTTGCCTACTTTTTGATTTAAACCTGTTAAGGCATTAAATACGGAGGTTTTTCCTGTATTGGGATTTCCTATTAAAGCGACATTGATTTGCTTACTCATCTACGGTCTCTATTAATATGTGAATAGCAGTCTCTTTTCTTATCGCTAAATGCGATCCGTTGATATTTAGGTACATGGGATCTGCAAAAGGAGCGATTTGTACTAACTTAACAAAATTGCCAGGTAAACATCCCATCTCTAGGAGCTTTAATGGAATATGAATGGAGGACACATCGGTAATAATACCTAATTGCCCTCGTTGTAAATCTGCTAATGTCAAATCCTTAAATAAATTTTGAGACTTCAACCTAAATTGAAGTGAGCACAGCTATCAATTTTAAAAACAGGCTTCGCTTATTTAGAATAATTTTAAAGAAGCAAAAATAAGCTAAAATTTCAAGTGGTTAAAACCCTTTTTAAAGAATTTAAGATTCGTGTTTTAAAGTTTCGATGTCTTTAAGAAGTTTCTCAATATCCTCTGGTTGTGTGCCATCATAAAAACCTCTGATCTGGCGATTTTTATCTATAAGCATAAAATTTTCGGTATGTATCATGTCATATTCATCCCCATTACCATCTGTCTTTACCGCCAAATAGCTTTTTCTTGCCAGCTCATAGATTTGTTTTTTGTCTCCTGTTACCAGATTCCATTTTCGGTCAATAACACCTTTCTTTTTTGCATATTTTTTAAGCTGGGCTACACTATCGATTTTTGGTGTTACAGAATGGGACAATAGCATTACATCATCATCATTAATAATTTCTTTTTGAATTTTGTACATATGATCCGTCATAATTGGGCAAATGGTCTGGCACGTTGTAAAAAAGAAATCAGCAACATATATTTTGTCCCTATAGGTATCTTGGGTTATAGTTTCGCCATTCTGATTGATAAGGTTAAAATCTGCTATTTTGTGGTACTTTGCTTTATGCTGAATAGTGCTATCCACTAATTCTTCGCTGACCATAGCAGGTTGATAGATAGGCAAAGGTTGTTTTACACTAAGGATGTTATATATAACCGCAATAATGATTATACACAGTACGCTGAAAAATATACCGAAGTTTCTATACCGCTTAAAGTATGAAAGAAATGACATAAATTTTAAGTTCAAATTCTAAATAACAAAGGTACAATTCAAGCTAATTTTCTTGAACTTTTTTAACACAAATATGATGCTGAAACTCTACGATTTATAAATCGTTGTTAAAAATAAATCGATTAAAAATACAATTGTTTTCTAAATGCCTTGAAAACATTACTTTTGTCAATCGAAATTTGAAAATGACTACATGGAATTTGTAATAAAGATATCCCAATTTTTACTGAGTTTATCACTTCTAATCGTATTGCACGAGCTAGGGCACTTTATACCTGCAAAACTCTTTAAAACCAAAGTTGAGAAGTTTTACCTTTTTTTTGACGTAAAGTATTCGCTATTTAAAAAGAAAATAGGGGAAACCGTTTATGGTATTGGCTGGTTACCGCTTGGTGGTTATGTGAAAATTGCCGGGATGATCGACGAAAGCATGGACAAAGAGCAAATGGCACAACCACCTCAACCGTGGGAATTTAGGTCCAAACCCGCTTGGCAACGACTAATCATTATGTTGGGTGGTGTTACGGTTAATTTTATTTTGGCATACGTAATTTTTGTGTTTGTATCCTTTTTTTATGGAGATACGGATATTAAAATAGATAGTCTAAAAGGCGGTTATTTAATTGAAAACCCTGTGCTTCAAGAAGCAGGTTTTAAAACAGGGGATAAGGTTCTGGCCATTAATGACCAGAATATTGAAAAAGACTCAGAAATTGGACAGTATATTATTGGTGCCGAACAAATGACTATTGAAAGAGATGGCCAAACCAAAGTAATTACATTGCCCGAAAACTTTTTGGGTCAGCTATCGGATCAAGGTAGTAGAAATCTATTTAGATACAGATACCCTTTTATTGTTGAATCTGTTCCAGATTCTTCGGCTAATAAATCCGCGGATTTAAAAAAGGGTGATGTCATTTTAAGCCTTAATGGAAAAAAGCTAGATTATTTTGATTTGTTTGAAGAAGAATTACAAAACCTTAAAGGACAAACAGTCAATGCAGAAATATTAAGAGGCGATGATGTGCTTACAAAGGACCTTAAGGTTAACAATAATGCTAAACTGAATATTTTTAGACTTATCGATGCAAAACGATTTACAGAATTAGGTTATTACGATGTTACTCGGAGAGAATACTCTTTTGGTGAGAGTTTTGTAGCTGGCGCTACCAAATTTAAATCTACAATAGTTAATTACTTCTCTCAACTCAAAGCTATTTTTAACCCAAGTACTGGAGCATACAAAGGCTTAGGTGGCTTTAAGGCGATCTATGATATCTTTCCAGATTTTTGGAGTTGGGAAGCCTTTTGGAAGTTAACCGCATTTCTTTCAATTATGCTTGCTGTTTTAAATTTATTACCAATACCTGCCTTAGATGGAGGCCACGTTATGTTTTTGTTGTACGAAATGGTTTCTGGGAGAAAACCAAGTGAAAAATTCTTAGAGCGTGCGCAAATCGTAGGGTTTTTTATTTTAATTGCCTTAGTACTGTTTGCAAATGGTAATGATATTTTTAAAGCTATTACGCGTTAAATAAATTTAGAAATAGCTCTAAAAAAATAGATTTTCATATTGTAGAGATTAAAAAATAATTTATATTTGCGCTCGCTATTGCGAAAACAATCTTCCTCAGTAGCTCAGTTGGTTAGAGCATCTGACTGTTAATCAGAGGGTCACTGGTTCGAGCCCAGTCTGAGGAGCATAGTAAATAAAGGACTTTACAAATTTGTAAAGTCCTTTGTTGATTTATAGGTCAAGCTACAGGTCAAGTCTAAAGCTTATAACTCATCCAGAATAAGAAAAGATTTTATCTATCAAAGAAAATTTTATTCTTTGGGACTCCTAGTAAATTATATTATTATATAATTGAATCTTCTGAAATTTAGTGGGGTATCCCCATAAAGAAAATAAGGGTAGGCTAAATTGAAAGTAGGTACTTTGCCATTTGATACATATAATAAAATCTAATATTTTTATAGTAAATAAAAAAAAGCCTCAATTTGAGGCTTTTTTGTTCAAATGGTGTATCATCCTAACGGTTATGGTCAGAATGGTCATCAGCTTTTACTTCTCCAGACTGATTCATTGCCATATCGTGGTCATATTTACAGCAATCAGGTAAATTCTCATAAGCTTCCTCACTTCCTGCTACCTTTTCTGTATCATAACCAGATTCAGCTATGGCATTGTGAATTGCCATTTCATCTGTTTTAGAACTATCGAATGAGACATCAATTTTCTTTTTGTCTTTATCCCAATTTGCACTTGCCACTCCATCTACATTATTCGCGGCTTTTTCAATTGTACTTTTACACATACCACAATTTCCTCTGACTCCAAAAGATAAATCCGTCATCGCCATTTCTTTTGAGACTTCAGTTGTGTTTGTTTCTGTTTCTTTTTTTGTTTCGTTTTTACAACTTGTTAAACCCATAGCTACTATTACAGCTACACTTAAAATTACTTTCTTCATTCTTAAAAATTTAATTATTATCAATTATTCTATTACTTGTTTTACTTCTCCACAGGTTAGCATGGCATCTCCGAAATAAGGATTCAAAACCTTCTCGTCTTTACTTAGCCAGTATGCACCGTTGTTATTATCTGCCATTGGACAAAACTGAACATACAGGGTGTTGTTAAGGTTATCAAAGCTTTTTACCATATTTATTAGGTTGTCTGAAAGAATTTGAAATTGTTTCCTCTGATGTTCCAGACTTACATTTTCATTGATACCTTTTGATGTTTTATGAAGCATAGACCAATAACTATGCGTTTGTTCTCTTTGTTTGACTGGAATCTCCTCTAACACCTTTCTGAACGTTTCGCTTTTTTTGGAAGCCAATGATACATCAGATTGGATGAGAGCATCTTTAAGTTCTAGGTAGGCATTTATGACTGACTGAAAAGATTGCTCTACATTGACATTAAAGTCAATCTGTTCTGATGATGCTTTCATATTATGACCTTCATGTCCAGTCATGGTTTTACCACCCTCCTTATTCATCATAGATTTTTTACCTTGAAGCTGTGCGGAAGCATCGACTATAAATGTGCCATTTGTTACAATTTCATCGCCATTGTTCAATCCTTCTGTAACTTCATAATTATTGCCTAATTGCTTTCCTAATGTTACTTCTCTCATTTCAAAAACTGGCTCATTTGGGTTTGTCTTCAGATACGCAACAGAACGCTTTCCTGTCCATAGAACGGCAGAAGTCGGTATTGTCAATGTTTGCTCGTCATTTATATTATTATTTTCAATATCTCCTTCTACAAACATTCCAGTTTTGAACTTTCCATCGGAATTATTAAGCACTACTCGCAGTTTTACGGTTCGTGTTGAAGGATTCATTGTTGGGTCTATAAAATCAACCTTTGCTTTGTATTCCTCATTTGGATAAGCGTTTGTCGTTATCGAAATCTCTTGTCCTTTTTTGAATGAACCGATTTGATTTTCGTAGATGTCAAATAATGCCCAAACTGTATTTAGATTCGTGATTTTCAGCAAAGCTTGACCTTGCTTAACATAGTCGCCTTGCTCTACTAATTTTTCTGAAACTGTACCAGAAACTGTGGCATAAATAGGAAAGTTTTGTTGTACTTGACCTGATGCTTCAATTTGATTAATCTGACTATCGGAAATTTTCCATAGCTTCAATTTATTGCGAACTGCTTTGTATAATTCAGGTTGCGTTTCTTTTATTGTTGAAGCTGTAATCAATTCTTGTTGGGCAGAGAATAATTCAGGCGAATAGATAGTCGCTAATAATTGACCCTTTCGGACTTCTTCTCCAACAGAACTAATGTTTAAACGCTCAATACGTCCTGAAAAATAACTTGCCTGAACCACATTGGCATCCTCATTTTCAGCAATCTTACCTGACAATGTAATAGAGGAATTATCTGTCGTACCACTACCAACAATCGATGTTTGAATATTTGCTAAAGCAATGGCGTTTTCTGTTAATCTAAACTCGTTTGGGTTCAATCCACCAGAACTTGTCTCGGCAGGAATTAAGTCCATACCACAGATAGGGCAGTCCCCAGGTTCTGGTTGCATAATTTGTGGATGCATGGAACATGTCCATAGTTGTTCAGCTTTGTTGGCTTCTTTATGATTATGCTCTTTATTTTGGTCATTAGAGCCACCAAATAATAGCCAACCTAGAAGCAACCCTATTGCCAATATTCCGATGTAAATTAAATACTTCTTCATCTTTCGTTGTCTTTTTTTAATCTTTTGTATTCTAATATTAATAGCCAAAGTAATGATGCAACAGAAACAAACAATGCTATTCCGATTAGGTCAATTAGAGTTGCCGTAGGAATGTTACTCTGTTTGATATTTTCTACATCGATTACTTTACTAAAAAAGCTTCCATAAAGTAATCCAGAACTAAATGCCCATCCTGCAATTAATAGACTTATTGAGAATTTATGACCTTTTAAAACTAGTATTGCAGGTATTATGAGAAAAAGTCCTATCAAATAATCATCCATCCATCTCGACCAATGCCCAAAGTCTCCATATCTCCTGTAAGTTTCGGTAGAAATGATGATTAACCCAAAGACAATTGCCAAATAAGAATTAAGCTTTAAGGGTGTATTATTTTTCATTTTCAAGACGTTTAATCATTGCTTTCATTTCAGCAATCTCTTTTTCCTGTGCTTTTATAATGTCATTTGCTAATTTCTGAACTTCTGCATCCTTAAAATTTGCATTTGAACTCGTTAGAATGGCTGACGAATGATGAGGAATCATTGCTTTCATCCATTGAATATCTCCAATCGGTGTTTGTGTTCGTAATCCATAAAGACATCCAAAGAATACAACTATTGAAACACCAATAATCATAAAATTTACTTTAGTGTTTTTATACATACTCCACATAAACAAAAGCATAGAAACTGCCATTGGTGCGACCATGAGTAAAGTCATGTAAGTTCTAGTTGTGCTTAACATCACATGGTCTAATTCAAATGCATTTAAAAACATGATAGCATACATCATTATAAATGATACCAACATCATTAGACCGAATTTTTTATAGTTTGATTTTTTCATTTCGCTGTGATTTTCCATGATAATTTGATTTAAAAGATTAACATTAAACTTGCCATAACAATCATAATGGCGTTCTCTATAAAAGTGGCTTCTGTCATCGGAAGTTTTAGGGCTGTACCTAGACAGGCACATCGAATTGACTTTTTATCCAATAGTGTTTTTGTAACTCCAATGGTTGTAATTCCTAATACAATAAGCGTGATAACTAAAGCTATCTCCACTTGAAAACGCATTAAGAACATTAGCCCTAAAGCCGTTTCAATAAAAGGATAAATCCAACCGTATGCAGGTACTCGTTTTGCTAATGGGTCGTACATTTTAAAGGACTCTGGAAATCCTTTGAGGTCTAACATCTTAAAGAAGCTAAACACGATGTAAAACAAGCCCATAAAGTCGAGCATAAAATCACTCCAGTTCCAATTTTTATAATGTAACAGAACACTTGCAACAGTTATATAAAATATGATGAGCAATAGTGGTTTTAGCTGTTGTAGTTTGGTTTTCTCTTCTTCTTGCTGAAAGTTTGAAGCATTTGCAGAAGCAAACACGTTCTTTTCTTCTTTTTGAGAAATCGTATATTTTGAAGGTAGTACCTCTTCAAGTTTTCCGAGTTCTACATGTTTATCCATAGTAATTGTAGCCTCTTGGTTTTCGAGACTTACTTCCACATTGGTAACGTTTTCAACTTGGCTTAAACTGTCCTGAACAGTTGTCTTGCAATTGCCACAGGTCATTCCTGTGATTTTATATGTATGTTTCATCTGTAATTGAAATTTTAGTTATTAGTTAAATAATTGATTATGGTTCTTTGTAAATAATAGCTTCTAATCGCTTCTATTTGACTCATTTGAAATTTTAACTGTAATTCTTGAATATCCAGAACATCATTAAAGTCAATCGTTCCAGTTTCGTAGCTTTTCACTAAAATGGTTTCGGCATCTTTAGCTTGTTTTAAATTTTTGATTTGGGTGTTGTAACTAATTCTTGCAGAAGCACTCTTTTTGATGGCTTCATCGAGTAAGGCTTCCAAAGTGTTTAAACGACTTTCTTTTTGAGCTAAAACCTCTTGTTGCTTTAATTTATTTTGCTTAGACTTTGACTTGTATTTATTATTGAAAATTGGAATAGAAAGGCTTACCATTGGCATAACAATGTCCTTACCGTTATCGCTAAAATCCATATTCGGACGTTCCGAAACTGCGATGTAATCCAATCCAAAACCTAACATCGGATTGCCTTCCTTTTGGTTCAATAATTCTGATTGCTCTATGGACGTATAGAGTTTGTTATACTTCAATAATTCAGGATGAAGTCCCAAATTTTCAGTATCAACAAGGTCGTTAGCATTTGGAATTATCAATTCATTTGGAAGAAGGACTTCTGTACTTTTATCTCTGTTTAAAAGCTTATTAAACTTGGTCAGTTCAGCCAAATACTCTTGTTCCAAGATTTGTTTTAACTGCTCCAATTCATTTTGCCTCATCTGTAATCGCAGGACATCTACTGCTGAAGCTTTACCGACTTCAACAGAGTTTAATGCCAACTCTTCGTAGGTTTTTAGCAAAGCCATATTTTCATCTAAAACAGCTTGTTTCTCTTTGAGGGCAAATAGGCTATAATAGGATTGTGATACGGATGCTACCAACTTTCGTTTTGCAATGGCTATATCTTCATATATAGCATCGGATAGTGAACTGATATAATTCTCTCTTGCTGTAATTGCACCAAAAGAAGGCAACATTTGTTTGGCAGAAATCCTAAAACGTTGTGCTCCTGTTCGAGTTTCAGGTTCACTTACAAAATAACCTACGCCAAATTCTGTATTAGGTAATGTATTGGCTTCATTTACTCGTTCGGTAGCTACTCGATACTTTAATTCAAAAGATTGAATTTCAGGATTGTTTGCCAATGCTTCATTGGTCAAGACATCCAGTTGTTGTGCATTTATGCACAAAGCCAAAAAACAAAAGCCAAGAACCAAGACGAATTTCATACTGTTTTTTCTCTGTTTCATTTTGATGCTTTATTAAGTTGTAATTCTTGTTTCCAACTGTATAGCACAGGAACTACAAATAAGGTTATTAAGGCGATGACCATGCCTCCAAAACTTGGTATTGCCATAGGAATCATAATATCACTTCCACGTCCTGTCGAAGTCAGTACAGGTAGAAGAGCGAGTATGGTTGTTGCTGTGGTCATTAAGCATGGACGAATACGTTTTGTTCCTGCTTCCACAACCGATGCTCTAATCTCCTGTTTGGTTTCAGGCGTGTTTCTATCAAAGGTTTGAGTGAGATAGGTTGCCATAACCACACCATCATCAGTTGCTATTCCGAATAAGGCAATGAAGCCAACCCAAACAGCTACACTCAAATTAATTGGGTGCATCTGGAATAAATCTCTAAGGTTCTCGCCAAAGATGCTGATGTTTAAAAACCAATCTTGACCATAGAGCCATATCATTATAAATCCACCTGCAAAGGCTACTGCAATTCCTGTAAATACCATTAAGGATGTGGAAACTGAACGGAATTGAAAATACAGAATCAGGAATATGATAATTAAAGCCAATGGCACAACTACTGAAAGTGTTTTCTCCGCTCTGATTTGGTTTTCATACGTTCCTGTAAATTGATAACTAATCCCTTTAGGTACAACCAATTCTCCTGAATCGATTTTTGATTGTATTAAAGCCTGAGCATTCTCAACAACTCCGACTTCTGCATAGTCATTTAGCTTATCGAATAAAACGTAACCAATTAAGAAGGTGTCCTCACTTTTTATGACTTGTGCTCCTTGCTCATATCTAATCTCAACCAATTCGCTTAAAGGAATTGGATTGCCTTTTTCAACAGGTACGTAGATATTCTTTAATTCGTTTGGATTTGCCCTCAATTCCCTTGGATAACGAACACGTACACCATAACGTTCTCGACCTTCAACTGTTTGGGTCAATACCATACCACCCACAGCTACTTTAAGGACATCTTGCACATCTTGAATTGAGATGCCATAACGTGCTATTTTTTCTCTATCAATATCAATTAAGAGATAAGGCTTTCCTACAATCCTATCTGCAAAAACAGCTTCGGTCTTAACACCTTCTACTTGCTTTAATATGTTTTCCAACTTAATGCCAAAGTCTTCAATTTGCTTTAGGTCTTGACCTTTAACCTTGATTCCCATTGGTGCTCTCATACCTGTTTGTAGCATGACCAATCGAGTTTCAATGGGCTGTAATTTTGGTGCAGAGGTAACACCTGGTAGTTTTGTTACCCTAACAATTTCTTGCCATATATCGTCAGCAGATTTAATGTCAGGTCTCCAATTTCTATAAAATGCTCCATTATCATCCTCAATAAGGTCATCTGAACTAATTTCAGGCATTTTAACAGCATTATCTGAACGGTTTGGGTTACTTGTCGTTTTACCATTTTTGAGTACAAATGAACCATTCTCGTCAATCTTATAGCGTTGGCGTTCTCCATCACTATTGAGCATGTATTCAGGTTTATACTGAATAAGGTTTTCATACATGGATAAAGGTGCAGGGTCTAAGGCTGATTCTACTCGTCCTGCTTTACCTACCACAGTTTTTATTTCAGGAATACTAGCCACAGCCATATCCAACTGCTGTAATACACGTTTGTTCTCTTCGACTCCTGCATGTGGTAATGATGTTGGCATCAAAAGGAAAGAACCTTCGTTTAATGATGGCATAAACTCTTTGCCTGTGTTTTTCATAATCAAAAATCCACAGATTACAATAACGGTAGGAATAGATAAGAATACTACCTTATTGGCTAAAGCCCATTTGAGAATACGAGTATAGTACCTTCTAAAGACTGTGAATACTCCCAACAATCCAAAACAGATGAGACCTACGAAAATGAGATTCCAAAAGAAGCTTTTACCCACACCTAATGGTCGCCAATACTCAGCTAATAGAAACACTATAGCTAAAGCTGAAATTATAATATTCGTATAATTGGCTTGACTAGTGGTTATTTTATGCTCTGACTTTAAAATGGACACAACACCAAAACCAATAAGAATCAAACCAAGCCAATAGCCATAAATCATAGCTGTAAGTCCCAATAGGATTAAAACACCATTGATTACAAATCCTGTAATCTTTTTAAAGCCTCTTTTTTGAAATAAAAACGAAGCGAAAGGTGGAATTAAAAAGAGGGCAACAATAATAGATGCTGTTAATGCAAATGTCTTTGTAAAGGCTAATGGTCTGAATAATTTGCCCTCTGCACCAATCATGGTAAACACAGGGATAAAACTGATAATTGTGGTTAAAACAGCAGTCAATATTGCCCCTGAAACTTCTGATGTAGCGTTATAGACAACAGTATTGATTGGTAACTTATCTTGATTTTCATCCAAATGCCTAATAATGTTTTCAGACAGTATTACGCCAACATCTACCATTGTTCCAATAGCGATTGCAATTCCTGAAAGGGCAACAATATTAGCATCTACTCCAAACGCTTTCATTGCTATAAACACCATAAGAACTGCCACAGGTAAAAGTCCAGAAATAAGTACAGACACTCGAAGGTTAAATACCATGATGATAATGACCAAAATGGTAATCAGTATCTCTAAAGTTAAGGCTTCATTTAGTGTTCCTAACGTTTCTTTTATAAGCTCTGTTCTATCGTAAAACGGAACAATGGTTAATTGAGAGGTTCGCCCATCCTTTAGTTCTTTTGTAGGCAAACCAGAACTTAATTCGTTGATTTTGTCCTTGACATTATTAATCACTTTCAACGGATTTGCTCCATACCTTGAAACCACCACACCACCAACAACTTCTGCACCTTCCTTATCCAAAATACCACGCCTTTCTTTTGGTGCTAGAGATACTTTTGCAATGTCCTTGATTTTAATGGATGTGAAATCTTCCGAAGTAACTACGGCATTTTCTATATCGGCAATAGACTTCACATAGCCCAAACCTCTTACCAAATATTCAGCTTGGTTTATTTCAATGGTTTGTGCTCCGATGTCTTTATTGCTATCCTTAACTGCCTTTACGATATGATGCAATCCTATATTGTATTGTCGCATCAATTCAGGGTTAACATCAACTTGGTATTCCTGCACATAACCACCTATTGAAGCTACTTCAGAAACACCACTTGCTGATGACAGAGCGTATTTCACATAATAATCCTGAATGCTTCGTAATTCATGTAAGTCCCATCCACCTGTGACATTACCATCTTTATCACGTCCTTCTAATGTGTACCAAAATATTTGACCTAATCCTGTGGCATCAGAACCCAAAG